>NZ_QPLQ01000114.1:0-255 GCF_003665985.1 Haloarcula sp. Atlit-47R | reverse complement strand
GGGGGGGGGGGGGGGGGGGGGGGGGGGGGGGGGGGGGGGGGGGGGGGGGGGGGGGGGGGGGGGGGGGGGGGGGGGGGGGGGGGGGGGGGGGGGGGGGGGGGGGGGGGGGGGGGGGGGGGGGGGGGGGTGGGGGGGGGGGGGGGGGGGGGGGGGGGGGGGGGGGGGGGGGGGGGGGGGGGGGGGGGGGGGGGGGGGGGGGGGGGGGGGGGGGGGGGGGGGGGGGGGGGGGGGGGGGGGGGGGGGGGGGGGGGGGGG
>NZ_QPLQ01000113.1:0-429 GCF_003665985.1 Haloarcula sp. Atlit-47R | reverse complement strand
GGGAAGGTAGCGATGGTACAGTTGAGAGCGCACCAGCCGATCAACCTCGATGGCAGCATCGATCTTGAGGCCTGGCTGGACCACATTCTGAGCGTCGATCCGGCGCTGGATCGCGAGGCGCTGAAGCAGGCCTGCGAGTTCGCCCGCGAGGTGGAACAGCAGGCCAACGCGGCGCAGAACCTCTGGGCCGAGGGCACCTCGAGCTTCCAGATCGGGCTGGAGATCGCCGAGATCCTCGCCGACCTCAAGCTCGACCAGGACAGCCTGGTGGCCGCGGTGATCTACCGCGACGTGCGCGAGGGCAAGACCAGCCTCAAGGTGGTGGCGGAGCAGTTCGGCGCGGTGGTGGCCAAGCTGATCGAGGGCGTGCTGCGCATGGCCGCCATCAGCAACAGCGTCAACCCGCGTGAATCGGTGGTGGTCGGCTCC
>NZ_QPLQ01000112.1:0-429 GCF_003665985.1 Haloarcula sp. Atlit-47R | reverse complement strand
CACACCGATGCACCGCAGGAGCAGTTGCTGGTGTCCAACGGCCAGAAGGTCTGGTTGTACGACCCGGACCTGATGCAGGTGACCATCCAGACCCTCGACCAGCGCCTGACCCACACCCCGGCGCTGCTGTTGTCCGGCGACGTGTCGAAGATCCGCGAGAACTTCGAGATCACCTTCAAGGAAGGCGGTGACGTGGTCGACTTCATCCTCAAGCCCAAGGCCAAGGACAGCCTGTTCGACAACCTGCGCCTGTCGTTCCGCAAGGGCGTGATCAACGACATGCAGCTGATCGACAGCATCGGCCAGCGCACCAACATCCTGTTTCTCGGCGTGAAAATGAACCAGAAGCTGGACCCCGCCCAGTTCGAGTTCCAGGTGCCGGAAGGCGCCGACGTCATCCAGGAAAACGAGGCCGCCGCACACCGTGGA
>NZ_QPLQ01000111.1:0-429 GCF_003665985.1 Haloarcula sp. Atlit-47R | reverse complement strand
CCCGAGATGGAGTTCGCGGGTGCTATCGACGAACTGGGCGCACTCCCGACGCGCGACGAGTGGACTATCGCAGTCCTGCCGAACGACAATATCGGTCTGCAACGGTACGACCGAGTCGACGACACCTGTTACCCGCTTGTCGAGGGTATTGAGGACCGTAGAGACAGGTCCCGCGACGAAAACCCCCACACCGAAGGCGGGGAAGACACCGGTCCAGATGCGGTGCAACCTGACGACGGCGACGACAGCGACGGCCTCTGGTCCGACTCGCTGCTCTGATTCACAGTGCCGCTACAACTGTACTCTTTTGAGGAAGTCGGTACGGACAATCCACAGTCAGAAGCCATAAGTGAGTCAGGGGATTCTGTCGGAATGCGCGTCTGCTGCCATCACAATTAGCATTCGCGCAAAGGGCCTAGGCCCCTTTGA
>NZ_QPLQ01000110.1:0-430 GCF_003665985.1 Haloarcula sp. Atlit-47R | reverse complement strand
GATGATCGGCTGGCCGACGTCACGGTAGGCGGCCGGGATCTCGGGCCGTCCGGCGGGGAACGCCCGCGTGGCTCCCTTCCGGTGGACGTACAGTTCCCGTTCCTGACGGTCGACCGCGTCGTCGGGGCTGGTCGGCCGCCCGTCGGCGTCGACGGCCACCTCGTGGACCTCCTTCTTGCCGATGTTGTGGGCGACGTCGTAGAGGAGCTCCATCTCCATCGCCTCCCAGTCGCGGCCGAAGACGCGCTCGAAGACGCGTCGCGTCCGGTGCATAATCAGCTGACGGTTCACCCACGCGAAGTTGATGCACGCGCCCATCGCGCCGTAGTACTCTTCTGCGAGTTCCGATCCGGACGGCGCTGCCGCCAGTTCTTTGTCCGGTAGCTCCGCGAGCAGGTCGCCGTGCTCCTGTTCGATCTCCCGGAGGTAG
>NZ_QPLQ01000109.1:0-430 GCF_003665985.1 Haloarcula sp. Atlit-47R | reverse complement strand
ACGGTTCAGGAGGAGGCGCTGCTCTATCAGGAAGCGCCGGTCAAGCGCGTCGCGGGCTACGACGTGCCGTACCCGCTGTACGCGCTGGAGGACTACTACCTCCCGTCGGTCGCCCGCGTCGAAGAAGGTATTCGTGAGGCGGTGAACTTCTGAACGATGGCGCTCAAGGAATTCAAACTCCCCGACGTCGGTGAAGGCGTCGCGGAAGGCGAACTCGTAACGTGGCACGTCGCGCCGGGCGACGAGGTAACCGAAGACCAGGTGCTCGCGGAGGTCGAGACCGACAAGGCGCTCGTCGACGTGCCCTCGCCGTTCGACGGGACGGTGAAGGAACTCCTCGCCGAGGAGGGCGAGGTCGTCCCCGTCGGCGACGTCATCATCACCATTCAGGAGAATGGCGACGACGAGGAGGCCGCCGAGGCCGCCGACG
>NZ_QPLQ01000108.1:0-432 GCF_003665985.1 Haloarcula sp. Atlit-47R | reverse complement strand
CGGGGTCCGGATGGACCGGAACGCCGTGCTCCTCGCTCGCGGCCGCGAGGACGGCCGGGTCCGCGAGTTCGATCTCGAAGGTCAGGGCGTCGACGCGGGCGGCGAGCTCGTCGATCGCGTCCGCGTCGTCGAAGTCGCCGACGATCTGGTCGGCCGCGACGGGCGCCGCCGGACAGTCGGGCGTCGGGTCCAACACGACGAGGTCGACGCCGAGCGGCGCGGCGGCCTCGCCCAGCATCCGGCCCAGCTGTCCGCCGCCGACGACGCCGAGCGTCGGCCCCGGAAGAGTGATCGACATGTGCGAATCGGTACTGAACAGAGATGAATAAGTATTGCCAAAATGCGAGAAAGGTAGACACGAACGCGGATCGACCTGTCGAGCGTGCGCCGTCGAATCAGACCGAGACCCGTTCGAGGTCGCTCTCCAACTCC
>NZ_QPLQ01000107.1:0-433 GCF_003665985.1 Haloarcula sp. Atlit-47R | reverse complement strand
ATTATCAAACAGGTCAGATCACTGTAGCCTCTTCACAGCCTTAGTGAGGCACATCACATGGCAAAAGCTGATCACGCAGCTAGCCATCATGGCAGAGAAGTGTTAATCCTTGTAGTCCCTCAAAGAAAGATGCTAACAATATTTGGTCTTGTGGCTTTAGCAGAAAAGCAGATAGGTCCTTTAGTCGAAGCACCAAGTATGTCAGCTCCTGATTAGGACAAATGTTAAGGCTAAGCGGTGGTAAGCTAAAGGCTCACAAAAGACAAGACTGGACTTTTGGCTATAGTCCTTTATGACTGATGACAGCTGATAATGGCTCAAGATGATTGAGGTTTCTAGCAATGCATGGGCTAGCCTATCGTCTTAGTTAGCGCTGATTGATGAGATGTTGAACAGTTCTTGACTAAAAGCAGCCCTGCCCTTACGCCTATGT
>NZ_QPLQ01000106.1:0-434 GCF_003665985.1 Haloarcula sp. Atlit-47R | reverse complement strand
CCTTTTTGTTTGCAATGATGACATGCGGCTAGGATAAACGGTTTTTAGCTAGGCCAATGAAAGCTTAAATAAAGCAGTCATTGATCTCAGCAGCATTTAAGCTGATTTTTATGCTTCAATAGTGTAAAAAGATAGGGAGCATTTTATGAAAAAAGAATACATTAGTTACCTCTCAGCTGCTATTTTTATCCTTTATGCCTTACTCAGCTTTAAATGGATTTTCTTTGTTTTAGGGTTGATCCTCTTGATTATTGGTCTAGCCGATCGTCTCAAGTCAAAGCCTTAGCTAGCACTCTATCATCTCCAAGTCTCGATAGCTGCCAGCCAAGGAGCCTTACATTAAAGTAAAAATAGCCCTTAAGCCTTATGAAAGCAAAGCCTCCCACAAGGCTATCAGCTTGTAGTCAACAACCAAGCATGCCAATCATCATCTT
>NZ_QPLQ01000105.1:0-434 GCF_003665985.1 Haloarcula sp. Atlit-47R | reverse complement strand
ACAATCAAGAGTCCCGAACTGGGCCATAGTGCAGTTCTGATCGCTTCAACTCCCGTTTGGTCGATAGCCCCCAGATCGTGAAGCAAGTTGAACTGAACAACGTCCATGACTAGGAGCATAAGAATCATCGAGAGCGTGAAGACGCGGTCTGAGAATCGGCCCGACATTCAGAACACCCCCGGAAGGGCGCTGACGAAGAGCGGGAGACTGATTCCACCACCGATGCCGCCGCCTCCACCGCCGCCAGCGATGGACGTTGCGAGCGCGGGACCGAACATTCCGAGTGCGAGGCCACCGGCGAAGATGAGCACTAAGTAGAGTTGCTGTCGGGTGCTCCAGTCGAGTTCGGCGAGTTTGCCGCGCGTCTCCTGTCGCTTCATGTCTTGCTGGGTGACCTTGCTACCGAAGAGTCTCCAGCCATCGCGGAACGAGAG
>NZ_QPLQ01000104.1:0-434 GCF_003665985.1 Haloarcula sp. Atlit-47R | reverse complement strand
GGTGGCCTGTTCTACTACCTCGCGCCCATCCAGTCGCGGTCCGACTGGATGTGGTTCCTCGGGCTCACGTCGGCCGACCCGCTCGACATCGCCATCCGCGTGCTCATCGACCTGGTCTTCATGATCGTCGGTGGCGCGGTGTTCGCGATATTCTGGGTCGAGACGACGGGTATGGGTCCGGAATCGACCGCGCGACAGATTCAGAACTCCGGGATGCAGATTCCCGGGTTCCGACGCAACCCGCAGGTCATCGAGAAGGTCATGGAGCGGTACATCCCGCAAGTGACCGTCATCGGTGGCGCGCTCGTCGGCCTGCTCGCCGTCATGGCGAACATGCTCGGCACCATCGGCGCAGTCTCCGGGACGGGGCTGCTCCTTACGGTCTCCATCACGTACAAGCTGTACGAGGAGATCGCGGAGGAACAGCTCATGGA
>NZ_QPLQ01000103.1:0-435 GCF_003665985.1 Haloarcula sp. Atlit-47R | reverse complement strand
TATAGCGATATACAATTCATTTAGTCTGTACGCGCTTCCATCAGTTGTTTACTAAAACTCATTGTCCATAGCAGACAACGACACTCGTATTCTTCTCAAATACATTTCACCACCGCTGATTGTCTCGAAAATCGTGTATTCAGTTTCGGATTGGTCGGCAGAGGGCCGCTTTGGGTGCTTCGACTCCAGGGTACGAGCCGCATGAACACCCGCGTATGAGAGATGGACTGAGGTCGATGAACTTTCCCGGTACACCGCCAGAGTGCTGCAACTCACTGTCGAAACGTGACGCAGCATATTATTCTAACTGGACCGGTTCGGCCCTCACGACTGTGGTGACTCGGTGCTGACGGGGGGTTTGTCTCGTACTGCAAACCGACAGTCGTCAATTTCATAAACTGTATGGCGCAATATCTATTGCTTCGTCTCCGGCTG
>NZ_QPLQ01000102.1:0-435 GCF_003665985.1 Haloarcula sp. Atlit-47R | reverse complement strand
AGCTATTGCCTAGCTAGTAGAAAGTAAAAAAGCTTCCCAAAAGGAAAGCTTCATCTAGCTATTATTGTCGTAAATTAATGCGTTTTGACAGGCTATCAATAATCATAGATCCAATGATAAGCGAAGCCAATTCCCCCACAGCAGTGGTAAACCAGGTTAGGAAAAATGGTGCTCCAAAAAAGTAAAGCTCAATAGCAACGGTGATCATAGAAGTCGCAAAAAATAGTGAGAAATAAACAAAGGCCTTATTCAGCAAGCCACTTAAGAGATATTCCTCTTGGTATTGCTTAAATAAAGCAAATCCTAAGCTAACAAAAATGAGCGTTGAGCCTCCACCCACCAAAACATCAATCAAGCCAAAGCTATAAAAATTAGCAATCATACAGCCCAAGGTCACCGCAATGATATACTTTTTATGGTAAAAAGCCAAAAAAT
>NZ_QPLQ01000101.1:0-436 GCF_003665985.1 Haloarcula sp. Atlit-47R | reverse complement strand
GCTTCGATGTTCGCCTTCGTCGGCATCTCGATGCCCATCTTCCTGTGGGGGCTGGTGTGCATCCTGGTGTTCGCCGTCTGGCTGAACCTCTTTCCGACCGGGGGGTACGTCTCCCCGAGCGATGACCTCGTCGGGTCGCTCACGCGACTCGTCCTCCCCGCGGGGGCGATGGGCTTCGCGCTCACCGCCTACATCATGCGGATGACCCGGTCGTCGATGCTGGAGGTGCTGATCGAGGAGTACATCAATCTCGCGCGTGCGAAGGGGATGAGCCAACGGGTCATCGTCCTCAGACACGCGCTCAAGAACGCAATCATCCCCGTCATCACGGTCATCGCGTTCCAGTTCAGCTACGCGTTCGGCGGGGTCGTCGTGCTCGAAGAGGTGTTCTTCTGGCCCGGCATCGGTCGGCTGACGCTGACCGCGATTCAGAGCC
>NZ_QPLQ01000100.1:0-436 GCF_003665985.1 Haloarcula sp. Atlit-47R | reverse complement strand
TTTTCAATTGGTTTGGGTTCTCGGGTTCAAACAAGTGTCCCGTCTGACCATTATCTATTAATTCTGGAATTCCACCAAACTTTGATGCAATTACGGGAGTTCCATAGGCAACGCTTTCGTAGATCACCATCGGAGAATTATCATACCATCTTGAAGGAACAACTGTAAGATCCGCTTCCAAATACATCTGTTTCAATTCATCTTCAGGTACAAATCCGTGAATGTGAATATTTTCTAAGTCTGAGGCCATCAATTCAAGTTTAGACTTTTGGGGTCCCTTCCCCAGAATATGTACCTCAATATCTTCTGAATCAAAGTCAGCAACTGCTTCTACTAATACATCAACTCCTTTAGAATAAGTTAACTGCCCCACATATAAGATCTGTCTCTTCTTAGAATTTCCACCGCCACATTCACCACCATTTGTCTCTTTTTG
>NZ_QPLQ01000099.1:0-438 GCF_003665985.1 Haloarcula sp. Atlit-47R | reverse complement strand
CCGCGTCCCAGTCCACCCGCATCTCGCCGGCGACCAGGTCGATGTGCTGCACGCACTGCTCGGTGTACGGCAGCAGGCGCTCGCGATCATCCAGGCTGCCCGCACAGGGCTTGACCACCATCACGTCGTTGGAGCCGGTTTCCAGCAGGTGATCGAGGCGCCCGAGCAGTTGCCCTTGCAGGTCGATCACCTTCAGTCCTTCCAGCTGATGCCAGTAGAACTCGCCTTCATCCAGGTCGGGCAGCAGTGCACGGGGTACGCATATGTCGAAACCCGCGTAGGTACGTGCTACCTCGCGGTCATCGAGCCCCTTGAGCTTGGCCACCAGGACTTTGCCCTGGAGGCGGCCGCTGACCAGCTCCACCTGCTTGACCTCGCCCTCGCGCCTGAGCGTCCAGGGGCTGTAGTCGAGCAGGTTGTCGATCGGGTCGGTGAAGG
>NZ_QPLQ01000098.1:0-438 GCF_003665985.1 Haloarcula sp. Atlit-47R | reverse complement strand
TTCACCGACCTCTGGGAGGGAATCTGAGATGGTTCAACCCAGCATGGACCTGTACGTGAACTACCTCGTGTTGCTGGCGGTGACGCTACTGGCGTTGGTTCTCAGCCTTGCCATCGTTTTTCAAGCCTACCGCGGATACCGACGCAATCGAAGCCAGCCGATGCTGTGGCTCGCGGTTGGACTGGTCCTCCTCACGGCCGTGCCGTTCGTGATATCGTTGACGGTCGCATCGGCCGGAACCGCGCTCGGGTTCGGCCCGGTTGTGTACACGTACTACGTCCCCATACTGAACAGACTCATCGAAGTCGTCGGACTGGTCTGTATCCTCTATTCGCTTTATAGCCGACCCTGAACCACTGCTATCGCTTCGAGTTCCGCTCGATAGTGCCGTCATCCCGGAACTGTGGCGTCGTTGTATCCATCGACAGGTGATAGCGC
>NZ_QPLQ01000097.1:0-438 GCF_003665985.1 Haloarcula sp. Atlit-47R | reverse complement strand
GGTCGCGATAGAACTTCGTGACCGAGTTTCTGATGGGTTCTTCGGTGATGTGTGGACCGTCGACGGTCGGTTCAACGCCAGCCAGCTCTCCTATCGGAACACCGATCACTACATCTACGATCAAGAGACGAGCCGGGGTGGCGCACTCCAGTGGATCGGTCCTCATTGGGTCGATATGATGCCGTGGATTCTTGACGATCCAATCTCTCGGATAAACGCGCGATTTCACGAAGCCGACGAGGCGGACGTCGAAACCGGGGCAGTTCTGCAGTTCGAAACTCGTGGAGGAACCCTGGGAACGTACCACACTGGTTACTACCTGAGCGACCGGGGCAAAGACACACATCTCGGTCTCTATGGGACCAACGCTCAGGCGCTGACGCCTCTGCACCACGACGCACTCCAGCACGAACCGACGGTCTCTCTCGACCTAACGTC
>NZ_QPLQ01000096.1:0-439 GCF_003665985.1 Haloarcula sp. Atlit-47R | reverse complement strand
AGCCAGACTGACCTGATCCAAACCGACCGCTTCGAACTCAGCCAGGCCGAGTACGACGCCATCGAACATGAAATGCACCACTACGAGGACCCGCGCGCGGCGTCCATCGAAGCCCTGAAGATCGTGCAGAAGCAGCGTGGCTGGGTGCCGGACGGCGCCATCTACGCCATCGCCGACATCCTCGGTATCCCTGCCCGCGACGTCGAAGGCGTGGCCACCTGCTACAGCCAGATCTTCCGCGTGCCGGTCGGCCGCCACGTGATCCGTGTGTGCGACAGCATGACCTGCTTCATCGGCGGGCATGAGAATCTACTCGGCAGCCTCAAGGACAAGCTCGGCATCGTCCCCGGCCAGACCACCGCCGACGGCCGCTTCACCCTGCTGCCGGTGTGCTGCCTGGGCAACTGCGACAAGGCCCCGGCCGTGATGATCGACGACG
>NZ_QPLQ01000095.1:0-441 GCF_003665985.1 Haloarcula sp. Atlit-47R | reverse complement strand
ACAAGTTGGAAGAGAAGCGGCGTTCCACGGAAGAACTCGACGTAGCCACTCGCAACCATATTTGTAATTCTGGTCTTCGAAACGCGGCCGAGGCCGACGAAAATGCCGGCGATGATAGAGAGGACGCTCCCCGCCAGGAAGATGCCGAGCACCCGCAGGTACGCGAAGACGAACTGCGGGTAGATAATCTCGACGAACAGGTCGAAGTCGACCTGTGTGAATATGATGGCAGCGATAAAGACACCGACACCAAGCGTAAATAGTGTCGCAACTGCGGCACCAGCGAGTTTGAGCGTCTTGTCGTTCAAAAACTGCTCCTCGTATCCGTCGTCGGCGGCTCGCCCCTCAGAGTATGATTCTGCCATTGGTAATTAATCTCACAGTGGTGTAATAAAATCGCGTGGTGGTTCGGATTAGCCGGAGAAGTACTTCGAGTAAATC
>NZ_QPLQ01000094.1:0-441 GCF_003665985.1 Haloarcula sp. Atlit-47R | reverse complement strand
GGTTGGCGATGCCGGTGAGGAGCCGCGAGTTGTAGATTTCGATGGCGTCGGCGCTGGCGAGCTGCGCGCTGGAGATGTGAGGGGCGACGCCGTGGCGCGACTTCTGAAACGGGTGCGGGATGACGGCGATGCCGCCCGCGTCGCGGATGCGGTCGAGCGTCTCGTCGTACGACAGTCCCGCGGGAATCAGCTCCTCGACGCCCAAGGCGAGGACGTGGCCCGCGGCGCAGGTGACCTCCATCCCCGGGATGCCGACCAGCCCGTAGTCGGCCGCGAGCTCCGCGGCTTCGAGGCTGGCGTCTATCTCGTCGTGGTCGGTCACGGCGAGGGCGTCCAAGCCGACCGCGACCGCCTGTTCGAGGAGGTACTCGATTGGGTCCCGCCCGTCGTAGGACAGAGACGAATGCGAGTGCAACTCGACCGATAACACACCGTCTCCTA
>NZ_QPLQ01000093.1:0-442 GCF_003665985.1 Haloarcula sp. Atlit-47R | reverse complement strand
GTAAATCTTACAGCAGACGAGCAAGAGAAATTATGACTAATGTCTGTAGTAGACACTACTATCTGTGACGAAAATAGATTTTTCTCTGCTACTTCAATACAGTGTTTCTATCTTGCATTCCAGAAATACAAACTATTGTATAGTGGATGGTAATTTGGAAAACACGCACTACTGATGAAATTAAAATTATCAAATTGAAGATTTTAGCTAGCCGGATGTCCCATCGATGGCTCCCCGTCTGAAGTCGGGCCGTGCGGACGTCTATTCCGTTCAGTTCCTCGGGAGAACGGTGCCGCTGCGCTCACGGACCGCTGTCGGTCTCACCGCCCGGGAGGAGCGTCGAAACGAGGAGCACGAGTAACACGAACAGCGCGAGGAGCAGCAGCGTCTCCCGCTGTGCATGCACTATCGCGGCGTCGAACACGTCGGCCAGCAGTTCCCG
>NZ_QPLQ01000092.1:0-442 GCF_003665985.1 Haloarcula sp. Atlit-47R | reverse complement strand
AAACCGGGACGAAAAAGCGCAGACCCGCGTCTTCTTTCGCGCTCCGTGGCCGCCGTCAGCGACGGTGACCGAGCGGTTTCTTCTGTTCGACTTCGATTTCGAGGTGGACGCCGTCGGGGAACTCCCTGAGGCCGACTTAGCGGGCGATCTGGTCCGCGCCGTGGATTTCGAGCCGACGGGTGTACACGGGGTAGGTCCACGACGAGAACTGGTCGCCGGGCTGGAGCGTCCGATACTGCGGGACGCTCACCTGCTTCGGCTGGTCGGAGTGGGGGCCGCGGCACTCCGCGCCCTTCCGCTCGACGAACTGCTTGAGGTCGTCGACCACTCGGTCGAGGACCGCCTTATCACCGCTTTGAAAGGTGAGTTTCGTGACGAAGGCCATAGCTGGGTACTACTCCTTGTTGCACGCTCCGACGGTAAAAGCGCATCTACACGAACC
>NZ_QPLQ01000091.1:0-442 GCF_003665985.1 Haloarcula sp. Atlit-47R | reverse complement strand
TCCGCGAGGTCGTCGATCAGGTCCTCGATCTTCGCGGTGGCGATCGGGTCGAGCGCGGAGGCCGGCTCGTCCATCAGGATGACCTCGGGGTCGACGGAGAGACATCGGGCGATACACAGGCGCTGCTGTTGCCCGCCGGAGAGGCCGAGCGCGTTGTCGTCGAGCCGGTCGCTCACCTCGTCCCACAGCGCCGCGTCGCGGAGGCACCGCTCGACCAGCTCGTCGCGCTCCTCAGCGTCGCTCCGGTTCAGGAGCCGAGCGAGCAGGCCCGTGTCGAGGTCGCCGTGCTTCTCCGGGCCGTAGGCGATGTTCTCGCGGATCGACTTCGGGAACGGGTTCGGCGACTGGAACACCATCCCGACCCGCTTCCGGAGTTCGACGAGGTTGACCCCGTCTTGGTAGATCTCCTGGCCGTCGAGCCTCACTGAGCCGTCGATCCGGG
>NZ_QPLQ01000090.1:0-443 GCF_003665985.1 Haloarcula sp. Atlit-47R | reverse complement strand
GCACAAGTGCAAATTCGGTTTTAGATTCGCTACCCGCACTCCAGCGGGCCTTAAAGACTTCGCTGAAGACGAAGGTATATACAACCAGCATTAGAAGCGGGTTGAAGAACGACCACAACAGGCCAAGAGTAGAGCCGCGATAACGCCCAAGCACCTCGCGCTTTGCAGAGGTTTGTATGAGCCCACGGTTACGCGAGATACTCGCGATCATTTCGAACAGTGTTGCAGAAAACTGGCGCATCAGATAAATGCCTCTGCTTCCGCCAAGGATTTGCCTTGCGCATCCTTGGCGGAAAGGATGGGGAGAATTCCTGCGGGCCAGGCAATGTTGAGTTCGACATCATTCCAGAGGAGACAGCGCTCATAAGCGGGGGCGTAGTAATCAGTAGTCTTGTAGATAAACTCAGCAGTTTCAGAGACAACCACGAATCCATGGGCAAAAC
>NZ_QPLQ01000089.1:0-445 GCF_003665985.1 Haloarcula sp. Atlit-47R | reverse complement strand
GACAGACGTGCTGCAAGAGCGACTGGGTCGGGTTAGCGGGACGGCCGAAGAGATTCTCTCAACACTCGACGCGGTCTGAAATCTCTTATCTGTGGTTCGTTGTCGCTGCTCTGTTGAACCTCTTTATCAGACGTAGCTTTGTCTGTAACAGGGTATATAGAACTTTTCACAGGGTGATGTTTTCGCAGGTCCAGCGGTGAATTGCTCGGCACACCGTTTCTGGGGATTTATTGATTGAATGTCGGTGCCCCGGTGTAGTAGTCTCGATGAGTTGAACTGGCCACTTCCCTTCTCCACGATATGATGACCAACGAACTCGACTCCTTGCTCGAATGGTTCGAGTTGAAGGACGAACTTCGGACGGGATGGGTGCTTCGGAATATTGACTCGCCTGAATCGGTCGCGGCCCACACGTGGGGGACAGCGTCGCTGTGTCTGCTCTATG
>NZ_QPLQ01000088.1:0-445 GCF_003665985.1 Haloarcula sp. Atlit-47R | reverse complement strand
TGATGCCGACCGACACCGCAATCGGGAAGAACGACGGCCCGACGCCGTCACCCGACGGGAACTGGCTCGCAAAGAAGACGACGACGACCGAAAACAGGATGAAGAAGACTGACAGCGGACTTGAACGAACGCTCTCCAAGCCGATTCTATCAAGGACGGCCCCGACTTTCTGAATCACCATTATTTGTTCTGCCTCGTGGTATGATACCAAGCAATCGTATGTAATAAACATATTGGTCTTTCCCCGTCCGTTCGGGGCTGAAAGTCACGACACGGGAGGTAAGTACGGTCGAGACCATCGTCCAGTCACCGTCGGAGACCGCCAGCGAGACTGGACAACCGCACACTGAAGCGTGGCCCGGCGGGCGGACGGTACGGTAGCGAAGTCGATATGTCCGCGGGCGACAACGCCGGGTTTCGCGCCCATCGATAGAATTAACCGGCG
>NZ_QPLQ01000087.1:0-445 GCF_003665985.1 Haloarcula sp. Atlit-47R | reverse complement strand
CCATCACGACTACCCACGGCCACTGCGACCCAGCGGTCCACACCGGCGAGAACGTATTGATCTCGATCGGGCCGGACTCAGCCATCACGGTGCCCTCCAGGTATCACACGGCGCGCGTCAAGTATCACAGTCGAGCCTTCGACCGTGTCGTACTTCGATGTTGCTTTCGCGACGAGTCGCGGAACTACCTTGCCGACGAGAGGATCGGTCTGCCGTGGACGGTCTCCAGGATATCCGTTGGTCGGCGACCCGATTGGACAATAGAAAATATAGATTTATAAGTATATGAATCCTATTATACCTATAAAAATGATATAATTGGAGATACTCCCGTCTTCGAGCGCTGTTCGCGCACGAGTTCGTTGGCGCGATCGATCCAGTCCTGTGCCTTGTTTTCGGTCACGTTCGCCGCCGCTGCAATGTCAGTCGGGTCGCTGTCCGCGAG
>NZ_QPLQ01000086.1:0-445 GCF_003665985.1 Haloarcula sp. Atlit-47R | reverse complement strand
ACCGTCTCGGAGGGGTCGTTGCCCTCGTAGTCGTTCGGCGAGAAGCGCCCGAGGTGCTCGGTCTCGAACAGCTTCATGAGAAGCGGGTCGGGGTCGACCGGCCCGCGCTCGGTCTCTATCTGCCCGTCGGACGCCCACGCGTAGACGTGTTCGACGTACTCCTCGACCGTCTCGCGCTCGACGCCCTTGTCGGCGAGAAGCGCGTCGAGTACGTCCGCCTCCTGCTGGTCGAAGATGTACTCTTTGACCATGGCGATGCGGCCCTCGTACTCCGAGGACTCCGCCCGCGAGAACACGGGCGCGTCCGACAGCTCGGCGACCATCTCGTCGAGCACGTCGGTCGGCATCACCACCGAAGACACGTCGAGGTCGGGGTGTCTGCGGTCGACGCGGTCGTGCAGGAGGTCGGCGATGACGTCCCGGGTGAACGTCACGGGAATCCCGT
>NZ_QPLQ01000085.1:0-445 GCF_003665985.1 Haloarcula sp. Atlit-47R | reverse complement strand
CCCAGCTCGGCTTCCTCGTGCATGGCGTTGGTGCGGATCTGCACCTCCAGCACCTTGCCGTCCGGGCCGATCACCGCGGTATGCAGCGAGCGGTAGCCGTTCTCCTTGGGGTTGGCGATGTAGTCGTCGAATTCCTTGGGGATGTGCCGCCACAGGGTGTGCACGATGCCGAGCGCGGTGTAGCAGTCGCGCACCTCCGGCACCAGCACGCGCACGGCGCGCACGTCGTAGATCTGGCTGAACTGCAGGCCCTTGCGCTGCATCTTCCGCCAGATGGAATAGATGTGTTTGGCGCGGCCGCTGATGTCGGCCTTGATGCCGGTGGCGGTCAGTTCCTCGCGCAACTGCTGCATCACGTCAGCGATGTACTGCTCGCGATCCAGGCGGCGCTCATGCAGCAGCTTGGCAATCTGCTTGTACTGCTCCGGCTCCAGGTAGCGGAAGG
>NZ_QPLQ01000084.1:0-447 GCF_003665985.1 Haloarcula sp. Atlit-47R | reverse complement strand
AGCTTTGGAGTATCCTCAGGTTTTCTGATGTCGTCACCATAATGTCGCTCGTCTGGAAGCTTAGGAGTTTCTTCTGGTCTGACATCATCACCATAATGTCGCTCATCTGGAAGTTTAGGTGTTTCCTCTGGTTTCTCTTCGGGCTTAGAAAGGAGGGTTTTCGGTAGTCGAGGGTCAATTGTTGTACCTGCTCCCGATTTAATAGTAATAGTCGGAATATTATCAGCTGAGACAGAAGTCGTAGAGGCAAGTACCCCTACTCCTAGCAAGCAGGAAACCATGCTGATAGGTAGCTTCTGCTTACTAAGTCTATGCTTGTACTTCATTTGGTTTGCTAACATTGTTTTCTTTATTGTCCTTTCCTTTTTTTACATAAAACACTTCTAAAAACAATAAATCAAGTAAAATTCTAATCGTTCATTTCTATTTCCTCCTTATTTTATAACT
>NZ_QPLQ01000083.1:0-447 GCF_003665985.1 Haloarcula sp. Atlit-47R | reverse complement strand
GGCGGCACGGATGCAGTCGAAACTGGATGGGTGGTCGCGGGCAGCGATCAGTCGGCGGCTGGCCGAAGTAGTCGCAGACGGGAACTCGATGATGAGCGCGGTCGTGGGTGTGTTCGAGGAGTTGCAACAGGCACCCGGGACGGTGATTCCGATTGCGGCGGTCAGTGAGGTCAGTCGTCGTGAAGTGTCGATTGAAGGTACGATTACGCAGTTGTGGGAGTCGTCGAGCGCGGCGATTCAACAAGTGGGACTCATCGAGGACGAAACTGGAACGACGAAATTCACCATTTGGGCCAAGTCGAGAAAACCGGCTGTGAGAGAAGGCGAGCGGGTGACGCTGCGGAACGTCGCAAAGAGCTGGTACGGTGGACGCGTGTCGGTGGCTGTGACGGGGTGGTCCGACATCAGCTTCCCAGCGCGCGAGGCGTGGTGGGCTGAGTAGGCGTC
>NZ_QPLQ01000082.1:0-448 GCF_003665985.1 Haloarcula sp. Atlit-47R | reverse complement strand
GTCGTCGCCGCCGTCGGTGGCGAGTCGGTCGCCCCAGCCGAGGAGCAACTGCGCGGTGTGTCGGAGGTTGTGGCGGACGAGTCGGTTGATGACCGCGGAGCGTTTGTACTGCTCCGATAGCTCGCGGGTCCGAATCCGGCGCACGTCGTTGAGGCCGATGAGGACGTGCGCGACGGCGCTCACGCCCACGACCACGGCGGCGCTGAAAAGCGGTTCGCTGACCGTCCCGGCCGCGGCCTGCTGGTAGCTCCCGATGAGCGCGAGGACGAACACGGTGACGACGACGCCGAGGAGGTTCCAGCCGGCGACGCGGGCGACGTGGTTGGTCTTGAGGTCGCTTCGGTAGACGACGGGGCCGACGGCGACGAAGAGCACGGAGATGATGAGGCCGAAGGCCGCGGCGACGAGGCCGGCGAGGTCGGATGCGACCGAAGCGACGCTGTTCGAG
>NZ_QPLQ01000081.1:0-448 GCF_003665985.1 Haloarcula sp. Atlit-47R | reverse complement strand
TCCAACTCCGGCACGTACTTCTTGATGTACTCTCCGTCCGGGTCGTAGCGCTCGCCCTGCGTCATCGGGTTGAAGATGCGGAAGTAGGGTTGAGCATCGGTCCCCGTCGATGCGGCCCACTGCCATCCGCCGTTGTCGTTGGCCGTGTCGTGGTCCGAGAGATACTCACGGAAGTGGTCGTAACCGTGTCGCCAATTGCACAGGAGGTCCTTCGTGAGGAACGACGCGACAATCATCCGGACGCGGTTGTGCATGTACGCCTCTTTTTTCAGTTGGCGCATCCCGGCATCGACGATGGGGTAGCCGGTGCGGCCTTCTTTCCACGCCGCCAGTTCGTCAGAGTCGTCGCGCCACTGGATGTCGTGTTCGTACTCCTTGTAGTTCTCCGTCACGACGTTCGGATTGTACCGAAGGACGTGAGCGTAGAATTCGCGCCACGCGAGTTGTG
>NZ_QPLQ01000080.1:0-449 GCF_003665985.1 Haloarcula sp. Atlit-47R | reverse complement strand
TACAGAAACGCGACGAGTACCGCAGCTGTCGGGAGCAACAACAGCGCCGCCTGAAGCGTCGAATCGTACGGTTTTGTGGCAGTAGACATGTGACTGACGTGTCGAGGGAGCCTACTGGCTCCCGTCGTAGTTGCCGTTGTACCCGGCGAGCGCCTCGCCGACCTGCGTGTCCATCCGCGACAGTCCCTCCTCGACGCCGAGTTGGTCGTTGATGATGCTGACCGATATCTCCTCGTTAATCGACCGGGTCTTGGGGAACACGCCCATCACCGCGCCGCGAGTCGCGGGCGTGTCTTCGGTGTCTTGTAGCTGGTCGAACGCCGTGCTGAAGTTGGGGTTGTTCTCGAACCAGCCGTCGTCCGTGAGCTGGTCGATGGAGCTCTGTCGGACCGGGAAGTAGCCGCTGTTGCGGTGCCAGCGCGCCTGCTGCTCGGTCTGGGTGACGTAGG
>NZ_QPLQ01000079.1:0-449 GCF_003665985.1 Haloarcula sp. Atlit-47R | reverse complement strand
GTTTCGAGCGGTATCGCGTGTTGAGGTACAGGGTTGTATTCTCGCTTTCAGGCCACTTCCACTCAGTCGACAATAATAGTCAGGTCGCCCGATGCGTAGTCAGCCTCGAAGTCGACCGCGAACGCATCCGCCTCGTAGGCGGCGTGGTAGGCGCGGTGGCGTTCGAGCGAGCCAGTCGCCTTGAAGTGGAAGAATGCGGCCGCCGTGTAGGGCTTGCTCTGTGTTTCGATCTGCGACTCGACGGATGCGGGGAGCGCGATCTGGGGCGTCTCCGTGTCGATACTCGCAGCGAACTCTTTCGCTTCCTCGACGGTTGCTTGCGAATGTGCCGGTGTCTCGCCGGTGAGCACGTTCACCGGGGTTTCCGTCTCGTCGGTGAACAGGACGTTTTCGTAGGTGTGTGTCCCGAGGATCGCCTCGGGATCCAACTTGCAGTCGTGAAACGGGTC
>NZ_QPLQ01000078.1:0-450 GCF_003665985.1 Haloarcula sp. Atlit-47R | reverse complement strand
GAGTGGTCGAGCTTCCACAGCGACTTCAGCTGGTCGAGCTTGTCTGCGAGCTCCGCCTTGTCGGATTCGAGCGATTCGACTTTCCGCTCTAACCGACCGTTCTCGCGTTCCAGTCGGGTGACTTCGCGGCGCTCGCGGGCCTCTCGACGCTCCTCGCGGCGGGCGTCGGAGAGTTCCTCCTTGTACTCCTCGATGGTCTCGTCTTTCTCCTCGATGGTCTCGCTGAGGTCTTCGACGTGAGATTCGAGCCGATTCACTCGCGACTTCAGGTCGCGAATCTCGCGCTCTTCGGGCGTGAGTTCAGGCTCTTCGTGTGCCGTCTCGTCTGGTTCGTCGCTGGTGTCGTCTCCGTCATCGTTCATCTCACGGAGGACAGCCTCGACAGACTCCTCGCGTACGAGCACGCGGGCGATGACTTCTTCGCGGTCTACGTCCGCCGGAACCTTCCGG
>NZ_QPLQ01000077.1:0-450 GCF_003665985.1 Haloarcula sp. Atlit-47R | reverse complement strand
CACAGTTTGCAGCCGTTCTGTGGTTTTTGACGAGGGTGACACTCCTCGCAAACAGTATCTGTGAGCCTTTTGTTCGCTTGCTTCCACTGAGGAACGTACATCTCTTTCTGGAGACCGAGTCCATAGGCTACTGAGAGCACAGGCGTTCCTCGGACTTGCTAAGCCGAAGCTCAGATGAGACTCCGACCTTCGAACGTGGCGTCAGTATCAATCTCCATGAGATCGAGAATCGTCGGCGTGATGTTGTAGAGGTCGATATCGTCACTGACCGATACCTCGGGGTCGTCGATAAGCAGCGTCGCGTTATCGAACGAGTGCATGCCGTTGCGGGGGCCGACGCCGAACACGTCGTCGTGACCCTTGAAGCCGGATTTGAGGTCGAACCCGTGGTTCGGGATGATGACGAGGTCCGGGGCGAGATGGTCCTGTGCGCCGTGGAACCCCTCTTCT
>NZ_QPLQ01000076.1:0-451 GCF_003665985.1 Haloarcula sp. Atlit-47R | reverse complement strand
GAGACGATCCTCGAAGAACGCGACCTTCCCGAGAGTATCGTGATGCTCGGCGGTGGGTACATTGCCCTCGAATGGGGTCAGATTCTTCACCGCGTCGGCGTCGACGTGACGATCCTCCAGCGCTCCGAGCGCGTCCTCTCGGATATGGAAGGCCAACTCGCTCAGGAGCTCCAGCGGGCCCTCCACGAGGAGGGTATCGACATCGTGACCGGCAACGACTTCAAACGAGTTCGGACCGCAGCGACCGACGGCAGCTCCCAGCCGAGCCAGCAGGACGTCACGGTGGAGACCGTCGTCGATGGCGAGGAGCGAGCGGTCACCGCCGAGGCGCTGTTCGTCGCAACTGGAGTCCAGCCCAATAGCGAAAATATCGGTCTAGAGAGGGTGGGCGTCGAGACGGAGCCTGACGGGGCGATCCGCGTCGACGAGTACTTCCAGACCACAAATCCCG
>NZ_QPLQ01000075.1:0-452 GCF_003665985.1 Haloarcula sp. Atlit-47R | reverse complement strand
CGTACCGCTCGTACGCGTCGGTCAGTTCCTCGATGGCCGGCATGAGTGCCTCGGGAACGTACTGTCCGCCGTAGTCGCCGAATTTGCCGTCTGCGCTCATTGTGTGAGTGTCTCCGTGCTCTGTCGCACGTCGCCGTCCATGATGGCGGTCCCGACGAGGAGGGCGTCGGCACCGGCCTCGCGCATCCGCCGCGCGTCGTCGACCGTCTGCACGCCGCTTTCGGCCACGAGAAGCACGTCCTCGGGCGCTTCGGGCGCGAGTTCCTCGAACGTGCCGAGGTCGACTTCCAGCTTCCCGAGGTCGCGGTTGTTGATGCCGACGATGTCGGCACCGGCCGCGAGCGCCGCCGTGAGTTCCTCGCGCGTATGGACCTCCACGAGCGGCTGGAAGCCGCGGTCGCGGGCCGCCTCGACGAGGGCCGGGAGGTCCTCGCCGACGAACCGCGCGATGA
>NZ_QPLQ01000074.1:0-454 GCF_003665985.1 Haloarcula sp. Atlit-47R | reverse complement strand
CCACCCCGTGGCGAGGTACGAGCCCGCGGCCGCGCCGGCCGCCGCCGCGAGCGGCGCGTCGCGCTGTTCGGTAACGTCGATCATACACTACCTCGGGATCGCGGTCACTTGAACCACGCCCGCAACGGCCGCTGCGCCCGCGGATACTGCCGTCGTCGCGCTGCGACCGAACGCCCGGGCCGGCCATCGCGCGTCTCGTCGCGTCATGTCCCCGACGAGGTCGACGGCGGGGATATAGATTCTTCAACGACCGGACAACATCCGTTCGGAGTCCGCCTCGGATCCGTTCAAACTTCGTTCGGTATCCCGCCCCAGTCGGCGGGTTCGGGCAGTCGCTCTCGGTCGGAGCACGATAGACGTTTTCTGTCGGAGCGCGGTAACGTTCGGATCGCGCGCGAGCGAGCGACGAAGAAACGCTGTCGCGTTCGGCGCCGCGTCGGGAGCATCGAGCGAG
>NZ_QPLQ01000073.1:0-455 GCF_003665985.1 Haloarcula sp. Atlit-47R | reverse complement strand
GTGCGTGCCGTATCGTACCACACCAACCAGCCGATGAGGTGCGCGTGCCCAACACCAGCTCCGGGCGGGACTGAAAGGGGCCGGGCGCTCGACGTTCCCCGACGACGCAAGCACCGCAGGTACGAGGCGCGCAGCGAGTCGCGGCCGTCGAGCGCCCAGGGGGCTTTCGAGGTGACCGCACCTGTCGCTAAAAGCTGTTTGTCCGTCCAGAGGACGTTTGGCGGGAACTTCGGGCTTCTCTGCGGCTACCCGAAACTTATGTCGGTTCCAGTAAGACCAAACAGTATGTCCTTACTGCCCTCCACCGACGATGTGTCTGCGAAACAGGAGGGGGAAATTCAGGTTCTCGGCGTTGATGAAGAAGGGACGGCAGATGTCTTCGACGCACTCGCTTCGGACACTGCACGGCTCGTGTTGACCGCGATTTACGACGAGCCTGCGCCACCGTCTGCACT
>NZ_QPLQ01000072.1:0-456 GCF_003665985.1 Haloarcula sp. Atlit-47R | reverse complement strand
GGGAGACACCGATCCGCTCGTGAGCGTCGCATATGTCACCCAAATAGCTCCTCCTTAATAGTTCCATCGCAGGAAATACCCAACGTAAGAAACGTTACATATCGGTGTTTCCTTAATCCCTTGCCTCATATTGGACAAACAATGCCTGGACCGGAAACGTCGGACAGGGACGTGGATATCTTGAGATACGTACGACTCCGGCCAGAGCCATTTGCGACTGCGCGTGATATCGAACCGAAGACATCTGTTGGGTACAAGCAGACTCGAAACCGCCTCGACGATCTCGTTGAGAAGGGGCTGCTTAACGTTGAAAAAGTCGGTACGGTAAACGTCTATTGGCTGTCTGACGAGGGAAAACGCGCCGTCGCAGACTCCGATCAGTGCTGAGACTCGGTATACCAGACCACTGATTGAGCCCCAATCTCTCTTTTTTGAAGCTCGCCGCGGTCGTGGAGA
>NZ_QPLQ01000071.1:0-457 GCF_003665985.1 Haloarcula sp. Atlit-47R | reverse complement strand
GCTGTGCGCTTTGCCGCACGAGGTCGCCAATACGTCGAACGATGGCGCAATTTTGCACTTAGCAGCCCGGCTTTTTGCCCGTACACTGCGCCACCTTTCAAGCCAGGCGCCCGCCTGGTTGCGCTGCCCCTGCCTGAGTGGGGCTTCGCGGTCGGTACATTGCCGGCCAGTCGCTATCCTGTCCCCTACGAGGACAAGCCGGTGGTCAAGAAAGCTTCGTCGTTCTCCGCCCTGGGCGGTCTCGTCTATTCCACCGACAGCGGTCGGCATTGCCCCGACTGCGGCCAGCCCGTGGACGCCTGCATCTGCAAACAGAGCCGGATTCCCGACGGCGACGGCATCGCCCGCGTGCGCCGCGAGACCAAGGGCCGTGGCGGCAAGACCGTCACCACCATCACCGGAGTGCCGCTGGCCGAGGCCAAGCTGAAGGAGCTGGCCAGCGCGCTGAAGAAGCGTA
>NZ_QPLQ01000070.1:0-457 GCF_003665985.1 Haloarcula sp. Atlit-47R | reverse complement strand
ATACGGATGTACTTCGAGATGACCTCCGAGGACCCGGACCCCGGCGTCATCTCGGCCATCGGAAAACAGAACGCCATGCTCGGCGGCGTGCAGGGAGTGTTCCACCTCGTCCTCATCGCCGACATGGTGTACCTCCGCTACGGCGGCTTCTGAGGTGAACGCGGGGCGGCCGCGCTCGCGGGGTCAGTCGACCCGGCGGAACACGCGGCGGGTGTCGCGGTCGCCGTGTTCGCAGGCGACCTGTTCGAAGCCGAACGGCTCGAACACGGCCGCCCAATCGCGGTAGTACAGCGGGAAGTCGTACTCCTCGTCGTTGACGCCGCGGTCCTCGGGCGGCACCGACCGGTCGCCCTCGTTTTCGACGGTGACGACGTAGTCGCTCGCGCTCCGAGCGACCGCCTCGAACACCCACGCGTCGTCGGGGTGGATGTGCTGGAGCGTCTCGATGGAGTAGACG
>NZ_QPLQ01000069.1:0-457 GCF_003665985.1 Haloarcula sp. Atlit-47R | reverse complement strand
CAACGGCGCGGGGAAGACGACGTTGCTTCGGACGCTCAACGGCGCGCTCGCGTCCGACGAGGGCGCGGTCCGCGTCGTCGGGGAGGATGTCCACGCCCTGTCGTCGAAGGCGACGAGCAGGCTCGTGGCGACGGTCCCGCAGACCACGAGCGTCACCTTCGACTTCCCCGTCCGCGAGGTCGTCAGGATGGGCCGCACGCCCCACCGCGGGCGCTTCGAGGGCTGGCGCGAGCGCGACGACGAGGCCGTCGAGTCAGCCATGCGCCGGACCGCCGTCGAGTCGCTCGCCGACCGGCCCGTCACGGAAGTCAGCGGCGGCGAGCGCCAGCGCGTCCTCATCGCTCGCGCGCTTGCACAGGAGACGCCCGTCCTGCTCCTCGACGAACCGACCGCCAGCCTCGACATCAACCACCAAGTGCGCACGCTCGAACTCGTCTCCGACCTCGTCGCCGACGGG
>NZ_QPLQ01000068.1:0-457 GCF_003665985.1 Haloarcula sp. Atlit-47R | reverse complement strand
GACTTCCGAGATTCGGGTTTTCTCGGAGTAGAGCTATCAGATAGGCAACTATACTACCAGTCATGGCCGAGGACAATGAACTTCCCGTCTGGCACGTCGTAGACCTCGAAGTGGATGACTCTCTGTCGTGTTCAGAAAAACTGACTGAAGTGCAGAGTATCGTTGATTCACTCTCCTACCAGTCCCTCTCGCACGTCTCAATTATAATGGAGGACTGTGCAGCGACCGAACCAGAACTGTGCTTAGAAACAGCGTTCCTCATAGCAACCAAGATTCGCGCTTACAGTGGTGACCTGCGGAACGGGTTGGAAGCCGTCGGTGACGCCGATATCGACACGGTCAACAAGTTCGTTATCAACACGCTTGACAATAACCCGATCAAGGACGTTCATCCTCTAAATTCACTCATACCACACCTCTACCGCGGGAACGAAGACGACCTCGTAGAACAATTCGA
>NZ_QPLQ01000067.1:0-458 GCF_003665985.1 Haloarcula sp. Atlit-47R | reverse complement strand
ACGTCTTCGTCCGCGATATCGACAACCCGAAAGGCCGCGAACTCCGCGAGATGCTGAACACGCAGGACTTCGTGTTCGCACCCGGCATGTACCATGCTCTCGACGCGCGGCTCGCCGAGATGACCGGCCACGACGCTGCCTACATGTCCGGGTATTCGACCGTCCTCGGGCAGTTCGGCTTCCCGGACCTGGAGATGGTCACGATGACCGAAATGGTCGAGAATGCAAAGCGCATGGTCGAGGCGACGAACCTCCCTATCATCGCCGACTGTGACACGGGCTACGGCGGCATCCACAACGTCCGTCGCGCCGTCCGCGAGTACGAGAAGGCCGGTGTCGCCGCCATCCACATCGAAGACCAGACGACGCCGAAGCGCTGTGGCCACATCGCGGGCAAGCAAATCATCTCCCGCGAGAAGGCTCGCGCCCGCTTCGAGGCGGCCGTCGACGCCAAGCAG
>NZ_QPLQ01000066.1:0-460 GCF_003665985.1 Haloarcula sp. Atlit-47R | reverse complement strand
GGGGAACTCCTCGCGAAGCGTGTCCGGATCGTCGACGGCGGGTTGGGCGTACTCGCCTTCGAAGCGCCACTCGTAGTCGATCGCGTACTCGACGCCGGGCGTCATCGACCCGCCCTCGAGGATAGTGATCGACCCTTCGGAGTGCCCGATCGTGTAGTCGATGTTGCGCTCGTACTGCGTCGAGCGGTCGCCGACGTCGTACACCGTCTCCGAGCCCGTGTCGACCGGGCCCTCCGCAAGCCCGACGTTGAGCCCGTAGTTGTTAGCCACGAACGTCTCGCCTTCCACGCGGGAGGTCTTCCCCTCGGCGATGACGCGCTGATACGATTCCTCGATAGAGCGCCGGCCGGTGAAGGAGACAAGCGTCGGCTCGGCGTCAGCGACGCGCTGGCCGGGCTGGGTCCACTCGATGCGGTACTCGGCGTCCGCGGCTGGCGCTCGCCGCAACTCCCAGATGAAG
>NZ_QPLQ01000065.1:0-460 GCF_003665985.1 Haloarcula sp. Atlit-47R | reverse complement strand
CCAGTGGTCGAAGCCGTAGCGCTCGTAGAACGCTCGCGCCCGACCGTTCGCCTCGTCCACGTCGAGGACGATTCGGTCCAAGGGGAGGTCCTGCGAGCGCGCGTGGGCCAACACAGCGTCCATGAGTTCGTCGGCGGCGACCGAGCCGCGGTAGTCGGCGTCGAGAAACAGTTCGTTGAGGACGGCGGCGTCCCAGATGAACGTCATCTCCTCGGGGAGCGCGAAGGCGTAGCCGACGAGCGTCGCGTCCTCGCTCTTGCCGCTGTGTTCGCCGTCCGACACCGCTTCGGCGACGACGACGCAGCCGGGGTCGTCGGTCGCACAGCGCTCGACCCACGAGAGATATCGCTCGCGGTAGTCGTCCGTGAGTTTCGCCTCGTACGTGGAAAGCTTGTCGTCGCCGCCGGTCCCCGCGCCGAGACCGAGTTCGAATCCGCGATTCAGTTCCCAGAACGCGGCC
>NZ_QPLQ01000064.1:0-462 GCF_003665985.1 Haloarcula sp. Atlit-47R | reverse complement strand
TGATACTCGCCGGTTACCGGGCTGACGTTGAAGTACTGCCCTCCGCCCTCATTGCCGTCGGCCCAAATGTGAATCCGAAGCTCGTTGTAGGATGCTGAACTGCCGTTTAGCAGCGTAGTTGAGGCCTGTTGCTCGTAGTTTTTGACCTGTACGTTTTGATCAGTGGCTTCCACATCACTACCGTCGTGTTCCTGCGGTTGGCCGACGTACTTGATGCTCGCACCCTCGGAGACGGCGGTGGCGTTGAGGTACTTCGCGTGAGAGGTGCTTTGGCTCCACGCATTGAGCAGGTTCACTTGTTTAACAGCGTAGTAGTCCTCTACTGCGTTTTTCGCCTCAGTCTTCGCCGCTGCTTTGCTACTGCCGTTGTTCAGGGCCTTGATATAGGCGTTTTTGCCGATGATACGGGCCTGAGTCTTTGTATCCTGCAAGTAGTTATCAACGGTTGTCTGAAGGTGTTCG
>NZ_QPLQ01000063.1:0-462 GCF_003665985.1 Haloarcula sp. Atlit-47R | reverse complement strand
CCGCGGTGTTGCCACGTTGTTTCGCCTGCTTGTAGGCCACCGAGTTCTGCTCGAGTTCAGCAAGCTTCACACGTAGGTCATCATACGATTCCGTGCCAGGGTCAACGTGGATCGCAATAGCCTGTTTTTGAATGCCTGGGCCAAGCGAACTGGCAAATTTGTCGGATTTATACGCAATGTCAATGACTGTGAGTGCGGTCCCGATCCCGCTGAAGCCGGTCGCCGTCTTGAGTCCGCGGTCCGCGTATTCGACCACCGTATCGATCGCTGCGTCTTTTGCTTCTGATTTGAGGGTAACACGGAGCTCGTTGCGAATCACGGCGGCCGCGTCATCTGCGTCTTCGCGCGCGTCTTCTTGCCAATATGATGCGCTAAGAGATTGGTCGCGGTACGTGTTGTAGGCGGTCGCCGGGAAGTCACTCCGTGGGTCAGTGGTGAGGCTTGCGTCAACTGCTTCGAGGG
>NZ_QPLQ01000062.1:0-465 GCF_003665985.1 Haloarcula sp. Atlit-47R | reverse complement strand
CCGTCGACTTCGACGCCGCGGTCGGTGAGGCGGTCGGCCCAGTAGTCGACGGCGTCGGGGGGTATCACGAGCGACACGGTCCGAATCTGCGGCGTTCCGGGGCGACCCGGCTCCTCGGCGGGGTACGGGAAGAACGTCAGGGCCGTCCCGGGCGAGCCGGTCTCGTCGCCGTAAAACAGGTGACGCGTGAACTTCTCGTTGAAGTTCACCGTCTGCTTGACGAGGCGCAGACCGAGCGTCGTCGCGTAGAAGTCGACGTTCGCCTGCGCGTCGCGGACGATTCCCGTGACGTGGTGGATTCCGACGGTGTCTGTGAGCATCGAGTTGGGCGGGGTGTTGGAGAGTGTGTTGGGTGGCGGCGCTTCGCGGCGGGGACCGGTCGGCGCGTCGGGCCGCGGTCAGCGACCGATGGCTCCCTGTCGTGTGACGGGCGCGTCGGGGTCGACCAGGAAGGCGACGACGGTG
>NZ_QPLQ01000061.1:0-468 GCF_003665985.1 Haloarcula sp. Atlit-47R | reverse complement strand
CGGGAAGTAACTGATGGCGAGGATACCGAGCATCAACAGCGCGCGCCCGGGGAACTCGATTCGTCCGAACACGTAGCCTGCGAGGCTCTCGACGATGAGGACGATAACTGTCGTCGTGGTGGCTAGCACGAAGCTATTCAGCACGTACAGGTGGAACGGGACCTGCTCGAAGACGGTAACGAACGCTGTCGGATTGAATCCCTTCGGAACGGGGAGCGGAAACGTACCGCTGACGCCGAACAGCTCGACAGTTGGGAGGAAACTCCCGGACAGCAGGTTCCCTTGCGGCGTCACCGCGAGGACGAGTAACCAGTAGAACGGGAATACTGTCGTGACCATGAAAAACGCCATCGCGACGTAGATCAACGCTCGATACACACGTCGTGGGTTGTGGATCGCATTCCGCGCCCACCGTGCGAGCGGTCCGGTGTCGTCTGATGTGCCGTCGGTTTCGCTGGACATTATATC
>NZ_QPLQ01000060.1:0-473 GCF_003665985.1 Haloarcula sp. Atlit-47R | reverse complement strand
CAGAACAGGTCGTGCAGAATGTGTCCCGAGCCGTTGTGGGTGACGTTGCGGAGCGCGCCGGCAGACGAGCCGAACTCGCCTGCTTCGCGGTTCTCGGCGAGGGTTTCTTCGGCCGCGTTCCAGCCGTTGACGTAGCCCTGGTGGTGGGTGTCGTGATGCCACGTCAGCACCTGCTCGGAGATGTGCGGTTCGAGGGCGTCGTACTCGTACGGAAGCGGGTCGAGTTCGTAGCTCATAATGTGTAACCTCCGTATCATGCGTCGGGCGGAATCCTGTTAAAACTTGAGGAGGGGTATGCTAGCACAAACCACAGTATGCGGGTCGCTATCGGTCGATTTATCCGCTTCGAGAAGCTCCGGTTCGCGCGAGCGTGTCAGCCGTCGAACGGCTTCGTCCGGCGCTCGTACTCGGTTTCCGTCGAGACGGCGTCGGCGATTTCGGCTCCGAACTCGCGTTCGACGAGATGTAACGAG
>NZ_QPLQ01000059.1:0-476 GCF_003665985.1 Haloarcula sp. Atlit-47R | reverse complement strand
GCTCCGGAACGCGACCGCGGCCGCCGGAAAGCTGTTCGGCATCCACGCGGGCGAGCGCGACGCCCACGACATCAACGCCGCGTTGGACCTCGAACCGGACTTCCTCGTCCACATGGTCCACCCCGAGGCGCTCCACCTCGAACGCGTCGAGGACAGCGAGATTCCGGTCGTCATCTGCCCGCGGTCGAACCTCGTCACCGACGCGGGCGTCGCGCCGATTCGCGAACTGGTCGACCGCACCACCGTCGCGCTCGGCACGGACAACGTGATGCTCAACAGCCCCTCGATGTTCCGCGAGATGGAGTTCACCTCCAAGCTGGCGGACGTTTCTGCCGCCGAGGTCCTCCGCATGGCGACCGTCAACGGGGCCGACATCGCCGGGCTGAACTACGGTCTCGTCGAGGAGGGCCGCGACGCCAAGCTGCTGGTCCTCGACGGCGACACGGACAACCTCGCGGGCGTCGAGGATGTGGTCC
>NZ_QPLQ01000058.1:0-477 GCF_003665985.1 Haloarcula sp. Atlit-47R | reverse complement strand
CCAGTCTTCGCTGGAGCTCCAGCTATCGAACATCGCCTCATCGCTCCCGTAGCCGACGGTCACGCCGTCGATATCGGGCACGTCCGCAACCGTGTCGTCAGTCTCGCCTTCGAGCAGCCGAAGGACGCCGTACCGCAGGTACTCGTGTGCTGGATGGTCCGTCGATCGAGCGACCTGGTCGTGCTGTTTTGCAACTCGTTCCGCCTCATTGAGGACAGCGGACAAATACAGTTCAGTCATGGTTCGTGGAGACGGGACTGCGCCCCCGCCCCTCGGCGGGCGCTGAAAAACTTAACCAACAAATAGCGATCAGTCATATCCTTTGTTGGTTAATCCCTCTCTGCTCGAATGCTGCGCCGGATCGGATTACCTGAGCCAAGAGGGTATGTCTGTATAGAGATAACTTTATAAGGGAATACGGGGGACAAGACTAATACAGTTAGATGCGATACCGATAACTATCGATGATGGAGTACG
>NZ_QPLQ01000057.1:0-480 GCF_003665985.1 Haloarcula sp. Atlit-47R | reverse complement strand
TGCTGTGGTTCTTCTCCCGGAGAGTGTTGCCGCAGCGTTTGTGACTGGAATACCACGGTACGAGAGACACACACGTATAATATAGTCGATAGATTAATCCGTCGGCTGACGTTCCGACACGACATGGGTCTTCGTGATTTCCACCCGGCCGTTCTCGCAACGGCACTCGCAACGTTCGTCTCCTTTCTCGGCATCGGCGTCGTCGACCCGATTCTTCCGGGCATCGCCCGCGAACTGGGGGCCTCGCATTTCATGGTCGAACTCCTGTTCACGAGCTATCTGCTCGTCATGGGGCTTGCGAACCTGATTGCGGGCGCGCTCGCCACGCGAATCGGGAGCAAGCGGACGCTCCTCTTGGGTCTCGCCACCGTCGCCGTCTTCGCGGGGGCGTGCGCCCTCGTCTCCACCATCGAATCGCTCGCGGTGCTCCGCGGCTTCTGGGGGCTGGGGAACGCGCTTTTCACCACGACCGCGCTCGCC
>NZ_QPLQ01000056.1:0-480 GCF_003665985.1 Haloarcula sp. Atlit-47R | reverse complement strand
CCCAACCCCCGGCGGCCGAGGGCGGCGAGAAGCCGGGCAAGGGTAAGCTCAAGCTGATCATCCTCATCGTTGTCATCCTGCTGCTGGCCATTGGCGGCTCGGTGGGCGCGACCCTGTTCTTCCTTGGCAAGGACAAGGGAGCCGAGGAAGAGAAGCCCGTGGAAGAGGGCGCCAGCGAGACCGCCGCGCCGGTCACGCAGCCGGCGCTGTACGAGGCCATCGCCCCCGCGTTCATCGCCAACTACAAATTCCAGGGCCGCCAGCGCTACATGCAGGTCAGCGTGGCGCTGATGGCTCGCGACCAGGCCGAGCTCGATGCGCTCAAGGTGCATATGCCGGTGATCCGCAATCGCCTGGTCATGCTGTTTTCCGGTCAGGACTTCGCCGCACTGATGACGCCGGTCGGCAAGGAGATGCTGCGCAGCCAGGCCACGGCGGTGGTGCAGGAGCTGGCACAGAAAGAAACCGGCAAAACCGTGG
>NZ_QPLQ01000055.1:0-481 GCF_003665985.1 Haloarcula sp. Atlit-47R | reverse complement strand
AAATGAACGATAGAATCATCATGTTATAGTTATTTGCTTCAGATATCGACTTCTAAAATTGCCCAATTAGAACTCATAGTATAGCAAATAGTTATATTAATGCTGTCAGTATTGACTTCATGGAGATTAATATCACATTCCGAGACGGTCCGATAGACGTTGAGATTACAGCAACCGAGGAGGAATCGTATACTGACGTTCTCGAAGAGCTTGGACAGTTTGTGGAGAAGTATGACCCAATCGGCTACCAGACGCAGAAACGACCTGACCAAGAGAATCCTAGTGAGGAGACTGAGGAAACCTTACATGAGGGCGGCGAACAAGGGAGCATCTCAGAGTTCACCGAAACTGATGATGAGAACTCCTACTTCGAGGTAGTGGATGCGACAGATTCAGAGCTCCTTCGAGTTCTCACACTCGGCTCAACTGACGGTGATGATATTGATGAATTCCCGCAAATTATCGGCGACGTACAAGTACT
>NZ_QPLQ01000054.1:0-483 GCF_003665985.1 Haloarcula sp. Atlit-47R | reverse complement strand
GCGCCTGGCGAAGATCAAGAGGTTGAGTAGTGAGCAGATCGGCAGATTGGAACCTGGCGTGAAGCGTCAGTTGCTGGAAGGGGATATGGGAGTCTGAGATGAGCGAAGATTTTCTGGAGAACTTGGCGAATCGACTGATTGAGGGCCGCGCTGATTCAGACCGTGAGCAGCTCTTGCAGCAAGCACGTAACTGGATTATCGGATGCAATCCGCTTCATGGCGCAGATCTGATTGATCGGCAACCGCTGCCAGAGACACTGCAAGCGGAGCTCAATGCCTATGCCGTCAACCTGCGCGGCAGTGCTATTGGCAATGTGCCGGACTCAATGTGCGGCGAGGCGCTGTGTCTTGCGGCAGTCAGGCAATACGGTCTAGCTATCGAGTCACTGCCAAAAAGCATGGTGACTCCAGCGATATGCATGGAAGTAGTTAAGCAGAACGCCAGGGCTATCGAGTATGTGCCTTTCTCGATAATGACTGACG
>NZ_QPLQ01000053.1:0-487 GCF_003665985.1 Haloarcula sp. Atlit-47R | reverse complement strand
CCGAGAACCGTCCGGGCAGGAGACCGACCGCCGTCGTCGCCACAGATACCCGACAGTTATGGCCGGCGCACCGACCGATGAATTATGCGCATGGGTAATCTTTAGTCCCTGTGTCGGCTACGTTGGGACGAGTATGGCAGCCAAGCAACCCCGCCTCGGGCTTCAGCACCCGACCGTCGTTCCCACGAACTTCACGCCCGCCGACGAGGCGGCCGAAGACGCCGACGAAGCGTCCGACGAAGACGCGTAATCTCGCATTTCTCGCGCGACGACTGCCGAGAGCGACAGCGTCGCCCGCGCCGACGAGAGACAACAGTCGGCTTGAAAACCGGCTATTCCGGCCGCTTGAGGCGTCTGCGGTTCGAATTCGTCTCCTAATCAAGAGGTGCGTCAACACGCCTCGTCTATGAGGGAACCCCTTTTTATCTCGCCGCCGTAAGGCGTTGGTAATGCCTATCTGCGACGTGTGCGGCAAAGACGAGAGTCT
>NZ_QPLQ01000052.1:0-492 GCF_003665985.1 Haloarcula sp. Atlit-47R | reverse complement strand
GATTATCGAGGACGTTGAGGACGCGGTCGAGCGCATCAGCGACGCGGGCACGACCATCCTGCTCGTCGAGCAGAACGCCGCGGCGGCCATCAAACTCGCGGACCGCGCGTACGTCATCGACCAAGGGGGCATCGTCTTCGACGGGACCGCCGAGGAACTCCGCGACGACGACGAGACTCGCGAGCGGTATCTGGGGGTTTGAGGATGGCTGCGACCGACATCGACGCCGACCCCGAGACCGCGCTCGAAACGCTCATCGCCGCCGGCGCGGTCGACGAAGCGCCCGACGGGACGCTCTCGACGACGGCGGAGTTCGAGAAGACGCTCGCCGTCTACCACGACATCTACGGCGCGGTTTCGACCGAGGAGTTCCACCAGACGGTCTCGGACCTCTTCGGCGTCGCGCCCGAGAACGTCGAGGAGCGACTCGACGAGTTCGGCGTCACCAGAGCCGACGTGGTCGCCTACCTCGCGGCGAAGTCGTTCCTCGAC
>NZ_QPLQ01000051.1:0-495 GCF_003665985.1 Haloarcula sp. Atlit-47R | reverse complement strand
CCCATGTACTTGAAGTGCGGGCGCACGTTGAGGCTGACGCGGTACCAGCCCGGCTCGCCTTCCACGTCGCTGACGATCACCTGCGCGGCGCGCAGCGGACGGCGGCTACGGACTTCCGAGCTGGGGTTCTCCTGATCGGCGACGAACTGGCGGATCCACTTGTTCAGCTCCAGCTCCAGGTCGGTGCGCTCTTTCCAGGCGCCGATCTGCTCGCGCTGCAGCACCTTCAGGTAGTGCGCCAGGCGGTTGACGATGAACAGGTAGTGCAGCTGGGTGCCGAGCTTGTAGTTCAGCTCGGCGGTCTTGCCTTCCTCGCTGATGCCGAAGAACTTCGGCTTCTGGGTGGAGTTGGCGGAGAAGAACGCGGCGTTGTCGCTGCCCTTGCGCATGGTCAGGGCGATGAAGCCTTCCTCGGCCAGCTCGTACTCGCGACGGTCGGAGACCAGTACCTCGGTGGGGATCTTGGTCTCGATCTCGCCCATGCTCTCGAAGTGG
>NZ_QPLQ01000050.1:0-498 GCF_003665985.1 Haloarcula sp. Atlit-47R | reverse complement strand
GGGCCGCAACGGATCGCATTGAGACGCGATGGGCTGTTCGACCACCCCGGAGATGGAGAGCCACGACGAACCAGTCATATTCACCTAATGCCATGGCTTTAACACTATCCTTCTGCAACGACTGACTATGCGATCGAGCAGTACACAGTACGACGTCATAGTCATGGGTGTCGGCGGTATCGGTAGTGCAGCCGTCTACCATCTAGCACGACGAGGACTCGATGTCTTAGGGTTAGACCAGTACAATATCCCGAACTCCATCGGCTCATCACACGGTGACTCGCGGTTGATCCGGCTGACGAACCACGAGGACCCCGAGTACGTCCCACACGTTCGGCGGTCAATCTCTCTGTGGGAGTCCCTAGAAGAGGAGTACGGCGAACAGCTTCTCCACCGCACAGGGACAGTCGACGCCGGCCCAGCTGACAGCGAGACTGTGCGAGGATCCCTCAAGGCTTGTACGGACTACGACCTGCCGTATGAGCATCTCTCCGCCGG
>NZ_QPLQ01000049.1:0-499 GCF_003665985.1 Haloarcula sp. Atlit-47R | reverse complement strand
AAAAATCGGGATTTATACTAATAATCCATTTAGATAAGCTTGTTCTATCTTTCATAACGATATCGCACGCCTTACCTAACTCGACTGCACTTTTAGTATAAAAACTATTAGTCACAAGCCATGCTTCATCGGCATTGTAAAAACGTTGTGCGGTGTATATTTCTTGCACAGCTTTAATACCTATCTTACTGTTACTCCGTTTTGCTTGTACAACTATTTTTTTCTTTTCTTTTTTTAATATTAAGTCTGCACCATAGTCCCTTGAAGCTTTCGTTACAATTGGCTTATATGTTAACTTTAAAAACAATGCTTCGAGATAATATTCGAATTCTATGCCGTCCATTTTATCTATATCAATTATATGTGCTCTTCTATATAATGCTTGAATTTTTTTCTTCTTAATAAATCTATAAATGACGGGCATTAACTTATATGCGATAACTAACATAAATATTAGTAGTAAAATATTGTAAATGTTTATTTCAGTCATGTTTATATC
>NZ_QPLQ01000048.1:0-499 GCF_003665985.1 Haloarcula sp. Atlit-47R | reverse complement strand
CCAAACAGCGAAACACACCCACCCCAATTCTTCCAGTATGTCCGTCTTCGACGCACTCAGGCGACCAGAACACACCGGCGAGAATCGATGTCTCCCGTGCACCGCCGTCAACGCAGTTCTCGTCGTCCTCGTCGGTCTGGCGCTTGGCGTCCTATGGCCCCCCATCGGGGCCGTCGTCATCGCCGTCGGAACACTACTCGTCTACCTGCGCGGCTACGTCGTCCCCGGAACCCCCTCGTTCGCGCCGAAGCTCGTCTCGGCGGTCGGTCTCGACGGCATCTTCGGCCACAGGGAGGACGACGCCGCCGCACGCCAGTCTGACTCGCTCGACGCCAACGTCGACCCCGACGTGATGCTCTCGACGCTCCTGAACGCCGGTGTTCTCGTGGAAGAACCCGACGGACTGTTTCTGACCGACGAGGCCCGCGAGGAGTGGGAATCAGCGATGGCGACGCTCCGAACGGCCTCGGACGAAGAATTGGCCGACGCCGTTGCGAGT
>NZ_QPLQ01000047.1:0-501 GCF_003665985.1 Haloarcula sp. Atlit-47R | reverse complement strand
TGTGTACGTGAACAAGAGGATGCGAGTATTGGAATCTGCGAACCTCTTTTCGAACGAGAACGGTATCTACGAGCTCACGGACTTCGGCCGCGAGTTCCTCGCGGGCAACGTCGATGAAGACGAGTTGCCGGAACCGTAGCGTCATTCCCAATCGACCTCCAACTCCAGAAAGACCTCGCGCATCCACTCTGGCTCGTCGGGATCGTCGACGCGACCGTCGTCGAACGCGTCGATGAACGTCGCCTTCTCGTTGCTATCGATACCGTAGACCCATCGTCGGCCGTCGTGGTGGACATCGAGTCTCGCCGCGTAGTCTGGGTCTGTGGTAATCTCGATGCGGACCACGAACCCGCTTAGCAACCGCAGTTCTCGACTCGTTCCGTTCGCCGGACCGGTGCCAATCGTCGTCGACATACCTGTGCCGATGAGTATCTCCCTTAAACGATTTGCAGGGTGATGAACGAATAACCCGATTCGAACGGACTACTCTGCTGTTTTCAT
>NZ_QPLQ01000046.1:0-506 GCF_003665985.1 Haloarcula sp. Atlit-47R | reverse complement strand
CCTCGAACGCCCCCTTCGACGTGGAGTCCCTCCTCGCCGACATCTCGGGCGTGACCGTCTTCTACGACGAGGAGATTCCGACCGCCTCGACCGACGTGCAGATACGTCGAGTGACGATTCTCGCCAACGAGTCGTACCCGTTCATCCTCGGACTGGTTCTCAGACAGGAGACGATTCCGAACCGCATCGTCCTCCAAGACGGCGTCTTCGAGGTCGTCGCCACCGCCCAGGACTGGGACCACTTCAGGGAACTCGCCGACGAGATTCAGGAGACGCTCGGGGAGTTCGAACTCCGCTCCGTGACGCAGGACGAAGCCCCGGGTGAACCGCTCGACAGCGGCCGATTAAAGGAGGTGTTAATCTCCAAGCTAACCGACGACCAGCTCGCGGTTCTGGAGACGGCATTCAACCACGGCTACTTCCACATTCCGCGAGAGACCTCTGAGACCGAACCCGACGAGGAACTGGGTATCGCTCAATCCACGCTGAGCGAACGACTCCGGACC
>NZ_QPLQ01000045.1:0-509 GCF_003665985.1 Haloarcula sp. Atlit-47R | reverse complement strand
TCGGTCCCGCGGTCGAGCGCCCGCTCGTACCACTCGTCGAGCCGGTCGTCGCTCGGGACGGCCATCCGGTCTGCGGGGTCGTAGGCGTCCGCGCCGACGGCGAGTTCGTCCACGCCGATGGCGCGGAGTTCCTCGACGAGCCGCGCGGTCGTCCGGAACTCGCACCAACCCGGTTCGGGGTGGCGGTGGAGGTCTCTGCGAAGCTCCGCTAATCGCGCTCGAACGGCGTCAGCCATGCGTACACGTACCACCCGCCACCCACTTAAGCATAAACGGTATCCGTGGACACCGGCTACACAAAAAGACTAAGGGAGCGTCACCCAATCGATGTAGCAACCGCGCCCGCGACGCGCGCGACCGATATCATGACCGAGACAGACATCGTCGTCCTCCGCGAGGGGACCGAGGGCCTTTCGATGGAATCGTACGCCGACGCGCTCCGCGAGCGCCTCCCGGACCGGACCGTGACGCTCGCCCGGACGCCGAAACAGGAACGCGAACTCGTCGCC
>NZ_QPLQ01000044.1:0-513 GCF_003665985.1 Haloarcula sp. Atlit-47R | reverse complement strand
CGTGTTGAACGTGCCCGCGATGCCCGCGGCCGCCCCGGCCGCGACGAGCGTCCGCGTGTGCCGCGAGCGAACGAACCGGCCGAAAAAGGACCCGGCGGCGCTCCCGATTTGGATGATGGGCCCCTCGCGGCCGAGCGACGCCCCGCTCCCGATGGCAACGCTCGATGCGAGCGTCTTGTAGAGGGCGATTTTCGGGCTGATGCGGCCGCCGCGGTTCAGCATCGCGTCGAGGACGCTCGGCACGCCGTGGCCCTTGACCGCGTCGGTCGTGAGCAGGACGACGACGCCGACGAGGAGGCCGCCGCGCTCGCGGCCCTCGCCGCGGGCGAGTCCGTCGACGCCGACGTGCTCGACCAGCTCGAATCGCGGCAGCTCGTGGTCCGCCACGAGCGCACCATCCGCGCCGTCACTCTCACAGACGAGGGCGTCACGGCGCTGATGGAGGGCGTCGAGGCGGCGGAGACGGTCGACCGCCTCACGCCCGAGCTGCTCACCTCCGGCGAGTGGGAAGAC
>NZ_QPLQ01000043.1:0-513 GCF_003665985.1 Haloarcula sp. Atlit-47R | reverse complement strand
ATGTCGTCGCGGCGGTTTCTCGTGTTGTCGGCGGCGGGAACGCTCGTGTTTGAGGGCGCGCTCGCGGCGCTCTATCTTCTCAGCGGGCAAGTCCTGGCATAAAGTAGCCCGGCCGTGGTGGGCGGTTGGAGGTGGTAGGGAGTCCTTATTCGGGGTGCGTCCGTGAGTAGTCCGTCACTTCGTTCGGTTAATGTCAAGCTTCTCTTTCAGGGCGGCGAGTTCTTCAGACTCGGCAAGTTCCTCGACCCGCTTGCGGAAGTGTCGCTCGCAGAGACCGACCTTGATGTGGTCTTTCTCGGCGGCGTATGCGGCCTCACGGTCGCAGTAGTGACACTGCATACGCCCTCTTCGGTTCCGATAGGATTTAACTCTACGCCCCAGACAGTCGGCGCAGTTATTCGCGTATTAATACGGGTAGCGTCGCTGACAACTGTAGTTAGGTGCATGGACAACTCCGGTTAGTAATACGGATAACTAGGTTAGAGACGCGAATATAGCGGTTAGAAGCGTGGA
>NZ_QPLQ01000042.1:0-518 GCF_003665985.1 Haloarcula sp. Atlit-47R | reverse complement strand
AGAGGAGCGCCCACGGGTGGGAGGGGTCGAGCCAGCCGCCGTTGACGAGGACGGACGTGACGTGCCCGTCGAGGTAGTGAATCACGTCGGGAAGCCGCGTCTCGCCGTCGTGCGGCGGGGTGCGCCGGAGCGCCTCGAAGACGGCGTCGTCGAAGACGTAGACGCCCGCGTTGACGAGATAGCCCTCGCTGTCGACGGCGTGTTCGTCGATGTCAGCGATGCGACCGTTGTCCTCGACGACGACGCCGTACTCCTCGGGCGTGTCGGACTCGGCGACCGCGATGGTCGCCACCGAGTCGGTCGTCGAGAAGCGTTCGAGCGCCTTCAAGACGATGTCGGCGTCGACGACGTTGTCGCCGTTGCAGACGACGAACGGGCCGGTGACGAGCTCCTCGGCGAGGAGGAGCGCATGCCCGCTTCCGAGCCGGGTGTCCTGGTGGACGAACTCGATGTCCGCGTCGGGGTACGTCGCAGAGAGGTGCGACTGGATGCGGTCGGCGCGGTGGCCGACGACGACG
>NZ_QPLQ01000041.1:0-525 GCF_003665985.1 Haloarcula sp. Atlit-47R | reverse complement strand
GCTACGGACGCTTTAGGCCCAATAATATCGGCCATCACTTGGACTGCCGGTATTACCGCGGCGGCTGGCACCGGTCTTGCCCAGTCCTTGTTCCTGTACCACCTTACGGTACAGAAAAGCGAGGGCTATATGCCCTCACACTCGGAGTCCCCCTATCGCACTGTCGTGCAGTGTAAAGGTTTCGCGCCTGCTGCGCCCCGTAGGGCCCGGTATCTTGTCTCAGATACCGTCTCCAGGCTCTTGCTCTCACAACCTGTACCGATTATCGGCATGGTGGGCCGTTACCCCACCATCTACCTAATCGGCCGCAGCCACATCCTACAGCGCCGGAACGTTTCTCACTCTCGACACTCCAGTCTGAGAGTGATATCCGCTATTGGCCTCAGTTTCCCGAGGTTATCGCGGTCTGTAGGGTAGTTTGGCCACGTGTTACTGAGCTATATGCCACGAGTCTGAACTCGTGCGACTAGCATGGCTAAATCGGACTCCGATAGCAATGGCCTCCGGCAGGATCAACCGGAATGT
>NZ_QPLQ01000040.1:0-527 GCF_003665985.1 Haloarcula sp. Atlit-47R | reverse complement strand
CTGCAAGGCCCCGCGCCCGACGAGCGGCCGCACCCCGACGGCCGCCGCAACGCGCAGGGCATCCGCATCGACCCCGAAGCGGAATCGGAACACGAACCGCGGCGCGCGGTCTTTTCGGCCATCGTCGAGGACGAACCCGGCGTGCTCTCGCGCGTCGCCGGCCTCGCCGCCCGCCGTCAGTTCAACATCGAGAGCCTCACCGTGGGCCCGACGACAGTCGAGGACCACTCCCGCATCACGATGGTCGTCGAGGAGCCCGAACCGGGCATCGACCAGATCGAAAAACAGCTCGCGAAGCTCAAGCCCGTCATCTCCGTCGGCGAGTTGGACGACGACGCCGTTCGCGCGGAACTCGTCCTCCTGAAGGTCCGCGGCGAGGACCCCGACAAGGTCCACGCCATCACGGAGATGTACGACGGCCGCACCCTCGACGCCGGTCCCGAGACCATCACGGTCCAACTCACCGGTGACGAGCGCAAGATAGACGACGCCGTGGACGCGTTCCGGCGGTTCGGTATCATCGAAAT
>NZ_QPLQ01000039.1:0-529 GCF_003665985.1 Haloarcula sp. Atlit-47R | reverse complement strand
GAGAAAAATCCGAGTATGTCTGCTTCTGATATTCGTAGAATATTGATAAATTCTTGTGAGAAAGTGCATAAAAATAATAATTTGTATGGAAATGGGTTTTTACGATTAGAAAATGCCTTGACATTTGATTATATCCAATAGGATATAATTAAGTGAATCGTCTATACTTAATTGGACAAATTCTATGAAAATAAATATTGTTAATTTAAGAAAATGGGCGATTTTATTATGACAAGAGAAAGAAGAACATTTAGAACAAAGTTTAAAACATATGTCTAAGGCTTTTAATAATTTGATAATGTATACAAAGGTTAAAAAGAATTTAATTGGTTTTATGCGTTCGACGGAGGTTACAGTTAATAAAAATGACGGTAGTTATAATCAACATATGCATGTTTTGTTATGTGTTGAAAGTGCGTATTTTAAAAAGCAAGGTCAATATATAAAATAAAGTGAATGGATTGATTTATGGCAAAAAGCATTACAAGTTAATTATCGACCAGTTGTAAATATTAAAGCGATTAAACCG
>NZ_QPLQ01000038.1:0-538 GCF_003665985.1 Haloarcula sp. Atlit-47R | reverse complement strand
AGCGAATCTCGACGCCACGCAAGTAGGACAATCGCGACGGTACAAATCCCGCATGGATGCGTGTCCGGCCAGTTGGGATCTCCCCGTCGGTCACGACTGTCGTGTCATACTCCCAGGTCGTCACGGACTCATCCGCGGGCCCAGACGCAATCACGTCTCCATCAACAACTAACTGGAGTTCATCATCCCGCGGTGGATACCCCGTTTCCGGAGCCCCATCAGCAAGCGCTTCCCGATCGTGACGCAGATACCACGTCGAAGAGGTTTCATCGGTGCCGGCTGGAAGCAACGGCTGTCCGCCATCCGCAAGCGTCAGCGCCTCTGAATACGTATATAGTTGAGCCCCCTCCGGGGTATTTTTCTTAACCGGATGCCGGAGGATCTTCACGAGTCGCTGTGCTTTGCGTTTGTTTTCCGCGACAAAGATCAGATTGAGGTTTTCGTTGAACGCGCGGCCAGCGTTTGTCAAGACGTTTGCCGGTCGACTCGTTCCGGCGACTTCAACTTCGATGACGTGCGTGATTTCGTCTTTCCGGAC
>NZ_QPLQ01000037.1:0-538 GCF_003665985.1 Haloarcula sp. Atlit-47R | reverse complement strand
GGCGGGCGACCCGGTTCTGGACTTCGCCGCCGAGGTTGCCGACGCCGCCATCGACGAACTGTTCGACGAGGGCTCGTTCCTCGACGGCCCCGCGAGCGGCGAGGCGCTCCTGTCGTCGCCGCTGCGCCCGCTCGACGGGAACGTGGAGATGGCGAACGCGCTCGTCGACCTCGCGGCGCTCACCGGCGACGAGCGCTACCGCGAGGTCGCACAGGAGACCATCGCCGCGTTCGCTGGCGCGTGGGACCGCATCGGCGTGCAGGTCGCCGCCTACGGAACCGCGGCGGCGCGGCTGCTCCGCGACCCGCTTCTCGTCGAACTCAACGACGGCGTCGGCTCCGACCTCCACCGGGCGGCGCTCCGCGTCGCGGACCACGAGGCGCTCGTGGTTCCGGATGCCGATGCCGACGGTCTCCCGGCGGGGACCGCGCGCGTCAGCGCCGGCGAGACGGCGGTGGAGGCAACCACTCCCGAGGAGTTGATGGAGGCGGTCTCCACGGTGACGCCCGACGCCTGACCGCGACCCGCGGCAACCGCA
>NZ_QPLQ01000036.1:0-539 GCF_003665985.1 Haloarcula sp. Atlit-47R | reverse complement strand
ACTTCGAATAGCTTGTTTTTCTGTGACTCTCAGATTGTGCTTCTCAAGTGTTCGAATAAAGGGTTCGATACGATCATCAGAAACGTTTGCTGGACTATCTTCTGATTGTGAGTACTGAGTATAGAATTTAGGACCATCTGAAGTGAGTAACAGCTTATCCTCAGAGGCGGTTACCGATACATAGTGTGGCGAATATCCTAATTCATCAGATCTTAAGTCAGCGATTACGTCACTCTCAGGCCTGCTTACTACATAATCAGAACAATATCTGGATGGGTCAAACGAATTCTCTGCCAGATCAGATATCATTTTTTTCAGTTGGATGAGAGAGACGGGACTCTCAACTGTTTCTGATTCATCGCCAGATTTCACCAATGAGGGGACATGAATATTATGATCGAATAGTTGGTATTCATGTCCATAAATGCTATTCTCACCTAGTGCTTCTCCATGATCAGAATGAATGACTAGCGAAAAGTCGTCTGGGACACTATCTAAAAAGACTTCCATGAATTTGTCAAAAGAACGAACTGCATCTC
>NZ_QPLQ01000035.1:0-550 GCF_003665985.1 Haloarcula sp. Atlit-47R | reverse complement strand
TGTAGGAGACGAACTGCGATTCGAACTGATTGGCCGTGAGGAAGATGCCCTGCGCTTTCATCTCCTGCCAGAAGATCCGCTCCCAGCGCTCGGTCTCGGCGTCGGCGACGTCCGCGCCCGTCTTCGGGCAGTGCTCGTAGCGCGCACACGACTCGCGCTGTCGGCAGCCGGCGTCGCAGACGTCCGCGTCGTCGGCGACAGCTCCCTCGCGCGTGAAGGTCGTCTTGAACATCGAGTCGGTGCCGACGACGGTGTAGTCGGGAGCCTGGTCGGCGGCGATCTCGGCGATCCCCCGTCGGAGCCGCTCGCCGAGGCGGTTCACGTGCTCGTAGACGTCGTTCTCGGCGGCGTACTCCAGGCCGGCCTTCCCGGCGGCCATCGTCACCGGGTGCCCGGAGAAGGTCCCGGACTGGAACACCTCGCCGGCCGGGGTGAACCCCTCGACGATCTCCGCCTTCCCGCCGATGGCGCCGACGGGGAAGCCGCCGCCGATGATCTTGCCGAACGTCGTCACGTCGGGGGTGACGCCGAACTTCGACTGCGCGCAGCC
>NZ_QPLQ01000034.1:0-552 GCF_003665985.1 Haloarcula sp. Atlit-47R | reverse complement strand
CGCGTTTGTCTTCGTACTCTTCGAGGTCGACGAAGACGCCGAAGTCCGCGATGTCGTCTACCTTTCCGACGACGAGTTCGCCGGGGTCAGGCCATCCGCTGTACTTCATACGAGGTCCTCCAGGGAGTTACGCCTCAAGTTCGTCGCTGTCGCGACGCTCGACCGTCTCGACGACCTCGCCGTGGAATTCGGCGTTGCCGCCGGTCGGCGTGGCGAGGGTCGTCCCGCAGACGGCGCAGTTGACGACCGAGGAGGCTTTTCCGAAGACGACCTGTTCGTTCTCGCAGTCGCTGCACGCGACCTTGTAGAAGTTTCCTGCCATGATTTACTCCTGGAACTCCAGGCGACCGGCGCGCCAGCCCTCGCGCATGTGGGCCTTGCCACAGTCGGAGCAGATGTACTTCAGGTGGGTCTTCTTCGTCGGCTTGTCGCCACCGGGAACCTTGGAGAACTTACCGGCGTTACCGATCGTGGCCTTGCCGCGTCGCGTCTGACGGGCGTTCCACTTCATGCCGGTCGGGCGGCCGCTCCGGACTTTCTCGACCTCGTGTT
>NZ_QPLQ01000033.1:0-569 GCF_003665985.1 Haloarcula sp. Atlit-47R | reverse complement strand
TGGGGAAGGACGTCGAGAACGTCTTTCTGGAGGAGCATGTTGCCAACCTGTTCAAGCGTTTCTAGATCGAATTTAGTGCGGAGATGGTAGAGAACGGAGTTTTCGTGGGGTGCATCTTCGCTTCTCTCACAGAGCGTTGAGACCGAGGTCCCGTCGGCGCAGGCGCCGACGAGGACCTCGTAGATGTCTTCAGCATCGAGTTCAGCGTTTTCAGCGAGTGAGAGAGCAACTTCCTCGTCAAGAGAGTTGACGAGGAAGTTAAGGAGCTGGTCCTCGTGGATTTCATCGTCTGTTTGCTGGTTGTTGGACACATCTTCAGCAAGCAGACCTTCTAACTAAACGGCTTTGTGAGGTACTGAAACTTCGTTCGGAGATGGTAGAGGACCGTGTTTGCGGGAGGCGCGTCTTCACTGTTTTCGCAGAGCGTGGAGACGGAGGTCCCGTCGGTGCATGCACCGACGAGGACCTCGTAGATGTTCTCTGCATCGATTTTAGCGTTGTTGGCGAGATTCAGAGAAACTTCCTCGTCAAGTCGGTTGACGAGGAAGTTAAGGAGCTGGTCCTCGTGG
>NZ_QPLQ01000032.1:0-571 GCF_003665985.1 Haloarcula sp. Atlit-47R | reverse complement strand
AAGTCGTCAACCTGACCGTCATTACTACTGTCGGGACCGGTGAGATGTCCGGCGTTGAGTCCAATTAAACCGCAGGCTCCTCCGGTTGTGGTGCTCCCCCGCCAATTCCTTTAAGTTTCATCCTTGCAGACGTACTTCCCAGGCGGCTCGCTTCTCGGCTTCCCTAGGGCGCAGCGCAGGCTCGTAGCCTACGGCACACCTAGCGAGCATCGTTTACAGCTAGGACTACCCGGGTATCTAATCCGGTTCGAGACCCTAGCTTTCGTCCCTCACCGTCGGGTCCGTCTTCCTGAGGTGGTTTCCCCATTGGTGGTCCGTCCAGGATTACAGGATTTCACTCCTACCCCGGACGTACCCCTCAGGTCTTCCGGCCCCAAGCCGGACAGTTTCCGCTGGACGCCGACGCGTTGAGCGCGTCGATTTCCCAACGGACTTGTCCGGCCGGCTACGGACGCTTTAGGCCCAATAATATCGGCCATCACTTGGACTGCCGGTATTACCGCGGCGGCTGGCACCGGTCTTGCCCAGTCCTTGTTCCTGTACCACCTTACGGTACAGAAAAGCGAGGGCT
>NZ_QPLQ01000031.1:0-571 GCF_003665985.1 Haloarcula sp. Atlit-47R | reverse complement strand
AAGTCGTCAACCTGACCGTCATTACTACTGTCGGGACCGGTGAGATGTCCGGCGTTGAGTCCAATTAAACCGCAGGCTCCTCCGGTTGTGGTGCTCCCCCGCCAATTCCTTTAAGTTTCATCCTTGCGGACGTACTTCCCAGGCGGCTCGCTTATCGTCTTCACTACGGCACATCACGTGCTCATGGCGCGTGACATACCTAGCGAGCATTGTTTACAGCCAGGACTACCCGGGTATCTAATCCGGTTCGAGACCCTGGCTTTCGTCCCTCACTGTCGGGTCCGGTCTCTCAACGTGGTTTCCCCATTGGTGGTCCGTCCAGGATTACAGGATTTCACTCCTACCCCGGACGTACCCGTTGAGTCTCTCGGCCCCAAGCTGTGTAGTTTCCACCGGACGCCGACCAGTTGAGCTGGTCGATTTCCCAATGGACTTACACAGCAAGCTACGGACGCTTTAGGCCCAATAATATCGGCCATCACTTGGACTGCCGGTATTACCGCGGCGGCTGGCACCGGTCTTGCCCAGTCCTTGTTCCTGTACCACCTTACGGTACAGAAAAGCGAGGGCT
>NZ_QPLQ01000030.1:0-578 GCF_003665985.1 Haloarcula sp. Atlit-47R | reverse complement strand
TACCTGGGCGTGACCCAGCCCAAATTCATCGGCCCAGTGCTCAGCCATCTCGTCGAGATGGTGAGACTGTTTGACCGTCCATTGATCGTGAATCACAGGCTCTGTTGAAATCCTTCAGCGTTGACATTGGAGAGAACGCTCCTTCTGGCTAGTTTCCGTGGATCACAGTAAAAACTAGTCTCTCAACAAATCGCAAGACGGAAAGAGGGTTTCAACAGAGCCGGAGAAATCATAATATCGCGGATTTCCAGGCCCAGTTCCAGGTAGAAACTTCAGGCAACGTGGAATCAGTCAGTATTTAAAATGCAAAAGTACAGATAGGCCCTGATTCTGAACAATGGAACGAGAATGCAGTTACTGTGCAACCAGGTCAGATGACGCCTGGTGAACAGGAATTTACAGCCACAGCTTCTTCAGGAAGCGCACAGGCCCAGGATACAGCACCAGCTGTAAAGCCAACACCAGGCAATTACAAAGTCGATGTAATTCCTGCGAGAAACGAGGAAATGAGAGAAGAAAGCAGCCAAAACTCTATCCAGGACAATTATATCGAAGAGCGCGGCGGATTCGTTACCTCA
>NZ_QPLQ01000029.1:0-582 GCF_003665985.1 Haloarcula sp. Atlit-47R | reverse complement strand
GCGGAGGCTGCTGCTGAACTGGGCCTGTATCTCGTCGAGCGAGCGCCCGCCGAGGTCGAGCCGGTAGGTAAACGAGGGTTTGACCGCGAAGCCGGTCCACTCGAACGGGCGGGGGTCGAGGTACGCCGGCGAACAGAGCAGGCGGACGAACGTCCGGTTCGAGCGGATGCCGAGCTCCTCGACCACGAGGTCGGCGAACTCGCGGTTCACCGACTCGTAGGCGCTCTGTTTCGGGCTGTTCGGCATCATCACCGGGCCGATGTACGGAATCGCCATCGACGGCGGCGGCGAGACGACGACCCGTCCGAGGGGGTTTCGGCGGACGAACGTCGGGAACAGCGCGACCGGCTCTTGGCCCTTGAAGACGCCGAACAGGTGCATTTCGCCGTCGAAGTGCTCGTCGATGGCGGCGAGCACCGCGGGGGTGTGGAAGACTTCGGTGCCCGACGCGGGGAGCGCGGCTCCCCACTCGTCGAGGCTCAGGGGTTCGATACGGAGTTGTGACATAGGTCGTGGTCGTGTGGGTGGGTGGTCGTCGGTCGGTGCGTGGGTTGACGCGTCGGTCGGTGCGTCGGTCGGCTC
>NZ_QPLQ01000028.1:0-585 GCF_003665985.1 Haloarcula sp. Atlit-47R | reverse complement strand
TCACGGTCGGACGTGACAGCGGATTGCCGACGACGCGCGCGAGGCGACGGCCGGCGGCTACACGGAGTACGTCGACGGCGAGGTCCCGGAGGGCTTCCCGAAGACGGGCGTCGGAGCCACGGGCGTCGAAGCCGACATCTGGGACGCCCTCTACGAAATCGAGGACCCCGAGATGCCGGTGAGCATCGTCGACCTCGGCATCATCTACGACGTTCGGGTCGTCGAGCGAGAGGGCGAAGACGGCGAGACGAAGACGCTCGGTATCGTCGAGATGACGCTGACGTACACCGGCTGTCCGGCGCGCGACTATCTCGAAAACGACGTGCAGTGCGCGATTCTGGCGGCCGGCGTCGACGAGGCGTCCGTACGGCTCCGGTTCACGCCGGAGTGGACCGTCGACATGGTGACCGAGGCGGGCCGCGAGGCCCTCCGCGAGTTCGGGCTGGGGGTGTGAGCGATGCGCCGCTTCGACCCAAGCACCGAGACGACGGGCGAGACATCGGGCGCGGAGTGCCCGTACTGCGGTGGCACGAACACCGTCCGCGAGCACCCGAAAGGGCCGGGACTGTGCCGGTCGATGCACTT
>NZ_QPLQ01000027.1:0-604 GCF_003665985.1 Haloarcula sp. Atlit-47R | reverse complement strand
GAGAACGTCCTCTACGAACGACTCCGCAACGAGACGGAGTTGACGGCAAACCTCGTACAGAAAGGGATTCGACGCGCTATCGAGGCCACAAAAAGCGGTGTCGCCCGACTCAAGAAAGGTGACAACACCAGTCAACCGTACTTCAAAGCGTGGAGCGTCGTCTACGACAAACGCTCTGCGACGTTCCACCGCGACCACGTTTCGCTCTCGACAGTAAATGGTCGCGTTGAGTGCGACTACGTGATTCCCAGCGAAACTGAGGGAACGCCGATTGGCGAGTATCTGCTGAACGAGGACTACGAGTTCCGGATGTCAACGTTGCAGTACGACCGCTCTACGTCGGAGTTCTATCTCCACGCACGGATGCGCCGAACCATAGACGAGCAAGAGCAGTCTACGACTTCTTCTGAAGACGCCAAGCACAGAACAGTCCTTGGCGTCGATCTGAACGTGGACGGCTCGCTCGCCGTGACGTCGACAGGCGCGTTCATCGGGAATGCCGACGAGATGAGCCATCGACGCCGAGAGTTCGAGAAGACCCGCGGGTCGATGCAACAGGCGGGCACGCGGTCGGCACACCTGTCGATTCAGTCGATGGACGATC
>NZ_QPLQ01000026.1:0-611 GCF_003665985.1 Haloarcula sp. Atlit-47R | reverse complement strand
TCTCGGCTCCGAGGGCGACGACGACGCCGAAGACCCAGAAGACGATGAGGCCGACGAGAACGACGCGGCCGACCGACTCACCCGCCGCGAGGCACTCACGAAGGTCGGCACCTACGTCGCCGGCGGCCTCGTCACCTACCTCGCCGTCGAGCGCGTCTCCGATTTCGTCCAGCGGTCCCCGAAACTCCGCGCCGCGGTCGCCCGTCACGCGGCGTGGGTCGACGACCGCCTCCCCGACGTGGCGCTCCCGACCGTCGAGTGGTCACTCCCGACGCCGCAACCACTCTCCGCGGAATCGACGCTCCCGAATCGAACGACTGCGGTCTCGACGCCGGCGAACGCGACGACGATTCCTTACGCCGACCTCCGGGAGCGCCCCGAGACGTACACGGGGACGGCCGTCACCTACGCCGGCCGCGTCGAGGAGACGATGGAACGCGACGAGGTCCGACTGGCGCTCGTCGCCGTCGAGGACGACCGGGGGCGACTCAGCGGCGACGTGGTCGCTCGCTGGCCGACCGGCCGGTTCTTCGACGACGACATCGGCTTTCGACTGCTCGCCGACGAGCGCGTCCGGTTCTGGGGCGTCATCGCCGGCGAAGGCTCGATTT
>NZ_QPLQ01000025.1:0-633 GCF_003665985.1 Haloarcula sp. Atlit-47R | reverse complement strand
ACCAGCGAGAGAGCCCAGGCAAAGCGACTGCTCCAACGGGGTCAGGACCGATACGAGACTGGTAGGAAACTCCATCTCGGGAAGAATGAGTGGCACGAGACGACACTGATCTACCGACGGAAGGAGGACTCTGAACACGATGATCACAGGCAGTACTCGGTGTTCATGTCGAACCGCGGCAGTGGATTCCTTACTGAGTACGGGTATCGGTGGGAGATCGAAAGCGGCTACAAGTCGATCAAACGCTTCATGGCTGCTACAACATCCAAGGATTTCGGGTTGCGATTCTTTTACTTCGCGTTTGCGTGTTTACTATACTCGATCTGGCGGGCCGTCGATTTACTCGTGCAGGTCGAATTGACTGGTGAGTACGAGCACGCACCAATTGTCACCGCTGACAATACGCTGACGCTGTTGAAGAAAGAAACTGGAATCGGGTAGAGAGGGGACTCAATCCGGGTGAACACGGAGTCCGAGTGGCTACACTATCGAAAATCTTCGGAATCTGGCATTATTATCACCAGTACAACATGATCGAGTGGTTGAGAGCTAATCTGAAGATATCCTCGATCACTTAACCGTCCAAATGCACGCATCATAGCCCCGCTAAACCCGCTGTAGTCTCAACTTCCA
>NZ_QPLQ01000024.1:0-654 GCF_003665985.1 Haloarcula sp. Atlit-47R | reverse complement strand
AGAATCCGACCTCGACATACTCGCGAGCAATATGCCCGATGAGTATGACGAGTTTGTAGAGACTGTTCGTGAACACTCGCTGGAGACTGGCCGCGAGTGGCGTGGTGGATTGAAACCCCTGAACGACGAGATGGTTCGACAGGCTGTCACCGCTCGTGCTGCGTCTGAGAGTGGTGTTGATGCTGATGAGGTGGATGCGGTCCTCGATGCGGTCATTGAGACGCTTGCACAGTTCAACGCGAAAGATGGCGATGGATCTGAGTAATAGGGATACCCGCTGAGATTACGACTGTTTTCACCGATAAGACTGCCCGAGGAGTTTTTTGCTGCTCTGTTGAATAGTTGTGTCTTCGTAGGGCAAATCATCTGTTGAATAGCCGAGGCGAGTGATCGTCGGCTTGGATTAGTTTCATTCCTGCTCAAGAGCGCTATTCAACACAGCACTTTGAGCAGGTTTGAGAGTAGCATAGATCACTAACTTTTCGTCCTGCTCGTGCCTTATCTAGACAGTGCCATTAACTCTATAATGTCCCAATCATAAACATGTAATGTGGCACGAAAGAACGAAAAAGTGACACGAAGGAAAGCCCTCCAAATGATTGGCGCTGCTGGTTTCACATCTGGTATAGTTGGCACCGCTAGTGCCGAAGAACC
>NZ_QPLQ01000023.1:0-692 GCF_003665985.1 Haloarcula sp. Atlit-47R | reverse complement strand
CGGGTCGAGCAGGTCGCTCGTGTTGATGTCGCCCGCTTGGTACTGCGCGTACGCATCATCAGCGTACTCGTCGACGTTCGCCTGAATCTGATTTGACTGATTGTAGGTGTTGTCGAGAATCTCGGCGTAGGCCACCGCACTAAGAACGTGAGTCGTAGATCCGTCCGACGGGTCTTCGGCTTGGATGGACCCCATAGTCGTGATACCGGGGTCGGCCGTCGAGCGTGGCATGATAGTCGTCTCAGGGGCCACGTGGTAGTCTCCATTCGTTGAGTAGTCCATCGCTCGCAGGGTCTGCGTCGACCCATCCGAAAGCGTGTACGTCTTGTTGTCCCACTCTGTGATGTGCGAGAAACCGTCTGGAGTGAGGGCAAGTCCGCTTTCCGTGTGGAGGTACCCGAGTGTGTACGTCTTCGCGTTCCAATCAGCAATCACGTTCCGCTGGACGCCGGTGTAGTACTCCGCGACTGTCTGATTGGCCGCGACTTTCGCCTGACTGACCGTCGAGCCGTTGTTGAGCTCGTTAACGATGGTGATTTTCGCCTTCGACCACGCGACCGACCGCGTGTCTTCGAGGAAGTTACTCGTCGTCGTCGTGTACGATTCGGAGGCGTCAGCAATCCCGAGGGCGGAGGCGTACGCGTCAGTCTTCGAGACGTTCTCATAGTCGATTTGCTCGCCGGACTCCCAGC
>NZ_QPLQ01000022.1:0-696 GCF_003665985.1 Haloarcula sp. Atlit-47R | reverse complement strand
GACGACTTCGACCACGCCGTCGAGGTCGTCAACCAAAGCGAGTTCGGCAACGCGTCCAGCCTGTTCACCGACCGCGGGGCCGACGCCAAGCGGTTCCGACACGAGGTGGAGGCGGGCAACCTCGCGGTGAACGCGGGCACCGCCGCGCCGATGGCGTTCTTCCACTTCGGCGGCTGGAAGGACTCCTTCTTCGGCGACCTCCACGCGCAGGGCGACGACGCGATTCGCTTCTACACCGATGAGGCCGTCTACATCGAGCGCTGGCCGGACGCCTGACGCGACCCGAATCGAACGGAACACGGTTGCTTCTTTTTCGAGGTCGGCAGCGACCACCCGTCGGCACCCACACGTCGACGCGCCGCGTCTCAGATATCCCAGCGCGTCCCGTCGGTGTGTTCGAGGTAGTCAGCGTGTTTTTCGGCCTCTTCGTCGTAGATTGCCTCGCCCGGTCCCGCCGGCTCCTCGGTGAAGTCGGCGTCCACGGCGTCGTCGACTCTGAGCACGAGATTCGCCACCTCCGAGGCGCGCAGCACGACCCGGCGCTTCGTCGCCGCGGCGTCGAAGACGCCGCACTCGGCGGCGTTTCCGACCTCGCCGTCCGGAAGGACGAACCCCGCGGCGTCGTCGCCCGCGGCGTGTGCCGCCTTCAGGTCGGCCAGCAGTTCGACGTGGTCTTCGCCCGCGTTGCGGACGAGC
>NZ_QPLQ01000021.1:0-710 GCF_003665985.1 Haloarcula sp. Atlit-47R | reverse complement strand
CTAAACGCAAAGCAAGTTCTTCATTCGTCATCACACAATAAACATTATTATTTTTATCTATAAAATGATTTTTATAAACACTATACTCATAACGACTCAGATAAATCGCATAAGCAATAATAGATTCAGCCGCTAAAGATTGATATTTGGGATTTTCAAATAAAGCATGTGGAAGACGATAAAATTCGTCAACATCATAGGCATAGAAATAATTATCATAGGGCTTTTTGGGATATAAACGATTCGGTTGATTGTTACCGAGACGTACGTCTTCTAACAAACCAAATTCAATCAATTGTTTTTTTAGTTTGATTACTGTTGGTTTCGACATATTAAGTTTAGTCATTAGTTCTTGGTTTGTATAAATGGAGAACAAACGCCCCTCATGATCGATAAATTGGGATTGAATGCCATGTTGCTTAGCATTAGCTTTCGATAAGCTTTGACGCTCAGAAATTAATGCATAGAGTAATTTGGCTTTCGCAGGTAGTGTGTTAAATGTAGGATCCTCAAATAAAAATTTGTATAGTTTTGTAAAACGTAATGTTTTAGGCATAATAAAAACCTCTTTCCTTATTTGTTTTGGTTAGAGGTAATAAAACGGTTACAATACAGGTATCGAATTTATATAGTTGCTACATGAATTGTTTGCGGTTATAATAGTTACTATTATGTTTATTAAAACGTTATACGCGTTTTATCACCTTTAG
>NZ_QPLQ01000020.1:0-717 GCF_003665985.1 Haloarcula sp. Atlit-47R | reverse complement strand
CGAGACGACGGTCCCGCTGAGTCGTCGAGTGGGTCCCCCGCCGAGGGCTCGGTGGCTTCGTTAGTGTGCCGTTTCGTTGACCGCGCATCTACCTCCGTGGTTCGGAAATCGGGTATATAAACACTCGGCGGGGATAATCACGGCTGATAATCGAGTACGTATCTTTATACGCTGAATCTCACCACTCTGAAGCAGACAGGTGGCGGCGGATGTCGCCGCCGGGGTTGACCATGCGACAAGATGCAATCACGACCGAGATGAGCGCGGACGAGACCGACGCGGAGGACTCCGCCGAAGAAGTACAGGTGCTGGAATTCCAACTCGGACCGGAGACGTACTGCGTCGACATCGAGTACGTGAGTCAAATCGTCGACAAGGGTCAACTCACGGCCGTTCCGAACGCTCCCGACCACGTCGAGGGCGTGATGGACCTCCGTGGTCGAACGACTTCGATTATCAATCCCAAATCGCTCCTCAGTATCGACGAAGAGGGCGAGTCGAAGCGCATCGTCATCTTCGACGCGAACAAGTTCGAAGACGAGGCCGCGACCGGCTGGCTCGTCGACGAAGTGTATCAGGTCGTTCGCATCTCGATGGACGACGTCGAGGACCCGCCGCTCGAAAAGGACGAATCTATCGAGGGCGTCATCAAGCGCGACGGCGACCTCGTCGTCTGGATTTCGCCGGTTCACGCCTTCGAGTAGGTCAGTTTTACCG
>NZ_QPLQ01000019.1:0-726 GCF_003665985.1 Haloarcula sp. Atlit-47R | reverse complement strand
AATGAATGGAGATGTATGAATTATATGACTTATTCAGATACTCAATCAACAGGAAGTCTAGTTAAGCCAGTTTGAGGCACGAGCAGGTCGTTGAGTATGTTTGGGATGAAGCCCGCAGACCTGCTCAGTGAGTACTTTGCGACAGATTTAAAAGAAACGTGGGAGCGTGAGCGGACGGCGATACTCGTCAGGTCGTTCGCCGTCCAGCTCCACACGACCGGTTGTTCACTCAGAGAGATAAAACAGATTCTTCGATATCTCGGCATTGAACGCTCTCACCAAGCTGTTTGGGACTGGGTACATCGGCTGGCTGATAGCGGTCACAACCCGCCTGAGGCGAAGCCGAAGCGGGTTGCGGTTGACGAGACTGCTGTCAAAATCAATGGCGAGTGGTCTTGGTTGTACGCTGCAATAGACATCGAGACAAAGCTGATTCTCGATGTCGAGTTGTTTGGACGACATGGTACCGACCCGGCTGCTGCGTTTCTCCATCGACTCTCGGAGAAACACGATCTTTCAGATGCTGTGTTTCTCGTTGATGGCTACAGCTATCAGACTGCACTCTCTCGATTAGGACTGAGCGGTCGTCTTGACTACGTTGAGCGAACCTACATCGAAACGTGGTTTCATACTCTCAAAATGCGAGTCGACCGCTTCCATAATTCGTGGGTCGGCAGTCACGGAAGCGTCCGCGAGTGGTTCATACAATTTGTGCGATACTACAAC
>NZ_QPLQ01000018.1:0-747 GCF_003665985.1 Haloarcula sp. Atlit-47R | reverse complement strand
CCGCCGGTCGGGAGCATCCGCGTCGACTCCGGCGGCCCCTGTGAGCCACCACTTGATATCTGGTCGCCGCCCGTCCGCAGCTCCGAGATGTTGAACGGTCCCGGCGCTGTCCAGTCGCTCGACGCGCTGTCGGCCGTCTCGTTGGTCGCTTGGTAGTGTCCGTCAGCCACCGCTGCCGATGCGGGCATCGCGAACGCGCCCGCCACGGTGACAGCGACGAGGACGACCGCAACACTAACCGCGGCGACGGCGGCCCTATCACCTCCCGAGAGTGCGTGTCCGCTCACGGTTAGCCCCCCGACAGAGCGCTCGCGACGCCGTTGACGTAGTCTGTCGTTGCCTCCGGGGCCACGAACATCGCGATGGCGACGAGCCCGACCGCGGCCAGCATGACCGCACCCCAGCCGGAGATGTTAATCTGCATCCACCGCCTCCTCTGCAGCCGCGCCCGTGTACAGCGCCAGCCCCACGACCAGCGCCGCCAGGAACACGATGAGCGTCTCTTTCGCCGTCAGTCCGAGAACCACTGTACCACCGCCAGCCAGTGCGCCAGCCCCGATGAACGACGCCGCCGCGCTCCAGAGGAATCCGCCGGCATACACGCCACCGAAAAAGCCGCCCACCAGTCCCGTCGTCAGCCGGGCCGGGCGGCCTTTGAACCACTTGATCGGGTAGGCTGTCTTTGTCAGCACCGACGTGTACTCGCCGATCACGTAGAACACCATCCCGATGATGGCCCAGCCGGTC
>NZ_QPLQ01000017.1:0-831 GCF_003665985.1 Haloarcula sp. Atlit-47R | reverse complement strand
GAACATATTACCAAAGGTTAGTTCAATCACGAACCTGCCTCCGTGAGGGGTTGCTGTGCAATCTCCGGCCCAATAGACAGCGTCTGAACCGTCTCGTCTCGTTCTTCGGTTAGACTCGACAGTAAGGGACGTACCCAGTCTACCCAGTCGTACATCGTATGGAGACGGTCGATGTCCGGTAGCCCGTTAGGTCCGCATTGTACCCATATCTCGATTACCTCCTCGGTCAACTCATCAAGCGCTTCTAGCGTCTCAAAGAGGACGTCTCGAGTGAACGACTCGGTCAGCATGAACGATGGAAGAATCCGCTTGTGGCGTTCTTGCTCGTCTGTGAACGAAAGGTTCAGTCGGCACTGACCCTCGGTCTCGTCGACTAACCCCATTGCTACAAGTGTCGGTAAGTGGTTCCGAACCGACTGCGTCGAGATTCCCGCTTTCTCGGCTAACTCTGTCTTGCTAAGGCTCAGATTCGTCGCGAGCAACGTACTAATCATCGCCCGAACCGTGGGGGTTGCGTCCTCTAAGAGACGCTTCGACGGGAGACTCGCGAGTGAAAGCCGTACTTCGCTACTCCGAATCTCTCTCGGTGTCGCTTCTTGAGACAACCCTCGCCCGATTGCGTGGGCTACGTCGTACGGTGTCCGTGCAAACCCAGAGAATAGCCGTATCGCGTCTCTCGTCGCGTCGAGACCTTTCGCCCGACACATTGCCCGTGTTACTCGTGCAACCGTACTCGGACCCTGCCCGACGACCACAGGGCCTTAGAGCGCAATCTCCGGCGCGTCCTCGTGCACCTCCCCAGGGTTCGACAGTCGGTCCTCTATTACGCCG
>NZ_QPLQ01000016.1:0-923 GCF_003665985.1 Haloarcula sp. Atlit-47R | reverse complement strand
TTCAGCAGTTTCGCCGGCAGCCCGCCAAACGTCTCAACTGGGACGTTCACCACGTCGTGGGCAACGGCTTTCTCGCCGACCGAAACAACCGTCCCTTTGTCCTTGTGGGTCCAGGTCTTTAGCGGCTGGCCGCGGGCGGCGCGAGCGAGGTTTTCGCCGGCCACCTCGGCGGCCTGCCAGGCGGCCTGGGCCGTCGGCGGCGCGGGCTGGTCGCCCGGCTGGTCGATCAGCGCCGAGTCGCCGATGGCGAAGACCCGTTCGTCCTCCGTCTGGAAGTTCCCCTCAGCGTGGACGCGGTGGTTGCGCTCGTCCTTGTCCAGATCCACATCCTGCATGCAATCCCGGCCGGTGATGCCGCCGGTCCAGACCAGCACGTCGTAGTCCAGTTCGTCCTCGTCGCCGATGTATACGGTCTCCTCGTCGACCTCGCCGATGAACTCACCGCACTTGATGTTCACGTCGGCGGCTTCTAGGCGCTTGCGCAGCGCGCCCTGGAGTTCCGGGTCGCTGTTGGGCAGCACCTGGTCGAGGCCCTCGACGAGGTGGATGTCGATGGGCGCGTTGTGTTCGTCGCGGAACTCGGCGACCTCGCCGGCGGTCTGGATGCCCGAGAGGCCAGCGCCGCCGATGACGACCTGCGCGGGGTCGTTGGTCGAGGCTTCGCGAGCGGCCTGCTGGATGTTGTCGTGGATATTGAGGGCGTCGTCGAGGCTCTTGAGCGTCAGAGCGTGCTCTTCGAGCCCGTCAATACCGAAGAATGCGGTCTGGGAACCCAGCCCGACCAGCAGGTAGTCGTACTCGACAGCAGCGGAGTCGGCGAGGGCGACCTCCCGAGCGTCGGTGTCGATGCCGACGACCTCGTCCTGAATGAAGGCGGTCGAGGGCTGCTTGATCTCGTGAACAGGGATAGCGATGTTCTCCTG
>NZ_QPLQ01000015.1:0-1258 GCF_003665985.1 Haloarcula sp. Atlit-47R | reverse complement strand
TCAACACCGAACGCGACACGAAACAGGTCATCGGTGCGACCGACAGCCAGCTGATTCCACTGTCTGTCGCTGGCGACAACCTCGAACCACGCAATCCCGAAGTGACGTTCACGGGCGTCGAACAGACCACGACGGACGCGGGACTGTTCTCGACAACGCTGTCCGACGGTGAGACTATCGATTACAATATCGATGGGAACCAGCCAGCGACGAACGTTTCCACGACGTTCATCGGTAAGTCGACATCAAACCGCCGGACGGTTTCAGCCTCGAACCTTGCCAACGGCGACACGTTCAGCTACACGGCGGATGGGAACACTCTGGCGAACGACGTGTCGGTGACGTTTAAAGGAGATTCGTCGTTAAAATCGGCCTCAGACAGTGGCACGCTATCGGCTGGCGGGTCGGACTCGCTGAACCTCGAAGGAAACCTAAACCCGAGCAACGAGCAACTCACCGTCTCTGGCGGAGACTCATACTCTCAGGGAGAGCATACCTACGTAGCTGGTAATAAGTGGTCATCCGAATTAAAACGGGTTCCAAATTCGGCAATTACTGAGATTACATTTCATATGGAGGAATATTCTAGTGGTGGGTCCTATGAAATATATCTCACTCGTGAAGGAGTAGACGAAGACCACACTGAAGGGACGCTAGTGGCGTCTGGAGTGAGTTTCAACAAGCGAACCAAAACCGTCGATATTGAGACATGGGACCCAAAAAATTCGGATAATGTCACTCTCTCCGTTAAAAAAGACAAGAGTCCAGACCATGATATCCATTTTGAACGGAGCGGTGGCGGTGCTCAATCATTCGTCTACGACGGATATACCTACGATTCGTACATCCATATTGATTACAAAACCGGGGCAGATGTGACAATTTCGGCGGACAGCGGCACGTCTAAGAGCTTTTTTGTGGAGGGTGGAGGGTCGCAAACTAAGAGTTTCCCGGTCGCTCTGGGTGACAGTATATCCGTGAGCGGTGCTGGGGCAGTCGACTACTCGCTTGATTATACAGCCCGTACCGGAACCGAAAACCCGAGCATCGACATCAACGGCGACGGCTCCACCGATGCAAGCTACTCTGGCATTCTTCAACCAGGACAGACAGCGACGGTCAGCGCATCGAACGTCCCAACCGGCTCACACACTGCAACCATCTCACTTGACGGTGGTAAAGTCGATACAGACCTCTCGTTCACCGAGCGCACGGCGACAAAGAACCCGTCGATAGATATCAACGACGACGGGACGGC
>NZ_QPLQ01000014.1:0-4143 GCF_003665985.1 Haloarcula sp. Atlit-47R | reverse complement strand
GCAAGGATGAAACTTAAAGGAATTGGCGGGGGAGCACCACAACCGGAGGAGCCTGCGGTTTAATTGGACTCAACGCCGGACATCTCACCGGTCCCGACAGTAGTAATGACGGTCAGGTTGACGACTTTACCCGACGCTACTGAGAGGAGGTGCATGGCCGCCGTCAGCTCGTACCGTGAGGCGTCCTGTTAAGTCAGGCAACGAGCGAGACCCACACTTCTAGTTGCCAGCAACACCCCTGCGGTGGTTGGGTACACTAGGAGGACTGCCGCTGCTAAAGCGGAGGAAGGAATGGGCAACGGTAGGTCAGTATGCCCCGAATGGACCGGGCAACACGCGGGCTACAATGGCTCTGACAGTGGGATGCGACGCCGAGAGGCGAAGCTAATCTCCAAACGGAGTCGTAGTTCGGATTGCGGGCTGAAACCCGCCCGCATGAAGCTGGATTCGGTAGTAATCGCGTGTCAGAAGCGCGCGGTGAATACGTCCCTGCTCCTTGCACACACCGCCCGTCAAAGCACCCGAGTGGGGTCCGGATGAGGCCGTCATGCGACGGTCGAATCTGGGCTCCGCAAGGGGGCTTAAGTCGTAACAAGGTAGCCGTAGAGGAATCTGTGGCTGGATCACCTCCTACTGATCGGGATCAGGGCATTGCCCTGACCCACCTACACTGACTGGTGACCACAAGTCACCGCGAGTCGGCAAGCGCCGACTACTGCATGGGCCCACTGGGCTCACAAGACCTATCCGAGGCGGATATCCCTTCACGGGATGTCGGGTGCAACTCCCGACGGGTCCGTACTTCGTATCGCTCCCGAACCGTGCCCCTTAAGTGTGGGACGGCGATGGGATATGATACGACGACAGATGCACCAGGCCGGGTGAAACCGAGCCTGGGAAGGGTCGATTCGCCCACCATCTCCACCTTGGGGGCGAATATGAAACCGTGTGTACGTGCGATCCAGGCGTCCACTGGACTCGTTCAGTTGAACGAGTCACAACGACGTTGGCTACTATGCCAGCTGGTGGATTGCTCGGCTCAGGCGCTGATGAAGGACGTGCCAAGCTGCGATAAGCTGTGGGGAGCCGCACGGAGGCCAAGAACCACAGATTTCCGAATGAGAATCTCCTCTGCAATTGCTTCGCGCAATGAGGAACCCCGAGAACTGAAACATCTCAGTATCGGGAGGAACAGAAAACGCAACGTGATGTCGTCAGTAACCGCGAGTGAACGCGATACAGCCCAAACCGAAGCCCTCACGGGCAATGTGGTGTCCGGGCTACCTCTCATCAGCCGACCGTCTCGACGAAGTCTCTTGGAACAGAGCGTGATACAGGGTGACAACCCCGTACTCGAGACCAGTACGCTGTGCGGTAGTGCCAGAGTAGCGGGGGTTGGATATCCCTCGCGAATAACGCAGGCATCGACTGCGAAGGCTAAACACAACCTGAGACCGATAGTGAACAAGTAGTGTGAACGAACGCTGCAAAGTACCCTCAGAAGGGAGGCGAAATAGAGCATGAAATCAGTTGGCGATCGAGCGACAGGGCATACAAGGTCCCATGACGAATGACCGACGCGCGAGCGTCCAGTAAGACTCACGGGAAGCCGATGTTCTGTCGTACGTTTTGAAAAACGAGCCAGGGAGTGTGTCTGTATGGCAAGTCTAACCGGAGTATCCGGGGAGGCACAGGGAAACCGACATGGCCGCAGGGCATTCATTTGCCCGAGGGCCGCCGTGTTCAAGCGCGGGGAGCCATGTGGACACGACCCGAATCCGGACGATCTACGCATGGACAAGATGAAGCGTGCCGAAAGGCACGTGGAAGTCTGTTAGAGTTGGTGTCCTACAATACCCTCTCGTGATCTATGTGTAGGGGTGAAAGGCCCATCGAGTCCGGCAACAGCTGGTTCCAATCGAAACATGTCGAAGCATGACCTCCGCCGAGGTAGTCTGTGGGGTAGAGCGACCGATTGGTGTGTCCGCCTCCGAGAGGAGTCGGCACACCTGTCAAACTCCAAACCTACAGACGCCGTTCGACGCGGGGATTCCGGTGCGCGGGGTAAGCCTGTGTACCAGGAGGGGAACAACCCAGAGATAGGTTAAGGTCCCCAAGTGTGGATTAAGTGTAATCCTCTGAAGGTGGTCTCGAGCCCTAGACAGCCGGGAGGTGAGCTTAGAAGCAGCTACCCTCTAAGAAAAGCGTAACAGCTTACCGGCCGAGGTTTGAGGCGCCCAAAATGATCGGGACTCAAATCCACCACCGAGACCTGTCCGCACCCGTTACAGGGTGATCGAGTAGATTGGCGCTCCAATTGGATGGAAGCGGGGGTGAGAACTCCTGTGGACCGATTGGTGACGAAAATCCTGGCCATAGTAGCAGCGATAGTCGGGTGAGAACCCCGACGGCCTAATGGATAAGGGTTCCTCAGCACTGCTGATCAGCTGAGGGTTAGCCGGTCCTAAGTCTCACCGCAACTCGACTGAGACGAAATGGGAAACGGGTTAATATTCCCGTGCCATCATGCAGTGAAAGTCGACGCCCTGGGGTCGATCACGCCGGGCCTTCGCCCGGTCGAACCGTCAAACTCCGTGGAAGCCGTAATGGCACGAAGCGGACGAACGGCGGCACAGCGCAAGGTGATTCAACCTGGGGCCCATGAAAAGACGAGCATGATGTCCGTACCGAGAACCGACACAGGTGTCCATGGCGGCGAAAGCCAAGGCCTGTCGGGAGCAACCAACGTTAGGGAATTCGGCAAGTTAGTCCCGTACCTTCGGAAGAAGGGATGCCTGCTCCGGAACGGAGCAGGTCGCAGTGACTCGGAAGCTCGGACTGTCTAGTAACAACATAGGTGACCGCAAATCCGCAAGGACTCGTACGGTCACTGAATCCTGCCCAGTGCAGGTATCTGAACACCTCGTACAAGAGGACGAAGGACCTGTCAACGGCGGGGGTAACTATGACCCTCTTAAGGTAGCGTAGTACCTTGCCGCATCAGTAGCGGCTTGCATGAATGGATTAACCAGAGCTTCACTGTCCCAACGTTGGGCCCGGTGAACTGTACATTCCAGTGCGGAGTCTGGAGACACCCAGGGGGAAGCGAAGACCCTATGGAGCTTTACTGCAGGCTGTCGCTGAGACGTGGTCGCCGATGTGCAGCATAGGTAGGAGACGCTACACAGGTACCTGCGCTAGCAGGCCACCGAGTCAACAGTGAAATACTACCCGTCGGTGACTGCGACTCTCACTCCGGGAGGAGGACACCGATAGCCGGGCAGTTTGACTGGGGCGGTACGCGCTCGAAAAGATATCGAGCGCGCCCTATGGCTATCTCAGCCGGGACAGAGACCCGGCGAAGAGTGCAAGAGCAAAAGATAGCTTGACAGTGTTCTTCCCAACGAGGAACGCTGACGCGAAAGCGTGGTCTAGCGAACCAATTAGCCTGCTTGATGCGGGCAATTGATGACAGAAAAGCTACCCTAGGGATAACAGAGTCGTCACTCGCAAGAGCACATATCGACCGAGTGGCTTGCTACCTCGATGTCGGTTCCCTCCATCCTGCCCGTGCAGAAGCGGGCAAGGGTGAGGTTGTTCGCCTATTAAAGGAGGTCGTGAGCTGGGTTTAGACCGTCGTGAGACAGGTCGGCTGCTATCTACTGGGTGTGTTATGGTGTCTGACAAGAACGACCGTATAGTACGAGAGGAACTACGGTTGGTGGCCACTGGTGTACCGGTTGTTCGAGAGAGCACGTGCCGGGTAGCCACGCCACACGGGGTAAGAGCTGAACGCATCTAAGCTCGAAACCCACTTGGAAAAGAGACACCGCCGAGGTCCCGCGTATAAGACGCGGTCGATAGACTCGGGGTGTGCGCGTCGAGGTAACGAGACGTTGAGCCCACGAGCACTAACAGACCAAAGCCATCATTCATACGCACTGTGACTCATTCACCGACGATTTACTCGTCGCTGAACGAGTCCAGGCGCAAACTGGATCGCACGGACACACGGTGGAGACCGACCGAGACCGGTATCCTCGCGGTTCGATTCCGCGACTCGGCGTTAGGCGGCCACAGCGGCGGGGTTGCCTCCCGTACCCATCCCGAACACGGAAGATAAGCCCGCCAGCGTTCCGGGGA
>NZ_QPLQ01000013.1:0-7270 GCF_003665985.1 Haloarcula sp. Atlit-47R | reverse complement strand
GCGCGTCGAGCGACTGGACAGCGCCGGGACCGTTCAACATCTCGGAGCTGCGGACGGGCGGCGACCAGATATCAAGTGGTGGCTCACAGGGGCCGCCGGAGTCGACGCGGATGCTCCCGACCGGCGGAATCGTGCTGAAGTACCTGCCGTTGAACCCGGCCCAGTCGTCCTACCAGCCGCTCGGTCGGAATCAGGCACTCAGAACGGACTATCTGCTGGCGTACACATCGGCGTTCGGTGAGAGTGTCGGTGATTATGAGTTCGTCGTTGTGTTCTGGCAAGAGCGGACGACGAGCGTCAACGGGACACAGCAGACCTACGCGGCGAACCAGACTGTCCAGCGGATTAGCTTCGAGGCAGATAGCGGTTACTCGGCGTCGAAGCTGAAACTGCAGTCCCATTACGACCAGCAGTGGCAGGCAACGGCGTGGCTGGAACAAGACGGCAGCCGCGTCGAGGGCGCACGCTGGCGGTTCGCCCATCAAACGAACCCGCTGACGGCATCCCCGGCCTACCCGACGAACTCGAAAGGCGACCTCTGGCGCTGGGGTGCGCTGAATCTGATTATCCCGGCTATCTGTGGCATCATGTTCTCGGGGGCATCAGCGAAGCACATCCTCTCGCGAACGATTCTCGGGACGCTAAAAGGAGTGAGTTACTGGGCCGGCGTGGTCGCCGTCGTGATCGGCATCGCAGCGATAGTTGGTACGTGGCAAACGTCGATTATCCTCGCGAACGCACCCATCGCGGTCGGCATCCTGATGGGATTGCTGGCGTTGCCGGTGATGCTTTCCATCCGGGACAGCGACCTCTCGAAAGCCGGGTTTTTCCAGCGAAAACTCCGGCAGGGCGCTATCTCACCGAGTGGTGACGAAACGGTCGGGACGCGGCGTGTGCCGAACAAAATCAAGTCTGTGTACCGACACGGCGACCAGTTGTACGCGCCGATAGCCGGCCTTCGGCCGATGCTGGCCCGCTACTGGGCTGACCCGGCGAAGATACCGACCGAGGACTGGAAGTCCTACGACAGCGGCGAAGGCGACCTCGACCAACTCTTCGAGGTCGACCCAGAGTCCGACAAGGTGCTGCGGCACAAGCCGGCGCGGCTGAAGTTCTCGCCAACACTGACGAAAGAGGTCGACGAAGCGGACCTCGCGGACCCGCCCGAAGGTGAGGGCATCGCGGCGCTACCGGCGGCTATCTCGGCGGCGGTGTCAAACTGGGTAGCCCGTCGGAATTGGCGCTTCATCGCGATAGCGTTGGGTGGCGGGGCAGCGGTCTACCTCGGGACAGTCGCGACACTCGGTTCGACGATTATCGGGCTGGGGCTGGCGACGTTGCCGGCGTTGATCGAAGGCCACGAGGCTCGCGATGGGTCACTCGAAGTCGACTGGGGACCAAGCCATTGGAACGACGTGCAGGCCCAGGTCCAGACCGAGCGCCACGAGTACGAAGAGCGCAAGACCTTCGACCAGGTTCTGCAGGCAGTCACCGAGCTGGAATGGTCTGACCACGAGAAAGGCCAGCAGATCGTCGACCGCGTTCGCACGGAGATTCAGAAAGCGCTCGACGACGAACATGGCGGGAACAACCCGTCAACGAACCTCTCGCCGTCGTCGCCACAACAGGGAGTTGATGCGGATGACTGACCCGATGGCAGCCGACGGGCATCACGCCCTCAAATGGCTCGCGAGCGACGACGGGTCGGTCGACCGCTCGTTCGCAGCTGGGCTGGACTCGCTTCGCGCCCAGCAGCGCCACCTACAGCAGAGCCTTCGCGATGGCTTCAAGACTCGCACCGAGGTCTTGGAGTGGTGCCACGCCGTCGACGTGGTGTCGGGCGGGCAAACCCCGGAGACGTGGCACGAGGAGCTCGTGAAAGACCGCTGGGAAGTCGCTTGCCTCATGGCAGATGCGGACGACCGGGTCGCAATCTGTGACCAGGCACCCAGCGACGACGAGACTGCCGATGCCTTCCGGCGGCGGCTGATTCGGAAGGTGCTGCTGCCGGCGTTTCAGGACGCCACTGAACTGCTGCGTGAACGGGTTGCGGAGTTCTCCGATGAAGAGGGCGTCAAAGACGCCGAACGGATTCAGTACGTCGCTGGGCGGCCACGATTGCATCAGCGCGCCGTCGAACAGCATGGGATGCTCCGGGCGACGCTCCGGGACCCGCCCCGTGTCGAATCGGAGGTCATGGCGTGGGCTGAGGATATCATCCACATGACCGAGGGCCACGTCCGCAGCGGGTTCATTGAGGACGTGCTGGACCGCCACGGCGACTGGTGGCACTCGCTGACTCGCGGGCCGTCAGTCCGGCTTGAGTGGCTGCTGGCCAGCGAGATATTCCCGGCGATGAACTCGTCGCTGTCGGAACTCGTGACCAATAGCAACGAACTGGCCGACGTTGCTGGCCGCGCCAAGGAGGTGCCGCCGGGATAATGGATATCGAAGCAATCCGGGCGGCCCGGGCTCGCGAACAGGACGCGGCGTCACTCGTCCAGCTGGCCGAACCGACAATCTTCGAGCGCACACAGACTGCCGTCGACGACGGGGAGATCGACACCGACGACGCGGTGCAACTGACGACGGAACTGGCCGACGAGCGGGCCGGGAAGCTCCTGAAACTGGCGTCGTTCCGGGCTGCCGGGATGGCGGTCAACTGGGATGGCGTCACCGACCAGGAGCGCGCGCTCGTCGAGGACCTCGTTGCCCGACTCGAAGAGTGGCGCGACTCGGTCACGCCGACCACGGAGGACAGCGATGACTGACGAGCTGTCCGAGCGGGTCGCTCAGTATCTCCGCTGGCAGGTCAGCGACAAGGTGGCGCTGCTGGCCCAGCGCTATCCCGACGACACGTCGCTGACGCTGGACTGGACAGCGCTCGCGCGATGGGACCCAACGCTGGCCGAAGATATCCTCGATGCGCCCGATTCGATGCTTGAGTACGTCGAAGCGGGCATCACGGACACGCCGCTGCCGGTCGACACGTCGCTGGGGCAGGCGACACCGCGTTTCGAGAACCTGCCCGAGTCACACACGACCGCGCCGGGGGAGTTCTCACCGAGCGACCGACGTGGGCAACTGCTGGCGCTGGAAGGACAGGTCGCAAAGCGAACGCAGGTGCAGCCGCGGCTCGTCGAAGCGGCCTTCGAGTGCCAGCGCTGCGGCACCCTCACCCGGATACCATTCGAGCCCGGGCAGTACATCGAGCCCTTCGAGTGCGTCGGGTGTGAGATGAAAGGCCCGTTCCGCATCAACCCGGACCAGTCCCGGTATGAGGACTATCAGAAGCTCCTGTTAGAGAATCCCAGCAGCGCGGCGCTGGGTGGCGATACCTCGGATATCATCGCGCACCTGCAGGGCGACCTCGCGGGCCACGGGGCCATCGCGAACTGTCAGGATGTGGTGCTTGTCGGTGAGCTGCAGTTCCGCGGTGGCGGCCCGATTCCCGAGCCACAGGTCGTCGTGAACTCCGTGCAAGCGGCCGGCCAGACCTATCAAGACACGGAGTTTACGGCCGACCAGCGGGACCTCTTCGAGCGCCTTCGCGAGCGCCCGGAGTCCTTCGACGTGGATATCGAGAACCCGTCGACTGCGGATGTGCTGATGGCGGCTGCAGCCCCGAAGTTCGTGTCGGGCTCGCACCCACGGGACCGGCAGGTCGTCCGGGGGCTCGTGCTGCAACTGGTCAGCGCGTCGACGTTCGACGGGCCGGACGGCTCGCACTATCGGGGCGATATCCACGTTCTGCTACCCGGAGACCCGGGGACAGGGAAGTCCGTGCTGGCGAAGTGGGCCGCGGCGGTCGCGCCCCGGTCGGCGTTCGCGAGCGGCGAGCGTGTGTCGGGGCCGGGACTGACCGCGGCGGCGGTGAAAGACGACTTTTCCGACGGCGGGTTCAGCATCGAGCCCGGCGTGCTGGTGCGCGCCCACGAGGGGATCGCGGTCGTCGACGAGCTGGACAAGGCTGGCGAGGACGCCATCGAGAAAATGCACTCGGCGCTGGCCGACCAGATACTGCCGCTGTCGCTGGCCGGCCAGTCGATGACGCTGCCAGCCGAGTGCGGGCTGCTGGGCGTGTGCAACCCGCTCGGAGGTCACTTCGCTGGTGACGAGTCGCTCGTCGACGCGCTGGGCATCAACAGCCCGCTGCTGTCGCGGTTTGACCTTATCATGCAGATGCGGTCGAAACAGGACCGCGAACACGTCCGGGAACTGGCTGAGTCGATGATTCGGACGTGGTCGGCATCGCTGAAAGACGCGACTGGGCAGGCGCTCGAAGCGTCTGATGCCGAGGCTATCGACCCAGTGCTGTCGATGGACCAGTACCGCGCGGTCCTGCTGCGGGCGCGACAGTTGCATCCGACACCCGCGAACGACAGGGTCATCGAGGCGCTGGCCGCGTGGTTTGAAGAGCAAAAGATGGCGCTGCCGGAGCGCTATCGCGATGCACTCGCGGACGCGGATGGCCGGTATCACGGCCCGCCCGTACCCGTGACTGCCCGCAAACTCGGGGCCGCACGCCGTGTCGCACAGGCGAGCGCTCGGGCAAACCTGCGTGAAGAGATTACGATGGCGGATGTCGAGGTGGCGAAGGAAATGGTCAGCCGGTCGCTGGCCGACCTCGATATCCCGATTGTCCACAACGCCGGGCTCGGCGGGGGCGACGTGAACCGCCGTGAGCCGGCTGATTTGTCTGGAGTGAGCTAACGATGTCACAGAGAAAACCGAAGTCAGAACAGGACGGATTCACCGAACAGACGAAACAGGGCGCACAGATCGTCTATGGCAACGAGCCAGACCCGATGTGGAACGAGGACGCTGAAGAGATTCGAACCCGGTTCGATATCCCGGCGTTCGACCCAGAGGCGTTCTATCCACGCGAGGGAGCGGCGCTATCGGGCGTGTACCCGGACTTTCTCGTGCATATCGAGAGCGCTGCAGAGGGGCCGTCGACGGTGAGCTCACCCGGAGCGTCACTGACGATGGTTGAAGCCCCGAAGGGCTCCGGGAAATCGACCGTCGCTGACCAGTTTGCCACGTACCAGATGGAACACAACGATGAGCGTATCGTCAGAAATGGACGGCAGAAAAGCTCGGACTGGCGACGGATGCGTGACTGGACAACGCTGTGGCTGCCCAGTGGTGTCGATATCGAAGGCCGGTGGATGGAAGTGGTCGACCGTGGCGAGCCCGATCCCGACGAACTCTGTCGGGACGTGCGATACTACAGTGACGTTTATGAACTCGTTGAGCGGCTACAGGATCACCCTAAGGGCACGTACAACGTGGTGTTCCCGGACCCGTACTTCCGGAAATGTGAGGATGCGCTGTCGACGGCGGATGCGACAGTCAAGCAGCCTGAGTTCGTGCCGAAAAACGAGGCGAACCCGACGCCGGCATCGCACTGGTGGTTCGGGTTCTTGGCCGCTCGCACGTTCGATGGACTCCGTGTTGACGATGATGGCGAGCGTAACTGGATGACCGCGCATATCGACGAGTTCGGCATGGTCGCTCCGGAATCTGCGTCTGGCGGTGAATCCGGCCACTGGACGTATGAGTGCGTGCGGATCATGGCGAACATCTCGAAGGAAATGCGGTCGGCTGGGCTGTCGCTAATCGGCTACGGCCACCACGAACAAGACGTCCATAATCACTGGCTCAAAGAGTTCGACTTCTGGGTCGAACTGTCGAATAACGAACGCGGGAATCGGACGACCAAGAGCGAGGCTCCGAAGCCGTTCCGCGATATCGAGCAAGACAACGATCTCCTCTCGAAGCGACCAACTGGCTTCGGGCTGTGCTACAACGAGAATCGGTTCTCGGAGTTCCAGTTCTCGGACCTCGGCTACCCACACGACACGCCAGAGTTCCAGCTCCGGCTCGGAATTCCAGAAGCCGTCGACGTGTCGACCAGCGACGACGACGGCATGGTCGTCGAGGACCTCCAGGTCGCGACCGACGACGAGGACCAGCCGACAATTCTCAACGAGTACCGTGCGGCCGGTGGCGCTGTGCACGAGCTGCGTGTCCTCGCGCCCGGCGACGGCATCATCGATATCTCTGGTGACGCGCCAGAGGTGCTCGAGCAACTTTCGAGCCCGTATGCTGACGGCACGTTCCCGGAGAACCCGATCAAAACGACCCAGAACCACTATGATATTATGTTCAACCCCGACAGTAGCACGGAGATCGTGGCGGCACGCATCCCGAGACGGACTGGCCCCGGCGCGACCGGAGGTCGTGGCCGATGACTGACCCAGCAACGCCGCTGGTCATGAGCGATATCGACCGGCCTTTTACGTTCACGACAATCGGCTGTGGCGGCCGGATTGGCGGGCGCCGCGGCCCCGATCACCGCGAGCGGAAGAAAAGTTCCGTACGGTACGCGCGCGTATCTGGAACAGGAACGGAAGGGGGGACCCCCCTGAACGCTGTTGGAGGTGATTCTGATGGACAGTGATGACCTGCCACTCTCTCGCGAACAACTGTCGATTGTCGGCATGGCGCTGGCGGTCGTCGTCGTGTCCGTCGCCGCGCCGATGCTGTTCGCACCACAGTCGAACGCCCCCGACGACGCGAACAGCGGGACCGTCTACTCGACGCCGACTGCCGATGAGCAACAGGCAGAGTCAGCGTCGACGCCAGCTGACCCAGACGGCGACCCTATCGAAGAGCTGAGTACCGCACCACGCGACCCAGACAAACCGCTGTCGAAGGTGCCAGACACGCACGTCGAGAGTAACACGACCAAACCGTCGCTGTCGGCCTCGGCGGGCGCACAGACACTCCGGGCGTCGACAACGACTGTCGACGGCGAGCCCGCGCTGAATCTGACTGACGACCGAACCCACGACGGACGCTGGGTCGGCGTCTCAACGGACTGGCTGGAACAACAGCACGGGTCGGTGCCAGCCGTCGTCGGTGTCGTGCATGAGTCCGGCGCGGTATATCAAGAAGAGGTGCACGTCCGCGATGGCGAAGCCCAGTTCTGGGTGAGCGGGTTCTCGACGAACACGATCACGTTCGGCGGGACACTGCAGATCGACGGTCAGCCGGCGACGACCGGCACAACCCACCTGTATGAGGTTCGGGACCTCGACAGTGCGACGGACCCGGAAATCACGCTGACTGGGCAGATCAACACCGAACGCGACACGAAACAGGTCATCGGTGCGACCGACAGCCAGCTGATTCCACTGTCTGTCGCTGGCGACAACCTCGAACCACGCAATCCCGAAGTGACGTTCACGGGCGTCGAACAGAC
>NZ_QPLQ01000012.1:0-7516 GCF_003665985.1 Haloarcula sp. Atlit-47R | reverse complement strand
GCGCGTCGAGCGACTGGACAGCGCCGGGACCGTTCAACATCTCGGAGCTGCGGACGGGCGGCGACCAGATATCAAGTGGTGGCTCACAGGGGCCGCCGGAGTCGACGCGGATGCTCCCGACCGGCGGGATCGTGCTGAAGTACCTGCCGTTGAATCCGGCCCAGTCGTCCTACCAGCCGCTCGGTCGGAATCAGGCACTCAAAACGGACTATCTGCTGGCCTACACATCCGCATTCGGTGAGTCTGTCGGTGACTACGAGTTCGTCGTCGTGTTCTGGCAGGAGCGGACGACGAGCGTCAACGGGACACAGCAGACCTACGCGGCGAACCAGACTGTCCAGCGGATTAGCTTCGAGGCAGATAAAGGCTACTCAGCGTCGAAACTGAAACTGCAGTCGCATTACGACCAGCAGTGGCAGGCAACGGCGTGGCTGGAACAAGACGGCAGCCGCGTCGAGGGCGCACGCTGGCGGTTCGGTCACCAGACCAACCCACTGACGGCGTCCCCGGCCTACCCGACGAACTCGAAAGGCGACCTCTGGCGCTGGGGGGCGCTGAACCTGATTATCCCGGCGATTTGTGGGATTCTGTTCAGCGGCGCGTCGGCCAAGCACATCCTCTCGCGAACGATTCTCGGGACGCTGAAAGGCGTCACGTACTGGGCCGGTGTCGTCGCCGTCGTGGTCGGCATTGCGGCGATAATTGGGACGTGGCAAACGTCGATCATCCTCGCGAACGCACCCATCGCGGTCGGCATCCTGATGGGATTGCTGGCGTTGCCGGTGATGCTTTCCATCCGGGACAGCGACCTCTCGAAAGCCGGGTTTTTCCAGCGCAGACTCCGGCAAGGCGCTATCTCGCCCAGCGGGGAAGAGACGGTCGGGACACGGCGTGTGCCGAACAAAATCAAGTCTGTGTACCGACACGGCGACCAGTTGTACGCGCCGATAGCCGGCCTTCGGCCGATGCTGGCCCGCTACTGGGCTGACCCAGCGAAGATACCGACCGAGGACTGGAAGAGCTACGACAGCGGCGAAGGCGACCTCGACCAGCTCTTCGAAGTCGACCCAGAGTCCGACAAGGTGCTGCGGCACAAGCCGGCACGGCTGAAGTTCTCGCCAACACTGACGAAAGAGGTCGACGAAGAGGACCTCGCGGACCCGCCCGAAGGTGAAGGCATCGCGGCGCTGCCGGGGGCTATCTCGGCAGTGGCATCGAACTGGGTGGCCCGTCGGAACTGGCGATTCATCGGCATCGCGCTCGGCGGTGGCGCGCTGGTCTACCTCGGGACAGTCGCGGCACTGGGCTCGTCGATTATTGGACTAGGGCTGGCGACGTTGCCGGCGCTCATCGAAGGCCACGAAACTCGCGACGGGTCGCTCGAAGTCGACTGGGGGCCGTCGCACTGGAACGACGTGCAAGCACAGGTCCAGACCGAGCGCCACGAGTACGAAGAGCGCAAGACCTTCGACCAAGTTCTGCAGGCGGTCACCGAGCTGGAATGGTCTGACCACGAGAAAGGCCAGCAGATCGTCGACCGCGTTCGCACGGAGATTCAGAAAGCGCTCGACGACGAACACGGCGGGAACAACCCGTCAACGAACCTCTCGCCGTCGTCGCCACAACAGGGAGTTGATGCGGATGACTGACCCGATGGCGGCTGTCAAGGACAGTCTGGGCCGGTGGTACACCGAACCCGGAACAGTCTCCCGACTCGCTGAACTGGTCGTTCGGGGCTCTGTTGCGGGAGTCGCCGGATTCGGCGTTGCAATTGGGTTGAAGGCAACACTCGGGACTGAATTTCTGGCTGGGATGGGAATCGCAGTTCCAGCCATTTGTGCGCTGAAAGTTGCGTTTCCCGAGGACTACCGGGGGGTTGATGCGGATGACTGACCCGATAGCGGCCGACGGGCATCATGCCCTCAAATGGCTCGCGAGCGACGACGGGTCGGTCGACCGCTCGTTCGCAGCTGGGCTCGACTCGCTTCGCGCCCAGCAGCGCCATCTGCAGCAGTCCCTTCGCGATGGCTTTCAGAGTCGCACCGAGGTCTTGGAGTGGTGCCACGCCGTCGACGTGGTGTCGGGCGGCCAGACCCCGGAGACGTGGCACGAGGACCTCGTGCAAGACCGATGGGAGGTCGCTTGCCTCATGGCAGATGCGGACGACCGGGTCGCAATCTGTGACCAGGCACCCAGCGACGACGAGACTGCCGATGCGTTCCGGCGGCGGCTCATTCGGAAGGTGCTGCTGCCGGCGTTTCAGGACGCCACTGAACTGCTGCGTGAGCGGGTCGGGGAGTTCTCGGATGAAGAGGGCGTCAAAGACGCCGAACGGATTCAGTACGTCGCTGGGCGGCCACGATTGCATCAGCGCGCTGTCGAACAGCACGGGATGCTGCGGCGGACGCTCCGCGAACCGCCCCGCGTCGAATCGGAGGTCATGGCGTGGGCTGAGGATATCATTCACATGACCGAGGGCCACGTCCGCAGCGGGTTCATCGAGGACGTGCTGGACCGCCACGGCGACTGGTGGCACTCGCTGACTCGCGGGCCGTCAGTCCGGCTTGAGTGGCTGCTGGCCGGCGAGATATTCCCGGCGATGAATGCCACTCTCTCAGAGTTAGTGACCAATAGCAACGAGCTGGCCGACGTCGCTGGCCGCGCCAAGGAGGTGCCGCCGGGATAATGGATATCGAAGCAATCCGGGCGGCCCGGGCTCGCGAACAGGACGCGGCGTCACTCGTGGAACTGGCCGAACCGACAATCTTCGAGCGCACACAAGCCGCCGTCGACGACGGGGAGATCGACACCGAGGATGCGGTGCAACTGACCACCGAACTGGCCGACGAGCGGGCCGGGAAGCTCCTGAAACTGGCGTCGTTCCGGGCTGCCGGAATGGCGGTCAACTGGGACGGCGTCACCGACCAGGAGCGCGCGCTCGTCGAGGACCTCGTTGCCCGGCTCGAAGAGTGGCGCGACTCGGTGACGCCGGACACGGAGGACAGCGATGAGTGACGAGTTGTCCGACCGGGTCGCTCAGTATCTCCGCTGGCAGGTCAGCGACAAGGTGGCGCTGCTGGCTCAGCGCTATCCCGACGACACGTCGCTGACGCTGGACTGGACAGCGCTCGCGCGATGGGACCCAACGCTGGCCGAAGATATCCTCGATGCGCCCGATTCGATGCTTGAGTACGTCGAAGCGGGGATTCGGGACACGCCGCTGCCGGTCGACACGTCGCTGGGGCAGGCGACACCGCGCTTCGAGAACCTGCCTGAGTCACACACGACCGCACCCGGCGAGTTCTCACCGAGCGACCGACGTGGGCAACTGCTGGCGCTCGAAGGGCAGGTCGCAAAGCGAACGCAGGTCCAGCCACGGCTCGTCGAAGCAGCCTTTGAGTGCCAGCGCTGCGGCACTCTCACCCGGATACCATTCGAGCCCGGACAGTACATCGAGCCCTTCGAGTGCGTCGGGTGTGAGATGAAAGGCCCGTTCCGCATCAACCCGGACCAGTCCCGCTACGAAGACTATCAGAAGCTCCTGTTAGAGAATCCCAGCAGCGCGGCACTGGGCGGTGACACGTCGGATATCATCGCGCACCTGCAGGGCGACCTCGCGGGCCACGGCGCTATCGCGAACTGTCAGGACGTGGTGCTCGTTGGTGAGCTGCAGTTCCGCGGTGGCGGGCCGATTCCCGAGCCACAGGTGGTCGTGAACTCCGTGCAAGCGGCCGGGCAAACCTACCAAGACACGGAGTTCACGGCCGACCAGCGGGACCTCTTCGAGCGCCTTCGCGAGCGCCCGGAGTCGTTCGACGTGGATATCGAGAACCCGTCGACGGCGGATGTGCTGATGGCGGCCGCAGCGCCGAAGTTCGTTTCCGGGTCCCATCCACGGGACCGACAGGTCGTCCGGGGGCTCGTGCTGCAGCTGGTCAGCGCGTCGACGTTCGACGGGCCGGACGGCTCGCACTATCGGGGCGACGTTCACGTCCTGCTACCCGGCGACCCGGGCACGGGGAAGTCAGTGCTGGCGAAGTGGGCCGCGGCGGTCGCACCCCGGTCGGCGTTCGCGAGCGGCGAGCGTGTGTCGGGGCCGGGGCTGACCGCGGCGGCGGTGAAAGACGACTTTTCTGACGGCGGGTTCAGCATCGAGCCCGGCGTGCTGGTCCGCGCCCACGAGGGGATCGCGGTCGTCGACGAGCTGGACAAGGCTGGCGAGGACGCCATCGAGAAAATGCACTCGGCGCTGGCCGACCAGATACTGCCGCTGTCGCTGGCCGGCCAGTCGATGACACTGCCGGCGGAGTGTGGCCTCCTGGGCGTGTGCAACCCGCTCGGTGGTCACTTCGCTGGCGACGAGTCGCTCGTCGACGCGCTGGGTATCGACAGTCCGCTCCTGTCGCGGTTTGACCTTATCATGCAGATGCGGTCGAAGCAGGACCGCGAACACGTCCGGGAACTGGCTGAGTCGATGATTCGGACGTGGTCAGCATCGCTGAAAGACGCGACTGGGCAGGCGCTCGACACGGCTGACGCCGATGCTATCGACCCAGTGCTGTCGATGGACCAGTACCGCGCGGTCCTGATGCGGGCTCGACAGCTGCATCCCACGCCCGCGAACGACAGCGTCATCGAGGCGCTGGCCGCGTGGTTTGAAGAGCAAAAGATGGCGCTGCCGGAGCGCTATCGCGATGCACTCGCGGACGCTGACGGCCGGTATCACGGCCCGCCCGTACCCGTGACTGCCCGCAAGCTCGGGGCCGCTCGACGTGTCGCACAGGCGAGCGCTCGGGCGAACCTGCGTAAAGAGATTACGATGGCGGATGTCGAGGTGGCGAAGGAAATGGTCAGCCGGTCGCTGGCCGACCTCGATATCCCGATTGTCCACAACGCCGGGCTCGGCGGGGGCGACGTGAACCGCCGTGAGCCGGCTGATTTGACTGGAGTGAGCTAACGATGTCACAGAGAAAACCAAAGTCAGAACAGGACGGATTCACCGAACAGACGCGACAGGGCGCACAGGTTATCCACGGATGCGACCCGCCCGGCGACTGGAATGACGACGCCGAGATGATTCGGACCCGGTTCGATATCCCGGCGTTCGACCCGGAAGCGTTCTATCCACGGGAGGGCGCGGCGCTATCGGGCGTGTACCCGGATTTTCTCGTGCATATCGAAAGTGCGTCGGACGGCCCGTCGACGGTGAGTTCACCGGGGGCGTCACTGACAATGGTCGAAGCGCCGAAGGGCTCGGGGAAGTCGACGGCTGCCGACCAGTTTGCCACGTACCAGATGGAACACAACGACGAGCGCATCGTCCGCAACGGCCGCCAGAAAAGCTCAGACTGGCGGCGGATGGCTGACTGGACGACGCTGTGGCTTCCAAGCGGCGTCGACGTTGACGGCCGCTGGATGGAAGCGGTCGACCGCGAGGACCCAGACCCGGAGGACCTGTGTCGGGACGTGCGGTACTACTCGGATGTTCTCGAACTTGTCGAGCGACTGCAGAACCACCCGAAAGGGACCTACAACGTCGTGTTCCCGGACCCGTACTTCCGCAAGTGCGAGGATGCGCTGTCGACGGCAGATGCAACGGTCGAACAACCGACGTTCATCCCCAAGAACGAGCCGAACCCCACGCCGGCATCGCACTGGTGGTTTGGGTTCCTCGCGGCACGGACCTTCGACGGCCTGCGTGTCGACAGCAACGGCGAACGGAACTGGATGACCGCCCACATTGACGAGTTCGGAATGCTCGCACCGGAATCAGCACCGGGCGGTGAATCCGGCCACTGGACGCATCAGTGCATTCAGATTATGGCGAACATCGCGAAGGAAATGCGGTCGGCTGGGCTGTCGCTGGTCGGCTACGGCCACCATGAAGAGGACGTTCACAACCACTGGCTGAAAGAGTTCGATTTCTGGGTCGAACTCTCGAACCACGACCGCGGGAACCGAACGACCAAGACAGAGGCACCGAAGCCGTTCCGGGACCTCGAACAGGACCAAGACCTGCTGTCGAAGCGACCGAAGGGCTTCGGGCTGTGCTACACCGGCAGTCGGTTCTCGGAGTTCCAGTTCTCCGACCTCGGTTACCCGCACGACACGCCAGAGTTCCAGCTGCGGCTCGGTATCCCGTCGTCGGTTGACGTGTCGACCAGCGACGACGGCGGCATGGTCGTCGAGGACCTCCAAGTAGCGACCGACGACGAGGACCAGCCGACGCTCCTGGAAGAGTATCGCGCGGCTGGTGGCGCTGTGCACGAGCTGCGTGTCCTCGCGCCCGGTGACGGCATCATCGATATCTCTGGTGACGAGCCCGAGGTGCTCGAAGCGCTGTCGAGCCCGTATGCTGACGGCACGTTCCCGGAGAACCCGATCAAAACGACCCAGAATCACTATGATATCATGTTCAACCCCGACAGTAGCACGGAGATCGTGGCGGCGCGCATCCCGAGACGGACTGGCCCCGGCGCGACAACGGAGGTCGTGGCCGATGACTGACCGAGCAATGCCGCTGGTCGTGACCGATATCGACCGGCCTTTTAAGTTCACGACAGCCGGCTGCGGCGGCCCGGCTGGCGGCCGCGGCGGCACCGATCACCGCGAGCGGACAAAAATGTCCGTTCGTTACGCGCGCGTATCTGGAACAGGAACGGAAGGGGGGACCCCCCTGAACCCTGTTGGAGGTGTCGCTGATGGACAGTGATGACCTGCCACTGTCGAGCGAACAACTGTCGATTGTCGGCATGGCGCTGGCGGTCGTCGTCGTGTCCGTCGCCGCGCCGATGTTGTTCGCACCACAGTCCAACGCACCCGACGACGCGAACAGCGGGACAGTCTACTCGACGCCGACTGCCGACGACCAACAGGCAGAGTCAGCGTCGACGCCAGCAGACCCAGACAGTGACCCTATCAACGAGCTGAGTACCGCGCCACGCAATCCCGAACAACCGCTGTCGAAGGTGCCAGACACGCACGTCGAGAGTAACACGACCAAACCGTCGCTGTCAGCATCGGCGGGCGCACAGACGCTCCGGGCGTCGACAACGACTGTCGACGGCGAGCCCGCGCTGAATCTGACTGACGAGCGAACCCACGACGGACGCTGGGTCGGCGTCTCAACGGACTGGCTCAAGCAACAGCACGGGTCGGTGCCAGCCGTCGTCGGTGTCGTGCATGAGTCCGGTGCGGTGTATCAGGAAGAGGTGCACGTCCGCGATGGCGAAGCCCAGTTCTGGGTGAGCGGGTTCTCGACGAACACGATCACGTTCGGCGGGACACTGCAGATCGATGGCCAGCCGGCGACGACCGGCACGACCCACCTGTATGAGGTTCGGGACCTCGACAGTGCGACGGACCCTGAGATAACGCTGACCGGGCAGGTCAACACCGAACGCGACACGAAACAGGTCATCGGTGCGACCGACAGCCAGCTGATTCCACTGTCTGTCGCTGGCGACAACCTCGAACCACGCAATCCCGAAGTGACGTTCACGGGCGTCGAACAGAC
>NZ_QPLQ01000011.1:0-36778 GCF_003665985.1 Haloarcula sp. Atlit-47R | reverse complement strand
CCTCCTTCCGTCGGTAGATCAGTGTCGTCTCGTGCCACTCATTCTTCCCGAGATGGAGTTTCCTACCAGTCTCGTATCGGTCCTGACCCCGTTGGAGCAGTCGCTTTGCCTGGGCTCTCTCGCTGGTTTGCATCCGCTTCGGGACTACATACGACAGTCCACGCTGGCTGAGCATCTCCAGAATGTGCTGGCTGTCGAACTCCCGGTCCATCAGCACGTTATCGACGTGAACGAGGTTCTCGGCAGAGTTAAGCAGATCTTCAATGATTTCTAATCAGGCGTTTTGAACTTCGAACAAGCCTGTCATCGATACTCCGAAATCGTTCGATACGGGGCGTAGTAGCCGATCTCATCGATCCACTTCGACAGCCACTCGTCAGCAGTGGCTTCGTCGATCCTCCCAGCATCGATTGCAGCCAACAGAACGCCAACCGACCCCACAACGGTCACGCCCTGGTCTTTCGCAAACGACCGAGCATCTCCGTCGTCTGTCAGCAGTCGACCGTCGTGTGCGTCGGCAAGGGCGAACGCCTGTGCTTCCCCAGGATCGAGATGCTCCCCAACAACGGCTTCTCTGTTTGCGACAGTATCCGAAATCGCCGCAACTGGGATTTCGTCGTCAAGCGCATCGAGTGCTTCCTGAAGATATGGGTGGTTAGCAACGCCGTGTTCGAGCTCCTCACGAACGACTGGTACCGTACAGATTCCAGAAAGGTCAGCTACTATCCACAGCTGATCGATGTACGCAAAATTCGAGAGGACAGTCGTGTTCAAGACGCTCGGGTTCGCTGGGAGATCGTTACCTGTCATTTAGCACGTGGCTCCTCATCAGAGGAGTCCTCATCATCGAATTCGAGTTCGCGTGCTGCCTCTACCTCGTAGGCTGCGTCGTCTTCGTCAACGAGTCCGAGGCGAAGTTCAACACCGTGCTCGCGGAGGATGTCACGCATCGTCCAGCGGTCGACAGCAGCGAGTCTTGCAGCATCACCGAGTGTGATCCGCTCACGTTCGTAGAGAGCGACCGCAGCTGCAATCCGTTCGTTCTCGTGGGCCTCAAAGTATTCACGCACGAACTCGCGCAACGCATCGCTCTTGCCACCAAACACACCAGCCTCGACAGCACCCTCAATGAGGAGGTCGAGGTCATCTGGGTAAGAACCGGTAATTCGTGCCATCGTTCTCTCATAGACTACGACTTCATACTATTTATGAACTACGTCAGAATACAATATGCATTGCGACGACTGGTCTCAACTACTGTCGGCTATAACCATCCAGACATGAATCGGCCCTAGAGAAGGGCTGACGCGAGAAAACGAGCGGTTCGCTATCGCCGAGTCCTGCGAGAGTTACTTCATCCCGTAGCCCATCTTCCGGAGCTCGTCTTCGACGGTTCGGGTATCGTCGTTGGCAGCCAGCACAATCGCTTCGAGTACGTCGATTTTGTAGACGGACTCAGACTCGAAGGTCTCGTCCATCGCGTCGACGACGTCTTCGACGTGGGCCTCGGCTTCGTCGCGGAGGAACAGATTCGCGTGGTTCCGGCCGTCTTGCACGCCGTCGCGTCGATACTTGTACGGCAGTTGTTCAGTCGTATCGGCTGGTTCAGCACTTGTGTTGGTCTCCAGGTCCGTATCTGCCTGGGTGGTATCGCTGTCAGGCTCGGCGGCAGTCTCGTCTTCCTGGTCGAAGTCGTCGTCGAACGGGGAGCCAGCGCCGGACTTCATGCATCGAACACCGCCTCGATTTCCGCCGCGAGGTCGTCGTACTTTTCGAGCGTGGCGTGTTCGCGGTCAGGAACGCGTCGGACGCCCTTCTCGCCATCCTTGTAGGCTTCTTCGACCACCTGATAGGCAGTCGCCCGTGCGTCCCACATCTCCTGCATCAGCGACTCTCGCTTGCGGAATACCGCCGGCACCTCGTAGTCGATATCTTCTTCGAGCGTTGCGAGATGTTGCTGCTGGCCCGTCGTATCGCCGAACGCGACAGGAACGATGCCGAGCACGCCGACCTCGATGTCAAGGTTGTCCTCCAGTCCGTCGACGAGCTGCTCCAGACCGTCGATACTGAGTGAGCCCTTGCCAGACAGTTCGACCGGGATGAGCACTGTCTGCGTGACCATGACCGCGTTGTAGAGACCCTGCCCCTCGGAGGCCTGCGGGTCACAGATGATGGCGTCGTACTGCTCGTGGATGCCGTTGCGACCGAGGAGTTGGTAGAGTTGTTCCTCTTCAACCCACTCTGCGTCGGGGTTCATCTGCTCTTCCGTCTCTTTCGCCCGCCGCATCGTCGTATCCAGCGACGAGAGCATGTTGTGGGCCGGGATTACGTCGAGGTTCTCCACGCCGGTGTCCTCGCGGATGAGGTCCGCAAACGGGCCTTTGCCGCGGCCGACCATATGACGAACGAGATTGTCCGCAGCGCCGTCGTCGCGGTCGTCGTCGACGCCGAAGATGTAGGAGATGGACGCCTCCTGCGGGTCAAGGTCGATGACGAGCGTTTTCAGACCGTTCTGAGCGTGTGCATGCGCGAGGTTCGCGGCTGTCGTTGTCTTGCCGACGCCGCCGGCCTCACTGTACGTCGTATATGCCAGCATGTGTTATTACTGTATGTTGCTACTACTAATAATTAGCGTGTGTTAGTAACGCTTGTTACTAACGTGTGTAACTGATGGTAGTAACTAAAGTTAGTAATACATCGGAAACAGTGGGGTGTGAAAGCTCGCAACAGGGTGTGACTAGACTAACCAACACAAACGCTATTGTGCGCGGTCATGTTGGTTAGCGCATGGGCGACGAAGACTATGCTCACCAAGCGCTGTCGGCGCTGGAACGAATCGACGTCGAGGCGCTGGAGCAGGAATGTCGTGATGCGCACGAGGACGCGATTGCCGCCGTCGACGAGCTGGCCGTGCTGCTGGAGAGCGACGGCGGGATCGAGGACCAGAACAGCGTGGACACGCCCGGGGAATGGGCCGACGACGAGGACGACTGGGACGAGAAGATAGCCAACGCCTACGAGCAGGCCGAAATACAACGCTCGAAGGGCGCGCTGACAGTGAAGAGTATCGACGATCGCGAGTACTACTACTTGCAATGGCGCGAGGGTGACAAGGTCAAGAGTCAGTATGTTGCGCCGGTCAAGCCTGCGTAGGGTGTTTACTTCGGGGGCAGTGTGTGAACCGCCTCGGGGTCAAGCCCCGAGGCACTCGGCCTGCTCCGCCTGTAGAAACGGTCAAATCATCGCTGTAACTCTAGCTTGTAGTTGAGCACGGGAGTTGTGACTTCAACCCCGCAGTATGTTTTCTTCAATCCCACAAGGGTTCGTCTGAAACGGGCCTGCGCCGGTATCCAGTCCACGCGGTCGGCGCTTCAATCCCACAAGGGTTCGTCTGAAACCGGGTTTATACACGGCCAGCCACAGGACTGGCAACAGCTTCAATCCCACAAGGGTTCGTCTGAAACCCGCCGCCTCCGCCGCTGTCTGCGGCCTGCTGCTCGCTTCAATCCCACAAGGGTTCGTCTGAAACGAGTCGTTTACCGGCGATGACGGCGAAGAGGTGACGCTTCAATCCCACAAGGGTTCGTCTGAAACTCGCAATCATCTGCCCGACAGGAATCATCTCCGATGCTTCAATCCCACAAGGGTTCGTCTGAAACGCAGCAGACTCAGGTATCGGCACGTCACCGCTCACAGCTTCAATCCCACAAGGGTTCGTCTGAAACTCGGGCTTCGGCGGTATCGACTGGCAGGCCACGCTTCAATCCCACAAGGGTTCGTCTGAAACAAATCTCAATTACCTGTTAGTGGGTATCACGGAAGTGCTTCAATCCCACAAGGGTTCGTCTGAAACCCGATTTCAACGAGTATGCACGAACGGACAACCCACTGCTTCAATCCCACAAGGGTTCGTCTGAAACCGCGGTCATTGCCTTTATGTCGGTACTCCGCAAAGTCGCTTCAATCCCACAAGGGTTCGTCTGAAACAACAGTTTCTTGCTGTTGTTGTCTTTTGCCATGTGCTTCAATCCCACAAGGGTTCGTCTGAAACACCATCTTAACCTCCTGAACCGGTGCGCCAGCGTCGCTTCAATCCCACAAGGGTTCGTCTGAAACTGGGCGTCACGTCGTTGGATACAAATGTTCGACGTGCTTCAATCCCACAAGGGTTCGTCTGAAACCGTGAGGGTCCACAAGTTCGACAGCGCCGGCTTCGCGCTTCAATCCCACAAGGGTTCGTCTGAAACTTTTCCTGTCGTCCGGCACGCGTGACCCGTCGATGCTTCAATCCCACAAGGGTTCGTCTGAAACTTTTCCTGTCGTCCGGCACGCGTGACCCGTCGATGCTTCAATCCCACAAGGGTTCGTCTGAAACCTGACGTGTCGAGTTCGCCAGATTGCACTTCAGGCTTCAATCCCACAAGGGTTCGTCTGAAACCTTTCTGTTTAGTTTGAATCGTCAACATAGGGGTTGCTTCAATCCCACAAGGGTTCGTCTGAAACCATGCGATTCGTCAGACGCTTCTGAATGTCCGCTCCGCTTCAATCCCACAAGGGTTCGTCTGAAACAGCGCGTCGACACCGTGCTCGCGGAGAACGCGTTTGCTTCAATCCCACAAGGGTTCGTCTGAAACTACCGCGCACAGGACGGGACGAACGACGATGGTAGCTTCAATCCCACAAGGGTTCGTCTGAAACTCCGTCGTGGGCGAACCGAGCCGCAATTGACCGCAGCTTCAATCCCACAAGGGTTCGTCTGAAACATCCTCGACGACAACGGCGCGGAAATCGTCACGGAAAAGGTCGCTTCAATCCCACAAGGGTTCGTCTGAAACTCGAGCGATCCCTCGGAGACCTCATTACGGCGAAACGCTTCAATCCCACAAGGGTTCGTCTGAAACACGGGTCCACGATGCTCACCGGGGACATACAGGTTGCTTCAATCCCACAAGGGTTCGTCTGAAACGCGCATCGCTTGATCCAGATGCAAACGACCAACGTTGGCTTCAATCCCACAAGGGTTCGTCTGAAACCCGCCCAGTTTTGCGGGGCTAATGTGTCCCTACAGCGTGGTTCGATATGGTATTTTTCATCGACCCCTAATCCCCACGGTTCCCCCAGGGGGTCCATTGAAACAAGATTCTCCTCTACCAGAGGTCAAGAACAACCTCAAGTAAAACGGCTACCGGGATCGTCGACGTCACCGTACGTCGTGAATTCGAATGAAGCTGGATTCGTGGATTCAAAAACCACCACCTCATCATCAGTCTCTAGTTTCTTTTTGAGATCTTGTTTCAGCGCCGTCACCTGCCCTTTAGTCAGTTCACCATAAAATACAGAATTCTGGAGATGATCAAGTTGTCTTCTAAGTAGCTTCCGATAGATATGGGTTCGATCGGCGGGTACATCATAAACAACGATGACCTGCATCTTACCACCACCGTTCCGTTGGGTGGTACGATTCTCCAGTGAGAATATGTTTCTTCAAACTATATACATCAGTTTGAACTAAGGTCTTGAAGCTGACTTTTCGTTCTAAACGAGGATGCTCAATAGTTTCGTCTAATGTCTCTTCAAATGCCTCCAAAACGGTCATACGCCCTGATTCGGTTAGCAGACAACCCTCCAGTTCACTTTCGAAATCCGATAGCGAAAGTTGTTGCCTGTTCACGAGTCGGAATATGAGTCTGTCCGCCAATATGGGTTTAAATATGTCAGCAATATCGAGAGACAGAGTAAAGCGTCGCTCTCCAGGTTCGTGTACGAAGCCTATCGTCGGGTCGAGTGCAGTTTTCCGAATAGCTGACACACTGGTTGTGTAGACCATTCCATTGAGGAAGGACACAAGCGCGTTCGCCTCATTTGTGGGTGGATTATACTCACGTTTAGAGAGTTCAAACGGGTCACGCAAGATCTGATCGAAGCAGTCGTAGTAGGCGCTTCGAGCGTTCCCTTCGACAGCTCGGAGCTGGTTTATATCATCCGTGTCAGCAGTCTCATCCTTTAAATCTTCAAGCGATGCAATCGCATCTGAGAAATCTCCTCGACGTCCGTCGTAGTAGACGAGATTACGGCGCATATTGTGAATACTGGCTCGAATCATTTTCTGGCCGATATTGAGCCGCCTGTGGCCATCGTAAGCTCGAACCTGCTCGACAACTGTGTTTCCAGACACTTGCCCCCGCTTGGGTAGATACGAGCCCTTGTAGTAGTCTTTCCATCCAAAGATATGGAGCGGGATGCCATGTTCATTCAGCAGACCGAGTGTACGAGTGTTGAAATCTATTTGGCCATGTAAGTATAGCGAATCGACTGATTCAACGGGTAAATATTCGGTATCCCCTTCCAGCGTATCGATACGAAGTGTACTTTCACTCCGAGACAGTTCACCGTCGGCGAAGATGTGATGGTTGGGTTTGGTCATGTTACATCCAGCAAATGTCCTGATACAGACAGCTATCGCAGTATGATTTCTTCTCTAATTCTGGTGGGGCATCCTGGTTTACAACATCTAAAATGCCGCGTATCGTGTTCTCAACCGCTTCGACGTTCGCAGCATCAAGTTGAATTGTCTCGCGCTTGCGTTCTGTCGGATATGCTAATACACCATCTTTGTCGACATCATATACGTTATCAAGGAACCAGAGGTAGAACAAAAGCTGCATCCTCGCGGGCTTTTCCAAGGCTGAAGAGACCTTCACTTCCATAACATCTCCTGACTCAAGAACGTCAAGTTGGATCCTATTGTCGATCATAAACGACTGTCTAGAGTCCTGATAGCTTGTTTCGTCGATATGTGTCCCCCGCTGGATGTTAGTCGTCTCTCGGTCGATGTCGATACCATGTGCCATGAACCATAGTTCTCGTTGGCACACGTGATAGTACTGGACCATTAGGCCAGTAATCCGCGTCTCTGGTTCCCGCCCGGGTTCTCGTTCATCTCTGATGTATTGGTCGATTGTGCTTAGCTCGGTCATTGACCTTCTCCTTGTTCGGCCACCTGAGAAGTACCTGTCAAATACACTATTTTCAGTTGATAAAATACTTCTAGCTCGCTTAGTTCAAATAGTGAATCGATCTTGGATACTTTCTTCGGCCGCTCTCAGTCCACCATCTTCCAGAGTATAGGTCAGCCCACTAGTTCCATTGAATCGAAAGACATTGACTCCGTCATCATTCCTGCCTTGTCCATCAATACGGGTGAGCTTGGGATTTGCATCGATTACCTTCGCCGGAAGAGAGACGCGAAGATGAGAGAGGTCCTCTAATCGGTCGTAGGCTCTCGGGTTTCCATCAGTGAACATCTGAGTAATTCGATCAAGCGTCTGAGATTCACTCTCACTGATCGCAACCAACACGTCGGCAGTCTCATAGCCGCCAATTAGTGATTGCTGACTAAGCCAGCGCCCCTCGGCATGGTCAATATGCTCTCGGATAGAACCATCGTCAAGAGAGCGGCGGGACAGTTGCTCAAAGTAACGATCCACTGCATGCTTCGACAGATGGATATCAGCAACGTCACGTTGACCTGGAACTTTGGCCAGGACGTCTGAAATGAGACGGAGATGATCGGGCATCCCAGCATCAGTGGACCCCCGTTCGTAGACCCAGTAGGCTGGCGGGTTTGCTGCATCAGTACCGGTGGGTGCCAGAGTCCAGATAGTAACTTGCCCACCGTTTTTCCCCCACTCATACGCACGGTTGCACCGCCCCGCAGCTTGAACGATACTGTCTAACGGGGCAATATCTCGGTAGACCGTCTCGAAGCTGATGTCTACTCCAGCTTCGATAGCCTGTGTAGAGACAAGAATGAACGGTACGGGCCCAGTTGAGAGCTGTTGGGCCAGTTGAATGATTACTTGTCGGTCGAACGGACGGTATCTGGAGTTGAGCGTGAGTACGAACGGTCCCTGTGGCGACGGGACCTCTTGATTGCGGGCCGGTGATTCGTCGGAACACTGGTCTTCTATCCCAACGGTTTGCAGTACTTCACTGACGATCTCGCCAGGGTTCATCTCGCTCTCGGCGACGTTCGCATCGGGTGCTGAAAGGATGTTTTCAAGGACCGGACCGAGATGGACCGCATCTGAATGTTGGCTGACGGCCTGTGTGAGCTGCCGTGAACTCTTGATAGTGTTGCAGATGGCGAGGACAGAGTCTGCCTGTGCAGCCGTTTCATGGATCCGGGACGCCGCTGTATCGTACTCGACGAATTCCTCTTTGGTTTCAAGTCGATGAGAGAGTGCAGACTCGTCGATGGTGTACCGGACACGGTCGGCCTCGTTGAAATAACTCTCTTGGCTTGTCGGTGGCAGTTCGGTGTCGTATGCTGGTTGATTCCTACAGTGATTACAGTCGTTCTGGTCATGAGCCGCCCCCAATTCAAGCAAAGACGAAGTCTCCATCTCACGGAATAGGCTCGGTTGGGTTGCAGTCATGGCGATGATTTCTGCAGAGTATTCACTTGTCAACAACTGTAACAGCCGCTCAATCCCGTCCCACCAGTCCTTCGGCAACGCCTGTGGTTCGTCTAAGATAATCAACGCCGAGTCGAGAGATGGAAGCTTGAGGCCTTGTCTATTGGATGGCCCGGTCAAACTCTCGAACAACTGGACGAAAGTCGTAAGGACCGTTCCATCTCGCCACGTTTCACCGAGGAACTGGGCTGTCTCGCTTGCATCACTCTCGTCGACATCTGTCGCGTCGTATTCATCCGCGTAAACAACCGTCTCACTGAGGTAGTGATGGACGGTCAGAGCGGATTTTTTCGGGTCAGCCCCCCACAATTCCGGGTCCTCGAATAATGCCCGCGTCTGCTCAATGATACTTGTGTAGGGGAGCGCGTAGATTACTGGCCGGGGATTATCAGGATGTTCGGTATCGATTTCATCCAGAATGTAACGAGCCTCGAAAGCTGCTGAGAGTCCGGTAAACGTCTTGCCTAGCCCCGTTGGGAGGGTTAGTGTGGCGATATCTGTTTGCTCTTGATTGAGCCATTCATGAGTTCCTCGCAGCGCTTGGCGACGAGCACGTTCCCGTTCGTCGTTCAGTTGTGCCTCGTGTGGCGATGATGCCTCTTGCTGGCGGAGGGTGTTGATATGCCGCTCCAGCGTCTCCAGATCAAGCGTATCAAAATCAAAGACACGGTCTTCAGAAACCCCCATCGCGTGGGATTTGTCGGCCAAGGTGAGGGCAGCCCAGTAGTGTATCGTCCGGTCGTATAGGGAATCCGGAAGTTGGGAAGGGGTTGGCTCTACATCGGTGAGTGTTTCGCGCACACTGCAGTCCTGGAGTGCTGCAGCCGCCGCACCTGATCGCGCCCACTCAGCGAACTCAGCCCATGAACATGCATCAGACCCTGTGCATCTGAACAGATCATCCGCAGCCTCGGGCCATGTTTCGTCGATGCGATTGATCTGGGCCTGGAGTACGTCGGCTGATGCCTCGACTGCACGGGCTAATGTTTCGCCAGTGTACTGCGCCGCATTGGGTAGTGCCTGGTGATGTCGCGCGACAGCCAGCGTTGCAGCGAGCTGGTCGCGGAGTGGAGCATCTGCTTCCTCGAGGACGTACCAAGTCGCAAGCGCTCCTAGGCGGGCATGGGCTTTCTCCTCGTCAGGGCCATCGTAGTTCTCCCCCGGTCGAACGTGGGCCTGAAACTGTGGTGTCACCTTCCCGAAGTCATGGAGGCTGGCTGCGATACGGAGATACTGTGTACGGTCGTCATCCGGACCAAATAGCCGAACAGCACGGTCCCCGACAGTTCGATTATGGGCATCGAGTCGGAGCGCTCCATCATCAGTGAGCTGTGAGGACGGGTATGCATCGCCCTCATCGACATTTGGATGGGAAATTAACGGTAAATCCATGGCCTGTTTGAATGGGAATCGCTAATTGTGGGGCTGATTCTATCGGAAGACGACTGTCCGGTTGCCGACTGCTACTGGCTTCACGTCCGTTCCAGCATCGGTTTTGACGGTTCCATCCGCACGGCGTGTGAAGACGTAATCATCGAAGCGAGTCGTACGGCGGCCACCCTGATGTCGTTCCATGACTGCGGGCGACCGTTCGGACTCGTAAGCAACGCCACCTTGTGGTATCGCGTCTGCCAGCTCAATCGGGACTACCGAATCGATATCGTATGGTCCGCTGCTCGATGCCGGTTCCGGCTCCTGTCCAACTTGGACATCCTCGATGGTCGCGAGATACTCTGATTTCCCCAGACTCGGAGGGTAGACGCTTGTCCCTGCTTCCAGATGGTCGTGCAATTTTTGATAGAATTCTTCGTCTTCAAGGGCGACATCGATACGGTAACTGGGGTCCGCGAGCACCTCGTAGGCGTGCAGCTGGCGATCCCCGGTCGTCTCTTGGTACGTCAGGGAGTAATTCCGCCGCTTCTTGGCTGTTGTCGTCACATCTTGGTCAGGATCCGTCCCGAGACCGGTTGTCGGGATATTGATTGTGCGGAGGTCCGACTCGGGTGTGATCGCAATCGCGGCATTGTCATCCCCAAAGGTCTCGTAATAGGAATTCCGCTCGGCACCGACGATAGCAGCTAGCATCCCAGCGACCGTCGTTCGTGGCGGGATCCGGTATGTTTGCTTTGTCACCGTTCGGCCAACCCGTTTGAAATGACCCCAGCTTGAACTCACCGTGAATGACAGGCAATGGTCGGGGATTCCGTCGGCATCAATCTGTGGACACATTGGTAAATCAGTGTCTCCTACCGTGCCAGATCGCGCTCGTCGACGACATCAATTTCGTGGACATCGAGCCCTCTGCTATCGAGTTCTGTAGCGAGCTGATCCCCGGAAATCGCTTCGTCGCCAGTGTCCAGAGTCATTCTGTCATCGCCGATGAGATGGATGGTTTCGATGCGGTCTCGATTCTTATCGAGCGTCGATAGGAGATCGGACACATCCAGCACCACGTCTGAGATGGATCGGAGGGGGTCATCCCCATCATCGAGGTCGAGCAGGTTCTGGAGCCCCCCGATGTGGTAGTCGTCTTCGGCGTATTCGACGCGGAGGTAGAGACGTGGTTCCTGCCCGAGTTTCGAGCGGGAGGTCGTTTGGTTCTTGAGTGCGCGCCAGCAGAGTGTGTCGAGTCGTTCCACGTCAGCCGCTGACAGGTTGGTCGTTTCTGCACCGTGGTTGTCCACTAGGCCATAGAACGGGAATATACCGTACTTGATACGCTTGTCGTCGAGATCGAAGCCACCCTGCCGGTTTCCTTCACCCGTCGAAATAACGCTCGTGAGCGAATCATACTCCTCGTTCTCTTCGACCTCGTTCAGTGACTTCGCGGGGAGAAATTGGACCGGGCCTTGGTAGTGGTTCGGAAACGCACTGTTGAGCGCCCCTCGGAAGGCTTCATCTTCCTCATCGTCACTCGCCTCGAAGCTGAGGGTCGCGCCGAAGTATCGCACGTCGGTCGCTGCTTCCAAGAAGGATTCTCCGATATCCTCGATATCTTCGAGGTCTTCGGCACCACTCACACCACCGAGGACATCTTTGATAAGCGTCGTTCGGGTGCGTGATTCACCGGCGATTTTCTTCACGTAGATGTCGAACCCATCATCCTGTAGCTGGTCTCTGAGATATCGCTTGAGTCGGACATCAGTGATGATACCCTTGCCAGTGTCCGGATCGCGTCGTGGTCGGTTGTCGCCGATGGGGTTGCCATTCGGATTGCAGTCCTGTGCGTCGTACACGAAGAGGAGTTCGGAGCGATTGAGTGTCGTCATTGGTTTCTGTATCAGTTTGCGGTGGGTTCTTCAGCAGACGATTCGTCAGTGGCCGTCTCGTCGTCGTCCTTAAGATCGAATGCGACCGGCATCGACCGACGTCCGTGTGCATGCCCGAGAACATAACAGAACTGCATCTCCCGCTTGCCGATGTCGTTCCATGAGGTAGGCATGTCCTCTGTTTGTTCAAGCAGCTTATCGACGGTCTCTGGGAAGAGCAGGTCGCGCTCAAACGACCGATCTGAATCTTGGGCATAGACTTTCGCTTTCTCCAGTGCGGATGTGATGGCGTTCTCAAGGCTATTTTTTGATAGCTCATCGCCTCGTACCCCCGTGTCCAAGGGCCGTCCGATATTCCGCTTGGATTCTTGATGCCAACTGATCTGACCGATAAGAACGCCTGCGAGTGCCGTCGCACAGCGTTCTGAGTCGTCAAATAGTGGCCGGTCGAGAAACCGTTTGAGTCGTTGCTCTCTGATCGTCGCGATATCAGTCGTATCGATGTCGGTGGTCATTGTCGTGTCTGTCGGTTCGATTGGTCTGTCGATACCTTCGAGTAAGTCCGCCCGCGAAAGTGCCTCAAGATGGACAAGTTGCTGCGCAACAATCTGGTGAGGCGGCAGATCGCCGCCTTCGGACTCATCACTGTAGCGACGGAGGTACTCGTCGAAGAGCATCTCCACTGAGAGCGGCTGGCCGGATATCAGCCGATGGTCGACAACTCGGCGAAAATCATCCCCCGCCTCATCATCGCGGTAGCCGAAGACTGCATTGGTGAATTCGTGACCAGTGATCAGGTAGAAGGATTGTGTCCGCCCCCTCCTGCGGTCAGGCGAGATGTCAAGTAACGGCCACCCATCGTAGCGCTCAAACCCACCTTGCACTGGATCCAGAGTTGGTCCGTTGACGGTGTCAACGATCCCGTCCGCAAGGTGGTTAATCCAGTACGTTCTGGCGGCAGGCGTCTCGCTGATGATATTCTTGTCATCGCTGATCGGCATCGTCACGGTATAGAACCGCAATTCCCGCTCTGCGAGTTCGCGGATTGCTTCATCGTCGTGCTCCCGCAGGCTATATGTCACCTGTGCCATTGGCGGGTCACCTGAGTCGAGGTAGTCGCTCTCGTCCTGAATGGACTCGATTGCCAGAAAGAGGGCTTCAGCTTTCAGCCCCGTCAGCTCTCCAGCGAAATACGGGAGAGCATAAGTTTCCATCCCACCGCGTCGATAAACACAGCGCTCAATGAGGTCTTGGCTCTTGGCGAACAGCTGAGCTGTATCCGCACTGACTGGGTAGTTGCGCCAAGACTGATCCCGTCGAAGACCTGGCTGTGCATCGGGATGCTTGACTGAGAACACGCCGAGCGGACTTTCTGGAGTGCCAACAACGCGGTCTACCTCGTCCCGGACTAATCCGAGTGCCTGCCCCTCTGACGAGCCATTGTCGATGTTTTTATCGGCCGCGTTCGCACTCGCATACCGTTTCATCGCCTCATCTAGCAAGCCAACCTCTCCCGGCCAGAACCAGTCAACTGTATCTGCATCGACTGACTCAATTACCTCACCGTCGAGTCTGAGTCGAACCGTCATCGCAGTCGGAATCTCATCATCCGCGGGCAGTAGTGACTGGATGTCAGATCGGAGCTGCTCCAGCGTTTCTGAGTCCTTCTCAAACACCGACGCCAACTCGTCGATGATCCAGCTATCAGGATGCCCGTCATCGCCCGTCAGACTCTGGACTGGGTCTTGGCCGGTCCAGGAGCGAATGCGTCGGAGGACAGTCGACGAGACGCCTTCGGCGTCGTTCCCATTCTTCGAACCGATCTGGGTGAGACTATACTTCGCGCCGCGGCCAGAGGATTTGTGCGAGTACCCCAGCTTCGGGATGTCATCTTCCCGGAGGACGCGCTGATCGATATCCTCTATCGAAGTTGAGTCACCAGTGAGATCAATCGAGATGGTTACCAGCCGCCCGTCGTCGACGAACGGCGACAGTTTGCTGGGTGTAGTAAAGAGACCGCCACCGCTCTCGGCGACGGCAAGGACCCCGTACAACGCCATCACGTCTTCAAGGCTGGCGGGTGGCCGACCATGCCAGTGTTCATCCAAAGCCTCCTGGAAATCGTCGCTAGTCAGTTCCGTGCTCATCCCGCACCAGCCCGTGGCGGGGTCTGTTCCCTGAGATTGAGGAACCCGAAGCCATGCTCACGACGCTGTCCGATGCCCGCATCCAGTGCGAGCTTCAGGTGGTAGCGATGGGTTTCGTCTCTGACTCGGTACCCGAGTCGCCATTTTGAGAGGATGACTTTCCGATTCACCTCCGTGGCTGGCTGGAACTGTATCGAGTAGGTTACCTCGTCTTTGATCGGTTCGAAGCTCTCGAAAAGCGGCTCATCGACCTCCATCGGCCCATCGTAGTAGTCGTCACCATAGCGTTCGTGTGTTTGTTGGAGGGAGCGCCGGATGGTGTTTTGGAGCGCTCCCATCCCGTGTTCCGGTCGCCAGAAAATCTTCGTTTCTGCATCACCGGATTCCATCTTGGACGTGTCAATCCCGTGTTCATCTGCTAGTTCACGGTCGAAGGCACAGAAGACACCTGTACCAGTATCGATACGTCCTGTCGAGCCAGGTTCGCCTACCTGTGGCGCATGCCCCGAGATATCGGCAATCTCGAATCGCATCTGGCCAATGTCGAACTCTCGGTTCGTTCCGAAGTGTGCGATGAGGTCATCGAGCACTTCCCGCCGAGGGGATGCAATCCGGACATATCGACGGTCGCCTTCGTTGATATGCCCCCATGGAAACACGTTGGAGAAAGCGAAGCCAACGCCATGGTTGGTCTCGTGTGTTTCGGCGTATTTTTGTTTGTCTTCGAGAGCGCGCCAAATCCGTCCGCGGAGCTTGTGATGATACCCTGTATCGTATTCCGCGTCAGCAATTGAGTCAAGTGCCAGCTCAATGCGCACGGGTCACATCACCCCCACCTTGCTACCAGTTTTTGCCATATACGCACCATTACCCTAACCCCGCTTGTAATTTTCCCCGCATGTATGACATACGCTCCCTGATAGGATTATTATGACCAGCAGATAATTACGGTTCCTTCGCAGGATTATCAGCATTACCATCAACCCCCAGGGGGTGACACAAGAATTGGTAGTCGATGGGAAATTCTTTGTGAAACCGAGGTCAATAGGTTCTCAGACCGCCTAATTGGGGCGGGTTTCAGCAGAACCCATGTGGGATTGAAGCTCCTCCATGAAGCGAGAACCGAAGTACCCGAGACGGGTTTCAGCAGAACCCATGTGAGATTGAAGCAAGACCAGCAACACGAGCGAGTACCTCACCAGGGCCGGTTTCAGCAGAACCCATGTGAGATTGAAGCGAACTGAAAGCGACGAAACGAACCCATGCAGACGGTGTTTCAGCAGAACCCATGTGAGATTGAAGCGGGCTTGCTATCGCGGCTTTCGGATTCACGATACGGTTTCAGCAGAACCCATGTGAGATTGAAGCGACCCGTGGGATACGGTTGTCGTGTTCCTCGTGCTGGTTTCAGACGAACCCCTGTGGGATTGAAGCGGGCGACCGCTGGCACTCGGCTCCACCGCTACGTCGTTTCAGACGAACCCCTGCGGGATGGGAGCTTATGCATCTTCTGACAGCGAGGGAACCGCGCCGTGAACGGCGCGGAGGATGTCACTGTGGCAAGAGCCAATTCTGGAGCGGACACACCACCGTTACATGTGAAACGCCTACCGCCGGACACACCACTCTTTCAAGTGAAGGGCTCACTGGTAACCACACCACGATTGCAAGTGAAACAGCGTCCGTCAGACACACCACTCTTTCAAGTGAAGCGGGTTGCCCCGCCCGCTACAAACCTTCACATGAAAGGGTGGAGTCCCCCCGTCATCCAACGTTGTTCATAGCGGCAATGTCACGGATTGTATCGATCTCCGTTGTGAGATGAAGGACATCAGACATCGCCTCAATGGCGCTCGTAAACGGAACATCAAGCTCGTAATTGTAGTAGTTCCCCCGAGAACCGCTCCGGTTTTCGTGCGCTGAGAGGATACCTAACATCCGAAGGTCTGACAGGTGGTTATGGAGCGATCGCTGGCCGAGCGCATCGGTTTCAGAGGACTCACAAAGTGAGCGATACTCCTCGTAGAGGTCACGCGTCCGACAGGGCGTTTCCTCTTTGGCTGCTTTCGAAATCACTGCCAATAGTGCAAGGCGGCCATGCGTCGTCAACTCGCGCATTCCTTCTTCGACCCGCTCTTGTTCGAGTTGTGAGCGAGCATCTTCGATGTGCGCTTCTTTGATCATCTCAGCTTCCCGGTTTTCCGCGATTTCTCCACCTAACCGGAGGAGATCAAGCGCCTGCCGGGCACTGCCACTGTCCCTGGCGGCGAGAGCAGCACACAACTGCAACACACCAGTATCGATTGACCCATCCGTGACAGCGACCTCAACTCGTGATTCGAGAATGTTTTTCAGTTCTGTGGCATCGTATGGCGGGAACTGGAGTTCTCGCTCACAGAGAGTGTCCTGGACACGAGGGTCGAGCTGGTCACGAAATTTGAAATCGTTGCTGATGCCAATAACGCCGACCTTTGCCGAGTCGAGATTCCCATTGGCCCTGGCCCGAGGAAGCTCATAGAGCAGCTCATCTCGGTCGCCAATAGAATCGACTTCATCAAGGACGATGAGAATGGTCCCACCGATGGCCTCAAGCTCCTGATAGAGCTTTTTAAACACGGTTTGCTGTGGATACCCGGTCGTACTGATTTCGCCACCGGATGGACGGAGTTCATTGACGAGTTCCACAGCGACCTGATACGAGGAGTTGAGCGTCTTGCAATTGAGCGAAATAATGGAGAGATCGATATCATCGTACGCAGCGACGTCGTCCTGGAGTCGGTCAAGAAGGTAGTCAGTGACGGCTGTTTTCCCGACACCCGTATTGCCGTAGAGAAAGATGTTGTTTGGTTCCCACCCATCGATTACCGGCTGGAGAGCGTTCATATACTCCTCAATTTCTTCATCCCGCTCCTCAATCCGTTCCGGTTGGTAGGACTCCCCCAGGGCGTCTTTGTTCCGGAAGATGTTTTGCTTCCGCTCGAACCGACGCATAGGGAATCTTTCACAAGAGGGGTATATAAAACCACCTCTGCATCTGTTTCAAGTGAAGCCACTCACACACACCACTGTTTCGAGTGAAGAACTAGAGTAGAGTAGTTACTAGAACAACAGTCCACTGTTTCATCTAAAGCGCTGACACTAGTTTAGTTGGTCAGAATCCCGATTCTGGTGGTAACGGTCTTGGAACTCCCATTTTTAGCCGCTTCGTGGTAGTTGGCTGATTGCTGGAATTCTACAGGGTTCCCACCCTTTCCCGGCTTCACGTGAAAAAGTGGTGTGTCTCTCCCCCCGGGGTCTCGCTGTTCCATCTCGAAGTCAATGCCCTCAAGCTAACCAACATCCGCCGACAATTAGGGAAAATGTTGGTTAGTTATGGCCATGACTATGGAATTTCAGGCACCACTGTCTTGACGGACTATCTGACAGTGTTGTCAGAAGGCGATGGAAGAGGATGTCAGATAGAATCGTTCGCTCTCAGACTTCTTTTCCTACACCTCATAGAGGGAAGGAAAAGGGAAGTCGTTTCACGTCACTCTAACGAAACGAGAACAAGCGTAAGTTACGCACCACATTCGTATGGATTTTATTGTAGGGGTCTAGTGGGGAATTCGTTACCGCTCTTGTCGACCACCTCCATCTGACACGCTACTCGCGAGCGTGCTGACAACACTGTCAGAACGCGTCTCAGTCATCCGCGTTCACCGCCGTTGCCTGATTCAGCTGATCGAAGTCCGTCGTCTTTGACGGCTCTTCGGCTGTCTTCTGTTTGTTCTCGCTTTCACTGTCGGTTCTGACATTGGCGTCAGCAGTGTCTGCGTTGTGGACGCTAGCTTTCATCTTCCGCTTTGGAACGGTCAGGGTATGTGGCTTCCCGGAGCGGAAGTTGATCAGTCCATGGTCGGAGCACATGTCGATGTCAACGCAGTCCTTGTGGCCGTCACCATCGACGATCGTGAACCGCTGGACATCGCGCATGACACGCCCGGCTGTCTTGGAATAGGACTGTGGCTTGACGCCATCCAGCAGCCCTTCGTCTTCAAGCACCTCCACAGCCTGTTCAGTGTTCATCGTGAACTTCTGGCCGTCTGGCGTGACGTTCTGGTTCGTCTCGCCGCTGGCCTTATTCACGAACCGCTCGTACAGCGCCGCGGCACGTTTCTGTGACTTGCTGAGCGATGCGTCGGCGCCGGAGTTCAGATCAACCATCATCCGGTGCAGCGGGAGCATATTCCCCCGGCTCCTCTCCGAGGCGTCCTGACTCTCAGCAGTTGGCTGGGCGTTCGTAACCGACTCTTTCACCGTCCCGTGCTCCTCGACGAACGGTTCGATGTCGCTTTTCTCGATGTCGGGCTCTGGATTCCCGAACACCAAGCGGTTGAGAGTTTTCCGGCCCGTCTTGTTTGAAGCGATACTGTTGCCGACCGGCACGCCGCCGACAAACAGGTTCTCGATCTCCTTTGCATCACCCCGATACTCGATGGACTCTTGCTCGGCAACCTCCGTTTCGAGTTCGTCAACGCGCTCACGAAGGTGTTCGTTCTCTGTTCGTAGTTGTGAAACCTCTTCGATGAGGTCGGCAACAACATCCCGAAGGCCGTTCGGACTCTCGGGCAGTTCGTCGGCAGTAGGTGGAGAGCTGTCGACGCTCATTGGGCACCTCCCGTGTGTGGACCGCTGACTGTGTCGTGGACGATGCCCTCGAACGTTTCACTCAGCACGCCGCGATTGGGAGCAATCGCACTGTAGGTAGGCGGCTCGAGCTGGGAACGGTGGCCCCTTCTCAGGTGCGCTGTGTTCTCGTAGTGTCTTCTCTGTCCTGCGACTTGCACGTGCGGTGAGTTAGAACCGCCAGCAGCGTCAGACATTGGTATCAGCCTCGACAAGACTGCGAACGACATCGGCGTTTGACCCGCGAGCGATACTGACACGGTCAGTAGCGACGTTGACCATCGTCTCGGACGATTCGACAAGCACGTGTGCTGGGGCAGCATGCTCGTCGTAGGTGTAGCGCTCGCGAACGATCCCACGCAGCGAATCGCCGCTGAGGCGGTCGACCGTCACAGGCGTGCCGACGTCGGCGGGTTCGTCATGGCGTGCCTTGCGTTTGGCCGGCGCGCCCTGGCTGGCTCTACTCATCGGCCCACCCCCGCTTGCGCACTCGCCCGAGCGCATCGAGCAACACCGCCTCGGCGTCGGTGTCTGCGTCGTCGGCAACGAGATCGGCGAGCTCGACGACACGGTCGACAGTAGCGTCGGACTCACTCGCCATCGTCGCCCTCCTGGTCGCGTGGGCGAAGGTGGACGACGATGGTCCCCAGCTGGATACGATGCTGGACCTCAGTCACGCGGTAGTGGTCTGTGTCCCAGGTGACGAGTTCGCCCTTGCGGGGAATCGCAGCACCGTAGTGCTCGATTGTTTTACTGAAGCTCCCCGGCGTGTCTGGTTTCTCGACGAGTTCGAGGCGGGTCACTCAAACGCACCTCCTCGCGTCGCCGACCGGGCGAGTTCGAAGTCAAACTCGAAGCAACTACCCAGGCCACACTCGTGGCAGTCCGCCGTGATCCGGAACTGGTCGGTGACGCACCACTGGACGTTGCCACAGTCCTGGCACTCGAAGGCGACGGCGTGGCCGCGATACGAGGTGAGGGCCCCCTCTCGGTCGAGCTTCTGCATCGGTTTGGTCGCGCCACCGCGGCGGATCGCTGTTGGCACGTCGGTGCCGACACGAGAGCCTTTCGTGGACTGGGCGCTGCCGGTCATGCCAGACCACGCTCCGCAAGGAGTTCGTCACGTCGTTCGAACAGAGCTTCACTGTGGCACTTTTCGCACGGGACCCCACTTTCGAGGCGGTCTCGTGCGGCCTGTTTCACCGCCTGTGGGTCGGTCACCTCAGTGAAGCCGGTCCACTGCTCGCTGGCAATCGGGTGATAGTGAGAACTACAGTAGAGATGGAACTCCGCCTGGTCATTCCACCAGATGTGGGTCGCCTCTGAGAGAGTGTCCTCGTCCAACTCGGCGTCGATAGCGTCGATCAACCGGTCCTGGGCGTCCCAGTACCGGCTGAGTGTGTCTGGGTCCGCCTCACGGAGGTTGACGTCTTCGAACGCTTCGAGTTCGTCGAGGATCGTCTCGATGTCTGCATCAGTTGCAGCGGCGCTCCCGCCGTCAGTCTTGAGCTCGCGGACAAGGCCGCCAACAGCGGCCACCCCGTCGGCGTTCGGCCAGCGCTCGTTGAGCGAGCGCCGACCGTCTACGTCGTAGTAGTTGCCGTGGCCGGTGGTCATGATTGGCTCCCTCCGTACTCTGGACAGTCGGTGTCGAGATGCTTCGCAAGGCTCTGCTGGGGGTCGATGTCGCTGTCACAGAACGGACACCCTGTGGTGATGACCGCGCTCCCGCGTTTCTCGATGGCCATCTCAGCAGTCACCTCCTGTCGTGCGGTCGGCGAGGTCATCTAGGGCGTCGACGGCCGGCTCCGTCTCGGTGGTCGCACAGACTGTGCCGTTGGCCTGGGACCAGCGCACCAGTCTGGTGTCGTCCAGTTTCGGGACGTGCGTCTGATATAACGACACGTACACGCGCTTGCGTTGTTGTGACTGGAGTTGTTCGCGGGTAGTGTTGACTTCCGTAGCGGCGACGATCTCTGCGAGGTCGGTGAGTTCGAGTTGGCCGTGTTCGTTCACCGCTCGGAGGCACTGGCGTCGGCGTTCGGACTGGGCGACATCCAGCAGGGCGTCGAATGGGACGCTCACTGCCGGCGGCTCCGGCTCATGGTCGCTGGAGAGGAGGCGTTTCAGCATCCCGCCATCCCTCCGTTTAGGAACTGGATAGGGGCAGTAAGCGTTCTATTCGGCTCTGAAGGGTCGATTGTTTTTTGCGGGTGTGGCGTGTTCTTCATAGTGCGGTTCGGCAGCAGGCGGCCGCGGGGTTGACGCGGTCGCCAACACGTTTTGTGCCGGCGAAATCCGCCCTTACTGCCATATCTCACAATACCCTGTCCTGATAACTTATAACTGTGGGTCCAGATAGTAGGATCTGTGTTAAACAGTTTAGACCCAAATATGTCGGACAGTATGGGGCAGTTAATTCCGAATCCCGGAGAAACTATACAATGTACAGTCGTTAATCGGGGTGAATGCGTCCCGTGTTTGGCCTGACTGAAAGTGACAGGTCCATACTGCAACTTCTGGCAGATAGCGGGATTGCCGTCAAACCCGGAACAATTCGGTACAACCTCCGTGTTAGATACGACACTGAAATAGCCAAATCGACAATCCACAGACGCTTGCCGAATTTGATACATGCGGGCCTCGTTGAACTTGAAGACGAGAAGAGTAGTCGCTACGCGATTACAGCACTTGGAGAGCGACTGTTGGCTGAAAACCTCTCGGACGATGAAGTAATGCAAGTCAGCCAACGTGTCCAAGAAGGCCCGCCGGACGACAGCTAAGAATCGTAGAAGCCGTCGCGGTGGCCGATTCGGAGAACACGAAGGACGGATTCGTTTTTGTCCCAGTCGATTTCGGCCCGGTATTCGCGGCCGATTTTTAATTTGAAGGTTTTTCGTCCTTGTAGCCGTTCGAGGTAGTGGTCTGGGTTCTCGCCGGCTTGCTTCAGTTTGTCGCGGATACGTTGTTCGATATCTGGTTGGAACGACGCTAACTCGTCGGTGGCCGATTCGGCCAACAACACATCTGCCATCTGACCTCAGGCCTCGTCGAGACTGACAAATTCCTCTTCTTCGAGCCGACGGTCGGCCTCGGCAGCCACGTCGTCGGCGAGCCGCGGCCCGACGAGCGCGGTCCAACCCACAGCAGAGGCACCGAACTTCTTGCTTGCGACAATACCCGCATCTTCCATCTCTCCCAGCCGACGGCGAACCGTCTGGCTGCTGACTTCGATATCGAAGTGTTCGGCCAGCGCGTCGGTGATCTCGGTGGCAGTCAGCATGGGCTCTTCCGGCGTGGTTTCGTAGTCGAACGCCTTCAGCACGTCTTGTTCGGTCAGTTTGTCCGTGTACTTCCCAGAGTCGTTCCGTGCGCGATTGCTCATATTTCCTAGAAGCCGGTGGGGGTTGATAATGTTTTCCCCGCCACATGGTCCGGAACATAACGCTTAATCCCGTGTGGTCCGGACAATATGGCACGGAAGGCCGGCCACTCGGGACACTTGGAGCGGTGATCGTCTATGTGGCCCAGCCACCCATGTCCAGTACCCATTGGGCTGAATGAAAGACTATCCGAGGCCGATAAGCATCAGCGACGCGAAAACCGCCGGATTTCTTTCGGCACCATTCTATAATTCCTGAAGAACTGGCGGAGTTGTGATCCGAAGTCGTTTGGCAGATGCTGCCTTGTCCCCTTTAGAAGTAACCCGTGAGACAAACCACCCTGATGGACTTGGTCGGCTCACCTCATTGAGTAACGAACGTGGTCCTCCTCCCGCTTGTTGCGTATGAGGCGATACACTTCTACGACGGTGTTGATTACTTCACAAACCTGTTCGGCTAGGTCTAACGTCTGGATGAGTTCTCCCATCCATATATAACGTACTGACGAATAATTCGAGCGGGAGAAGAGTTCGTAGAGCCCTGGCTGGTTGTTAGCCGTTCAGGATGCTGTGTGCTTCCGACTGATCGTAGTCGTGTGCTTCCTGAAGATGCTCAAAATAAGACTGAGGCCCCGTCGTTAGTCCGTCTTGTAATAGTCGCAGTCTGGGCAGTCGTATTCGGCCCCAAAAGAGAGAGTCAACCTCCACAGGTTAACGAGGCGCATGCAAAAGCCGGGCGTGTGATGGTCGACGAGGAAGTCCGTCAATTGTACGAGCGATATCAGGCGGTCGAAAGCGCCGCCGAACGCCGTGAGAGTACGCTTGAAATGTGGAAGCTCGATGGATGTCGTCACGCAGAGATCTACGCAGCGCTCGCAAACGAGTGAGCGGTCCTGCGTTCAACGGTTGCTTGTCCAGTGAAGTTTGTAGAAGGCTGTTCGGTCACCTCTTCTGGACGATTCTGTCCGCTTGTAATAAGATTTCATTAGTGTCCAGACCGACGGTAGCCCATTCACGTATATCCAGTACTTTCAGTGAGTATCTGTACGGTTTGTGCCAGAAGCCCCAGCACCACACAGAGGACTGTCGCTACTGCTGCCAGCAGGATAATCACAAGCAGGGGACCACCCAGTGGTGGAAGCAGTTGATCGAGGGATAGAGTTGCCGGGAGGATCCGAAGCACCGTCCAGAAAATTAGAACCGCTGAAGCCACGGCTCCAGCACCGGCCCCCGCGCATAGCAAACGCCGTGCCCACGTTCCAGACTGTCCCCAGTGCGTATGTGCGGCTAACAGCCCACCGCTTCCAAGGCCCAGTAGTCCGACAATCAAAAACACGCCAAAAAAGAGGCCAGCTACGCTTGTTCCGCCGGAGGCTGACTGCTCATACGTTACAATCGTACCGATAGTCGCTACGAGTGAGCAGAGGGACCCGCCAATAGTTCCAACAGCTAACCGACGCGGGGACACTGAATAGGGCATGCTAGCCACACTTGTGTCGGAAATCAAAACGATTCTGGACTGGCGGAGCAGCGGTAACGCCTGCTTCTATCGATTTTAACACCGACCATCACGTTCGGCACCGGTATAGTAGTTTGACCATTTGATTCGTTGCTTGGGTGGCACTCTGGTTGGTGTGAATGAGATGAAATAATGATAGTTTGTACCTCCGCGCGATTCACTAACCAACACACGGTGGCGATGGTAGCCTTGTGTTGGTTTGTCGAAGGGGGTATCGTAGCACAGTCCACACAGCGGCTGATTGCCGAACTATCGCTGGTGAATTGGCTGGTCAGTAGGTGTGTATATTGATCTCTGCTATCCTGACAGTCATAGGAGATGTTCTAATATCCGTGCAAGATACACAGTGCGGGTCTTACACGGAGAAAACTACCACCGTGACTCAGCAAGAGTTTGAATACCAAACAGACCGAGCAAAACACCTATTCCAGTGGCTGAAAGTGTCGTTTCATGATATTGATTGGCGGCTGGCACCTGGATAAGTAGGAGAAATCCTGCTAAAACCCCGATAGCCCCGACTCCTACCACTACCCTTGTCGGTATATCCTGAGACATATTTGATTCTCATCCCCGTGATATAATAAATCCAAATATCGGTCAAATTTCAGTTGCATCTTAATACGGAATTCCGCCCTCTCTATCGGCTATCCATCAGATTCGCGGTTAACAGCGGCCTCAGCAAGCATCTCCGGAGGGTGGGTCTGTTTTGCTGACTCTACCGCCTGTACTGGCTAAACTGCCATGAACGACTGGCTCTGGGTCTCTGTTTCTTGACGCCGCGCTTCAGGCGGCTGAGGGCGTCCCACCTGAGGTCTTTCGGGAGCTGGCACTGGCCGGATTAACGTTGCAGCCGACGTCTACGCAGAACGAGCATCAGCACGTCGTGGCGACGGCCTGACCGAACCGAATAACCTGCTTTTATTATCAGGGCATCCGGGCTGCCGCGCGGGCAATCGGTCGTTACCACCACCTCCCAACACCACGGCGACCGATTCCCGTTGTTTCACCCCCCCATTCCGTCTTTGCTGGCCGAACGCTTATGCCACCCATACAGCAACTAGAGATATGGCCAGTTCGACGCGCGACGAGACCCACGAGGACGAAATTCGGATGTGGCGCGAGGGAGACTCGTGGGTAATCACGGATGTCGAAACCGGCGTCACTACACAGGGCGAGAATCGTCAGGACGCTCTGGAAATGCTTGACGATGCGGTCGCGGGCTACAAGGGCGAACGCGGCCACGAACCCACCGACGAAGAACTCCGAGAGTTGGGGGTTGACCCCGAAGATAACACGACCGGAGATGGCGAACTGCCCGAGTTCATGCAGTAAATGGCTCTGGGTACGTTTTCTGGCAAAGATGTCGTGAAGGTCCTGATAAATGTCGGCGGCTCGCTCGTCGGCGACCTCGTGGCTGGGTACGAGCAATGAGCAACTGTACCGCCGAACACCGCCGGAAGGTCCGCCGGGCGGCCCGAACGCTTGCAGTGACTCACGAGACGGCCGGTGTCGACGTGCTCCCGCCAAGCGAAAGTCAATACGACCGCTAGACGCTTGACGCGGCGCTACACTCGGAGGGCATCCCGCCGGCGGTGCTCCGCGAGTTGGCACTCGTCGGGCTGACGTTGCGACCCAAGCCCTCGCAGGCTGACGTGGCGATCGTCGTCGCGACGGCATAATATAAACTGGCAGTGTCGCTGGTCTTTTCCAGTTGCTTATCCATGCCATCCATATGGATGGTGAAAACAAATTATTGGACAGTGTGGGCCGCGGTCTCACTCGTTTTACCGATCGTCTGAGTGTAGATAATCTGTCTGCTTTCGATGTCGCCGTGGGTACATACGCTTTGGCGATGATTCTCGGAGGGAGTTTCTTTTATGGGGATACAGATGTGGGGGCATTTTTATCGGCAGCTGGAGCTGTGACATCCGGGACGCCGGTATATTCCTTGCCACACTCAGCATATGCCCCTCTTCCATACGTGCTTTTTGCCGTAGTTTTGTCCCCGATACAACTGCTGGGTCATCTGATTACACCACCAAATTACCTGTCTATATTTGCGCTCAAGACATTATTCGTCGGCGCTCTGGTTACTATTGTGTACCTCCCAACAGATATTGATCGGCGTCACTGGGCACTGTTAGTGCTGGGGACTCCTATTACAATATACTATACAGGGTTCTTCGGACAGTCTGACGCTCTGGTCGCATTAGCGGTGGTTAGTATGCTCGTCGCTGTCCACAACGAACGGTGGGCCCTTGCCGGTGCATCGGCCGCGGTTGCGACATCGCTGAAAATCTATCCGGCAATAGCGGCACTCGTGTTGCTCATTCGCTATCGGTCGCACTACCGGGAAATCATCTTGGGCGCGCTTCCGATCACCTGCTTGACTGCCGGCCTCCTATTTTGGATGGCTCCAGAGAGCATTACAGCAGCCCTGGACACCTCACACCCATTTTTGTTCAAAGATCGTCCGATTACAACCTTTTCTGCTCAGTCTCTGGTTAGTTACTTCATCGGAGAATCAACAACACTGGGTCTTCAATTATTCCCGGTAACCACGGTAGCAGCTGCAATTTGGGCCATTCGGGGAGAGTTTACCGTCCCAGAACTGGCGCTGGTGATACCCATGATACCCGCAGTATTGGTTTACCCGTATGCTCCGATCTATCGATGGTTGCCTGTCTTGCTGGGTCTTGGGTATTGCGCTGCGATAGGTCCAGATCGGTTACGAACTCACGTAGCTATTATTGCAGGAACACTCTCGATCCGTCCGCTGGCGTATTTAGCCCTGATGCCTGTGTACAAAATGCCGAATTTCATCGGCCAAGATACGCGATTGTCAGAAGGGGCCGCACAACCCATCCTTACGCATTGGTCTTGGACTCTAATCACAGTCGTGTTGCTGATATCAGTGCTCTCGATGTTGTACACAGCGTCTGGTAGCCAGACTAACCTACGGGAATTGTGGGCTGAGACACTTCAAGATCGCCGTGGTGAGCGCAGATAAACTCCCGCACGCTTATTTCAGACCGCCAGAAAACGGACGGGCATGGATGATGAGACCGTCCACCTTGAGGGCGATATCCCTCAGGGACTCTTCGAGGAGATGCAAAATAAATTCCCTGCCTCTGCGGAGGGGGGTAAACGCAACTTACTGCGAGCTGTGATTGACGACTGGCAACGGATGAAAAAATTAGAAGTTGCCAGAGCTACAGGTGAATATCCGAGCGAAACACAGGTATCCAGAGAATAAGTAAGAATATCTTACTGCACTGTCGTCAGGTTTAAGCTAGTTGCATGAGTTGTAATAGCTAACAGGACATCGTCGTGGTCCCGCGAGGGATGACCCCCCGAGGACGCCGCTCCGGTTGACAGGCCGGAACGGACGTGGCTCGGGAACGGCCGCGCTGGCCGACCAATCGGCGTGTGCTTGTGAGCCTTAATCGGCTCACTCGTCAGTCGTTTCTCTCACCACCCATGTCAACCAACAATAGCCCCAGCGACAGCGAGCGACAGCGCCGCGAAAGCTCGGCGTTCGCGCCGGCCGACACCACCGTCAAGCGTGGCGAGGATCTCGGTCTTCCCGACCCCGTTGACGCTGACCGTAGCCCACACGAGGAAGAGCCGAACGCCTCAGGCCCTCGCCGCGACGACTGGTGGGGCGACCCCGAGGTCGAGACCGTCGCCACCGAGCATCACGACGGCGGCACCGAGTGGGACGAGACTGAGATCGTCAGCGACAAGGCCCGCCACACGACTTTTCAGATTCTGCGGGATGTCGCGCCGAAACTCTGCGGGGCCAGCCTCGACGATCCGGCCAAGACGCCGGTCGAGTTGTCGGACCCGTACGCGCGGCCGCACGGAGACGGTAACCGTGTGCATCTGCGGGCCGCTCGTGTCAACAAGCGAGACGGGTGCATATCTGGCGGAGAGTCGACTGGCGTCCGGCTTGGTGACGTTGACGATGAGACGTTTTGGAACGCGATTGAGTTGCTCTTTGGCTACTGGACGACGAACGCGAAAGTCCCCTTCGACGAGACCGACGTCGAGGATTTCATGATCGACGCGAAACGAATGCGCCAAGATCCCAACAAAGGGGATGCGGAGACCATCAAAACACTCGCCAACGATGCATTGTCAGATAACACCGAATAATGTGACAAATATTAGCTCCACGCGACGTCTTCACGCACAACATTCGCCGGTTGTCCAACTGCCAGCGATTGGGGTGGGATGTCTTTGGACACGACACTGCTAGCACCGATGACAGACCCGTCACCGATTGAAACCCCCTTCAAAACTGTCACACCCTGCCCTATCCAAACATTGTCGCCGATATGTATTGGCCCCGACCTTGGCTGCTCAGTGCCATTAATGCTGAGCTTGTGACGGTCATCATCTAATAATTGAACATCCCATGACAGTTCACACCCGTCGCCGATTGTGATTTCGTTACCACACAAGATCCTACCGTGAGAATTCATGTTCGAATCGCCCATCCGAAAATCGCCCTCTATATGAACAATCGAAGCGGGGCCAATGTTCGCTCTATGGTTTCCGGTGCGGGCGACGGTTGAACCACTGTGCGATTCGAACTTCGACCTTCCAATCCGTGGGTGCGTCGCCCCACGGTCTCCTATGCCTACTTCAATACGATTGCTAATCTCGAACTGGGTAGACTCGTCGATATCGGTAATTGTATTCGTATGAAACAGCAGGGAATCTGGTCTTCTCGTATGCTTCATAGAACTGACGGCTGACTTAATCATCCCTCGAAATCCAGCTTTTCGGCGTGCTTGACGAAGCTTTTGGATTGCCATATAAAAATCTAAATTGTACCGATATTATTGTTTTTGACTCTAAGCCAACTCGCCTCAGACGAAATCTATAATTTAGACATCACTAACGCAGTACGACCGGCTGGGAGGATGGCGCAGAGGCGCTTGTTTACGCCTATGACGGCCGCTATTAAGCCCTGATAAAACCCGGATCGACGCTCGCAAACATTCGGAGGTTCCTATGTCAGACACACAAAAACCAGTAGACGGTAGTATCGACACCACGCGGCGGTCCCTCATCCAGACGATTGCCGGGATGGCAGTAATGGATTGGTCCCTTGACGAGGATGGCGACGGAGACTATCTGGACGATCTTCTGGGGCTAAACGACGAAGACAGTCCAATCAGCCTGACAATCGAGAATAATGGCGCACAGGTTGCTGAGGACCTTGGCGTCCTCAATGCTGGGCCTGGTATCGATGCCGCAGAGACCTCCACCGGGACTGTGAAACTGTCGGCGACAGGCAAGTCCAGCGGCATCCCATCAATCGGGAGGATCGATGCACAAAAAGACTCAATTGCGGATCTAAACAACGCGGAAATTTCGTGTATGCGTCCTGCCCTCCGATACATCATCTCAGTAGGCGTTGGACTCGCAGTGACGGCGCTTGCAGTAGCATTCGCCACAGCGGACCACTTGATCATGCTTTCGCTTCTCCCACTCTATGGGGCGGTAACGTCAATGATGTTAGCACATAAGCAGCAGTGGGTGTCTCTTTCCCGTGGGAGTCCCACTCGGTCAACAAGGAAACGAGGAGCTATTATCGGTGGCCTTGGAGCATTCACTGGCTCACTACTTCTCCAGGCATCAGTCCCGGCGGGGTTTGCTGGGTACGGACTGATGCTTCTCGGCATGGCTGGAGCGATTGCTGATTTGGACCAAGCCAGCAGTACTGACCAGGCTACCACAATCGATTGACTCAGGACTTGCTGTTTCTCGACGCCGCGCTTCGGGAGACCGACGGCGACTCACCTGAAGTCCTCCAGGAGCTGGCGCTGGCTGGGTTGACGCTCCAGCCGACGCCCGTCCAGAACGAGCACCAACACGCAGCGTGTTATAGAACTGTTCACAGCCGGCCAAGGGAATGATGTTTTGGCCACTGGTTGATACTAATTGGGTTCAATAGCTTACTCACCCTGAACTGTGCAATTTCCGTGCATGTCCTCCATTGCCAGCTTGATACGCAACTTGAGCAGAGATGAGATCGTGAGTATCACAGTTATCGGCATAACTGTCGCAGTGTTTGCTTGGTATCGGACCAACATGACTGGTATACAGCGGTTGACCAACTCTATTATCATTCTCCTCGTGAGTATTAGCTGTGCGACGGCTGTAACAGTAGTTCTGAAGAAATGGAATCCCGCGTGGTATTCCTCATGATGATAGACGATGAGTGGCCCAATTGCGTGAGACCGATTCTATGACACGCTTACACGTCGTGGCGACGGCCTGAGCGCGACAGCAATACTCTATCCTTTTGACGACTTGCGTAGCTGTTTGGCATGGGTTGCGATGGTTTCCGAGACCACTCCTGACAGTTTGCGACCCCGCGCCGGGACCTGTTAGAGGCAGGTCCCATGACGGCGCGAGTGTGTATCCGTAGTTGATGGGTGACTGGTATGTAAACCCCCCTTGTACTTCCGGGAGTGGTAGCTCGCTAACCAACAGTCGGTGGTAGAAGCGGCCCAGTGTTGGTTAGTCAGGGGGAGTGTCGAAGAACAGTTCACAAGACGGTTAATTTCAGCACCATCGATGCTGGACTGGCAGCTCAGTAAGTGTGCGTGTTTAACAAAAAGAGGTATCCCTCCGCTGACGGTATTCGGGCGTATGGATGCCCTCCAACATCTGTACCGTAGACTGGACAACCGAGTACGGGGCCTCTCGCGCCTCTCGTACGCTCTGCTCGTCGGCCTCATCTCCGCGGCGGCCGTATTCGCTGTTAGAAGCTTGCTGCCGGGGGATGGAAGTTTCGGCCCGATCGCGATGGGCGTCTCAATGACTGTCGTCTACTACGCGCTTGACCCGAACAACACAACTTGACGCAACTTGCTCTCACTGTACTGACCGGTCAGCGACTTGTCTGAGAAAGCAGTATTCAGACGGACCAGCTGTTGCCTGCCCGAGTTACGCGTCCCTAGTGGCAGGCAGTCAGCAATACCAAAGCCGGAGGACTACCACCACCACTACTTATTTAGCTGAGGATTATATGTATACATATATGACCGAACTGGATGAGGAGACGCCGTCGCCTTCGCCGTCACGAAAGGCAGATGGTGACTCCGATTTCCCCCAAGTGCCCATTGGGCTACTTGATGGGATGGACGATATCATCAATGGGGATACTGCCAGCAAGTCGGATATCGAAGACGTTCTGAAATTCTAAGTCTCTGTTCGCTCTGTGAGCCGAGTTCCGCTGTCTGATGAAGAAACATATGTCATTTTTGCAGAGGAGACTCTTTCAAACCTCCAATCTCTGGATGGGAGCAAACAGCAGCAGATACTGAGCAGGCTCTTGGACATCGCTGCGAGCGCTAATCTCCCCAGTCAATTCAGACACGAAACGATAGGTAGTCTTGACCTTCTTACAGCAGGAGACCAGTGCCGACTCTACACGAAGATCGTCGAAAATATTCCAGAAGGCAACGCAACGTATCACCTCATCTTTGTGCTCTATATCGACGATAAGCACGAGTATAGCCAGTCGGAATTAGCGACATACGATCCACTGGCTGATTCTTTCCTTTCTGTGGCGACATCTATGGACGATGTTGAGAGTGTTGAAGACTACTTAGCAGAAAAGAATGCACTCAGTGCTGAAGACCTGGAAGACTTGCTCTCGTAACTCGTGAGCCGTTGTCAGAATACCGAGGATACATCAGAAGCCAACTCCCTGAAGCCGGCATTGGGGGATCGGTTATGATCTCCAGAGAGGTGATCATTCTTGGAATGTCTCAGACGATCCTCCCTGTACGTTATACAGTCTTCGTTCCCGCGATTGTTGACAGCCTCAACAAAGGTACGACCGTGCGACTGCATGGATCGAAGGACGCCGCCCCTCAACAGATGATGTCTGGGGCAGTCAACCACTCCAGTCACTCGCAAATCGGTTGCAATCTGATGTTGTACGGGACTACCTGCTGATGGGTTGTAACGGAAATGAACCGCCGGACGTCAGCATACGTACGCTGTGACCGCACATGCTTACCAGGTCAGTCCCCGCCACAAAGGCAAGGGAGTGTCCTGCGTCCTCATTCAATATTAGAGTATGTGACTACAAAAAAGTCCGTTTGTGATCCGCCAGATTCCGCTGAGTTACTGCTCACGATTTCTAACGCCACAATTCGGGTATGGCTTGTCCCACTCTGGATACCGCACATTCCGTCACCTGGACAGGCTGGCCTATCGAAGCGATGACGCCTGCGTGTCCCCATGACGGCGTCCTTCTTCGAGACGAAGTGGGCCTGATGTGTTCATCGCGCTCTCGATGTTCAGCGTGCTCTCCACGTGGCTCGATGTCTCTTGTACTCAGGACATGGACTTCGTGTGTATCGCCACATGGGAAGCCATGTGCGCGTGTGCGGGTGTGGGACTCGTCGTCGACGCTCTCAACATACCCTATCTATCAGATTTCGTGTATAGTTCTACACCCCTCGTCGCACACGATGGGCACACTGGCTTCGCTGCGAGTTCTTGGTCACTCGTCCCCCTTGTGACCTCACTTTCGTCGCTACCTCATGGGGGGTGTGCCCACTATTAATTGCGGTACGGTGCTGAATAGAGTTATAATATCCTAAGATTAGGACATCTATTAGGACAGGATGTATGATAATTATGGTAGGGTTTAGGATAGGGGTAAGCTAATTCTATGACAGGGGTTAGGACAGGGGTAGGCTAATTTTACAACAGAAGTTAGGACAGGGAATCCTAAAATTATGGCACTATTAGGACAGGAATAGTATAATATTAGGACAGGTATTAGGACAGGATGTAATAGCGTTAGGCTATCCTATTAGGATAGGGTAAAATATAACACCCTAAGATTATAACAAGGGGGCAAGAAGATGGCCGAGAGTACTGAGTCCGAGCTAAGCATCGAAGATATCGAGTTTCTAACTATCGTCAGAGATGTCTCTGACAACCCGGACGAGTACGACGGAACGGAGCTCGGAGAAGCGCCTGCCACGGTGACTGTTATCACAGACAACACATCGCTATCGAAGTCCCAGGTGAAGTATCGACTCAACTCAGAGAGTGATGCTGGTAACTCTCGTGGGTTCACTGAAGACCAACTAGGCTACATCAAGAGCTACGGTGCATCGATGACTGAGAAGGGGTGGGGTCCACGGTCGTGCGAAATCACTGAGAAGGGGCGAGAAGCACTTGATGAGGTTACGGAAAATTCCACCCTATCGTTGTCCACATCGAAGGGGGGTAGTCCAGCTGGGGGGTCGACTGAACGTATCGAGGAACTAGCGGAGGATATTGAGCGACTAGACAACCAGTTGGCTGCGATGGGTGCCCGCTTGACTGAGGCGACGGAAGCAATTGAGGAATTCAACGAAGCCGAGTTTGGTGCAGTTGATGAAGAAATGTCGCACAGGTTAGAGTCCGCTCTGGACGCGATGATTACGTACAAAAATATCTTCGAGTACGTGCTTGGTACTGATGTACGCCCGTTCCACCCGGATGAAAATGGAATGATCGATGCTGAGATGGTAGCAGAAGGACGTGAGCAAGTCGTTGCAGCGATAAACGCGACATCAGAATCGGACGCAGCGGAGGAACTCAGACGGAAGTGAATAGAGTTAGTCAGTACTGAGAACGCCGTCCAGTCTGAACAAGACAACGACTTCTAGAGGTATCCCAATTACCTCCTTACTCAGACAGGATCTCCCTGCATGAGCTGGACAACCGCGTAGCCGGCGACGACCAACACAAGCACGAAAACGTCGGGGGTAACCAGCGTCCTCAGTGGGGTTCCGCCACTGAATGTCTGCAGTGCCACGACACAATTGACCCCGACAATTGCGATCCATCGGCCAACTGTGAACTCACCGAGCCGCTGCAGTATGATGAACGACCCGACCGCGAGAGCCACTTAGCGATAGAACAGCGAAGAGCATCACGGCCCCTCCGTAAGAGTGCAGCCGGCGGTCAGCTGGCGCTCGGCGAGGACATCGGCTTCCCCACCGAAGTCAACCGCGACAGCAGTCACCGTCGAGTTCGCTGGCACGTCGAATCCCCACGTTGTCGGCCTGTCGATGGTCATGGAGGCCGTTTCACGGCCAGCGACATCTATCAGGATACGGTCAGCGCTTCCGGGGTCCGCGTGCCCGCGCAGATGGCAGTCCCCTGGCGAGACACTGTCAGCGCCAGAGAGTTCGACGGACGGGCCTGCAGTGTCCGAGAGCGCGCCGGCCGCCCCCATCGCGAGCGCCACCGCGACGAAGCCCAGCACGACCACGCCCACTACCCCAGGATGTGGCACGCAGATTCGCTTACTCATGCTGCCCTCCGGTCGACGGCCGGGTCCGTTTCATCGCCCCAGTAGGCTACCAACTGCCCGACAGCAAGACTCGACAGCGCGAGCCCCAGCCACCACAGCATCGGGCCGCCGATCCCGACCAGCCCCAGCCCGACGACCAGCGAAGCGAGCTTCCGTGGGTGACCGCGGGCTTCGGCAACCCACGAACCCTCGGGCACAATCACGAGTCTCCCCCCAGCGCCCGGTCAAGACTGTCCCGCATCCCGGCCAGCACCTCATGGCCGTCCTCGGTCACCGAGTACGTTTCTCGTCGCTTGTTCGGTCCCGACGCTTCGACCAGCCCCGCCGCTTCCAGTTCCGAGAGTTGTTCCCGGACCCAGCGGTCACTCGTGCCGAGTCCCTCCTGTGCTTTCTGTGCGATGAGTCCGCGCCAGCCGTCGCCGTCGTGGGCTTCGACCACAAGCAGGCAGGTCTGTGCGACCGGCGAGAGGTTCGCGAAGGCCGCCCAGTCCGGGTCGTCCTCGACGCCACCGAGGTCCGTCATCCAAGCACCTCCGTTGTGAGCCAGTCGACGGCCCCTTTCCCGGCCACGTCCCACGCGGTGCCAGCCCCAGAGACGATATCACCGATCATCTGGCCCACGTCGACGCTGACCCAGCCCGTCGCCATCCCCAGCACGAGTGCCCCGACGGTGAGCGCGCCAAACGTCGCGACTGTGCCGACGGCCGCCACCAGCCCGCCGATGATACTCTTGATACGCCGGAACTTGTAGCCGCCGTACACGACAGCAGTGACCAGCGCCACCTCTTTCCCGAACTCGGCAACGAGCGCGCCGAACCAGTCGAACATCAGTCGTCACTCCCTCTGTTGCCGCCACTGCGACGAGCGATGATGTTCACCTGCGGTTGGTCGTCATCGGGCGAGTTGTTCGCGCGATACTCTCGCACGAGTTGGATGACCGCGAAGCCAGCGATGACCACCACCAGCACGAACGCATCGGAGTTCACCAGCGCTGTCAGCAGGTCGCCCTCACCGAGCCATTGCAGCGCCAAAACACCGAGTACACCGACAATCGCAATCCACCGGGCCGTCGTGAACTCGCCGATCCGCTGCAGGAATACGAGCGATCCGATAGCGAGACCGGTGACCGCCAGCATCGCGCCCAGTTCCGGTCCGATATCGATGTAGCCCGACTGAATGGCTGCCACCAGTGCCGCCGCGCCGACAGCGCTGGTCAATATGGTGTTCTCACCGAGCGTGACGATGGCGTCACCGAGCGCTTCGATGCTGCTGGTGACGCCGTCCTCGACGATCCCGCCGACGCGGGGCAGCTGTCCGGCAGCCGCCCCGGCGCTGGCCGCGAGTGAGTCAACCACGTTACGGGAGCGCTTGGGCCGCCGGCCGATCACGAACAGCATCGCAATCGAGCCGAACAGTGCGACCAGCCCGACGAGGTTGCCCTGGTCGGCCGCGCCGAAGATTGTCGACGCCCCGTCCGGGTTGGCCGTCGGTGCCGACGCCGTTTTGACTCGAATCACCGAATCGATGTTGTCTTTCGGCACCGTCATCGGCTCACGGCCTTGCACGCGGTCGAATCGCTTGGTCGTGTCAACCTCATAGACGCCGTACCACGAGCCCTCGGTCGCACCCAGATACTCGACAGTGAATGATTCACCCGAGCGCTGTCCCGGAGCGACGGTAAACGCCGGGCTGGTGGCGTTCGTCTGTTGTTCTGGCACGCTCGCTCGGATAGTGCCATTGACCGGCGAGAGTTGAACGGGTGCGGTTCGGACGCCGACCTCGCTGCCTGCAGTGGCTTCCGGGAAGTGAACCCGCTGGGCGTGGCGTGTCGAGAGTTCGGCGTAATCGCCCTCTGCCGAGTAACTCTCGTTGACGCCGTAGTGAAGCTGCTGGGGCTGTGACGTGTTCCCGACACTGATGTAGGAATCGCTGGCCCAGCTGTCCAGTCGGACCCGCGAATTGAGATCAGTCCCGACGGGTGTCGCATCGAGGACAGTCACCGCGCCGTTGTGAACGTCGACCTTCGAGCCGACCGAGCGCACTTCGACGGTCGTTCCCTTCGGGACGGTGCCGCCGGTCAGTTCGGCAATGTCGATCTGCAGTTCCGTCCCTTGCATGGTGCGGGCCGACGCCGGTATCTGGGTCCAGCTCCCGGACTGCCCGACCCGTACTTCCAGTGACCGCAGGGAGATGATGTTCTGTGCGTGCGGTATCGTCAGCGTGGCACTCTCGCGGCTGGAGAGGTACGTTCGCGAGATATTGTAACGCTCGCTGAACGCTTCGTCTTGGAAGGTGACCGCTCGCCGGGTCGTCAGCTCGTGCTGGTAGTCAACCTCGACGGTCGGCGCTGGGGCATCAGTGCCGGTGTCGCCGTCGCCAGCGATGACGGTGACGTTGTTCTGGCCGGACTGCAGCCAGCTCTGATTCGCCGTGAGCGTCGTCGTGTCGTCTTGGCTGAGCGTGCCGGACATCCGCACCGGCTGGCCGTTGATAATGACACCAGCGTCCTCGGTGACCGTGCGTTCCGTGTAGCCGATAGCCACGTCGACAGCGCCCGACTGCGTGCCGACTGTGGCATTGCTGACCGACGAGTCGAACTGGTCAATCTGGACGGTCTGGGATTCGCCCTCATTGAGCTTGCCCAGGTATTCCGCTTCGGCCATGCCGTCGCCGTCGATATCCAGCGTTGGGTCCTCGGTCGTCGTGGTGATCGTCGAGCCGGCTTCGACGCCGACCTTGTGGCCGGTCGCCACCTGTGCCGTTTGTGACCCGGATTCGATGTCCGGCAGCGACCGCGTGACCGTCTCGCCATCCATCAGAACGCCGTCATAGGAGGCATCAGCCGTCCCGTCGTCGTTGATATCTATCGACGGGTTCTTTGTCGCCGTGCGCTCGGTGAACGAGAGGTCTGTATCGACTTTACCATCGTCAAGTGAGACCGTCGCAGTGTGTGAGCCGGTTGGGACGT
>NZ_QPLQ01000010.1:0-43016 GCF_003665985.1 Haloarcula sp. Atlit-47R | reverse complement strand
TGGCATTATTATCACCAGTACAACATGATCGAGTGGTTGAGAGCTAATCTGAAGATATCCTCGATCACTTAACCGTCCAAATGCACGCATCATAGCCCCGCTAAACCCGCTGTAGTCTCAACTTCCAACCGGCTCAGTTTTAGTATAGCGGTATATGATTTATAGATTGGTAATTTGGCCTGTTAGGGCTTCCAACACCGGAAATCGGCACTTCAGTCTGATATCTATTTGGTTATGATTAGTATAGTAAGCACCACCAGTTTTACCCGGACCGCCGCTGTACGGGAAGCATGGATCGGCTTCCGCCTGCATACGACGCTACTCCCGGGGATGACGCCCTCGAAGCAGCCATCGAGAAACGACTGGTCGATATCGACTCCGGGCGCTACCGAACGAACGTCGCGAGCGTCCTCCGCAAGTTCGCCGCATGGGCTCGCGACCGCCACGGCGTCGCCAGCCCCGACGACATCGACGAGAATGTCTGCCGACAGTACGCTCGCGACCTCGCGCGAGCTGAAGATCGGGACGACATCTCCCCCGAAACGGCACGCCGGTACTTCGCGTACGTCCGCTCCTTTCTCACGTGGGCCGTCTACGAGGGCCTGGTTCCAACAAACCCGGCCAAAACCAACCACGCTGAGGGACCACTGCCGACAGACGAAACCGAGAGTGACCAGCAGTACTGGACCACACGGGACCGCGACGCTATTTGTGCGACAGCCACCGCTCGCGTCGACGAAGCCAGCGAAAGCGACGGTATCAACCGCAGGGCGGCTTACCGTGACCAAGCACTCGTCTTCCTACTTGCCTACTCAGGTGCGCGTAGCGCCGAACTCGTCGCCGTCTCTGATGACGAAGCACGGAACGGGCTCCAGTGGCGACACGTCAACCTTGAGGACGGCACCATGCAGGTGTTCGGCAAGAACCGCACCCGGGAGGCCGCGCCGATCCTCGACGAGGCAATCGACCCGCTCCGACGCTGGAAGCAACTCCGTGACCCTGCCGAAGACGAAGCCGTGTTTCCCCGACTGGACAATGCGGCGAAAGCAATAGAGCCGACGCCCTCGATCACTACACAGTCTGCTCGAAACATCCTGGCCGACCTGTGTGAGTGTGCAGACTACGAGTTTGAAGAGCCGCTAAAACCTCACGGTGCCCGCCGTGGGCTCGGGCGGGAGATCTATCGTGAGAACCCACAGCTGGCACAGGATGTACTCCGCCACAAATCCATCGAGACCACGCATGAAGGCTACGCTCAGGAGGCTGCAAAGCGGACACGTGACGAAGCGAACGATATCATCTCTGGTGGGTAGACTAACCAACGAAAACGCGTAAAACTCTTTTTGTTGGTTAGCTCTTCCGAGACAGTCCCTGCGGAGAAGTCCCCAGGCTCCCTCTGGGATTACTCTGGTGCAACGATGTCTTCACACGTTGGACACTCGGCCCACATACCCTCCGTGTCGTCAGTTTTCTCGTATTCAACCAGCAGCCATGCAGTCGTGATACGCTCGTCGCAGTTTGGGCAGCGACCGAGACTGTGCGTGTCGTCGGACATGGAAAGGGTATGGAAGGAGCGCGTGACAGTGTTCCTTCCACGCAAAAATTCGATCGGTATCGAGTATAAGCGTCTGCTATGGTTCAGAGTGAATACATTTAGTACTGTTATCGCTAAGCTCTCGACACCTGCCCTTTGGTCCTCATCTTGGAGTGAACGTGAGCGATGTTCCAGAAGTTAGATTGTTGATACGGAACTTACGATTCGCTTCTGCCCCGAAAGCACAGCCTGTAGAGCATTCGATACCGACATCTCTGGTGAGGAAACGACCTGTGGTGTCGCTGCTCGTTCCGCCGCCGTGTCCGCTATCTTGTATTCTCAGACCGTCATTTGTGGTTTTTTGCGATGGCTGGACCGGTGTTGCAGACGAATTCGATACGGCCCCTGCATCTTGCATCGCTTCAGAGCTACTGGGGAACGGACTATCTTCAGGAGGGTTGACCTGTATGAGCTGGTCAAAAAATGTTCCGACCTCGATAGTGTAACTATTGGGGGGTGTAATCTCTAATATCCAGTCATAGCGGCCAGGCTCCACATTCGAGTCAGCGAAATTAAATTCAAACACACCTTCGTCAGGTCGTACCTCCGGGGTGACCTCGGATTCGCCACTTGGATACGACAGTCTGAGTGTTCGTTCCCACTCAGCCGAAATTGATGGATGATGGGTGATGAATGCCGCCTCTGTGGACTGTGCAAAGACGTACTGATAGCCATAAATGAGAAGTTTCTCACCACTTGAAGCGATAACTGACCCGTCCTCTAGAACCTCAAACGAGTACCTTGCACAGGTCTGACGAGACATGATGAGACAACTCGGCATCCTCCCGGACGCCCCGTGACGGTTACGCGCCCTCCATCTCGCACGCGAGTTTTGACAAGAAGTGGATAGACAGACGGTGCGAAGCTTTTTATGACACGCTCTGTAGAACGGTTAACAGCACTCGATCAACGGCATTGGTTTGGAGAGCTATAAGTTCTGTCTCAGTAATCATAGTAGTATTTCAACGCCTGATAAACTAAATGACACTGTGGTAGGTGTTATTACCGAGACTGATGAGCTGACGGTGATAGAAGGTGCGTATCTTTGATGAGTCGCACCGAGGCTCTACCGATTACGGATGTCGAGACGGCGAAGTGACGGTCCACCCACCGAACCCCTTCGGAAATCCACCGTCCGGTATTCAGTCGTCCTGACTGGTTCAGCACGAACGGACGTCCCGATAGACGATACCCTGTCGGTCCTGCTGGCTCGGGAGACGTCGATTTCGACTCACACCACTCTGAAGCCGGCCTGATGAGAGGGGTGGTCAAGCTGTACTACAGCCCGATAATGTCGTCCAGTTCGACGTCGGTGAGATGCCCGTCACAAACGGCACACGCATCCACGTGGTCGGGTGCAGAGCCGCCTTCCATGTGCAGGTTGCCACACTCGGTGCATACTTCGAATTCTGCGTCAAGCATACAGATTCCACGCCAGAGCTCACACACAAGAGTCTGGTGTGGTTGAACTCTGGACTCTCATGACCTGATCAGGGTACCTATACCTTCCCGTGCTGTGGAGTCTGGACTGGGGATATCGAGTTCCGTATCCCGAGTGTCCGACCTCGTGGTGCGCTGTGCGAGTGGAAAGATACCCACCAGACCTGCCAGAGGGACTCCGTACCCCTCTGCACCGTGCTGTGGCTGCCAGTCGTGGAATGATTATCACCCCCTCACTGCTGGGAGGAGAATACCCCCGACTATTACATATAGTCGCCAGTATGTCCGAATCAGATGCCCTCCCGTAGAGCCTTTCTCCGGGGTGTCGCTGCTCTATGTCCACCGGGGCTCTCAGCTGGATGTACAGGAATCTTCGGCAGGGACAGACCGACGGAACGGTACTCCACCACTGACCGCGCCGACCGCTCGGCGACGGCCTCAGCCACCCCGACGGAAACCGAAACAACTGCCGAGCCACTCAACATCGCAACGGTGGCGCTCACTGGTCCGGTCGCCCGCGCTGCGACGCTCTGGAACGGGAACCCCCTGCCGACGGACGACGAGTACGGCAGGTCGCTGGCCGACACCCTCGGAAGCGACGGGCCCGGACTGGCGGGATATTTCGGGCGCCAGCACGGACTGTCCCCGACTCGACAGGCGTTGTCCCCACCTTTCGAGATTACGGTCGCCAGCGCAACCCAGACCGACGCCCGTGACGCGCTCGCTACAGGATCGATTTCGATTGCCGGGCTCGGCACCGAGGCGTACGCCCCGATCGACAGCGAACTGGATCTCTCTGGATTCGTCCGGCACGACCTCTTTCGAGCGGGGACGGTGATTGTCGTAAGTACGGCGCTCTACGACAGTGGCGTGACCTCGATCACGAGGGCGGACCTACTCGGCATCTACAACGGGCGCCTAGACAACTGGGCATCGCTGGGCGGGCCGGCTCGTGAGATCCACCTGGCCGGGACAGTTGACGTGCAAGGTGGGCCGGAGATATTCAAAGAGACCGTCCTCGCGGGGCAACCCAGAGGCGGCGCGGACGAACTGTTTGGCCAGGTCGACCGGAAGGTGGACACCGTCAGCGACAGAGACGACACAATTACGCGAATTCCGGTTCGAGATGTCAGGAGCCTTCGTGACGGCGGGACAACCGACTACCGGATATTGCAGATCGAAGTCGATGGCGAGCCCCGTGGACCGGGAGATATCGGCTACCCCGCTACCTATCCGGTTCCACTGTTCACGACTGGTGCTCCGGGCCCGCGAGAGGCTGCCTTCCTCGATGCCCTGTCGGCAGACGCCTTACAACCCGAGATTCTGGATAGCGACGGCCGCCTCCATGTGCTACCGACTGGGGCTGACCCGAACTACTGACACCACGGTTACCTGCTCGAACCCCTCAGGCAGCACTATCCAGGGAGCATTGCACAGGTCGACTCAATCAGCAATCGAGGTCGACACTCCACCGGAGGCATCCCCACCGGACCCAGCAGTCTAGGCCTGGTAGGCGATAATAAGCATGCTGACAACGAGACAGAGCCCCCACAGCAGCGTCGACATTCCCACGATTGCGATGTCCGTCGCGGTGACCACCCAAATCGCCGTCGGGAGGAGCCACTGACCCATGAGATACAGCCCAGTAGTAGCCTGACGTGCTCGACCGACCACGTTCAGAGCGTCTACTTGCGATCCGACGACGATCGCAAGGATCGATAACATACCTATGTGAGCGTGACCGACGGTCAGCCACCCCACGTTGCCGTCTATGACTATTATATCGACGCGATGTATCTCGTGTTCGAACCGGCCGGCGATGGACGGACGAATCTCACGTTCTGCTACAGCGAAGAGGCCGTCGAAAACCCCGACTACCGCGGGGAACAATCACCGAAACTTTCCGAGCCGGAAGCCGTCGCGCCGACGCAAGCGCTCGCCGAAACCATTGCTGACGCGGCCCAGACGTATCTTGATACCATCCGGGAGTACGATCCCGATGCTGATTCTTAGTACGTCGAACCACTGTTAGATGAGTTACGTGAGAGACTCGGCGGCACCGAGAAGTAGCTGATCGGTCCCCTCTTTTGACGAATTTCGCAACTGATTGCCCGCCCGCCAGCGGACGACTCAGAAGTTGCGCGAGATGGACTCGGATACCTGGAAGTGAATCAACGACAACGGTGCCAAATTCACGTCGAAGACTACTCGCGCCATCCGGACAACCGGCGAAACGGGCCCCAAAGCGCTCGAATCGCTCGGAATCAACGTCAACGGTAGGGCCGCACTGCTGCAACTCTCCGAGGCGACTACGACCGTGCGAACGTCGCTTCAGGTCTAGAAACGCGGCGTTCTCTCTGATACTGCACTTCGACTCCTACAAACAGCTTGACCGGGCTGTCCGGAAAGTCGACGAGCTTGACGCCAGCATCGTCGGTCTCAGCGATACTCTTCAACGTCTACGACGCGCTTGGTCTCTTCGTGCGTGAGATCACGGTCACCGGAGACCACAGGTGCATCAAGTTCTCGGCCCACAGCGGCGATGAGACCGTCCATCCCCGCGAGGAACGGGCCTTGCGGTCCTACCTCGCTAGCGATTTCGCCAGCTATCTCGGCTGTCTCCGCGTCGGTCTCGTAAACTTCACCCCACGACAGGTCAGCTTTTACCGCTGCTACATCGCCGTCCGGGGCATTCCCCTCTCCGACAAGGACCTCGGCGTATGCTGGAGCCGGGATAATGAACCGTTCATCGTCATGGGCTAGTAGATACTCAGCGGTGGCGTCGACACCGTTGAGATAGTCGATGAGAAATGTCGCGTCGAGTACTTTCATTCGTCATCCGCCAGCCGACGCATCCGGTCTTTCGACTTCTGCTTGGACTTTTCACGTGTCTCTCGGGCCCGGTCAGCCTGTTCGTCTGACCACCGGCCGAACCCAGCCATGAGGTCGCGGTCGTCCTCAAGCATCCGCTGCAACACATCGTTATAGCTCTCGCCCTCCCGGCGGCGGCGGTCAAGCTCTCGCTTCACCGTGTCGCTAACTCGAATCTGCTCATCTGCGGTCGCCATTGGTACGTTGACTTTCGCGTTGACAGGCATTAATACTTGTGTGGCAAACGATGGAATCCCGCCGGGAACAGCTGCTGCTAACCTGAAAAACTCAACACGCACGCTTACTGAGCGGTCATTTCAATCGCTGTCATGAGCAAAGAAACCGTTCTACAGCGGCTACGACGAGTCGTACAGGTCCTCGACTTCCTGTCGGTAGTAGTTCTGACTGGGGTCTGGAACGGGATCAACCTCCTCTATGTCCTTCGCGATGCTGCTGGTGAACTGCTTGGGCGGCTTCCAACTGTCATCAATTTCGCGGGCCTCCAACTGTCTCATGACCGCATACTGACCGTCAGCGATGACGTACAAAGCACGAATCCCCGGCTTCTCACTCAGTGGACCTCTGAGTAGCTTCCCTGTTCGTGTATTCACTAGCCACTCAAGTAAGAGCCCAGCCCGACACTGGATTGCATACAGTTGCACTTCGTTCTCCTCGGGAGATTCTGTGCGACCGTTGTCGGCCCACGACTGGGGCAACGACCGATTCTCAGTTGCATCTTTCCAGCGCCACTTCAACTTTTTCGCCCGGTGTTACCTCGTCGGTATCCACTACTCATTGTTGGATTCTCTCAGCCACTAGAGAAACACAAAATCTGCTCTGTATCGCCTCTATAGCAACTTTTTGCTGCTTGAGAATATATGTGTCAGTACGAGGACTCACTATGAAAACAGCCGAGTCCCCCACCACGACCAGCGAGTATTCGGCCCCAGACCAGTGGATATCCCGCCAGCCCAGCGGCACCCGGGATCTTGACTTCCAGTAGATTCGTGACGACCGGTCAGCAACGTGGAACGCTGCCCTCGGCGATCTCGACCTGCCAGAACGAACGAGCGACAGTCAGTCATCGTCAGCCGTTAAGCACCGCTCCGGTGTTCGATTCTGTGAATTTCAAGCATCACTGGGCATCATGTGTAAGCACACACGCATACAACCTCAGAGAATGGACTTTGATGTGTGTCTTCAATACGTCTAATCTGACATGATCTAAACCCCGGTTGAGAACTTTGTAGGTTGAGTTGGTTAGGATTAAGTCTAGAAGTGCGAAATATGATATGAAGAACTACCGATATCGCCGTCAACTCTTAACAGCAACCGCCGGTGTCACAGGCATTGTCGTACTTGACTCCGGTCTCCTCGCTCATCGCCTTATTACACTCCTCTAGTATCGTCTCAAACTTAGAATCGGTCGCTTCGGATTGTTTCTGCGCTAGTTCCTCCCCCAGTGCTTCGGCCGCTTCCAGCACGTCTTCGTCAGTGATACTCAACAGCAGCCACCCCCAGTTGACTGAGCGAATTTTCGACCGATTTGCTCAGTTATTATCTCGTTGGTACCCTGCAAGAGTTCGACGAGCGCTTCTCGTGCTTCGCGGTGTCGCTGGATAGTGTCGTTATCTGCGATCTCCGATTTGAGGTCCTGCAGTTCGCTCATCACCGACTGGTCGAACTCACCCTGTTGCATTTGTTCCTGTTTCTGGTCAAATTCGCGGAGTAACGCTGTAGCTTCCGAGTCCTCATCAAGTGCTTCGCTCGCCTCGGCGAATTCGAGATATGTCTCGGAGTCTGTGAGTGTCTGTATGAACGTTTGAAACTTGTCTTCGACGGCTTGCTCCTCGAACTGGAGTTCACTCATGACATCCTCACCTCCTGTTTCTTCGTGAGTTCCGAGAGGCTGGTAATCTCGTCACCGAAGGCGCGCAGTTCGTCGAGCCCGACCGGCTCGTCCCGGCGCAGCGGCGCCGGCATCATCGGGGTCTCGAAATTACAAAAGATAGAATACTGCCTTCAGCTGTACTCTCTAACGATCTAAATAGTAGTGCTATTTCCGCACAAACAGGAATTTCTCCCCATAGAACCTGTTAGTGGTGAGTTGGCACTACCGATTGACCGATCGGTGTCATATAGCGACTTCCTTCAGCGTGTCATAGAAACGTTCGCAACCTTGTTGCAGTCATTGATGAACGATTGGTACAGGTGGAATGTCTACCAGTCCGATCTGCTCAATCTGTAGCCCGCTCCGGGAAAAATACGCCAGCCTCATAAGATGGTTCCGGCACCAGTTAGAAATAGCGAGTCCACTGATGTACATCTTAACGAGGAATTGTTTTTTGATGGCTCGGTATTTTTCACTCGAGTACGTTAGAGCTGCCTTGGTCAAGCGGATCTTCGATATCACCAATGATCGTTTCCAGCAGGTCAGTGACGGTCACCAGTCCAATAACCTCGCCGTCTTCGATGATGAGAGCCATCTCTTGTCGCTCTGTCTGGAACTGATCGATCGCGTCGCTCACATCGGTATCGGGCGAAAGCGTCATCGTCGGTGCCGCCAGTTCAGTGAACGCACCGTTGCCACTGGCGAGTTCCTCACGATGGCTGAACAGAGCTGGACTGTAGACGATCCCATGGAACTCAGTCAAATCCTCACTGATTAGTGGATACCGTGTATGAGGGTGCTCCTCGAGCTTTGCGAAGTTCGCTTCAGCTGAATCCTCCGTTGATATGGCTATGATTTCTTCGGTGGGGACCATGACCTCTCTCACCGACTGTTCACCAATCGTCAACGCGTTCATAATCTCTTCACGGCGCTCTGCAGGCAATTCACCCTCTTCGAGTACCGATCCAAGCCGGTTCCGAAGGTCAGCGCGGGTTTCGATGACTTCTGTTTCGGTTTCTGTCCATGCCTGAGTCATCTCGATGCCGAACAGGCCCAGTGTTGCCTTTGCAACCGAATCACCGACCCAGATAGCTGGAGCGAGTATCTTGGCAAACCAGTACAGCGGCCGTGACCCATACCGGGCGACCTGTTTGGAGCGTTCGACACCAAGGTAGGTAGGCGTCTGTTCCCCGTGTGTGAGGTGGACTAAGTTGATAATAAGAAAGCCGAGTAACGAGCCAGCCCCGACCGATGCGAACGTGGTGTTCTCGAACACCGGTTCGATCAGAGCCGCTAGTCCAGGTTCGGCGATAATCCCGAGAGCGATACTGGTTGCGGAGATCCAGACCTGGCAAGTGGTTAAGTAAAACTCCAGATCTGTGGTCATTTCCCAGGCAAGCTCAAGCCCAGGCGTATCGAACTCCGATTTGGAATATTGTCTGACACGGGTCAGCGCGAACTCGATCGCGACGAAATACGCGTTCACCCCGATGAGAATGATACCACCGAGAATCCGTAATCCAATCTCAAGCGGCTCCATCATCCCGCCGTACCAATACCAGACAGAAAATAGTGCGCAGTTCAAGATCAGTAAACGTACTCTCTGGGCGGCTGTTTCAATCCGGAGTTTGGCGAAACCAGTCCCAGTGATTGTTTCTATGAACGCTTCAACGATGCCATCCGGCCACGGCGCTGGAAGCAACTCCGCAATCCGAGACAGGCGAAGCTGTGTTCCCTAGTCTCGATGACGCGGCGAAGATATTGGACCCGACGCCATCAGTTACAACGCAGTCGGCTCGGAACATCGTGTCAGTGCTGCATGAGCTCCCTGACCACGAGTCTGGGGACCCACTGAAGCCACATGGCGATCGCCGGCGTTGTCATGATCATCGCTGGGATCGGTCAACTCTATCTATCAGCTATCGTATACTGATACGGCAATTGAGGTGTGCAAGCAGTACGGTTCTAATAATACAATACTGTTGTGGTGAATTCTCTAAAGTGGGAACTGTGGGGCTACTCATAAGCTATTGTGTCGTAGCGTAGGGTGAATGGGTCCAATCACACTATTGAGTGCCGTCGATCCAGTATGGGCGGCAATCCTCTCTCCGGAACTCGCGAGCCGTATGCAGTTCGGATGGACAATCTCCGTTCACATCATCTTCGCGTCCCTTTCGATCGGGCTCGCACCGTTTATCATCTACTTTACATGGAAAGACGTGCGGACGAACGAGAAGCGGTATATGCGATTGCGCTCGTTCTGGGTGAAGGTTTTCGCCGCCGGCTTCGTGATGGGTACAGTCACCGGGATTCCGATGAGCTTCCAGTTCGGCACAAATTTCCCACAGTTCGCCGAAGTGGCCGGTGAACTGATCGGCGGCCCGCTGGCCTTCGAAGCGAAGATGGCGTTCTTCTTAGAGGCCGTCTTCCTCGGCGTGTTGCTGTACGGCCGCGATCGCGTCAAGGATCGGACCTACGTCATCTCGTCGGTACTCGTCGGCTTCGGTGCCTGGCTGTCGGGGTTCTGGATCTTGATCGTCAACGCCTGGATGCAGACCCCACGAGGCTACGAGATGGTCACCCGCAACGGGATGGAAATCGCCAAACTAACCGACCCGTTCGCCGCGTTCTTCACCCCGAGAATGCCATGGATGTACGTCCATATGATGAACGCGTCGGTGATCTCGGTCGCACTGCTGGTCGCAGGCGTCTCGGCGTACATCGTCTGGAAAAAGCCCGATGCTGAAGCCTGGAACACCGCACTCAAGTTGGCTGTCGTACTCCTGATCGTCTCCGCACCATTCCAGGCGATCCACGGCGACGCCTACGGCCGCCACGTTGAGGACACCCAGCCACAGAAGTTTGCCGCGATGGAGGCACACTACGAGACGGGGCAGGCCGATCTACACCTGCTCGCGTTTCCGAAGTCACCTGAGGCACTCACCGATCCGCGTGCCGAGAATCTCGTCACCGTAAGCCTCCCCGCGGTTGGGTCGTTCCTCGCCAGTGGCGGGGACTTTGACGCCGAGGTCATCGGACTGAACGAGTACAAGGAGAACCCCCCCGTAGCACTCGTGTTCTGGTCGTTCCGTTTCATGGTGGGGCTCGGGTTCCTGTTCATCGGGCTCGCGCTCTGGGGCGGGTTCCTCATGTACCGAGGCCGGTTGGCCGACAGCACACGCTACCTGAAGGCGATGATCGCTGCATCACCGTTCGGCTACGCTGCGTTGCTCACCGGCTGGTACGTCACCGAGATCGGCCGGCAGCCGTGGGTCATCCAGGACGAGCTCAAGACGAGCGAGGCGGTGTCATCGACGCTCACCGGGGCCGAGGCGACACTGACTCTGGTCGGGTTCGTCGTACTCTACGTCGGGCTGATGCTGACTGCACTGTACATCCTGAAGTGGCTGGTCCGGGAGGAACTCCGGTCACTCGGCGTCCGGGAGTCGAGTGGCGGCCGGTGGCACGGCCCGATTCCGTGGGTGAGTAGCGATGACTGACACGCTGTTGCCCGTCGACGCGTACCTCGTCGAGTCCCTGCCGGAGATCTGGTTCGGCGCCGTGCTGTTCGCGTTGGGGATGTACGTTGTCCTCGACGGGTTCGACTTCGGTATCGGGATGCTTTACGCGACCCGGACGGACGAACGCGAGCGAGAGACGTTCCTGGCGGCGTTCGGACCGGTCTGGGACGCGAACGAGGTGTGGGTCGTCGCCTTCGGGACGATGCTGCTAGCGGCGTTCCCGCGCGTGTACTCGCGCCTGCTGGCGGACAACTATCTGCTCGCGCTCGGATTCGTCGTCGCGTTGGTGTTTCGCGGTCTCGGTCCGGAGCTCCGCGAGCAGCGCGACGACGAGCGCTGGAAGCGCTACACCGACTACGCGTTCATCAGCGGGAGCGTGTTCGCGCCGCTCCTGTTGGGGATGCTCGCGGGTCGCTGGCTGTTCGGCGAGGCGACGCTACCAGTGGCGTTGACTGGCGTCGGCCTAGTCGCCGTCTCGATAGCCACGGGGGCGGCGTTCCTCGCAGCCAAGACCGAGCCCGGTCTGGCATCGGAACTGCGAGCGTACGGCATCGGTGCGACACTGGCGTACCTTGGCGGTGTGGTCGTGCTGCTGGGAACCGTCGTCCTGACCGATGCGGGTGGCGCTGCCGACGCGGTGCTCTCGTTGCCCGTCACTGCAGTCGTCGCTCTCTCGGTCACCGTTGGGCTGGGCGGGAGCGTACTGGCCAGACGCGGCCGGTACCGAGCCTGGCTCGCGAGCGCGCTAGCGCTGCCCACACTGTTGACGATCTTGGTCGCAATGCTGCTGTACCCGACGATTTACCCGCCGACCGGATTGTTGGTCAGAGAAGCGGTCGTGTCGCCACTAGCGCTGAACCTCGTGACCGTCCTCGGGTTTCCGGTCCTGCTGCTGGTACTGTGGTACTTCAAATTCCTCTACGGCGTGTTTAGCGGCCCAATCAAGGGCGAGGGCTACGGGGGATAACCTCACAACCTCTCGTCGTGCCATTCTCCGCTCAGTACTGGTGACTCTCGGATCGTGGGTGTGTACGGGATGATGGAAGCACATCCCCGCGATAGTGTATCACTCTCGGTGTCACACATCACCAGTGCCGCCAACTGGAACGCGACTAAGCGTATCGGCTTGGACTGCTACAGACTGCATTCTGTTGCAGTTTGTCGAGCAGATCTCCAGTTGGGGCCATCAAAGGAAGATAGTTCGATATACATTGAGAACGCCGGTCTCAGCTTCTGAGATTATGCGAGCCCACCAGACTGACGATGCTGATAATCGCCAAAGCCCAGCAGTGGGAAGAAGAGGATACCAAGGAAGGTGAGCCCAAGCCCAAACCCGATACCTCTCCCAAACGCTCGAGCTACTCCAGCATGAATCTTATACAGCGCGTATAGATTTATCACCGGAATAAATATGAGGAGCAACCACCACCATGCATTCTCCCCGATCCGAAGCATGATATAGAGGTTGTATAGCGGAATGATTGCCTTCCACCCTGCATGACCAGCTTTCTTGAATACCATCCACATCCCGGCAATCTGGATGCCAGCAATCAGTAGGTTGAACAGGAGGAGCACAATACCACCGGCATCACTGCTTTGGAGGGGGGTAACTAACACCTCGAGGGGAACCATATCAGTAGTGGTTTACTGATTTAGTAAAAAAGTGGTGAATCTTATAGGCGTGCTTGGACACTGTCTCTGTCGGACGATAGTATTGACTAATAAACAGCTACTCCGGCGCAACGACATCTTCACACATTGGACACTCGGCCCAGATTCCGTCTGTCCCATCGTCTTTCTCGTATTCAACCAGCAGCCACGGAGTTGTGATACGCTCGTCGCAGTTTGGACAGCGACCGAGACTTCGCGTGTCATCAGGCATGGAAAGGGGATGGATGGAGCGTGTGACAGTGGTCCGTCCACGCAAAAATTGCCTGTCTTCGGAAATAAGTGTTAGCCAGGGTCTCGACCTCCCGACACAACGCTGGGGCACGGGCTCGCCGTACTGTCCCGGTTACGAACAGCGCTGGCACTGTATCGGCGATTGGTTCGAGGCAACCGAGGATGGGGAGCTGCCAGAACCGACGACCTGCCCCGAGTGCTCTAACATAGCTTAGTAGCTCGTGAACGTCGTCTTCGCTCATCGTCGGATACGTTGGTGACATCGAGACGAACACGGACACACCGGCCTGCTGGAGTTCGTCTAACGCCTGCCAGCGCGTCATCGACAGAACATCGTACTTTGAATGAAACGATCACCGTGACATCCACGCCATCGTCAAGACTGTTGAGAAGCCCATTGTCGCGACGACCAGCACCCCGAGAAGAGAGGCTTTCGGCAGGTCGTACAGCTGGGTCAGGACGACGACAGCGCCGAGCAGTTTCGCGACGAAGAGCGTGATCTTCGCGGGGAGTTCGTACTGATCGCTGTTCATGCTCCCTCCATGGCGCCGACGGCGAGTCGAGCGGGCGATGCGATCGGTGTGGACCGTCGTCCGTGGTCCGGTGGTGGCGTACACTGGATCGACGCTCACGAGTGACAGCGATGGCTCTCATGTCCTGTCGCTCGGATTTACTCCCAGTGTGAGTGTTTCCACCACTGCCACATGCACCAGACTACCTACGTGAGTAACACTATATTCCCCATTCCACGGCGTTTGCGTTCGACGAGATCACGGGCCCCCAGACTGTCGAGCGTGCGGCTGACCGTCGCTTTCGAGAGGTCCGTTCGGTCGACAATCTCACTCTGAGGCAGGACGCCATCGGCGTCAAGCACCGTCTGATAAACTAGTTTTTCATTGCTCGCGAGTCGTTCCGAGGTGGTCTCCCATTCCCGTCGACGAGCCTGCAGCAACTCGTTGCTAGCGTCGTCGGGCTGCTGGGCCGGTGGATCTGAGCGTTCGGTGTCCGCTGTGGCCACCGCTGACGAACCAGCGCCGCTGAGCAGCACTGTCGCGCTCGCTCCCGCAGCACACGCCCCGACCGCGATGACGACCGCGTCACCGAGGGAGAACTGCCAGCTACTGATTCCAATACGCTCACCACCAGCCACGACGGTTGGGGTCGCCTGCAGGAACTGTGTGACGAGGATAGCGGTAGCGATGACGAGAATCCCAGCTGCGAGTACCTCGGATCGTGGGCGGGAGCGAAGCGGTCTCATCGGGCACCCCTGTCAAGTCGAACGAGCGAGTCGACGGTCTCGGTGCGAAGGTTGACGACGACACTGTACTCGGTCCCGGAGTCAGGTGATGTCACGACGACGAGCACGCGGTCGCCGCTCCATTGCGGCTCGCGTCGCTCGAAGACCACGGTGTCGTCGTGCTGTCGGACGGTGAACGCAGACGCGTTGGGGGCGACCACCGCCTGCAGGGACGCGTTCGGAGTAGCTCCGAGCACTGCTGCGCGGTCGCTGGAGAGCTGTGTCGGAATCCGATGGACGGTGTACGCAGCGCTGTCTGCCGCCGGGATGTCGCCGCCGACTGTCTCGACGGATGTGACGATTTGCTGTGCTCGGACACGCATTTGCGTACCGACTGCTGGCGGCTCACGGTCGACCGTTCGGACGACGTACTGACTGTCACTGTGGCTGATCTCGATTCGGGACACCGTGTGCACGTCTTCGACCAGTTCGTGCCGCTGTCCGCTATCAGTCGTGGCGATGAGTGTGTCGTCCTCGACGGCGAACTCGTGGGTGTCGTCGGGGACGATGCCACTGACACTGCCAAATACTGCGAGGCTGCTCCCGAGGACGATCAGCGAGAGGACCAGCACCAGTCTGGAGGGAGGGACTGGGGACATGGTTGATTCTCGAAACATCGGTGATATGAACCTGATGGTTTTCATCAGTTTCAGCCTGTGAAACGCCGGTGAAACGCGTTTCATTCGTGTTCCACAGCTGTTTCCAACGGTACTTTACAAGGACTTTCTTGTAAGCCACGACCACAGCAGTCGGACGACCGTATGCAGTCGACCGCGGCTCTGGCTCGACGCTGGCCGGAGTCGCCCTGCGGGTCCCCGCCCGACTGGTGTCGGAGTAACCAATGCACCCGAATCAATCCACATGGAGCGAAAATCATGCAACATGACTACAGACTCGCGATGTACGCCCTCGGCATCTCGACCGTGTTGTTAATCGCCAGTGGCGCGACCGTCATCGCAGGCGCGACCCAATCTGGTGGGATCGACGGCCCAATCAACGAGACGTCCGACGCCCCGGCCAATGAGACGGTTGACATGCGACTGGACACGGACCAGCAGATCAACGTAACGGCGACCCGGACCGACGACAGTGAGTACACCTTCCAGCAAGCGCAACGCACATGCAGCGGTGCCCTTCGCCTCGACAGTCCCGAGCGCAACAGCACCCGCCATCAGGTCAGAGACGTGACCGTCACACTTGTCACCCACCACGATGGTGCGACAGTCGACGCAATCGGTCGCCAGCGGCTTGCCGAACTCGTCGTCGACGAGACGAGCGACCGCGCAGGGCTCGGTGAATACAGCCACCTCGAAGTACAGATCAATCAGTACTACGAGTCCACAGAGCGAGTGGAACCGCTGGACGTTGCTGGGATTCACGTCCGACCTGTCGACGACTGCCTCCCGTCGGTTCGGGGGACGGTCAACCGAACCAACGAGACGGTCGACGTGCGAACTGCCCGGCCAGACGTCAACGAAGTAAATCTGAACTTCGTCGACGAGGTCGGCGTGCTCGAACAGGATGACCGAGAACTGATAGAGCATCTTGTCGTGGCCGACGGACAGACAAGCTACAACGTTCGGACACATCTGGACGCAACGACGCTGGAAGCGACAGTCACGGAAGCGACCGCCGATGGCGCCGTCGATATCGAACTCCAGCGGCCCGACGGAAACGGGAGTTCGGTCATGCTGACGGTCGATCTCGACGCGGAGACCGTTACCCACACTTGGGTCGAACTCCAGATAGCTGAAGAGAACATCGAAATGGCCGACGGAGACGGCCAGGCCGAAGCCGAAAACACATCCGAACAGACTGATAGCGTCGCTATCGACCTCGACGAGTCGACCGTAACAGTGGTGAACAACACGAGCGGATAACGGCCTCTCGACACTATCGCACCGACGTTCGACTCTCTGGTAGCGACTGGGGTCACGTGGCTTGTAGCGGTTTTCTGGGGACGGCTACGAATAGCCATACTGCTGATGGCTGAGTCGTCGTATAACGGTCTCGGTGACGCCGGGGTGTTTTGGTTAGCTACCCAATTGACACCCGTCATATCACCGCAACATCCACGCCATCGTCAAGACCGTCGAGAAGCCGAGAAACAGCGGGCGGCCTTGGGAATAGTTCACGAGCGGTAGTCAGTACAGTCTACTCAAGGACCGTATCCAAGTAGACCGAGAATGATGAGCGCGATACCACTCAGTATCACAAAGAACGCAACCATAGCGGCATATGCGCGTTGCTCCTGTTTAGCTTTGTCAGGGTCAGACTCCCACTGGTTTGCACTTGGATAGTTACGGATCGACAGCGGACGAGCCAGTGCATATCCTCCAGCGAGTACACACAGGAGGCCTGTCACCTCGATGAATACCATACTCTGTACGGATAGTCCTAACCGGAACAGTGCGTTGTAACTCTTCTGCCGCTCACCTTCAGCAACACTTGATACGCATACCCACTGGGCGGGTATTTCTGGTGAGATGGTAAGAAACAAACGACGGCCAGAAATCAATTGATCGTCGGCTAACCAACGGTGGTGGGTATTGGTCAGTTAATGTTGGTTAGCGGTCTGCTCACCTACACCGTCGCAGCCATGTGCTGATACTCGGCCTGCGACGGCGGCGGCTGCAACGTTAACCCAGCCAAACCCTAGCGCGGTGCCTGATAGACGCGTTAGATGAGATGCTCTATAGACTCGCCGTCCCGGGCTAACTCGGACTGCCCAGGCGAGGTATCTGTCTCACGCTCGGAGAACGATTCCGGTGATACGGCCTGTTGCATTGCCGTGAGCTTCGACCGCAGTTGGCCGCTCGTCGAGCGCACCAGCTCATCGTCTGGCCAAGAATGGACATCGAGCCCGTCGAAGCGGGTGGCCACCTGCTGGACCGTGTTCAACTGTTCGAGGGCGTACTCGACCCAGTACTGGTGGCTGTCCTGCATCTGCTGGAGTTCCTCGGCCACGTCGTCGTAGCCGGCTTGCTCGGCGGCAGTGAGACACTGCTGGAAGTTCTGGCCCCTCGGGTTGATTGGCTCGTGGAAGACGACAACCTCACCGAGCGCTCTAACGTAGCTGAGTAGCTCGTGAAAGTCGTCTTCGCCCATCGTCGGGTATGTAGGCGACATCGAGACAAACACCGACACACCGGCCTGCTGGAGTTCGTCCAACGCCTGCCAGCGAGTCATCGGTGGTGGGGCGTTCGGTTCCATCGCCCTGACGAGCGTCGCATCGAAGGAGGGAATCGACGAGCCGACGGTAATGCGGTCACCGGCGGCCTGGAAGAGATCGATGTCCCGAGTCACGGCAGGACTTCGCGTGAGAATTCGAACCGGAATGTCGTGTGTGATGAGCTCGGCAACAGCGCCACGCGTAATCTGGGCTGTCCGTCGGTCCTGGTAACAGTCAGTGCCACTGGACAGCATCACCACGCCGCGACCACGGTCAGTCTGCTTGCGCTCGCTGGCATCACGCTCGTCGAGGATGTTGCCCAGTCGCTCTGGGAGGTCGTCTCGGTACAGCAGATAGCTTCCCCAGTCGGATTGTGGGTCGTCGACGCCGGCCTGTTCGGCGAGCATCTCATCGCGGCTGTCGATAGCCGGGGTGGTTGGCACGTAGCAGAACTCACAGCCGTGTCGGCACCCAGTGGCGACGTTGATGACGTGGTCACAGAGGCTCTTGGTGTGGAGATGGGACTCGCTCATCACCGACTTCGTCGGGTCAGTGTTGACCGTAATCCCATGCTCGGCGTGGCTCTCGGTGTCAGTGGCACAGTCCCAGCATAGCAGGTCTCCCTGTGGGTTGGCGGCAAAGCGGTCGTTGATTTCGTCGTTGCACTGGGTACACAGCAGCCCGGCTTGCCAGAGGTCGAGCCGTTCGGTCGGGGCACCGTAGTCCCGTGAGAGTGCACGGAGCTCGTCCAGCGTTGGCTGGTCGTCGAACGTAGCGACCGTCTCCCCAGCGTGTTCAACGGCGTAGGTCCGCTCGAACCAGCTATCGCCGGTGTCCCAGGTGAGGTCCATGCGTCTCTCTCCTACCTGTCTTTTTATACTGGACCCCATTAGAAGTCAGCCACGCGGAGTGAAAGTGAAACTGAACGCTACATTTGATGTATGTATTTATATCTAGAAGTAGACGAGAAAGACAAGATAACATATGACAGACGGCCACGAAGACGTTCGAACAGGAGAAGACCCTACAAAGGCGATTCTCAGTGAGTCGGGCCTCAACAGCAAGCATCTGTGTGACTACGTTGTCAACGTAGCGACAGGCTGTCGGCATGGCTGCAAGTTCTGCTATGTTCCCTCGACGCCGAACATCCGGACCCGGCCGGATATGCTCAAAGAGGAAGCCGATGTTGATAACGGCCAGAAAGAGTGGGGGAACTACGTGCTCTACCGGGATGATTTAGGCGAGAGACTGGACGGGCACTTGGATCGAAAACGAACATGGCGGGAAACAGAGCGTGGGCAGGGTGTTGTTGGTGTCTCATTTTCGACGGACTGCTACATGGATGGTCGAGCCGGGAAGATCACCCGCGATGTCGTTGACGCTATCGCAAGCCACGAAGAATACGTTCGGGTGTTAACCCGGAACCCGATTCTGGCGCTGCAGGATCTGGATGTCTTTCAGGATGCTGGCGAGTATGTGACCATTGGGTCATCGATTCCGTGTATGGACGCTGAGCAAGTGGGTGCGATTGAGCCGAGTGCGCCAGCACCGGAACTGCGGTTGAAGGGGTTGAAGGAATTCAACGAGCATGGCGTGCAGACGTTTGTCAGTATGAGTCCGACCTATCCCACGCAAGGGAAGGCCGACCTTCGGGAACAGCTAGAGCGGGTCGCAGAGTGTGACCCGGCGGTTGTGTTCCACGAGCCGATCAATCCCCGTGGTGGGAACTTCGAGATGACTGTCGAAGCAGCGCGGGACGCTGGTGAAACGGAGTTGGCCGAAGAGTTGGATGCGCTGCGGTCTCGTGAGCAATGGGTTGAGTACGCGACGGATCACCTACGGTGGGTCCAGGAGATCGGGCGAGAACTGGATTTGCCTGTGCATCTATGGCCCGACAAGCAGTTGATCAAGCACGTCGACGAAGAGACGGCAGCGTGGTTGCAGTCCTGGCGAGATCGGCAGTCACCGGAGGAGTTTGCAGAACGGAAGGTGCCACAAGAACGGATGCCGATGGTGCCAAATTCAGTCTAAGAAATCATCTAACCCGGGATGATCTATAAACCGCACCCGGTCATCATTATTCAATCCGGTCTCGGTCCCTTCAGCCAAAGCAGGTCGGTTAATAATTCGCGCCCGGTCCTGTTCAACTAACGTTTTACACGCCCTTCTGTAGTGTTTTTCAATCAAAGTGGTTTGTTCGTAGGTTAACCGCATCACATCGCCAAATCTCAACTTATCATCGGCAAAGACATCGTGAAGAAAATCAGCTAATTTTTGAATTCTCTTATTACTCTCATCACGTTCATCAAAATCGCTGAGACCCGTTTGAGAATCTGCATATCTGTAGTGATCGGGGCCCAAATATGCAAATTGATCTTCGGCACCTGCTCTAAACATGGTGTCCTTCATTAATTTGAATCCGTCGTAGTGATTTGTCGCATGTACGAGGTAGTAGTTCGTCTGCCGCGACTCCTCCTTCTTCATTTCAAAGGGCCAAACAAACTCAACATCAGCTACGGAACGTAACTGCTGTTCATATAACCGCATGAATTGTTCTGCTCGCTCATCTCTAGATTCTGCATCGACTTCTTGTCTCCAAGAGTCCGTACCCATGATTTCATCAATAGCTACCTGATGAGTCTCGCTATCTTTGAAGCGAGCCATCTTCCCCGACATGAATGTAATAAACAGCTCAATCCCCTTCGGTCGAAGATTAATGAGATCGTCAACTACGCTGAAGGGAACACCACTGAATCCGAACGGATCAACAAATATGAATGAGGGGGAAACACCGTCTTGATGCTTCGCAATAAAGTCGTAAGCAAACTCCGTGAATTCTCGATTCTGAGTGTCTGTTACGATCTGAGAGGGAGTATTTTTTTCTTCAGTTGCCACCGCTCTGCTCAGTGATTTATAATTTTCATGCGTTTTCTCTATGAAAGTACAATTAAAAGTATCTAATTTTGAATTCAGTCTTCCCACCCCGTCATTTAAATTCTCACTTACAACCTCCATTGCAAGCAATGGTGATCCAGGTGATCCATCATCATATCTACCCCATCCGGCAAACCCGTCGATATAGCGTATGTGATCGTCAACTTCCGTGATTTTATAGAGCCACGGTCGGAGATATTTTTGAAGAATCGTATGCTTGATCTCGGTTTGACCCTTCATCCGCTGTTTCTCAGGGTCGTTATCGTCTCTCATTTGCCGGTCAAGAATATCGTATGTCAAGGCGATACAAATACGCTAGGGTTGCTACGCAGCCACGAAGAGAATTTCGCTGTCAACCGGCTCCGAAAGCTCATGCCGCCGACTGTTGACGACGTTTGCGTAAGTGAGAGAGCAACATCGAGATCAAAGACCGGGCTGGAACTGGAGGTGAAGATTGAACAGGCGGACGACCTTATCACTAGGTTGTCTACGAGCTGTATGGGTTGACCGACGAGGAAATCGAAATTATTGAGGAAGCGGTCGGGGAGTGATTTCAAGTTCTCCCTCAGGCTGTAAACTTTCATTACCCAAGAGCTAGTCAGATGCGATAGGTATCTCACGTGCCACCGATTGATGAAATTGATCGCCGGACTGACGTTGTCTTCATCCTATTTTACCATATGGAGTCAATCCATGGTGTCACGAAACTCCAGAAGCTACTTTTCCTGATTGAGCAGGAAACCAACTTCTTTGAAGAGTACAGAGACGATATTGCGTTCAATTTTGCGCCCTATAAGATGGGTCCTTTCTCAGAGGCAGTTTACGAAGAACTCCACTTCCTTCTCCAACTGGGAGCTATCGAAGCTACTCCGCTAAACGGTAGTTCAGTGGACGGTGTCGGTGACGATGACCTAACAAACAAAGAATTTACTATTACCTCAAAAGGGGAGAAGATTGCATCTCAGTTAGTCGAAATTCTCGAACCCGAGTATCGAACGGAAATTGAGAACTTGGTGGAGTCATATGGCAACCTATCGCTACAGGAACTACTGGAAGTTGTCTACACGTCATATCCGTCGTTCGCCAGGGAGTCCGAAATCAAGGATGAACTTGAGTTGGAGGGAGACTGATGGCTGATATCGAATATGTCGAACAAGAATATACGAAACGGTGGGCTGAAAGTGAGGATGAGCACTCCAATCAGTACATCCCCGAAAAGTATCAACTAGGAATCCTCGCAGACTATTTGCAAAGTGAAGAGATTGTGTTCACCACTGAAGCACGTGTCTTCTCGTACCCGATCGACATTTTAGCTGTTGACGGTGATGAGACAATTGCAATCGAAATGAAAGCACGGAATATTGGCCGCGGAATTGAACAGGCCCGCCGTGACGCCGACGTGGTTGATTACTCTTATTTAGCCGTCTGGGACCATTCTGTTTCTACAGAACTTGAAAATCGTGTTGAAGACCTCTCAATTGGGCTACTAAGCATCGATGAAGACGTTGAAGTTATTTCCAAAGCTGAATCTGTGTCACAACAATTATGTAGGAAGGAAAACATCGTCAACCGAGTCTTAGACGATGTTCGAGACGATCGTCCGGTACAAGAGCAATAACGAGCGGGCTATTTTCGACGACTACCACGAATTATGGGATTCAGCTCTCGTATCAGCGCATCTCCTCGCTAATTCCAAAAAACGGGTTCCAAAGCTGCTTGCTGACTTGATTGAGGAACGGAGCCTCAGTTATTATATTGACCCTATACTTACCGAATTTCGACAAGGGAAGAGCTTCCGGTATGAGAACGGAAATCTTCGACAATGGCATAGTGCCTATGCATCTGAGCTTGGCGATCCATTCAAACGACTGCTCAACGATCCGGGGACGGTCAACGCTCGATTCTTACAGACAGGTGTAATCCAACAGATTGCACAGGACGCAATCGAATTCCAAGAAACCATTCTCTATGACCGTCTTGAATCCAATCTCGGAAAATATGAAGAATTAGACATCGGTAGAGAGGAAGCTAAACCGGACGCTGTTATCCCATGGGGACATAAACTGGAAACACAGCAAGATTACGACGCATTCGAGACAATTCTTGAAGCCTCGAAGGCCCAAGCAACTCGTCCTTTGCGACCGGTAGTGTACACATCGACGGGAAAAATCGCTCGCGGTGAGAACCGGACTGAATTGGTTCAGCTACTCAACAACGAGGATATTGGAGAGTGTTTCCTTCTGTTTGAAGATCTTGATAAGCACGATACCACAGAGTCCGAATACAAACATATCATCGACTTCGTATATGATCTCTCGTCTGCGGGTATTGATCCGTACTTCTACTACGGTGACTTCTTCGCAAACCTTCTTCACGACTTCGGCCTCCAGGGGGCGGCCTATGGGACAATCCATGGAGAGCAGTACCGAGAGTCCGTCAAGCCAAAGACAAGTAGCGGTATGTCGTCACGATATTACCTCGATAAAGCCAAAGACTTCCTCCAGATTCAGGCTGTAGTGGACATCATGACACGGGCAGATGAGCCGGTATGCGAGTGTCAATTCTGCAGCCAACACTTCGATGACTGGCTAGATCTCGCCGAGCTTGATGAAGCAGAGGATGACGAGACGGCACTGCAAACGATTGTGATGAAACACCGAATTTTGAAACGGTGGGAACACGCTCGGCTGGTTGAAGAGACAGGCGTAGAGGACGTGGTTGAAGATCTCCAAGAGGATTTCAAAGACATTTCAGGAGAGTATAGTAGCTCACAGCAGGTTGCCTCACGCAAGACGTTGCAGTACATCCAGCGGTGGCGGCAAGCCGTTGAAAATCGCACTGCACTGCTTCAAAATTAAAACCAGAAACCCCTGTGCTATCGCCGTTACGTCCACGAATTATACTTTCACTCCGCTGGTCTGACAATTAAGACCATCTGTGGACTACTGTTTACTGGAGTGTAGAACACACAATGCCCTGGATTGCAATTTATGATGGACGAAAAGCTGCCCCGCGACAAGTACCAAAAAAGACCGATGTAGAATGTCCTGAATGTGGTGGGCAGATGCGAGTCTGGAGTAGGTCCAGTGACGGGCGCGCTCGTCACTTCAAACATACCGAAGGGATGGGTCATAGCGATGGAAGTGGGACTTCAGCCTGCGAATCCGTCGCTGAATCGGATAAGCACCTAAAGTGGAAATCACTGGCTGCCGACCGATTGGAGAGTATTTTTGAGAGCAACATTTCGAACTGCCAAATGGAGAAGCGACTCGGAGCACCCCATTCGGACAAAAAGCGGCGATTTGGAGACGCAGTTATTACCTTCGAGAAGAGAGATTCCCAGCTAGGTCGTGGCGTCGTTGTTGAAGTCCAGCATAAGAATGAGTCAAAAGATATCGACGCCGCGACGGCAGACTTCATCGAGCAGGACTATGCTGTTGTCTGGACAGATGCGGATGATTTTGGGAAACACCAATGGCGGATGGCGGAGGTCGATGTCCGGTCACGCGCTCAGGAAGCGGCATGGCCTGAGTGGGTACCGTCGCAGAGTGAGTGGTGGCAACCACCGTATAGTCACCGCGCTCACCAGCAAGAGTGGCACACTGCGTGGGAAGAGTTACCTTCGGGAGAAGTGCCAGCCACACTCCCGCCAGAGTGGTACGATCAAAAGGCACGATATCTTTGGAAACAGCAATCATGGGATACTCTGTTTCCGGCGTGGGTAGAACAAGGCAAGGAGGAGTATCCTGCAACAGAGTACCAAGCTGAAGTACGTGATGAGGTCGTTGATCAGTCGGACTTGGTGATTAGCCTTCCGCCGGACGTGATTGAACCAATAGTATTTCGGACGGTTTCTTGGGAGCGGTTGTTTGCACGCGGAACAGAACCGCCCTACTCCGAGCGATCGGATGTATCCCTGGAGATCAACATCGCCCCACTCATCGACGAGAGAGTATGGAAACAGTGGTATCGAGAGGGCGTTCGTGACCGACAGTCTAAGCAGGATGGCATTGATCCCCCTCCAACGGCGTTCGACGATGTTCAGTGTCATGAATGTGGAAATTATTTTTTCTGGAAGAACGGGTATTCAGAGTGCCAAAACTGTGGAACTGAGATTGACTGGCAGTGGAACATAGCAACCGGCCGTATCTCAGAGGACTCAGTACCCGAAGAGTTCAATTAAAGATATATGTTCCTAGTTAGAAATTCAAATATGGTATTTCCTGGATTTAGTATTTCTGACAACATCGTGGGTAAATCAGTTAGCTTTGATACAATTCGATTAGAAGAATACGGAGAGTTACAACACCATTGGGAAGGCGATCTTCCTCCACAAGTCCGGTTAACGTCTGAGGCACAAGATGCGATAAAATGTGTTCTAGACAAATATTATCAAAGGTACCCTGAGCTAAGAGATTGGTACCCTCCGGGTAGTACTTCGTTTAAATTCCCAGTTCGAGAAGCTGATATTGACCCCTTACTAAATTGTTTAGCCCACTGTATTGTCCTGCGGCTAACCCCAGGAGCCCCTTCTGAATTTTCCTCATCGGAGCCTAGGACGCTGCTCTATTCGGAGTTTTTAATTGACGATTTAGATTATTCGATTAACCCCCCAGACTGGAGCCAGTTAGACGATTCCGAGATGAACGTTCAGGCCGAAATAGAGAATCAGATACCAGATGGTTATGATTCGATAGAGCTGACGCAAGAAAAATTCCGCGAGTATGTGTATGATGTGCTGAGACCGATTGCTACGGAATCAGACTGGCCCGAGGGTGCGGCTTGGAGTATTAATCTCGCTTTGCATGAATTACGGAAAGGCCGATATCAAGAGGCAGCATACGCATTTGCAGCCGTTCGGAACAGTGTTACCAAATCTCCGACTCCGGTTGAGGAGACAGACTACACTCAACTTCTTAATAAATATCTCATAACTCTCAGAGACCTTTCCCTTCATCATAGCACCGCTGAAGCACCCTCAGTTAGCCAAGAACGATTTGTTGACATATCTGACCGCACATACATTTTTGTGCCGACATTCATTTCGGAACCAACTTTTCACGATCCCTACTTCAGAATGTCCTCGCCAATCTGGATAGCGAATGCGTTAACCTTCATTTCTGGATTGGCACATGCCCTCGCAGCTCCCACAATTTCTCGAAACGAGATTGACCCGTTTGGGTCAGAAATGACATTTAATAATACTTCATTTGTGCTACGCGCCGCGAATGAATTGGTTGGAATTGACGAAAGGACGAATCAAGAAGATCCGGTTGGATACTTAGACTATATCGATTTCCGCGAATTTGCACCGGAAGCTGTCCTCACTGATGTGTTCGAATCCATCGGGTATGAGACCGTCGGTACGTTCGAAAGTTCCTTTGAATATGAAGGTATTGAGGTGTCATTAGATGCGGATCTAGTTCTCGAAAAGGATTCCAAACTACACCTGGTCTACTATAACCCGTCCGATGTCCAGAGCCTGCATCAAGAAGTGGAACAACTTGATATCGAGGCGCTACTACTCATTGTTGCTGAAGAAGAATATACTGAGACGATTATTGATAGTGCACGAAACTCTGAGACTATCGAATTGTATTATCTTGATGTGGGCTCAACTACCTTGCGTTCAGTTGACACAGGACTCCCAGTAAGGAGCCAAGCACCAGTAACAAAAAGTGAGGTACAAGAACGCCTTCGTGATCTCTACGACTCAGCAAATACTGTCGACAACCCACAGCAAAAAGGTGATTTACTCGAACAATTTGCAGAATTGCTATTTAAGAGGTACATTTCGGAGACAGAAGTTCTCCGCGTCAACAGCGAAACTGGCAGTGAAGAATTTGATTTGGTCCTTCGGAATAATCAGGAGTCCGACCCATGGGAGAACCTATCGTCGATTATTATGGTGGAATGTAAGAATTGGAGTGGGTCTGTAGGTGCGAACGTCATCCACACGCTTAATTCGAAAGCAGATACACTGGGAGCTAATTGCACCACGGGAATTTTGCTGTCATGGAATGGTATCTCAGGGTCTGAATATGAAGACGCAGCACATCAACGGATTAGAGAGCTCAAGCAACAAGGGTTTGAAGTTTTACATTTCGACAAAAGCTCGATGGAATCAATGATCGAATCTGATACTCCGAACGAAATTTTCGACCAACGATATATCGAACTTATTACAGAGTATTGACTGAAAGTTTGATGGTATAATCGACGGGAACACTGTTCCAAAGCGGGAAAATCAGGTAGAACTTGTCTCCCCACTCAAGTCCGCCGCATCGTCGTCACAACTTCCCGCTCGGTCACCCACCACTGATAGCCGTCACAGACGGCCTTGATACGCTTGAACTTGCCATTACTCCACGGTTCGAACTTGATCTTCCGTTCGGAACCGTGGACGTGCTCGTACCCCAAGCCGTTTGCGTCAGCCACACTGGCTATTCATGCCCCACTATCCGAACGAGATTACAGATCCGCAAACCACTGACTTGTGTACCACTCTCGCGGATGCGCGTACAAGCATTTCTCTGAGAGTCTGCTACTTGTCTTTCCATACTTTTTGAAGATCCTTGGAGGAGAGCGCCGAACAAAGGATCACGTTGCACAAATCTGCAGTCCCGAGAGCCAGCGCAACACACTTGTTGTCTCTATCCCAACAAGTATTCATGCCACGATACACCAAAGCACCGATTTTCTGCGGCCACTGCGGTGAACATGGGCGTCACTCGCCGGAGTCCCCGTATTGTGAGCACTTTGCGAGGGATGGGACTGACCAGATTTGGTTATCAACAGTGGGAGCCTTGCGCCGGGACCGCTTCCACCGCGACGACCGTCGGCACACGAAGTTTTATTTCCAGAACCCATTTAGCTGTCCAACCCACCCACTTTTCAGCGACGTACAACGAGAATTGAACCAGACAGATCCAACTTTTAAATTCAGATTGGATAGTGGAGGCCGCGCTCATTTCGAAATTCTTCCAGAAAATGAGGAAATGTTCTCCACCGTTCACTGCGACGACATTGATCCCGACATGGAGAAATCCTTCGGTGATAATATTTCCCACGCCATCGAAGTCGTCAGCTACAAAGCCGATCAAATGCAGAATGGTTTCCAACGGTTAGCCGGCACCGAAACCCAACCAGATCCGTTGTACGTCTTTCAGGACGATGCTCATATTGCTCTTGAATGTGCTGCTGCTGAATAGATTACAGAGAGGAATGCCCTCCACAGTAGCAGAGAGGTAATCCAGCCGTGCAAGATACACACCCTGTATCTGTCATGCTACTCAGACCATCATCTGGTAGTGATAGAATTGACGTTGGTCAGTACGCATACACACTGAGCGGATATTTCTGGTAAGGTCGTGGGAAACAAGCGACGGTCAGAAGCCAATCGGTTCTCGGCTAACCAACAGTCATAGGCGTTAGTCAACTATTGTTGGTTAGCGCTCTGCTACTCTACACCGTTGCCGCCACGTGCTGATACTCCGCCTGCGACGGCGTCGGCTGCAACGTCAACTCGGTGAGGGCCAGCTCCCTGAGCACTTCGGGCGGAATCCCATCAGTATCCCGAAGCACGGCATCAAGCGTCCATTCGCCGTACTGACTCGCGCTCGGTGCGATTACGTCGACGGACTCGGTCGGCACTTCCTCTTGAATCGCCCGCGCGGCTCGACGAACCCGCTTGCGTTCCTCCACAGTGCAGCTCACGCCTCAACACCTCGCACAAGATCGCCGACCAACGAGCCGCCGACGTGCGGGCCAACGTTCCACCCGCGCTCACTCCGAGTATATTCGCACCACTCCGAGAGCGTCTCGAAGGGCGTCTCTGCCAACGTGACCTTCTCTGCCTCACCGTCAGCCTCGACGACAGCCACGGCGAACTCATAGCCGTCCCAGTAATGCGCTGCCCCCTCGCCGTCGACGCCGGGGAAGAGCGGGCGGCCCTGAGTGAGATGACTGCCACTTTTAGAATATAATTTGATAATAGTACGGGTAGTATTAACTCAAATAGTTGCTAACTGGATAGTATATGCTGCAGCGGACACGTCGTGAGTGGCTTCGTGATCTTGGAATAGTGAGCGCTGGAAGTTTGAGTGGTTGTCTGTCCGGAGACAACGCTCCCTCCACACCTGAAGAGGCCCCCAGTCCAGAAGACACAACTACAGAAGCGAGAACACAAACGGAAACTCCACAGTCTGAGATGGGAACAGAGACTGAGACGGAAACAGAGACCGAAACAGAAACCGAGACTGAAACCGAAAGGAAACCAGAAATCAGCGGTTGGCCAATGTTTCAGTTTGACCAGGCTAACAGAGGAGTTACTACAGAATCTGGTCCTTCTGGAGAGATCACTGAATCCTGGGTGTTCGAAACAAATGAGGAGATACATTCCTCGCCAGCCGTCATGAATGGGAGTGTCTATGTGGGTAGTAATGATGAGAACTTCTATGCGGTGAACGCCGTAACTGGTGAGGAACAATGGGTCTACAGTACAGGTAGTTCTGTAACTTCATCCCCAGCGGTGGTAGATGGGACAGTCTATGTCGGGAGTAGTGACACCACGATGTATGCCCTTGATGCAACTACGGGCAGCGAAGAGTGGTCGTTCAGTTCGGGCGATTCGATAATGACTGACCCCGTTGTTGTGGATGGGATGGTTTATTTCGGCAGCAATGATGACGCATTCTATGCGATAGATGCGACAAGTGGAAAACAACAATGGTCATTCAATACTGACGGAGATATCACAGCCTCACCAGCAGTAGTTGACGGTACGGTGTTCTTCGGAAGTTTGGACTACCATCTCTATGCTGTCGATGCTGCTAGTGGGGACCAACAGTGGTCGGTGGAAACTGAGGGTTACATAAGGTCTGCACCTGCCATTGGAGACGGAACTGTCTATTTTGGATGTGGTGATGGGAACGTATATGCAGTAGACAGCGAAACTGGAAGCCAACAGTGGTCCTTTGATACCGGTGGGCCAGTATGGGGTTCGCCGGCAGTGACCGAGAAATCGGTGTATATCGGTAGCTATCACGCTGCCAATACAAGGAATGTGTACGCAATAACCCAGGATACCGGCGACCAGCGCTGGGACATGTCTCTCAATTCACCCATACCGGTGTCTCAAGTAGTAGTCGATGAAACTGTCTATCTCGCAACTGCGGGGGGACATCTATACGCACTTGAAACATATACTGGTGATAGAGAATGGGATTTTCAGCTGGGTTCTCGGATATATTCATCACCAGCGGTAGCTGATAGACGGATCTATATTAGCAGTGGAAATACTTTGTACGCACTCACAGAACAATAACCCTCTTAGTAAACATACTCACTGGGGGAGTGATTCGGTCAGATTGCGAAAAACGAACCCTCGATGGCACAACTCAGGGTTCTACCACCGGAACAAGCTCACAGACGACAGCAAGAGGGGCGGGTGTATGAGTCGCCACTTCTTGACTACGGCTATAAGACCACCGTGTGGAATCAACAGTTGGCGGTATCCCTCGTCGAGACTGAACGGTTTCTGGAGTGCCTTGGTGGACCGACAGCCGGCAATGAGTGCAAATGCGCGAAAGTTCACGAGGAGTATGAGCGACGGAGTGGAAAGACGTAGGACGTTCATGCCATGGTCGCAACAGAGCAGCTAAATCGAGTGTGCTGAGAGTTCTTACGGGGGGCTCAAGAGGCATTCGCCTGCAGGTTTTGAACACGACAAAACGAGGATGCTGGCGATGTGAAGCCGGTCTGTCTGTCAACCGATGGGCTGTCTGGTGAGCAACGACATCGTGGTTCTGACGATTGCTGATTTGAGTCAAGACTATAATATTCAAATTACATATTATACTGATACTTTTTCGGTCGATAGCCTATTGGACCCATTTTAAACGTCTGAGGTGGTGCATTTCGGTAGATTTATTCTCTTCGTAAAGTGACAACGGAACATGGATTCGGGCCAAGTGATCGCAATTGTGTTGGCAATCCTTATGTTGCTTTCTGGGTGCTCGGGTCTTGGCGGAATAGACCAGACTGAGCCAACCCGGCCGGAGTCGACTGAAGTAAGCGATAGCCCAACTGAAGAACCGGAACGCGATACCGAAGTCACTGCTGCTACATCGACAGTAACACCGACATCGGTAGACTCCGATGATGACGGGCTGAATGACCGGCGTGAAGCCGAACTCGGAACGGACCCAGACAAGGCTGATACAGACGGTGACGGTCTCAATGATCATCGTGAGGTGACTGAGCTCAAAACGGACCCAACCTCAGCAGATACGGACAATGATGGGCTTGCTGATCCCACTGAATTGGAGCGTGAGACAAGTCCACGTAGCCGCGATACGGACAACGATGGGCTCATAGACAGTGCTGAGATTGAGCATGGTACGAATCCCACTGTTCGGGACACTGATGGGGACAACCTTCTCGATGGCTGGGAGGTCCACAGCGAGGTTTATCCAAACGCGAATCCACTGCACAAGGACATTTACGTCGAAATTGACTACATGAAGAGCTACTCGCTCCCTGACGAGGAGCGAGCACTCATCAAGTCCAAGTTCGCTAATGCACCGGTGTCAAATCCGAATGGAACGAACGGGATCGACCTTCATCTCGTAAGGAGTGAACAGGTTCCCTACACTCGTACGCTTGGTGGTATGAGAACAGACGAATACGAAGAGAAGTATTTTGACCACCGCGGGCAGGCATATCATTACGCGATTTTGGTTGACCGGAGTTCTCTCTCACCTTCTGTCGATGGTGGCGCCTCTCCGGGGTCGGTACACGTGTCGGGGACCGTCGACGACACACGCATGGGAACCGTGTTCATACACGAACTGGGGCACTCGTTGGGCCTAATGCCTGATGTATACCATGGCATCGACAGCACTGATGTTCCGTTTGACGAATACCCGAGTGTACTGAACTACAACGCTCCCTCGGATCACTACAGCTACACCTCAGAAGCCGCTTCCAGCGATGGCTTTGACGACTGGGAGTATATCGAGCAGAAAATGCACACCCCACCAACTCGGCTCATGCCGGCCCCTAATGCTCTAGATCAATGCGTTGCCGTTTCGTTTGCAGGCGGGGATGGGTCCGATAGCAATCCGTACCAGATCGAGACACTCCATCAACTCGAGTGCATCGGCGTCGACTCTGATGCGAATTATGAACTCGTCTCAGATATCGACGCAACGTGGCGGACTGGGTTCGACCCGACACCACGTTTCTCTGGAACGCTCGACGGGAACGGCCACACGGTTCGTGGACTTACCGTTCATCGGTCGGGCAGCGCCGGTGGGCTCGTCAGGACACTCAACGGTGGCACAATCAAGCGAATTCATCTTCGAAATGTCTCCGTCCGTGGACATGAGAATGTCGGAGGCATAGCCAGCACCTCAAGTGGTACGATCACGCAGGTTACGGTTACAGGGAGTGTTCGTGGAGAGTGGCGTGTCGGCGGTGTCGCTGGCGTTGTTGCCGAGCCGAATGCCAACTACCGGATTGGCGAGATATCCGCCGTCGAAGTGAATGCCACAGTTGTTGGTGAACACAACGTTGGCGGTCTCGCCGGCAACAGCATTGGAAACCTAACAAACTCAGCAGTCTTCGGCAGCATCCGAGGCGAATCGGAGGTCGGCGGACTGGTAGGAACGAACTATGCACCTGGTCGGGTCGCTTCCTCGTTTAGTGCCGCGACTGTTAGCGGCGAAGAGCGCGTAGGTGGCGCTATCGGTCGGAACTACGAGTCTGGCCCAGTTGAGGATGTCTACTGGAACGCTAACACCGCTGGCCAGTCATCGTCTGCTGGCAGTCCATCGTCAAACGGGCTTTCTGCAGATAAGATGACTGGAGAAGCCGCCACAGAGAGTATGTCTGGGTTTGATTTCGGCGGGCCATGGGTTACAACCGATGGCTATCCCGTGCTTGACTGGCTCTCTGAGCGTGTCACGCGCGAGATGCGCACATAGCCAGTCTTGAGCTTACTCGCGCCATCGTGGGGTCTGCCTCACTAGGTCCCGGCACGGGGTCGCAAACTGTCAGGAGTAGTCTCGAAACCACCGCGACCCATGAGAAGAGCACACACACGATTCAGCAAAAAGTAGAGGTATCGCTGTCTCGCTCAGGCTGTCGCCACGACGTGTTGATGCTCGTTCTGGGCGGGCGTCGGCTGCAACGTCAGTCCAGCCAGTGCGAGCTCCCGTAGCACCTCGGGCGGGACACCCTCGGTGTCTCGAAGCACGGCATCGAGCGTCCAGGCGTCGTGTTCTGAGCGAACCGGCGGCGTTGTCTCAACCAGAACGGTCGGCACAGTTTCCCGGAGGGCACGGGCGGCACGCTGGACACGCTTCCGATTCTCGACCGTGCAGCGGAGCGAGCTCACGCTTCAACACCTCGCACGAGATCGCCGACGAGCGAGCCGCCAACATATGGCCCAACATCCCAGCCACGCTCCCCACGTGTGTACTCGCACCACTCTGCAAGCGTTTCAAAGGGCGTATTCGCCAACACAACCTTATCGGAGTCTCCATCATCTCCGACAACAGCCACGGCGAACTCGTAGCTATCCCAGTAATGCGCCGCACCCTCACCGTCGACGCCAAGGAAGAGCGGTCGGCCCTGGGTGAGTAGTTCACGAGCGGTACGTTCTTGTGGATTGGATTGCGTAGTTGTCATTGGTTCTTGTGGGAACCACGCGCCTCGGTGCTCCTACACCGGGGCGATTTCGTAGAAAATCGACCAGCAGCGCGTGTGTTCCTATACTTAGCTTATGTTACGCCACCACCATAAAACTATTGTCGTGCGGTAACCAAAAGGCGGCTGTAATAAATGAGTCCAACACACGGGAATCAACTCGTCTCAGATGAAGAGATAATAGACGCTTTTGACGAGATCGAGGGTCCGTTCGTAACTGCGAGTGAACTGGAGAAAGTGCTGCCCATTACCCGTACTGCCATCCACAAAAGGCTACAAAAGCTGCACCAAGATGGAGAAATCAGCCGAAAGAAGCCCACACAGCATATGATTGGATGGTGGCGTGAATAGATCAGGAGTTCTCAGAAAGATGGCGTCGGCCTGCATCTGTAAGCCACCAGTTCCGTGTATCGGCAGCCTTCTTGCTCTCTAAGAGTCCTCGCTCTTCAAGCGCCTTCAATCGCTTGTATACACCCTGACGAGACATCTCAAGCGAATCAGTTAGTTCTGTAGGGTGCATGAAGGGGGCTGGCTCTAATGCAAACTGGCGGAGGATTTCAACATCTGACACGGTTTTCTTCCGCCCTCTCTCACCCATCTTGCTTGCTATCTATCTCGCAAACAAAAATCACCACCGGATTATTCCGTTACTTCCGCTCGGATACTGGTTACCGTACGGTAACTATTAATACGGTTGACTACGGTATTCTGAGATAGGCGACGCCCACAGCAACCACCGGCGTCCCATCGAACCCATGACAACCACCAAGCCCACCCACGAAGAGTCGCATCGCTCGCCACCAACCGGCACTTCCGGTCATTCAGAAACCACCAGACGGCGGTACATTCGCTCACTTCCGTTCAGTTTCCGTTCATCGACTGAGCGGCCCACGAACCCGCCACAGCGGGCCAGAGACGAAAATCGACCCGCGAAAATCCACTTCCGTTCACGCGCGCCCCAGGCTCTTACCATGTCACCTCCCAGCGTTGGCCAGATGCATATCACGGGAGGCAACCAATGACCGCCTGGCACACCTGCACCGCCCTCCAGCGGGACCTCCTGAAAGCCATTGCCGACCACGACCACTACGACCGCGCGGCCACCGCCGACGCCCTCCAAATCGCCGTCGAAACCCGGCGCGAGGCCACCCTCGACGACGCTCGCGTCACGGACGCCCTCACCGAGCTCGAAGCCGACGACCTTGTCACCACCACCGACGGGACCTACGCCCTGACCGACCGCGGCCAGGACGCCATCACCCAGGCCGCCCGCTCGCTGGCTATCGTCACTGGCCACGACCTGGTCGCCACCGACGGCGGCACCACCATCCCCTCACACACGGCGGCGGCCACCCGACTTGACACCGTCCTGCAGGCCGCCGAACCTGCCCTCGCTGACGAGGAACTCGAACTGCTGGACGCCGTCAGCACCTACCTCCGGAACACGGACGGCTTCGTCGTCCAGACCCACGCCGAGCCCGCAATCCGCAGCCACGCGCTCGATGTAATCGCCACCCGCGAGGACGGCCACGGCGCACCCGCTGGGGACGTACTGGACACGCTCGCCCGCGAGTACGGAGCCCAGCGGGCGCTGACAGCCTTACTGGATCTACTGGTGCAAGGTGACTGCTACCAGCCCGAACCAGCGACGCTGCGGCGGGTCGACACCGACGCCGACGAGCCGGGAGGTGCCCGATGACGATCTACCACGAACTGACGGGCTTCCAGCGCGATCTGCTGGAAGCCATCGCCGCCGTCGACGACGATCCCTACGGCCTCGCGCTCAAGGACTATCTCGACGAGCGCTATGCCGAGCCGATCAACCACAGCCGCCTCTACCAGAACCTCGACCAGCTCGTTGACCAGAATCTCATCAACCGCGACGAACTCGACGCTCGCACCAACGTGTATACGCTGACTGACGCTGGCGGACAAGAGCTCCAACACCAGGCGGAAACACTCGCAGGCCTGTGTAAGCTCTCCCGACCCGTCGCTGACGGAGGGACACAGTAATGACTCGGCACCCAACGCAGCGCCGGCCCTCAGTAGTCAAAACGGAGGGCACAGTCGGCCGGTGTTGTCAGAGGCACGCAATCACCGGGCAAGTGATGACCGACTGGTACCCTACCACAATATACGCATACCTAATAAATAACAATTATTGCTGGCGAATTACCATTAGCGCAATCCGTGAGACAGTCCGCCGTCGCCCGCAACGGCGGACTGCATCGCGTGCCTCTGACAATTGTTCAGGACAAAGTGAACCACTTTGTGCCTGCACTGTCAGATTAGTTAGCCCTTATAATTGTAGTTTTCGCCTCGTTATCTGTTCTGAATACAGCGCACGGCACGCCGAAAACTGGGGTCCGGCCCCGAAACAACCTATAGGATGGGTGGTGTCGCTGGGAGCAGACAGGGCACGGATCCCATGTGGAGCCGATACAGGAGTATATAAAAGCGCTTGCGATATCCAGTCGCCGTCTGTCGGTTTCGCTCACTCTCACGATGTAGTCGACTCACACGAACAACAGCCCGAAGGCGGCCCACAGAGACAACTCCTGGAGTTCGAGCAGCAGAATGGTGGGCAGCCGGGGGGAAGTGGCGTGCAACGCACCATTGGAAGTCGTCATCCACGACGACAGGTCCTGGTCCCAGGCCAATCGATGAATTGGGTGGGATCCATAGGGAGATGGAGCGGGGACCAGAACCCAACCGACCGGTACTCACTTGGTAAGGAAAACGCCTGTGATATCCTCCCGCAGTTTACTCATTCGCCGCCCAGCGCGAACCCGCTGACAGGCCGCTCCCGACTCCGGGAGGTGGCCCGATGACCGCCCAGCCGAGTGTCGGCGAGATCGTCGCCATCACGACCACCGACAGCGAGCCGCTGTTGCTGGTCTGTCACTGCCACGAAGAGCACGCTATGGGCGTGTTACTGGCCGACCTCGCAACGGAAACGCTCCATCGGCTGCGGGCGTCCGAACCCGACACAGCCACACGCCAGCAACTGGCGCAGGCCATCAGTCGGACTGACAAGCTGATGTCGTTCACGGTCCCGACCACAGATTGTGCGCTAGTTGAACGCGACAGCAGCCGTCCTGGTCCTTTCGAAGGGGAGGATGCCTAATGGCCCGCGCCGACCCAGCGCCGGGCACTGCGACCGACACAGCGACCACAGAACCCGATCAGTGGCGACTCCGCTACATGGTCGGTGATCTCGAACACTACACCGAGTGGACGGCCGACTTCCCCACCATCGAGAACTACTACGACCAGTACCGCCGCGGTGACTACGCCCACGACGTTGTCATCGAGCGCCGGGCGGTGGTCGAAGGATGACCGGCCACGGCAACCACTACGGCGTCGATTTAGACGACTGCGAGCCACCGGGGTGGCGACAGGCGTCTGAATCCACCGACACCGAACCCACGCCACAGGACGACTCCCGATGACCGCCGCTGGTCGCACTCAGGTCGTTGCCACGAGGCAAATTCGCTGGACTACCCGGAGTTGCCACGAGCCAACTACCGCGTCCAGATAGCGCCTGCTACGTCATCGATAGCCCGTGCCGTGGTCGGCACTGCCCGGTTCGATTCCGGGGACGGGCACTGTGGTCACGATGCCACGACAATCCACCAACGACAGCGGAACCGACAGCACAGCCACCGACCAAGCACTCGCCGACGAACTCGGGATGGATATCGACCAAGAGGGAACGGACATCAACGCCCTCCAGTCGCTCGTCAGTGAACTCGGCGACGAAGTGGCACCCCCCGTTTCGAGTGTTCTTGAGCTGCTGGTCGGGACCATCGAGGACCTCCAGGAACGCGTCGACGACCTGGAGGACGACGTCGAACGGACCCACGACGTTGCCACCACGGCGGTCGGCAACGCCGCGACGAACGACCAGCGCCTCGACGACCTCGAAACCCAGCAGGAGGCGACCCACGACGTCGCCAAGAGCGCCATCGCCAAAGCCCAGCAACTCGAAGCCGATAGCGACCGCCAAGAGGACGCCGAGCAGCTGCCCGAAGGCATCGAACCCAGCACCTCGCCGCTGGATTTCTTCGCGAACTGCCGGCAGTCGAAAGTCAAGGCGATGTTTGTCGAACGCTCGAACCGCCAGAACACCTACCGCGCCATCACCGTCGCCAAGCGCTGGCCCGAATTTGCCACGACACGAACCGACGGCAGCGGCGTGTTCATGACCAAAGCCGACCTGCAAACGGCCCTGACTGCCGAACTCGGCAAGGAACCGCATCGCCAGACGATCAAGCGCGTCTGGGAGAAGCTCATCGAGATCGGCGGCGGCGACATCGTCGAGAAAACCCGGCAGGTCGGACGGGACCAGACCCAAACCGAGATTCTCGCGATGGATATGGCAACCGCCGAAGGACTGCTGGAGAAACGCTACGTCGGTCTCGATCTGCTGGAGAACAGCGACCACAAAGCCGCGACGGGTGGCGTCACACCCGTTGTGGTGGAGTCCTCGCCCTAACCCTGTGACACGCACCGAATAGAACGACAATCGCCACTGAACCGACGTTGTTGGACGCGGTGGCACATGCCCTGCCGCCGCTGACGCCGCTGTCTGCTAGCTGCAGGAGCCGGGAGCGACCCCCTGTTTTCAGGAGTGTAGTGAGTAATCGTAACACGAACGGAGCGACCACGGCGATCCAGTCGTTCACAACGGGTGTGACGGCAAAGTTGGATCAAGCGCCGCCTAACAATTCACTAGAACGGATTATCCGCCGTCTCCAGTCGAGTGATATCCGCAATCACGTCAAAGTCATCATCGAACGAATACAAATAGTCAACCCCCTCTCGCTGCATGTACGCGGCAATGGTTGCGTCACCAAGGGAGAGCCCGTCGTACGTTTCGAACAGATCAAGAGCGTTGGTAAAGTCCTTCTGTGCCGCCTGGCGGACCTCAAACCCAGCGGACCGATTGAGCCGCTCATACGTCTCGACAGCCTTCTGCTGGCGCTTTCGATTGTGTATCCAATTGAGCGTTTCGAGGGCAACGTAGTTTGTTACATGTCCTGTCGGTAAGTCGCCGTGATCCATCCCACGGACGATCTCCATAGCGATGTCGTGGTGCTGGTCATCGGCATCTGCCATCCCAATGAGAACACCTGTATCCACTACTGCAACTGCCATCAGTTGTCCCCTGGAAGGCCAGACTCATCCTCATGTCCAGCGAGGTCGTGCGTCTCTTGCCCATCGCCACCCATCGAGACGGGCTCAAAGTCATCAAACGCACCGTAGTGTTGCTTGACAACCTCTACGACGAGCGTCCCATCATCGTCAGTGTCCCAGCGGAGTTTATCGCCAGGTTCGATATCGAGCCGGCGACGCAGCGATGCCGGGATCGTAACCATCCCCCGGTCGCTAACCTTTGTCTCTTCAGGAGCGTCGTCTGCTGCCATACTCGGTAGTACCGCTGCGTACGTCATACATGTTGCGCCACATGTACCTCCGGATGAGCACTAATTGAGAGATATTCCCTCCATAGCAGCCAGAACCGACGATAACGAGCCCACCAGTCACGCTAGCAGTCGGTCATCACGAGCGGACGGAGACACCAAACGATACTCAATGCGGCCGTCGCCGAGATATTCCGCATTGTACCCGAACTCTCCGGTAATCCCACGGTCATGACGGATGTCGGAGGGCAGGCACCACTGAATGTCCGTTTGGACGTCGACGGGATCGATGTCGAACTGTCCCGGTGGGTTGTCACTATCGCTGTAATCTTGGTCGATAAACAGCGTGACAGTCAGTGCGCCATCCTCAACACCGCCAAGCTGCAGTCGGCACGTGTCTTCCATATCAAGCCCCGCACGGGACACCCAGTCAGCGTCAATGCTCAAATACAGTGAAACCTGGCCCCGTAGGATAATGTCCCGCCCCAGAATCGCTGTCTGTGACATATGACTTCATTGGCAACATTCTAGAATAAAGCCATCGGCTCAGGTGACAGTCAACTCTTACATAGCTCTTACAGCATCTTACAGCAGCGTTTCAGGCACTGACAGCATCGTACAGACTCTTGTAATTTTCCTAGGGGATTTATTCGGCCATCGCGACTCCCGTCGCGTCCGTAGTCTAGCTTCGGACAGTACCCCTACCCATGCGCGAACACGACCCCGGCGACCGACAATCGCCGGCCAACGCGGCCAAGCCCGCGTATCAACCGTATCGAACCGAATGGCACAGGGTCGACACCCGTCGACGCGTGCGAACACGGCATGAGATTGCCGGCGCGAGTCGGGATCTCACAGCAACCCTGATCGCTGGAGGTGGCGTGTGAGCGTCATCGAAGTCGACAACGCGCGCCGGTCGGACCTCTCGGTGGTGGGCTGGCTCGGTATCGGGCTCGCCGTCACCGGACTGGCCTACGCCGGCTGGACGCTGATGACTGCGGCAACTGTCGGCGGCGGCATCGTCGACGGACTGGTCGTCGGCGTCGGTGCTGCCCTGCTGGGCGGCTATGTGGCCTATGAGGTTGCCACGCCGGAGGTAGATGGCTCGTGCGACCACTGTGGCGACCGGATTGTCAACCACTCCGGCCGGGACAGCTTTGACGAGCATACCGTCGTCCACTGCAGTTCGGGCCCGCGGCGGGGCCGACTCGGGCCGCTGCCGGTGGTGATGCTCCGACGACAAGCGGCCTTCTACTACTGTTCTGGCGATTGCGCTGATGCCGATGCTGACCGACGGCGGCTGCAGAGTCCGTCGAGGGTTGACGACTCGACTGCAGCTGCCCGGTTGGCGGCGACCGACGGCGGCACGGACCAGACAGACAACCAGGGCGTTCCCCAGCCCGAAACCGGGGATTCAGACCTATGATAGGACTATTCTCGACTGACAAGAACAGTTCACGACCGATTGCGCTGCTGCTGGCTGGCCTTATCTGTGCCAGCATGGCCGTCGCTGGCGTTGGCGGCGCGGCCGCAGCGACGACCGAGACCGCGACAGCGACGGAGACTTCGACCTCGGACACGCTGGCGGACAAGACCGTCGCAGTGGACAACCAGACCCAGCAGGTCTACCTCGAAGTGACCAACACCAGCGGGCAGAGCGTCGATTACACTGTCTATGGCGTGTCTGACGGCATCACTACGCAGGTTGACTCCGGGCAGGTGTCGGCAGCCGACGGCGAGACCACGGAGAAGACATTCGCCGTTGACTCGTCGGAGTACGACAGCTACCGTATCCTCGTCGAAGAGGACGGGACCGACAGCGACTCCGAATCAGCGGAGTCCATCGAGATCGGCGAGATCGTCCAGCAGGAATCGGGCGGCAGTGGCATCTTCGGCGGTGGCGGGGATGGCCTGCTGACGCCGGTGAACATCCTCATTGCAGCGCTGCTGGGGGCGGCGGCGTTCCTACTGGGGCTGTTCGACCCGATCAAGCGCCGGATTGCGGGGTGAGACGGGATGAACCAGACCGGTGCTGATGGCGGAGGCAGCGATGATCCGAGTCTTAGCCTCGGTGACGGCAGCGGACAGGAGTCTCTGAGCGGCATCACGAACTTCCTTCAGAATGGTGGAGACGCGGGTAAAGTGCTGTCTGCGTCGATTGTCGGCCTGATTGTCTCGCCAGTCGTCGCAGTCATTGATGTCATCAACGCGGTGGCGAACTTCTTTGCCCAGCCGTTCAACAACGCGGGCGATGCGATTGGGTCGCTCCTAACGGGGCTCTTTGAGGCTCCCGGGAATCTGCTGATTGCTGGTGCGGATGTCTCGGAAACCGTCCTGCGTTCGATTCTGGGCGAGACGTTGGCCGGACTGTTCGCGTTCCCAGTGACTGTCGGGCTGGTGATGATCGGGCTGTACGCAGTCGTGCGCTATCTCCGTGAGGACGAGACTGGCGATGTGCTGCCGGGCCTGCCTATCGACGTGCCAACGGATATCTTCGGCGTCGAAGAGGAGGAGACGATAGACGAATGACGGCTCGCCAGCTTGACTTGCTGGGAGTGGTTGTATTGCTGTTTGGGTTCGTTGTGGTGGTCCCGACTGCCGACTTCAGTGCCGCCATTGCAACCCTCATCGTTCGTCCATTCGCGACGAATCCTGTGCTGTCGGCAGGCATCGTCGCTGCTGCCAGCAGCGCTTGGTTGATTGCCTCGTTTATCCGATTAGAGCGGTCTGGTCCGCCCATGCCGCCGATGTCGGTGCCAGAGTGGCTGGCAGACCGCCTAACCGAGGAGGAGACGGTCAACAAATGACGGCTCGCCAGCCCCACAACTCGGAGGTCGCTGCCGATGGCTGATGACTCGGGGCTGACGGGCTTGATTAATAACGCCGACTCCAACTCGAAGTTTGAAGATTACCGCATCGTCGATACGGCGAACCCGGTCAACTGGACTCGCGTCGGCGCGTCGATACTCCTGTCGACGGTCGCGACGGTGTACATCGGCCTTCGGAGGTACATCGACGAGCTGTTCGGCATCCCCGAGCGGCTCATCGAGGGTGTAACGTCGTTCGTCGGGGAAGTGTCGACCGGCGAGACGCCGACGGGATCGGGCGTGCTGGGTGAGCTGTTCGTCCCGATTCTGAAGTGGTATCAAAAGGACCTCTGGGCCAGCAGCGTCGAACAGTTCGGACTCTGGGGCTACCTCGTTGCGGTGGGGTTCACCCTGTTGACGCTGTTCGTCGTCGTGCGCGGCCTTCGAGAGGGAGCCCAACGGCTTTCCGGGGGTGACTGACAGTGTCACAGTCATCCAACGGCGGCGGCGATGGCCCTGCCCTCCCGCCGTCGCTGAAAGCATTCGCGTCCTCTCCGACCGGCTTCATTCTGGGGCTCATATTGACGCCGCTGCTGAACGGCGTCGAGGAAGTCGTTGAGAAAGTCCTCTGGGCCATCAACTACGTGTTTTTCGGCCATTCGCGGTCGTCGACACTCGGGGACCTCGGGCTCGTGGATGTGCCGGTCGTCATCGCGACGACGCTCATCGACGCTGGGTCCGCAATCGGTGAGCCAGTGCTCAGTGTCATCGGTTCTGGTGTCCAGTTGCTAATCGACTTTTTCAACTGGACGGGACCGGCGGGACTGCTGGGCGCGGCGATTGTGTTCGCGATTGTCGTGGTCGCGTACTCGACGTACCTGCGGACAGCCATCGAGATTGCGCTGGACTTCATCCCCGGCGGAGGTGCCTTCATCAACTGATGTCGCTCAAAGACTTTCTCACCCACCCAGCAAGTGCGGCAACGGCAACGGCGACGACACTGTTCGGGGCATTCCAGTTCGACGTGCTGGCGGTGCTACTGCAGTGGGGCTGGGCGAACCTCGGACAGTTGTTCTACGGGGCGACGTTGTTGGTCAGCTCCACGCCGGTCCTGCCGATCACGCAGGCGACGGCCTCGAAGTTCGTCGCTGGGCTGGCGGCGCTGTTGTTGCTGAAACTGCTGCTGAAAGCTCGCGAACAGATTGACAACCGAACGGACGGCTAAACTCATGATTCAGAACGAACACATCAAGCGGACGTATCGAGCAAGAACGGCGGACAGCGTGGAGGTGAGCCGATGCCAGACGTGACGACGGCAACGGTGACCGGCTGGGCCATCATCGGGATGGTGTTCTACGTGATCGGCGAGTACACGTCGGTGCTGACAAAGACAGCCTACCCGATCAAGTGGTTCAAAGGCCGCCCGGCCCGGCTGACGACGGGACTGGTG
>NZ_QPLQ01000009.1:0-57681 GCF_003665985.1 Haloarcula sp. Atlit-47R | reverse complement strand
AGCCGCTAAAGACCTGGACCCACAAGGACAAAGGGACGGTTGTTTCGGTCGGCGAGAAAGCCGTTGCCCACGACGTGGTGAACGTCCCAGTTGAGACGTTTGGCGGGCTGCCGGCGAAACTGCTGAAGAAAGCGATTGCCGCCCGCTGGATCAACGACGTGACCGGCGTTGGTCGGGCCGCCAAGGCCTGGCCCGACATGTAGATAGGACCTTTTTATTTCGTCGGGGTCGACCTGACCGCGCGACCTACTCCTCGCAAAGCGTGGACTAAAAAGGCGCGAAATCGCGGGGCGATTCGCGCGAAACCGCACCAGAGAGACGGTATTCGGGGTCTACCGGAGCTCTGAGCGGCATTCACTGCCGGCTACCAGGCCGACTCTAACACACTGACAATGTCCTTTCGTGTGGGTGCCAGTTCTGACGGGGCGTTCGCTATGAAGGCGTCTTCGAGGACGGCATCAGCAACTTCGGGGAACGCCTCGCGGCCGGGCCCGTCGACATCCCGAAGTCGCGTCGGGAGTCCAAGCGCAGTCACCACGTCGTTTATTTGGTCGATGACCGCAGCAGTGGGGTCTGAAGCATCGCCGGCGCCGAGTGCGTCGGCCAAAAGCGACCGCCGACCGTCGACCTGCTCGAACAGATATGAGAGTGCGTGCGGAGCAATGACCGCGTGGGCCGCGCCCTGCTGGACCTCGTAGGCCCGGGTCAGCCCGTGACCGAGGGCATGAATCAGTGAGAGCGTCGTCCCGTCAGCCCGCGAAATGCCGTACTGGACGAGCATGAGACCCTGGGTGAGCGACTGGTACACCCATGGGTCGTCGTCACCAGTACCGAATGCGAGCAGTCCGTCCGTGAGAAGGCCGAGGCCGCGAGAGGCTGTGGCGTCGGTTACTGGCGTTGCGCTGGCCGCGTACAGCGTCTCGATACCTTTATCGAAGCCGTTCATCGCTGACGCCGCGAGGATCGGACGGGGCGTCGTCGCAATCAGATCGGGGTCATAACAGACTGCTTCGGGCATCAGTTTCGGATCGCTGACACCACCACTGGCAGGCTCGTTCACAGGGCAGGTGTCTGGCGCGGCTGTGACCCCGGCGACGAGAGACAGGTCAGCGCCGGCCAGCGTCGTCGGGGCGGCGATAATCGGCGGCAGCTCCGCCTCGGGGACAGCTATCGTTCCGGAGTCGACAAACGCTTGGCCGACAGCCGCCGGGTCGCGGTCAGTCGCTGCGAGGATACTGATGATTTTCGCAACGTCGAGACTGCTCCCACCGCCGACGGCCACGAGACAATCGGCATCGACTTCTCGGAGGCGTTCGAGTCCGTCGCAGGCGGTGCCGAGCCGCTTGGCTGGCGTCGTTTCGGCGAAGGTGCCGGCCAGTCGGTCGCCGAGACCCTCCCGAACGGGGTCCATCACAGCCGGCGTGTCACCAACGGTCGCGCCACAGACGACCAGCGCACTGTTGTAGCCTTGCGCGTCTAACTCCGCACCCAGCGACTGCACGGCGTCAGGGGCGTATCGGAGTGTCGCAGGCTCGTACTCGAACCGGAACGGGGAATCGAGGTCAGCGGCAACCGATGTGTCGGGCATCGCTGTGACCCATTCAGCCCTGCTCGTGTTTATCACTTCAGGTCGCCAGTGCCGTCTTCCAGTGGTACCTGCAAGCGCAGGTACGTCGCAGTCGCTTGCGGGTCATAGCGTAATCCTGGCGGGTGTCACGGTGCTCAGGTCGACGCCGTCACTGCACTTCTATGCCAGCCAGTCCGTCGGCCAGCGAGTCGAGGTCTTCGAGGGTCGCGGCGAGCGCGTCGACGCTGTCTTTCTCCCGCCGATTCGGATTAGCGAGCACCCGAACGGGCTGGGTTCCGAGCGAGACGAAGCCGAGGCCGAGTTTCGCCGCCGTGGCGCGGAGACCGAGGCCCGCGTCCGCGTCGCCCGCCAAGACCTTCCGGGCGGGACTTTCGTGGGCTTTTGTCGTGAGTTCGTAGCCGTCGATAGCATCGATAACCTCGTCGCGGCCGACGTCCCGGTCCTCGCGGAGCGCGTCGAGCGCGTCGTCGAAGCTCCGACGCAGGCCGGACGCGGTGTCGCGGTTGACGAATCGGCAGTCGCCGTCGACAAGGTTGCCCAAGTCGGACACGTCGGTATCAGGCCCGACGACCAGCCCCCACTCGCGCTGCCAGCCGCCGATATCGGTTGCCTCGTGGTCGGCGTCGGTCGGACCCGCGACGACGGCGACGTCGGGCACGCCGTTGCCGAGGCGGCGGACTCCCTCGGTCGATCCCAGCGGGAGGTACCGCGGGCGGTCGATTGTATCGAGCAGGCGCGAGAGGAGCGGGTCGTCCTCGCCCATGCCCAGCAGCGTCGGCGGCCTGACGGCGGGGGAAAACAGCGTCACATCGACCGTCTCCCCCTCGGCGAGGTAGTCGGTCCCCGGCGGCACGTCGACGAAGCCATCGGCGTCGACGAGGCTCGTCGTCGCGCCGCTGCCCTTGTCGACCGGGTAGACCAGCAGCGACCCGGAGTCGTCTTCGACCAGCCCGGCTGGCATGAGGCGTCGTCGCCCTTCGCCGTAGCGTTCCTGGACTGCCATTGTGCCGGAGGCCGTAGCTGTCTGTGGCTGCTCCCGTCCAGCAGCGTTCCGTACTGCTGGCGCGACGAACGTCTGGAAGATAGTCAGCGCCGAAACTGGGTAGCCAGGCAGCCCGACGTACGCCGAGTCGCCGATAGTCCCCACGAGCATCGGCTTGCCGGGTTTGACGGCCACACCGTGGAGCCTGAGTTCGCCGCGTTCCTCGATGACGCGGTAGATGACGTCGACCGCGCTGGCGCTGGTCGACCCTGACGAGAGGACGAGGTCGCATTCGTCAGCCGCTTGGTGGAGCAATCGCTCCATTTCCTCGTAGTCGTCGCCAGCGTGGGGGTACATCACCGGCTCACCGCCGGCCTCCGCGACCGCGCCCGCCAGCGTGTAGCTGTTCACGTCGTAAATCTGGCCGGCGGCGCTGTCGAGGGGGTCCCCGGGCCGGACAAGTTCATCGCCCGTCGAGAGAATGCCGACCTGTGGCCGGCCACGCACCGGAACCTCGTCGACGCCAAGGGCAGACAGGAGTCCGATTTCACGGGGCGTGATTCGCGTTCCTGGACCGAGGGCGCGCGCGCCGGCCGCGATATCTGCGCCGGCGAGCATCACGTTATCACCGGGCGCGACGGATGTGCGTATCTCGACGCCGGCGTCGGTTTCAGTCGTTCGCTCGACCATCACGACGGCGTCGGCACCGGGCGGCATCACCGCGCCGGTCGAAATCTCGGCGACCGAACCCGGTTCGACCGTTACGTCGGGCTTCTCACCCGCGTGGACTTCCCCGGCGACCGACAGCGTCACCGGGTCGGCCTCGTCAGCGCCGAAGGTGTCTCTGGCGTGGACGGCGTAGCCGTCCATACTCGCGCGGTCGAACCCTGGCACGTCGATGTCGGCGTCGATCCGCTCGGTGAGGACGCGGTCGCGGGCGTCGGCGAGCGGGACCGTTTCCGGGTCTGGGTCGATGTCGAGGTTTGCGACGACCTCGTGGGCCTCCTCCGGTGATGCGAGGTCGCGGAACTCGCGGCGGTCGCTCATTGGGACCACTCCCAGTCCTCGACGGGCACAGTGTCACCGGCGTCGTAGCCCTCCACGGACTCCGGCACGACGACCCAGCCGTCGGCGAGCGCGACGCTGGAGAGGACGCCCGACCCGCTGGCCCGCGTCGGCGTCGCGGTCGGTCCGTCGTCGTCCTCCTCGCGCAGTTGTACCCGAGCGTAGGTCCGGGTCCCCGGCTCGCTGGCTATCTTCCGCGTGAGTTCGGCCTCGGTCGTCGGCGGGTCGGTCGCCGGGAGGTGGCCGGCACGGCGGAGCGCCGGCCGGAGGAACTGGACGGCGTTGACGATGCAGGCGACCGGATAACCCGGGAGCATCAGAATCGGCGTCTCTTCGACCACGCCCAGCGCGACCGGGTGACCCGGCTTCAGCGCGACGCCGTGGACCAGCACCTCGCCGAGGTCGTCGACGACTTCCGGGAGCAGGTCCCGCTCGCCGACGGAAGAGCCGCCGGTCGTCACCACGAGGTCGTGGTCCAAGTCGTCGCTGATGGCCGCCCGGAGCGCGTCCACGTCGTCGGTAACGATGTCGCGGTAGGTCGCGTCACCCCCCCAGCGCTCGACGTACTGCGTGACGGTCTGGCCGTTCGTCTCGACTACTTGGCCCGGTTCCGGGTCATCTTGGACTAACTCCTCACCGGTCGGAATCACGCTGACAGTCGGCCGCTCGTACACCTCGACAGCGTCGTTCCCGACCGATTTCAACAGCCCGAGGTCCGACGGGCGGAGCAGGTGGCCGTCTGCATACAGCGTCTGCCCTTGCTCTACGTCCTCGCCGACAGGAGCGACGTTCTCCCCGCCAGCAACCGCATCGAACACGGTGACGGTGTCACCGGCGACCTCGGTCTCCTCGATCATCACGACGGCGTCGGCACCCGCTGGGAGTTCGCTGCCCGTGTGTACGCGGGTCGCCGTGCCGGTGGTCACTGTCTCTCCGACCTGGAGCGATTCCGGCGACCGCTGGCTCGCGCCGAACGTGTCTTCCGCGCTGACGGCGAAGCCGTCCATCGCCGCGCGCCGGTAGTGGGGCACCGCTCGCTCGGCGGTGATTTCCCCCGCGACGACGCGCTCGTCGGCGTCGCGTAGCGAGACGCGCTCCGTCCGCCCGTGTGGGAACACTGCGTCCAGCAGCGCCTCCCTGGCTGTCGTTACCGGCGTCCGGTCCTTGAACCCGGCCGACTTTCGGGACTCGTTGCTCATGTGTGTACGAATGGCCGGCACACCAAAAAGCTCGCCAGGTTCAGGGGGCTTCGGTCGGAAGAGAACGTCTGGCTGAGTCGGACCTGCGCTGTCGCCTCTTCGGGAGCGCCCTCTCGAAAGGACTGGTCGCGACCGACAGTCGGCACTGCTGTCTCACCACCCCTCCTAGCGCCGGGACTCACGCCGAACACGGTCCGGTCGGCCCGCACTACGCTGTAGAGTGGTAGCCGGGCCGAACGTCGCAGAGGTTCAAGTACGGGAACGGGGCCACGCCCCGCTATGCAGTCCATGGCTCCCGCCGTCGACCCGACAGCGACGCTCGCGCTCCTCGCTGCGGTTGGGGCGGGAGTTGGACTGGGAACGCTTAGCGGGCTCGTTCCGGGGTTGCACGCCAACACCTTCGCACTTTTGCTCGCCGCGGCGGCGAGCAGTCTACCGGGGCCACGACTCTACGTCGGCGTGGCAATGCTGGCGGCCGGGGTGACACACACCTTTCTCGACGTGATTCCGGCGCTGGCGCTGGGCGTGCCGGACCCGGCACTGGCGGCCAGTGCGCTGCCGAGCCACCAGCTGGTCATCGAGGGTCGCGGTCGGGAGGCGCTGCGCCTGTCAGCGCTGGGGAGCGGGTTGGCCGTAGTGTTTGCCGTCCCGCTGGCGGTTCCACTCACCCTCCTGATGGAGCGAGCGTATCCGCTGCTCCAGCCGTGGCTGTCGGTACTTCTCGCGGGAGTCGCTGTCCTGCTTGTGGTCACGGAACAGGGCCGCCGTCGGCAAATCGGCGCGGCGTGTTCACTGGCAGCCAGCGGCCTGCTTGGAATCGCCCTCCTCGACGCGCCGGTGACCGGAGTGCTGCCAGTCTCCGACGTACTGGTCCCGCTGTTTTCGGGGCTGTTCGGCGCGCCGGTGCTCCTGGCCGCCATCGAGGGGGAGGGGGTCCCGCCACAGGCCGACGCGGCGGTGACGACGCCGCCCCGAACCGTCGGCGTCCTCGCGGGCGTCGGGACGCTCTGTGGCGGCGCCGTGGGCTACATCCCCGGGGTTTCCAGCGCCATCGCGGCCACGCTGGCGCTGGGCCTCGTCGCCGACCGGGGCCCGCGGGCGTTCGTCGTCACGACGAGCGGGGTCAACACGGCGACGGCAGTCTTCGCGCTGTTCGCGCTCATCTCGCTCGGGACGCCCCGAACCGGTGTCCTCGTCGCGCTCGACCGGGCCGAGGTGCCGCTCGTGCTCCCGGCGCTGCTCGCGGCGGTCGCCGTCGCCGCCGTCGCTGGCGCGATACTCGTCCCGACACTGGGTGACCGCTATCTCCGTGCCGTCGGTCGGGTGGACCAGACGGCCCTCTCGCTTTCGGTGGTCGCGGTCCTTGTCGGCCTCTCGGCGCTGTTTGCCGGCCTCGTGGGCGTCGGCGCGTTCGGGGCGGCCACGCTGGTCGGACATCTCCCGCCGCGGTTCGGGTCCCGACGGGCGACGCTGATGGGGGTGTTGCTCGTCCCGCTTGCGCTATAGGTAGCCCCGCTGGCGGAAGTGGCCGAGCAATATTGCGACGATGAGCCCCATGCCGACCATCACCGCGGGATAGCCGAACGTCCAGCCCAGTTCCGGCATGTTGTACGGGCTATCGGCGAAGTTCATGCCGTAGACGCCGACGACGAATGTTAGCGGGATGAAAATAGTTGCGACGACAGTCAGCACTTTCATCACCTCGTTTGTCGACTGCGAGACGGTGTTGAGGTAGATGTCCCGCGCACCCGAGACGAGGTCGCGGTAGGTCTCGGTCAGGTCCACAATCTGGACGAGGTGGTCGTAGACGTCCCGGAAGTACTTCTCCGTCTGTGGCTGTATCTGCTTTGGGTCGCCACGGGCGAGGCTGCCGACGGCCTCGCGCGCGGGCCAGGCCTGCTTGCGGAACGACAGCAGATCCCGGCGGACATCGTTTATTTTCTCGATAGTCTCACTGTCAGTGGAAACGGTGACCTCCTCCTCTATCTCCTCGATGTCCGTCTCGATGCCATCGAGCAGGTCGAAGTAGGCGTCGACGATGACATCGACAACACGGTAGGCGGTGAAGTCCGGGCCGTGCTGGAGGAGTCGCTCGTCCCCTCTCCGGGCAGCGTCCATCACGCGCTGGACCGGACGGGCCTCGTCCAGCCCCAGCGAGACGACCCAGTCGCGACCGACGAACACGCCGACCGGACTGGTTGCCACCTCCTTCTCGAAGGTTGTTTCACCGGGAGTGAGCCGCATCGTCTTCAGCAGGACGAAGGTGTAGTCGCGGTACTCCTCGGTCTTGGCTCGGACATCGCCACGGAGGTCGTCAATGGCGAGCGAATGGAGGTCAAAGGCCGACTGGACGGCGCGTATCTCCTCGTCGGTTGCTTCGGCGGCGTGGACCCACGTCGTCCCCGCGGCCGCGCGGGCGGCCCCGAGGTCGTCGTAGGGCTCGGCCGCCTCGCCGGCGTAGACGAGCGCGGATATCACGCCCTGCCCTCCGTCTCGTCCGAGCGGCCGACGGCCAGCAGCGTCATCCCGGCGAGCAAGGCGGTCACCGAGAACGCGCGGCCGGGGTACGGCACCGCGACGCCCGCGACGTAGCCCGCCAGGCCGGCGGCGGTGAGCCCCAGGCCCAGCGCCAGGACGGTGTTCATGGCCCAGCCATCACCGCGCCCGATAAAAAGGGTATGCCCGAGGCCGCCGGCGTCCGAAGCCGCCCCATTGCATCCCGAAGCCCATCAGTCGCCGCCGTGCTGGAGGCCGGACAGCAGGTCGTCGACGGCGTCGGTCTCGTCGACGTTCTCGGGGTGGACGGCGACGCCGATGACGATGTCGCCCTCGTGCTGGAAGCTGACGAGGTGAAGGCGGACGTCGATGGACTGGCCCGCCACCTCGGTCGTGCCGGTGTACTCGCTGACCTGGCGGTCCGCGCCCAGCGCCCGGACCGTCCGGTTCCCGGCCGACTCGACGTCGTCGATGCTGCCGGTCTGGCCCTGGACCGCTTCGAGGACCCGCCGGTTCGCCCAGTCGGCGGCGGGGTTGAGCGTCTGGCCGGCGACGGTCGCGCTCGGAACGGAGACGACGACGAACCGCGACAGCTCCACGACCTCGACGCCGAGCAGGGAGCCGCTCCGGGTGTACTGTCTGCGCTCGGTCACGAGCCGCACCGTCCGGTCCTGCCCGGCGACGGTCACGTCGCGGGTGACGTTCGCCTGTGTCGCGTTGTTAAGTTCGTATCCGGTCGAGTCGAGCGTGCTGTCAGAAACGGTCGCGGGCGAGGCCTCGAAGGTGACCGTCTCGCCGGTGATGAGCCCGACACAGCCGGAGGTCACGAGAAGGAGCGCCACGGCGACGGGGAGCAAGCGGCGTACCATCTACTTCCAAGCACTGTCCGGTACGGGAAAACGTTTTGTGGCCGCTGGGCGTCGGCCGCGTCAGCCGAAGATGCCCCGGAGGACGTCGGCGACCACGTTAATCGCGTACCACTTGACGCCGCCCAAGAGGCCGATACCGGAGACGCTGATTTCGCCCGCGGTGACGGCATTCTTGAATTCCACAGTGGGGTTGTTCGACGCGATGACTCGGTCCATCGTCGCCTTGTCCGTGTTCATCTGGATAGTAGCGTCGTCACGGGTGCCAAGCGCCAGTTCCTGCATCTGAAGGGCGTTGTTCATGCTGAACGACACCGACGCTTCGGTTCCGTTCGCGGGGTCGTCCACCACGAGGTTCACCTTCTCACCTTGTAGCTCACCAGCTATGAAGCCAAAGTCCTCCGGGTCGACGTTCGCGTTGTACGTCTCGACCATCGGTCCCATGTCCTCGAACATCTGGACGGCCCAGTCGGGCTGGTCGCTCTGTGCGGCGACGGGGGATGCGACCGCGCCGACCGCGGCAACAACGAGCATGAGAGAGACGATCATCCGGGTGAAACCGACAGTAGTTGGTACGTATTTCATAACAATTATATAAACGAACTAATAGTATATAAAATCGTAGTGAGGCGTGTTAGAATGTCCTAAATACGCAATCTGGATATGAAATATCAGATTCGATATGTCGGCCCGTGATCAGTATCTTGGACCTCGACGCCGAGGGCTTCGAGTTCGTCGCGGAGTTCGTCGGCCCGCTCGTAGTTGCCGGCGTCCCGCTCCTGCTCACGGACTGTCAGGACCAGGTCGACCACGTCGCCGGCCAGCGACACGTCGCCGCCGCCGTCCTCGCCGAAGGACAGCCCCAGAATGTCGCCGCCCAGTTCCTCGAACGTCTCGACGGCGCGCCGGAGCCCCCGGTAGTCGTACTCGTCGCGGCCGTCGACGTGCGTGTTGACCGCAGCGGTCAGGTTCAGCAGTGCGGTCATCGCCTCCCGCGTGTTGAAGTCGTCGTTCATCGCGGCCTCGAACGTCGAGCGGGCGTCGTCGACAGCATCCCGAAGCGTCTCGTCGGTCACTTTCGCGTGGGCGTCCACATCGTCGCAGGCTTCAGCCGCTCGCTCGTAGCCCCGGGAGAGGCGGTCCCAGCGCTCCTCGGCCTCCGAGACAGTCTCGTCGCTGTAGGTCGCCCGCGAAGTATATGCCGTCGACAGCAGGAAGGTCCGGAGCACGTCGGGACCGAACTCCTCGACTGCGTCGGCGACGCTGAAGTAGTTGCCAAGCGAGGAGGACATTTTCTCCTCCTCGGTCTCCAGCAGGCGGACGTGGAGCCAGTACTTCGCGAACTGCTCGCCGGTCGCGGCCTCGCTCTGGGCCACCTCGTTCTCGTGGTGGGGAAAGACAAGGTCCTGCCCGCCGACGTGGATGTCGATGGATTCGTCTAAGTGTGTCATCGACATCGCCGAGCACTCGATGTGCCAGCCGGGTCGGCCTTCACCCCACGGAGAGTCCCAGGTCTGTGCGGTCTGGCAGGCCTCCTCGGCCGGGGCGGCCTCTGGGTGCTGATGTTCGGCGATGTCCTCGGGGTCGACGCCGCCGGCCTTCCAGAGCGCAAAGTCGGCCGGGTGTCGCTTCTCGCCTTCGGTGTCCGCGCCCTGTGATTCGATGTCCTCGACGGACTGGTTCGAGAGTTTGCCGTAGTCCTCGAAGCTTGTCACGTCGAAGTAGACGGAGCCGTTGGCCTCGTAGGCGTGGCCGCTCTCGACGAGGCGCTCGACGAGGTCGATGATTTCGGGGACGTGCTCTGAGACGCGGGGGTACACTTCCGCGCGGCCGAGGTTGAGCGAGCGCATGTCGTCGATGACCTGCCGGACGTAGTGGCGGGCCACGTCGGCCTCGCTATCGCCGTCCTCGCCGACGCGGGCGACGATTTTCTCGTTGACGTCGGTGAAGTTCTCGACGTGGTGGACGTCATAGCCCAGATAGTCGAGCCAGCGGGCCATCACGTCGACATGAACCCAGCCGCGCGCGTGGCCGAGGTGGGGCGGGTCGGAGGTCGTCAGCCCGCAGTAGTACAGCAACACAGAATCGGGGTCGCGCGGCTCGAAGGCCTCTTTCTCACCGGTCAACGTGTTCGTCACGCGAAGCGTCATTACCGGGAGGAACTGCGTCCGCCCGCTTTAAGCCGTCGGAAGGCGACTCATCCCTGCACCACCGCCTCAACCATCCGGAGCGCGTCCGGTCCCGCACGGCGACCCACTACCACGACGAGCGCGTCGTCGGTGACGCCGGCGGCCTCGACCGCGACGTCCGCCGCCCGCAGGCGGCCCAGCACCTCGGCCAGCGCCGGCGGCGAGAGGTCGCCGGTAGCGACGATGCCCGTTAGCGAGCCAGCGCCCTCGGCGAAGGCGGCGTCCCCGACTCGGAAGACGATAGCCGACACAGCGTCGGGCGATTCGACCCGACCCAGCCCGCTCTGCATCGAGACGCGGGCGTCGCTGTCGTGGGCCGGGCTGTCGTCCAGTTCCTCGGCGAACCGTCGGAGGGCGGTCGCGACGGCTTCCGCATCGCCGTCAATTTCGAGCGTGCGCGCGGCGGCCGTGTAGTTGACGACGCCCGCTCGAAGTGCGTCGTAGAGAAACGGGCGCTCGCGGACGGCGTCCCTGGTCGCGGCGGCGAGTGACATTGGCGTCGGCCACGCCCGGCGCGGGCAAAAGTCGTTCTATCGCCGGCGGGCGACCACGGGTACGGGACAGGCCGTGTCGGGCCATAACCGACACACGGGCGCGCTATCCCCTCAGAACTGCGGCCCCACTCCCAGCGAGTGAGAACAGGCCGGGGGGTTTGTCCCCCTCGGCGTCCGCTCTCTACACGAGGGAAAGACAATGGCGATTGCACAACGAGAGCGGAAGGCGTTCGGACAGCCCCTGGGAGCAGCGGAGCGAATCATCGGCGGCATCGTCGTCGCTGCCGGCGCGCTGGGACACGCGGCACTGCTTGCGGCCGCTGGACTGTTGTTCTACGTCCTCCTGTTCGGGCTGTGATCGGGCGGAATCGGGCGGCAAAGACACATTTCGGCGCGCAATGTTGCACAGCTCGCCGGCTATCTGTACAGGGCAACGAAGGCCCTAAGGACGACTCGCCCCAACCGAAGTGCATGGACGAAGCACTCGTTATCGCGGCCCACGGCTCCCATCTGAACGCCGAGTCGAGTACGCCCACCTACGACCACGCCGACACGATTCGGGCGACGGGCGCGTTCTCCGAGGTCCGTGAGTCCTTCTGGAAGGAGGAACCGTCGTTCCGGGAGGCCCTGCGGACCGTCGACGCCGAGGAGGTGTATCTGGTCCCGCTGTTCATTTCGGAGGGCTACTTCACCGAGCAGGTCATCCCACGGGAGTTCCGACTCGAAGACTGGGACCCCGAGCTGTGGGACTCCGACGGGACGAGCGCGACCAACGCGACGCTGGCCGCCGAGGACACGGCCCAGACGGTCCACTACTGTGGCCCGGTCGGAACGCATGATTCGATGAGCGATGTCATCGTCCAGCGAGCGGAGTCTGTCACCGGCGATCCCGATGTTGGCGAAGGGTTCGGTCTGGCAGTCGTCGGCCACGGGACGGAGCGCAACGAAAACTCCGCGAAGGCCATCCAGTACCATGCCGACCGCATCCGCGCGCGGGACCGCTTCGACGAGGTGCAGTCGCTGTTCATGGACGAGGACCCTGAAGTCGACGACGTTGCGGACTACTTCGAGAGCGACGACATCGTCGTCGTGCCGCTGTTTATCGCCGACGGCTTCCACACACAGGAGGACATCCCCGAGGACATGGGGCTGACCGACGACTACCGGACCGGCTACGACGTGCCGACCACCGTCGAGGGCCACGACATCTGGTACGCCGGCGCGGTCGGCACGGAACCACTGATGGCTGACGTGGTACTTGAACGGGCCGCTGACGCAGGAGCCGACGTGAGCAGCGCCATTGAGCAGGTGCGCGAGGAGACTGGCGGCGCGACGCCCGCGACCGGCGACTGACAGGTCGCCGACTGCCGCTATCAGGTCAGAGACCGGAACTGATTACGCCGCTTGCTGGCCGGAACCAGCCGACTTTTGCCGACCGAGTACCGTTTTCCAGTATGGACGGCGAGTACGTGGACGCGCTGGTGGCAACTGCCCCCGATGGCATCGCCTTCGACGACCTCCACGTGACCCACGAGAGTGACGGGTACACGTTCCGAACACCGGATGTGGACCACAGCGGCATCGACGAGGAGACGCTTCGGACGGTAGCGGCGGAGTCACCGTACGTCCGAAACTGGTACTTCTGGCACGCCACCGCGCCCCAGAAGGCGGACCGCTGGGCGTTCCTCCGCTGGCTCGAAGGGGCAGAGCAGCGAGACGTGGCCGAGCGCTACGACGCGCTCGCCGACGGGGTGTCCGCGACCTGGGGGGAACTGCACCTGACCGTTACGCTCTCCGACGGAACGCGGACATACAGCATCCGGCACCGCGCCGACGCCGATGTCGGAACCAGCGCGCTCGACGAGTACGACGACCCCCTCGACGCACGCGAAATTGCGAAACACGACGACGACGGCGGCTACCGCCCGCTCAAGACCGCGCCGTCGCTCCAGACCGGGTGGGCGTTCCCCGAGCTATCGGCGAGCGAGTTCGTCACGACGGTCGACGCGTTCTACCCGGCGACCATCGCGAACTGGCACCGGGAACAGGAGGGGGACCTCGACGTGACCCACTGGCGGGACACCGTCGACCGCCAGACCGGGATTTACGGCGTTGTCAAGACCTGGGACCGCGGTGACGGCTACGAACACGTCAACTGGGTCGCCGAGGCCTGCTGTGACGATTCCCAGTGTCTCAAACGCCGGGAGTGGCAGTACGACGAGGAGACAGAACTCGATGTCGACGGCGGGTCAGGTGAGTTTCCCTGCCGGGAGCCCTGCTCGCTTGTCATCGCCGGCGCGCGCAAGTGGACAAAGCTCGAAGGCGAGCAAGCCCAGACCTACGAGTTCGAACTCACGCCCAGCGAGAAAGAACAGATCGAGGATATCATCGATGCCGTCGCAGACGGCGAGGCAGACGACATCCGTGAAGCCGATATCTACGAGGGAGCCAACCGGTACCGGACACGGTTCCTGCGAGCAAAGCTGTTCGACGACGAGGGGAACCTCGGCGGCGTCGAGACGGAACAGTAGCGGCGCGTCAGGTCGGGCGAACGGCGACGGAGAGGAGTCCTATGACGATTGTGACCGCGAGTACAGCGACGACTGTCAATAGCACGCTCTCGGTGAGCACCAGCGTGATGAGTCCCGCAATCAGGACGGTGAAACCGCCAGCCGCCAGTATCGGTCCCGCAGACAGGTCTTCGAGGTCGGACGCTGATTCTGCCGCCGGTTTCGGCTGTGGCTTCGACAGCTCGTCGTCGACGATGACCGGTTCGTTCTCGGTCCCACCTTCCGGAATATAGATGTCGATGTACCGGGTCTCGGCGCCATATCCGGTCACGACCTTTAGCTTGCCACGGACTGGCCCGTCACCGTCAACGGTCACTCTGACTAACCGATCGGTTTCGGCCCGTACGTGGTGGTTTGTGGCGTCGAGCGACGCGACAGAAGAGAGCGAGTCGTCGAGATGAAGGTGGACGTGCAGGGCCTCGCCGTGGTTGACTAATCGAACGTCGAAACTCCCTGTCGCGTCGAACTCGTTTGGAACTTCCAGACTGTGGATGTCCGTCCGGTTGAGGTGCACGGGCAGGGAGTCAGGCACGGACGTGACTCCGCGTGGCGAGGAAAAAAAGGTTCAGGCCGGTGCCTCGTCGCGCATGTCCGGGGGGAGCAGGTTCGGGATGCCGTCCTCGATGGGGAACGTCTCACTGCACTCGGTGCAAACGAGTTCGCCCGACAGGATCTCGCCGTCGTCGCGCTCCGTCACTTCGAGGTCGAGGTCGTGCTTGTCCAGAGGGCAGCAGATAATTTCCATCAGGTCCTCTTTCATACATTCGACCAAGACCGGCGGTCGCAAAAGTCTGCCGCTCTCCCAGCGGTATCGCCCCGTCGCCGGGTACTCGTGTGTGAACTCGACCGCCGAGTCAGAACGGAGCGCCTGCTAGAACGGATGCTCGCGGACGATAGTTTCACCGCGGCCGGGGCCGACGCCGATGGCGTAGGCCGGGGTGTCGAGTTCGTCCTCGATGTACTCGACGTAGGCCTTCGCGTTCTCCGGCAGCGCGTCGTACCCCTCGTCGGCGGCGTCCGCCCAGTCGACCTCGGGCCACCCGTCGAAGGACTTGAAATTGGCTTCACAGCGCTTCCACTGCTCGGTGGTCGCGGGCATCGACGCCAACTGCTCGCCGTCGAGCGTGTAGCTGTGGCCGACCTTCACTTCGTCGAGGCCGGCGAGCACGTCGAGGTGGTTGATGGCGAGGCCGGTGAAGCCGGAGACCCGCGTGGAGTGGCGGAGCATCGGCAGGTCGAGCCAGCCGACGCGTCGCGGACGGCCGGTAACGGTGCCGTACTCGCCCCCCTCCTCGCGGATGTAGTTCGCCAGCTCCTCGTTTTCGCCTTCGCCCTGCTCGTCGTAGCCGGGCGTATCGCCGGCGACGCCCCCGAGTTCGGTCGGGAGCGGGCCGCTTCCGACCCGGGTGAGGTACGCCTTCACGATACCGATAACCTCGCCGTCGCCGACGACGCCGGGGCTGAGTCCGGTCCCGGTCGCCGCGCCACCGGCCGTCGGGTTCGAAGAGGTGACGTAGGGATAGTTCCCGTGGTCGATGTCGATAATGGTTCCCTGTGCGCCCTCAAGCATGACGTTCTGGCCCTCGTCGATGGTCGCGCTGAGGAACGCGCCAGCGTTGACAGTCATGTCCTCGGCCTCGAAGCGGCGGCCGAACTCGCGGAACTCCTCGAAGATGGCGTCCACGTCGAAGGCGTCCGGGTCGTCAAGCTCGTCGACGTCGAGGTCGTACACGTCCTCGACGACGGCCCGCTTCTGGGGGACGACGTATTCGAGGCGCTCCCTGAGTACGTCCGGGTCAAGCAGGTCGCCGACGCGGACACCGCGCCGACCGGCCTTGTCCTCGTAGGTCGGACCGATACCCCGACCTGTCGTTCCGACTTCCTGATCCGTTTCGCTCTTTACTTCCTCCTCGATGCCGTCGAGCACGCGGTGGAAGGGGAGAATGACGTGTGCTCGTTCAGCGATGCGAACGTCCGGGTCGAGGCCGCGTTCCTGAAGCGTGTCTATCTCGTCGAACAGCGTTCGCGGATTGACGACACACCCGTTGCCGAGTACGCCGACCTTGCCGCGGATGGCTCCGCTCGGAACCAGCGAGAGCTTGTACTCCTCGCCCTCGTGGACGACGGTATGGCCGGCGTTGTCGCCGCCCTGATAGCGCGCGACGACGTCTACGTCGTCGCCGTACAGGTCGACGATGCCGCCCTTTCCTTCGTCGCCGAGCTGTGAGCCGACGATGGTTACGGTCATCGCACGCACCTTCCAGCCACCGTGATAAACAGATTACGGTCCGGAAATCACGCTCGTGAGCAGTACCCATGTGAATCGTTACGACGGTTTTAAGACACCCCTGTTCGAACGTATCAACGTTGTAGCGATTATCCGAGGGAGAACCTTTAAATACCGCAAACACAAGTTAACAATTGCCATGATAGACAGGCTTGAAAAGGAAGTTGACATGCTAGAGCGCCACTTGCAGGTGCTTCGCATGGTTATCGAGAACGAGCCTATCGGTATCGTGAAGATGTCCAACGAAACCGGCTACCCGCACCACAAGGTGCGGTACTCCCTGCGCGTTCTCGAAGAGGAGAACCTCATCGAGCCCTCCAGCCAGGGTGCGATCACGACCGAACAGACCGGTGAGTTCGTCGACGACCTCGACGAGAAGGTCGACGAGATCATCGACAAGCTCGAAGGTATGAAGATCGAAGACGCGGCCGAAATCGAAGGCTAAGCTTCTTTCTCAGAGTTCCGGGACCGCCAGGTGGAACTCCTGGTTTCTCGCTTCTAACAGACAGAGGTGAAAGCCCTTTTTCCGTGAGATGTTCACGAAGCTCTTTCGCTTATCGCGGTTGAACAGTCCACTGGAGGTCGCTTCTTCGGCGGTTTCGAGCGCGCCCGGCTCGAAGAAACTGCTCGTGACGAGAAACGCCGACGCAAGCGACCCGGAGGCGTTACCGACCCGCTCGGCGTTTCGGATGAGGTCCGACATCTGGCCCTCGGAGGCCGGTTCGCGCGAGTCGTTGATGTTTGCGACGACCAGCGGGTTCCCCATCCGGTCGCGGACGACCACATCGAACCGTTCCTGCGAGCGGTTCTCCTGCCCGTCTTCTGTGTAGGTCACTGTGACGTTGCCGTTCAGTTCGGCGCGGTCGATGGCCGGAAGCCCCTCATAGAGGTCCTTCATGGCCCCTGCATGGCCAGTATCTCGAATCTCATAGAGGAGGTTCCGGATGAGCCAGTTAACAAAGCGGTACTGGATGCTGTCTTCGAGGTACTCCTCGAAAGGCGTCCCGTTGACCGTTGCGCCCTCGGCCTCGAACTGCGTGTGATACTCCAGCCTGAGGTTCGCCTCGACCTCCTCGCGGCTCGCCTCGCCATCCTTGGCCTCCTCAAGCGTCGCCTTGCCCTTCGAATCGTACCTGACGAAGAGGTTCGTCCCGTTTATCGCCTCGCCGGCGCTGAGCCGGGCACCACCTGCGGCGGCGTCGTTCTGCTCGTCGAGTTGTTCCTCCAGCCGGTCGATTTCGGCCCGTGCGTCGGCTAGCTCCGACTCCAGACGGTCGCGCTCGTCTCGAAGCTCTCGGTTCGTTGCCTCCAGATCGGTGAGTTCAGATTCGAGTTCCGACACCGTCTCGGCTTGCTGTTCGAGTTCGGATTCGAGCTCCGCGACACGCTCTCGCTCGCGTGGTGACGGCTCCTCGCTGGCAGGCGACTGTCGCTGGTCCCCTGCCGACGGCTGTGGCTGCGGTGCCTCGGCCTGCTGTGGGTCGTTTTCGGCTGGGCCGCGGCTGTCCTGTGCCGGTGCCGGTCCCTGAACGCTGGAGTCGGTCGACGGTTTCGAGTCGTCCTGTGCCGGCTGGTCACGTCGTGGTGCCGACGCCTGTTGCCCACCCGTCGGTGGCGTCTGCGTGGGTGACACGCTGGTGGCTGTGCTTTCCTGCGCACCGCCGGACTTGTTCGGGTCCAGCGACGGGACCGAGCGCGTCTCTAGATCCCCACTCGCCCCGCCAGAACCGGCTTCGGGCGTCGGAGTTGCCGTATCAGCCCCGGACCGGGACGGCTGTGACTCGGAGCGCTGGGTCGGTTTCGATTCTGCCGGCTCTTCGCGGCGGTCTGTCGAAGCCGCCTGGTCACTCTGTGCCGGGGCGCTCCGTGCGCTGGCGTGCTGGGTTTCCTGTGTCTGTGACGGCTCGGTCGCCGGTCGCTGCTGCTCGGTCTCCCCGGCAGTCTCACGCACTCCGGTCTCCCGTTCGGTGGCGTCGTGGTCGGGTTCTCTCCGTGTCGCGGTGTCAGTCTCCGTCGTCGCTCGCTCGGTTGCGCTGCTGTCTGGCCGGCTATCCGCTTTCGGCCTCTCGTCCGCATTCGGTTGCGCATCTGACCCGGACCGACCGCGGGACCGGCCCGGATTCGCACCGGCAGCTTTCGATCCGGGCGGGCCGCCGCTTGCGGGGCCGCGGTCCGGTGTCGACTCTGTCTCGGCCTGGGCCTGTCCAGCATCGTCGGTTCCATCGGCTACAGTATCTCCGGCCGAGTCTGTGGACGGCTCCACCGGGTCGTCGCTGCTGTGGTCGTGTTGCGTTGTTCCGCCCGGCTCTGCCCCGCCTGCCGGCGCGGCGTCCGCCGCACCGGCGTCGGCCGGTTCGTCGGCGACAGCCGCCTTATCATCAGCGTCAAGCGGGTCGACGCCGGCGGCCGCCGAGTCTGCTGACTGCTCGTCCGCCCCGTCGTCCGGCGGTTCTGGAATGTCAATTGGCTCGATATCGACCGGCATGACCTCGTAGATGCCGACCTCATCGTTGGCTGTCTCGAAGGCCTCGTCATCGGTGAGCAGCTTATCCGAGTTACCGACCCACGCGACGCTCATCGAACGGCCCTGATGATACACGGTGTAGTAGTCGCCCGAGAGGACGTTTTCGGAGAGTTCGATAAAGCCAGTAAAGTTCCCGCTCGACAGTGTCTGGTCGACTTCTGCAAGCGCTGTATCTTCAGTGTAGTACTGTGCTTTCACCTCGTCGGCGCGTTCCTGCATCACTGCAAGCAGTGGCAGCGCCTCGTGCGGTGACCGTTTGGCTGTTCCCGACGCGTCCTCGAAATCCTCGATGGTGCCGTCGAGGACGCCGACGACGGTCCCGTTCAACATGAACAGGCGCGTCGGACCCGCGATGACCGCGCCGGAGAACTCCTGTCCGGCGAGGTCCTGCAGGCCCGCGAACCCGCCGTCGAACGGAACCGACTCCCAGCCGTCGACCCGTTCGACCGTGCGTGTACTCATTACTCCCACCAAGCCGGATGGTGAACAAATAGTTTGTGCCCACGGGCGCGGTCCGATGGACATATGACGAGTCGGCCTCAAGAACTGGTATGGTAGAGGAGCCGGGACTAAGCGACCAGTATCCGACCGCAAGTCCGTGGCCGCTGTTTGTCGCACTGGGATTAGCACTGTCAGAAATTGGCGTGTTTGTCGGACTCTTTCCAGTGGCTGTTTTCGGCCTGATACTGTTCGGCGGTAGTATCGCCGGTATCCTCACCGAGTCCGGGTACGTGGAGCGGCCGTGGCCGACCCTGCTCGGAGTCGGAGTCGTTCTTATCGTCCTCGCCGCTGCGTTTACCGTCTGGCAGGTCCCGGCCGCCGACATCGCGCTCTCGAACGTCGGGACCGGGCCGCTGTTCACTCGGCTGGTGGCCGTCGCCGTGGCGGGCGCGGTGATGATCGGGATGGGCGGCGTCGCTTCGGTTATGGAACAGACCGCAGCCTGAGACAGGCACCAGCGCGATTCGGAAACCAACACTCTATTTACTGGCCTGCCCTAACGAGAAGGCATGGCACTGTTCGGGTTCGAAAAAGATACCCTGCTCGACCTCACCGTGAACGTCATCCCGCTCGGGATTCTCTTCTTCTTCATCGTCGCGTTCGCCGCGTTCCCGGCGTTCGGAACCGACCCCGTCTTCTCCGGGATGCAGTTCGCACTGATTATCTCGATGTTCCTGTTGCTCGCCGTCCTGACCTACTACGCGGGGAAGGCCGTCGAGAACGCTGAGAAAGAGAACGGCGAACTGGGCCACGAAGACTGAGCGGAGGGCGTCGGACAGACTGCTTCGAAGACCGACCGCGCTTGCCACTGGGTGACCGTGTGCGGTGGCCGCTTGTTTTTGCGGTTTCAATGTGGGATGGAAGCCGTATTTTATGGTCGTTGCTGCAGGAATCGACCCTTTGATAATGTCCCAGTCCTGAAGGACGACTATGGTAGCAGGAGATATTGTGCTGACGGGGCTGATGGCCGTCCTCCTCGTCGGCGTCGCCGCGCTTCTCACCCGTGTCGAGAACTGGCGTTCGTATACGCCGCTCGCGGGTGGTGGGGCCGTCACGGGTGACGAGACGACCGTCATCAACCGTGAGAAGCCCGCAGGTATCATTCGCTGGCTAACAACCGTCGACCACAAGGACATCGGACTGTTGTACGGGGTGTACGCGGTCATCGCCCTGGCCGTCGGTGGGATCATGGCGATGCTCATTCGCATCCAGCTCGTCACGCCCGCCGGAGCCATCCTTGGCAACAACGCCTACAACTCCATCCTGACGAGTCACGGCATTACGATGCTGTTCCTGTTCGGGACGCCCATCATCGCGGCGTTCGCGAATTACTTCATCCCGCTGCTCATCGGGGCTGACGACATGGCGTTCCCACGTATCAACGCCATCGCGTTCTGGCTCCTCCCGCCGGCGGCACTGCTGATCTGGGCGGGATTCTTCCTCGCGCCGGTGACCGACAACATGATCGAGCCGGCCCGCACGGCCTGGACGATGTACACGCCGCTATCGGTCGAGCAGGCGAACCCCGGCGTCGACCTGATGCTGCTGGGCCTGCACCTCTCGGGTGTTGCGGCGACGATGGGAGCGATCAACTTCATCGCGACCATCTTCACGGAGCGCAACGAGGAGGTCAACTGGGCGAACCTCGACATCTTCTCGTGGACGATCCTCACCCAGTCAGCGCTCATCCTGTTCGCCTTCCCGCTGCTGGGGAGCGCTATCGTGATGCTGCTACTCGACCGGAACCTTCAGACGACGTTCTTCGCCGTCGAAGGTGGCGGCCCGCTGCTGTGGCAGCACCTGTTCTGGTTCTTCGGCCACCCTGAGGTGTACATCCTTGTCCTGCCGCCGATGGGACTGGTCAGCCTCATCCTGCCGAAGTTCTCCGGCCGAAAGCTGTTCGGCTTCAAGTTCGTCGTCTACTCGACGCTCGCCATCGGGGTCCTCTCCTTCGGCGTCTGGGCCCACCACATGTTCTCGACGGGCATGGACCCGCGGCTCCGGGCGTCGTTCATGGCCGTCTCGCTTGCGATTGCGATACCGAGCGCTGTCAAGACGTTCAACTGGATCACGACGATGTGGAACGGCCGCCTACGTCTGACGACGCCGATGCTGTTCTGTATCGGCTTCGTCTCGAACTTCATCATCGGGGGCGTCACCGGCGTGTTCCTCGCCTCCATCCCCGTCGACCTGATCCTCCACGACACCTACTACGTCGTGGGTCACTTCCACTACATCGTGATGGGGGCCATCGGCTTCGCGGCCTTCGCCGGCATCTACTACTGGTTCCCGATATTCACCGGCCGGATGTACCAGCGCACCCTCGGCAAAGCGCACTTCTGGCTCTCGATGGTCGGGACCAACATCACGTTCTTCGCGATGCTCGCGCTGGGCTATCTGGGGATGCCCCGGCGCTACGCCACCTACCAGTTCGACGGCGCTATCGCGCCACTGACGCAGGTGTCGACGTTCCACCAAGCAGCGACGGTGGGCGCAGTCATCCTGTTTATCGGCCAGCTGTTCTTCGTCTGGAACATCGTCCAGTCCTGGCTCGAAGGCCCGAAGGTCGAGGACGGCGACCCGTGGAACCTCGAGCGCGACGGCATGCTGGACCGCGAGTTCCAGTGGTTCGACGAGCAGCTCGAAGCTGACAGTCCGGAAAAGGACCCATCGCTACTCGCCGACGGCGGGCAGGAAGAACAAGACGACTCGTAAGCGTCCCGCTGTTTTCGCTGCTTTTGTTTCATCCGTAGCCACGACCGAACTGACAGTGCCCGTTAGCTTGCGCCGGAAACGAGCACCATAGCCGTCACGAACATCATGAGTGCAATTCCGGTCAGGACGAGAAACAGTAGCTCCTTCTGTGACATAGGATAGCTACGGCGTGGAAGTGAAAAAGGCTAATCGTCTTCGCGCCGTTGATTCCACATGAGCGAAGTTGAGGCCAGGTCTGGACGACAGATCGTCCTTCGCCTGTACGTTGCTATCGTTGTTCTTGCCGGAGTGATGGGGTTCGTTCTCGGCAGCATCCGGCCGGAGGACCTCGAACCGGAACTGTTCGGTGTGATCGCACTGCCGCCGACGCCGTTTGGCGTCGCTATCTACGGATTCGTCACCATCGGTATCGTACTTGGCGTGTTGCTCGGTCTCGTCATATACGTCTCTGAGCGAATCGACGACGCGGCCGGGTCCTGAGAGGCGGTGTGGCATCACACGCTGTGTATAGCGACTGTCCGGTCTCTTGTTGCCTGAGCCCTACATTCCGTTAGTTTAATTCAGCCCGGCTAAAAAGCGGATTCTAGTCGCATACGTGACACTAAGTCAGTGTCTCGTCGCCCTCCCCACAGATGCTCTCCGAGATTGCCTTCCGTCGGCGGCTGGTCCGCCGTATCGCTATCGACCGACGTGCGCTTGCAGCGTTCAGAGTGGTGCTCGGGCTGTGTCTCCTCACCGACATCGCGCTGCGGTTGTCGGACATCGGTGCGTTTTATACCGATAGTGGCGCGCTCCCACGCTCGACACTGACTGAACTGTATCCAGTTCTGGGGCCCATGTCGCCGCTCGCTGTCTGGGGGACCGTCTGGCTGCCGGTAGTAGTCTTCGGACTGACAGCACTCACAGCCCTCGCGCTGGTGGTCGGCTACCGACCCCGTCTGAGTGCGGGCGTCGCGTTCGTCCTGCTCGTATCGATACAGCTTCGGAACCCCATCGTCCTCAATGCCGGCGATACGCTGTTTCGGCGACTACTGTTCTGGAGCCTCCTGCTCCCGCTCGGCTGTGGCTGGGAAAACGGGTCGGCGGAGTCCGCCTCGACACGGGTCGCCACCGCCGGCACTGCAGGAATCCTCCTCCAAGTGCTTGCCGTGTACGTGACGAACGGCCTCATGAAGCTTCGTGGTACGTACTGGCACCAAGGGACTGCGGTGCAGTACGCGTTCCAGCTCGACCACCTCACTATCCGGCTTGGTGACGTGGTTGCGGGCTGGGACCCGGTGCTGGTCCTGGGAAACTGGCTCTGGCTTGCCTTGCTCGTGGGGTCCCCGTTGTTGCTTATCTGGACCGGAAGATATCGGACTGGACTGGTCGCGGCGTTCGTCACCGCCCACATCTGCATGGCACTCTCGTTTCTCCTGGGTGTGTTTCCGCTCGTTTCGATTCTCGGATTGGTACTATTTTTGCCGACGCCGTTCTGGGACCCGCTCGCAGACCGCTGGCCCGACGCAATCGAAGCGTTGCGCCCGCGGTGGCCGGATTCAACGACAGGTCCGTCACAGATCTGGTTCCCTACGACGACGCGCTCGGTAGCGACGCTCGGTATCGTCGCGATTGTGATTCTCAACGCCGTCGCGGTCGGCTTTGTCACCGCACCAACGGGCACGCCGGATAGAATCGAGGACCGGAGCTGGAACATGTTCGCGCCAGACCCGCCACAGGAAACGTGGTGGTACGCGGCCCCGGCAACTCTGGAGTCCGGGAACCGGGTCGACGCGCTTGCCGGGGAGCCGGTCAATCTCTCACGGCCACCGGAGGTGTCCGACCGGTTCCCGAACCAGCGCTGGAAGAAGTTCCTCGGGACAGCGCGTCACGAACCCAGCCTCCGACGGTCGCTCGCAACGTATCTGTGTTCGCGGTGGAACCGAAGCCACGGCGACGCGATGAAACGCGTGGAGTTGATTGTCCTGACCGAGTCGACCAACCTGAACGGGTCCGAATCTGTCGACCGGGAGGGACTCGGGTCGTATCAGTGTGCCTGATGCGGGTGATGAGGGGATTTTGTGCCTTGGAAACAATGGAGCGGACAGTCTAGCGGTCAGGCAATGCTTGCTGTCTCCTGATAGCTCCCGTACTCTGCCTCGAAGACGGCCATAATCTCGCCCATCGTCGCGTAGGCTTTCACCGCGTCGATGATGACTGGCATGACGTTCCCGCCGTCAGTGATTACCTGTTGCAGTTCGTCGAGCGCCGCCTCCACGGCCGCGTCGTCGCGGTCTGCCTTGACTGTCGCGAGCTTGTCCCGCTGGCGTTCCTGTACGTCCTCGTCGACGGTGAGAATCTCGGGTTCGGTGTCTTCCTCGACCGTGTACTTGTTGACGCCGACCATGACCTCGTCCTCGTTCTCGACGCGCTGCTGGTACTCGTAGGCGGCGTCCTGAATCTCACGCTGGAAGTAGCCGTCCTGAATCCCCTGAATAACGCCGTCGCGGACCGATCCGTCGCCGAGTTCGTCCCTGATGTGATTGATGTAGGCCATCGCCTTCTCTTCGACCTCGTCGGTCAGCGACTCGATGGCGAAACTGCCGCCCATCGGGTCGACGATGTCGGCGGCCCCCGACTCCTCCGCGATGATCTGTTGTGTCCGGAGGGCGACTCGAACGGCCTGCTCGGACGGGAGGGCCAGGGCCTCGTCGAAGCTGTTGGTGTGCAGGCTCTGAGTGCCGCCCAGTACACCTGCGAGGGCCTGAATCGTCACACGGACGATATTGTTCAGCGGTTGCTGAGCGGTCAGTGACTGACCGGCGGTCTGAGTGTGGAACTTCAGTTGCTTGCTGGCGTCGGCCTCCGCGCCGTACCAGTCGTCCATCACGCGGGCGTAGATGCGCCGGGCCGCGCGGAACTTCGCTATCTCCTCGAAGATGGAGTTGTGTGAGTTGAAGAAGAAGGAGAGTTGTGGGGCGAACTCGTCGACGTCCATACCCCGGCTCAGGCAGTCCTCGACGTAGGCGAAGCCGTCCGCGAGCGTGAACGCGAGTTCCTGTACCGCCGTCGAACCCGCCTCGCGGATGTGATATCCTGACACCGAGATGGGCTTGAACTTCGGGGTCTCCTGACTGGCGAACTCGATGGTGTCGGTAACGAGTTTCAGCGACGGCTCCGGTGGGATAACCCACTCTTTCTGAGCGATAAACTCTTTGAACATATCGTTCTGGAGCGTCCCACGGATCTCCTCACGCGGGACGCCCTGCTGGTCGGCCAGCGCGATGTACATCGCATAGATAACGGGAGCGCTAGGGTTGATCGTGAATGAGGTCGACACCTCACCGAGGTCGATGCCGTCGAACAGCCGCTCCATATCCGCCAGCGTGTCGACGGCGACGCCTTCCTTGCCCACCTCGCCATCGGCCATCACGTCGTCGGAGTCGATCCCCATCAGCGTCGGCATGTCAAAGGCCGTCGACAGCCCGGTCTGGCCCTCATCGATGAGGTAGTGAAAGCGCTCGTTGGTCTCGTCAGCGGTCCCGAAGCCCGCGAACTGTCGCATGGTCCACTGTCGGCCGCGGTACATCGTTGGATAGACGCCGCGTGTGAACGGCTCCTCACCGGGGAAGCCGATGTCGTCCTCATAATCGATGTCATCCACGTCGAGTGGCGTGTACAGCCGGTCTACATCGAGGTTTGAGACCGTTGCGAACTGCTCTTTGCGCTCGCCGTAGGCGTCCAGTACGGGGTCCAGTGTCTCGGCTTCCCACTCGTCTTTCCGCTCGCGGATGCGCTGGAGGTCCGACTCGTCGAACATACTCCGGTGTATGTCATGATTTAGTAAGAAGGTTCGGGGAAAGCGGGGTGCTAGCGTCAATCACATCGCTCCGGACTAGTCCTGGAGTCGCTCCGTCGTCTGCACGAGCGGGTGGTGGGCGTAGTCGACGACTTCAATATCGTCGATTGACTCCAAGTCGGAGTCCGCGGCCGTCTCGGCCATCCCAAGCTCGACCGTCTCATCGAGGACAATGACATAGGCGTCCATCTCATCGATGTCGAGCCGTGCGGCGGCTTTCACGCGGTGGTGGCCGTCCGCCAGCAAGAGGTCGCCGCCGTTGTCGATAACGACGAGCGGTTCCGCCAGTCCGCGCTCCAGTTCGTACACCCGTCCTTCGAGTTCGTCGGCGTACACTGTCGTCTGTGTCGGCGTCAGGTCGGCAAGCTCTACCTCACGGCGGCCTTCGTGTGTCGTGATGCCGTGGATGTTCTCGAGCGTCCGGCCAAGCTTGTCCACCTTGCCCGGTGTCGCCCGCTCGATCTGAGAGCGAATCACGTCAGCGTTCGAGATGATGCCGACGAGGTGGCCGGCGTCGTCGACAACTGGGAGTTTCTGGATCCCCGACCGCAGGATGACGCGCGCGGCGTCCTGGACGGCCATGTCCGGGTGCGCCACGAGGATATCGTCGGTCATCACGCGGAACATCGGCTCGTGGTCCTCCGCGAGCAGCAGGTCACGTGCGCTGACAAACCCCTCGACGCGGCGGCCGTCAGTCACCGGAAACCCGCTGAAGTGGTCGTTATCGGCGATTCGTCGGGCGACTTCCCCGACGGTATCGTCGAGCTCGACGGTGGCAACCTCGCGTGTCATGTAGTCTCCGACCGTCGGCCGATTCGAGTCCTCCATCGGCACAGAGTTCTCGACCGGCAATAAAAAAGGCTCGCCTACGACCGGTCGTTGTCATCTGGTTCGATGAGTGTCTCCGGGCTGTCCGCCTCCTGCTCTGACTCGTCGTCTGTCGGTTCAGCCGCGTCGGCTGCCTGTTCTGTCTCGTCATTGCCGCCTTCGTCACCGTTTTCCAGAAACATCACATCGGAGTTCCAGTCCGTTGTGCTCTCGTCGCCGGCCTCCCCAGATGCGTCTTCAGCCGTCGCGGGGGTATCTTCGCTGTCCTGTCTGAGCGCCGTCGACTCCGTGAACGCGGCCACGTCATAGTCGGCGCGGGCATAGACACGGCCGAGCAGCCGGTGGGACCGCGACTGGATGGCGTCGAGAAACCGGTCGGAGACAATCGATCGGACGATTTCCGCCAGCGACTCTTCGCGGTCGTCGACGGTAATCATCCCGAGGTCGATCTGTGCGCCCGCCATATCGGCGTGACCGCCTGCGGACCCGATCTGCCCGAAGGCGTCCCGGAGCGCCTCGCCGAGGTCGATATCCGCGCCGCGTGCCCGAGCGGACGCGTAAATCGTCCCGTCGACGACGCCGTACACCATTGTCGCATGGACGCCTTCCAGATCAAGTAGCCTGTCGGCCGCCTGTGCGAGCGCGTCACGGTCACTGATCTCGCCGACGCCGGTCAGGAGCACTGACCCCTCCTGTTCGCGGTTCGAAATCGCGCGGCCGATGACTGACAGCGTCTCCGGACTCACACTCGGGTCTTCGATACGCTGGAGCGTCGCCATGTCAGCGTTTGTCACGAGATGCGCGGCGGCCTCGAAGTCCGCGGCAGCGACTTCCCGACGAAAGTCCTTCGTGTCGACCTGAATGCCGAATAGCAGGCCCGTTGCGATAGGTGTCGGAATGTCGACGTTGAACCGCTGGAGATAGTCGACCAGCAGGGTGCTCGTCGCCCCGACGCCGCTGCGGAGGTCAACGAAGCGGGCTTCGACTGGGACACGCGGCGGGTGGTGATCGATGACGATGTCGATAGGTGTCTCCGGCGGGAGCTGGTCGTTGACACCGGCTCTGGAGTGATCGACGAGGGCGAAGCCGTCGAACGCTTCCAGCTCGTCCGGCGACTCAGCATCGAGGTTCCGGAGGTCGAATTCGAGGAGGTTAACGAACGCCCGGTTTTCCTGATGCGAAATCTCCCCGTAGTAACAGATTGTCACCTCGCAGTCGGCCCGTTCAGCAAGCGCGCCGAGGGCGACAGCGCTAGCAATCGCGTCAGGATCGGGATTGTCGTGCGTGACGACGGCGAGATGGTCGTCGATGTCCCGGAGCACCTGATGGAGCTGTCTGGCTCGTGTTCCTTCGTCGCCGACCGATTGGGTAACGTAGTCAGTGATGACTGTCTCCGGCGTGACCAGCCGGTCCGCCACGCTGTCGAGTCGGTCGCGCTGGTCGACCGTCGCGCCGTGCCCGGCGTAAGCGAGGAGGAACGCGTCCGGAAAGCGGTCACGCGCGGTCATCGCCGCGCTGACGTTCTGTTCTGGGTCCTCGCTGGCGACGATGACGCTTTCGGGCTGGATGTCGAGACCGGCGAGAACAGACGGATCGGCCTGGTCGGCTTCGTGGACATCGATTCCATCCGCTCGAAGCGTTTCAGCACGGTGCTCGTCCTGTGTCACGACTGCCAGATCACCGCGGTCGCCGCTAATCGCGTCGAGAATGTCCGCGGCCGTTGGCCCGAGGCCGAGCACCAGCCGAGAAGGCATACCGTGCAGTCAGCGCTGGAGCGTCTAAAAACCCGTTACTTCAGCCGTTCCTGGAGAAACGACGGATGTGCGGCGGTAACGCCGTCGAGGGCGAGAATCTTGTCTTCGATGACATCCGCCAGCGAGTCGCCGTCCATCGCTCGGACCTCCGCCATCAGCATGTGGTCACCGCTTGACGTGTACAGTTCTTCCATCTCCGGAATCTCTTTGAGGTTCCGCGTAGCCTCAACGTAGCAATCGCTCGCGATATCGATGCCGACCAGGGCAATCGACTGGCCTGCTAGCTTCTTCGGGTCAACATCGGCGGAGTACCCGACGATGACGCCCTCCTCTTCGAGCTTCTGGATGTATTTCCGGACTGTCGGTTTCGATACGTCGGCTCGCTCCGCGATTTCTGCGTACGAGGCCTGTGCGTCCTCTTCGAGGACCGACAGGATTCGACGCTCCGTAGACTCGGCACTCATGGACTAATCTTTTCGGTGCATGAAAAAATATCTTCCGAACCGGAAACCGTCGTTCGAGATGGTATTCGCAGTCCGGCAGCGAGTCCTATTTGTGGTGTTCGAGGAGGTTGTCGTAGGTCCGCTCCCACTCCGCGTCCTCGTCGAAGTACCGCTCTGCGAGCGGTTCCTCGGGCATCTCGCCGATCTGGCGCTTCTCCTCGCCGTAGGATGGGCGACTGTCATCGACGTACATCCGTCCGGTCAGCACTTCACCCTCGTAGAGGCGTTCCTCGGTCTTTCGCATCATCTCCGCGGCTTCCGCGCGGTCCGAGACGTCGAAGTCGAACTCATCGGACTGCTGCACGTCCGTGTACGGGACGTAGTGTTTCGCGTCCTTGTTCCAGGTCGGACACTGGGTCAGGAAGTCGATGTGCGCGAAGCCGTCGTGTTCGATGGCCTCGGCGATGATTTCCTTGGCCTGGTTCGGGTTCACGGCGGCAGTCCGGGCGATGTAGGTCGCGCCGGCGTTGAGCTGCTGGGACAGGGGGCGAATCGGCGACTTCGCCGACCCGTGGGGCTGTGTCTTGGACTTGTGGCCCTTCGGCGATGTCGGCGATGTCTGGCCCTTGGTCAGCCCGAAGATCTCGTTGTTGAACACGATATAGGTCATATCGTGGTTTTCACGGGCCGTGTGGATGGTGTGGTTCCCACCGATACCGTAGCCGTCGCCGTCCCCGCCGGCCGCGATGACTTCGAGGTTGGGGTTGGCGAGCTTCGCGGCCCGGGCGACGGGCAGCGAGCGGCCGTGGATGGTGTGGAACCCGTAGCTGTTGAAGTAGCTGTTGAGCTTGCCCGAACAGCCGATGCCGGTAAACAGCGCGACCTCGTCGGGATTCTTGCCGACTTCCGGCATGGCCTGCTTGAGCGCCTTGAGGACGCCGAAGTCGCCACAGCCCGGACACCAGGTCGCCTGCGGTTCGATGCCGGGTGTAAACTCGTCGCGCTCGATTTCGCGTTCTTCGTTGATTGCTGAGAATGCACTCATAGGTTAGTCACCTGCCGCGGGTAGGTACTTCATGTTGCTCGCGGCGAGTTCCTCGCCGTCGATGCTGGACTCGAACCCGTCGACGATTTCGGCGGGCTCGAAGGGGTTGCCGTTGTACTTGAGCAAGCTCGACATCTTGTCGCCGTACTTGCCGAGTTCCTTCTGGGTCAGGCCGCGGAACTGGGCCGTGGCGTTCATCTCGACGACGAGCGCCTCGTCGACCGATTCGAGCCACTCGGAGACTTCCTCCTTCGGGTACGGAGCCATATCCGAGACGCCGAGCGCCTTCACGGAGTGGCCGTTCTCGTTGAGCCGGTCGACAGCCTCGAAGACGGTCCCCTGCTGGCTGCCCCACACGAGGATGCCGTAGTCGGCCTCGTCGGGTCCGTGGTAGGTCTGGTGGGACGTGTTTTCGTCCAGATCAGCACGGATGTCGTCGAGCTTGTTGAGCCGACGGTTCATCTGGGCAACGCGGTTCTCGGGGTCCTCGCTGATGTGGCCCGACGGGTTGTGCTCGTTGCCTGTCGCGAGGAAGCGGCCGTCTTTCTGGCCCGGCACGGAGCGCGGGCTGACGTTCGAACCGTCTTCGGGTTCGTGGAGGAACCGCTGGAACTTCCCGGAAGAGTGGTGTGCGGCGTCCTGAATCTCCTCCTCGGTGAGGACGGACCCGGGGTCGGCGTTCGGCTCCTCGTCGAAGTGGCTGGCAGGGAGATTCCGGAGTTCGCCCTGTATCTTCTGGTCGTAGATGACGATAGCCGGAATCTGGTACTCGTAGGCGATGCGGAACGCCGAGCGGGTCTGCGTATAGCACTCGCGGATGTTCGCCGGCGCGAACACGACGCGGGCGGAGTCGCCCTGTGAGGTGTACAGGACGTGTTCGAGGTCCGCCTGCTCGGGCTTGGTCGGCATCCCCGTCGAGGGGCCGGCCCGCATCGCTTCGACGAGCACGATGGGCGTCTCGGTCATCTCCGCCAGTCCGAGGGGCTCGGACATCAGCGCGAAGCCGCCGCCGGAGGACCCGGACATGGCCTTCACGCCGGCGTGGGACGCACCGAGGGCGAGCGCGGCGGCCGCGATTTCGTCCTCGACCTGCTCGGAGATGCCGCCGAACTCGGGCAGGTGTTGGGACATGATGGTGAACACGTCGGTCCACGGCGTCATGGGGTACCCCGAGATGAAGCGACAGCCCTCGTCGATTGCGCCGTAGGAGATGGCGTTCGACCCCGAGAGGATGACCTGCTCCTCGTCGTGGGAGCCCTCGGGGACCTCGATGTCGTGGTCGACGTCGAGTTCGCTCGCGGCTTCGTAGGCGTCGTGCAGGACGTTGAGGTTCGCTTCCTGCATGTCGCCGCTCATGTTCTGTTTGATGAGCTTCTCGAACTCGTCGGTGCTGATGTCGAGGATGGCCGCGGTCGCGCCGATACCGGCCGTGTTCCGCATGATCTCGCGGCCGTGTTCCTTGGCGATACCGCGCAGGTCCATCGGGACGACGTGCCAGTTGTTCTCCTCGGCGGCCTCTTCGAGACCGATCTCGTCGACGTCCTCGTCGTCGAGCAGTCCCTCGTCGTAGAGGAGCACGCCCCCTTCTCGGAGGTCGTCGAAGTTCTCGTACAGCGGTTTCAGCTCCTCTTTGCCGTAGTAGGCCTCTTCCTGTGGGTTGCGGGCGAAAGAGTCACCCAGTGCCAGCAGGAAGTTGTAGCCGTCCCCGCGGGACTGTACCGGTTCGTCTTTCGCACGTACTTCCACGTACGTGTGGCCGCCGCGGATACGCGACGGGTAATGACGATGTGTGAACACGTTCAGCCCCGACCACATCAAGGCCTTCGCGAAGTTCTGGCTTGTCGAGTCGATTCCGTCACCGGAACCACCGGCGATTCGCCAGATTAGTTCGTTGTCTGTCATTGTGAAATCCTCGGCCCCAGCTCTGGTGCCGTACCATTCCGTTGGGGGGCCATGACTAAAGATTTTCCACTACATCACCACTCATTAATCGTTATCTTTCGCCACAGGACCTCAGATTGCCGTTTTCGAAATGCGGATTCGTCGGTGTTTTTGCGTATCCTTTCACCCATTTTATACATCTCTGTGACACTTTTTGCCTGTGATTACCGATGCGCGTTCCTCCTCCCGCAACGACTAACACAGTGAATACCGTTGTACAGTCGAGGATGTCGTTAACGGAACTCATCGCCGGCGTCGAAGACCACCAGAAGACGCTGACTATCTTCAACGCCGGGCCGACAGCGGCCGAAGACCTGCGCGAGCGCTTCGCAGACCGCAACGTTCAGGTTCAGACCGAGCAGACTGAGAGCGGGCGACCGGGCGAGTTTATTACCCTCAGCGAAGACGAGGAGGTCATCGCAGCTGCGAGTCTCACTTCGTTCACCGACTCGCTCGAACAAGGCCGTCAGTACATCACGCGGGACAACAGTCCGTACGCGTCGATTCTCGACCACCTCGACGAGACGATGTTCACCTCGTGGTCTATCCAGCGGATGACTGCCGCGTCCCGCGAAATTGAGGACCGCGCGTGGCGGGTGGGACAGGGGACTCTCCACGCCGGCTTCCAGACGCTCTCGACCCTGCAGGGCGAACTCGACCTCTACGAGCGGCTGGGCGAGACCGACGTGGACGTTCATGCCTATGCCGTCCCTGACGTTGACCCGCCCGAGTACAGCACGTTCACGCTGCATCTGGAGCGGTCCGACGAAATCGCCGACTCGTGGTTCGTCGTGTTCGACGGCGGCGGTGACCCGACCCAGAAGTGCGCCCTGCTGGCCGAGGAGCGCGAACCACGCGAGTTCTACGGCTTCTGGACGTACGACGAGTCGACAGTCGACTGGATTATCGATTATCTGGAGGAAACGTACGGTTACCTCGAACAGTGACGGCTCCCCCCGACCTGGCCACCGCGGTCCGCACGACGGCCGACCCGTCGGCAGCCTTGCGGTAACATGTCACCTGACGACACACGCGAGTTCCGTATCGAGGAGACCGGTGAACGCGTCAACGGTCTCGAACTGGAGTTACACTTGTTTTTCGGCGTGTGGGCAGTCGTCGAGCGCCACGATGACCGGTGGGTCGTAGCGACTGAAGGCGGCGAACGCCGAACTCTCGTCGCTGTCTCGGACTGACTTGACGCGAACCGTGTCTCAGTCCATCGTCCCGGATGCGTCCTCAAACACCGCGAGATCGTGGCCGAGCAGCACTTCGGCCCCTGTGGCACGCTGGCGGTCGCGGCACCGTTCGAGGCTCTCCTTCCACGCGCCGTTGTTCCACAGGAGGCTCGTCGCCATGGGCTGGCCGGCGTAGTTGGCCTCGACGTACGCTTCGTCGCCGACGACCAGCAGCGGCTGTTCCGGCCGGTCGATGAACGCGCCCATGAGTCCCGGCGTGTGTCCGGGGAGGTGCAGCAGTTCGACACCGTCGGTGAGATGATGGCTGTCGCCGTGGACGACCTCCCAGTTCAACTCGCGGTCGAAGTCGCTGGCGAGGTAGGCGATAGAACCCTCGTCGGTGTTAGCACTGTAGTACGCGAATGGGAGTTCGTCACGGTGGACGTAGATCGGCACGTCTGTTCCCGCGAAGTTGTGCAGGCCGCCGGCGTGGTCCAGGTGCAGGTGGCTCATCACGACGGCGTCGATGCCGTCGACGCTGTAGCCTGCATCTTCTAGGTCGGCTGGCAGAGTGTGCTCGGCGGCATCGACGTGCGCGAACGCCTCATACAGCGGTGTCGGCCAGTACCCGGCTCCAGCCTCCGGGTGCGAGCCGGTGTCCCAGAGGACGGTCAACTCGGGCGTTTCGATGACAAGGTTCCACACGACGTACGTTTCGTACTCGTGTTCCGGGTCGCGGTTCGAGGCCGTCGCAACGCTGTGTCCATCGACGACAAAGTTTCGGTCAGCCTGTACGCGGCCCCGGTCGACGAACGTTACTGTGAGATCGTCCATACGGCGTCTACGGGCTGTCACAAAGTAAAGACGATGCCGCGTGTCGTGGGTAGGATCGGTTCTGTCTGCGGTTCACTGTGGAATGTAACTGTATGCCAGACAGACGCCGGGGCGTTTTTATACCAAATCTCGCTCACAGATTGGGACCCACACACACCACCGTGCAAGTGTTCTTGGCATTTGCAGGGGTGGGGGTGGGGAGGGGTGGAGCCCCTTTTTTCTTATTTAAGCGGACGCAAGATTGCTCTGGTCTGTTGAGATTATGTGATCTGGCCAGTAGCTCAATGCGGTGATTTAGGTGCGATGAGAGGCTTATTGGTGGGAAATCTGTAGAACACGCTATTCAACATGTACCGGTATAAATTGCATGTACAACAAGATATAAGAATTATATTCTAGTTCTATATCTACTCTGAATCGAAGAAGCAAGAATCGCAGGACTCAAGTGTGTTAGCTCAGCTCTCGACGTAGCGGACCGTTCGTGCCTGTTTTCGAGATGGAGTGGAGAAACACTTGCAGGGTGGTGTGTGACTGCTCGACGTAGGAACACTTGAAACACTTGAACGGTGGTCACTGGTTTTATATAGAGTCACTCGAAAGGTGGCATACATGGTCGACGTGAACGAGAACCCGTTCGATGGGACTGATGCAATCTTCGAACGAAAGCAACCGCTGAAAAAAGACACGTTCACGCCGGATACGATATTTCACCGCGACGAGGAGATCGAGTTCTACATCAACGCGCTTCAGGATGTCATTGTCGGCCACGACCCCAACAACGTCTTCGTCTACGGCCCAACAGGAGTCGGAAAGACGGCGGTTACGAAGTGGGTACGGGACAAACTCGAGGAGAAGGCCGAGGCCGAGGACATCCCGCTCACCGTTGTCGGGCCGATAAACTGCCGGAACTACCGGTCAGCGTATGCACTGGTGAACACGCTCGTCAACGAGTTCCGGGATCCTGAGAACCAACTCCCGGAGAGCGGTTACAGCACTGACAGCGTCTTCGAATTTCTCTACGAAGAGATTGAAGCTGTTGGTGGGAACGTCCTCATCATTCTGGACGAGATTGACAACATCCCAGCGGACGCGCGGAACGATTTCCTCTACGAACTGCCACGGGCTGAAGCGAACGAGAACACGCCGATCACCGATGCGAAGGTCGGACTCATCGGTATCTCGAACGACCTCAAGTTCGTCGACGTGCTGGAACCCAAGGTAAAATCGACGCTGGGCGAGCGAGAGATCAAGTTTGGCCCGTACGACGCGACCGAACTTCGCGACATTCTGGGCTACTACGCCAACATCGCGTTCCGGGAAGACGTACTCGGCGAAGATGTCGTCCCGCTTGCGGCGGCCTTCTCGGCACAGGAACGGGGCGACGTTCGACAGGGGCTTCGAATTCTGGAAAAAGCCGGGGAGTACGCGCGGATGGAAGGCGCAGACGGTGTGACGGAAGCCCATACACGGCGGGCGACAGACACCATCGAGACTGACGAACTGCTGGATTACTTCGAGCACGACCTGAGTTCACAGCAGGCGCTAACGTATCTCGCGACGACGCTTGCACTTATCGAACCAAAACACGAAGCGTCGACGAAACGGATCTACAACCTCTACTCCTCTATCGCGGAGTCGAGCGGCCGCCGTGTGAAGTCTGAGCGGAAAATCTACGAGTTCCTTGACCAGCTTTCGATGCAGGGGCTGGTCCGCTCAGCCGAGCGCAACCTTGGTCGCAAGGGCGGGCGCAAGTACATCTACGAAGTCACCGACGACCCGACCGATATCATCAACGCCGCCCTCCAGTCATCCTACAGTGATGCCGTACCGAGTAACGTCAACGGAATTCTCGAACACTATCTGGAAGACGAGGCGACTGAATTCGAGGCACCGGACACCACTGACGATGAGCAACAGAACCTCTGGCAGTTCACGTAGCCCACGTTTTTGCACACCCCTTCCGGCTCACGCGGCAGAACACTTGCACGGTGGTGTGTGTGTGTTCAGCGGCAGTCTCCATATCGTGACGACAAGAACAGTTGCACGGTGGTGTGTGTACCCACAATCAATAATAAGCTGGATGCGACTATGCAGGCATCTGGTCCCCGTTGCGGTGTGTAGAACACTTGCAGACCGGTGTGTCCTCTTTCGCTACCACAGCCCCACGGTATTCCGCTTCGAAAACACTTGCAGGGTGGTGTGAACCCTCGATCCGACGGCAAAACCGCCCAAAACGGTCTTTTTGAAACACTTGCAGGGTGGTGTTCCGATACAGTCTTCTCGCTTAGTACGTGAAACACTTGCACGGTGGTGTGAGGGGACGCGTTGAGACTCCGAACAACGCAATAAAACACTTGCAGCGTGGTGTCTTCGGGAATTTCAGATGTCTGTACACCGCCGTGTGAACACTTGCAGGGTGGTGTGTGAACGCGTGTTCACTGTTCTAGTCTGGTTGCAACCGAACTAAAAACACTCGCAGGGTGGTGATAGAACACTTGTATAGTGGTGTCGGGTCAGCTGGGTGGTGATGTCAGAACACTTGTAGGGTGGTGTACCAGCTCAGTATGACCCACACAGACCGCGTACAGTAGCGTACTGACCAGTCTAGTTGGTACATTCGGGCTGTGGAGACTGTCAGGGGTGAACTGCCGTCGTAGCGACAGCTGGCCAGTCAGATTCCCCAAAGAACACTCGAAGGGTGGTGTTCCCGGGAAAAACACGCTGTCCGTGACCCAATCAATCAACCGGTGTCTGTCGGCTGATACCGACCGGTTACATCGGGGCTTGGTTGTAGATGAGGTTCCGCTGGATGTCGTTGGCTCCTTCGTAGATGACCGGAATCCGAACGTCGCGGTACACGCGGGAGATCCGGTTCTCCGTTAGCACGGACCGGCCGCCGTGGAGTTGCATCCCCTTCTCCGCACAGTCCATCGCAGCCTCGGTCGCCTTGGTCTTTGCCAGCGCGGCCCAGTAGCCGGCGTTCTCCTGATTGGCGACGCGCTCGGCCGCGTGCCAGGTGAGGGCTCGGGCGGACTGGAGGCCGAGTTGCATATCGGCCAGTTTGTGCTGGACAGCCTGGAACTCGTCGACGGTTTTGCCGAAGGCCTCGCGGTCGTGGACGAACTCCCAGGCTTCTTCGATGGCCGCCGCAGCGAGACCGATGCCGTGGCCGCCGACGACAACGCGACCGTGATTGAAGAATTCGGCAAGCATATAGAAGCCAGCCCCTTCGACGCCGATCAGGTTCTCTTCCGGAATCCGGCAGTCGTCAAGCACGATGTGGGCCTGCTTGGACGCCCGGAAGCCCATCTTCTCGGGGATGTGTTCGGCGTGGTAGCCGTCGGCATCCGTCGGGACAATAAACATCGAGTAGTTCCCATAGCGGTCGTTCGGGTCGTCGCCGGTCTTGGCGTACAGCGTCACCCAGTCCGCCTCGACCCCGTTGCCGATCCAGTACTTCTCGCCGTTGATCACCCACTCGTCGCCATCCTTCTCGGCGGCCGTCGTCATCCCGGCGAGGTCGCTCCCCGTCTCCGGCTCGGAGACAGCGAGGCCAGTAAGCTGGTCACCGCCGGCGACGGGCTTGAGGAACTCTTCTTTCTGCCAGTCCGCGCCGTGGTCTTCGACAATCTCTGCGCCGAAGCTAGCGAGCTGAATCGTCAGCGCGATCCCTGCGTCGGCTTTGTACAGTTCCTCCGCCATCGCAAGCATCTGCTGGAGGTCGTAGCCGCTCCCACCCCACTCTTCGCCGATATCCTGAGCGACGAGTCCGGCCTCCGTCGCCGCTTCGAGCACTTCCCAGGGGTACTCTCCGGACGCGTAGTATTCCCCTGCAACTGGTTCGATGTGCTCCGTGGCGAACTCCCGAGCCTCTTCCTTGACCTCGTGTGCGTGCTCCGGAACGAGTTTCTCGGATAGTAGGTCCATGGCAAATATCATGGTTTGTGTACTCATATACTCCGTGGAACTCTGCCAAACACCGTCGTAGTTGTTTCCCGGAAACTCCTGATAATCGGCCAGCACGCTTTTGCATGGCTGTGGCCTTCCTCGAACATGAATCGTCGAGACTACCTGCTCGCCGGAGCAACCCTCGGAACCGCCGGGCTTGCGGGGTGTTCGTTTCTGGCTGCAGCCGAGGCACCGCCACCGAACGTTCCGACAGCACAACTGAAAGACGGTGGCTGGACGCGAACGGACCAGTCCTCGGACACAGTGTTCGACCGAAGCTACGGTCCGGTTTCGGTCGAGGCCGTCTCCAGCACGGTCCAGTATGTCGACGAACAGCTACAGGAGCGCGTCGCCAGCCGTACCCTCGACCAGGTCCAGACTGCGCTCTCCGTGTTTTTCGCCACGCGAGTGGATTTCAGCCCGAACCTCGACAATCTCCCGGCTGGCGCGGGCCGCGAGGAACTACTTTCGGAAGTCAGAACAAACGCTCGCGACAGTTTCGAACAACAGATGGAAGCGCAGGGGCTGACAGACATCGAGCAATCCGGCGAGGGAACAATCGATATCGCCACCGGTGAGACGGCCGAAACGGTCGAACTGTCCGCTGTGTACCCGTTCGAGGGAATCTCTTTTGCGGTGACGGAAAATGAGGCGGTCGAGATACCGGCCAGCAATATCGACATCTCGGCGATGTTCGCCGTCTGGCACCACGGTGATTTTGTCATCATCTCCGGGGGTGCGTACCCGGCGCAGAACTTCGCACAGACCGTCGAAACCGACCTGAGCGACGGCATCACGGTCTCCGTCGACGTCGACCTCGGCCTCCAGCCAGCCACCTACCGGACCGAAGTTCGGGATCTCGTCGCAGGCGTCCAGTAACTGTACCGTACTCTCTCACTCAGGTGCGGCATCGTCAGGAACGCGGCCCTCAACGAGCGATTCGTCGGCGTACTCGTCACGGAGCGACTTCTTGTCGAACTTCCCGGTTGCTGTCTTCGGTACCTCGTCGATGGTGATGAAGTTGTCCGGGACCCACCACTTGGGGTAGGAGTCGAGGATGTGCGCCCGGAGTTCATCACCGAGCGTCTCCTCGTCGGCGTCGGCTGTCGGAACGATCATCGCGAGGGGGCGCTCCTGCCAGCGCTCGTGTGGGACACCGATGACTGCCGCTTCGTTCACGTCGTCGTGGGCTATCAGTTCGTTCTCCAGTTCGAGCGAGGAGATCCATTCCCCGCCGCTCTTGATGACGTCTTTCGCCCGGTCGACAATTTTGATGTAGCCGTCCTCGTCGACGGACACCACGTCGCCGGTCTTCAGATAGCCGTCCTCGAACTCCTGTTCGTTTGCCTCCGGCCGCTTGAAGTACTCCGTGGTCACCCACGGGCCGCGGATGTGGAGTTCGCCGAAGTCCTCGCCGTTGTGCGGGACCTCGTTGCCGTCGTCGTCGATGACACGGAACTCCAGCCCGGGCGTGACGAGCCCCTGCTTTGCCCGCTTATCTAGCTGCGTCTGGTAGTCAGCGTCCGCCAAGTCACTCCGCAGGGACGCTACCGCACCCACCGGAGCCGTCTCGGTCATCCCCCAGGCGTGGACCAGTTCCACGTCATGGTCGTCGAAGAACCGAATCATTGCTTCCGGCGCGGCGCTTCCGCCGACAATGAGCCGCTCAAGCGATGAGAGGTCGACATCGTTCTCTTTGATGTACTCCATCAGCCCCAGCCAGACAGTCGGGACACCAGCCGTGACGGTGATATCCTCTTCCTCGATGAGCTTTGCGAGGTCCGCCGGCTCCGGCTGTGGCCCGGGGTAGACGTGCTTGGCCCCGCCAGCAGTTGCCGAAAACGGGAGGCCCCACGCGTTGACGTGGAACATCGGGACGACCGGCATCACGACGTCGTCGTCGTCGAGCGGAATCCCCTGTGGCGACTGAATCGCCATCGTGTGGCTCCACAGCATCTGCTGGGTGTACTCAACGCCTTTCGGCCGCCCGGTCGTGCCGGATGTGTAACAAAGGCCGGCAGGACGCTCCTCCTCCAGTTCGGGCCAGTCGTACTCCGTCGGCTGGTCGGCGATGAACGACTCGTAGGCAACGGCATCGAGGTCAGTGTCCGGGACGGACTCACTCATCACGACGAACTGCTCAACCGTTTCGAAGGAGTCGGGATCATCGGCGGCGGCACCCTCGAGTTTCGGCAGGAGCGATTCGTCGACGAAGATGAGTTCGTCCTGTGCATCGCTGACGATATACTGGATGTGTTTGTCGGGCAGGAGCGGGTTGATCGTGTGTAGCTGCGCACCGGTCCCCGGCACCCCGAAGTACGTCTCGAAGTGACGGCTGTGGTTCCAGCAGAACGTCCCGAGTCGTTCGCCGTCGCCATAGCCGGCTGCCTCGATTGCGTTCGCTAACTGCGCCGTCCGCTCGGCATATTCGGCGTAGTCGTGACGGACGATGCCCTCGTGGGTACGAGAGACGACCTCTGTGTCCGGATATAGTGTTTCTGCACGCCACAGGAACGGTCGGAGAGTTTGTGGGCTACCTCCTGGCATATCATGACGCAAGGGCCCACGATACAAGAAACACTGCTAAATCTTTTATGAAGGACAAGGAGTTCATCCGTCGCGCCCGCCGTCTCCATCATTACGGCCTGCTTACACTTCGATTTCCTGCATCAGGTCGACCAGTTCTTCGAGTTCCGGAAACGTGTACACCTTTACGTTGATATCGGACTCCAGTGCGTGGACGCGGGAGTCGAACATCAGCGCCATCTCGTTGTCCCGATCGCCGACGAGCTGGTCCACCATTCCACTCCCCGGGCCGAACGTGAAGTTCGGCGTGGAGATGTCGATGGTGGTATCGAGCACGTTCGCCCAGCCGTCGATGAAGCCGCTGGTCATTATGTTGCCGATTTCCTGAATCGCTGATCGCTCCATATCGGTGAAACCGCTCGCGTTGGGGTCTGTCTCACCCATATCGCCGATCATCCCAGTAGCGAGGTCCTTCGCACTGGCGGCGTTGAACAGGAACAGGATATGCCCATGGGGCTTTTCGACCATTTCGATACTGATACCGATCTGCTTCTCGTCGCCGACGTGTGTTTTGATATCCGGGATATCGATGAAGTTGATCTTCGTGATCTCCATCTCCGTCTCCATCCCTGTCATCTGGCTGAGGTGGTTCGCAACGGTGTTGCCGCCCTCTTTAGCCATCTGATTGAACAACCCGAGCTTCCGAATATCTATCATCAGACTCATTCGTTAGGACCAGCGTTGCCGCTGAGTTGTGTGGCCTCATACATAAGCTATGCACCCGCATTTTCGTCGGCGAGAATCAGAGCGTGTTGGTCCTGTGCCGCTCACTCCATACGGACGCTCACGGCAACGCCCTCGCCTAGCGGCAACAGCCCTGTCTCGAACTCCGGGTCGTCGCCGACGCATTCGAGATACGCGGCGATACCGCGACTCGTTTCGTTCGCATCGATGTCATCGCCGTCCAGCAGTGCCCGGACTGCCTCGAACTCCAGCGGCCCGGCCTCGATCATGTTATCGGCGACTACGGCCCCGCCGACCGGCACTTTCTCCCGGACAGCCTCGAAGGCCTCTGTATATCGGTGTTTCTCGTTGTCGATGAGCACAACGTCGAACGGGCCGTCGTACCCCTCGACAATTTCGATTGCGTCCCCGTGCTCGAAGGCTGCCCGGTCGCTGAACCCGCCGCGGTCGAGGAACTCACGGGCGTCTTCGAGTTCGTCGGCGTCAATCTCCGTCAGAACGATCTGCCCACTGTCGGGCACGGCTGGAGCCATCCAGTAGGCCGAGTAGCCGAAGCCGGAGCCGAACTCGAAGACGCGGTCGGCGTCGACCATCCGGGCGACGAGGCGGAGCCACCCGCCGACTGCGGGGCCGACCGTCGGGAATCCTTCCCGGTTGGCTTTGGCGTCCATCTCCTCGATGACTGCATCGCTGGCCGGTGCCAGTGTCCGGGCGAACTGCGCTGTCACTTCCGGGAGCGGGGTTTCATCCATGTCGGGCTATGTCGGGAGCGGTGACATAAATGAGTGGGTCCAGGCCGGGACTAACCGAGTTCGAGGCGTTCGACGTACCGGATGACCGACTCCAGCGCGGGATTGTGATAGTACTCGACAGTGTTGGCCGCCGTCTCGTATGAGAGAATCCCGAGATCGTCCAGCCGCGGCAGGTGGTTGTGTGCCAGCGATACGCCCACTTCGTCGCGCGATTTTGGCGTCTCCCTGGCTGGAATCGCCTTTTCGCGTTCGTAGACGCGGTCGACGAGGTCGTCAAGTGGGATCTCGGTTTCAGACCGGTCTTTCAGGTGATACAGGAGACTCCGTCGCCGCGGGGCGGAGATCAGCTCCAGCACCTGATCAAACGAGTACGGTATCGGAATCGTTTCGGGTTCCTCCGGGTCGCCCTTCTTGACGCCGCCGGGTGGGGTGACGGTATTCCGAAACGTCGGCGACTCCTCTGCGTCTTTCGACGCCGTGACGGTCCAGCCGTGGCCCGGGAGATACTCGTAGACGACATCATACAGCGGCCGAAACATCTCAACTGTCTCTTCCGTATGAGCCTCCGGGTCCATGTGGTGGTGGCTTGAGACGTTCATCTCGGCACACTGGCGGTTCAATGCGGTCACCAGCGCGATGACGCGGTCACGCTCCCAGGACTCGAGCAGTCCAGTTATTGAATGGAGACAGAGCAGTAGCGGCGCATCCGACTGTTTCAGTCGACCGAGATGTCGGGAGACGGTCGCGCCGATATCTATCGGGGCCACTGTCCCGGGGAGGGTATCGAGCGTCAATGAGGGAAATGCGCCAGAGGCCGCTGCCTGTGAGTTCGCCGGTAACTCGCTGCCGGCGTCGACGATGATCGCCTCCTCGGGCATCTCGTCGTCGAGGTGCTGTTGCCACAGCGAGAGGCGGGAATCGGGGGACTCAGTCACTGTGACACAGATTGCTTTCGACTCACTGGCCCCTTGCTCAGCCAGGAATCCTGCACAGCCCTCTCGTTCGGCGTCGCTCGAATCGCGTGCCAGCACCAATACGGACGACGCCTCTTTCAGAGGTTGGTCCACTGTCCCACTCCCGGAGTTCATTGCGTACTGTATCGTATCAGGAACCATAAAGGCATCAACAAATAAGCGTTCTCTAGACAGACGATACCGGGTAACGACCATGTTCTAATACGAGCGGCATCCGTCTCGGCTCTCGCTGTGTAATCAGTTCGTACTGTGTGCCAGTGCGTCTCGATTCCGAGGATTTTTGCAGTGCTAGGCGGTAGTATTGACTATGCCAATCATGTCGAGTAGCGACTTTTCTATCCACATCGAGGAGTGTGACGAGTTTGACGATGGGATGCCGATAAGTTCGCTTCCGGACGAAGTCACGTCCATCGACGACCTCGATTGCGAGTGCTGGAGTGGGTTCGAATCGCTGGACGAAATCTAACAGGAGCACAACAGCCTGCGTTTCATCGCTGGGCCTTCGGTCGACGGCTGTCAGGTGTGTGCTTGCCGGAACTCTCGTCGGTCAACACGCACCGCCAGCATGACTTCTTTCAGAGCTTGTCGACATCCCGAGCCGCTTCTGCCTGTTCCCGGACGGAACCGAGCGTCGCGTCCGGGCCGGTGGCGGCTACCGCCGCGTTGACTGCGCCCTCCAGCACTGGCGCGTCCGCTATCGCGGCCTCAGTCTCGCTCAGTTCGATGGCGACCTCGGTGTTCATAACGGCGCTACCGAGGTCCACGAGGACAACGACACCGTCGCCGTCGTCGGCGGCAGCAAGCGCAGCTTCGATGTCGTCGGGGACCGTCCCGATACCACCGTCACTGTCGCCACCGACCGGTTCGATGGGTGTCTCACCGGCCATCTCCGCGGCTATTTCCGAGATTCCCTGTGCGGCAGTGTAACTATGGGAAACGACAACGAGTCCTACCATTATTCCTCGGTCGCCTCCCCATCGGGAATCGTCGGAGAGGTGGCATCGACCGACGGGACTACCTGGTCGAGGTGATCTGCGGCCGTCGCCAGCAGCTCTTCCAGGATGTACAGCGTGCTTGTCGCTCCCGGGTCTTGATGCCCGACTGACCGCCAGCCCAGATACGACGCCCGACCCTTTGCGGCCCGGATGGGGACGGTGAATGCGACGCCGTGCTCCGCTGCCGCGACGGCTTTCGCGAGCGCGTCGAGCGGGGGCAGGTCGTCCGTCTCGACGGACTTCTTGAACGTGTGAACCGCTGGGACGAGCGCGTCGATCATCGTCTTGTCGCCGACCTTCGCGTCGCCGCGGTCCTGCACCTTCTCCAGGTACGTCTCCGCGAAGGCGACGGCCGATTCGGCGGTGAGGCCGTCGCTCAGCTCCGCACTGGCGAACACGAGCGAACCGCCGTACAGCGGCCCCGACGCCCCACCGACCTCCGACAACAGGGTCTTTCCGGCAGTTTTGACGACCGCCTCGACCGTTGGGCTGTCGAGGTCGGTAACCGCTTCGGCTGCTGCCTGCCACCCCCGGGCCATGTTACCGCCGTGGTCGGCGTCGCCGATTGCGGAGTCAAGATCGGTGAGGTGCTCCCGTTCGGTCTCGATTCTGTCCGCGACGTTCTCGACGGCCGCGACGGCAGCGGCCGCGGCGTCGCTCTCCGGGCTCATCGGACCGTCAGAGCCGGTGTTTCGGCTGGCGCGCCCAGCAGCGCTTTCAGTTCCTCGTCCACCGCACAGACCGTAATTGAACACCCTGCCATGTCCAGCGAGGTCATGTAATCTCCCACCCACGCGTCCCACGTCTCGATGTCCCGTTCACCGAGGAGTTCCTGCAGGCGACGGTTGACGACGAACAGTTCCATCTGTGGCGTCCCGCCCATCCCGTTGACGATGGTGACGACCTCTTGGCCGGCGTCCAGTTCGAGGTCGTCGAGGACGGCCTCGGTGAGTTCCTCGGTAATCTCGTCGGCGGACATCGCCTCTGTCCGCTCGACCCCCGGCTCGCCGTGGATGCCGATGCCGAGTTCGATTTCGTCTTCGCCAAGGTCGAACGTCGGTTCCCCCTTTTCAGGGGTGACACAGGAGGTGAGGGCCATGCCCATCGTCCCGACATTGTTAACGACCTTGTGTGCCACGCGCTGTACCTCGTCGAGGTCCGCGCCTTCAGCGGCCTTCGCGCCGGCGGCTTTGTGGACGAGAATCGTCCCACAGACGCCGCGGCGACCGCTCGTGTACAGCGAGTCCTCGACGGCCACGTCATCGTCGACCACGACTTCGGCGACTTCCGTCCCCTCCATCTCCACCATCTCCCCGGCCGTTTCGAAGTTCATCACGTCGCCCTCGTAGTTTTTGATGACCAGCAGGACGCCCGCCCCGCTGTCGCAGGCGTCGACCATCGCTTCGAGTTCGTCCGCTGTCGGGGAGGTGAACACTTCTCCCGCCGCTGCACCGTCGAGCATTCCCTCGCCCAGATAGCCGGCGTGTGTCGGCTCGTGACCGCTCCCGCCGCCGCTGACGACCGCCACCTTGTCGTCGACCGGCGCGCTGTCCCGGACCAGCACTTGTGTGTCAGGTAACCGGCGAACGGTGTCGGGGTACGCCGCGACCATCCCGTCGAGCATCTCGTCGACGACCGTCTCCGCATCGTTGATGAGCTTCTTCATGATCTATGTTGACGAATGTCTCACCACCGCATAAAGGTACTGTAGCTCGGGATGTCTCGACCGGTCTCCACAGGTCGTCACTCGCTCCGGCAACGCAACTTCCCGAAGCTTCCGCTCGCGCTCCGCCGTTCTATTCAGACGTCCCAGTAGGCTGGTTCGTTACCGGGCTTCCACTTTATCGAGCACCCTCTGGATGGTTTCTCGACTGCCGTAATCTGGTCGCCACTGAGCAACGTTTCGACGTGTGCAGCCATCTCCCGCTCGCTCGGTTCGTCGTCCGGGTTCGGTGCGTCGTCGAGGCGGCCGTGGTACGCCAGTTTGAACGTTCCATCGTCGTTTCGGAACAAGAACGGATCGGGGGTACAGCGAGCGCCGTACGCGGCCGCGACATCCTGTGGCTCATCGAATAGATACGCGTCGTACTGTATCTCTCCACGGTCGACGAGTTCCTGCATCCGCTCGAACGAGTCGTCTGGGTACTCTTCAGGGTCGTTGGCGTTGATTCCAATGACAGCGAGATCGTTGTAGTCTGTCGCGAGACGGTTTAGCTCTCCAATCTTCGCTTTCGCGTACGGACAGTGGTTGCACGTAAATACGACCAGTAGTGCGTCCTTGTCCGTGAAATCCGACAGTGAGTGCGTTTTTCCGTCCGCTCCCGGGAGTTCGAACGTCGGTGCTCTGTCCCCACGTCCGAGCACGTCGGACTCCGAATCGAGTGAAACCATCGCCTCTCACTACGACTGTCACCGTCAAAAGTCCACGGACGCTGGGCTGACTTCTGTGACAGCCGCTTTACTCAGTTGTCCACTTCGCCAGATGTCGCTGCTGCGGCATCGAAAGCCTTCGCTGCCTCGAACGCCTCGCTCCCATTGTCGACGGAGAACAGCGTCTCTTTCCCGTCTGCTTCGTGTTTTTCCAGCAGTCCGACCGTCACTAGCTCTTCGAGCGTCCCATCAAGGTACAACGTCTTCAGCGGCACGCCGGCCGCTTCACTCAGGGCGGTTTTCGTGTACGTCTCGTCCGCATCGAGACGGAGTAGCGTGTCGATAACTGTTGCCGCCTTATCGTGGTTCGCGATGTGTGCCCATCCCGTGTCGGAATCTGCCCGCTGGCCACCCTCTTCGAACATTAATCAACATCTAACCGGCAGAGATATTAAAACCGTCTGGTGTGGTTCGACCCGAATGATGTGATCCTCTCCCACTATTGAGCAAGGCTTTTGTCCGCGTCACTCTGCTGGCACTGTATGAGCAGTCGCCGCGAGATACTCGACCTGCTACGGGAGAACGCTCGCTACACGACCGAGGACATCGCTCGGTTGACCGATTACTCCGAGAGCGAGGTAGCCGAACTTATCGACGAATTTGAGGAGGCAGGCATCATTCGCGGCTATCAAGCTGTCGTCGACTGGAACGCGGTCGAGAGCGACGAGGAACGCGTCCGTGCCACTGTCGAACTCAACGTTACGCTGGACCGTGAGACCAGCTACGACGACATCTCCGACCGGATCGCGAAGTTCCCGGAAGTGACGTCACTGCGCCTCGTCAGCGGGGACTACGACTTCGATCTGGAGGTTGAGGGCGATTCGATGCGCGAAGTGTCGCACTTCATCAGCGACAAAATCGCACCAATCCCCGAGATTACGCAGACGGTAACCCACTACATCATGGAGTCGTACAAGGAGCAGGGGATGGAGTTCGACGACCACGACGACGATGACCGGCTGTCCGTCTCACCATGACGTTCGAGCCAGCGGACAGAGTCGACAGCGTGCCGCCCTCGGGCATCCGTCGATTCTTCGAACTGGCCGAGGAGATGGACGACATCATCTCGCTCGGGGTCGGTGAGCCGGACTTCTCTGCCCCATGGGCGGCCCGTGAAGCCGCTATCGCGTCGCTCGAACGCGGCCAGACCTCCTACACCGCCAATCGCGGCAAGCGGGAGCTCCGGGAACGCATTGCAGACTACGAAGCGGCGACACACAACCTGCAGTACGACCCTGACGAGGAAATCCTCATCACCGCGGGTGCGAGCGAGGGTCTAGACCTCGCTTTTCGGGCGCTGCTAAACCCCGGAGACTCAATCGCTATCGCCCAGCCCTGCTACGTCTCGTACGTCCCCGGCGCGACGTTCGCCGGCATCGACGTGATTGACGTTCCAACACGCGCGGAAGACGAGTTCAAACTCACCCGAGAGGTGCTGGAGTCGTCCGGTGCGGCCGAGGCCGACGCACTCGTGTACTGCTACCCCAACAATCCGACCGGAGCGACGATGGCGGCCGAGGAGATGGCGTCCGTTGCAGCCTTTTGCCGCGAAAACGACCTCCTCGTGTTCGCCGACGAGATCTACGCCGATCTCACGTACGAACACGACCACACGTCTATCGCGACCCTTCCCGGGATGCGCGAGCGGACCGTCGTGTTCAACGGGTTTTCCAAGGCGTTCGCGATGACGGGGTTCAGACTGGGCTACGCGATGGCCCCGCCAGAGGCTATCAAGGCGATGAACCGAATCCATCAGTACTCGATGCTTTCGGCCCCGACAACGGCTCAGCACGCCGCTATGGAGGCACTCGACAACTGCCGCGACGAGGTCACGGAAATGGCCGCGCAGTACGACCGCCGACGGAAGTACGTCCTCACGCGCTTCGAAGAAATGGGACTTGATTGCTTCCCGGCGGCTGGGGCGTTCTACGCGTTCCCGGAGTGTCCCTGGGACGATGCCGGTGAGTTCGCCGAAAGTCTGCTTCAGGAAAAGCGAGTCGCGGTCGTCCCCGGCACAGCCTTCGGCGAGGGTGGATCAGGTCATCTGCGAGTGTCGTACGCGACGGGCCTTGATGACCTCAAAGAAGCGATGGCCCGGATAGAGTCGTTCATTAATTGACAGTAAGGGTCGGCGAAACATTCAGTATGGTCCACTTACTACCGTGAGGAGACCGTGATACAAACGACCGGAAGCTCTTTTTCAGTTACATTTGATGGGGGTAAAGTTTTTTCCTGCCTAACGGGAGATGAATAACAATGGCTATCGATGATACTGGGGGAGGTGAGTCAGAGCAGGTCAATAGTGGGGGGAGCCTGACTGACAAGCCTGTCCGGGTCGGCGAATACACGTGGGATGATCTCCGGCGGGAGGTCCACGACGGCGGCCGGTTTGACCGGAGCGTGTACCTCGGCTTCGAGCCGAGAGAACTCAGCCAGCGACTCGAAAACGCGGCGAGCGCCGGGAAAACACTCCAAGCGCCATTCGAAGAGTATCTTGATCCAACAACGACGCCAGTCGCGAAAGATATCTACACGTGGGAGCATTTCAAACAGGAGTATTATTACGAGGACGGCAGCCTCCCCCGTGACAGTGACGGCGAGGTCATTCCTTTCGATGCCAGTGAGTATCTAACCTTCGACCCTGAACACACGGAAAACAAGCTCTCCGCCGCCGAAGGCATCGCCAGTGAACTGCACGAGTACGTCGACGAAAACACCGTCGACGTGAATCCGGAACTGGACGAAGACGAGTTCTTCTCGACACGGGAGGGCCACACAACTGTCGTTAACCGCTATGACCTCGAAAAAGCCGTTCCCCAGTCGAAGAAATCCCACTTCAGGGAACTGGAACGGTACTGGGTGAACAAGCCCTACGCCTGCGTCGTCATCTTCCACTCACGGAAAGAGAACGAGAAGAAGTACTACGTCATCGAGCCGTATCTCACCGACATCGAGATCGACCTTCGGGAGTTCCTGTCGGGCAAACTCAAAACCGCGATCAAGTATTCTGAGGATGACGTGATCGTCCAGGGGACCGACGCCGACCGGGCACAGGTCATCCAGCGGGAGGCCGAACAGCTCCTTTCACGGTACGACCTCTACGACGGCTCAGTCTCCGGTAGCGGCGAAGAGAGCGTTCTCGGCCAGGTCAAAGAGCTGTTCGGACTAGACGAGGAGACTCAAAGTGAAACCACGGGGCAACTCTCCGGCATCTCGACACGTCCGGAACCGGCTATCCTCGAAGACGACGAACCGAAACTAAACGAGTATCAGGTCGAGAAGCTGCTGTACATGCTCAAGCGGGACTTCGTCGGCTACGCCCGCATTGACGGCGTCAAACACGACATCAACGTGGAGGACATCTCCTGTGACGGGTACAACTCCCGGGTGTTCGTCTATCACACCGACTACGAGCAGATCATCTCGAACGTCGAACACGGCAAGGGCGAACTCGACGACTTCGTCGTCAAACTCGCACAGCGTTCCGGGAAGGGTATCTCGAAGCGCCAGCCACAGGTCGACGCGACGCTCCCGGACGGGTCGCGTGCGCAGTTGACGCTCGGCCGTGAGGTGTCCGATCACGGGACCAACTACACCATCCGGCAGTTCAAGGACGTCCCGTTTACCCCGGTCGACCTCATCAACTGGAACACCTTCTCTTTGGACGAGATGGCGTTCCTCTGGCTCTGTATCGAGAACAACAAGAGCCTCATCTTCGCCGGCGGTACTGCTTCGGGGAAGACGACCAGCCTAAACGCTGTCTCGCTGTTCATCCCGTCAAACTCCAAGATCGTCTCCATCGAGGACACGCGTGAGGTCGAACTCCCACAGCGTAACTGGGTGGCCAGCGTCACGCGCCCCTCGTTCGGTGAGGACGACAAGGGCGATGTCGACGAGTTCGACCTGCTGGAGGCCGCGCTCCGCCAGCGACCCGACTACATCGTCATGGGTGAGATTCGTGGCGAGGAGGGCCGGACGCTGTTCCAGGTCATGTCGACCGGGCACACCACCTACACCACCTTCCACGCCGACTCCGTGGGCGAGGTCATCAAGCGGTTCACCACCGAGCCAATCAACGTCTCGAAGACGCTGTTTACGGCGCTCGACCTCGTCTCGATTCAGACCCAGACGCGGGTCGACGGGAACAAGGTCCGCCGGAACAAGTCCCTGACCGAAATCAACGAGTACTCCGCCGAGAACGACGAAATCAACGTCCGGGACGTCTACGAGTGGCGCGCCGAGACGGACGAGTACATCCAGATGGGGAACTCCAACACCCTCGAAGAAATCAAGTTCGACCGCGGGTGGACCCAGGACAAACTCGACGAGGAACTGTTCAAGCGGAAAGTCGTCCTCGCGTACCTCATCGAAAAGGGGCTAAACACCTACACGCAGGTCGCAGCGACAATACAGGCGTTCATCAACGACCCCGAGACCATCCTCACGCTCATCGCCAACGACCAGCTCGAACTGTCGCTTGAGGACCTCCGAGAGATGGAATCCGTCAAGATCGACATCGACCCGGAGAAAGAGGAGATGGTGCCCCGGCCGGACGCGCCGCCGGAGATGGTCGAGGAGACCAAGCAGGTACTTGATAACGCACAACCGCTGTTCAACACCTACAAGAGCCGCGAAACCCCGGATATCGTCTCAGCGCTGATGGACGATTCTGAGGAGAGTGATGACGAAGACAGCATCGACTTCGGCCAGTTCGTTCCGAAGGCCGGTGCGGAGGCAGATAGCGAATGAGCCTCGACACACCGAGTCAGCAACAGGTGGGCAGCGGCGGTGCCCTCGGTGACACGTTCTACCCGGCGTACCAGATGGTGTTCGACGACGAGGGCGACTTCGTCAACAGCGTCGAGAACAAACTCGCAGAGGCCCGGATGGCCGACAACGTTGAGATGTTCCTTGCACGCGCACTCGCAGTCGGTGTCATCGCCGGCTTGGCGCTTTGGCTCGTCGGCACGTTCCTCGGGTATCTGCTGGTCCAGTTGCTGTTTACCGGTGGAGAGGCCCCGACACTCATCGGGATTCCGGTGTCTGAGAGCGTCTCAGCGATCCTCGATATGCTGAAACTCCCATTCCTCGTCATCGTGACCGGGTTCGTATTCGGTGCCATCGGGTTCGGAATCGGGTTCGGGTCGCTGGTCTCGATACCGTACTTCCGTGCGAGCGCGCGCGAGCGCGAAATCAATGTCCTGTTGTCCGACTCGATCTCGTTCATGTATGCGCTGTCCGTCGGCGGGCTCAACCAACTCGAAATTCTGCAATCGATGGGGAAGGCCGAAGACACGTACGGTGAGGTCGCAAAGGAGTTCCAGTCTATCGTGCTGGAGACGGAGTATTTCGATACCGACTACCGGACTGCTGTTCGGAACCAAGCGCTCCAGACCCCCTCGGACGAACTGTCGCAGTTCCTGACGGATATGCTCTCCATCATCAACTCCGGCGGAGACATGACCTCCTTCCTCGAAGATCAGAAGGAAAAACACATGCGAACCGCCCGGCAGGAACAGGAGAAGATGCTGGAGACGCTGGAGCTGTTCGGCGAGATGTACATGACGCTCTCGCTGTTCCCGCTGCTTCTCATCATCATTCTGGTCATTATGTCGATGATGGGTAACGCCCAGAAGTCGCTCATCTACGGCACCGTGTACGGGCTGATTCCCTTGACCGGGCTGGGCTTTCTCGTCCTCGTCTCGACTGTCACGCAGGACTCCATCGGCGACGGCTATCTGCGTTCGAGCCCCGGTGAGAAGGAACTCGTCGTCGACGAAGGTGTCGGCGTGTTCAACCTCGGGCTCATCGAGAGCTACACAGGGACCTACAGCGTCTTCGACCGGATCAAGAGCCGGGAAGGAACTCACGAGCTCCTCGCTATCCTTACACGGCCTGACCTGTTCTTCCGTGACCATCCGCTGTTGGTGCTGTGGCTGACGGTTCCGCTGTCAATTCTCGCTGTCGTCGCGGCTATCGTCATCGGCTGGGCCCCGCTATCGCTGGATGGGATGATCGCTGTCCCGGTTCGTTCGACGTTTTTCTGGGTGTACGTCCCGATGTACCTCAATTTCGTCCCGCTGATGATATTCTACGAATGGAACCAACGCTCGCGGAAGGCGATCATCGGAAAGCTATCCGAGAACCTCCGGAAGCTGGCGTCGGCCAACGACACTGGGATGACGCTTTTGGAGTCGGTCAAGGTTGTCTCCGAAACGTCCTCGGGAAAACTCTCTGAGGAGTTTGAGACCATTCACGCGAAGGTCAACTACGGCACGAGCCTGAAAGATGCGCTCCGGGAATTCAACAACAAGTACAACGTCCCGCGACTGGCGCGGACGGTCAAGCTCATCGCTGAGGCACAGGAAGCCTCCAGTCAGATTCAGGACGTGCTTTCGACGGCCGCACAGGCCTCGGAAAATCAAGACGATATCGAACGGGAGCGCAAATCCCGGACGCGGATGCAGACGGTCATCATTCTGATGACGTACCTGACGCTGCTCGGCGTGATGGCGTTGCTGAAAACACAGTTCCTCGACGTGATGTCTGGGCTGGCGACGCAGGCGTCCGGGGCGAGCAACCCGAGCGCGCCCGGCGGCGGGTTCGGTGGCAGCGTCGACACGGAACTGCTGTCGATGCTGTTCTTCCATGCGGTGACGCTGCAGGCGTTGCTGTCGTCGTTTATCGCCGGTTACATTCGGGAAGTGAAGCTCGTCGCAGGCGTCAAATTCGCGGTCGTCCTGTCGACAATTGCACTGGTGGTGTGGATCGCCGTGGGCTAGCATCCAACTCGCGGGTCGACAGCGGACGTATCAAATACAAATAGGGTGTGTGGGATATGGATACAAGAGCACAAACACCGCAGGACTTCGCCATCGGAGTGAGTGTCCTGCTCGTGACGATCATCGGGGTATTGGCATTCGTACAGGGCAGTGCGGTCGGCGTGTACGAATCCCCAGACGTACAGCGTAACCAACCAATTGCAGACAGGGCGGCGACGTACCTTGTTGAAAACCACTCGGTTGAGGGGACACGGAACTTCATTCGATACAACACGAGCGGTGGGATCAACGAGTCCCTCAACGAGGACAGTTCCGAACTCGATAACCTCAAGACCAACGCCGGACTCGATGTCGCGACGGAACGCCGCGTGAATCCACGCGTGAACGTAACGGTGGTCAACGCGTCAGCGCTCAAAGCAGGAACACGGGACCCGGCAGTCGATAGCCACGGACAGCGGCTCGCTTGGGGGCCTGATGCCGCCGGTCGAGACAACGTTGCGTCGACGACCCGTGTCGTGAAACTGACCAACGCAACCGGCCAGTGTGACCCGGTCTGCTGGCTCGTCGTGAGGGTGTGGTAACGATGCGCGGCCAAGCCTACACGCTGGAAGGCGTTCTCGCGGCTATCGTCGTTGTGACGGCGACCGTCTACGGCCTGTCAGCAGTCGACACCGGCCCGTTCCAGACAGGCGCTCAGCAGCGGACGGCGGCACTGGAAACACGCGCGAGCGACACGCTATCACTGGCGGCAGAAACCGGAGCGCTGCACAACGCGACGGCGTGTTACAGCGTCGGCACACCGACACTCAACGGCAACCAGACGGGTAGCTCCACAGCCTTCGAGTCGATGTTGAATCGGAGCTTTGACCGGCAGGGAGAACAGTACAACCTCTACTTCAGTTACTGGGACTCGGATTCGAGTGCACGACAGACCGCGCTCGTCTCGCAGGAATCAGACGAGAACGTCGTTGAGAGGCCGGCAGATGCAGCCGTCGCAACCGAAACAGTGACACTGACCGACAATATGCCCGCCCGGATCGGCGACTGCAGCGGTACCGGCCCGTCCCTCTCGGCTGTCGACGGGTATTTCGCCCCCGACGCGGAGCCCGACTCTATTGTCTACAATGTCGTGGAGGTGCGTCTGGTCGTATGGTAGCCAACGAGCGTGGACAACTGTTGTTGATCGGTGGCGTCGCCATCGCTATTGTCGTGTTCAGCACGATACTGTTTGCCCACAGTCTCGCTGTCACTGACGGTATCACGACCACCGGAAGTGCAGATACTATTGAGCGTTCGGCTGACCGCGAAGCCTCCGTCGAGCGGGACCTCGGTGTGCTTGCAATTAAGGCACGCGGCGACGATCTCGACGGATTCGAGGGGCGATATGAACACGCGCTCCAGAACTACACGCGGACACACAACCGGGTTGTCGCAAGCAGCGGCGGCACCTATCTCAACGCGACGCTGAACGAGTCCGCGTCGCTCGGCACTGAAGTAAACCAGACGGGCACGTCCTCCAAGTTCCAGCGACCAGACCCATCGGGTGGTCCACAGAACGACTGGCTAGTTGCCAATGATATCTCTCGTATCGCGGTGTTCAACCTCACTGCTGATGTCGTTGGCGGTTCGATGAATACCTTCACTGTTAGTGTTCGAAACAGCTCCACGGATCTAACACTGTCAATCGAGCCGAGCACTGTTGGGAGTGGGAACAATGTCACAGTCGACGGCAAGACGCAATGTCACGGCAGCGGTGATGTCACCGTCGACTTGGTTGCCGGGTCATGCACTGTCGGAAGCAACAGCAGTTCCTTCGATAGCTACCACAGTCTCGACCCACCGTACTCAGTGAAAATAAAGAACGGAAATAAGGCCGAAGGGAAATACCGGTTTGCGGCAGTCGGGACGTTCCCGTCCTCGAACTATGCATCTCCAGTTTCGCGTGTCAACTATCCCGTCGTCCCTGCTATAGATGTGACCTACGACAGACCATCTGCGAGCTACAACCGAACAGTTCTGGTGGAGGTGGACGGCGGATGACCTTCGACCGTTTCCTGTCTGACAGTCGCGGCGTCTCGCCCGCGGTCACGCAGGCGCTCACTATCGGCATCACGTCGCTGCTGGTGACCGGTCTCCTCATCGGAGGGAGCCAGATGGTCGAGTCACAGCGTGAGCGAGTGACGGAAGAAGCTCTAGAGAACATCGGCGATGGTATCGCGCGCGACCTCATTCGCTTGGATGCATTCGATACCGAGACCCTCAATTCGTCAGTGTCGTTTCGAGCGACATACCCGGAACGGATCGCGGATCAGTCGTATAATGTCGAGGTCACTGGGGACCCGTCACGAACGCGCGTGTACGTGAACGCATCAGGGTTGAATCGGTACGCTGTCGTCCGATTCGAGAATGAAACTAGTGTCTGCTCGTCTGTCGTCTCTAGCGGGCCGCTGGCGGTTTCGTATAATGCGACAGCCAACTGTATGGAGGTGACACGCGGATGATCGCACAACTGTCAAACGGTCACGACCGCGGTGTGTCCGACCTGCTCGCGTTTACGCTCACGTTCAGTATCATCATCACCGGCATTGCGCTGGTAACGCTTGGTGGGCTTGGTGCCTTCGACGCCATTCAACAGGGAGCGACAACTGATGTCGCCGAAACGTCGATGATTGGGTTCGCAGAGACGACGGACGACCACATCCAGAGCGAAGCCCCACGACGAACCACGAGTATGAAACTACAGGGCCACGGACTCTCCATCCGGTCGTCAACCCTGAACGTGACTGTTGACGGACGGTCCGCGAATATTTCCACTGGAGCGTTCATCCGGGAAACCGATTCGGGGACTGATATCGTCTACACCAGCGGTGCAGTGTACCGGGTTCAGGAGGAGGGACTGGTTGTCTCACGGAAACCTGGCTTTCGGTGTACTCCCGAAAGCGGCAGCGTCTACCTTTCTGTCCTTTCGCTTGATGGACAGACGGATTTCTCGTCGTCGAGCCGCATTACCATCGAGACCACTATCCAGAACAGGACGCTTGTTTCGCCACGGGCTGGCAAGTCACCTTCCGCGACAACCGTCTCAGTCAACGTCTCGAAGACTGCGTACCCGGATGCGTGGCACCGGCTGTTCGAGGAGGAACTGTCGCACTGGTCGGACCATTCGGAACCGCATACATACCAGTGTACTGGCATCAACCGCGCTGTTGTCCACAATACGTCGGTCGGTGTCAGGACCGTCACTTGATGATCCCTGTCTGCGGTACATACACCTGCTGCTACAGAACCCGACCCTGAACGGGAAAAAGTCGTTATGCAGCAGCAACCAGCGCTGCAATGAATGACCACTCTGTCCCGCTGTCTGCTTCTTCTTGTTTCGCCATAGCCGCAGTTTTGTCTCGTGGGTGTTTCCAGTTCATCACGGCCATAGGTACGTGCTCACCAGGTATTAAGTGTTCGATATCTAATATATTTCGTGGTCTTTCATGATTGAGAGCGCTTCGCAGGTCAATAGTCCGTTACTCCCTTGGAACAGTAGCGACAGAGAACTGTCATAATTGCGTTTGCACCCTTCATTTAACATCGGCAATAAGTATATGAATAGTACCAACTGAAGCCGAAACCCGGGTTGTCGGAGTTATTGCGCTGGTATTCCATCCGATATTTGTACCTGAGACTGATGAGGACTGTATCTGAATGGGCACCACGTGTGGGTCGTTGGCAAGGTAGTACTATTACCCTCCACACCATAAGATTGGACACTAATGAAGAAACAAGAACTCATTCACCTTCACAGCCTTCTCGCGCAGGTACAACACCACTACGAGCACGAGGCGGACACAAGCGTCCAGCATGATCTGTACGCCGACCTTGGTGTGAAACCGACATCGATCCACAAATCAAAGACAGATCATAAGGAAGCGGTGTTTGCGCTCGCATCCGGACTGACGGATGCGATGTCCGAGGAAGCTGACGAACCGCAGGCGCTGACTGCCGACTGAATCTACGTCTTGTCGTCAGTCCGTTTTTGGATTTCACTGTTTCCGATAGTCACTGGTCAATTCCTGTCATGGCACGGCGGCATGGTACACGCTATCTCGCCTCTCAAACAACTTATACGGACGGCGACCGTATTTATACTGTGAGCGACGATTCAGGGCGGCGGAATCTCCGCATGCCTACAAGTGACGAGATGTTCGCAGTGGTAACAGAGCACCTTGGCGGGAATCACGTCCGTATTCGCTGCGAGGACGGTGAAACTCGACTCGGTCGGATTCCGGGCCGAATGAAGTTCCGGACCTGGATCAACGAGGACGACATCGTTCTCGCTGAACCGTGGGACTGGCAAGACGAGAAGGCCAACATCGAATGGCGCTACAAGGGACAAGACGCTGACCAGCTCCGTTCGGAAGGCCACATTGACTCGCTGACCGCCTGATTTTACCACTATACGCGCGTCCTGGTTCACGATGACGGTAAGATATTTCTCTGTCGCGATCAGCGCTGGCCCCTGTTCTGAGCGATAGCTTCCCCGGCGTCCCGACACTTGTTTTGTCACACCGTTTAGTACACTACAACTGTCTACCGTCAGGTTCGTAACCCTCCCGATTGATATATAATGGATTGCTGGCCCTTGGCTGCTGGGCCCTGTGTCAGAGTCCAAATATAAAGACACCTTGGATCATAGACATCCTGTCGCTGTCTTGCGGTTATTCGTGTCACGGCATCACGTTACGTATGCGTCGTGTGTGTCCTGCACAGGGCAGGTCCGAGACGATTCATTTATATGTTCCCCCGTCTTCTGAACTAATGCGAAGGTCGCACCGGGCAGCGAGCCCGGGTCGACATGCTCGGTCGGCCACCTGGGTCGGCCCGAGCCACGAGCGGAACTCGTCTTCCCTTCTGGGGTCGGCGAGATCCACACTATGAGGATTCCACCCCTGCGGTCCGCCGTCAAGATGGAATCTGATGTGAGCCCACGGACCCATGCAGTAGTCAACACTGGCGTAGGAACCAGTGTGTTTGCTTCCGACGGAGTGCAACCACTTCCGCCGCTGATGTATATCAGCACATTCCGGTTGATCCTGCCGGAGGCCATTGCTATCGGAGTCCGATTTAGCCATGCTAGTCGCACGAGTTCAGACTCGTGGCATATAGCTCAGTAACACGTGGCCAAACTACCCTACAGACCGCGAT
>NZ_QPLQ01000008.1:0-108311 GCF_003665985.1 Haloarcula sp. Atlit-47R | reverse complement strand
GCCACTGATACCAGCTGTAATTGCCGACGAGAGTTCTCCAACCACTCTCTCGACAACCTCCTTCACGATTTCCCCAGCAATTCCCGACTGCATTGCTACGTCTCCGTCTCCGTCTTCCTCGGGGTTGTGGTGACTTCCTCTGGCTCACCAACTAGCGACTTTTTGCACCCATCAGTATTGTTATATTTGATGGTCTGAGAAACTGTAACTGTATCACTCCAAAGGAAGTTAACTGCCAGACGGTGGTTGATCTCAGCTATCTCGCCAGCTTCATCAGCTCTTGCACATATTCCTGGGCCATCCTTGAGGAGAAAATCAAATTTAACGGCAGCAGATTCACCGGGCTCCACTGGTACAAAGCGCTCACTTCTCGTTTCACCATCTAGAAGCGTCTGAGATGCTGCATCTGTGCGTTTCCCCACGTTCCGCACAACCATCGCCAAGCTACCATCGACGAAGTCTGGATGTTCAGCCCCAGGGATAACCTCCTCAAGTTCAAACGTGGTGCCCAGTTCGAGTGGGAGTTTAGTTTCGACGTCGTCACCACGGAGATAGAGTGTGTGCTGGCCCGGAGGCAGCGGTTCATTCGAGTCCTCGCCCTCTGTTAGCGAAAGGCGTGTCCGGGTTTCACCGGGGCTGAAATAGTCGCTGACGAACTCCCGACCGGACTCTGTGATGATGCTGACCGATGAGGGCTCGATCTCATCGGTCACAGCCACTTCCAGAGCCAATTGGCGGCCGTTCTCGACAATCTCAATCGATGTCTCTCCGATGTAGTCGGACTGCTCTTCTGGCGGGCCGGCGCTTCCACCGTCTCCGCCGCTATCATCAAACAGCCCGCTGCAGCCTGCAAGCGCGGCAAGACCCCCGCTAAGGAGTCCAAGCACTGTTCTGCGGTCGATACTGCTGTTTCGTGGTATATTCTTGTGTGTCATGGATTATACCAACCAACAAATTTGCCTCTCGTCCAGACGTCGTAGCCATACAGCGCCAGCACAGCCGGCAACACCGTCAGGAGCGTCACTACAGCGAGGTCGATGAACTCCGCAAGGTCTGGGAGGTTCACTTCGTAGACGACCCGCTCTTGGGTGTCTCGCACTGGGACAGCACGCCCTTGCTCCCACCAGATCTGAGCCGGGCGATACGTGACTATCGCTGAGGAGACTTCGCCCTGGTCGACGGTGACCGTAATCTCATCATCGCCAGACAGTGACCGTTCGACTCGGGACTGCCCCGTTGCGACGGTAACGTTCCCTGCCGCAATCGGGAAGCCAGCCGTCGGTTCGACCCGGACCAGCACGTCCGTCGAGTTGTCGGTCGAGTTGACGACCTCAGAGGTGATATTGACCTCGCGGATTAGCGTCGGGTTCGTCGAGTCCGCTGGCTGTTCGATGCTGTTCCCACGGACGAGTCCGTTGATTTCGAAGTTCTCCGTCCGGAGTTGTTCCGCACTCCGAATCGTGAACCGATCTGCCGTCGTGAACGTCTCCGAACGGTTGATCCGAATCTCCGGCGGGAGCGTCGTCCTGTTGGTCGCGTTCGCCGTCGTGTTCACAGTCGCATTTGTCGGATACGTCGCTTCCAGTGAGGGCACGAACCGCCAGCCGTCGGCACTCTCGTTTTGGACGCGGTTGACCGTGACTGCCGGACCTTCCGTCGTCCGGACAGCGTGGGTTTCGAGCGGTCGTACTGGGGTCGTCGTGTTCTCCGACCAGTTTTCCCACCCGGGCGGTGAGCGGGTGTAGAACCGCCACTTGCTCTGGACTTCGTATCCGCCATCGAACTGGACGCTTTGCCAGCTGCCGGGAATTACAGTTCCGATCCGATAGTCGTCGGTCGTGGCCCCTCTGCCGTTGGGGACGACGCCGGGCTCGACGACCATCTCCCGCTCGGAGAGGTTTTCCACCTGGACTGTCCGTGAGTCCGTGACCGTCAGTTCGTACTCATCAATCTCGTCATCGCCAATCTCCGAGAGATTCGTCGAGATCGTCGTGACCAACTGGAGTTCAGTGGTTCCGTTGATATCGGTGTAGTTGAGCGTGGGCTGGGCGGCAGTGCTGTTGTCCATCGCAGTGCCGTTGGCGTACAGCGTCGTGTTCGTCGACGTGTTCACTACTCGGAAGTCGTCCTCGAAGAACTCCGAGATGACTACCCGGTAGTCGTGAATGGCACGCACGGTCCCGTTCGGACGGACCAGACGCTCAGTACCCGACTCTTGATGGACGACCGTCGATGGCTCGATGCTGAAGAACGCGACGTAGGCGTCACGAATCCAGAGTCCAGAGCGAGTGTCCGTGACGTTTACTGGATACGAGGCGTTCTCGATGCCAGTCCGGAACGAGTCGTGTTCGGGCCGGTTCCACAGCGTTGTGTTCGATGGCTCGCGAGAAACCATATCTCCCGTGCATGAGGGCAGGACGGCCAGCGTGCCGTTCTCAGCCTCGGCCCGGTCAGCCCGTGTGAGGTTCGGATGGTCAGGGTCGCCAGACCACAGCGCACGGAAGAACGTGTGGTTGTGGTTGTAGGACCGGTTCGGCGGCACGACGCCTGCTGTCGTGTTGTCCCCGACAGAGGCATTAGCCGGTGGGTTCGAGGCGTTCTCGTAGCACGAGACTTTCGCGCTGAGGTTCTGCCTTGCTCCGAGTTCGACGGATCTGTTCACCTCTGTCTGGTTCGCCGCTGGCCCTCGATCAACGGACTCGTTGCCCTCGGTTCCGTTGGCTGCTGTCTCGTTGCCTGCTGGGTCTTGGACGCTGGAGTCGTTGTTGTCAGTGCGATTCGTCTGTGTTCTCTCCCTACTGGAGCCATTCGGCGCGGTGGCGTTCTGTTGGAGTATCCCCACGCCACCGTGACTCGCGTCGGTGTAGGAGTGTGCCGTCCCCCGCTCAATCTGGGCTGGGTTGCTGCCAGTGGCCGCCGGCCCCGCAGCTGCGGCTGTCGAGAGCAGCGAGCAAAGGGCCGCGATCATCAGCAGTGAGCGGAGTGATGGCATCGTATCTTCAGAATGGCGTCACGCAGTCAGAGAAGCCGAAACCGACGTTGTCCCCGAACTTCGTGATGAGTTCTGGAGCCACGATTGCCAGCACGACGACGCCGAGGCCGACCAGCGAGAGGATAAGGTCCCGGCGAGCCTCGTTTTGCTGGTTCGGGTTGCCAGAGGCTCGCATATACGACAGGCCACTGCGACCGACGAACACCATCGTCGCTGGCAGGCCAAGACCAGCCAGTGCGCCAAAGACGACGTTGACGCCGTCCTCGACAGCAGTGTTACAGTAGATGTTCCCGACGTCGGTCTGGCCCATCGCCGAGCCAGCAAATAGCGTGAGGATCAACAGCAGTTGGGTCGCCTGTCGCACGCCGGGCGTGAGCCAGGCGTCAGCGAATCGCCGCTTTGCGTGCGTGTAGAGTGTTGGTTGTGTGGTCGATGCGTTCGATGCGTTGGTTTGCGTTGACATGGATGTCTCTGGTTTTGCGGTCTTGCTTGCCCACCGATGCCCCACCGGTAATCCGCTACCGTTGTTGTGTTACCTTTCTTACACAGTTGGTGAATCCTATTCTGAATTCGCCAGCACGTATTGACAGTGGGACTATCAAAAAACTTGTGAACAAGATGAAGGGTTCTAGATTGTGATAGGTAGTCTTACTCGGCAATGCCTTAATTTTCGGGCCGCATGAATGCTAATGCTAATATGGATATTTATTAGTACATCAACTAGTAACTTCGTTAACTAGACTATCAGCCGCAAAGTTTCCAAACCGTATATCAGAAATTACGGCAGTTGGGGAGGTATATTGACAGTCCTAACTGGTGTTATATTTAATATAATTGGATACAAGAAGGGCATAGAAGCTGACCAATAGAACATCATTAAGCTAGTTTCATAGAAGGGCAAAAGCAGGGTATGAGGTGAGCTAGACTGAAATCAGACCATTATGTTGTCCGTGTCGTGGACTACTCCCAAGTCGTCAATGTCGCCGCACACACCCCCATGTCGTCAACTCTGCGATGCTGAGTGAGCGGGAAATAAAACTGAACAGAGTGGATGAATCAACACCTCCACGTCATGCATTCGCTCGGTTGCAGGGACGCATCAAGAATAAAGCCAGAACCGCCGGTATCCCCGTCACGTACGCCTACCCGGAGTACACAAGTCAGGCCTGCCTGGACTACTAACACGTCGGCTCCCGAAACGGCGACGAGTTCCGATGTACGAACGACGAGTGTTGGGTAACGGAGTACTACGCAGACACCAACGCGGCGGTCAGCATCTCTGACCGTTTAGACCGGTGGGATGAGAGCCTGCCGCTAAAATTGGTGGGCAATGATATTATACAGGATGTGGACGTCTGTGACGGCGCCACGACTCGCTCTGAGCAGAGCCTACCACAGCAAATGACGCTCGGTGAGTTTGAGTCAAAACCCACTCCAGTGATTAGCTGGTATCCCCACGCAGGAAACCACCCCGTTCCGTTGCAGAGGGTGTCACACTCATTCGCTCGTATCCGAATTGAGGACCACCCCGGGTGTCGAGTGTAAATGGACATTAAATCGCGTATCATACCATTTAGACCCATATTTAGATATTCTTGAGAGATATCAGTCCGAAAGTTCGAGTGAGACACCCCGACTGTCGAGTGTAAAATCGTGAATTACTGATCGGGCGAAAACCGTTGATCAGATTCAATGGCACTTTGTACGACCTTAGGCTCCTCCAGTAGGTAGTAAAAATTAGTCATGCCTTTTCCACGGCCACGTCCAACCCGATCCGTGACGCCGAGGATATCTAGAAACGCCTGTTCATTCAGCCGATCAGACATCCGCCTTTGTGAGAGAGGGTTAATATCTAGTGATTCCGTGAGCTGCTCGTACCGTTCATAGATTTTTCGAGTAGGGAACTCTTCCTGATTGCTTCCCTCTGCGATCAATGAAAGGGCGTACACTGCTGCTTTCGATTGTGTAGGCTGATCTTGGAGAAGCTTAGAGAAGCGATCGATATCCGCTTTCTCACGTGCATTTCGGACATGGTTTTCTTGCACAACATCACTGTTATCGTCTTTTGCAAGTTCGCCTGCATTTCGAAGGATATCTAGTGCTTTTCGAGCGTCACCGTGCTCTTGTGCAGCGAACGCAGACGCCAGAGGAATCACATCATCGGTGAGGACACCTTCACGAAATGCATCCTGGCGATGACGCATAATTTCGCGGAGCTGGTTTGCGTCGTAGGGAGGGAAGATAAACTCACGCTCTTGCAGGCTGCTGAGGACTCGCTCATCGAGAGAATCTTTAAACGAGATTTTGTTGCTGATCGCGAGGATACCAACCTTACACGAGTCGATCTTCCCGGCTTCACCAGCTCGGGAGAGTTGCATTAGCACGTTGTTTTCTTGGAGTTTGTCAACCTCGTCGAGAATGATGATAACGACATCATGGAGAGTATCAAGTATCTCCCAAAGACGATCATAGTATGCATTCGTCGATAATCCCGAAGGTGGTACAGAGATATCTGTTTCATCTGGTCGGTTGAATGTCCGACCGAGTTTGATTACCACCTGTGTCTCTGTTGTTGCTTGAGTACAATCGATATATGCGCGATCAAGTTTCGTACCCTCATCGTGAGCGAAGTCTTCAGCACTTTGAGTAACGTGTTTGGCAACGAGACTCTTGCCAGTTCCCGTCTTTCCGTAAATTAACGTGTTTCTGGGCTTTCCACCCCGGATTGCAGGATGAATGCTATTGGCCAAGTTAGATATTTCATCTTCACGACCAATGATCCGCTCCTCGTCCGGGATGTGTTCGATATCGAGAAGCTCTTTATTCGCGAAAATTGGATCCTCACTTTCCCAAATTGAGTCGAGGGAACTCTGTTTCTCGTTACTCATATGGATATATGACCCCAGAGGAGCCACCTCATGTTACACACGACAGTCGGTGTAGTATATAAAACTGTGCCTCCATCACACACCATCTGTCGAGTGTAAACGATTGATTCTACCGTTAGTAGAGCCTATACGGCATCAATAGTATAGTGTATATCCAAAAAAAGAAAATAGTACACCCCTCCGGGTGTCGAGTGTAACACTGGCAGTCGCTGTGTCTTTAGATGTTTAGTGAAGTACGTTTTTGAAGACACACACCCCGGGTGTCGAGTGTAAACTGTCCATGCTGACTGTCTAAGACCTTCTTACCGTTAGACAGAGTAGGGAGAAATACGGTTAACACGAGTATACATACTGTCTGCGGACAGATCGATGACTCAGTAGGGATTGCTATGCAACTCATGTGTTGTCCAGAGATAGCTATGCATTGGAGTCCCAGAATAACTTATAAATAGTATTGCTAGTGCTTCTATACTTGACTTATACCCGCTCATACCACATTCTATGAGTTATTTATTGCTGATACAATAAAATATATAAAAGAATGTAGCTAGTAGTAGTAAGAAAAGCTGAAAGAAGATCTTAGGGCTCTCTACTACTCGAAAACAGCAACTAACAACAGTAGGCGTACTACAGTGTCCTGATCGGGTACCCACCATCCTGTTGATTTACACTCGACACCCGGGGTGTGTGTCCCCGTATGCTCTGAGGCTAGTACGGATTACAGGGATAATCACGACCAGTGCTGAAGAATTGGGGGCCATTTGATTTGGAATCCCTGATTCTCTATCACCTCTCCCCGAATTGCTCCCTCCATGCCGTGTTGTTTCAATCCCGGTCTGGGTTTCTTCCCGGTCTCGACGGTCGGCGCTGGACGACAGCGCCATCGACCTTGAGTTTCAATCCCGCTCTGGGTTTCTTCCCGGTCTCGACTCCACCCAGTCTTTGACCTGTCGCGCGGCCTCGGCCAGTTTCAATCCCGCTCTGGGTTTCTTCCCGGTCTCGACTTTGAGCTGGCCACGCTGGTTGTCCAGCACCCACTCGTGTTTCAATCCCGCTCTGGGTTTCTTCCCGGTCTCGACGTCGCGGCGGGCCTGTCCACAGCGGCGGAACACTACGTTTCAATCCCGCTCTGGGTTTCTTCCCGGTCTCGACCTGGAGGCGTTGCTTATTCTGCGTGGCGAGTTTGTGTTTCAATCCCGCTCTGGGTTTCTTCCCGGTCTCGACCCTGCGATTCGGGACCTTCGACTGTGATTGTTACTTGTTTCAATCCCGCTCTGGGTTTCTTCCCGGTCTCGACAGGAAACGCGCGTGCCGGTGGTCGGTGAGAAGGCCATGTTTCAATCCCGCTCTGGGTTTCTTCCCGGTCTCGACGGCATCGGGGAATCTTATCGATCAAGAAGATGTCAACGTTTCAATCCCGCTCTGGGTTTCTTCCCGGTCTCGACTTCCGCAGGCACTAATGCTGGGATAACGTCTTGGAAGTTTCAATCCCGCTCTGGGTTTCTTCCCGGTCTCGACAGGGGGTAATATAGGCCCCAGAGGGTCTATAGCTTACGCATATCCTGTGAGAGCGACTGCGGAATTCGTGGACCCCAGCTATACACAGCATTCAAAAAGGTCCACGACTCACCGGCGGCGAAACAGCTGCAAGCGGCCCCCGAGCGTCAACTCGACGTGTCTGGTCTTACCGTCCTTGTCTGTTTCGACGGCCCCAGCCGTTTCAAGCTCGTCAAGATGCCGACCCACCGTGCTTCGGGACTGGTCGCTCCGTTCGGCAACCGCTGGGAGTGTTGTATCTCCATCCAACCGTGCAATCGTCCGGAGGGTCTGATCTGTTTTTGATGGCAGTGATGTCATCAGCTCGGGTAAGTGGAGCTCCTGTACCTCCTCGTCGATATCCGTGAACTGCAATACAGTGTCGATGTGGTCGGTAGTAACCAATGCGGCGACGGTAAAGGCCAGAAAGATTTCACGAGGACCACCGCCGAAGTTTGCCACTGTCTCACCTTTGGCGGCAGCGAGGATATCCGTACATTCCATCACCGCAGTATGAAACTCATCGTACGTGATTTGCTCGACAACAACCTCGATATTCGGCCCCAATTCGGAGAAAATCTGTTTGACATCTGCAACCGCGCTATCGCCGTCATCATCGTCATTGTACGGCCGAAGCAATACGACCTTGTCCCTTGCATTGAGACCGTGATTTAGCACTGGCCGCACCACCCGCGTGTCGTAATACCCAATCGTCGAGACGTAAGTGCGCATGTCTGGTGGATGGACGCCTGCATGTAAATGGTTCCGTCGCAGATTTCTGCAAACATTCACAGTCGACTGCACTACTCTGCATACATATCATCTTATGGATAAATTTAAAGTTCCAACACTGTGCAGAGGGGGACGTGCGAGTAGACCAACCAACACACGGCGACTGGATATCGCGATGCGACAGGTTGAGCTAACGGTCGAGCCGACCGAGTCGTTCGCGCTGCCGAGTGCCGACGGCTATCAGGTGTACGGTGCACTGTTAGATGCGCTCAACGACGTTGCCTCGGACGTGAGCGAGCGCGTGCATGACTCACCGCTGGGGAGTCTCCACAACAGCGGGCTATTAGGGTCGTTTCGGGGCTGTGACCGTAAATTCCACAAGCGAGTCGACCCGTCTGAACAGTACCGCCTCTCGCTGGGCGTGACCGACCCCGCAGACCAGCGCGTCTTCGAAGCGCTGGCGGACGCGTTCGTGTTCAGTGGCGATACGCTCTCGCTCTCGGAAGGCGAGCTACGTGTTCGTGACTTCGCGAGTAGTAATATCACGCACAACGAACTACTAGAGGAAGCGGCCGCCGCTGTCGATGACCGACCGGAGACGTTCGACATCGAGATGCGGTTCCGTACCCCGACTTGCATCGAGGAGGCCGATGGGATTACGACGATGTTCCCACATCGGGGCTCCGTGTTCCGGTCACTTCTCCGACGATGGAACAAAACGCTGCCCGAGGACGCCGTCGAGCGCTGTGAACTCGGGATGACGCGTGAGGCCTTCGAATCGAATCTCATCGAGAAACCAGATGCGCGAACGTACAACACCCATAGCGTCATGGTGAACCGCGGCGAGGACGGCTCGCCGATTCTCGCTCAAGGGTTCACCGGCACCTGCACGTATAAATTCAAGGACGCGAGTGACGCCGTTCGCACTGCGACGACGGCGTTGGCTCTATTCAGCGAGTATTCCGGTGTAGGCAGTTCGGTTGCTCGTGGTTGTGGGACTGTGGAGGTGGGCGTGCAAGGATGAGTAGCCCGTCTATTTTTCAGGACACCAGCCAATTGAATCCCATCCTTGCGGACTTTCTCACCGAAGTCGACCCGAAGCTACTTGACGAAGGATGGGGGTTCGAGGTGGCGAAGGGAGTCGACTACGGCCAGACAGATCAGTCGATGGTCAATCACGTCCGTAACGGCGTCTTCGCGTTGGCACGACTCAACGAGATTGTCCCTGCGTTCGGAGCCTACGAACTCGACGATGCCGAACTTCGGCGAGCCGTCGCGCTGTTTGTCATCCACGACCTTCATAAGTCCCGGGACGAGGAGACGACAGCCAAGACAGAGTATGACATCGATGGCGACGAAGTGGAAAATCTGGTCGACGCGACTGGTGTTGGCGAGTTTGCTCCATCGCTCCGCATTGAGGACTTCCACGCCTGCACGGTTGACCACGAGAACAGTTGGAAGGCGAATCCCGAACAGTCGACGCGGGCGTACGACCGCCTTCGCCCGTTCGTCCGGCTCGCAGACGCGTTCGCCTCGTGTGAAACGCCGGAATCAGCGGCGAGCGAGCGGAACGAACGCGCGCTCGACGCGGCATATCCCGGCGTCGACCTCGAACTCCGACATCACGTTCTCGACGATGTCAAAGGCGTCTTCACGAATCTGTTGAACGGAGTCGCCGCCCGGGAGCTGAACGACCGCGCGGGATACGAACTCCTCCTCATCTATCAGGACGGCTGTGTGTACGTTACGGACTCGGACCACCCGCAGCCAGCGATAGACGAGGGATTTGTCGATGCACTCTATACCCGTCTCACCGAGGAAATCGGTGCGTCACATCCTGCGTACGAGGACAGACAGCAACTCGCGCAGAATCTCGGTGTCCGGTCACAGGGCTTCTATGCCATCAACGATCAAGACTTCTTCTACGCAGGTGCGCCGAATATCCTTCTGGCAGTCACGGTCAAAGCCACACAAGACGCCGATCCCGACGCTGACCCGACGGACAGTATGCGGGAGACGATGGAGTTACTGAACGAGCGGCTGTCGAACGATATCGACGCGACTACGCGTGTCGCACCCGGATACGCTCGGTTAGCGTACACAATCAAACGGGCGTTCGTCGACCCGCTCGTCGATGCGGACGCGCTCGACGGTGACGCGCTGACAGAGACTTGTCAGTTGTTCGGCTTGGACAGCGAGATCATCGACGGGCTTCGAGCCCTCCGTGCTGACGACGAGGTCAGCCTCACTGCCGGCGGGAAATGGGATTACGGCTACGCAATCGGGCAACACATCGCAGATATGGTCCGGCGAGAGGGGTGGTCGCCTCCGGTCGAGCCCCTCGCGGAGTTCCTGCTCGAACGGCTCGAAGAGCGAGCCCCCGACTGGCGGGAGGTGGTGATGGCGGAACACGCCGGTGAGTTTGAGACGGAACTCACGGCTTACATCGCTGACGTGCTCACCGTCGATGGACACGTAGCGGAGGACGCCGGGAGGACGGACCTTCTCACCGACCCCTTCGACGAGCACCACGCCACCCGGCGCGGGAAGACGTGTACGTTCTGCAACCGCGGGACGACGAGCGGGCGGAAGGGAGATATGAAGGCCCCGAAGTCACTCACGACCTTTCAGGCCGGGTATTCCAATCGAATCCCGGCCGACGCCAGCAAGCCTGAGGAACTCCTCGCGTGTATCCCGTGTCAGGTAGAGTTCTCGCTCCGAGAAACCGGCGCAACGCGACGGGAGGCGGGTCGCCTGTTCATCCATCTCGTTCCGGATTACTTCTACACACCGACGATGTGGTCGCTGTACGACGGCCAGATATTCACGCGGTTTACCGGCGAAGCGATGACCCGAATCGGACGACTCGCGTCGGCAGTGTTCGACGCGACTGCGGGTGGACATCCGGACAGAACGTCGGGCGAGTCGTTCGCAGACATTCTCGGAGAAGCAGCGTGGCACGAGGACGGCGGTCGCTCGATGCTCGAACAGTTGGGGCAAGGGTTCGATTCCGAGTCCCAGTTCGGGACACGGACACTCTCTTTCTACAAGCCCCAAGACAACGAGACCGAGTTCCAGTTCTTCGGCGTCTTCCTCGGCCTGTCCGTCGCCGCCGCGATGGGGATGCGCGCGTACATCTCACAGTCACCGCTGCCGGACCTACGCGGCCGAGATTTCAAAGAAATGGCGAGACTCGACGCCGGATTCACGAGAGTCGCTGATCTCTACGGACAGGAAATCCCGCTGTCGGTGCTTCGAGAACGGCTCGGGGCGGCGGCGGCACTCGTTCAACTCGGCTACGAACTTGAGATGGACGACGCTCGGTTCCCGAAGTATCTCCGGGTGACGCGGAACAAGGCGTTACCGGGGTCGCACCTCCTCAAAAAAGCTGCGAGAGATGCCGATGACGGCAGTGCACCCAGCTATCTGCTCGAGGAAGCCGACTTTCTCGACCGACACGCATCGCAGCAGTCACGAACGACGACAGCACGTCACACGACGACAACCGAACAATGACAACAACACCGAAAGACGACGTCACCTACCTCGCGGAACTCGCGTACGATGCGATCCGGCCCGCGTCCGGTAACGACAAAGCGTACGCTATCGAGCGCGTGTTCCGAGAGTCGGTGAAAGCAGTGAAAGAATCGAACGAGTTTCGCATGAACGCCGACGAGGCGGCGCTCCGCATAACCGGCAAACTGCAGAAACTTCCCGACCGAAGTGACCAGGTCTTCCGTGTGTCGAGGGAAGACAGCGACCACGGCGGCCATCTCAACGAGCGAATCGAACGCTATGCCGAAGCCTTCGCACAGCGCTTGCTCGTCGACCGTTGCGACGGCAAACCGTCGCTGCTGAAACGACGGGCAAACGGCTTCGCTGACGGCTTTTACGCAGCGACGCTCCAGTTGAAATACCAGTCGAGCGAGGACGATAGCGACGAATCGACCGACGAAGAATCCATCCAACAGTAACCAATGTTCGATTACGACACCTACCCCGCCCTCAAAGACGGCACCGTTGCGCCCGATGAAATGACTCTCGCCCCGCAGAACAACTTCACCAGCATCCTCGTTCTTCGGGAGCTGGAGAGTCACGCGATTTTCACGACGGACGGACAGAGCGCCGACCTTGCGAGCGTCGCCGTCGGGTCGGGAGACGACAGGGAAACGTACTCCCCGGGGCTGATGTTCATGCGTAAGCAAACCGGCAGTGACCGTCGCTTCGGTAAGTCCCTCCAGCGCGACCTACTCGACATCGAATGCACAATGCAGGTCAACGGCATGTGTCAGGACTGCGTGGAGTGTATCCTCTATGGTAGTGCCGCGAGTGACGACGCCGACCAACCCCTCTCGATTACCTCCCGAGTGATGTACGATACCGCGTACACGTTGCGGGACGCGACCGTCGCAATCGACGAGAAGTTCCAGAACGCGCCCGGCGATGATTACGCGAAGGAAGCCGAGGCGACAATCCGTGAGCCGGACTTCTTCGAGCCCGGGACGCTGTTCCCTGCGGTCATCACGCTTCGGGACGCGACGCCAGCAGAACTCGCTTTTGTGCTCGGAATCACCGCAAAGAACAAACGGTACGGGGCTGCGACCAGCCGCCTCGGACGGGTGAAAAATCACGTCCTCGGGGTGTACACTGGAAGCGAAGAGGGACCAGCGAATCTCGGGCTGACGCGAGACGTGATACAGCGACTTCGTGACGACGACACCACCGGTTCGGAGACGATTCAAGACGTGATTACCGAGTCCGCTCACGACCCGGAGCTGGTCGGGGAGCATCTCCAGCAGGCGTTTGAAGCCCGTATTGATGCCGACCACGGTGGGCTCGACATCGAACGCGTTCCCACGGAGACGATCGACGACCTCACAGCGGCCGCGACCGGCGATAACTTGGCTGACGTGCTGGAGACCCAGCGGGAGGCATCACGGGCATTCCGTGACCAGTCCGAGGAGGAGTAGCCCGATGCAGTCGGCATTGGCGGTAACGCTCCGCACGCAGGGGGAAATCTGGTTTGCGAGCCGCGAGGTTGGACGACTCGCGGACACGGAACCGTACTTCCTCAATACGGCGTTGTACTACGCGTTCGGTCTCGCGTCGGGACGCTACGTCGATAGGCTGTTCGAGCCGACGTATATAGATGATACTGCGGCTGTCGCTGGCAACATCTACATTACTCCTGCGACACCCACCGGCGGGGTCGCAAACCGAATTACGTCGACGTACAACACCAGTACCGACGACTACGCGACAATAAATTACTCCGCACAGGACGACCCGAACGAGGGGCAGAACCTCCCGTCCTACGGTCGGCGACGAGTGCTCGGGCACGGGAACGAACTGCGCTGTTACGTCCTCGGACGTGGTATCGACACTGACGACCTGCGTGCCGAACTACCGGGGTACGTTCGACTCGGGAAGAAACGAGGAAAGGCGCGTGTCGAGACGAAGCCGCTCGCAGTCGACGATGGTACTGGCGAGTACGAGCTCGGCCACGCCATCGGCGCATACGACAGCGACCAGACTCCCGTCGGCGACCTGATCACCAAACAGATGCGGCCAACACCGCTGGTCGTACAGGGGACGTACGACGGCCCACACGTTATCCTCTCTGACCCGGACTCCGACGCCGAGACGGACGATACGACCGATAATTCAGTACATCTCCCAGCCGACGTTCAGTTCCTTCGGAGGAAACGATGACGGAGCCACTGTCGCTGGCTGGGGTCGAACTCCGCCGGCACACCGATTCCGACTACCCCATCGCCGGAACCGCGTTCAAGCCGTACGCACACCAGCAGGAGCTTCGCCAGTTGTTCCACACCGAGGAATCGTTTCTCGCGGTGAACGACAGCCCGACAGGTGGCGGGAAGACAATGTCGTGGCTCGCTCCCATCCTTGAACGCGGTGAGCACGCACTCGCTCTCTATCCGACGAACGCACTCATTCACGATCAGGAGCAGAGCCTCAGAACGGAGATTTCGGAAAAGTGTCCGGACACAGAGCTGGGGGTGGATACGAAGCTCCTCACTGTCACTGCGGATACACTACGTGGAGAACACGCCGAACGGTTCCCGACAGCGACGAGCAACGGAGCCCGGCTTCGACAACTACTCACAGAAGAGATTTACCACGGCGACAGTCAGGTAATACTCCTCACCAATCCGGATATCTTCGTGATGATGCGACGGAGTCTCTACGGACGGCCCGGCAATCCCGGGGCCCGGGTCCGCGCGCTCAACGAGTTTCAGACGGTCGTCGTCGACGAGTTCCATCGAGCCGGACGGAAAGAGCAGAACACGTTGTTGTTCCTTCTCGACGAGATGTACGACCTCCCGTCGTATCGGTGTGCGCTCTCACAGATTGTGCTGTTGAGTGCGACCCCGACGGACTGGCTCGAAGACCGGTTCGAGAATGGGATGCAAGCGCCGTACTACCGCGTGGCTGCACGGCGAGCGACGGTCGAACAGCGCCCGTTCACCGATACGGTGTCGTCGGACTGGGGGGCAGTGATGCCGCCTGTCGAGCTCGATGTCCGTTCGGCGTCGACGTTCGGCACAGCCGACGAACTACTCGATGAAGACTGGGAAGACACGCGTGAGTTCGCGTCCCGGCCCGGAAAGACCGTCTTCATCCTCGACGGTATCCGCGAGGTGGAGGACGTGTACACGCGCCTCGCGGATGCGCTTGACGAACAAGAGGTCGTCCGCATCGACGGATTTCACCGCGGCGACCTCGAAGCAAAACTGGACCGGTTCGACGTACTGGTGAGCAACTCGGCCGTCGAAGTCGGCATCGATTTCACGGTCGACCGGCTGGTGTTCTCCGCACACGACCGCGCTAGCTTCCTCCAGCGTCTGGGTCGACTTCGGACGGAAACCGTTCGTCAGCCCGCGCGCTGTTACGTTCCATCGACGGTCGCAGCGACGCTCGACGAACGGACGACCGCTGATTCCATCGCGCGCGAACGATTGACACGAATTCTCGGTGACGCCTACCACGACCCACGCGACAGGGAGTCGTTCGACTGGCGCTACTCCGCCGCGGAGGCGTACCATCACCTGCGGCGACGAACGCGCGACGCGAATCCGGAGTTGGCTGAGCAGATACGGACGGACGGCTGGAACCGCATCACTGCTCACTTCGCGTCGAAGTCGGACTTTACACGCGAGGATCTCGAACGCTACATCGACCCGATAGAAAACGCCGTCGAGGATACGCTCAAATGGTACCGGGGGGACTCACTGCAGGTACTCGTCTACGACCCGAACAGCGAAGGTCGTGAGACAGTTCGAGCGTACAACCTGTTCTACTTGCTCCGCCACGGCGACATTGAGTTCCACTCACGCGAAGCATTCGAGCGTGTGGTTCCGGAGCGACACCACGCAACGATTTCAAACACGGCACCGTACGTAACCGGCTTCTGTACCTATCGTGGAACGATTCCGCCGAACGAGGACGGCTACGGACGCGAGGTTGCCTTGAAAGCGACCTCGGAGATTTATCGCTGGCTGAATACCGAAACGGACCGCACGGGGCGAACACCCCGTACAGTTGACGACCTTTCGGTACAGGTGACTGTTGACGACGGCTCCCGACGAATTGGTGCGAGCATCGAACAACTCCGCGAGGAGATGGTCGACCTTGACATCCTCGCGTACGTTGTCGATGACGCGCCGAGGGCAGTGAAAAACCAGTACGACCTCGGTCCGTTCTTTTTCCTCTACGGGTTAGTGACTGATGACGGACTTTGCTCGATTGCGCTCGGAACCGACGCACTGTATCTTCATTGTGCCATCCAAGACGAAGCGGAGTCGGTTGACCTCGAACGGTTCGGAGTGGATATCTGATGACTGCCGAATCGAGCTTCAAAGACGAACTGGTGTACGTTAGCGCACTCAACGAGTTCGTCTACTGCCCGCGACGGTACTACTATCAGCGATTCCACGACGAAATTGGTGAGCCGTACGAACTAGTCGACGGCCGTTCGAAACACGAGGGCGCTGCGAAGCGTGGTGGCTGGGTACACGAACGGTACTTTCGTTCGGAAGACCTCGGACTCCACGGAAAAATTGACCTCGTTGAGACGGATAATGGGACGCCTACTCCAGTCGAGCGAAAGCGCGCTGAGAGCGGTGAATACTACCCTAGCGACGAATTGCAGATTGCTGGATATTGTATGCTGCTTGAAGATGCCATCGGAGAACCGGTTAACGTTGGATACATCTACCTCTATTCGACCGATACCCGGCATCCGGTCCGAATCACAGACGACCATCGGGCGGCAGTTCGCCGCGTCGTCGAACGGATAGACCAGTTGTCCTTCGGTGATGTCCCACCGTTGATAGATACCCGCTCGAAATGCGAGGCCTGTTCTGCCCGGAGTTACTGCATGCCGGCGGAAACGGCGATGCTCGCTCCCGACATGGCTGAGGGAACTGAATGGGAGGGGGCCCGCCCGGAGGAACCATCATGAAAGCTAGCGACGGGATGTTCCTCGATTCAGTTGTGTACGTCACCACCCAGGGCACACAGGTACGGACGGACGGTGGTCAGATCATCGTCCACGATGTCGATGGCGATGACGGGGAACTCGCTACGTTCCCGACTGAGAAACTGGAGACGATCAACGTCTTCGGGGGTGTAAACTTCTCGACACCATTCGTCGCTCAGGCGAACGAACACGGCATCGTCCTCAACTACTTCACCCAGAACGGGAACTATCGCGGAAGCTTCGTTCCCGAGCGAAATACGATTGCGGAAGTTCGCCGCGCACAGTACGCGTTGGATGACGCGACTGAGCTGGGCATCGCTAAAGCGATGATTCGGGCGAAAATCCGAAATGCACGGACCCTACTCTCACGAAAAGGCGTCACTGGAACGGACCTGCTTCGGGATTTGGGGGAGCGCGTCACCAATGCCACATCGAAAGACGACCTCCGCGGAACCGAAGGCGAAGCAGCAGAGCGGTACTTCAGTAGACTCGACGAGACGCTCGTCGACGGGTGGACCTTCGAGACGCGGAGTAAGCGCCCGCCAGAAGACCACATCAACTCACTGCTGTCGCTGACGTATGTAATGATGAAAAACGAGGTGCTCACTGGCCTTCGAAGCTACAATCTTGATCCTTTCCTCGGTGTCTTGCACGCCGACCGACATGGACGGCCGTCGTTGGCGCTCGACCTCCAAGAAGAGTTTCGCCCGCTCTTTTGTGATGCCTTCGTCATGCGTGTGGTGAATCGAGGCACGTTTACCCACGACGACTTCCGAGACGACAATCACCTTCGTGACGACGCCTTCCAGACATACCTCTCGAAATTCGACGCGTACATGGAAGAGACGCTCACCCACCCATACTTCGAGTACGAAGTAAGTCGACGGAAGGCAATCCATCAGCAATCGATTCTGCTTCGGAAAGCGATCACTGGCGAACTTGACGAGTATCACGCACTGGAGGTCTCACGGTGAGACTCGTCGTTACCTACGACGTGAGCGACGATGCGAATCGCCGGAGAGTGTATCGAACGCTGGAACGGTATGGGGCATGGCGGCAATATAGTGTCTTCGAGGTTGATGTCTCGAAATCAGAGCGGGTCGAACTGGAAGATGAACTCGAAGCTCGGATTGACGAGAGCGATGGCGACAGGGTTCGAATCTATCGGCAATGTGAATCCTGTCTCGACGATATCACCGACATTGGCTCCGATCAACCTGACGAACAGTCGAATGTGATCTGAGTCCGGTTTCGTAGACCTTTTTGAACCCTGTGTACAGCAGGGGTCCACGAAAATAGCACTGTAAAACACAGATAGAGCGCAAACTATAGGCCCTATGCAGCGTATATTACCCCCTGTCGCGACGAGGGAGAAACCCAGCACGGGATTGAAACAGAACGCAAGCACTAACACTATCACTATTCAAACCGTCGCGACGAGGGAGAAACCCAGCACGGGATTGAAACAGTTACCGCGGTGACCCTCGGCGACGAGCCACTAGGTCGCGACGAGGGAGAAACCCAGCACGGGATTGAAACCGGTCGTGTCCTCGAGCCCGAGTCGCGTGCTGTTGTCGCGACGAGGGAGAAACCCAGCACGGGATTGAAACCCGACGAACCCTCTGCCTCGACGGCCGCGTTGAGTCGCGACGAGGGAGAAACCCAGCACGGGATTGAAACGAATCGATAGCGCGCAACAATCGCTAACTGAATTGGCTGGTCGCGACGAGGGAGAAACCCAGCACGGGATTGAAACTACACGTTGTAGTGAAGCCCATCTGAATGACTGTTCCGTCGCGACGAGGGAGAAACCCAGCACGGGATTGAAACCTGACGAAACACGGCACTGAGCACGACAACCGGATGCGTCGCGACGAGGGAGAAACCCAGCACGGGATTGAAACAAAGAATGGGCCGAACTGACTGTCACGTCCAATGGTCGCGACGAGGGAGAAACCCAGCACGGGATTGAAACATGGGTTCGTGATGAAGATGAGTTCATTCGCCGGCGGTCGCGACGAGGGAGAAACCCAGCACGGGATTGAAACATCTCGACCGAGGTGAGGCCTGATGGCTCGTGTCAAGGTCGCGACGAGGGAGAAACCCAGCACGGGATTGAAACTATACCTCATCCATCGTGACCACCGCCCGCGCTGTGTCGCGACGAGGGAGAAACCCAGCACGGGATTGAAACGTGTCGGTCGCCCGCCGGTCGCCACACCGCCGATTTGGTCGCGACGAGGGAGAAACCCAGCACGGGATTGAAACGAGGAGCTGCCCCACGCGACGGCCTGCCCACAGCGTCGCGACGAGGGAGAAACCCAGCACGGGATTGAAACTCTGCGGTTGTCGGTGCTGTCCGGGAGTTTGCTGACCGTCGCGACGAGGGAGAAACCCAGCACGGGATTGAAACATGTCGTCCTCGGGCACCTTCAGTTTCCAGTGGCGGCGTCGCGACGAGGGAGAAACCCAGCACGGGATTGAAACCGAGCGACTGCGGCGACAGGCCGGCGGCGCGTCGCGTCGCGACGAGGGAGAAACCCAGCACGGGATTGAAACACCTCGACGTACTACGCGCTCGACTCAGTGCACGCGTCGCGACGAGGGAGAAACCCAGCACGGGATTGAAACTTCTCATACACCTCTTGAACGCCGGTCATTTCCGGGTCGCGACGAGGGAGAAACCCAGCACGGGATTGAAACCGACACGCTCAAGCAGTTACTCGAGGTCGCGGAGACGTCGCGACGAGGGAGAAACCCAGCACGGGATTGAAACAGCCCTACATCCGGCGCGCGGGGTACGCGCGACTCGTCGCGACGAGGGAGAAACCCAGCACGGGATTGAAACTCGACCGTTGGCTCGGGGACGTCGTCGACATCCGGGGGTCGCGACGAGGGAGAAACCCAGCACGGGATTGAAACAGTATGCGCGTCCAGACACAACCACGGACCCAGAGTCGCGACGAGGGAGAAACCCAGCACGGGATTGAAACTCGTAGGCCCCAATCTCTTCGTCGGGCGAGATGAGACGTCGCGACGAGGGAGAAACCCAGCACGGGATTGAAACAGGTGCAGTGCGTTGAGTGTGGCCGAACAGCGGGCTGCGTCGCGACGAGGGAGAAACCCAGCACGGGATTGAAACTTGCATCCGTCGCTGGGATGGTTATTGTGCCCGGTCGCGACGAGGGAGAAACCCAGCACGGGATTGAAACCCGTTTGACGCTGAGTTTGTCAACACAACACAGGGGGTCGCGACGAGGGAGAAACCCAGCACGGGATTGAAACAGATAATGAAGATAGCCCCACGAGTGCAATGAGTTAGTCGCGACGAGGGAGAAACCCAGCACGGGATTGAAACTCGAATAATCCACTGAGTCTATCATTTCAGGGTTTGTCGCGACGAGGGAGAAACCCAGCACGGGATTGAAACACCCCCGCCGGAACACCTGAACCGTGTTTGGACTGGTCGCGACGAGGGAGAAACCCAGCACGGGATTGAAACACGGAGAGAGAGTAATGCCGTCGCACAGAGCGAAGTCGCGACGAGGGAGAAACCCAGCACGGGATTGAAACTTCATCCCGTTCCCCCGTATGGCGTTCCCTTTCAAATGTCGCGACGAGGGAGAAACCCAGCACGGGATTGAAACTCGAAGCATGAGTGAGCTTGACCCAGACATCAAGGTGTCGCGACGAGGGAGAAACCCAGCACGGGATTGAAACACCTCCGCATCATCGGCGATGCGGCGGCAGACCCGTCGCGACGAGGGAGAAACCCAGCACGGGATTGAAACCAGTCAGTGTTGACGACGGTGCCGGAGATGGTGGGGTCGCGACGAGGGAGAAACCCAGCACGGGATTGAAACAGGTTATCAAGACCGAATATGTCGCCACGGCGGCGGAGTCGCGACGAGGGAGAAACCCAGCACGGGATTGAAACACGTAGCCACTTTCGGCCAACATGCCCTCGACGACAGGTCGCGACGAGGGAGAAACCCAGCACGGGATTGAAACTGTCCTTAGCACGCCGGCCGTTTTGGCCGGAAGACTCGTCGCGACGAGGGAGAAACCCAGCACGGGATTGAAACTAGTGCTGTATCTGGTAGGTCGTTGGCGTGTCGAAGTGTCGCGACGAGGGAGAAACCCAGCACGGGATTGAAACAGTTCGTCGAACGCATCGCCGCCGCGCTGCAGTTGGGTCGCGACGAGGGAGAAACCCAGCACGGGATTGAAACAGGAAATCGCAGATGTTTGACTTTCCCACGCCAGGTCGCGACGAGGGAGAAACCCAGCACGGGATTGAAACCGACGGACCTGCGGGCGACGGCCATCCCGAGCGAGCGTCGCGACGAGGGAGAAACCCAGCACGGGATTGAAACGATGCGCTGGCCAACGTCCGGCTCCGGAACGGACAGGTCGCGACGAGGGAGAAACCCAGCACGGGATTGAAACACCCCCAATCCCCCAATGTCGACTTTTTATCACACTGTCGCGACGAGGGAGAAACCCAGCACGGGATTGAAACCGCCCTCGTCGCCGGTGATGGTGTTGCCGCCGACGGTCGCGACGAGGGAGAAACCCAGCACGGGATTGAAACACGGCACGTATCTGCTTGGCTCCAGTGGCGACGACGTCGCGACGAGGGAGAAACCCAGCACGGGATTGAAACACAACGTAGGTGTCGGCGTCGATGACGCTACGTTCGGTCGCGACGAGGGAGAAACCCAGCACGGGATTGAAACATGCCACGCGCGGCGTTGATGCCGCTGGCTGGGCTGCGTCGCGACGAGGGAGAAACCCAGCACGGGATTGAAACAGTCTGGCCAACTGTCTGTATTCAGCGACGCCAATGGGGTCGCGACGAGGGAGAAACCCAGCACGGGATTGAAACTCATCAGCCCGAAGGCCTCTGCGCTGACTCCGGTCGTCGCGACGAGGGAGAAACCCAGCACGGGATTGAAACTCGCGGTCGAGGAGGCCGAGGACATCTTTCGCCTCGGTCGCGACGAGGGAGAAACCCAGCACGGGATTGAAACAAGTCTATATCGACCGCGGCGGGCAGACCGAGCCGTCGCGACGAGGGAGAAACCCAGCACGGGATTGAAACACAGAATCAGCGCTGGCATGACCATGAGCGATTTCGTCGCGACGAGGGAGAAACCCAGCACGGGATTGAAACGAACCCCGCTGGCTCAATCAATGCTGCGCGTGGTATGTCGCGACGAGGGAGAAACCCAGCACGGGATTGAAACAGACGACATTCTCTCCGCGCTCCCGCCGCTGCTGGCGGCGAGCACGTCGGGTCGCGACGAGGGAGAAACCCAGCACGGGATTGAAACTAGCTCCATGTGATGACTTCCTGCCGGAGGTAGGTCGCGACGAGGGAGAAACCCAGCACGGGATTGAAACCTGGCGCGGAGTTTATCAAAACCAACGCCGGAGGGTCGCGACGAGGGAGAAACCCAGCACGGGATTGAAACTCATCTCCAGCGTTGTCTGTGGGACGCCAAGGATGGCGTTCTCGGCGACGGGGTCGTCGCGACGAGGGAGAAACCCAGCACGGGATTGAAACGCGTTACCGTCGACCGCTCGGCCACGGCGCTGGATATGTCGCGACGAGGGAGAAACCCAGCACGGGATTGAAACCTGGATATCTCGTGGCAGTGGGACCACGAGGCGGGTCGCGACGAGGGAGAAACCCAGCACGGGATTGAAACTCGTGGATGCACGCCTCGACACACTCCGGTAGGTCGCGACGAGGGAGAAACCCAGCACGGGATTGAAACTGCAGGTCGGGCTTGAACTCGCCGAGCAGGAAGTAAAGGGTCGCGACGAGGGAGAAACCCAGCACGGGATTGAAACATGCCGTCGGTGACATCGGTGACGGTGACGGTGTGTCGCGACGAGGGAGAAACCCAGCACGGGATTGAAACAGTGTTGCGCCGTGGCCGTCAGTAATTCGCTCGTCGGTGTCGCGACGAGGGAGAAACCCAGCACGGGATTGAAACGATATCATCGGCGGGCTTGGGCGCGCCATCGCAGCTGTCGCGACGAGGGAGAAACCCAGCACGGGATTGAAACGGCTTAACGCTGGCGAATACGCACAGGTACAGGACCGTCGCGACGAGGGAGAAACCCAGCACGGGATTGAAACTCGAGGCGGCCCTGCGCAAGGCCGCCAGCGATGGGGTCGCGACGAGGGAGAAACCCAGCACGGGATTGAAACATGGTCACGATTATTGTCAGTGGGCCTGAGGCCATGTCGCGACGAGGGAGAAACCCAGCACGGGATTGAAACACGGCGTCGCTGCAGACATCATCCAACAGTATCCGAGTCGCGGCACCCAGAAAACCCAGCACGGGACTGGAAGTACTTACGTTAGGTGACAAAAAGGTAGTGCTTTCTACGGTCCCGTGAAAAGGTGCGTGGTTTATATATTCAGCCCCCACCGCAAAAAGTATGTCTAAAATCGGGATCTATGCCCGTGTCTCAACAACAGACCAAGACCCACAACGACAGCTTGACGAACTGCGTGCATTCGCTCAAGACACATACGATGGCCCAGAGATTCACGAGTATGCAGATATCATCAGCGGGACCGAGACTGATCGCGGAGACGAGTACCAACGACTCCGCGGAGATATCGAAGCCGGACATCTTGACACTATCGTCGTCCACGAACTCTCGCGACTGTCTCGACTCGGTGCCGGTGAAATCCATGAATTCCTCGAATTCTGTCTCAGTCACGAAACTGGCATTCAGGACTTAGAGGTTGGCCTCGAAATCAGCCTTGACGATGATCTTGTCGATAGAGCGGTGAGCCAGCTCATTGCCGGAGTGATGGGTGACCTCGCGCGTGTCGAGCACAAACAGAAGCTCCGGCGGATTCAATCCGGTATCGACGCTGCGAAAGACGCTGGCCGATGGACTGGGCGGCCCCCAGCTGGGTTCGATATCGAGGACGGCTATCTCCGGGTCAACGCCGACGAGTTCCTGACCGTTCGACGAGCGCTTGAGCGCGTCGAGCAAGGCTACACCTATGCCGAAGCCGCTGATGGAACCCCAGTGGCTGAGTCAACGCTCCGGTCCCTCCACAACGACCGGCGTGATCTCTACTTCTATGGTGAGGCTACCGATGACCGGCTTCAAGCCGCTGTACAACAACTGGAGCCACTTGAGGAACCTGACATCCCCAGTGAGACAACCATTCCAGAGCAAGAGATCCGCACTATCGTTCGCGACGAGATTCGCCGCCATCAGCAATAGCAATCAGACCGATAGCAAATAGTCCCACGCCTCCGCTAATTTAGCCAATAAATGGTATATAATTCACATTATGTATTTTTGTTTCAAGCTACATTTCCAGCAACACTCTAGTAGCTTGCAGCCGATTTGAGTGTATGGATAATGCTGTTCAGGTGTTATACGTTGAGCGAGACTTGGAGTTCGCACGTAAAACAGCTGAACAGCTTGAACAGGTAAACAATCAGCTAGAGGTCACGACTGTTCTCGGATCGGCCTCTGCATTCCAGGCGCTCAGTAATGATGGATACGACTGCATCGTTTCAGAGTATCGACTCCCGAACGGTACTGGACTTGAACTTTTCGACCAGATTCAGCGTAACTACCCTAATCTCCCATTTATTCTGTTCACTGAGCACGGGAGTGAGTCGGTTGCCGGTGAGGCCGTTACTGCGGGTGTCTCTGATTATCTTCAGAAGGAAGAAGCCGACAGCCGATCTGAATTACTAGCAGATAGTATCAGTAACGTCGTCACAGCCAACGAAACCGTGATTGAGGCAACGCGAGAGCGTCGCCGGTTCGAGCAGGTCCTGAAGACCGTCCCGAGTTGTGTAGTTCAACTTAATCGGGACGGTCAATTTATTTTTGCGAACGACAGAGCTGAGACAGTCCTCGGGTTAAAACAATCAGAACTAGAAGAGCGCGCGTATAACGATCCTGAATGGGATATCAAAGATCTTGACGGGAACCCGATCCCTGATCACGAATTACCATTCGCGCGTGTCCTATATGATGGTGAACAAGTTCAGGACCGACATACAATCAGGTGGCCCGATGGGAGGAAGCGTGTACTCGCTGTGAACGGTGCACCAGTCATGAATGAGGGGTCTGTGGAGAGTGTCGTTTGCTCGCTCACAGATATCACCGATCGTCATCGACGCGAGCGCCGTCTTGAGAAGCTTCACGAAGCGACTCATGACTTGTACGATGCCAAAACGAAACAAGAAGTCGCGCAGATCACCAGCGACACAGCAGACGCTATTCTTGATTTCGAGGTGAATGGTGTCCACTTCTATGATGAACAGGCAGGTGGGCTAAAACCCGTAGCTGTGTCAGACCGAACACAGCGTGTTACCGATGAGTTAGTGACTTTTGATCACGGGATTGCTTGGGAAACGTTTCAGTCTGGTGAGATCAGACAATACGACGACATCCACACCGCTGATAATCTGTACAATCCTGAGACGGAGTTCCGAAGCGGATTGTATCTCCCGCTTGGGGCATACGGTATTCTCCTTGCGAATTCAACCCAGCGTGGCGATTTCGATGATACTGATGTCTCGTTAGGGCAACTCCTTGCGGAAAATGCAAAGAGTGCGCTTGATCGTGTCGAACGAGAGCGGCGGCTTGCGCTTCTCCAAGAGCGAACAAGTGCTCTAATGCAAACTACGACCACGGCTAAGACGGTTGATCTTACTGTTGATGCCGCAGCCGAGATTCTTGGAACGAGTCTCTCTGGGTTTATTCAGGAAGACGAGCGCGAAGAAGTCTTACGCCCCCTCTCTACGACTGACGCACTCGCAGCGGAATTTAGCACGTACGATGGCTTCACATATGGTACAGATGGTGACCCCATCAGTAGCTTTCTGTGGGATGTGTACGATTCAGGCACACCAGAATATGTGGGCGACGCGAGCGACCACCCAGCGCTCCCATCAGATACCCCAGCCCGCAGTGCGTTGTTGTATCCACTGGAGTCGTACGGACTCCTCGTGTTCGCAGCTAAAACGCCAGACGCGTTTGACAGGACAGATAAGCGGTTTGGCTGGATTCTTGCTTCGACTCTTGAGACAGCGTTAGAGCGTGTCGCCCGAGAAAAACTCCTCCGTGACCGGACACAGAAGCTTACGAGACAGAACCAGCAGCTTGAGGAGTTCGCACAGACTGTCACACATGATCTCCGGAATCCACTGCAGGTTTTACGAGGGACACTTGATGGCGTTCGCAAAACGACTGATGTCAACCATCTTGACCGGGGCTATAGGGCACTTGACCGGATGGAGACACTCATTGATGATGTGCTCATGCTCGCCCAAGAGGGACAACTAATCGACGACACAGAGATAGTTTCGCTTGCATCACTCGCTGATGACTGCTGGGACGTTCTGGAGACCGCTGATGCTGAACTGATGATAAATGACGATATGGAGTTTGAGGCTGACTCAGGACGCGTCCGCCAACTTCTTGAGAATCTCTTTGCCAATGCAGTGACTCACGCTGGTACAGACGTGACAGTCACAGTTGGTACACTTACAAATGGATTCTTCGTTAGCGACGACGGACCGGGAATTGATCCAGTAGAACGTGACCAGATTTTCACTGACGGCTATACAAGCACAAGAAGCGGTACCGGATTCGGACTCTCAATCGTCAAGCAGATTGCTGACGCCCATGACTGGGATGCAACCATAGCAGAGAGCCCCAGTGGCGGAGCACAGATTGAGTTTACTGGTCTCGATGTGGCGTCGACCCAGACAGACAATTAAAATGCCTCTCCCGCGTTCTGCAAGTCGCGTATCTTTTGATAACATGCTTCTTATTAGGCCTATCCAACTCAATTTCGTCAGGACGGCGGTCTGTTGTCATTACTTGTCCTAGCACCAACTGGGGCGTAATGTTTGTGTCACAGAATGACGACAATCACGTATGGCCGAGACATATGCTCTCAGCATCCACGTCGAATCCTACGAGTTCAGCGGAGAATTCTATCTGGTTGGCGACAGATACGACACAGGTGGAGAAGTGCTGAAACACGTGGCAACCGCTCATATCTTGGCGATGAACCAACGCCCACACGCCGCCGAGTACCTGCTTGAGACGCTTCAAGAGGGCGAGAACGTGAGCAAGTCCGAGTACGAGCAGGCAGAACCAGACGTCTCCTGTGGACTCCACTTCGATGTTGACCACCAGCAGTTTCGATTCTGGGTCAGCGACTACTCCGTCGACATTGGACGACAGCCGACAAAGAGCGACCTTCGCTCAATCGCTGACGACATCCCAATGTAGTCCTCCCTATTGGTGTGCTACCCCAGCAAGGACAAGTATCCAACCTACATAGAGAGAGGTGAATGCGTCTCTCATTCGATGATGGCACGCTTTTGCTTGAAGACGCGCCTGAGGCTGTGCCGTATGCCGAATGGGATGACCGCGTCGGCGAGCATCGGGCGCAGGCACAGCACTATCGTCCTATCCGAAAGTGGGCAACCGAGTCCGATGGACAAGTGACCCTCGAAGAATCCACAGCGACTGTCGATGAGATAGAGGACGACGCTCGTGCCTACTCAGACTTCTATCTCACACCGTCTGTCGCTATCGAACCACGGGAGTACCAGCAAGACGCTCTCTCGGCGTGGCAGGACAATGGCCGACAGGGGAGTGTTATTCTTCCAACAGGGAGCGGGAAAACGTTCCTCGCTGTCCAAGCTATTGCGGATGCAGGCGTGAGTACGCTCGTGGTTGTGCCAACCATCGACCTGATGAACCAGTGGCACGCGACTCTCACCAACGCTTTCGGTGACCAGCTCCCAGACGGTGTGGGCGTTCTCGGTGGTGGCAGCCATAATATAGCGGACATCACGGTGACAACCTACGACTCTGCCTACCGCTATATCAACGAGTATGGCGATCAGTTCGGGTTTCTCGTTGTAGACGAGGTACACCACCTACCAGCGCCGACATATCAGCAGATCCCCGAGATGACGATTGCACCGTATCGACTCGGACTCACAGCTACGTACGAGCGTGCCGATGGAGCACACGAAGAATTGGAGGACTTGCTTGGAACGGTTGTCTATCGGGAAGCGGTTGATGAACTTGCTGGGGAGTATCTCAGCGAATACGAGACCATTCATCTCCAAGTCGAACTCACAGACGAGGAACGGACAACGTACGACGAGGAGTACCAGATATACCGTGACTACGTGGACAGCCACGATTTCGAGCTCTGGAAGGAGAACGGATATCAGGAGTTCCTCAAACGCACGTCGTATGACCCGCAGGGACGACGGGCGCTTATTGCCAAGCAACGGGCGGAAAACATCGCCCGTACTGCTGAAAAGAAACTGGATACCCTTGACAATCTCCTGAAGCGACACTACAACGACCGAACCATCATCTTCACAGCCAACAATGAGTTCGCGTACGAGATCTCCCAAGAGTTTGTCGTCCCCTGTATCACACACCAAACTGAGACCGACGAACGCACAGAGATCTTGGAGCGGTTTCGGACGGGCGAGTACTCGATGTTGGCTACGTCACAGGTACTGGACGAAGGTATTGACGTTCCCTCTGCAAACGTGGGTATCATTCTCTCTGGAAGTGCCTCAAAACGGCAGTATGCGCAACGGCTAGGTCGGATTCTCCGACCGACGGACGACAGGCAACCCGCCCGTCTCTACGAGATTATTGCTGAAGACACGGTGGAAACATATGTTTCTGAGCAGCGACGACAGGGGGTGGCAGCGAATGCTGACAGCTAATCTTGCACGCTCACGGACACATGAGGATACTATCACGCCGCTGTTCATTGACGCCAGCGAGCAGCAGTATCGGGAGACAGCCGAGGAACTCATTCAGATTTTTGAGGCCCATCTCGGTGAACCGAAAGGTGATCTGGAGGACACTATTGACCAACTCACCATCGCAGATACGGACTACAAAGTCGTCCAAGGACTGGCGAAACTGCTGAAAGATGAGTGTGAGTTCGAGACGGTTGCTCCAGTTGAGCCACATGAGATTCGTCAGCGATTGTTCGAGAAGGCAAATGAGTCGTATCCGATTGTTCGCCAGCCCACGCTCGGTGAGGACACGCAGAAGTTAGAAGTGTACAGTTCCGTTGCTGATGCGCTGGGTATCACACTCGAAGAGTGCCACCAGGGGATGTACGCCGACTTGGAGGAACACAAACGACTTGTTCGGTTTGGACACCGTGTTTCCGATGAATGCCAAGATGCGGCGGAGTCCTCAACCACGACTCAACTGACGGGTGATAGTGAGGAATCATATGCAGCGGATACAATTACGCCTGACTGGCTTCTCACCCGCTATAATCTCGCGTTAGCACAGGCTGTCCTCTACGATGCTACCGAGATGCGGGTGCGAGTCTGGGACTCGTTTGCGACGGTATTCAGTTACGTGAAGTTGTTCGGGTTGATGCACCGTATCTATCCAATCGACAGCAACGGCAATCGCGTGGGGAGTACCGATGCAGCAGACGGATACGAAGCTATCTTAGACGGGGCAGCGTCTCTCTTTTCGAAATCACGGAAGTATGGGATACGGATGGCGAACTTTTTGCCCGCACTGCCGTTATGTGATCGGTGGGAGATGGAGGCCGACATTCTGGATGATGGGGGTGGATCGACGACTCAAACGCTTTCATTTGCGCTTGATGACACTGACGACCTGTCTTCACACTACGCTGCGCAGAGCGACTTCGACTCTGATGTGGAACGGACACTTGCACAGAAGTGGGAGCGCGCGAACACGGATTGGGAACTCATACGAGAGGATGACGTGCTGGACTTAGGTGCGGAGGTTATGCTCCCAGACTTCGCCATCGAACATTCAGACGGCCGGCGAGTTATATTCGAGATCGTTGGCTTCTGGACACCAGAGTACCTTGCTGAGAAGTTGGCGAAGATACGCGAGGCAAACCGAGATAATCTCATTGTCGCTGTGTCTGAGCGATTAGACTGTTCGTCTGCGGATTTCGACGGGATGGACGACCGCGTGCTATGGTTCAAATCGGGGATTCACGTCTATGATGTCGTGGAGTTGGCTGAGGAATATGCCATTGAGGCTTTCTCGGCTGAGTAGGTCGGTCTGTCTCGCTTTTCCGCGCTTCCTTGCAGGTTCTTCAACGAGTTCCCGTATAGCCGCCACACTGAGAGCGCCTAAACGGCATTCTCGGCGATTTGTTTGCTTTGGCGTGCAGTGCCTCTCGGAGATCACGTCACACTCAGGGACGGTGCGTGCGTCCGCTTTCTGGAACCCATACGTCGAAGCTCGTGATTCCATGGTCCCTGTCCTATGTCTGACGTAGTTATTTGAACTCACAGACTTCACAGAACGATAGGAACGACATGACGAAACGAATCGGAATCACGAACCAGAAAGGGGGCGTGTCGAAAACGACGAACACGATCAACGTTGCCGGCGGGCTCGCCGATCGCGGCCTGGATGTCCTGGCCATCGACATGGACCCACAGGGGTATCTCACCCACCGTCTCGGTTTCAAAGAGGCGTACAAGGCTGACTCACCGAACTTCGCAGACGCTTTGAACTCGCCGTCTGACTACGATATCCGGAACCTCGTCGTCATACACGACGAATACGACTTGCTCCCCGCAAACATCGATATGTTCCACTTGGAGCAGGAACTCATCGGCTCCGGAATGCGCCCCAGGCTCCGACTCAGCGACGTTCTCGAGAGTGTCGATGATTGGGACGTCATGGTCATCGACTCCCCACCAAGTCTCGGACCGCTGAACGACAACGTTGTCCTCGCTGCGGAGAATCTTCTCGTCCCGGTCGAAGCCGACGAATCCAGTCAGCTGGCGCTGACGCACTTGCTCCGCCAACTCGATACTCTCGAAGACAACTATGGAGCCGCAATCGACATCCTCGGAGTCATCGTTTCGAACGTCAGCTACCCACTAGATAACGAGCAGCAATCCAGCATTGACTGGTACGAGGACCGGTTCGAAGGTCGTGTACCGGTATGGATCATCCGTTCCCGAGCAGCCCTGAAGCGTGCGGTAAAGAGCGGTGGGTCAGTGTTCGCTGACGACGCCGAAGATGTCGATATGGCGGCTGTGTATACCGAGATTGCTGAAGAGGTGGCGCCATGAGCGGCGACGATCTCGACGATCGTCTGTCGAGGCGCTTCGATGCTGACGGTGACGGAGACGACAATGAGTCACTGAACGATACGAAATCACAGACCGACATGAGTTCAAGTACTTCACAGAACGCACAGAAGAACAAGAAAGCACAGAACATCAAGAAAGAATGGAACGTGAGGAGCTTCTACTTAGATGATGACCTCGACGATGAGGTCACGACCACGTTCAAGCGCCTTGATCTTGCACTCTCGGAAAGCAAATCTGATGTGGATCTAAAGAAGACTCGGCACTTCTACCCGCTCCTCGTCGAGCTCGGGTTGGAGCAGGTGGACGAAATGGACGTTGAGGACATCGCGCAGCGATTGGAGGGCCACAATACTGATGGAATCGAGTGAACGCGATTCTGCAACCGGCATCTCCCTATCCCGACCCCAGGGTAGCACATAGAAAGTCACCCTTATAACTCGGCTTTGCACGTTATCGCCTTGGGATCACGATATCGAAGGGGCGCAAGAAGTGTTCTACAGGCGGAACAGGCCGAGTGTCTTGGGCCTTGTCCCCGAGGTACTTCACGCGAGATTCACAAAACAACTCATCAGGAGCGAGAAGCCATTGGGGTGGTCAACCGGGCCCCAACGGTGTTTGATCCCTGCACTACACATAATATTTTTGATGATTCAGACTGTGTCGGTCAGTATAGCGTGCCTACTGCTTGACCAACTCACCGTTCTTATGATTCCAGAGTCCCCAGAGGAGAAACGCATATATTTGATTTTTCGAAAAGATATATTGCGCTTCATATCCTATCAATACTTATGACGGAGTTTGATCCGGCACCGGAGTCAAAAGCCACCGAACCACGGTGGCAGCAGGGGGAGGATACGTTCAGTCGTGTCTACGATGTCGCTATGGGGATTACTTCACCCACCCCCGCTGCCGAGATTGCAGACGTTGCAGATTGTTCTCCGAACGCTGCGAAAAAGCATCTTGATCGACTGGCCAAAATGGGCATTATCAGCGTGAACCGTGACGGCCGACCCGTGCAGTACGAACGCAACGAGGGGTATCTAGAATGGCAAGATGCCAGCCGGATTGCCGACGAACTGACTGTCAAAGAGATCATCAACCGAGTCAGTGAGCTTGAAGAAGATCGGGCCGACTATGAAGATGAATTTGGCGCTACCGATCCAACTGCTGTGAACGTCTACGACCACGGCAGCCACGAGGCTATTCATGACCGGATGACTGCAGTCAGTGAGTGGCGCAGTGTCATTCGGGATATTCGACTGTACGAACTCGCCCGTCAGCTCGCAGAGAACGATGGGCACCTAATCTCGGCATAGATGGGGCCAGACCCAACTACTCCGAATTCAGGGTCGCCTGGTCCACCCGACCGACAGACGCTACAACTCCTGGCCCGGCATCTTCGAACTGAGACACTCATTTTCGAGACGAAATTCGACCCCGACAGCTACGAACCTCGCCTGCTTCACGCCTTAGTCGACGTGGGACAGTATCCTGAGACCGTTGTAGCGGCTCGACTCGATATTCGCTGGTTCACGACCGGAGATTTCTCGTTCCACTACGTTGAAACATACGAGGATGATAGCCGATGGGAGTGTCGCTGGGATTGTCATCCCAATCCACACAATGCACGGCTGCACTTCCATGAACCACCAACCGCAGTGGAAGCCACCGACTTGTCACTGTCATCACGCCATCCGCTAGATGTCTACTCTACGGTTCTTGATGCTATTGAGGGACGTATCCAAACGCTCTGGGAGAATTGAGCAGCTTGCACATCTACTGAGCAGTCGTTTCATCCATCTCTATGAGTAACAAACCGCTTTCGCAACGATTGCTACCGATACATCTAATCAGAGGTGACTGCTACTATCTCCGAAGTCAATGCATAGGTAGCCAGCGAGTGAAATTGTATTAATCACATATGAGGCGTAATCGACCACCTGGATCGTTAGGAGCTGTCTATGATATGCTGTACGAGGAAATCGAGCCCGGAGACAGCATCGGGGTTGATGCCGCCGTGATCAAAGTGCGTGAGACAGAGCGCTCAGTCGGTACCGCCGAGCACGTAGTTGAACGACTGGTTGACCGGGGCTACCTGTACAAGGTTGACGGACAGCTGTATATTACCGAACACCGGGATGGCTCCCAAGACCCGGAAAGCGAGCAGTAACCTTACGAGTCGAGGTCAGTCGTATCGAAGTCGCCGATGTCGCCACCCGACTGTGACGGACTGTCCTCGTCTGTTGAGACCTCTGTGGTACTGCCGGACGCATCCTCTGCTGTGGATGGTGTCACGCCACCGGCTTGATCCTGCGAAGTCGGGGCAGTTTCGGCGTCGTCGGTGAGTTCCTCAAGCGCTTGGATAACGGTTTGTCGGTACTGGTCAGGATCGGTGTCATACTCTTCGCGAGCCATAGCAGCGTACTCGTTGGTGTCGTCCTCGAAGCGTTCGAGCCGCTCCAGAGTTCGCTTCGCTGTTTCTGTCACCCACCGATTGCGGGTGTCTGCATCAACAACGGTCAGGTGCTCTGGTCGGAGCGAGACGTTGGTGTCGCCGTCGTCGGTTTCATAGGTTCGGGGCTTGCCAACAAGCGCGACGAAGACGGGCGGGTCAACCTCTCGTAGCATGGCGGCTGCTTCGGGTTGGTACTGGCCAGCATAGGTGAAGAACGTCCCTGTGGGCCCGACAATTCGGCCCTGCCAGTACTCATCATCGCTGCCGACATCGTCGGTTTCGGTCAGGGTGCCGACGACAAACACGCGGTTTGCTTTCGCGCCTGTCGGCAGCAGGGCATAGACGGGCGCGCGGTCATCGTCTGACTCCCGGAAGGTATAGCCTGCATCGTTGAATTCCCCAGCGAAGGCTCGCTGTGCGAGTTCACGCATCGGGGCTTGTCCTTGGCTCATCTAGATCGACCTCGCAGTGATGAGGAGTTGTTCTGGATCATGCATCTCGGCGAGTTGCTCGAACTCGTTGACGAGCAAATACCGGCCCAGTTCAGGGCCTTGGACGCGATAGTAGTGCCCAAGCGTCACCTCACGTATCTCGTCGGCGACGACGCTTGTATCCAAAGCGTCCATGGCCATTTCTTGGGCTTGTGACAACGTGATGTCGGCGACCTGCTCAGTCGCCTCTTTGTCGAAGATGACCTCTTGGACTGTATCGCCATTGTCAATCACACCTTTGATTCGGAGGTCGAACTCGCCTTCGCCCTCGCCGTGTTCACTGCATCGCCCGTTTTGGAGGACACGCGTGCAGTCGTCTTCTGGACAGCGTTTGATCAGCCCGCTGCCTGACTGGATATCGACGAGTGCACCCTCAGCATCGGTGGTGTCGTCGCCGACTTCGATATCTTGGTCGAGTGCTTCGATGGTCGTGGTGCGATTGAGTTTGACCGAGTACTGGCCCTGATACTCATCGGTGACAACATTTCCAAGGTCATAGACTTGGCCCTCGGTGAGTGCTTCGAGGTCAGACTTGGCCCATTTGGTGAACTTGATGGTTCCAGTTTCGTCACCGAGGAGGCCAACTTGTGCAATCGAGTCACTGCGGGGCTCCCAGAGATCAGTGACTTTGGCGGTAATGTCGACCCACTGTTCGGCTTCGGTAATTTCCTCGAGATCGACTTGTTGGTTGCCGTCCTCGCTGCTAACTTCGTCGCGGTCAACATCGCTGTCAGAAAGATAGGTACTCACGACACTACGTCGAGCTTCGTCGAGTGGGACTCTGTAGTCATCGACAAGTGTGGTGAGCCGTTCCTCGATGTCGTCGAGGGAGGCATCGACTGACTCGGGTAACTGGTCGTGTATGTCTTGGGCTTCTTGCTGTATATCAGAGTTGCTCATAGTGTTCTCCGTCTCGTTTGCGATGGGAGACGGCTGGCGGTACGCTTGGGGTGGTCTAAAACCCATGCAAATCGTGGCGAAAGTGAAATTGTCCCACTCCGCCCGAAGCGCTTCAATCACTGGACGTCGGTGGGCTGGCTCACAGTGTGGACCGTCTGGTCTCCGATCCGTTTGAAAAATTTTTGTGTTCCTCTGTCGGGTGAGAGGATGACTGACCTTTCACTCGGTACGTTCGGAGACGGAGACAGCGCCGACAAAGACCTCGATCCAGATGCCGCAAGCATCGCCCGATGTGCGACGACGTGTCGCGCTCCTGATCGTGACGACGGCAGTTGGGCATCTCCAGATGAGGACTGGGGGCTGACAACGCAGCGGCCGGCGTCGTCGATCAACACGTCGGCTGGTCGAGCAACCAAACAGCAAACCCGGTGGGTCGTCGGCGGGGACATCGGAGACTACGTTGAACAGTACGCAACTGGTGACCTCCTGCAAATCCCAAACACGTACGGCGAGTTCGACTCCATTGACACCCGAGTCACATTCGTCGACGGGCTCGCTGACAGCTACGGGTACGGCATTGACGCCCAAGCACTCGAAAAGGCATTGCGGGTCCTCACTGGCGGTGGCCGATACACTGCGTCGAGATACACGGCAATCCCGTGCGGGAAGCAGCCGTGGATTCTGACGGGGCCAGAAGGGACGCTCTTGTGCAGCTGTATGCCCGTCGAACGGCCGGAGAATCCATACACAAGGGAGCTTCGGACGCCAGAGACGACCCTGCAGATTGAGGAGCAGAACCAAACAGTCCGCACGGGAGCCGCTGAGTTTGCCCACCTGCTGTCCGACGCTCTCGGTGTCGATATCGAGGGCGTAGAGCACGCAACAGTACGCGGGCAAACCCAGCACTCGTTCGTCGGCGAGGAGGACAAGTTCCCGATCAAGGCTAGTGACTTAGCACAACTGCATGGGTTGACGAGCGATCCATCTGTCATCCAAGGAGGAGTCAGCCGTGGAGTCCAGCCCCCCAGCGGTGGCGACTCAATCTCGGTTGAGTGGGACGGGCCGGAGCATCCGGTTGGATATCTCGACGAGGGAGACGTGATCGCCGGCTACGAGTTTGCGTGGGAACGGCCCGAAGAGTCGCTGGAAGACGTTGCGGTGGTTCGCGAGTACCGGGTCACACAGAACTACTCGCGCTGGACGGTTGATTACAATACCCATCGCCTTGCGTCGGTGGTCCCATAGCGCCGCCAACGGCATATTTTGTGAGCCCTCCGGCAAGTGGAGGGTAATCCAGATGTCACAATCCACAGCGACCAGTAGCACCGAAGCAGCAACCACCGACGCCGAAACGAGCGTGCCAGAGACGGCGACAGACAGTGACGCAGAAATCGACACTGCGGACCTCCTGTCGCTCGATGCCCCGCAGCATCTTCGGATCAGCGGCGAGGTCCAGTTGTTTGAGCGGATTTTCGCGGCGGCTGGCACGGTCGCAGACAAGACACGGATAGGAATTACAGAGTCGGGAATCGCAATCCGGGCGGCTGACCTGCAGGGACACGCGATGGTCGACTTGCGTGTTTCTGGGAGTTCGTTCAACTCCTTCGATGCAGGGAGAGGGACACTAGGGGTGGATGTCGGACGAGTTCGAGATGCACTCTCGGTCGGCGATGCAGGCGACCTTGCACAGTTCGCACTCGATGCAGCGAATAGCACACTGGAAATCAACATCGACGGGATAACGCGCACTATCGAGCTTGAGGGGGTTGAATCGCTCCGCTACCCTGTCGAGATGCCGGATATCGACATCCCAGCAACCGTCCACCTGAATCCAGACGACATCTCGCTTGGTCTTGACGCAGCGGATATGCTTGCCGACCGGTTTGACCTCTCTGTTGACTCCGATACCGGAGAAATGCAGTTCGCCGCAGACGGTGACACTGACAGCATGACCTACCGGTGGGACGACACCGATCTCATCGCCTTCGAGCCTGCGGATGTCGAAGTGAAACTTGACTCGTCGCTGGTCAAATCGGCGAATGCTGGCCTGCCAGACGGCACGAATCGGGTTCTCCATATCGGAGACTCAGTCCCGCTCGTGCTGAAATCGGAGTTCCCCGACGCCGATGGAGCGATGCAATTCGTGATCGCACCGAAGCTCCCGAACTGACTCGGTTCCCCGTGGTTTTGCGGAAACGGTGGTGTGTCCTAACCAACAGCGACCGCAATACTTCGCAGTTGTTGGTTAGCGCTGATTTTGTGTCTCCCCGGTCGGGTGAGGGATTTTCCTCTATGGACCCGACCGTTCCAGACTACGAACGCTTCGAGCGTGAACAGATCGCACAGGACCGCGACCGACGGCGTCTCGATACCGTCGAGATCGACGAGCCGCGGGGCCGGGAAGTGGTCACCAGTCTACTCAATGAGGGTGTGGTTGAACCGATTCCAGAACAAAACGTCTTGCAGCACGTTCCCTCCGGGCAGTGCTTTGACTCCGACATGGCGCTGGTGTACTTCCACAAGGGGTGGGAGGCCAGAGGCGGGGAGTAGCCAACTCGCAGACTAACCAACACAGTACCCCACATTCTACTCGGTGTTGGTTAGCGTCAGGACCTCTTCTCTGATGCGGCGTATGGGCGCGTCCCGAGAGTTGATACCCCATCGGAATTTCCCCAAGCGTATGGACCGCACTGACTGGCCGACACCCGGCCCGAACGAGCCTGTCCCGGCATGGGACGAGTACCGACAGCTGCGCGAGGCTGTCCACGACTATCTGGATCACGAGCCAGAGGACCCAACGTGGGCGGACATTTGGAAAGCACTCGGCGCGATCATGGGCGAGTACCAGCGCGATGCGTTTGCCCAAGCCTTCGACCTCGATGCGCCTACCGAGACAGCCTGCATACGGCGTCTTATCACGGGCGACGACGAGTGCCCCCACTCGCCGCTTGACGCCGACAGCGACCCGAAGGGGCCGCCTCACAGCCCGCCAGCAGACGACCACTCGACGCTCTGGCTTGACGATGGCGAGCCGGCGTTGTACTCGATGCACGTCTATCCGGGAAATATCGAGCGATTGGATTCCACAGAGCCGCCCCACAATCTCTGGTTCGACGTCTTCGAGTTCGCTGCCGAATGGGGACTAGAAGTCTCTGTCCTCCCGAAATCGTGGTACAACCTTGGCTCGGCTGTCCACATCGTTTTCTACGCGCCGGAGCGGTACAGGTAGCCAGCTCACTCTGCTCTCGCTCAGCCAGCCAGTCGATTTTCTGTCCCCCAGTGGAGGTGCGGGGGCGTGCCCGAGAGCGCGTCCCGAAGACAGACCAATGTCAACGATACAGTCAGACACGCCGGAGCAGTCCAGCCAGCAGACCACTTGCACCTTCGATGACTCGGACTCCCGAGATGAGGAGATGCGTGACCAACTCGATGCGTGGGTCGAAGACCTTGCCGACCTCACGACCGAGGCCCAAGCCAGCGAGCAGTTCCAGCAGTGGCTCGATGTGCAGAGCAAGTTCCACGACTATTCGGCCCGGAACACACTACTCATCAAGCTCCAGTGTCCCGAAGCAACCCGAGTTGCAGGGTACAATACGTGGCAAGACGAGTTCGACCGGTACGTCCAGCAAGGCGAGGACGCGATCTGGATCTGGGCTCCGATCATCACGAAAAAGTGCCCCGAATGTGAGAACTCGCCGTCGTATCACGAGAACACAGATTGCGAATACGATGAAACCGACCCCGAGCAGTGGCGGCGGGGACTGGTCGGGTTCCGGCCAACGTCGGTGTTCGATATCTCTCAGACCGAGGGCGAGCCACTTCCCGAACTGGAGACAGAAGCTCACGGCGACCCGAATGGACTTGTCGAGGACCTCTTGGACGCGACCGACGAGATCGGCGTCGACGCAAGAATCGTCACTCCGGAAGAATGGGAGCATGGGTCTGCACGGGGTGTCTGCGAGCGTCGGAGCGTGATGACCACGAATCCGATGGTGGAGGCAGTTGACCGGGAGAATCGGGCCGCCCTCGCGAGTACACTGATTCACGAGTTCGCCCATGCAGAGCTTCACTTCAATGTCGATGATGAGGCGGAGCGGTCGAAACGCGAGGTCGAGGCTGAGGCAGTTGCTTACGTGGTCAGTCGTCACTTCGGGCTGGACCCCGACAACTCGGCGTTCTATCTCGCGGCGTGGGACGGCGACGCTCCCGAGGCGCTTCGGGAGCGGCTGGACCGCATCTCGAAGACGGCTGCGGATTTGATCGACGCCGTCGAAGGTGACAGCTGAGAAGGAGTCGTGTTTTTCCAGACGTGCTTGAGAGCCGTATTTTGTGACTCCCCTGGTGGGTGAGGGAGTCGAATATGCGTTCAACAGCAGCGTCAGGTGGCAGTCCTGTCGGACAGTTTCTGAGTGTCTTAGCTGACTTGCGTGACCAGATCGGAGGGCCGTACTACCTCGGAGATGCCAACGGGCGGTTGGAGTGGCCCGACCGAGGAGTGTACTTTTTCTTCTCGCCAGCAAGCGACCTCCGGGCAACGACAGCGGTCGACTGGCGACTCTCCCGAATCGGCACCGTCGGCGTCAGTTCCGGCTCGTCGAACACGCTCTGGAACCGGCTCCGGCAACATCGTGGGAACGTTCGCGGGAAGTACGCCGGCGGTGGCAACCATCGTGGTTCGATTTTTCGCTTGCACGTTGGACGGGCGCTGATCGAGAAGCACGGCTGGCACGACGAGTATCCTCACTGGGGCGAACCGAATCCCGACGCCGAGACGACTGCTGTTCGCGAGCAGGAACACGAACTTGAACAGCGCGTGTCGGAGTACATCCGGGATTTGCCGTTTCTGTGGGTTGACGTTCCGGGCGACCCCGGACCCGAGTGTGACAGAGCCGAGATTGAGTCACATACCATCGCGATGGTGTCGAGGTATCGTCGATCCGCAGGGCCATCGGACCTCGATTGGCTTGGATATCATTCACCGAAATCCGAGGTGTATCAGTCTGGACTGTGGAACGTGCGACACGTCTCCGACTCGTTCGACCCTTCGGTCGTGGACCAGTTGTCGGCGTATATCCCGTCAACGGAAGCGCTGGACCACCAGTCGCGGATCTGAGGGCAGGTTCCGCAGCGAGAACTCAGTACGCTCGGTTACGACCCCGTAGGCAACCCCAGTCAGTGGCGCAACCACGGGAACCCACGCAAACGGAGTCATGAACAGTTCCGTCGAGATGGACTCCCAGACGGCAGCGTACATCAAAACAACGTAGACGGACGCAATGGCTGTTGACAGCCGCCATCGGACTCCTGTTATAAGCCCGGCCAGCGGGAGGCCGTAGAACGCTACATTACCCGCAATTGGGGACAGGAAGTAGGAGATACCAAACGCACAGAGATATCCCAGAAACATCGCTGTGCCTCCGATAGATGCGACGAATAGCCGTCGCCATCCAGCACGCTCGTCGACAGTATCTTTCTGGACGGACTGCTCGTCGCTTTCCTCGGTCGTCGTTTGGTTGAATATCTGAGTCCTCTCCGACTGTGTCTGGATGTGGCTAGACTCCGAACGCGGGGCATTGCGAGACTGCCCGTTGCCCTCCGTTTCGCCCTCGACTTCCTCGGTGATCGGGACTTCGCTCTGCAACGCAAGGACCCTGTGAGTGTCTTCTTCTGGACTGCTTGCTGGCTCTTGTTTCGCTGACTCTGGCAGGTTCAGGCGTCCCGTCTGTGTGATGTCTTCTTCGCAGAACGAGCACACTGTCAGGAGGTTCGTGGTCTTGTTTGTCCCGCCGTTCTCGGCGGGGATTCGTCGCACGACCTCCAAATCCTCCGCAGGGAACCGCGTCCCGCAGTTGGTGCAAGTGTTGTTGTCCAACTGCTTCCGGAAGACGATCCGGTACGCCCAGTCTGGTGGGTAGTCGCCCCGGTAGCTGTCAGGGTCGTCGTACTGCGATTCGATACCTTCCTTCATTCTGATAGACACTTCCGCCCGTCTCCGTATTTAAGCCGCGGGGTCGTTTTGTGCCGCGCCTGCCAGCTGGGCGCGCCGGTCGGTGCGCTCGGTGTTTTCCATGTCTTCTGAGGCTCGACACTCTTGGTCAGCGGCGGCTGTTGGCGATGCACAGCAGGCTGAGTACATCGGGTTCCTTCACCGGGAACCGTTCGTAATCGATGCTTACCGGCTTGGATTCGCCGTCGGCGTTCGCGAGGACTACTCGTATCAGTCCAAACTGCGGAACGTCGACATCCCGATTGAGATTCTAGACAACGACTTCCGGAATCCAGACTTGGACCGGTACATCGAACGCTTCGAGCAGTACGAGCCGTCGGTCGGGATGCTTGGCGACGCATACGACCAGCAGGAAGCGCGCCGGTACAACCAAGCCGCACGGGAGCTGAAACGGAAGTTTCCGGGGACGGAGGTCATTATCGTCCCGAAGTGCCGCGACGCAATCGACGTGATCGACGACGATATCATCTTGGGATACCCGATGGGCTACTCCGACCAGACTGCCGACGAGTACACGGACATCGTGGATTGGCGAGGACGGCGCGTGCATTTACTGGGGGCAAGTCCCACGAAGCAGTATCCGGTGATCGAGGAACTGACACAGCCGCGTGTGACCGGTGAAGAACCAGCCGATATCGTTGGCGTCGACTGGAACGGGGTTCATCTGGCGGCGCTTCACGGCGAGTACTTCTCATCACACGGCTACGGCAATGCAGACCACCTCTCGATCCGGGAGACGGTTCGAGAGAGCTTGCGACATATCCGGTCATACTGGAAATCGCGGGGGGTGTGGCCGACCGTGGAGACAGACCGGAGCCCGCTAACAGCGGAACCGATGGACCCCGTCTGGGCTGCTGATGGTTCGAGAGCGACTGTGAATGGCCTTGAGGATGCGATTGTCGTTGAGTACGAGAACGGACAGACGCTCGCGTACCGGAGCCAACACGAGCGAGACAGAGTGGAATACCGGGCAGGACTCACTCCCGCTGAAGTTCACGGCTAGAGCCGACCGGACAGCCTCAGAGAGTTTTGTGACTCCCCATGAGATGAGGGAGTTCCAGTTATGAGCGCGAAACCGTCACAGGAGACGGCACCACAGTACAGTTGTCCGAATTGCGGTTGCACGAAGGCACGAGACTACGGAAACGACGGTACAAGAGAGTGTTCGGGATGCGGACGCGACGCGACACCAGACCGGAAGAACTACCGTGCAATTTTGGATCCAAGCAAAATTATACCTGAGTCAGTTGACGCACCTGTTCACCATCCAGAGAGACACCTGCCCGAAGCGTTGCCAGACGGCCACAACTACTGATTCTGGCTGTAGTTTTGTGACTCCCTTTCTGGGTGAGGGAGATACAGATGACGACCACACAGACTGAGCGGACTCGTGGCCGCTTCGTACTGATTGGATGCGGCGATGCGAAAACTGACGATCCAGCTGAGGCTCGTGACCTCTATACATCCTCGTACTTCGCGGTCAAGCGATCATATGCTGAGGCGGCTGTCCAGTGGGCTCGAACCGCTGACCGACGAGCGAACACTTGGGCGGTTCTCTCTGCAGAACACGGGATCTTGATGCCCCGGCAGACGGTCGCCCCGTACGATGCGACCATTGAGGACCTGCGCGACGACCCCATCGAAGGAGAAGCCAATTATCGGCTGCCGTCAGGCGACTGTGTTGAGAGCCGACTAGATCGGTGGGCGCTCCGTGTCCACTCGTCTCTCGGTGATTGGCTCCGGCGGCCATACGCTGCCGATCAGCAGGAGTCGCCCTGTCGGGAGTTGGTCGTTCTGGCCGGCAGCGACTACGTCGACGCGCTGCGTGAGCGCGACATCTTCGACGGCCGGCCAACTGCGATTCGGACTGGGCGAGACACCTACACTGCTCTTCCCCCGAAAGCGACAGTTCGCTTCCCCTTCCAGGAGCGTGACTTCGACGGGATGTTCGACCAGATGAGCTGGCTTTCAGACCGCGTCGAAGAACTCTCGTCAGCAGCGGCTCCAGCCCGACGATCAGAACTCTCGGCCTTTGACGGGGGCTTCGAGCGTGACTCTGCTACGTGGCAAACAGGCCACAGTGGCGTCGACGTCGAGGGGACTGAGCAGGCAGGGCTGGATGCATTCGAGAACGTCCCCGAACGGTTCCTTGCCACGAGACAAACGAGTCTTGCGACCGACGGCGGGGAAGGAGAACAGGGTGGATAGCACGCAAACCCACGATACCGACTGTGTTAACCAACACTCATCGCTTCTGTTGGTTAACGCGCTGTGTCGGGCGATTTTCTGTTCCTCTGTCGGGTGAGAGGATGACTGCAACTGATCCGACTCAGACGCAGGACGGACAGCCAGACCAGCAAGCCGGCTTCGACTTCAGCAAGCCCGGACAGGAGCACGAGATCGAAGTGTCGTATTCGTGGGGGTATGTCGACACCATCTACATGGATGACGACGGTGAACTCGTCCGCTCACAGGATACCGACGGTTACTACCGCAACGACGAATCGTTCGAGTGTACCTGCGGGGAGACATTCGGTTGCGAGAGCAAAGCAAAATCACATATCCGAAGCGAGGGGTTCCGAGGCCCGCCGGTGCCGGTAGACGGCCATCCAGAAGCATTGCGCTGGGACAACGAGCCGATGACCGACTTCGGGGGGAATGTGGAATTCATTCCAGACGTAACGAACACCGCCGCGAAAGTTGTCGACGGGGCTGACTACCTGATCGCAACGGCCCGGACAACACTGACGCCACCAGCGGACCACGAGTTCGACAGCTGGGACCCACTCCAATCCGGCCGCCTGTCGAACCACAACGGCGACTCACTGTTCTCGGCGCGGATCTTGTCGAAGGCTATCGCGACGCTTTCGACCGGACATCAGTACGTTCCGGACCGCTACACCATCTATTTCCGAGGGCACACAGCACTGTACTTGGAGGGGCCGAGGGGCGGCATCATCATTGCTGAACGACTCCCCGGCCTCGACTGAGACGGCGGTTTTCTGTTCCTCTGGCGGGTGCAAGGATGACAGAACCAACCTCCAAAGCCCGTGACGGATCATCCACGAACAGCAGCGAATTGCCCGTCGACGAGCAACCAATTCCAGTCGTCAAGCCACCATCGGCGTTTGTCTGGCAAGATGAAGTGGTCCCCGCGCTCGATGGAGCTATCACCGTTCGCCCGGAGTCTGCCCAGTATCCGATAGCTGCAAAGGTCGTCGACGGTGCTGAGTATCTTGTGGCAACAGCCCGAGAAACGTTCACACCCCCAGCTGACTACCAGTTCCAGTCGTGGGGGCCACTCCAGTCTGGCCGCCTTGCACTCCGGTCGGGCGAGCCACAGTTCCCGCCAGCCGACGTGAGCCGTGCAATCGCAACGCTTGCGAAGCATCCTGCGTATCAGCCTGAGCGGTTCACGATCTTCTACCGAGGGTGCGAACCAGTGTATATCGAAGGTCCCGACGCAGGCATTGTGATCACCCCGTGGTAACTCGATAGCAGTTTTGTGGTCCTCTGGCGGGTGAGAGGATGTCCACACACTCAGCGTCGAAGTCGTTTCAGCATCGCCCGCCAGCAGACACAGGGGAGTGTTCCTGTCCGATTCACGCCAACGGTGACCCGTTCACGGCACCTCTCGGGATTCGGTTTGCCGATCATGTCGGCGTGGAGCCAATCGACAGAGAGACCGCAGCCGCCGTGTACGAGGCCCACCACTCCTACATGGGGTCACTGCCGTCGGTCAATCTCACTCACCACGGGCTGTACTTTCAGGACTCGTTGGTCGGGGCCATCACGTACCGCTACCCGCTCATATCAAAGAAGCGAATCCGGTACGGCGTCGACGGCCACCTCTGTCCCGAGCCCGTCGAGATCGACAGTCTTCCAGCGGAGATTCGAGCGACCGCCCGGCGGGTGCTTCCATCGACGAACACGGCAGTCGTTGACAGCGAAGTGGTATCCGGCGACTCACTCGTCGAGGCCGCGCGGATGTGCATGGGCGTTCGGATGCCAAACCTCGCGTCGGCAGCGCTAGCCCGCTCACAGGAGCGATTCTTGCAGGCTGACGACCGTGGCACTCGCTTCTTATTGACGTGGGTACGCTCGGACTACGATGGGGCGATGGTTCGGGCACTGCAAGACAAGGGCTGGACCTGTACGGGCTACCGTGAACCGGGACAGGCAAGCAACCGCGAGGACAAGCCGATTCGTGAACGGTATAAATGGCGGTTTCTCTGCCCCGTGGACACTGCTCGCGAACAATCAACACTTGCACGGTGGTCTCAGTGACCGACGTCCAGCCCGAGGCAACGGCTGAGTGCTGCCGGTTCTGCGGAGAGAGGGATGATATATCCGGCGAGGCGTACACGTATGTCCGGTGGCCCAACGAGGTTGACCGAGAAGACGGCGTGTTCCGATTCACGATTTGCCGGGCGTGTGCGCTTCAGGACCGCGACAACGTCGAGCAGGCCGCTTCGCTCTTCCACGAGGCAGATCGAGACCATCTCGTCACCTGCGATGTCTGTGGCGCTGTTGGCTGCCAGTCTGCCAGTACTCGTCGTCCAGCAGCAGAGACGTATCGGCTCGTGAGCGTTATCTCCTGGTCGGTGAGTATCAACGGCTTCGACGGGGCAACGCACTCTTGCAGTGAGTGCAGTCCTATCCTGCTGGTCGACTGTGTGAAACGCCCTGACCGGACATACGACGATGAAGTGCCGCGTCTCGTCGAGCCCCCATTTGACTCAGTTGGGAAGACAGCAGACGATGCTCCGGCAGACAGTACACAGGTCAAGATCGGCGGGTGGACTGGGTAGCCGGCGGTAGTTCCACGAAACTGGTGGGTCTGCTCCGCTAATGAGCAGTACAGCTTCTCTTAGTACAATCGGATTCTTGCTTTTTTGTCGTTGAATTTTGGACCTTTCTTGACAGTCTGTTCTTGTCTATCCAGCCTGACTAACCCTGTTTCTTCCAATTCTTCGAGCGAGTGGTGACGTAGCTTAAGACGGAGTTTCGCTACGTCCTCGTTGGCAGAGGGAAGGTCACTACGGGCCGCAATGGCTGGTGTTTCACTCTTTCTCATTGGATCTAGTATACCACCAAGACACGGATAAACACACGCAGTTTTCACCAAGATTTGTCTTTCTAATCAATCGAAGACTCCCCGCGATCAGTGCGCCGTCCTATTGAGCAGGTATCTAACCAGTGTAATAAGCAAAATCCTATCCACGGCGGCAGCGACCCCCATTTTGTGTTCCTCTGGCGGGTGAGAGGATGTCTCGAAATATGTCCTGCCGTCGTTCGGAAGACCTGTCGCAGCCACCCACCGCGCAGTTCGTCAAGTCCATCACGACAACCGTTCGAGCGCAGTCCGGCAGCGCCGATGTTCAAGCGGTTGTCCTCCGTATAGTGGCCCGGCGCTCAGACAGTATCGACCTCCCGGACGTACTCGAACTTCGCTCGCTTCTGGACGTCAACGGCGAGCAGGCAGACACGTTAGAGAAACAGGTCACAACCATCATCAGCGCCATCGACGCCGAACTCGCTGGTTGGGACCGCCGGGAGGTCGCTGCATGAACGCAGCAGGAACGGCCACGTTGGGCGACTTCGGTGCTGGTGGCCCACGCTCGGATGCGCTGATTGACACACAGAGCGCGGCACAGGAGGCCGCTGCGGGCGAATGGGAATTTCTCGCCGCTGGCAACGACACGGTCGGGTGGCACATCCCCGACACTGGAGCCACAGTCCTGCTCAAACACAGTGACGCTGGCTGGACGCTCGAACGGGCGACCAAACTGGTCGGGACGCGGCGGTCACTCGATGCTGGGCTGGAGCTTGCCAGCTCGTACATGGCGGATCGACCGGAGGGAGCGTCGGCATGGCGATGATTGAGCGTGAGCAGTGGCGTCGCGAGGAACGCCACCGAGTTGCGGCAGCACTGGCACGCGCCCGGTTCTGGCAGTCGGTTGCGCCACACAAAATCGGCTTCTGGGAGGCCGTCGACGAGACGCTTCTGGCCCACTACCCGGGCTGTCGGTACAAACGCAGGACGACACTCGATGACTTCCGAGAGGAGGATTCATGAGCGACGCCGACTCGATTCTCGACAAGCTCCCGCCAGAGCGGCTGTTGGACGCCGATCATCTCCAGCCCATCGTCGCTGGCATCAACTGTATGCACTCAATGGAGACGGTCCAGCAGTATCTCGCATACGAAAACAAGCACCAGAACCGGACGCCAGTCCAGTCTCGCCTTCGAGAGCGGGCACGCGAGATCCGTCGCGATGAATTGGATGCCGAGGAGCAAGCCATCGTGTGATTTCTGTGCCCCAACGGAGTGAGGGGCGTCCCACAGAGGACGTGCCGCCAAACCGACTATGACCGATAATAAGACAGATGAGACGGCTGTACAGCAGTGCGACGACCTTGATATCGACCCTGATGCCGTGGATATCGGTGATGGACTGAAAACGACCGAGGGCACGTCTGCACTCGCCGTCGTCGGTGTTGACGCTGAAAACAAGCGCGTGAAGGTGTATTCCCCGTCCGGTGAGCTGACGGTCAATCGCTGGGTGAGCATGGACCTGTTCAGCGTCCACTCCCCGAACGAGGACATCCAGACCGACGCCGACCGGGAAGCGTGGCTGAACGAGACGCTGCCGAAGAAGGCCCAGCATATCGACGGGAACGTGTACCCACTCAGGTATGCCATCGACGAGGACGGGAACGTGATCGCGAAATAATCGAGGAGCCGTACCAGCCACTCTTTCGCTCACTCTCACGCTCACGGTTCCCGAGCGCAAGCGCTCGGGGGACACGCTCCACCTTGGACCGGCAGGCCGGTCCGGCGGTCCCGCTTCAGGAGGTAGGTAAGGCTCATCGCGATGAATTGGATGGCCGGGAACGAGCCGCCGTGTATTTTCTGCGCCCCAACGGGCTGAGGGGCGTCCCACAGAGGGCGCGCCGCAAACCGATCATGAGTAAGAACAAGACGGACAAGACGGCTGCACAGCAGTACGACAACTACCCCGATCCCGACGCTATCGTTCACTTTGGCGATGTCTCGGAGGAACTGGTCGATTTAGTCGAGGAAACGCTGGAGACGTCTGAGTTCCTGTCGACCTCTCGCGACGACCTTCCCGAAACGACGCTGCTCGTTGAAGCGGTCGAAAATGAGTGACGACCAGCTGTTCATCGTCGTTGAGGGCGTCGGGCCAGCAGATTTTCCCGAAAACGAGGCGAGTTCCAACAAGCAAGACGAGGCCGTTGCTCTCGCGAACGATATCCACGACCTGATTCGTGAGGAGTACGGCAAAGACGAGATCGAGGGCGTCATCCCGGTTGTCAATCCCGACGCACACGAGCAGATGCAGGCGACCGAGCTCTGACAGGCGGCGAAACGGCAGTTTCTTTAGCCATGATGCTGGCTGCAACGTCTGCTCAGTAAGCGTGCTTACTACTCGCTCAAATGCGTAACAATAATTGAATATTTGGGAGAAACTGTCCAGAAGAGGACACGCCAGTAATTTAGTAAGATTTGAAACAAAACGTTCTGGCTACTGGCAATTCAGGAGTTCTGTTTTTCTTTCGCCCACTCAAGTGCGGGCTCAAACTCTTTGAATCCCTTCGTAAGTACATTATCAGCTTCATTTTTCTGGCTGATCGAGAGTCGTGCAATCCCATCAGCAACATAAGCTGTGAAGTCGACATCCGATTGTTCAGCTACATCGGTCCAATTGTCTTCGACATGGTCCAACACCTTGGAATCCATCTCTTCTACGCCACCGATGGTGACGACAACGCTCTCCATTTCTGGGTCACTGGCTGTCTCAACGTAGTGCTGCTCTGCCTTTTCCATATCGCCTGCTTCGATAGCTGCGGGCAGATCCTCAATCTTCCAGATTCCAACACCGTCGTCTTCTTCGTAATCAACGTATTCGGATACTGAAGTTGCCATCAAATTAACAATCTCTGGCATCGCATAAGAATCAATCCCACAGGTTCTCAAGAACGATACTGAGAGTAGCAGTCCCTCCTGAGCCCGTTTTAATATCGTGGTCAGCATAGTACAAACCTCCTGCATTGTGTCTCATTTTTCGGAGAGTTACAATAGACGGTTGGCATTTTCGACCATTCCTACAGCCTGTGTTTCCCGTTTTAAGTCGAGAATAGCCGTCCATTTCAACAACTCTAGTCGCCGAATTTTCTGTGCCCCAGCGGGGTGAGGGGCGTCCCACAGAGGGCGTGCCGCCTGTCATTCATGGCTACTACAGAATCCCGTAGCGACGCCGGCAGCATCGACGAGAGCGAACTGGAGGAGGCTGACCCGAACAACCGGACCGTTCGGGCGCTGACCGAAGTCATGACCGTGATGGACTCGATTGGTCGGGCACGAAACGCCGACGACCTCTTCTTGGTCAACTCTGGCTCCGGCTCAGAGTACCTTGTCGACACTCGAACAGGGAGTTGCGAGTGCAAGTGGAAGCAGTTCAACCCCGGCGAGGAGTGCAAGCACCAGAAGCGAGTCGCCTTCGCCACCGGCGAGCGACCTATCCCGCAGTGGGTGGATGACGACGCTCTCGATGACCAGTTCGGATTGCACGTCGACGGCGACCCTCGGAAAGCAGTCGCTGACGGCGGGGTCATGCAAGTCCGATTCGATGACGGCAGTGTCACGGACACGACTGAGGACCCCTTGGCTGTCACCTCCGAGGACGAACCACGCACGAAACGAGCGAAGCAGGAAGATATCGACGTTTCCTTCCTTGCAAAGCCCGGTCGCTACGAGGTCCACTCAGCGCCAAATAGCCGGTACGAGGTGGATGTGCTTGAGGAGACGTGCAGTTGTCCCGATGTCGCCGAGCGATGCAAACACCGTCGCCGGGTCGAGATCGAGATCGACGCCCAGCGAGTCCCCCGCCCGGATGGAAAACTGCCAGACGCCTAACCGAGGGCCGCAGTGTGTTTTCTGCCCCTCTGGTCAGGTGAGAGGATGTCTCGAAATATGTCTTCGAAAACTGTCCAGACAGCGTTGTCTACAGCTACGCCGAACTGTCCCGAGTGTGGCGGCGAACTCGACAGTAGTGGCCGAGAGACGCACTGTGAGGACTGTGGCCTGGTGACCGACCAAGACCAGATCGACCGCAGGCCGGAGTGGCGGACGTACGATCAGGAGGAACAGCAGCGGACGGGTGCACCCCGGACGGCCACTCGGCATGACCGAGGCTTGTCGACGAACATCGGCTCGGTTGAGAGTGCAGACATCTCTCCGAGACGGCGTCGACGGCTTGCTCGCCAGCGACGACTCCACGGCCGGTCGAAGTTCACCAGCAAGCGCGACCGGAACCTCGCTCACGGGCTTGGCGAAATCCGACGCATCGCGAGTGCCCTGTCTGAGAGCAACGCGGTGAAAGAGCAGGCAGCCACGTTCTTCAAGGAAGCCCAGGACAAGGACCTCCTGATCGGACGGTCGATTGAGGGCGGTGCAGCGGCCGCTGTGTACGCCGCCTGCCGGTGCAACGGCCTCGTGACGATGGAGACGGTAGCCGATGTCGCACGGTGTTCACACTCCCATATATGGAATTGCTACCGGACGTTCTTGGTGGAACTTGACCTCCCGATTCCAGTGTCGCTTCCGGTGGACTGGGTGGCGCGGATTTGTTCGGACCTTCCATTCGACGTTTCCCCGGAGATTCGCCAGCGGGCACTCGAACTCGCAGAGCAGGCGACCGAGTCCACCGAGATCAACGGGCGACCAGACGGTATCGCAGCCGGCGCTCTGTACCTCGCCGGGAAAGAGTCAGACATCCGGCTCACGCAGGCGACGATCTGCGAGCCACTGGATGTGCATATTACGACGGCCCGGCAGTGGTTCCAAGAGATCGAGGAGTATATCGTTGCGTGAGCGCTCGCGACGGCCTGTTTTGCGTGCCCCGGCGAGGGTGCAGGGCGAGCCAACAAGCACGTCCTGAGTGAGACATATGTCAGTTACTGATACTCCAGAATCGGCGGCACAGCACGACTCTTCGAGTGTTTTTGCGTCGGTCCCAGCGCCACGGTCGCCAACGAAAGTCGCATCGTTTGTCGAACGAGTCCTCGTCGAACTTCGCCACGAAGCCGTGGCTGCTCGGTACGTGACTGATCTAGACCAAGCCGGAGCGAAGACGATCTGGTGTCGGGTCGAGCACACGCCGTTGGACATCGACGCAGAGTACGTCCAGATTCGAGACGATCCGCGGCTAGGGGTTGACGTCGAGCCGTGTTCGCAGGCAACGGTTCGAGAACGACTGTGCCAGTGTCTTGACCACGACCGGACTGGGCGCGTCGACGTTCGACCGCTGGCTGATGTCTCGATGGGCGACGGCTGAGCTGTGCTTCAGGTCTGGTTCCGCATTGGCAGGTCAAGATCACCGAGGGCAGCGTGCTGACGGAGAACACAGAGATGCGGGCAGACAGTCGTCGCCTGGAAGACTTCGCAGCTGCACCAGCCGGCGTGGGTCCCGTGGGGATGCTCGGCCAGCGAGCAGTTCACAGGACAGTCGCCGTCGGCGGAGACGAGAAACAGGTCCGGGCGACCGCCCTTCGTTACGTCGACACTGGCATCGAGGGCAGCGTTCCACGTTGCTGACCGGTCGTCACGAATCCGCCGGAAATCAAGTTCGCGGGTGCCACTGGGCTGGCGCGATATCCACTGGTTTGGTGGCGAACACTCGCTAGTCGTAGTGGGGGACTCGGCTGTTTTCATGATGAGTCCGCGTACTAATACATATATTCTCAAACAGCAAAAAAGTTGCGATAGAGGCGATACAGAGCGGATTTTGTGTTTCTCTAGTGGCTGAGAGAATCCAACAATGAGTAGTAAATACCAACGTGGGAATACGGGTCCGAAAAAGTTGAAGTGGCGATGGAAAGATGAGACTGACAATCGGTCGCTGCCCCAATCGTGGGCCGACAACGGTCGCACAGAATCTCCCGAAGAAGATGAGGTGCAACTGTATGCAATCCAGTGTCGGGCTGGGCTCTTACTTGAGTGGCTGGTGAATACACGAACAGGAAAGCTACTCAGAGGGCCACTGAGTGAGAAGCCAGGGATTCGTGTTCTGTACGTCACCGCTGACGGTGAGCATGCGGTCATGAAACAGTTGGAGGCCCGCGAAATTGAGGATAGTTGGAAGCCGCCCAAGCAGTTCACCAGCATCATCGCGAAGCATCTGGAGGAGGCTGATCCAGTTCCAGACTCCAGTCAGGACTACTACCGACGGGGGGTTGAGGACCTGTACGACGTGGAGTGAAAACGGCGCTCTCATACCAATATGCTCATATATGTAATATTGTAACCGCGAATATGCACGACCTGACAGCATTTCAACGAGACTTATTGTTCGTAGTTGCTGGGAAATCCAAACCCGCTGGTGTCGCAATCAAAGACGAAATTGAAGAATATTACGAGAAGAAGATTCATTACGGCCGACTTTATCCAAATCTGGATACGCTCATCGACAAAGGTCTCGTCGAGAAAGAGAAGAAAGACGGACGGACGAATGGCTACATAATCACCAATCGTGGGCGTCGAGAGCTTCAAGCCCGGTGCGACTGGGAGAATAAGTACTACAACTGACCAGATTCACGACTGTCGGCAGGCCAGATTTTGTGACTCTCTGGTGGCTGAGAGAGTATGGCTTCGCCACAGATCGACGTCGACGAGATTGTTGCAACGCTTGAGCAAATTCGCCAGCGCAGGCACAGCGCCCACACAGTCTTCCGAGACTGGGTCAACCTCATGCTGTTCGCACTGCAGGACCGAGACGATCCGTATCTGGAGATCGTCGACAACTATCGCGAGCGCGGCGACATGGACTATCCAGACGGACAGCGCTCGGTCGACCTCTTCGCCAAGGCGTTCGGCCAGCTGCAAGAACGGATGGCGGCTACCGACGCCGACGTTCTGGGTGCTGTCTACGAGGAATACGGAATGTCCAGCGATGCGTTCGGCCAGCACTTTACACCGCACTCTGTTTGCGAGACGATGGCCGAGATCGCCGGCGTTGGCGACGAGAGTGATACCGAGGACCGGCAGACGGTTTGTGACCCAGCCTGTGGGAGCGGTCGAACACTGCTGGTCGCCGGTCGAAAGCAGCCAGACGCGCTGTTTGTTGGGCAAGATAAGGACCCGCTGTGTGCCCGAATGACGGCGCTGAACTGCTGTTTCCTGAATCTGGACGCCTACGTTATTCAGGGCGACTCACTGACTGTCGAGTTTCAGCGAGCGTGGCAGACCTCGTACTCTTCGCTGGGTGGGAGTGTTCAAGAACTCGACGACGAGGAGGTCGAGGAGCTTCACGAGTGGGTGACCGACGACTTCGAGAATACGGTTGAGGCGGAGAACCGGTCCAGTCCAGCGCAGGGGGCAGATACGGACTCGGAAGGTCGAACACCACCGGCTACGGTGTCTGTCCAAAGTGAACAGGCAAGTCTGGGTGCGTTCGAGGGCAGCGATTGACGGCTGTTTTGTGAGCCCCAGTCGGGTGCGGGGCGTTCCAGTGAGAGCGTCCCCGAGAAGACCCATGTCAAGTGAACCAGACACAGAGCCGGATGCGGCTCCAGACTCAGTTGAAAAGGTCGAACGAACGGACTTTGGGTGCAGTATGGAGGCCCGGATGAAACGAGGAACCGGGACGCGAGACGAAGACAGTATGACGATCAAGTCGAAGGGTGAGACTGCCGAGGAGACGATTGCGGAGTTCTACAAGCTCTTGGAAGAGTACGAGCAGGAAATTGGTGGTCGGCTTCGGGATGTTCAGCCCGAGGAGGACGAGGCAGGCGAGGAAGACGGCGAGTAGGACTCTCCATTATACTGCCCAGCGGTTGGGTAGGTGTGACCGTGACGGCGGAACACACGGTTCTGTTAATTAGCGCGAGGCAGTGGCTAAACGCTTATATCCGAGGGTGGGCAATTTTTGCGTGGCAGGAACACTGTCACACGCTCCTTCCATCCCCTTTCCATGCCTGATGACACGCAGCGTCTCGGTCGCTGTCCAAACTGTGACGAGCGTATCACAACTCCGTGGCTGCTGGTTGAATACGAGAAAGACGATGGTACGGAGGGTATCTGGGCCGAGTGTCCGACGTGTGAAGACGTCGTTGCACCAGAGTAGTTCCGAACTCCCAGACTCGCGTTCTTCAGTCTGAGAGGCTTCGAGAAGTGACTAACCAACATTCAGAGTGGATTGTACGCTGGTGTTGGTTAGCCCCAACGTAGCAGGTTTTGAGAAGATCCAGAAGCCAAAACAACAATCGTAGCCGTTGATAGTAACGTACTAGCGTCCATACCGACGGTTGACTGAGTATTACAATAGGGGCCCGTCACGGTACCTGCGTGCGGTATCAACGCAGGCCCAGAGTATCACCCTCACCGCTGCGATGTTAGAACCATTCAGTATACTCGCCACAGTGGGTACACTCGGCACGGGTACGCCACTCGTCCCCGTGCTCGTGATCAACCGGTGCAACCTTGACTACCCGGATGTCGATGGAGCCACACTGTGGACATTGCCCCGGAATTTCCGCGTTGGCCACGCTGAACAATTGCCCCCATGAATGGTCCAGTCGTGGCTAAGTAATGATAGTTATGCTGCAGAAACATTGGTTGAGTGATGGACATGTAAGCAAGTATATGAGTTCATCACAGCCACTATCAATTACTGTGGGTATGGGGCTTTTTCAGAGAGTGTGAAATGGCTACGCTGTGGCCTGTGTATCCCTCACCCGAAGCGACGAGCGAGTTCATAAGCGACGGTAGTAGGAACAGTAATTGTGAGAATCACGAATGCGATCTCATCGACAGTCGGACCGGACTGCGTGAGCGAACTGTAGAATATCAAAGCGCCAGTAGCAAGCACCCCGACAACAGTTGATACGTATTCTGGGTCTGTCCACTGACTCGGAGGGTCTCTGGAGGGCATATGAGGAAGCTGTGTTTGTGTGGCGGGTAACGTTTTTGCAGTCTCCCTGTCCGTACGAATCTCGGCGTACATGGACCACCTGTACTGGCTGTTGCAGCGATAAATAGAGTTGCTGTATCTATAACAGCCGTTCTGTGTCTGAGATAATCTCGTTCGCTTCATCGCGTGTCCGCTTTGCGGCCTCCTGTGCGTACCCTTCGTGGGTCGTCTCGATGGATTTGTGCCGGAGTACGTCCTGTGCCAGCTGTGGGTTCTCGCGATAGATTTCTCGTCCGAGCCCACGGCGGGCACCGTGTGGCTTCAGTGGCTCCTCGAACTCGTAGTCGGACCACTCGCAGAGTTTGGCGAGGATATCCCGAGCCGACTGCGTCGTGATCGACGGCGTTGGGTCCAGTGCCTTCGCCGCGTTGTCGAGTCTGGGGAAGACGGCCTCGTTCTCGTCAGGCTCTCGGAGTTGCTTCCAGCGCCGGAGCGGGCGAAGCGCGTCGTCAAGGATCGGCGCAGATTCTCGGGTGCGGTTCTTGCCGAACACCTGCATTGTGCCGGCTTCGAGGTCGACGTGCCGCCACCGCAGGCCGTTTCGTTCCTCATCATCAGAAACAGCGACGAGTTCCGCGCTACGCGCACCGGAGTACGCGAGTAGAAAGACGAGTGCTTGGTCGCGGTAGGCCGCCGTGCGGTCGACGTCGTCGCTTTCGCCGGCGTCGTCGACGCGGGCAGTCGCAGTCGCACAGATGGCGTCGCGGTCCCGTGCAGTCCAGTACTGCTGGTCTGTTTCGGTCTCATCGGTCGGGAGCGGACCTTCGGCGTGGTTGGTCTTAGCCGGGTTCGTCGGAATCAGGCCCTCGTAGACAGCCCATGTGAGAAATGAGCGGACGTAGGCGAAGTAGCGACGGGCAGTCTCTGGTGAGATATCGTCCCGATCGTCGGCCCGGGCGAGGTCGCGAGCATACTGTCGACAGAGATCATCGTCGATGTCTTCGGGACTGGAGATGTTATGTTGGTCCCGGGACCAAGCTGCGAACTTCCGTAGCACGCTGGCGACGTTTGTTCGGTAGCGCCCGGAGTCGATATCGACCAGTCGTTTCTCGATGGCTGCTTCGAGGGCATCATCCCCGGGAGTAGCGTCGTATGCAGGCGGAAGACGATCCATGCTTCCCGTACAGCGGCGGCCCGCCTAAAACTGGTGGTGCTTACTGGCATAATACAAACCTAATCTGCGAACCCGAATATCGGCGTTTCAGGCACTCTGGTAGTAGAAATTCGGTACTTCTGTGTTTGGTAAAGTGTATGTAGCTATATCAATCTCGCTCAAAGTGAAGATGAGACTACAGCGGGATTAGCGGGGCTGTGATGCGTGGTTTCGGCCGAATCGATGCGCAGAAACTGATTCAGATCGCTTTCTGGCCGGACGTTATAGTTGGATAGTCAACTCATCCGGAGTGTTTCCGAGACCGCGGGTAGTGTAGCCACTCAGACGTCGCGCTACCACGGTTAGAGATCCTCGCTATCCGATGCCGGTTTCCTTCTTCAACAGCGTAAGCGTGTTGTCGGCCGTTACGATCGGCGAATGTTCATACTCACCGGTCAACTCGACCTGTACCAGCAAATCCACTGCTCGCCAGATAGAGTACAGCAGACACGCAAACGAGAAGTAAAAGAAGCGAAGCCCAAAATTCTTCGAGGTCGTCGCAGCCATGAACCGCTTGATCGATTTGTACCCGCTCTCTATCTCCCAGCGGTAGCCGTACTCAGTGAGGTGCCCACTCCCCCGATTCGTCATGAACACTGAATACTGCCGGTAATCGTCGTGCTCGGAGTCTTCTTTCCGGCGGTAGATCAGCGTCGTCTCGTGCCACTCGTTCTTGCCCAGATGAAGCTTGCGGTCGGTTTCATACCGGTCTTGGCCCCGCTGGAGTAACCGCTTGGCCTGGGCTTTCTCGCTGGTCTGCATCCGCTTGGGAACGACGTAGGAGAGTCCACGCTGGCTGATCATCTCCAAGACGTGCTGACTGTCGAACTCCCGGTCCATCAGTACGTTATCGACGTGGACCAACTCTTCAGCCGAATCCAGCAAGTCCTCGACGATTTCCTTTCGTGAATCTCCTCGTCGAACCGGTCGTGCATCAAGCACGAGCGGAACGGCGTTGCCGACTAACTGGACCGTCGCCCACTGATAGGCGTACTCGTCAGTCTTCTCCTTCGTTCCGATGATCTCGTCCTCGTGACCCGTTCTATCGCCTGTGAAGGGGGTAGCTTCGGTAATGTCGATTGCGACGATTCCGGCTCGAACGAACTGCTCTGTCTCGGCAACTTCGTTCAGGAGCCGAGTGATGGCCTGCCGGTACATCGCTCGAACCTGTTCAATCGAGAGGTCCCGAATCTGCTCCCGATGGGCGTGCCCCAGCGGCGTCCGATCCCGAGTCGATTCGTAGACGAAACTGCGAGCCCCTTCGTTCGCAGCCAGCCGCTCGCGAAGTCCGAGATACGTTTGTAAGTCCCAGTACGCGTTCTCATGGATTTCACAGCCATCACCACGGTCCAGCGAGAATGACGGGAAGACAACACGGCTGACGTGATCGCTGATCTTCGCTGCTTCTTCCAAAACAGTCTGGTCGTCCGGATCGGTCGGCCCAGACTCGTCATTATGATACTGGAGCTTTCGTTCTGGGTCACGAGGCACCGCAATACCGGCGTTCTGTGCGTTGATGAGGAGCGTCCGAGCCGTTCTCTCGACTGTCTCACGGAGGTCGGCACTGAAGCGCTTGTTCCAACTGCGCCAGAGTGTCGACTGGTCGGGAACGGAATTGAACCCGAGCGAGCGACGGGTTTCTGAGTGTTGCCGGAGATACTCGACGAGCGCGGTTTCGTGGTCCCAGGCGTGTATCTCCTTCACCAGGAACGCCCTGAAGAGCTGTGACATCTCGTATCGAGTCGGACCGCAGTACTGGTCGTGAGAATTGAACTCCACATAGGACAGTGGATACTGACAGACGAACCCCTCAACCGAGTCGTGGGCGTCGTGCTCAAACCAGATTCCCGAGACGGTCCGGAAATCCTCAGTGAGCGCCGGCAGTGAACTCCGGTCGTACAGTGGCGTCGAGTCGTAGGCCGGCCAGTCGAGATACTCTGTTGTCGCTATCGAACGGAAGACATCGCGCCGAGAGACGGCAGTCGGTGCCATCGGAGACACGTCTGCTGTTCTCGGCCAATGGTATGACGTTCTCTCTGACGCTCCCGTGGGGACTCAGGCCTCCTCAGCTTCGGGATCGTTCACAGACAGCAATCCCGTCGCCATCAGCCGCCGAGTGATCGCGACCAGCCCGTTGTCGAATCCGCGGCCAAAGATTCCTTGTTCGTGCTCACGGCCGTCTGCTCTCGTTTCGGTGAACGAACTCACCAAAATCGCCTCACGGTCGGCCAGCAACAGCCGACTGATTTCCGTATCGTCATCTGGAAGCGGTGACCGGCTCAGCCAGTCCAATCCTGAGACGAACACTTCGACACTAGGCAGGGCATCCTGAATTGTGGCCTGGAGGTCTTCATCGACTGTCCCAATGATGACGTTCACATCGCGTTCCTGAGCCGCCTGCAGCTGTTCGGCCAGCTGGTCGGTGAAAACACTCTCGTGGCCGACCACAAGGATCAACTCCTCTGTCGACCCCTCGATCAACTGCTGCGTCCGACTCGTAATGCCTTGGTCGCCGGAGATGGACCACACCTCGTGGGTGGCCTCTGTCGAGTCTCCCTTATCGGTCGGCTCGAGCCCACTCAGGGCACTTCGGAGTGACTCGGTGCGCTCGGCGTACTCCGACTGGAGGGTGTTGACAGCCTCGTCGATGGAGACTGCTCGAAATATCTGTGGGTTCGAGTGCTGGGTTTCTACCAGCCCCTTCGATTCCAATACGCGAATCGCGTCGTAGACGCGCGTCCGGGGAACTTCAGAGGTCTCGCTGATGTCCTTGGCCGTCCCGCGCTGGCGGCGTGCGAGCGCAACGAACGACTTGGCTTCGTACTCTTTGAGCCCGAGTTGTTGGAGCAATTCGATCGCTTGGTCTTGATTTGAAACATCTTCCATTGGTCCCAACCTCGACTGCTACCGTATGGTTCGTGCCCCGAGTGTTTAGTACGTCGCACCGAGATGCGCCAATGTCACCCAAATTATCACAGGATTACTTCGATTGTGAGTGGTCTGAGCGCTTTAAATTCGGTGCTATTCAGCTATTCACTCACTTAATCACAATACTTCTTTGTGCGGGTAGCACGGAGGGTAGAGTGACGTGTAGGCACAGATTTGGTCCCAACCTCTCTGTCGCTACACGTCAGAAACCACCATACACGGTGGTTTTCACGAGACTGGTCACGAATCAATGTCCGGCGATCCATCCGACCAAGCACGATCCACGGCCGTCAAACAGCTCAAAGCGCTCGGCCTCAGTACCTACGCTGCCCGGACATTCGTCGCCCTCGTCAGCCTCGGCGAGGGAACCGCCCAAGACGTGAGTGAAGTTGCCGATGTCCCCCGAACACGCGTCTACGACGCGGCTGACGAGCTTCATGACCGCGGTCTCGTTGACGTGAAACAGTCGAGCCCCCAGCGATATTGGGCCATTTCGACAGAGACGGCCGGCCGTCACTTCGAACAGGAGTACGACCACCGTGTGACGGTCCTGACAGACGCACTCGACCAGCTTGCATCGGCAGATCGCAGCACTGAACAGCAGGGTGTCTGGACGGTAACCGGCCGGGATACCGTGAGCGAACGCGTGGTGGATTTCATCTCGGCCGCGGATGATGAGGTCGTGTATATGACTGCCGAGGAGCTGCTGACCGACGAAATCGCTGAATGCCTCTCGACCGTCAGCGACCGTGGGGTCTCGATTCGGCTCGCAGAAATGTCCCAGTCCGTCGAAGCCCGGCTCGAACAGGATGTTCCTTACGCGCAACTGTTCGAATCGCTGTGGGACTGGTCGGATACGCCTGCTGGTCGCCTCCTAATGGTGGACCAAAATAAAACGCTCGTGAGTGTGCTCGTCGACGGCAACGGTGAACACCCACCCGAACCTCGTGACGAAACCGCTATCTGGGGCGCGGGTCAGACGAATAGCCTTGTCGTAGTCCTGAAAGCGCTGTTCACTTGGCAACTCGACAACAATCGCGACTCGCAAGATGAATAGTCACTCAGATACTCACAACAATGCTATACAGGCCCGGGTTCAATATACGGGGCCAGAAGCAATGGTGGTTGCTCCCGCTGTCGCTTCTTCCACAATAACTGGTGATCGCTAATGGGTGACGACACGAACAGAGTCGATGATTCGGAGATATCCGACCAGACCGACAGCACAGATGCGAGACCCCCGACAGTTCGTCACAACTGGCAGCAGTCGGGCCGGCCCAGTGTGATGGTCGTCGAAGCAGTTGCTGCAGCCACTGACCGGCCCACGACGGAACTCCCACCGCTGCAGGGAACTCTCGATGCAGATGCACTCGACACACTACTCAACGGACAGTCATCATCAGTAACAGTCTCCTTCAGGTACGCCGACACCGCCGTCTCGGTGAGCGAGAACGGAAGCATAGAAGTCCACGTCGATGGAGACCTCAGAGAGGAAAACGACGGATAGGAACTGTGGCCCATCAAAACACGCCACCGGACCACGACCATGCGACTGTTGCTCAATCAAATAACGATCAGGAGATAGACGACGATGTCTCTTCTTGGTGATCGTCGATGGCCTCAAGCAGTCTGAGAACATTTTGGAACTCTCGACCTCGATGCACAGTTCCCTGGCTGGTGTCGTACTCGATCACGTTCGCGTCCTGTAACTTCGGCAGGTGAACGTGGTGAAGCTCGATACCTCGATGTTCTACAGAACCGTTGCCATCGGGTTGCAGTGAATCCTCCCCTTCCAGGTGCTGTGTGAGTTGGTCGACAGTCGTCCCGTCGGGTGTGTCAGCCACCCGGCGGAGGATCTGTTGTCGCTGCTGGTTGGTCAGCAGCTTTAGTGCTGTCTCGGTCGTCATCCGCTGTTCTGAGTTGCTCATGAGTGGTCCCACCATGTCCAGTCGGGGCATCGGCTCGCAAGAACATGGACTAGATACTTCACGGAGCTAGCGGATACCCGTGTCGTTAACCCGGATCCTCAAAGTGTGTAGACAGTTCGCGGTGTATCTGGGAAAATTTGGGGAGAAAATGATCTCAAAACCGTATGCATTGAGACGGCCAGTCTCAACTTCTGCGCTCAAATTCTGACCTCTAAGAAACAACATAATTTTAGGACTCTAAGATAGGCCGGCTAGTTCGTGGGAATTCAGGGGTCTCAGCGGTTACGATGAGTCGAACATAATTCCATGTCTGACTATAATTTATATAGCATGAACCTATAGGGTATACCTATATGGTACAGTTACAGGGTGGTAGTAATGGCTGAGACACGCCGTGCAGCACTATACCTTGATAAGGGAGGTACTGGAAAAACAACAAGTGCGGTTCATCTGGGCGCTGCACTCAATGAGCTCGGTTATAGTGTGCTTGTAGTTGACTTAGCCGGGAAGCAGGGAGACTGCGCTGATGCACTTGGCATTCTTGAAGAGGTCCAGACTGACATTGAGAATGAGGACGACTTCCCAAATGTTGCGACAACGATGGGAAGTCGGTGGAGCGACGTGGCAGACATGGTCGGAGACGAGGAGGCAGTTGACCGACTGGTCTACCAGACTAACGCCGGTATTGATCTTATTCCGGCGCACCCAGATCTCGATGGACTGGATGCAGACCTAGGCAACATTGACAACGTTGACGAACGGTATAATCGACTCCAAACATTCTTAGACGAGTTTGTGGAGCCAGTCAACCGATGGGATGTAGTTCTACTGGATATGCCAGGACTCGCTAACAATATCACTTATAATGGCCTTTGGGCCGCTCAGAACGTTGTGACACCAGTCAGTATGGGTAGTTTCGAGCTTAAGCAAGCGCGCTCTCTTGAAGATGATCTTGAACAGATCCGCTCGAACTACGGGCAAGACGTACGACTAAGAATGCTCATTCCGAATCTGTTTGACAGGCGGACTACGCTCCATGCTGACCTCCTGGAACGCTTCGAGAAAGAGTTCGCGGATCTCGTGGCTCCAGAATTTGTCGTTGACTCACAGCAAATTCGGACCGTCACTGAAGCGGGTCAAACGTTGTTTGATCTCAATGAAGATAGCCTTCTAAAGACTGGCAAAGATGCGCGTGATGCATTCCTTGCAAACGCTGAAGAACTGTACTACCGACTTGGAGAGAGCCAATGACAGATAACGATATTGATGAGAGATTAGATGAGCTGCGAGAAGAGGAATCAACCGGAAACCGCTTAGATCGCGATGATCCCCAAAATCAGGCCTCTTTCGTTGATGTCCTTGTTGACGCGCTTGACTCAGCCGAAGCTGGGGACCTCTCTGAGACAGTTACTGCATATGACCCGACACTTGCAGCTGTCCTTCAGGCACTTGAGGAGGATGATCGAATGGACGATATATTTAATCAATTACGTGAGGCGTACGACGGAGAGTCGGGCCTCACAGACGAAAGCCGAAGCGCTATTATTCGACTAGCCGTCCGTGTAGGGCTTCAAGAGGGTACTGACGATGTCATGGATGACCTCAAGCAAGCCGTTGAAGATCGCCGGACGACCACCATCTAGTCCCTGTTAGTACAGCTGTAGCCAATGGAATTGTCCTATACCTAAACCCTATAGCAAAAACCTATAGTTTTAGCCTATGGCTTGGGGCTCAGGGTTGAAGTCGTGTAACCGCTTCTTGAAAATTATCACTAACCTCGGCCACGTAACCAATTCTCTGGAAAATTCCGATCTACATTCTTTCAAGATCACTACACAGAAAGCTCGTCAATCGGAGCCAGATACTGATTTTCCCACTCTCGATGGCCTTGGAGGTCTCGCACGCCACGCCTTGTCAGTCGATACTCATTTCCTCGTCCGTTCTTATCCATTTTCTTGATAAGTCCTTTCTCAGCCATTTCGTCCAGTTGCGGATACACGCGTCCGACTGTGATCTCCTCAGCATAGTATTCCTGCAGTTCGGCGGTGAGTTCTGTCCCCATCGGATTATCCATGCCTGCGATCACGACTAACATGTCACGTTTAAAACTATTCACATCGTACATCCTGTCAAACCAAACGCCACGTCCGAGAGTCATAATCTTATTTATTCGCACTCATCCGAACACGCCTTGGGAAGCCTCCTGAAGCGCTGTATCGCCTCTTTGCCTTACTCACAATGTTCGTTTTGTGCAGCCCTCACAGTCGGAGGTTCCACATAATGTCCAACCCACCAGACGACGCATTGCTGACCGAACTCGCAACCTACCAGAACCGAAAGCTCCTGCTCTGGCAACTTGCAGCAGACGGACGCACAATCTGTGGTATCCAGTTTGTCGCTCGTGAGCGCGACCTGCAGGGCGCGCCCGTCGATGAACAAGTCCAAGCCTTCGTCGACGATATGCTCTCGGACGGCGAGGTTCGACCAGAGTACGACGCGATGGCGGACTGGGGAGCCCTGGAAGCGAACCACGGCGACACCGCTGACCAGTACCTCTAGATCGGACTCTGCCGCAGGGCGATTTTGTGTCGCCTCCATGGCTGGAGGCTTTCCAGTATGTTGCCGACAACCGAACCACCGTTTGACCCGATCTTCGTCGATGAACCACTGCTTATCCCAAACTACAAACAGACGATCATCAGCAAAGTCGGCTTGCCATTCTACGCCGACGTTGACCGCCCCGATGAAGCGCCCGCTGACGAGCGCGAGCGAACTATCGACCTCGCGGAGCGAATCCTGCGTGCCGGCGGCGTCCGAACCGGCTTCGGACACCACGAGGAAGTCCGTACCTCGATGGAGTCGTGGGCTCCCAATGCCGACGAGGAATGCGACGCTGACCCCGGCTACTGGCGGTCGTCAGTTCTCTTGATGTCTCCCCAAGAGATGAACTTCGGACAGCTGGACGGCGAACCCGAGGAGAGGTACAAGAAGGCCAAGACCGTGCTTGCGTGGGCCGCCGACTGTATCGACAGCGACGTCCTTCAGGAGATCGAGCGGTCCCAAGCCGAGGACATCAAGCAAGCGTGGCGCGACGCCGCAGAAGCCGAACTGACTCAGCGCGAAATCGAGCAGTTCGCCGAGGACCCGCCGGAAGCGCTCGATGGGTGGACGAGACTTGACGCCAACCACGACGCTGTTGAGGTTGCCTACGTCGCTGACAACCATGGGACGCCGTCGGTCGCGGCCGTCTTTGAAGACGCTGACAGCGAGTTGGAGGCGCTTGAGTTCACGCTGGCGGCGTGGCAAGAGAACGACGGCAATCCTCGTCAGGCAAGGCCAAATCGGTACTGTGTCACGACTGACGGTGACGGGGCCTACGCCCAACTCCGGTCGCATCTGCTGACCTTCGAGGTTGAGCCGATGGAGGCACTCGAAGTGTAGGGCCATTCCTGCGCTGAGCATGGTCACATCCCAGGTTCACCACACCGTGTTTCGAGTGTAAACACTACTGCTGTCTGGTGGTTTTTCACCGGAAATGGTGGTGTGTCTGCACGCGTGAGCAGTAGTCATTTGATGGTGGCAGTACTGGATCGAATATGTCGTTCAGTGTCAACTGGCATACGCTGTTGGAGGAGGCTGATGAACTCCCATCTGATGCAGTGCTGGTGACACCGCTCTCACATACGCCATTCCGGATCAGTGAGACACAGGAACACCGAATCATCGTCGACTACGTCGAAAAGGATGAGACACGACCACTCCAGCGCGAACAGTTCGAAACGCTGTTTCGGCGGGTGCATGACGAACCAAATCAGGAGTTCGCTCTTGACCGATTGCCACCCGACGCCGAACCCTTCGCTACGGTCTGGTCGCTCCATCCACGAATAGAGATTGATGAAGACGCCGGCATCATCCGACAGAGCGACCTCGAAACCACGACACAGATCGCTACGACCGGCGATGAAGATAAAGAGACCGAGCGGACTGAGCCGGATCTGCAAGTGTACAGCGACGCACTCCTGTTGACTGATGCGCTTGAGCGCCACGACGTCGACATGTTTGGCGATACCGAGACGGATACGCTCGTGGACCTGTACACAATGCTGTCGGATGTCCAGCGCAGTGCCAACGACCTTCGGAAAGAGGTCGCTGACGTCATCCTGAGTCGGCTCCATCACGACCAACCAGTCAGCGGGCAGTTTGGCTCCGTCCAGCGAACTGCACGCCGTCAACGCTCGCTCAAAGACGAGGAGACTGTGCTGAACGCACTGGAAGCCGCTGGGATTGACCGCGAGCGCGTGACGAGTGTTGATCGAGACAAGGTGGACGATGCTCTTGAGGTGACCGAGCTGTCTGAGACAGATCTGTACGATATCGAGAGTACCGAGTACGTCCGCAAAGCCGATGTTGACGAGGAGACCAAAGAGACCCGTCTTCAGGGACTGAAAGATCGCCTTGTCGCCAGCGATGCTGACGATGACGAAGTTCAGCAACTCCAAGACGAGATTGCGGAACTCGAAGACCGCATCGAGGAGCTGACCTCGTTTGACTCCGGGGCGTCCTATCACACGTCTTCAGCGACCGAATAAGCGCTCATCAGCTGTCTGCTTGTAGTAGTTTGTTGTCGCCTCAAGTGAGCAAACACACTTCGTGAGTTCGCGGAGGGAGACACTAGGTGTAGCTGTTCTATCGGTTTGAACTGTCAGCAACAAAAACTCAGGCTCAAACACACACACCAGATTTTGAGTAAGGATTATACGATTAGTGTCGTAGAAGACGAGATAACTTGATCTGGAGTGAGGTCTTTACTCCAAACTAGGTGTGTTCCTCTAGTCTAGTTGTTCTAGTAAGTAGTAGTGTAGTCCGTGTAGAGACAACAAACGTGTCGCCACAACCCTCTATGTTGCTTCTCTCCGCCCCGACCTACCTGTCTTTCTTACTCCAAACTAGGTGTGTGTCTCCCTCCCTCTTACTCAAAATCTGGTGTGGGTCAGCTAAGTTTTGTGTAAGACGGAAATCCTGATATCTGTCTTTTCACTCAGTTTTCGGTGCATCTTACTCATAATCAGGTACCTAAGTTTTATTTCGCTGACTGCTGTCTAACTCTAATAATGGATAGCGAGGACGGGTCAGAGACACTCCATAGCGTATTTGATAGTGTCGATAAGAGCGGAGGAAGAATCTTTGAGCAACGTGAGATCCTTCAAATTGACTATGTACCCAGTGAAAAACGAATCGTCGGGCGGGATGAACAGATAGAGAAAGTTGCTGAGGAGATTGGGCCAATTGTCGTCGGGAAGCCGCCGAATTCGATCATCATCTACGGGAAAACCGGATGTGGGAAGTCACTCGTCGCAAAGCACGTCTCCAAGATTGCTCGGGAAGAAGCTGAAAACCGGGATGTGAAGCTTGCTACAGGATATATTAATTGTCAGCAGGCAAAGGGTAACTCTGACGCTCTGAGCAAATACGGTCGTGCAATCAACCCACCAGAAAGCGGTGTAAAGTTTCCGGCACGCGGGATTTCAGAGAACGAGTATTTTGAACGGGTGTGGTCGGTCCTGAACGAATTTTATGACGCTGCAATCATTGTCTTAGACGAAGTTGACAAACTCAATAACGACGATCTTCTGATGGCCTTGTCAAGAGCCGGGGAAGACGGGAGTGTTGACGTTCCAATTGGAGTGATAGCGGTATCAAACAAAATCAACTATCGGGACAAAATGAGCGAACGGACAAAGAGTTCGTTCGGTCATAACGAGTTTATTTTTGAACCTTATGATGCGGAGCAAATTCGAGAGATCCTTCAAAATCGGACCGATGCCTTCGTTGACGGCGTCCTTGACGAGGGGGTCATTCCTCGTGCTGCGGCACTGAGCGCTAAGGAACATGGAGACGCACGAAAGGCTATGCGCCTCCTCCGGTATGCTGGTGACCAAGCAAACAAGGAGAACGCTGAGCGAGTAAAAGAGTCACACCTTTCGGATGCACGCGCCTCAGCAGAGTCTGACCGGTTGCTTGAATTGATTTCTGGGCTTCCGCCCCATAGCAAGCATGTTCTAGTCGCGCTAGCGAACCTCAGTCAGAACCACCCAGACCGAGAATGGTTCCGGACGATGCGAATACGCGAGATGTATCTCAATATTTGTGAGCAGAGTGGGGCAGATCCGCTTTCAACAGAACGGACCCGACAGCTACTCAACGAACTCTGCTTCTTAGAGATTGCAGGGAGTCGACGAGGGACTGGAGAAGGGAAAGGGCACTATAGCCAGTACACTCTCCTGTGGGACGCAGATATCGTCCTCACACTTGAAACCTGAATTACAGTCTCTTTCTCCGGCGAGGCGAATTCCTTGGGGTTGCGCTCATTTCGTGAGACGTAACCAGAACTCGCTACGTGCCCAGCTACGCCAGCTGTTCTCACCAAAATTCTGTTTTTTGGCCCCCAGTCAGGTGCGGGGCGGTCCAGTGAGAGCGTCCCGACAGTACCCATGGCATCGAAGACCACCAACGGCAAGCAGACCGGAGAAAAGCACCCAGCATCTAGCGAAGCGCAGTTCCCAGACCTCACAGTCCGCGCCGAAGGGACCGCAGATCGACTTCGACGAGTCAATGAACCCGGGAAGGCCGATTGTCTCGAAACAGTCGAGGTCGAGCTAGCTGTCGAGTACGATATCGACTCCTACGACGAGTGGCGCAATCTCGTCGACCCAGACTACGCCATACACGGACGGACCGTTGAGAAGGGCACGATCATCGACGACTTGCTCGACAGACTTGAAGGCCACTACCGCCGGCAGTCGTCCTCTAGGTATGAAGCCCCGGACTGGAATCTCACGGTGACCGGCTCGGCGACTGCTTGGCGACGACTCCTCATGGAATTTTCCCAGATGCGCGGTTCAGATTCCGACCGTGCCCACAAAGGCACTCTTCGTCTCAAACGGTTGCTCGCCGCAGGCCTAGTAGACACAGGCGCAGCGCTGGCTGCCCTCGAACTCATCAACCAGTATGACTTGGACAGGGCCACGGACACGTTCATCGCAGAAGTGACGGACGACACGGACGGCGAGTAGCCAACTCGTCCTATATCGCTCTCGGCTCTTACCGAAGACAGCAAAACACTGGTATCTGTCTCGAGATTGGTAGATCGGGCTGTGCAAGATGCACAGCGCGAGTCTTACACCAACCCCGCTCTGGATTATAGAGAATCCGAATCAGCGGCACAGAAGTGCTACTTCTTGCGTTTCTAGGGTTCTAATCCATATTCCCCTGGATCATACTCACCAAGAACGGGAACAGATAGTATCAGTGTTCCACACACAGCCAGAGAAACCCAGAAAATATCTACACTGAGTGGGCCTACAGTGGCCGGACTACTGCCCGGGTTAGAGAGTACGATAGTCATTATTGCCCCGCATACACCAAGAATTGGGAGTCGGTAATGGTGGATTTTTGCCAATATTCGGAGCACGTTTCAACAGTTTCTGCAATTTCCAATCGTAATATTGTTTTTGTATACTCAAACCACACCTCGGATAGCCGGGCTAATTCAGCAGATTAGGAATAGTATGGCTGCCATCGTCGTGCTGACTGTACCCTCTGAGTCGGTCACCGCGTTTATGACAGAAATGGCAGGAGTCCGTTGAGAGACTGCTGAATAGAAGGCGCGTATCCCGCAACGGAAGTCACACCGCAGCCCGCACAGTCGAGGGAACTGATGAGAAGTAGTCACGACGGTACGAATAGCCGGAACGGACGAAAAAACCGGGCCAGAGCGCGCCGGGTGTTGTCCCTGACGAACGCCCACGCCCCGATTTTCGACTCGTCGAGGTGCCACTGACCGCCGTCCCTGTAGGCGGTGTCCGCCTGCTCGTGGTAGTCCAGTGCCTCGCGGACACGTGACTCGGTCATATCACAGGCATCAGCGAGTTCCGGGACCGTCTTCGGACCGTCCTTCAGTTCCTCGGCGACGAGGTGGCCGACCTGCATCGACAGAAACACTTCGCTGGAATCGGCTTCAGCCATCCCGTCGTCGCCCGACAGAATGCCTTCCCGGAGGCTATAGAGTGCGTCCAGCAGAAGCCAGCCACCGCCGCCGACTCCGACCGCGGCGACTGTCGCGTCTCCTTGCGCCCAATAGGCGACCCCACCGGCAGCTACGGCAACGAGACCGAGTACGAGTCGGAAATGGCGTTCATCCAGTCCGGGCAACGGACGCGCGAGTTCGGCGGATTCGCCCACGAGCACGACAGCTGCGACGATGATGGCCTGCGACCAAGTGAAACCGAACACGATACCGAACAGCGCAATCAGCCCCACAGCGTAGGCGGCACGGCGGACGGGGCTGGTGCCCAGCAGAGAGTCAGTCAGGGACATTATGTGTCAGGAAGGGACCCGATTCTTAAAACAATCGGGCCACGGTTTCATCGTCGGAACCACCAGTGCAAATGTGTCGTTGCTGTCTTCATACTCTACATCTTGCACGGCAACTAGTGACAACATCATCAGGTCGACAACTGTTTCACTGTATCAGGCAAGACTCTCGCTCTCTGTCGGTTTGTGCTTCCCTCGGGGCCGGAGTTTAAATACGATGACGAACGCAACCAAGCGTGTGACTGACCGAAATCCTGAGTACGATCCCGCTGATATCCTCGGCGCAACGAGTTCCGACCCTGAAACGAGGGGGAACGGACGGGAACGAGTCCTCGACTCCACCAAGTATCCCGACCGTACAGAGGATGATGCTCGCACCTGTTCGACCTGCGGACAGGACATTCCTCGTGGTGAACGCCAGTGTCCGTTCTGCGCTCAAACCGGTATCTCAGAGACTTCGTCCGACGATCAGGATAGCAGCCCACTTGGGGAGTGGACGTTCGGGCGGGTAGTACTCGCGCTCGTCGAAGCGAACACTGACTTCCATGCACGAGCCCTCGGCGCTGCGGCCTTCTCCGTTTCCGACAGCATCGCGAGCGGCGAGGATGTCTCCCATGGAACCGTGAAGTGTCGAGCAGCGTTCGGGACCGAGCCAGCCGCCACTCTCACGAAGGGCTGGCCCGACCTGCCGACCGAAACCACGGTCGACGAGGAACCCGGACAGGCACTCTTGGAGACAGCCGACGAGCAGACCAACTGGGATGGAGACGACGTCCAGCCACGGATCTATCTCGAGGACGGGTCGCCGGTCACCGACCGCTCGGAGTTCCAGCAGCTCACGGATGAGTTCCGGGAGGACGACGGCACGTACTGGCTTGTTCCCGGTGTCGTGCAGCGCCATCAGGCAAGAGCCGAACCGGAGATAATCGGTATCGGGTTCCACTGTCGGCAGTGTGGCGCCGTGACGGGACACGAATCACACGGGCTGGACGGCTTCGAGTGCCACCCACATCTTGACCGGCTGATCTGGACCTGCAGGGAGTGTGGGCACCACCGACACGAGCCCGAACAGGAAGATAACACGGCGGACGTCACGGGCTATGAGCATCTTCCCGACGGCGTCTCACCGGAGGATATCCACGGCGACGAGCCAGACTTCCAAGAACAAGAGTTTCAGGACCAGGTCAGTGCCTATCGCGAGCGGAATGGCTTCTTCCCGTGGGAGCGGTAGCTGTCGTGTCGGCAAAGCGTAACGGGTGCTGTGAAGACACAGCGTGTCATAGAACTGTTCACAGTCACTATTCGGTTCTTGATCGACGGTCAGTATAGCTGAGCAGCCGAAAGGATGTGTCCGGTTCTCGGGTGAAAGTCGGAGATTTCCCTCTATATTGAGCACATACCAGAAGCAGACGAATTAACCCGGGTGTACGATTTATATGCAAACAATGAGTCAGATGTATTTGAATGTCAGTTGATCCAAGTGGACTTCCCAGTTACATTCTCTTGTTGTGCGTTGCAATAGGTGGTGCAATGGCCCTTCAGAAGGGGATGCTAGCTTCAGGATACGTAATATTCGGAAATACCATCCGAACGATGAACGTTTTTGGGGTTATAGGTGCTTTCGCTCTGCTTATTATGGTAATCGCCTACGGAAGGTGGCTCTAATGCAATTGGGACTATTCGAATACATCTCAAACCAGTTGCCCAGCATTTTCACTGGATTGACTATGGCGATAATCGGTCTAAGCGTCTACGAAGCAGGGGATGGCTACTTCCTATCTGGGGGCAGCTTCCGGGGAAAGCATGAGGCAGTTATAATACTTCTTGGAAGCCTGATTGGTGTCTCTCTATTTACCCCACAAATCAAGAGCATCTGGGTATCAATACTTCCTCAACTTCATCCTGCGCAAATCGTCGGCGGATTACTGCTGCTGGGGATGGTTGCTGTGAATGAAACCACTGGATGGAATCATTTAGAATTAAAATCAATTGTGTTTTACATAGCTGGCGCCGTCCTCATTGTTCGGCCAGATGTAATTTATCTGGTCTTCTGAGCGATCATTGACTCACAGAGTGTGGTAGTGATTCGGTGAGCTTGAGAGTGTTGCGACTCAAAATAATATATATTCAAATATATTCAGCCGGATTTATTTTTACTACTAAACTAACTACCATATGGACCCAAAAGAGCATCCAGAGCAGAAGAAATCTGTCAGCCTTGACCAGATCGGTGAGGCGATTGGTGATGCAGAAAGTGTTGACGATGAGTTTTGGGAAATTAGCTTAAAACAAGGTGAGGACACTTTCTCTAGAGGATATGATGAAGCCAGTACCCGGCGGCAACAGGCAATTGAAATGGTAAAAGTTGCTCTTCTATTAGGCTCGTTGTACCTTGCGCTGTATCGCTTCGGAGGTGATAATATCGGGGTAGAGTCTAATCCCTATTTCGCAGCTCTTCCGTTCATATTCCTTTCAATAGCTGTCACAAGCTACATTCTTGGATACTATGAACTTAGCGGTCAAGTTGCTGGCCCCTCATCTGCCAATTTACACTCTGCTTTAGAGAGTGGTTATGATTCAACTGAATATAAACGAATAATGTCAGCAGTTTATTTCAAGTGGTCCGATGATAATATGGATCTTCTACATAAAGAAGCGCGTCGATTTGGCTGGGGAACTGCTTTTCTACTTTCTTCTCTAGTAGCGATTGTTCTACTGGTTTTGCTAGGATAATACCTGCTACTGGGCAAGTCCATCTCAACTGAATAGACTGGCTCCCCGTCCGTTTCTGTGGGGGAGAGCCGGACACGCATTCGTCTTTAGCTAACACCAGTAGTAATTTTCAGAATTATAATTATAACTACAGAGATTAGGAAGAGCAATTCCGTCGGTCGAAGCGCTGTTCCTTGTCAAATCCTACGATGACCAACGCTAAAATCGGTGTTTTTCGACGTTCTATTGTGGTTTGAAGGCAAAATTCGACCGAAAATCACGGTCTAACAGTATTACTATGAGTATTATCTAAAGACGAATTGCCGGACACGTTCTCCCCCAAATTAACAGCGGCTGGGGTCGATCCATCGCAGAACTCTAGAAACCATAGCCGCAAATCTAGTGCCGCGTCAAGTCTGAACTGCTAGAATTAATCGAGAGACGCTGTATCGTGGGAATCTAGCGATTTACGACTGAAGCGGCACTAGATTACCGGACGTTCGCTTAGAAGGCTATGACGATTAGGACGGAACAGAAGTAAATCAGGGAACCACTCGCTAAACACTTTCACAGATTAGTAATAATCATCAGGATAATCAATGGCTTGCGATATCCTTCAAATCCAGCAGGACAACAGCCTCAGTTGTAGCCAAAAGCTGGACAAGATACAGAATTTAATCCAAAACATCGGATATTTACCACCTGGAGGCCTCCATCATGTATCCGACATCTTTGAGGACTGCGTCCAGCAGGAACACGCAAAATCCCTGGAAACCGCCTACCTGATCTCAGAAGAGACTAATATACTGGCCAGCTCCGATCTTGGACGGGGACTTGAGGCTATCGGAACCCACGATATCAACGCAGTCAACCAGTTCACCAGACAGAAAATACAGGGCCAAGACCTCAAGAAAGCACACTACCTAGCCCCTCTCATCCCACACCTCTACAGAGGACAGGAAAACGAAATGGCCAGTCAGATGCCGGACTGGTACAACACCTACAGCTACTTTTTCATCCGATCCCTCAAACGGACAATCGAATACTACCTCGAAGACCGGGCTTCTAAGGGCGACTTTGACACAGAGCTACAGGTCGTCCAAACTGAACTCGAAGACATAGCAAAAAACGAAGACCTAGATTCCACCGACGCATACCAGGGCCGTCACAAACACGATCGCCTGCTCAAAATATCTCTACTACTCGACGACCTCGAATGGGACAGCAAGAACACTATTAATTACAACGAGGTCAAGCAGAACCTCTCCCGCTATCCGAACCTCGAACATCTACTCACCCACAACAAGCCAGGCATCCCTACCCTCCGAGACCACAATCAGCACCCACTAACAAACCTGCTCAGGCAAGAACAGGACCCAAATGAGAACCCGAAAACAGTACAGAAACTCACCTACTACAATCACTGTCTCGAACTAATAGCCGCAAACGGCCAAAGCAACGACCCCTTAGGCACTTTAAGAAAGAAAGTCCTAGGAAGACCAGAATACGAGAGCACGATAGCCGAAATAGAAGTCATCAGCGCACTCCGCAGAGAGTTTAGAACCCCCAACGTTGACATCGAGAAACAGGCCCCCAACGGCAAACAACCAGATGTACACATCAACACGTCTTCAAAGACTATCTGGGGTGAAATCACAATACCTCGCCCACAGACCTCCTACCAAGTCGCACGACGATACAGTCTGAGGACGAACCCCCAAGACACCGACTATTGGCCCAAGAAATCCCATCTACAAAAGCAGATTCTCAACAAGGTAGAGAGCCAGATACAACCAGTGAAAGAGGACACTGGCGACCTCACAATGCTCGTGATCAAAAACGAAGACTCCAAAGTCGACAAAGACACATTCCAGAACTATATTTTAGGCCGCCTCGGACTTGCCATCCCCGAAGATCCTGACGCCGAACCAATAGTAATCCGGGGAGAAACCGGCCTCGAATACGACGACATCGACGACTACCTCGATATATTAGTCCTGTTCGACACCCTGAACGATCTCAGCAGTCCACCCTACATTGAGGGCCAAGTGGCCAACCTGACCGACATCGATCCAACCATCATCGACCAGTTGGTTAACGTCTTCAACGCAGATGAACTTACACCCTCATAAGATTTTGAAAGAATCCAGGGTTTGAGACTGAGTGACAATCTACTGCCAGCTTCGAAAAAAATATTCTGCACCCTACATCTCGCACGGCGCTCAGAAAATCGAGTAAAATTGGTAGGACCGCTGGCAGTCCGTCTGCACGCTTACCAAACAGCCGTTTCACACCCTCTGATGAATAAAGAAACCGTATGCACAACGGCTGCTACTCCGGCAGTAGCCAGTCCAAAGCGATACTCGTCCCGTCCTCGGTCCGGGGCACTGTATTCTCCAACAAGTTCTCGTCACTTTTGTCGACGTCGAGAATGCCGGTTTCGACGATGCGAGGACTGTCCTCCCGTTCGCCGGTGAGGGTCAGGCACAGCTGGCCGTCGACCTTCCCACCGACAACCGAGATCGTCGCAACTTCGTCGGGAAACGAGACGGTCGTCCAGCCATCGGGTTTCCGGACCCGCAATTCGGTCATCAGCTCTTCTTCTCTCGGCAAGCAGTATCAGCACTCTGGCTGGTATCCGAGCCATTTTGTGTCTCCCTCGGAGCCGGAGGAGATCATGAGTACCACAGCGCCTTCCTTCGAGGAGTATGACTTCGACCGCGGCGACCACGTCCGAACCGACTGGACCGACGGAGACGGCCCACTCGATGCAGTCGTCGGAACCGTTACAGAAATTTCGCGTTCCGGCGGCAACGTGATCGTCTCTGTCGAGGCTGACGACGACCAGTATCCCGACAACTCGATCTACGGCGGCACACACGATTGCGCTCCCGAGTGGGTCGAGACAATAGAGCAAGCCTAGTCTGACAGCAAGAGAACTCGCCCGTATTTTGTGAGCCCCCGCCGGGTGAGAGGCGGTCCAGAGAAGGCCTATCAGCCATATCCGAACAGGCAGGCGATCCAGACCAGTACCAAGATGGATCTGTCACACCCGTTGTGACCACTGGAATCGCTGTGGTCGCTCTGTTCGTGTTACGATCACTCACTACACTCCTGACAACAGGGGGTCGCTCCCGGTTCCTGCAGCTAGCAAACAGCGGCGTCGACGGCGGCAGGGCACGTACCACCGCGTCCAGCAGCGTTGGTTCAGTGTCGGTTCGTGTCCTATCCGGTGTGTGTCACAGGGTTAGGGCGATGATTCCACCACAACGGGTGTGACGCCACCTGTGGCAGCTTTGTGGTCGCTATTCTCTAGGAGATCGAGGCCGATGTAGCGTTTTTCGAGTAACCCTTCGGCAGTCTTCATATCCATCGCGAGAATGTCGGTTTGGGTCTGGTCCCGGCCGACCTGTCGGGTTTTCTCGACGACGTCGTCGCCGCCGATGTCGACCAGTGTCTCCCAGACGCGCTTGATTGTCTGGCGATGGGGTTCCTTCCCGAGTTCCGCGGTCAGGGCTGTCTGCAGGTCAGCTTTCGTCATGAAGACGCCGCTGCCGTCGGTTCGCTTCGTGGCAAATTCCGGCCAGCGCTTGGCGATGCTGATAGCCCGGTAGGTGTTCTGGCGGTTCGAGCGCTCGACAAACATCGTCTTGACCTTCGATTGGCGGCAGTTCGCGAAGAAATCCAGCGGGGAGCTACTGGGTTCGATTCCTTCGGGGAGCTGCTCGGCGTCTTCCTGCTGGTCGGTGTTGGCTTCGAGTTGCTGGGCTTTGGCGATGGCACTCTTGGCAACCTCGCGGGTGGTCTCCTGCTGAGCTTCGAGGTCGTCGAGGCGCTGGTCGTTCGTGGCGGCGTCACCGACTGCCGTGGTGGCAACCTCGTGGGTCTGTTCGAGGTCGGCCTCTAGTTCGGTGACGCGTTCGTGGAGGTCACCGATAGTCGCGACCAGCGTCTCAAGAACACTCGAAACGAGGGGTGACACGTCGCCGTCGAGGTCGTTGACGAGCGCTTGGAGTTCGTCGGTATCCGTCTCATCCTGTTCGATATCCATGTCGAGGTGGTCGGCGAGGGCTTGGTCGGTGGCTGTGTCGTCGTCGTCGCTGGAGTTTGTTTGTCGTGGCATTGTGACCACAGGACCCGTGCTCGGAATCGAACCGAGCAGTGCTGACCACAGCACGGGCTACCGGTGACGTAGCTGGCGCTCTCTAGACGCGGCGGTTGGCTCGTGGCAACCCCGCTCCGTCTAGTGGATTTGTGTCGTGGCACCGCGCCGGCGACTAGCAGTGCGTGTGTGCTGCCGTCGCCCGGACCGGCGTGGCACTGGGTTCACCGGTCGCGCTCCGCTGGTGGCAGTGGTACAGTCGTGGCCGAGGCCGTGGAGGCTTCGAGTGGCTGGGCGACCGGCTGCGGGTGGCCATGGAGATAGGCCGGGCGGCGCAAGTGGTGCGTACTCATTGTGGGCCTCCGCTGACGGCGAGGAGCACCTGTCTGGCTTCGCGTGTTCGTCTAGTGGTGTGTCCGGTCTGGGCCAGTGCAAGTCGCGCTGCGCAGGCGTCGAGGCGTGCTTGGGTGTGACTGCGCTCGTAGCCCGGCGGATCGAGGACGCTCTGGCAGTACTCGATGACGGCGGCGTTAGTGTCGGCGTTCGTCAGCAGGTGTTTCGCGGCTTGGAGGCGACGCTTGTGGCCGTCCTGTGCGGTATCGTTTTGTGCGCTGGGTCTGTTCGTATTCATTGTCGTTCCACACGACACCGGGTCAGCGGGGCCCTAACCCCGGTGGCTCGACTTTAGGAATCTATCACTCCCCGGTAAGTCGTGCATATCCAGTGATGTATCACCAGAAACACTTAGTGCTTTGCGTCTATTAGTGCGAATAAGCACCAACAAATGATCAAGAACACTACTGAGGGAAAAGAAGTCCCTATCGGCGTAAATAAGAGAATGTCGGCCGATAGTGGATGTATGCCACCGGAAGAGCGCCGTGAGGCTGTTCTTGAATTTATGGCAGATCACGGAATAGCGCTGCCACCGAAGGCAATCTTCCGTGGTATGAAGACTGAGATGGGGATTCACTTCAGCTACCGAACTGTGCAGACGATTCTCTCTGAACTCGAAGAGAAGGGCTTGGTCGCGCGCGTCAATAAGGCCGCGCTCGATGATGGAGATATAGAACCAATACCCAAGGATGAGGCCGGTAGGAGGGCTTATTACATGATTACGATGGACGGCCGTAGAGAAGTCAACGATAGCTAACGACATACTTTTCTCACTTATAGACGAAATCACTAAGTGGCCGGAAGCCGTGACTATTGAGTAGGAACAGACGCGCCGCTGGGCGATTTCGTGCCTTCGAGAACACGAGTTGCCCACCGTGGTCACAACACGGCAGGCGCGTCGGTTCCCACCAAAAGCATGAGTAAGTCTGCCTCGCCGACTAGTAAATCTGTCGGCACGACTGACGCACATCCACAGGAACGTATCGCTCGCGAACTGCTCACGCAAGGCCGCCCGCTCTTCTTGGGCGTCGACGGCGAAGGCGCGGCACACTACTGGGATAGCTATGAGTTCGCTGTGGCCGTCGTCGTCAGCGAAGACCACGCCGAGAAAGTCGCACTTGCCGAGACGCCGTATGAAACACTCGCAGGCTGGTGCGAGTACACGCAGGACGAACGCGGCTGGGCCGTCGGCCCGTACGTCGGCGGCTCCATCGTCGACGATCTCGCTCGGGGGCTGAACGCATGAGCAAGAGCGTTCGCTGTACGGTCGAGAACCGCCAGCGCGTTCGGCGGGCCGCCCGAGCGCTACGAGAGACGGCCCCGACCGCCGTGGTCGGGACGACGCCACCGGTGCGCTCCGAGTACGATGCTTGGACGCTCGACGCCGTACTTCGTGAGGCCGAGGGCGTCCCGCCGGAAGTTCTCCGGGAGCTCGCGCTGGCCGGGCTGACGCTCCAACCGACGCCCGCCCAGAACGAGCACCAGCACGTCGTGGCGACGGCCTAAGCTGGGTAGCTATACCTCTACCTTTTTGCTGAGTTGCGTGCGTACTTTGCATGGGTTGCGGTGGTTTCTGGACTTAGCCGCTGACTGACCGCGACCCCGCGCCGGGCCTGTTAGAGGCAGGTCCCACGACGGCGCGAGTGTGTATTCATAGCTGACGAGCGACTGGTATCTAAACCCCCCTTGGACTTCCGGGGTAGGAGCGTGTTGCTGAGATAAGCGGTTTCTAGCAGTCCTCAGACAGCGTGGTCGGCGAGTTCGTGGATCCAGTCGGGAGGCGTGGGTTACGTTTAAACACCAGATAGTCCTCATACGAATAATGGCTGAAATATTAGTTTTCACGCTCCTCGCCGCTGTTGCCGCTGTTTATCCTGTACTTCCACGGTACAAACAGCTGAGAGTTCGCTATAATCTATGGACCAAAGGGCGTCTGCTGTTTATTGCGAGTTTGATTCTCCTGATTCTCCTCTCCTATGCAGTCTCAGTGTATCTCCAGAGTATTGAACAAAAGTCTATTGAGGTGTCATATTTGATGGGGAGTATCACAATTACTCCGCTACTCGTTGAATACACTCAGCTGGGTGCAGTCGTCGGAATTGTCGCTCTTTTTTCGGTTGTTTTCCTCAAGTCCAATGTCCGTATTCAGAACGAAGAGAATCTGTTAGAGATACTCCGTAATTTGCAAAGCCAAGAAAACTACTCTACACTTACAAACCTCATAGAAGACAAATATCGGCCATTAGTAAATCATCCTCCTGCTCCAGAAAACCCAGAGAATCTGGCAGCGTCGTTCAAACGGGCACATAGAGAAGACTACGAACCGGTTGAAGGATGGAGGAAACTAGCTCGTGAGAAGAAGCGTTTAGTTAATTATTACCTTGGACGGATCGGATATAGATTGAAAGAGACAGCAGAGAGGTCATCGGAGTACACGAATGCTCTCTTGCTTGATTCAGATTTTTCCAAGCAATACCCAAGTGTTGCCACCGAACTAGGATTAAGAATATTGCGTGACGACTCGCTGAACGGGCGTCCGAGGAAAAAAGTTGTACATCGTTATTTAAGGGAATTGCTGAAAGTCGAGAACAGTTTGCTGTACCGCGATCTTGAACAGAACACCAATCAAGACGGGTTGTATCGGTACGATTTGGAGGAGCAAAATCGTCTATTATATGCATTATTCTCTGATTTCAATAGGGCAGTCGAATTAGACGTTTACAAGCCAGTCGGCGATAAAACTAAAGAAATTATTCGAGATCAGCGGAGAGAGGAGATTGATAGGTATAACGATCAGCGCCTAACGAACACAGATATTTCGGACGAGTATATTTTCAGTGATCCAGTTTTTCTCGGCGTTCAATATTTTGACGTGTTGGTGACGGAAGCATTTCATCAGAAGATCGACTGGCATGTGTGGCTCTCATATTATGAGTCGTTCACTCGTGAAATATGTCGGAATTACGAAATAAACGAATATAGTGACCCAGATGCAGAGTGGCCGAATGACTACTCCCGGCTCTTGTATGAGATGATCAGTAACATGCGGGACTGGATTAAGATGATGGATGAATACCTCAAACCGGACGTTGACAGTGACGTCAGTGGACCTCCCTACCACCTAGATGTTGTTCCGGAAGATGTGGATGGAACACCTTCCAATAGCGAATCGCATGTTGATGATGCCGCTGGTGGAGAGGACGATTCCGATGAATCCGATGACGAAGACAAGCAAGAGGAGTACGGTGACCACGTTCGATTAGGGCGAATGAGTACAGGTAGGGGTCAGAGGAATATTCCGGAGATGACAGTGATTATCCTGTTCTCGTGCCATGAGAAAATTCTGTCAACGTCCGAGATTCCGCTACAGTTCAAAGCCTACATTACGAAGATTGTGTTCATGTGTCTGTTAGACCTCCGAGAATACGAGCAAGGGTCACTTCAGTGGGAGTACAGCGAGTTTATGCTGTATTGTCTTGAAGATAACCTAACTGGTAGGGCTTCAAAAGCGTCGTATCGAGAAGTCCTGAAGCAGGTTTATCAGGGCGAGTATGGTGGCCAGTCTGAATACGGTGTTCGACACGAAGTCCACGTCAAAGACACACAGATGACGGGTCTTGTGGATGCTTTAGATGATATCATCTAACTCGTAGAGACACTGTTCGAGGAATATCCACGCCGCCACAACTGGCAAAGTCCGGACCCACTTGAGGTTGGTCACGCAATCAGCGTCCAACACAGGGCGCCAGACACTCTTGGAGCGCTACCAGATAATCTCGAAACGTATCGCAGCTATCCGAACCCGCGAGCAGATATGTCTGAGCGACGCTGGGATATTGCAAAGAACCCATACAGGTGATGGCACTCTACCTCGCCACTCCTTGGCACCGCCTCTACAGTCTCAGTTTCCCATCAATTGAGCTCAACCCAAAATGACCAAGACGGACTATTCCTCTTCCGGGATGAAATCAGTGAGTGTCGTTGGTTCGGGCTCTGCTTCCATTTCGTTTTCAAGTGACTGTGGATCAGGAGCGGGGAAAACCATTTCAGGCTCATCTGCCGTGACCCCATCAAGCACTGATCGCATCTCATCGAACGCGTCGCACGAACCAGTCCCAGTAACGTGACACCACCCACGAGTCCGAGTCATCGCGACAAAGGCCTGATTGCGTCGCCGGACCAGTGATTGCCCACTAGAGACATTGTCAACATGCTCTAACCCAGAAATATAGACCATTGCCGCTTCGTTCCCTTTCGCACGGTTGATCCGAGTAACGGTTACTTCATCGTCGACCGCGAACACGCTCGATTCACCGTCCCACACTCGGTTGAAGACGATATCATCAGCCGTGGCTTCATCGAGACGATCCGTCGGCTCATCCGCATTCTCCTGTGTTTCTCGATCCAAGAGAATGACCATGATCTGCTCTGGGTCAAGCCCGTGAGCCGTAATATCCTGTGAGATACTTTCAGCAATCAGTTCTATTTCCTCGCGTTTCGTCTCAGCAGCGGAGAAGCGGACGAATGGACGAGCCTCTTCGTGTTCGCTCAGCGGATGTGGCGAATTCTCTTCAGGGCGACGAATTCGGATATCTTCGCCTGTGCGGCGGAAGTCACCATCAACGACCTCGTATCCGAGATTTTCCCAGCCGGGCTTTGTTGTGATCGCTTGCACGGCACCCTGCTCTCGTTTCAGCCCCATTCCAAAGTAGTGGGCCGCCATGAGAACCTCTCGCGGTGAGCGGTACGCTTTCCGCATTATCTGGGACTTCTGGATACCACCCTCATATGACCCGCTCAGATCAACAAGCAACTCGCCATCATCGTTAGTCCCGAAGATATTCTCGGATCGAGGTGCCGTGAGTGAGTTCAGGCTCTGGGCCTCATCATACGCCCAGACAAGTCGTTTGGGCTCGCGAAGTGCTTCGCGACACATTTTGAAGAAATTCGGGAGGAAATCCTGTGCCTCGTCAATCAAGACCGCATCGAACATCGTGGGGACTTCTCCCGATTCGATAAGAGAGCCACAGCAGGAATCAAGCAAGTCTGGTGTTTTTTCGAATCGGCCAAACCGAGCACGAGCGTCGCCGACGTTGAGGAATTCGTGTGTTTGCGTGTTCTGTGAAAGAACATAGTACATCCCATCAAGCACTGTGTGGCCACCCCAGCCGTGGAGCAGTCGCAATTTGTTCCAGTTTGGCTCTTCCTCTGCGAAATGCCAGTAGAAGCGAGAAATAAGACTCTGGATCTGGGGATAGAGACTCTTGGTCATAAACGTGACCGCAATATCCCACTCTGGATGTTTTGCGTGCATCCGGGCTGCCTTCATCGCCATCAGAATGGTTTTGCCAGAGCCTGCAATACCCCGGATTCGCTGAGGGCCGGGGGGAATCTGAATCCCGATTTCCTCTTGTTTTTGATCAAGCTTCGGGAGGCGCTGTTCGACTGTATCATAGAGCTCTCCTTTGGTGGTTGGATCTGGTGGTGCAGCAGTTCCCTCGTTGCCGATGACGGTTCCACCACCGAGGACTGACCGAGCAGCACGGAATTCCTCACTGGAGAGTGCCTCCATCTTCGGTGTCTTGTTTAACTGGTCACGAAGTGACTGGGGCGAAAGGTCGTCTGAGGTGAGTACCCGAGGTGTCGACGGGAGTTCATCATACCCGCATTCGGTCCACTCCTCACGCGAGATGTTGGGGAGCGCAATGAACACGTTCACTGGAATCTTACACCGGCCCATCTTGTCAGTGAGTTCGCTTTCCCGAGCGAAATACGACCGAATCTTAAACGCCTGATCCCGGGCTTGTGGATGAGGTTTCGCCTTCGACTGGGTTAGTCCCTGGAGATTCCATACCTGTCCTTGGATTGTATCAATGTGGTCAATCTGGTAGCCTTTACACTCGATAACAATGAGCCCCAGCTCTTGATGCAGAACCACAAAATCAGGTTCTCGATCATAGTCCTCACCGCTCTTGTCGATGACTGGATACTTGTAGTAGGCTATACCCAGATCGTCCGCTCCGAACGCGCTTTTGATTGCATCCCAGACCGGCAACTCAGCCTCACTACCTCTCTGCCCTGTATCGACTTCGGTCGGTATGAAATCCACAGTAATACGTCTATATATACACGGTAAAAAGTTGCCATGAAACGTATAAAAAATGCTATTTCATTACCGTACGAATTTCAGTAAGACTAGATATGACTACAGTGAGTACAGGAGAGCACTGGTAGTGTGGTGAGTTACGCTTGATTACCTCCAAGCGACTAACAGGCTGTGAAATGCTTCACAAACTCAGTATCCTTCTTGACTGGTGAATTGATCCGAGAATCAGCGGTTAGATCTGGTTGAGTTCAAATCAATGCAAGTGGATCTCTTGCCGGAGCCGGTTTATATCGTGGGCCAGTCGCTACTCTACTGGATTTCAGCAAATTCCGTCGATAAAAGGTGTGGTGTGGGAAAATAGGCGCTACTCCGCGATCGTTCTCTTATCTTAGCACCTATCCGAATTCAATCTCCGGGTCTGGCTCATCCAAGACTTCTGCTGCTACATCCTCTGTAACAGCCAAGTTGTACCCCTTTTTTGCGAGGGTTTCGGCTGCATATGCAAGTCCGCTCAGATCAATCTGCCACATTTCATCTTCGGAATCCCATTGTCTGTGAGTCTCACTCCAGTCCAAATCTTTGAGTGCGCCTTTAGCTCTGTATGGGCAGGTGACATAGACTTTATTACCGTACTCGGTACTGTGGGGTTCGCAAAAACATATGATTGAGTCGATCTGTGGAACTCGTGAGACGATATCTATCTTCCTCATCGCCATCTATAGCTGCCCTACGTGTGGCATCTTTTGATTATTGTAGAGATGCGATTGGAGGGGCTCACTGTTTGTAGATCGCGATTGTTCGTTCCGCTCAGGCTCTTCAAAGATTCCGTTGAGACCGGTCTCCGCACAAAACGTTCCAATTGCCTCTTTTCTCCTATCATCAAAATCCTGGCTTAGTTTCGATAGGAGCCACTGTACCGCGTGCAACGTGCGCTCAGAATACTCACTCATATTGATCTCAACATGACGAGCTTCCCCCAATACTGTTCTTTCTATCTTTGTTGCTTCTCTTTTTATTAGCTCATCATCCCGCTTCGTTTCAAGCCTGAAATCATCGTTTGTAGTCGTGCGATTATTTGTTTCAAGAACCATATATTTCTCTAAAGTATACAGCTGTTCGGTAAGTATACCCAGTTGGATTATTGTCTGACTGAACTGCTCACCTTCGGTTATGTAATTAAGAACTTTAGAGAATTGGGGCTTCGCTTCCAACGTGTTCTTTTGATAGCTGAATGAGACGGGATCGACTTGCTCACTCATTTTTATACTTGCTATTTATAGAACTGTAGTTACAATAAATGTTTGCCATGTTCCGAGATAATATCTAATATGATAATCTTGGCGCGGCCATTATTAACACTACACTCACTATTTCTAAGTGATAAATTTATAGATCGCAGCTACCAGTTTTTCTAACTGAAATAAGATGGAAACGTTAAAATAAGACATAGCGGACACTACTCGTAATAAATCCGGATCTACAATCTAGATCTTATAATTGATAGCAGACGTAAGAAGTAGAGCAAAATATTTTTCGTATAAAATGATAATACGACATATACATGAAAACCACTCAAGATAATGCAGTGTTAATGTAGCATCCTTGTTATAATGACACTATCCAATCTTCCAATCGGGATTGACCTCGGCACTACCAACAGTGTCGTCGCAACCGTCTCCGACGGCGGATTTGAGGTTGTCCCAAATGCGCGTGGAGACAAGAAAACGCCCTCAGTCGTCAGCTACGATCAAGACTCCCAGAGTGTGTTTGCCGGCAGGCAGGCCGATAATCGAGCCATTCACCATCCTGAGAAGACGGTCAAATCAGTCAAGCGCCACATGGGGACAGACGAAACGTTCTCACTTGGACCAGATCAATATCATCCCGAAGAAATCAGTGGCCTCATCCTCAAGAAACTCATTGAAGACGCCGGAAATGAACTGAATCGACCCCTCTCTAACGCCGTCATTACCGTCCCAGCATATTTTTCAGATGCACAGCGCCGCGCTACCAAACGAGCCGGGGAAATTGCTGGGATCGATGTCGACCGCGTGCTTCCAGAGCCGACAGCCGCCTGTCTCGCCTATGGACTCCAATCTACAGCCGGAAAGCGGGTCCTCGTTTACGACCTTGGCGGTGGCACCTTCGACTGCTCGGCCGTGAAGATCGATGACGGTGTCATTGAAACTTTAGGCGTCGACGGAGCGACTGATCTTGGGGGCGACGACTACGATAGTCTCATAGTTAATTGGGTTGCTGATACCATTGCAGACGAATACGGGAGTCCTCCTGCTCTTAATAATCCGAAGGTTAATCAGCGACTATTCGGAGCAGCGAAAGAAGTCAAACACGAGTTATCGAGCCGAACATCGGCAATTCATCAACTCCCCTTCCTTGAACTTCAGAATGGGGACACCATTGATTATGAGTTGAACATAACCCGGGGAGAATTTGCTGAGATCACTGCCGGCCCAACTCAAGAAACAATCGACATCATGAACGGATTCCTCAACGACCTTGGACTCACCCCCAGTCAATTCGACGACGTCCTCTTGGTTGGCGGAGCTACTCGGATACCCGCCATCAGGTCTGCCGTCGAGCAGTTCTTCGGGCAGGAGCCTCGGACAGACCTCAACCCAGACCAGATCGTTGCGTTAGGGGCCGCTACACAGGCAGCCATCTTGAATGACATCGAAGTTCCAGCAGTTTCTACCACAAATATTGTTCCATCTACCGAAGTATCCCAAGGGGAAGCCGCTATCAACGAGGGTTCAAACCCAATCCTTATTGATGCACTGCCCCGGACACTTGGCGTTGAGCTTCAGGAGCCAAAAACGAACGATACCTACTTCCAACCGCTCATACAAAGCGGGGAGTCAATCCCAGCACGTGCTGAAATCAACGTCACCCCTGTTCGAGCACACCAAACTAAAACGAGGTTCACAATCTACCAGGGGGACGAAGGGACACTCGAAGGAAACGACGAAATCGGCGAACTCGTTCTTGGCCCGTACCCGCCGAAAGAATTAGACGAGTACAGCCAGCGTGCCACTATGGAGATCGATTCTGACGGAATTATCACTTTCACTGCCGTTTCACTTGATGCAGATGTATCGGACACGACCGAAATCGAAACTCGATTTAATAGAGAAGAAGAGACGCTCGGGGGCACGAATCCTGACCTTCCCGCTCTTCACCGATAGCTATCGATGGACAGTAATACAGCGCGTAACGTACTTGACCTCCCGCAGAATAGGTATCTCGATGACGACGATATCCAAAAGGCATTCAGGGAGAAATCAAAAGAATACCACCCGGATACGTCAGATCTGCCAAACGCTCGCAAGAAGTTTCTGGAAGTGAAAAAAGCACGCAAGGTTCTTCTCGCCGCTGAAACATCCAAATCATCACAATCCAACTCATCCACAACTCAGGGTGGCAATACCCAGTCAACCAGCCCCACCGGTAACGCTACGGACGCTCACAACTCGTCACCAAACTCTCGATCGGAGTCAAGGACGGAGAGTAAATCGCAAGCCACCCAGTCAAGCTGGCAAAACGAAACCCACGGCCAGACACGTAATCGGGAAGTCAGTAACGACTGGCGTACTAACAGAGCAGGTAGCTCAACGGGTAACCAAGAGTCTGCGAGTGACAAAGAACAGCATCAACGAAAGCAAACCAGCTCTGAGACGAAAGCGGAAACAGAATCTGGTGAGAAGACTGTTGACGACAGGACAAAGATACATCAACAGGCTTGGGAAGAGTTCACAAGCTGGGAGCCATTTTATGGCTTCAGGGGAGGGGGCTACCTTGGCGTCAAAGCGTTTCCAAAACGACCTCCTAGTCGGTCAAGGATTTTCCATCTCTTTGCAGTTATAGTTGGCTGTATCGCTACTGCGTTTCTCAGTAGGGGGCAGTACAACGCGCTGAGTGATTCAACTGCTGCATCAAGAGTCATTGAACCGGACATATCGCTACGTTTGTCGTTCACTATCCCATCGGTACTAGCTATCACAGGAACGTTTCGGAAAATAAAAGTCCTCTGGCGATTTCTCCGTCTCCCCCGAGTCTTTTTATCTATTCTAGGAGGAGTCGCAGCACCGATTACTGTCCAAAGTGTAGTGACAGACCTTTCAGTACCAACAGCCACTCTAGTTGCAGCCGCTGGGTCAGGGGGGCTGATGAGTGTTCTTGCAGTGAGTCGATATCCAAATAAGGACCAAGATATCCCAACTGTTGACGAATGGCTGAATATCTCACCGACCCTGACGTGGCTCCCCGGCGGTGTCTTCTTTCTACTAGCACTGCACACGCCGGTTTACATGGCTTCCCAGTCCTTCCATCTACTATACTATGGATCATTCAAATTCTATTTCGTCTTGATTGGTCCATCTCTCGCTCTGGCCTACACATACACAAGACTCATAGGGGGCAGAGAGGTCCCAACAGGAACTACGTTAGTCTCGATGATGGTTATCGGTCTAGTCGTTCACTTCCCATGGTTCGAGCCTATCATGCCTGGCTATCTACTGTCTGAGGGAGGTTACTATGCCGTCTCAAACGGGATCAGACCCCGTGGTATCCTACTAACTATCTTAGCACTGAGCTGGCACTTCCTCTTCGCAGCAATTGTCGAAGTACTATTCATGGGATGGGATGTCGGCTGGCACAAAATCCCATCTAAACAACAGATTCCATATACTGTCTGGAGCGCACTTACTGGCGCTGGAGTCGGTGTCATCATCTGGGCTATGTGGCCCACATATCAAGCGCCAGTGGCATATCCATTCGCTCACCAGTATCTCATCGGTGGGGTAGCGATATTCGCATATGTATACGGTATTATAATCGACCCCATCACCGATTAACCTGCTGCGTTGAATAGCGATCTAATCGGTGGTTATCACGGGTTAGAAGGACGAAGCCGAGGAAATCTGCTGTGTTGAATAGCGGGATCTTCGTGTTCGGTCGCAATTTGATTCGTCTTGTGAGCTGCTGACAGTGGTGGATTCAAGACCAGCATAGCTTCACCACGGTTCAGAGACCGCTATCAACACGGCGCTTAACAGGATGTCTGAACTAATTCAGGGTATGTACCAGCCTATGTTGCCGCTATATCTAAAACCGAGGCATATATTTTGATACTGATTTCATAGTAGTTCCGCGCATCTCCGGGGGTTCCAACCGGCCTGTTGCAGCCACTATTGATACTGGTCGGTGTCCGCGCTGTCACCCTTTAGGGATCGCAAGAGTGAGTAAAAACACTCCACCAACAGTCAAAATATACGATTTTAACCGTTGCCCATCGTATAGTGTGTGGTCCTCACCGGATCCGGGATAGATCAACCAAGAGGACGCAAGAATCACTAGACACCCCACAGTATATACTCCAAGGTCAAGGGTTGAGATATTTCGAAACTCCAGAATAACGCCGGTGATGAATGTGCCTACTGCGAGTATCGCGACGTCTTTAGCTACAGATTTGACATTAGGTTTCGACATAAATGAATCACTGCATGAAATGTTACATTTTAATATCAAATACAGACTCTTGTATATATCGACTCAGTGTTCATAGAGCTCAGAGCGGGCCAGACGGCCTCGGCTTTGGCACGTACACACGCAACCATCCTGCATATCTGAAAGAGCGCGTTGAGGCGCATCAGTCTCCAGCAGCCAGCGTCGTGGGCAACGTTAGGCGAGCCCGCCACATCGCTCGCGAGTACCACGGCTGGGATCTACCAGACGAAAGTGAGCTCCGTCACCAAGCGATGGAGGGCGATGCGTGATGTCCAGTGACTCGTCTCAGTATATGACCTGCAGAACCGACGAGTGCGACGCGCCGATCTTCGACGCCGAGCGCATCGCGTGTGTCGACGGAGCGTACGGGCCCTGCATGGCTGTCGGGCGTCACGCCGGCGTCTGTTCCAGCGGTCATCTCTCTGTCTGGGACGTCGCTGAGGCCTGAGTCCCCGTCGGCCGCGTACTCGCCCGTATTTTGTGTCCCCCGAGAGGGTGAGGGGTTTCCCGAACATGAGCACCGAACAGCAGTCCGTCGACGAACAGTCTCCAAGCACCGAAGCCGACGACCGACCAGACATTCGTGCCCAACACCGACAGGCACAGACGAGTGGCGAGGTGTTTCAGGGGCGTCCACGGGGTGAGAGGTAGATGTGCTGCCCCGACTGCCGGTAGGCCCCACAAGAGAGACTCAACCTCGACAGTTGAGAAACGGTTAACGAGGAGCATGCAAAAGTCGGGCTTGTGACTGACGATCTCGCGTATCCCTCTGTCGAGCTCATCCTTGAGCTCCACGACCAGGTCGTGACAGAAGGTGACATCACGGAACCGGGGGTCCGGTCAGAGGACGCGATTGCATCCGCACTACAGTACGTTTCGGAGGGATTCTTCGGGGAGGTGCCTGAGACGATCCATCAAAAGGCGGTCCATCTGATGCGACTACTCGTTTCGGAGCATCCGTTCGTCGACGGAAACAAGCGAACGGCACTCCGAACAGTGGTCGTTTTCTATATGCTGAACGGATACACGTTTGAGTACGGTGATGAAATTCGAGCGCTCTTACACCGGTTTGCGACCGGCGAAACCACAGTCGACGTAGACACTGCAGTCATCTACTTCCGGGCATGTGCTCGCCGCAACTGATAAACCGATACACTGGATAATGATAGATAGAGAAATGGCGTCTAGCACCGATTCCTCGACGGCGATTGACGAGGAAGTCCGCCAGTTGTACGAGCGATATCAGGCGGCCGAAAGCGACGCCGAACGCCGCGAGATTGCGCTTGAAATGGGGAAGCTCGATGGACGTCGCCACGCAGATATCTACGCAGCGCTCGAAAACGAGTGAGAAGCCCCACGTTCTGCGTTTTCGTGTCCAGCGTCGTTCGCGACTAGTGGCTGCTCGGTCGCCTTTTGTGAACGCCTTTGCCCTCTCGTAGAAGGATCAACCCATCTTGAACTCTCCACGCCGCTAGCGGTTGCTTCCAATACGACAGCACAGCACAATCGTCGCGCCCATCTGAGTTTCGTGGTCTATGCTCGTGTTGCGTCGGCGACGTGGTCGTGTTTGTCGAGGCTGCCGACAACTTGGGTTTCCGCGGCATACACGACGCTGCTCCTACGTGAGTCGAACCGCTGTAGTGATGCCGGTCTAATGGCGGTACTGGAAGCAATTTTGTGTCCCCCCCAATGGGTGAGGGGTTTCCCGAACATGAGCACCGAACAGCAGTCCGCCGACGAACAGTCTCCAGACACCGAAGCCGGCGACCAACAAGACGCCCTTGCCCAGCATCGACAGGCACAGGAACGCGGCGAGGTCTTTCAGGGCCGTCCCCGGGGTGACAGGTAGATGTGTTGTCCCGACTGCCGTCGGCCACAGTCGGCGTCGGGATGTGTACAGAAACGCTACCATATCGACGGGCAGGCTTTCGACCCGATTCCGTGGGGCGGGGGGAGCCAGTATCTCACGTACAAGCTACAAGTCCTCCAGACAAACGAACGGACCGTTACCGTCGACCTCGAACGGTGGCGCGACCAGTCGTGTCCTGCCTGTGGCGTCGAGCAAGGCGAGCTCCACCACCAGATGTGTGACTACGAGGAGTGCCCCGCGTGTGGCGAGCAGCTGCTACTGTGTTCGTGTCTTGTCGAGATCAACGCGACGTCCAGTATCACAGGCCGCTTCAAAAGGTTGCTTGGCCTCTTCTGACAACTTAGCGTCTGTGGGTGCGGTTTGAGTTGCGGACTGAACTGACGAAAAGAAACGCTGCTATCCAGAATCCGAGCGTATACACAATATGTGATAAGACAAAGGTAGTCAACTCAACCTCAAACTGCAAATTGAAGATTTCTGCTCCAGTAATTAGGAAAATCCCACCAAACATTATTTGCGGAGGGAATCCACGCTGCATAAACCAGAACCGTGTGGATAGCCCCAAGACACTGATGATAACCGTGGCGATCGTCCAGTACAGTCGGACAGTATCCTGTATTCCCAGGTCTAGATTGCCCCAGATTATGAAGTAAATGATGGTCCACAGTGCGATCAGTAACAGAAACAGCATCAACAGGTGAGCAATGATCTTTCGTCTGAATCCACCACTTGATGGGAGCGAGCCATTCGAAACGAAGTCATAGACTTTTCGATAGAAATTGACCGCGACTGCCCCCTGCATAAACGAACCGAGTAGGATGATCCCAACAACGACGGTGTCGAATGAGGCTGTCTTTCGTGCGCCCCAGATCGTGAAACCCGTTCCGATACCGAGTATGAGCGTCCCAAAAACACCCTTCGGAGCCTCGACAGCGAAGTCGCTCTTCGGATCAACGAACGGCAGGCCCCATGTGATAAGTACAGATCCAGTAGTTACCAGAACTATTGCCAACCACGGCGGAAAGTAATCCAAAATCCACGAAACGACCATCATGCAACCTCCCGAAAGCGGTCCTGTAACGATTGAACGAGGATGTACGTGACCAAAAGCATCAAGATTAGTGGGAGTCCGGCGACGCTATCTGCAAATGAATACCCGAAGATAATCTCGCGTGTTATATCCATAGAATTTATTTGCCAGATGAGAACTGGCGGATAGACGACAGTCATCACGACCCAGAGTCCAGCAAAATTGGCCAGATCATCGGCGGCTATCAGATACGCACCCGTTGCTGCGAGATACGTTCCCAGCAACACAAGTGGTGGATAGATCTCAAATATCGATTCAAGCGGCCCGATATTTCCACCGAGGATCAGAAGCCCAGTCAGTAGCTCTCTTGTTGGCATTCGTTGTATGCGTATCTGCACTAATCAATAAGCGTTAATTGCTGGTTGAGATGACGCGCACGTCAGAGTCGCGCGCAGTTGGCGACGAGAGGGACACGACTGCACTCGCGCTGGCAGTCGGTTCCTTGCAGCGTGGGACTGACGGCCGGGCAGAGACGGGTGGCCGGCTGGTGTATCGTTTGGCTGTCGATTAACAGAGACACTCGTGGCGCACTTGGCTCGCGTTGATCAAATCTTGATGAACATCGGTGGCAAGTTCGTGCATCGCCTTTGCTTGCGATTCAGTGGCAATTCCGAGCCGGTAGTAGGTTTTTGTTCGGTTCTGGTTCCATAGTTCAGCTAATCGTTCCCCAAACGCGTCATCATAGAGTCCGATCTCTGCACCTCGCTGGTACAGTCGCCGATGACTACTGATGACTTCAGAAGCGTCCATTGCGCCGTCGTGGATGAGTCGGAACTGGATCGTCCGCTCTATCGCAACGAACGACGACTCGATGACAACTGTGTAGTAGCCACCATCAAGCAGGCGGGACGCAGCTGCCAGAAGCCGACATGCTCGGCGAAGTTGGACCAATTCGGCTTCGTCGACATCGAGCCCGTCCTCAACATTCTGTGGTGTCTGCTCGAAACTACGCTCAGCGGCTGCCAGTGCGTTAAGCACTGATTCATTCTCCATTCGCGTACACCTCCGCCCGGATATTGGATAACTGATCTGTCCCGACTAATATCAGTCCCTCATCGAACTGCTGTTGGAGCCGGTCACCAATCCGTTTCGCGCTTTCGGTCGATTCGACCAACGTTTCGAAGGTGTAGCGGTTCCCCTCAAATTTCGTCTCTTGGAGAGTGCTTACGATTGACTGAACAGTTCGGCGAGCCTGTGTCCTATCGTCTTCGACGAAGACAAGAAGATCGATATCACTTGCGCGGTCGGCTGTCCCCCGTGCCACGCTACCGAAAAGCAGGACGCCGACGAGATGGTCAATCTCTTCCTGAACAGTATCGACGAAGGCCCGGACAGGCTTGTGAAATTCCGACTGGGGGATCGACAGGACTGGATCAGATTTTGTGAGTCGGTCACGATGGATACGCACGTATTGCTTCCGGCCTTCTTTACGGGTCTGAACTGTGCCGAGTTCTTTGAGCAGTTTGACTGCCTTTGAGACCGTTGCCTGATTCCCGTCAATCATTTCCGCGAGTTGGCCGATGGTGAACTCTTCATATGGCTCCTCAATCAAGCGAGCGAGCACATCCTGCATCGCCTGATATCGAAAGACCCGGTCCTGAGGGAACGGATACTCCAGAGCAATTGTGGTCGTTCCTTTCGTAGTAGGCATACTATTCCTATTAGGAATGTATTGGTATAAAAGCCAGCTTCAGCCTGGGCAATTTGGAAACTATCGATGCCCATGTCGGGGGTGAGCGATTGAAGGCGAGAGGGACATGACTGGCACTGACGCTGGCAGTCGGCCCCTCGCAGCGTGGGGCAGACGGATACCTGGTGGATAGCAACGTGGGGCTGGCAGGCGGGCTGAGAGCGCGAGAGACGAGCGTGTATCGGCGTGGGACTGACGGCCGAGCAGATACAGGTGGTTGGCTGGTGTGTCGTCTGACCGCCGGGCAGCCGCCGCTGGGCGGCACGCTCGCTCTTGGCAGAGCCGGTACGTGGGCTGTGGGCCGGCGGAGGGTGTACGAGTGGTGTGTGTCTCGTGTGTGGCGGGCAGGAGGTTCTGGTATTACTGGGACTGGAGGCGAGTTGGGTGGCACTCGTGACGGTGTCGAGGGAGCCGACGGTTCGGCTGGCAGTACCCGTGAGACTGCTGGTGACGGGACTACTGACACTGACGTCGGCGGCACTACTGACTGCGACGGGACTGCTGGGACCTGCAGCACTACTCCAAACAACATCGCGACGACGAACTCGGTGTCGGACCAGCACACCTTGAAAGCCCCACGCCGCTGGCGGTCGCTCAGCGACATATCCGCGCAAACCGCACGCGGATAGGGGCCGCTGACGCGACCACGGCAAGCGCCAGCGGCGTGCCCCTTTCAGTCCCACCCGACTGCTACGGCACAACACAGCAGTAATCGAACGCACGCGTCGGAGTCGCGCGCGATCCAGGTGAGGAACCCTCGCGGCCGGCGCTCCCTCGCCGGAACGAGGACGGGCACTGCGTGCCCTGTGTTCCGGGCTGCTCACTTCGTTGCGCTGCCGGGCTTTCACCCATCCGGCACTCGCTTGGCCGCGCGGGATGCTGGCTCACCGCAACCGCACACGATGGGGGCCGCCCGCTGGGGTGTCAATCACCTATGGTCTTTATATACTATTCTCCCCCGAAACTCGAAATACAATACGCCGCTTAGAAACCACTCAGACACCCGAATATTGCACTTGAAACAATTCAAATGGTCCGTCACCTTTAAGTAGCCGGCACCCATGCCATTACGTACGGAAAGACACGACGCACGCGGCGCTGGCAGGGCAGTTTCACGCCGCAGAAATCGGGTGTTAGAGCACCCGACAAGTGTCTTTCCGTGGTGTCAGAAAGACAATGTACGCTAGCAATTCCAGCGGTAAGAAAGCATCGGCAAGCAACCAGACGGTTTCCCTTTCGGCCCACGTCGAGGGTGGTCCCGAGCAACTTCTAGAGGCGGTCGCAGAGACGGAGAACGGCGACGAACTCGATTTCAGGATGAATCGAGGTAGCGATAGCCGTGGCAACTTCTACGCCCGGCAGGAGGAGGCATACGACTGGACGCGCTCGACCGAGGTCGGCCCGGACCGACGGTTTGGCGAAACGCTGGAACAGCAGGAGGAACGCCACGGCCGCGAAGCCGAGCAGGCCCGACACTCCGAGGTCGCACGCGCCCACGTCGACGGTACCGACCGCGAAGCCTCAGCTCGCCAGCTCACCGACGCGGAAACCGAACGGGCTGACGGGTTCCGCTCCCCGGCTGACCCTCGGCAGTGGATGGACCGCGACACGCTGGCGCGAGTCAACCAGCAGGCCGCGACGCTGGCAGACAAAACCAGTCTGTCACGAGCGGCAGCAGGCCGCCGACTCGCGGCCCTTGTGTCCGGGCAGATGGGCGACTGTAACAGCCTGTATGAGGCTTCCTTTACCGTCTTGGACGAGGCCCAGAACGACCTGCAAGTACCCACGCCTATCGCGGATGTCTCGCCCTACGGCTACGAGTGTACGGTTGAAGGCGAAGTAACGCACATCATCGCGGAGCCAGACGCGCGGAACCAGTACCAAGTCCTCTACATCGAGGACGACGACGGTACGAGCGCGAAGGTCACGGTCTGGGGCAAGTCCATGCACGGCGGCGAGATGGTCCGCACGCTCCACGAGGGCGACAGAGTTCGGATTTCCGGGGGCAAGCCCGACGAGTACAACGGTATCAAGACGGTGGCTGTCACGAGCGACACGCTCATGTGCGTCATCGAGCGCGGCGACGGTCCCGCGCCCACTGGACACGGGAGTAGTATGTTCGGCTCCTCGGGAAATAGCCCGGCGGTGGCGTCGTGGGAGGCCGAGTCAGACACCCATCAGTGGGCCAACGAGCGGGATTCTGACCGCGCGGTCGCCGTGACCCTCGGGAAGGCCCGCTGTCCCGAGTCCGGGTGTTCGGACCTGTTCGACACTGAGCATGGGGCCGCCACTCATCGCGGTATCGTCCACTCCGCAGACTGACGCCCGACACCGGGGGCGGCCCCACTGAGCGGGGGCTTCCTCGGGCGGTGTGACGGTGCTCGCGCACGCGGCCTCGCCACCGCCTCCGGCACAGCGGACGGCGGCGAGACAACCGCGCGCACGGACTGGCACGCCACCGCACCAGCGCGTCAACGTGGGTCAGTCTGGTGGCGGCTGTGAGAGAGCCGATGTTCTGGTGTGTGCGTGGACGTGGGCCAGCCGGCCCGGGAGAAACCGGGCTGAGTGGCTGGTGGGTCGCGACAGCGCGCGACGCCGACGGAACGCTCCGCTCGGCGCTATCGCGCGCCTCGCGGCGGTCCATCGTGCCTGCGGTAGCGGGCGCAATCCCGGCCCGCCGCCGGGAAGTGGACGGGAACCGCTCTTTCGCTAGTCCGTCTGCAGCGTGTGGCCCTTACTGGAGTACAGATTCTAGAGGGATCATCAAGAAGCGTCTCATAGAACGCTTCTTATAATCTAGCTATCCAAGTTTTGTCAAGACTTGCGTGCAAAATATAGAGCGCTTATTCAGTACCGAGGGAGTTCGTGATGTACTCAACAGCCAAATTACAGAGTCGTGCTACTCGCTGGTGAAGAATTAACACACTGTCATTAGAAGTATCTGCATGAACATCCGCAGGAACCTCTACGTCGCTGCATTCGTTGGGGCGTCATTGTCGTACATTTTCAATGTGCTTGCGTTCACTGGTACCTTCGATGTGTTCCGTTGGTTCGTGTTCGCTGTCGTTTTTCTCGCCTTTACTTCTGGGTTTGAGAAGTTCATCGGATGGCAGACTGGATAGCAAGAGTCTGGATAAGGGCGAGTTGTCGTTCAGGACTGCAGACAACCTCTGGGTCTTATACGCTGATTCTGACAGCTTCTGGAAATGTTGAATCGGACGTGCGAGATACAGTGCGTACATCTCTTACAGGGAGAAATACAATTGGCAGACGTTGTGTTCGCTCAATACGGTGAATACACCAATCATAGAACTTCACTAACGTATTCATACCACGGTCATGTATTTCAACGATATGAGGTTTGACGAAAATAGACACCCTCGACGGCTACTGATACCGATAGGCGGCTTAGCTCTGGTGGTTCAGTCGATAGTGTTTGAAAGCACCTTTGAAATTGTGGCAGATCCCGGTGTTTCTGGAAGCCTTAGAGGCGTATTAAGCGGTGGTCTATTGCTAGTGGCAACGGTCTGCCTCTTCAATGGCGTGTATCTACGTCTACGCGATTCGTGATGGATACAGAAGGCATGTCTCCAAGTTTGAGTTGGAGAAAGTATTTAACTACAGTTCTGCAGCATCTGATATGAATCGTCGCCGGGTCCTCGCCTCGCTCAGTACCGCTGTATTCGGGTCTGTAGCGGGCTGTGCTGAGTCACTGCCGTTTGGGAATGCCCCTCCTGATGCTACAGCAGTTGTTAAGAGTTACCACTATCAGGGGACCGAGTTAGTCGTCCAACTCAGTGAGGAGTTCGACATCAAGCAGGATGTTCGCCGTGTATATCCTCGTCATTCAGTCTACTTGTCTGTCAGTTCCTCAAGGAGATCGTCGTCATCCTCATCGAAATCTCCCGGTGTGCACGTCGTCGGAGCCGATTCGCTGTCACCGAGGTCAAGAATCAAATAGAGCGCTTCAACAAGGTCATACGCAATTCCAGGCGAAAGATCGGTGAGACTTGCGATTTGACGGATTGTGACATCCCCCTCACTGTGCTCCTTCACAAGATCGTGTGCTAGCGCGAATGTGACAATACCGTGGTCTTCAAGAACTCGCTCGATTTCTGGGTATTCGTCTTTGTGTGCGATCACTTCGATAAGTTCTGGGGTGATAGAGACATCAGCCTCGCGGACTGTTAAGGTCAGTTCGAATTCTTCAGCAGTGTACACAGCGGTACCAGCATCCTCTGCGACCTTGCTGACGAGACCTGCCTGTTCCAGTTTATGTAGGTAGTCGTACACCGTCTTTTTCGAGACATTCATTGCTTCGACGAGTTCGGGGCCTGTTGTGCTCTCTGAGCGTTTAATCGATGTATAGAGGGCAGCAAGGGATGGGTTCTCGAACAATTCTGTGAACGTCGGAATCCCGGTGATCATCCCCGGGGCATCTCCCGTGTTTCGAACGTGTTCTGTATCGTATCCCATCTTGTATAGTGTTACGAAACTAGAAATCATGAGCGTTTGCTACGGGCAGGTGACTGTACCGATGAGAACCAGCAGTTTTTGACCAGTTCTGCGAAGACTGCCACGGTAAACACCGTGGCCACTCAGATAATGCCGCTGATGACGAGTAGTCCAACGACGAGTAGCAGCGTCGCGACCACGCTACCCCCGGCCAGCCATTTGTTCTCCATCGCCTTCTCGTGAAGCGGCATGTCGGCGTACTCCTCGCGGAACGCCTCAAGGTTCTGGTCGTCGTAGAAGTACTTCGTCTTCAGCGCGAACCGCTCCGTCACCGCACAGCCCGTACAGATCGGCTTACCTTCCAGCCGCTCCGTTTTGATGTGACTGGAGCAGGCAATGGCTCCGCAGTTCGGGCAGTAGGTGTACGTCTCGTCACCGCCAGTCGTGTCACAATGGACGCACTGATGGATGCCGTCCTCGGCGGTCACTCTTGACGGGCCCGCCGCGTAGTACTCGTAGGGGTAGGTGTACTCCTGCAGATCGGTTTTGTGCCGGACTTTAGGAAGGTACACTGGCTCGATCAACTGGACGGAGATGTCTGAGCGGTTCGGCTCACACGTCTTGTTGTATGTGACGTTGTTGTCGCCGGTGTACGTCACTGTCGTCGTGTGGTAGTTCTGAAGCCGCTCGACGGCCCACTCCTTGTACTCCGTTTGGGTCTGCCCGAATCGGCGCTCCTCGACGTCGTCGAATACCTCGGTAAACTGCTCGGTATCGAGGTCGATCGTCGCGTGGAAATTCTCGGCGACCAGCGTCGCGATATCGTCGTCGGCCACCTTCGGATGGCCGCGTGCGGCGTGGACAACAAACTGTGTGCGGTCGTTGATCCGGTGGATGACGCCCACCGACGTCTCGAAGACTGCGTTCGTGTCCGCGGTGACCTCGACCACCGGGCGGAACGTCACCCGCGAGTGTGGTTCTGGGAGGTCAGCGGTCTTGATATTCTCGATATCGCGGAACGCTTCCTGGACCGGCGCGTCGACGTTGGCCGCCGGATCGTACGGGCGCAGGGTCTCGTCGCAGAGAATCTCGATACGACCGTTGTAGAGGTCGAGGCCGATCTCGTCAGCGATCTCTCGGAGGTCCTCGCCGTCGAGCAACTCGATGGGGTACGGGTCGTCGTTTTGCTGGAGCCGATCTGCGTACTCCTGAGCAGGGCTCGTGAATCGGCCAGTGGTGACGACTATCCCCCGCTTGGGGCCGTCGAAGTCAAACGTCGCGATGGCCGAGTGCAACTTCTGGACGACCGGGCGACCGACCGTTCCCGTATGCTTGCATTCGACGATAATCGCACGCCGCGTCTCGTCGATCACTTCCTCCATGATGACGTCCCGTCCCTCATCGGCTGTGCGCTTGGCTTGGCGGACGTTCTCGTAGCCGAGGTTGCGGAACACGTCTTCCATCAGGTCTTCGAACTCGAATCCCGAGAGATCATCCAGTATAGCCATCCCGAATTATATGAATAGTACATTGCAACTATCAAATGCGTTGCCAAACGCAGTTCAGTTCTGTCTGTTGAACCCTTCTGAAGGGTTGATGAACCACCGAACTGTCCGTGAGGATCAAACCTGAACCAGTGGCCCGTCCCAGCGCGCGACGCCACTGACAGACTCGCGATGCTCGTCTGTCCTGTCCTCGTTCACTCTCGCTCACTCGGACGACGGGGCGCTGCGCTCGGCGCGGTCGCGCGCCTCACGCCGGTCCAATCGTGCCTGCAGTAGCGGGCGCGATCCCCGCCGGAAATCGGACAGTTCCCCGGCTGAATGCCACACTAAATTACGATATCACGAAGATGCGAAAACAAGGTACGCTGTAACTGTTGGGAATCGTATACAAAGCTCCGGACAAAGTGGTGTGGTCGCCGGCCAGTGGCTGCCGGGTTGTGCGCTACGAGGGGGCCGAAGCGAGCGATGGCCGAGCGTGGGTCTGCCAGCACTGGCTCAACTCGAGTGTGGTCGTGATCGGCGTGGCCCTGGACGTCGGTGGCCGGCGACGTGCGTGGCACAGTGGACTCGCATGATGCTCGGTGGGGCTGGCCCGCCATGTGCAGTCCCGGTCGGACTCTGGGGAATGAGGTGAGATATATCTGTTCTCCAATAGGTGTGAGTGCAGGTGGCCTGAACGGATTCGTACCCCTGTTTGTGTCGGGTCTATCGACCCGCTCCCCCACTGCTAGATTGGCTATACATTTCTCGCAAAAATCGCTCTCAGAACGCCCCGCAAAGCACGGCAAGTTAAAGGACCAATTATTCGGTGAATCACACCCGCCACGTATTGCGATTTTGTACGAATTAGTCACTTGGCTAATAGATTCAGATAGGAGCAAAACCGGTTCCGTCTGGCGATTTCACCCAGAATCAGTTAGATGGGGAGACTTTACTGGATATCTGATAATGGCTCTATTGAGGGGCTACAGCCAGAGGACTCTATCAGTCAACAACCAAAGGGAGATCAAGAGATTATCTGCAAAAGTATAGATTTTCTTAGATGCTATCGTTACTCTGTAGAGAGGCAGTCACATGAACCCAGCCGGGTCGTGCCCCTTCTCTTCTGACTCTGTTTTGTCTTGCTCATCAGTCTCAGTAGCGTCTGATTCTGAGGCCGATTCAGCATCTCCTTTCTCAGCGGCTTCCGTCTCATCAGTGGTGGGGTTCGGTGACTCGTCAGAGGAGAAGTCACCGCTGTTGTCGTCGGACTGCTGGTCGTGATTGCCACCGTCGTACTCACCTTCTTCATCTGATACATCTGGGTAGTCTGTGTCCGGAGACGTGACGGCAGTGTTTGCTGTTGTCTGGTCGAGTGGGTCGGTCGACTCGTCGTCGCCCAACCCGTCTGTCGCGTCGGCAGTCGGCTCGACTTCGGCGTCACGATCCGGGCCACTCTCTCTGGACTCATCGTCGTCGTCCTCACCAAGTGACCCATAGAGCACATCATCAAGTCGGGCCCGAGTGAACGAGAACCAGCTGTCACTCTCGATGTCGGTATCATCCTCGGTGGGTTCCGGTTCCGAACTGCCCGGCGACTCCGCACCCTGTGCCGGGAGGCTATCGCGAACATCAGCCAGTTCGTAGGACTGTCCATGAACCCACGTCGTCCGAGAGACGGCAACGCACTCACCGGGCTGGAAGTCTCGAAGCAAGCCAGACGTGACCGGCGTCTTGTCCTTCTCTTTGTACGTGTCCCGAGCCTGCGTCCGGGGGTTCTCGCCGCGCCCCTGGTGACTCATCGATACCATCTCGGAGCGATCATACTGTCGACTCTCGCCGAGTTCGTCGAGGATGAAGTCCGTCGATTCAGTGTCACCCGGCCCGAAGTAAACTCCCTGTGGACAGTTGCCGACAATCCCAGAGACTGTACTGTACGTGTCCTTGAGCTGGCCGATTGTCTGGACGCCGACCAGTGCCCGAGCCTTGTGTTTCCGGCCTCGGGCGGTAAGGTTCGTCACCTGAGTAAGCGCCGGCAGCGCGTCAATCTCGTCGAGGATGTGGACCGTCGGGTTCGAGGCGTTCATTGCGTAACGGATCGACCAGTCCGCGAGCAGTTGGTACATCGGCCCGAGCGTTTCCAGTTCTGTCGGGTTCGAGTCAATGATGAGGACTCGGCCTTCCGGGTTCTCGATGTACTCTTGCAGGGAGAACTCCCCGTAGTCCCCGAAGTCACCGGTGAAGACGGGATCGACGTTCTCCTTGATAGTCTGGTAGACGTTCTGTGCGCCTTTGCCCTTGTCAGGGTCGATATGACCTGAGTCCAGCCGGTCGAACTCGTCAAGGGCTTTCTTGAGCGCGATGTGGCCCTCGTTGAGTAGTGAGACGATATCGGCATGACAGAGCGCGTGACGGCGATTGTTCTTTTTCGCGCTGAGATGGAGGTACATCAGCATCTCCGCGAAAGTCTGTTTTGCGGGCCGATGGAACGGGTCGTGGCCGTCGGCTTCGCCGAAGATCGCGCCGGCGACCTCTCGGAAGTCCGACTCTGAATCGGCGTCCTTGAACAGATTCCAGACTACGTCGCTGTCTTCGTGGCGGATGCGCTGAACCTCAAAGCCCAGCTCCTCGTAGAACGCTTGAAAGTCCTCGCCGGTGTCGTGGGCGATGACTGCCGTGTTACTGTAGTACGGGAACTGGTAGGCCAGCAGCTTCATCATCGACGTCTTCCCACTCCCGGTTTCCCCTACGACGGCTGTAGAGACATCCTGATCGAGCGTGAACGGCATCTCAGCCTCTTCGTGTTCGTGAGAGACCTCTTCGAGTGGGACGACGGACTCTCCGTCGTCGTGGTCCCACTGGTTCATCGCGAGCATTTCCGGCGAGGTCCGGCGGAGCAGTTCCCCGGAGAACACGATACCGATTGAGATGGCATACAGGAGCACCGTGGTCGAGTACGAGACCATCGGCAGCGATAGCCCCGGCACGGTGAAGTCAGCGAATAGTGTTCCGACTGAGATGGCAGCCAGAACGTGTGCGAACGGGAACAACAGCGCTGCGCTGGGTGTCTGGACAAGCACGTCGTAGAAGAACGCCGCGCTGATGAGTCCAAAGCCGAGGTAAATGTAGCGCCACGCCCAGAACCGCTTTGGGAGAACCTTGTCGCTGTCGACGATCATCGGCGGGAACAACAGCATGAACCCGGCCCAGACGAACCCGACGACGTTGTCGTACTTGAGGCTATTCGGGACTTCGCCGGAGCGTTGTCCTGGTGGTGCAGAGGAACTAGAACTCACTGCCACCACCCAACTTTGCGTTCGGGTTCCTGCTCGCGTTCAAGCGCAGCTTCGGGCTCGCTCTCAGTTGCCGCTTGTTCTTCGGCTCTCTCCGCAGCACGTTCTGAGAGTGGCTCAGTTTGCCGCTCATCGCGCGCCTTCTCAGCCGTGGGTTGTTCGACGTCTTTCTGCTGACTCTTCTCAGTCGCGCGCTTGAGCGCTTTTTCTGCTTCGGGGTTTAGCGACAACTCTGCTTCGTGGTACTGCTCCCGTGCTTCTTGATCCACGACCCGACCGGGATTCTCCGGGGCATCGCGAGGGGCAGCCGTTGGGTCGCGTGTTCGAGCGGGTTCTGCAAATACGGTCGCTGCCTGTTCGCGCATCTGCCGGATATCTTCCCGATCCATCTCCAACTCTGCTGGTTCCCCAGTTGCCGCGACGTGTGCGTGTGGGAACTCCGTATTCTGGTGGACACCGTATACGTAGTCAGTTGTCGGCTGCCGGGCGAACTCGCGGTTCATAAGTTCCCGAGTGTTGGCATTCACCCCTTCTGGTGAGTATTCTCCAGTGGGGTCTGGCGAGACGATCAGATGCCGCTGAAATCCGAATTCTCGGCTCTTGTCGACGAACCGATTCACCTCTGGGTCGGACAGTTCTCGCCCGGCCGGATTCCGTAGGTCAACTGTCGCGCCGGCGTCCTGGTCCCGGTCGCGCCGGATGTAATCAACGAGATTCCCTGCTCCATTCCGCTGATAATCCGTTGGCAGTATCATGCACCGTCACCCCCAGCATTCGTCGCCACCGAGGACTCACGACCCTGCTCTCCTGAGTCGGTATCACTCCCGTTTGTTGCCTCTGTAGCTGGCTCCCGTCCAATGCGGTCGGTCGCAAACTTCATCGCTAATCTGAGGTGTGCATCATCGTGGTCCTCCTGCAGTAGTTTCCAGATAGCGATGGTGTATGCTGTCCGGACTTTCTGGACCGTCTTCAGTTCCTCCAGCGTCTCGGATTTGAACTCGTCCAGCTCAGCCGTGATATCACTCCGAATATTCTCCATGACGAGTTCGAGTTGCGTATCAGTCCCGTACCGCTCAAACTGGGTTTCACCAGTTTCGCGGTCGATATACTCTTCAACGAGACTGTGGCCGATATCCGAGATCGTCTTGCCTTCTATTTCAGCCCGCTCTTTGATCCATTCCTTGTTTTCACTGGTCGTGTATATCTGAAGAACTTCATCTCGCTCTGTCATCAGTCATCACCTCCGCCAACTTTCGCTACCTGCTCCTGCAGTTTCTCTGGCGCTTCCTCCATTGCGGCAGCCCGAGTATCAGCATCATACTTACTCGAAATCAACTCCCACAGTGCTACAGTATGGCACAGTTCTTGATCTGTGTCGATATCCGTTGCAGCGCTCACTTCGCCAGTGACGCTATCAGCAAGGTCTTGCAGTTCATCTGCAACCCCTAGTTCGTTAGCACGTTGCTCCTGCAGTTCACGAGATATACGCTGTTCTGCCGCTTTAAGCAGGAACTGAGTTACCGTTTCGTCGTTCTTCTCAGCTTGCGTTACAATCTGTTTCTTTTTCTCTGCGCTCATCGAGAATGTGATACTTTCATCCATGTGAATCACTCCGTAGTGCCGAACTCCGCATCAGTCTCTGCCTCGATACCACCGTCAGCGACAACTGCTTCTGGCTGTGTCTGGTCAAGGGCTACAAACACCACATCCACCAACTCGTCTTCGCTGAGTCCGTTGAGGACGTGTTCAGCCTTCTCCGGGGACAATCCACGATTCGCTAGCTCTTGCTCGACTGCCTTCGAGCGCACGAACTCTTCGAAGTCAGCAGCGTGGGAGTCAGCCTCGTGAGCAACAACGTCGAGCGTATCTTCCGCATCAGCGTCGAGGTCAATGATCTGCTTCTCTTCCCACGACGTCTTGATTGTCAGCGGGTAGTCACCGTGTTCATCGACGCGAACCAGCGCTTGTGAGTAGCCCTGACCATCACCCAGCGACTCCTTGCCGGCTTCGGCGTGCTGGATGTAGGACTGCTGTTCATCCGTCAGTCCAGCGCTTGTTGCTGTCTCGTCGCCTAGCTCTGGCTCGCGGTGATGCACCTTGATCGGGCACATTCCCGCGATTTCCTCGGCTGCGCCCTTGTCCTCGAACTCCGAGAGCGTCTGGGACAGCATCACCAGTCGCAGTCCAGCGTGGCGCTGGTGCCGCGCAATCTGGTTCAGCGACTCCAGATTTGCGTCGTCGTTGAACAGGTAGTGAGCTTCGTCGATGATGATCTCGACCTTCTGCTGCATATTTTTCGCCTGCTGGTACAGCGTCGACAACAGCAGTTGCATGATGAACGACTGCTTGCCGAGGCCACTACCCGAGCCTTCGACCTGTTGGAGGTCCAGATAGACGGCCTTGCTGCTGTCGTCGATCAGCCGCAAGTCCGACTCTTTCGAGAGGTTGCCGAACGTACTCCCCGGTCGGAACGGATGCAGTGCAATCGAGAGTTCGTTTGCGTACTGCTGGATTTTCTGCTGGGACGATTCCGTTGTCGCTCCGGGGAACATTTCCGGTTCTTCTTGGAGGCGGTCAACGACTTCGAGGAAGTCACTCAGGTCCGGCGAGTTCTCCGGCGTGTGCGTCGACGGGTCCGCTGGGTCGATATCCGATTCAGTGAATATCGTGTCGATCAGGAACGTGATGAGGCCGCTGTGCATCTCCAGATCGACATCCCGAGATTGGAGGAAGTTCTCGATGACCCCGTACACTTCGTCTTTCTTCGCTGAGACGGGCTGCATATCCGGCGATTGTTCGAGGACATGCTGAGGCGTCGGATGCATCTCGCACGGGTTCAGCGGCGTCTCGCCGCTGATTGTGATCGTCTTTGCATCCAGCATCTTCGCGCTGCCGTGCATATCCCCGACCGGGTCGATGTAGATCTGCTTGACGTCCGACCGCTTTTTCAGCATTCGCATCGCCCGAGCCTGCGTGCCGTGGGTCTTCCCGCCGCCGGGCATCCCGGTTACAAGCTCCGAGTGGCCGGTTTCCAGTTCCCACGGGTCGATCAGCAGCGAGGAGTCGTTGTGGCCGTGCAGTCCGTACTCGATGCCGTCCTCCATCCGCAGGTAGTTCGACGAGAACGGGAACAGCGACCCGAGTGCTTCCCCGGTCATTGAGGAGAGCCGATTCTGGCCGAGTTCGTTGGCCCCGATCGGCGAGACGGTCACCAGTCCTGCTTCCTGCCGGCGGGTCGTTCGCTTGACCCCGCAGTTCGATGGCGAGTCTCGCAGGAGCGTTTCGAGCCGGTTCGTTTGCTTCCGGAGGTCTTCTTCGGTCTCAGCCGTCAGCCGGATGAACGCCCCGACACGGAACAGCGACGTATGGTTGCGCCGGACCATCTGCCGGATGTACTTTGCCTGGTTGACCTCCTGTTCGATATCCTCCGCTTCCAGCTCTCCTTTGTCGTTTTGCAGCATCTTCAGCGAGGAAATCCACTCTTTCATGACTGACACTGCTGTGTCAGCGTCGTATGGGTCGATATGGATTGAGACATCCACAGCGAGGTCCGTATCCAATAGCAGTTGCTCCAGCATCCCACTCGTCGGATGCTCGGGATACGTCTCGATCCAGAAGCACCGGGTGTACGTCTCCTGATCGATGAGGGCGTGGTCGGCTTCCCATTCGATATCCGTCGGCGCGACCAGTGATCGATGGTTCTCACCGGGCCGGTAGAGTTGGGAGACGAAGTCAGTCTCGTCGACCTCGTAGTCGGTCCCACCGACGTCGTCGGTGTCCATCCCCTCCGCAGCGTCATGGGCTGCGGCACCCTCGCCGTGCTTGATGAGTTCCCGTGCCGAGTACGTCACCGGAGAGACGGAGGCCGCCTCTTCATACTCCCGCTCGGACCGCGTTTCACAGGCCCAGTAGTCCTCAGTCAAGTGCGCCAGCTCATGCGGGCTGACCGACCGGCTACGGCACCGAAACATATTGTTGACTGCTCTGTCGACGGTTTCGAGCCGGTCGTGGAGCTTCTTGGCCTTGAATTCCTCTCGCTCGGCGTCAGTGAGCGTGTCACTGTCGAATCGAGTGAACAGCCGCCCAATGACCGGTATCCCAGTCAGGTAATCCGCGATGGAGTCGCTGTTCATCTGGAGGTCGTGAATGTCGTCGTCAGTGACCCAGACGACGACGTAGTACTTGCGCTGAAGCTCAGTCTCAGTCTCAACGTTGCCGCTGTCGTCGATGTAGCGGTTGACAAACTCCATGAGGACGCCCCGGAAGATCGAATGGCTCTTCGCATCGGGGTCGTCGAGTCGGTCGACGTGTGCCTGAATGTGGGACTCGTTGTCGACTTCGGCCGTCGTGACGTGGAGTTTCGCCCGCCCAGTCAGGGATTCAGACAGGCGTGTGAGTGACTTGACGGCTTTCTCCCATTTCTCGTCGTCCTGCAGCGACATATTGGCGGGCTCGACCTCGACCGCGCCGACGTACGCTCCGTCGATGCGCTCAATGCCGTGGGGCATGACCCGCTCTAATCGCGTGACCTGCCGAGTATCCTGATTCCCCTGGCCGTGAGTGTACTGCTTCTTTTTGACGAGCCAGAACAGTTTGACCCGCAGCCACTCAGTCAGGCGATAGTGATCTGGCCGGACTTTGTGCAGGATATACAGGAACACTTCCACGACCGCTGTGAGAGCCAACGTGGGGAAGAACAGCGCCGCCGGCACGAACGGCATCCCCATCGCAACGAGGAAGCCAAACGGCGGGATGAGGAACAGGATAAGTTCCCCGAGTGTGTAGTCGCCCCAGAAGTTGGTCGAATCTCCGAGGGATTCGTGGATGATGTTCGTATTGTACTCTTCTTCTGAGTCAGCCATTAGTCGTCATCCTCCTTGTGCGGCAGGCCGTCGCGGTACACATCCGGCCCTAATACATCGTCATCAGTCGCAAACACATCCTTGAGCGAGTCGTACGACTCGGACCCACCAGAGTCGGTATCGGTCCCGTTTTCGTTGGGTTTCCCATCCGAGAACGGCGGGTCTGAGTCAGACTCGTAGACTCTGGTATCGCCAGAGTTGATCTGCGTCTGGCGCTCCATCTTGGTTTGCTGCTCCATCTTCGTCTGGCGTTCACTAATCGGGGTGTCGTCACTCTCAGAGTCGCCGGACGAGCCGGACGAACCACCGTTGGTGAACCTGCTGTTGAGGGGACTTCCACTGGACCCGCTCCCGCCGCTGGAGGGCGGTGAGCCACCGCCACTGCCGCCACCAGAGGGTGGAGCGGAGCCGCCTGACCCACCGCCGCCGGAGCCACTGTTGCCGCCACCTCCAGAGCCAGTGGGACTACTGCCGCCACCGGAACCGGTGGGGCCGCCGCTAGAACCCTTCTTCATGCCAGCGGGGTTGGCTGCCATCTGGCGGTGGACCATCTGGGCTCCCGTGGCAGCACTGCCGACACGCCCTTTTGCAGCGCCTGAGGCAGCTCGAATCGTGCCACCCGTCGCCATTGCTGCGCCGGGGCCACCGACCGCGCCAGCGCCGGCTGTCGCCGCTGCACCACCAGCCGCCGCACCGATCTTGAGTGGCTTTTTCCCACCGGCGAGCGCCTGCTCGCTGACTTGAATCGCAACGCGGCTACTGCGCTGGATGAGGACCTTCTGGGACTTCGCTGCCAAGTACAGCGTCACGAGGCTGATGAACAGCGACAGCTCAGAAGCCAGTCCCCAGTTTGTCGCCTCGAAGCTCATGCGGATCAAGATTGCAGGCGGGATACCCGCAGCGAGGACTCCGGGATACGCGCCGGCGACCTGTTTCGCCAGTCCCGAGAAGCGGTTCAGCGGCCAGACTTCCACTGCCCAGAACGTCGCAACCAGCGGCATCGACAGCGTCAACAGGAAGACCAGCAGCCACCGAGTGATGAAGATGAACGCCGCCTTGAGGTAGACGTACAGTCCGACAATGATGAGGACGACGAAGATCCCAAGGCTGAGATCCGCAATCTGCTGGGCTGAGCTGATTAGTGCGGCTGCCTCCTTGGGGGTGTGTGATCCTTTGTACAGTGTTCGGCCAATCGCATCGAAGAACTGCGTCCCCAGCGAGGCTACCGGGAGCCAGAAGAACAGCGAAAGGAAGGCAACACCGAGTCGGCGTAGAAGCTTCTTCCGGATAACCGGGTTCGTCGACCCGTATCTAAGCCCGATCATCGCCAGAACAGAAAACTGGATGCCGAGCGCTAACCCAACAATCCCATCGAAATATATATTGGAGATTAACGCGTCCCACGGAGCATTACTCGCAGACTCAAATGCAATGTCGACAGGGGCTGCTGAATTCGGTCCTTCAGGAGAAGGTGTGCCTACCATCGGGTCAATAAGCCACTCAAAGAACCCCTCAAAATACCCAATTATGTCTGTTCTGAGTTGATCAAGGAAGCCACTGATACCAGCTGTAATTGCCGACGAGAGTTCTCCAACCACTCTCTCGACAACCTCCTTCACGATTTCCCCAGCAATTCCCGACTGCATTGCTACGTCTCCGTCTCCGTCTTCCTCGGGGTTG
>NZ_QPLQ01000007.1:0-126918 GCF_003665985.1 Haloarcula sp. Atlit-47R | reverse complement strand
TGGCATTATTATCACCAGTACAACATGATCGAGTGGTTGAGAGCTAATCTGAAGATATCCTCGATCACTTAACCGTCCAAATGCACGCATCATAGCCCCGCTAAACCCGCTGTAGTCTCAACTTCCATTTGAGCGAGATTGATATAGCTACATACACTTTACCAAACACAGAAGTACCGAATTTCTACTACCAGAGTGCCTGAAACGCCGATATTCGGGTTCGCAGATTAGGTTTGTATTATGCCAGTAATCACGACCACTTTGAAGTGCCCCGCCGCCGTCGGTGAAGCACGAAACATGGAACCGGACGAAGAGAGCCTTGAACCCGGGGAAAAGCCGGTGAACACCGCCATCCTCCGGTCCGTGTCGAGAGCTTTGTCGATAAGACCTAATAGCTTCTAATACAAACCAATACTCAAGATGCCCATCTCGAAAGACGAGTTCCGCTCGATCGACGAGGACGGCCCCTCGCTCCCCGATCTCGCGCCGGACACCACACAGGGTGCGGTATATCGCTTCCTCCTTGAGCACGCCGACCAGGCGTTTCGCCAGCGGGAGATCGTCGACGCCGTCGACGTGCCCGAGGGGAGCGTCGGCCCCACGCTGAAGCGTCTCGAGGAACACGGCCTCGTCGAACACCGCGACCGGTTCTGGACGATCGCTGACGCTGAACACGCGGTCGCGTCGGCAGGGCTTCACGGCGCTGCCACGGCCGACGACATCGACGGCGGGTTCTCTGACGACGACGTCGAGGCCTGGATGGAGACCGCGGTCGACCCTATCGATTCAACAACCGAGCAAGACGGCGAGGAGTCGTGATTCCATATGGCTGACCGCGGAACTGTTGTCTGGGCTCCCGATCCGTTCAAAACGGATGGTGGGAACCCTCGCCCGCGGTTGGTCGTCTCCGGCGAGCGGATGCCCTATCCCGACGAGGAGTCGATCGCCGTCGCGTTCACGACGCAGTCCCACCACGCCGGCAGCTTCGCCGTAACGAGCGAAGCGTGGGTTCGCGGGGAACCGAGCCAACAGAGCTACGTCCTCCCCTGGACGCTCGCCACACTGAAAGACGACCTCCACGTCGTCGGCCGGCAGGGCTCGGTTACCGGGGAGTTCACTGACCAGGTAACGACGGCCACGATCTCCTACTTGGACCATTCGGAGGGTTCTGACTCTGCATGATCGACGACACCACCGGCCAAGAGCCCGCAGCACGGCCGTTGCGGAGTTCCTTCGACCGCTATCTTCAGGACAAGGGCAAGGGTCGCGGCGGCGAGGGCGGGAACTACCGTCGGAACGCTGCCCGCGAGCTCGAGCGGTTCGTGGAGTGGGCCGCCGGCGAGCGCGGCGACGACGATTGGACCGGGATCACTCCCGAGGAGGCCGACCGCGAGCCGACGTTCGCTGACCTCGACGAGCGAGTCTTCCGCGAGTACGCTCGGCACCTTTCTGGTGACCGGGGACTCAAGCAGAACACGGTCCAGACCTACTACGCCTACATCTCGGCGTGGTGTGGTTGGTGTGTCAACGAGGGGTATCTCGAAGCGCACTACGCCCAGCGAGCGAGCGCGACTGCGCCCCTCCCCGACGACGATGGACGGAAGCCTGGTGACCAGCAGGCCTGGACGCCCGAGCAGCGCCACGCGCTCACCCGACACGTAGACGCACAGGCGCGTGAGGCCATCGAGGCATACACCACCCTTCCCGATGACGTGGATCCACTCGACAAGCAACGAGCCCGGTACGCGGCGCTGAAGGCGGCCCGGGACCGGGCGCTCGTGGTCGTCCTCGCGTACACGGCCGTCCGTGTCGGGGAGCTCCTCCGAGACCCCGATGACCCGCGCCGTCGTGGCGTGCGATGGGAGGACATCGACCTCGAGGATGGAAGCATGGACGTCTATCGGAAGAAACAGCAGTGGGACGCTGCTTCTCTCCCCGATCCCGTCATCTCTCCGTTGCGGAGCTATCGGAAGTTGATGGACCCACCAACGGACCGGTGGCCCGTGTTCCCGACACTCGATCAGCGGACGCTCGCAGAGCTCGTACAGGAAGAGTTGGCCGACCGGGGAGAGCAATCGGAAGCAATTGACGAGCGACGTGATGAGTACGCTCGCGACCTCCTGCTGGCGCTGGACGAGGACATCCGCCCGCCGTCGATCACTACGGACGGCGCCCGCTCGATGCTCCAGCGACTCACGGAAGCCGCGGAGATCGACATCGACCATCCGAAGCACGATTATCTCGCACCCCACGGCGGACGCCGTGGGATGGGTGAGGTTCTCGTCCGGGCATTTGGATATACTGTGGCAGCCCGGTATCTCGACAACTCTGAAGAAATAGTTCGAGAACGCTATTCCCATATAGAGGCCGGAGAGTTGGGTGACGTTGCCACTGAGGGGCTAAAAGAAATAGATGGTCTGTGAGAGTTACGCATATTTATTTTGCTACTTAAATCTGGGTTAGAGACCGTCTGTGCTGTCATTCTGAATTAGAACTGGACTTGATTACTACACCTTCGGTTTGTAGTGAGCCAGGGTGAAGTCTTCGTGAGTATCTTGAATACCTTCTGATGCGATGACCTTCGACCGCGCTCCGATCAACAGCTTGACCTCGGCCAGTTCGGGGATGCTTTGCTCGAGAAATGAGGGGGCTCGGTCAAGACAGATCAAGAGACGTCGCAGCAGCATCCACAACCGTAGGTAAACAAATTTCACTGAAAAATACACAAATGTTCAATAATACAATCCTGTTCGGCCTTGCACATATTGTGGCGGGCATCACACTGACTGCGGGGTCGTTTAAACTGGCAGAGCAGAACCGTCAATCAGCCATACTCTTTGCACCAAGTTTCGTCTTCTTGGTGCTTCTCATAGATGTTGTATTACTCAGTACTGCTGTCTGGCTACAGACTGGACTGGTTGTCCTAAGTGGACTGGTAGGCAGTATTGTAGGGGCAGTATCGATTGCGCTCTTGTTCGAGCCCGAAATGCAGGACGATACCGACAACATGCCGCTTTCAGAACTCGAACCATGAAAGTCAGAAATCAGGTTCAAGAAGAGGTGTTCGATCGCGTGAGTAATGATAACGGAGTCTTGAATACTGGGTGGACCATCGGCGAGATCGAGGCCGATCTCGACAGACGTGAGACCGTGATGGAACAGATCGAAGAGAAGGTTGATTCCTTTTCTGAGGAGAAGAAACACTACTTGGAGAAAGCGCTGGAGGCTGGCCCTCGAAAGACCGTCCGGTTCTACGCCAAGGCCAAGGAGGCGGACATGTACAAGTCATTCTGGTCCGAACTGTGGGAGAACTTGATGGTTCAGCAATTTTTCCTCATCAAATTGATCCTTGAGGCTAAGCGCCGAAGCCTCTTGACCGATCCCGGTGGTGAATTTGACTTTGAAATCGATATCGGATCGATGGATGCAGAGGCTGTTAAAGGCGCTCTCGAGGCTAGCGATATCGAGCAGAGTGAGGCCCAAGATACGATCGAAGCGATTGACATGCATTTGAACCGTGACGCAGACTCAGGCCTGTCGCTTGATCTTTCCAAAATACGGGAAGAAGCCGGGGAGTTGGAAGCTGCGACAATAAGCAGTGGGGAGCCAGAATTGGGTAGTAGCATGGAAGCTGCGATCAATCAGCAGATAGAGGAGGAACTCAAACATGAACGTGAGCGCTCGTAAGCTCAAGTACAATACGAAACGTAGGGATTTCGCTTTCACCGAGCTACCCAACCGCGTGGGAGGGAAGACTAAGCGAAATCACGAGATCCTGCGGAGGCACTACTAATCATGGGGCTCTCACCTGAATCACGCGAAATCTTAGAACAGCGTCTCGATGAGCGCGTAGAGGAAGCGCGGGAAAATGCGGGCGAGGATCCGAAGCGAGCCGCCGCTCACTATAGTAAGGCCGCCGACTTGCACGAGAAGCTAGCAGCGGATGAGGATTCGAATCGGCTCGCAAATGCCCACAGAGAAGAAGCTGAAACTCTCCGTTCGAACGCGCGGGCCCAGCTCCGTGATGCCGGGTTGGTTGCGGAGGAAGATGATCAGGATAGTTGTAGGAGTGAGAACGATCCTCAGGCCTCAACCGATGACAACCTCACTGATTCTGTTGCGCAACCAGAGGACTTCGACGACTTTGACGCCGATGCTGAGAGTAACGACAGTGTCGCCACTCCCTCATACGATCAGTCGAACTTCTTCGACCCTCCGCCAGACATTTCACTTGATGATGTTGGTGGCCTTGATACCGAAATCGACCGAGTTCGTGATGGTATTATCAAGCCCCAGCGTTACCCCGAGGTGTTTGAGGAGATCGGCGTCGAAATGTCGAACGGGGTTCTCCTTCACGGACCACCAGGGACTGGGAAAAGCCTCCTGACCCGCGCAGTTGCGAACGAACTCGATCAGCCCTATGCAGAAGTGTCAGCTGCAGAGTTGGGTTCAGAGTACGTGAACAAGGGTGCTCAAAATATCCAGCAACTCTTTGCTGAAGCTCGCAAGCATCAACCCTGTGTAGTGTTTATCGACGAGTTAGATTCGCTGGCGCGAAGCCGGTCCGGTGGTCCTGAACAGACTGACGGGACTCGTCAGATGATCACACAGTTGCTCCAGGAACTGGACGCGATCCAGGGGAGTGAGATCTGTGTGGTCGGTGCGACGAACCTCGTTGAGGATATCGACGGCGCGATCCGGCGCTCGGGGCGGTTCGACCGCAAAATCCACATCGGCGCCCCCGATGCCGACGACCGCCGCGATATCTTCCAAATTCACCTCGAAGAAAAGAAGGTCGAAGGTAGTATGAACTGGGACAAGATCATCGAGTGGACGAAAGGATTCTCTGGGGCCGATATTGCTAAGGTGGTTCGAGAGGCCGGCCAGAGAGCTGCGAGTCAACAAATTGACGAGGCTGGCTCTGAAGATATCCCCTGCTCGAAAATCCGTGGAATCACCTATGAACACCTGCTTCGGCAAATTAAGGATACTGAGCCAGGCATCCAGCAATGGCGAGAGGAGAACAGTCAGTTTAATTTCCCAACAGCAAATGACTGAGCAGGAATCAGTGTCCTGTCGAAGACGGTAGCGTTGCGATAAGGAACAAGGCGGTCAAAGGTTTGAGTGGATTATGCTCTCGTTCGACCGCCTCAGCGGCGATAGCGGTTGCATCGAGTTAGAATTTCTGGAGCGAGAGGCGACACCGGAGCCAGCGATGAAGCTTGGTATCCGACTCCATTTGGCTGGAATATCACTTTCGGATACCATCTTGATTCTTGATATATTGGGTGTCGATCGTCATCGAAGCACCGTGCATCGATGGGTTCAGAAGGCCGATTTACAGCCGACAGACGGTGCTGAGCCGAATCACGTTGCGGTCGATGAGACTGTGATTCAACTCAATGATGAGCGATATTGGCTGTACGCTGCTGTCGATCCCGATACCAACCGCCTGCTTCATGTTCGGCTCTATCCGACGAGAACCACCGCAATTACCTCGATGTTTCTCTCAGAATTACGCGAGAAACATCAGGTAGACGACGCAGTTTTTCTCGTCGACGGTGCACCGTGGTTGCAGGCGGCCTGTCACCGACACGGGCTACGATTCCAGCATGTTACACATGGGAATCAGAATTCCGTCGAACGTATCTTTCGAGAAGTAAAACGACGGACTGAACAGTTTTCAAATACGTTCAGCCACGTCGAACCGAGCACCGCCGAAAACTGGCTACAAGCGTTTGCCTTCGCATGGAACCAGCTTATCTAGACACTACCCGAAGACCAGGGCAAATCTACTAAACCGAGGGTATCTATTTGAACTTATTTAAACAGCACACAGATATGGGGCTGAGCAAGGGTCTGGTTTGCAGGGCCTAAACGTTCAGGTGCGTCCGGTGTGGTAGTGGCATATCCCTGGGACCAACCCGGTCTCGACGGAGGTTCAACTCCTCCCCGGCGCACTTCACCTCTACTATTTCCGACAAATAGATGGGAGAATAGTTTATAGTTATAATATGCCCGGAGATGAAATAAAAAATCTATATATAGGTTCTTATTTTTGACTTCGCTTGAGGGTTTCCAGATTGTGCTTCCACGATAGTCTTCCCTAGCGTTGCCAATTTTGAATGTAGTGGGCTATATTCCCTGTAGATCGAATCGAACTCGCTGGCAATTATCTTCCAACTGCTGTTGATCTTGTTTACATCTACTGCATCATCATACGTTTCAAGAATCTCTGCTGTCGAACATCCGTCTTCTATTAACCGTTTTATTTTTTCACCTTCTCTATAGCTATATTGATAATCACGCAACGCAGTTCGGATAATAGGTAGTATTGTACGCTCTCGGAGTTCCCAGAGATTAACAGCCATTTTCAACAGTTTAGTTCCCTTGGCCCACTTATAGACATCCGACGGAAGGATCAGTTTTCGATTATTTCCATCAGAAATTAGACGAATCTCCTGCAAAAGTGTCCGTAATGATTTTCTACCAGTTATTCCCGGATATTTGTTCGCAAATATCGGAACAGACTCATATATCCCCCTTTCACACCGTCCACGAATTAGCTCTTTAAACATATTTCTGCTATAGTCATCAACTGTATGTGACTCCATTCCTGGTAATTTTTCCCGGCGATCTCCTACTAGTTGATAGTTCTCAGACACTCCCTCTAAGATTATTTGTTTTAGTAGGTCTCGCTGTTGATTAGACGAAAGTTCTGAAAGTAATGGAGGATTCACAGTGGAAGCTCGGAGCAGTACATCGTCAGGCATCATTGGTCCGCTTGAGGATACGAATCCAAACGCATAATTGAGAACATCAATATCCCAAATTTCCTGTAATCGATAACCTAACCATGCACCTAGAAGATGCTCCGGTTTAGCTTGGGAACTATCAATTTGAGGTTTTACAGAATCGCCATTAGAATTAGTGACACCCTCAAATTGTGTCGCGTAATGAGACAATAGCGATTCGTCTGTTGGTGAACTCTGGTGCCGGAATGCGAGAGCTTCTTGCGCCAGTTCTGAACGACACAATATAGCTGAGATGCCTATAGTTAGATCCCCTAAGTCTCCATTTGCAACTGTTCCATCCCAATCGGTGTTATCATTAATAAACTCTTCAAACATATTAATTGATGTAATAGACGCCTCAAACGTAGCTAACCGAGCGAATCCGTATAGATGGTTTTCAGAATTGCTTATTTGGGCATGGATATTCTCGTGAGACATAACAGACTCAACCCATTCGGGTTCCTGGTTGGAAAGGCTCGAAAGGTATGGACTAGCATATAACTCTCGACTCAAAGGATCATATAGTGCGGGAGGTAAATGTTCGTCTTCTGTCACCCCAGGATTATCAAGCGGATCAACAAGTTCTCCGATAGGTTCTGTATCATCGCTTAGTACCCTACTTTTTAGTTTATTATTATTTGTGTAGTATCCTAAGGTGACGCCACTATCTCGAAATTGGTCCAATAAATGAGCTTCATCGGGCTGGGTAGGTATCATTCATTAACAGAGGGGGGCTGACCTTCTATCAGTTGTAAGGCGAGGTTCAGGCATAAGTCTAGGTGAATCGTTTGGATCTATCATAAAGTCAACTACAGTTTGGTTTATCGATTCTTCTACATTCGGTATTCTTCGTCGTGTAGGGTCACCTCAAGTACTTCTATAGTCCCCTTTATTATACACAATGATTGTCCATCAGTTGAAGAAGCGACGCACTTCTTCACTATCACCAGCAAGGATCGCTTTCCCGAGCGTGGATAATTCACTGATAAACTGATTGTAGGCAGCCTCATCGATACTATCAGCAGATACGAATCGTTTCTGAGCGATATCCTCTGCGACCGACTGATCAAACATTGTTACTCCTGACTCGATGGTACCGGAATCAACCATGGAGAGTATATGCTCTAAATCGTGTGTCGTCGCCGTATTGTAAGCCTGAAAGAGAGGCATGAAGAGTTTCTCGCGAAGGAGCCACATCTCCCTTGCCAGCGATAAGATCTGAGTATCCTCCGCCCAGTCGTGTGTTTCTGTCTTTAGATACAGTCGCCGTACACCATCAGGACTCGTGAGGACGTAGAGGTCTCGAAGTATACCCCAGAGATGCTTTTCATCCGAGACGCCAGGATAGTCGGTCGCGTATAGGGGGACGTGCCAATATTCCTCAGCATCAACTGCTGAATTAAGCGATACACGACGCATCGAACGTGGGACCGTCTCTCGGTTGAGTACCTCTACTGAACCATCGAATCCGACCTCTTGTTCATACGGTGAAACAGGATTTGCGAAGCCTGTTTTGGTGATCCACTCCTCAACCAGGTTGGTCAGCAGTGACTTCTGTTCTGGTTCAGCGCATTCTTGAGGAATCGGCGCTTCGACGAGTGCAGCAACCATTGCGATCGTATCTGGGGAAATAACGCCAACTGTAGTAGCCTCATCAATCGTTGCTGTACCACCTAGTCGGAACGCATAACGTGGAATCGAGATATCCCATCGACTTCGCATCTGTCGGTATAGCCAGTGACCGAAGGCATGTGTTGGGTGTTTCAATACAGGCGATTCTGGCGCCTCCTCGCGAAGGCGAGTAAGATACTCACCGGGATCGAGATTACTTTCGACAAACCGATCGATATCGTCCGCTGTTGCCGTATTCTCTTGCAACCAGGCCAATGCTTTTGCCCGTCCCTTATTTTTGAGATACTGCATCTGAGCGGCAATTGCAGTTCCTTCGTGGACCAACTGGGTCCGAGTGAGATTCGCACTCGTGTGTGCTGCTGCTTTCCTTGCGAAGTCGATGAGGCGGTCGTAGCCTCGTGGTCCCAGTAGCGTGACTTGGTATGAGCCGAGCTCGGACTCGACATACCACTGGCGTTCACGTCGAGTAAGGTTCTCGTGGGTACGTTCGTGTGCCTCTATTTCTGATTGCACTATCGGCTTCAGTACGGCCTGAACATGGGGAGAATCAGAATCGAGCAGGTCGGCGTAGAGTGAAGGAACCGTTAGTTCGCGTGCAAATGGATCGTACCTCAACGGGCCGCCATCAAGTGTCTGAGGGATTTCTCCAAGGAGAGTGACTGAGGGCCCAAGATCAGTTGTTTCTAATGTTTCAATGAGGTCTTGTGAGACATGTTTGAATTGGACTCCTTTATCGTCGACATGATGCGAATCGACGATCCGCTGTTCTCGACCGGAGTCCATGCCTGTGTAGAGATAATATACGCATCTGTCCGTGTTAAGTGTGCCCCGTTGTTGATTTTAAATCTCACCCAGACTTCGGCGGCATTCTCTGTGGCCGACTCCATATCTATTTTGAGACATACCGACAGTGAATCACCTCGTGCAATTACATATGGTGCCGGATACTACGATCTCTGATGACCTCGACGCTGAGACGCCTGATTCTGTGCTTCGAAACGTGGCTGATACAATCATAGGCCTTCTCGACCGGCGTGAGGTGTTGGGGAGAATAATAAGAGAACTCGAACAAGAACATTTTCAGGGCCATTCGATTCAAGACGATCTCAACGAAATCTTTTCTCGTTCTGAAGACCTCAGAATTGTGTCCCGTCTCGACTACGCTGATGAACTTGCCCCGCTACTGGACGATCTCGAGGAGGAGTATCTGGATTCAGAGCAGCGACAAGAGTTCGAGGCCTGGTGGGGAGATGTCGATTGGATTGCGCCAGGTATTGCCGCGTATCGGCGTGAAAAGGATAGTATCTACTCTCATTGGACCAGAAAGAATGTCGACATTGATAGCCTGAATGGCGAAATTGTCGCTAATTGGACGCTCTGGTACGGCGTTGATCAGCAGTATTCCGTGCGAGTTCCGTTCGATGCGTTCTTCGAGGAAAGCGTGCAGCGCATAACCCTCTTGGTGAATGTACTCCCTATGGCCATCGAGAGAAACGACGTTAGTCCTGAATTGGTCGCAAAATTGTATGAGCGTCGGGAACTATTGGATAAAGCACTGACGCGATTGGATGCCATTGCCGATGCTCACGGTTTAGAGATACCTACAGAACTGGAGAGTGAAGATAGGCCGCGATTTGATCCCTCCAGGGGTAACTTCATCGCTGAGGGTGGGGAGAATAGTTCTTCGGGAGAGTCAGAAGCGGATGAAGAGAGAGGCCTGAAGATGTTCTACTGAGGGAGGGTAGAAATCGATGCCTCTCGCTACACGCTTTCACGCATATAATTCCACCAGCCCGTCCACGTGCATTGGTGTTTATGAGTTGGCTTGGGGAGACTACAACATCGTCTATATCGGATCTGGATCGATATATCGGCGACTGCAGGCACATGACCGAGATTCTGAAAAAAATTTCCACTCATATCGAGCTATCATTACACAGGATCGACGGCGAGCTCGCCAAATCGAACGTCGAGAACAGCGCAAGTTTCGGGATAAACATGGTCGACTTCCTGTATACAACGACCGGATTGGATAGTTCACGCGTGATAGAAATCCAAGACTCTTAACATATTCGTCAAGTGTTGATATGCAGCAAAGGTGGGGTACTTAAATCCGACATCGTATTGAGCAGGTCTCGTATAAGTCCAGTTAACCCTGCAATCGAGTAATCTCCCTCATGTTGGCCATCTTCTTCAGAGGTGATGTCGACGGAACCAGACGAAACGAACTCAGTTTCGCAGGATGGACAGCTCGCCAACCAAGCATTCGGTACTGAAGATCTGTTCTGTGAATGTGGCTCGATGCGCCGGATTTCTTGCGACGGAGCATTCCGATGTACCAGCTGTGGTACCCCCGCTCCTCATACTCTCGAACTCGACATCGTGGTCACCCAGGAACAGCGCAATCGATCCTTGACAATCGCTGACGAAATAGAGGAGACTTTCGCTCATCCCACCAAGGAATGCCCGAGTTGTGGATCTAACACGGTTCATAACGTTATTAAACAAACGCGGGCCGCTGATGAGCCCGGGACGTTGTTCTTCAAGTGTACCGATTGTCGGAACAAGTGGCGGGAGGAAGCCCTGTAATAAAGGCCAGTTGTCCAGGCTTCTATTAGTACCTGTCAAGAGAATAATCTCCTGCGGTTGTTCTCTCCTCCAATTCGTCTACTATGTCTCTCACAAATCGGTTTGGTACAGAAATATCGTCCCAACGCGATCCTCACTTGGCATATTTTATCTGCAGCTGGGATCTTCTCTCGTCATTAATATATGATATCGATGCATGAGATAGTCATACTGTGATTGGAGAGTTGAGCCAGGGTAGCGTCCCAGAGGAATGGAAGCGGTTGGATACATTGCCGAGTATATACACCTCTAACCTAAATTCTGTCTCGGTTGAGCCTATTAGTCGAGAAATCCATCTTCCGCGGCAGTATTCAACTCTATTACGTACAGATAATAACGAGCCCGAGTCTGATTCGGCCAGGAAACTCCGTGTAGATATCGAAGCCAGTGTAGAGTCTGTGTTAGAGGCCATCCATGGTGAGAAGCACATCTACGAGTTAGCTCAGTTGGTATCGATGGCGGTTGCCGTGGATCATCTCAGTCAGTCACCGGTTCAAGTCGAGGGATTCGTCGCTGGGTCAACTACGGCAGTGAACTCACTACTTCGCCTACTTGTAGAATCAAAATTAACGATGAAGGGTCGTAGCCATCGTATCGAAGACCAGGCTTCTCTCTCTACGAACATTGAGGAAGATCTGAAATCTGCTCAAAGTAATTCTACGACAACGTATGAATCACTTGCTATCGATCTTTCTGAACAATTTGATACTTTGTGGGAAGTAAGTCTCTTTGAATATGCCTTCCGATTCGTGACCGGAACTCACCAACTGATTACACCTGATCAAGTCATCGTATGCGCTGCAGCTCTTGACTCAGAGCAAGTAGCTCAACTAGACAAATCTGGTCAGTTGGAGTTACTGACCGAGGCGGTTTATGAATCCACGTATGAGGACCACGTTGAGTTTGTTGTGGATTCCGATGATAGCTTAAATGCGGATGTCCCGACAGTCACTCAAGACGATGTAATTCGGACTCACCGCAAACGATTGCTGACCACAGCACATGAGGCCGGTGCGTATTCACTCATTCCAGTAGTGGCGACAGCATATCCCGGGGGCGGAGAAACCTGCTCACTTTCCGCGCTGTTCCGTAACCTATACGTCTTGCATTCTGAGGATCGAGTCATGTATCTTGATACGGATGGTGCTGGATGGGCGCAGGACACGTTGTTATTGAACTCAGGGATGCACCTCTGGCAATATCTGAATGATACTGTAATAAGGCCGATCTATGACGAGTTCGACCACTTGTTAGCAGCTGAATCAGCAGCCCGTTTGGAACAATGTATCCAGCAAGCAGGCAGTCTCAGTCGATACTACCCCAGCTTAGCATATGGTGATTTAGATCTGACTGATGAGGAAACTCAAAGGGACACGTCCTCGCGTAGAACATATTCCCATTTGAACAACCGACTTGAACGCCTTGGGCGGGCTATTGCCGGGAAACGGCGTTCTGCTGTGCAGGAATTCCTGTAGACGCCAGATTTCTATTAGACGAATTCGATAATTGTGATCTTAAAAAGGTGGGTCAGATATAGTCTGAGCTCGGCCGTCGGCTTAGATTTGATCCAACTGAGAAGACAACAGTCAGATTCGACTATGAGTAACGCGAAGAACGGCAAAAGAACAATACCCACGCGGGGAATTCTATCAAACATGCATCAGGGTATCACCGATAGCAGAGGTGGACGATGACAGCCAAGGATCGAGAACGGGACGACGACAATGAAAAGGAGAGAGACGAATTCGTTCCAGAGATAACTTGGGAACAATTCTATCCTCTTTTGGATGGTTGGTACGACGAGGTAACTGGTACTGAAAAGGGTCGGAAAGGCTGGTTCGCAATCCAGAATCTTGACGGAAACGTAGCTGACCGAGAGCTAATAATCTCAGTTGACGATCTTGACTCTAATGAGCCAAATGAAAAAATAGTAGCAGAAGTACACGACTCTGATTCGATAGTTAGTGGATCAGGAGTTAAATCTGATATTAACTCCGAGGACGAGAATTTCGTTGAGAATTATGTCTGGAGAAAACTAGAGAAGTACTCTGTTATATGTACAGTCCCCCATATCTCTCAGGGGTATTCTGTTGAAAATGATGAACGGATTAAAAATAAGGGTGACAGAGAGATAGTCATCAAAATCCCAGCGATGGTCGAATTCTGGCGAGAAGATGCTAATGACCCAGAATCATTCTCCCCAGAATCTGACAAAGCTCGAATCCTCTATTACATGATAGAGCATTGGGACGCGTACGATGACCCAAGTGAACCCGGCGTAGATACTGATGACGTTCTAAAAATCGATCCTAAAGGAGCGGTTATGTATGCTGTCGCCGGTCGTCATATGAAACTTGAATCCCCGAGTGTCGTATTCAAAAAGATAGAATCTGATGATGACTTTATGGGTAGTTATCTCACTATTGAAGGTGAGATAACTGGTCAAAATATGGATATCTATGACGAACTAGGTTTGGAATTGGAACTAACAGCTCTCCTTCGTCTTTTTACCTTAACGTCATGTCTCCCAAAGAAAATTTATAATCGACTTCTGACACCAGCAGAAGAACAGAGTGGATTGCCTGACACACCAGAAACCGAGATTGATGTCCCTATAAATTTCTATGAAGAGGAGAACCGCATCGATTTCAAAGTGATTTTCGGCCCCACTAATCTGGGAGGTGACCGATAACCATGCAGACGATTCCAACGACCATCAGTAAGAATTGGGTTGAAACACTCACGGAAACCGAGGGTATCGACAGATCAACCGCAAAAACCATCGTAACGAGCGTCATCGGTGATCCAAGATTGATGCTGGATTCGGTGAACTCACCTGAGGATATTGAGTTTGCAACTCGGGTAGCTTATGAGGATCTTGGTCAATTTGATGTCTCAGAGATCGAGGTTTCTGATCAAGAGTGGGACACCATTCGACGTAGGCTAGTTGAGCGATTGCACGAAAACCTTCATGAACAGTACTGGGATCAGGAGGTTCCAGTTGTGGAAGACACGGATTATCTATACGAAATTCTGAAGCGTGCCGATCTTTCCTCTGATGATATCGTATTGACTGTTGAGTCGTATCTTGGGGAAGAGGAAGAGTCGCCGATCGGCAGGGGTTCTGAACCAACTGCCGCTTCAGACGCTTCAGAGCCAACAGGCACACCTGGGTTTGCCTCACCGGGAGCTGCAAAGTTCCAGGAGATTCTTGAGGAACATGATGAAGAGACCGAGGATGAGAAGAAGGATGACGGACCGAGCCCTGACACAGGAGACGAATCCAGTTCTAATCTAAGTGGGGGATATGCTTCCCGACAAAATGTTAGCGATATCCTCGGAGAGGGCGATGAGGTTGAAGATGACGATGATAACGAATCTTCTGAGGAGTAATCAGACGCATCTCTTAACGATATCCTATGTTATATACCTTGGTCGGGAGCGATGAGCCATCGTATCCAGAGCTCGGCGCTGGCTACGCTCATTCACTCCCACTACCTGGGCTGGATGAGGTCAGGGGGACATACTATCCCGATCTTGATGCACTCTACGTAGGCGCGGAGGGGTTTGATCCCCAGGAGGTTTCCTATCACTCGCCATCCTTTGTGAATGAAGAAAGCGTACTTGAGGAGGTCGACCAATCGAGAGAGAAATTGACTGTCGTGGATCTTCTTACGCATGTCCGGACAGATGATGCAGTGACCTTCCAACACGAGTTCGGCCATTACTATCTTTCCACATCTTTGGCCGAGTATAGTCCGACGCTCTATACAAGCATAGAGGCCAACCACTCTTTACACTCATCTTTAGCCCACGGAGAATTATCTCGGAATACGCTAAGGTCGCTTTTTGCACGGGAGATACGGAATACGATATATTCACATCGTGCAAGACCCGTTCAAGAAGTGTTTGCATGGGTGGCACAAGCATTCTATGCTGAACGCCCCTCACAAGAGGCTATATCTGACCGAATTTCGGAGATTGATGACGAATTGAGTTCACTCGGATACTCGTTCACCCATCCGGGTTACAACCCCTTCGTGTACGAGTCTCGGGAGGAAACAGCTGAGTGGGAACATTTCCGTTTGTCTTACGAGCGGGCACTCCTCTCCGCTGTACATCGAATTTTCCGGGAAGTACCGGAGAGTCCAGCGTTTCAGCTTATCCTCACAGCGGCGGAAGCCGCGTTAACATCAATATTCTCGTTGATGCAAGCTCATCGTCACCAAGACTCGACTGAGGTCAATACAGCCGCGGGCAGAGTGAATCTCGAACCTGCTGCGACGTTCGCTTCTCTCTTGATAAAGTATCTTAACGATATTTACGAGTTCCAGGTTTTGATTGATAATAATATTAACATGGAGTTCGTGGTGAGAGCCATCCTTGAAGTCACAAGTACAGGGATGGTAGGGCTTGATGCCGTTACTGAATTTTTTGAAGATCAACTTTCGCAGGAGATATTCGAAACGTACGGCGAAGATGTAATAAAAAAACTCGTTGCAGCGAGCAAACGGAACTCCCTTCCGACCCTCTTACTTATCGAGGATCCGCAAGATAACAGCATCCAAGTGTTCATTAACGAGCGTGGGCTCCCACTTGATCATCTGTCATTATCGCTAGCAAGGAAGATGATTATCGTGGGAGCGCGGGCAGAGATTAACCCTTTCGTCGAAAATCCGTTCTCGGACGTCCTCAACTTCATATTTGAACAGGGTCCATCGCCCGAAACATTGCATATCGAGGATAAATTCACAGACACACTGGCGACGATGTTCGATAATATGAGTGATAAGAGTATCGTCGCGGACTGGGAAAAGATTGTGACTGAATTTCAGGAAATCGATTCGGGAGTCGCCGTGACGGGAGTACTCCAAGAAGGGTCTCAGGAGAGTGCCTCGTCAGCAGAAACCACGTATCACCATGAGTCACTGGATGGAGTTCTTCGAAAACTATGTGAATATAAGCACGATGGGGATCCAACTCAACTTGACAGCTACTTTAATGCTGACCCAAGTCAGGGAAATATCACCGTTTCACAGTTCTTTGGAGGGATGGCGACAGTCATTCCCAGAAGTCCGGAAGCAGAGCCAGACGGGAAGAAGATTTACCAGTTTGACAAAGTCATCAGAGATATTGCCACCGAACGAGAGGAAGATCTAACCTTCTATTCGGAGGTGTACGGCCATGCAATGGCGATGATTTGCTTTTACTCCGATGGAAACCACTTGAATGGCGACGCAACTGAATGGATCCAGTGTTTTGCCCGTGTCGTAGAGAACTTTCTTAGTGAGCAGTATGAACCGCATGAACAAGAACGAGGTCTCTACCTTTGTTTTGTCTCATCGGCTTTCGAAATCCTGAATTCAGGATTTACTGGTCGTGCGGACAAACGGACACAGCAAGATCTCCAAACTCTACTTCGGTGTTCGAATAAAATGGCTAACCATCTAAATGTTCGAGGGATCGAACGGATCGTCCCGGCTATTATTCAATACACGATTGATGAGACATCCGCACAAAATCGTAGTTTCTGGGGTGCTCTCATTATTGCTTCTTTACTCAACGTGTCATTACAGGACGATAAATCGGCGGCTCGGGCAATATTGTCGCTCTCAGAGGCTGTTTTTCGGTTGGCGCGTAGTGGACCCCCTGACGAGACAGCTGATGTCATTCTTCGAGCGATTGGGGCTATCACATCACGATATCACCAGGTGACAGTGGTCTTTCCCGTTACTGCAACATCAAAAGATGCAGACAAATCACAAATAAGCGCTCATCCCAAGCAACTCTTCCTCAACTCTGCGTCACAGCGGTTTGAGAATAATGATTTTCAGGCAGAAGAGTTGTGGCAGCAGTGGCTTGAGGCGGTAGATGACGAGAGATAGGCCGTACAGCTCACCGCTCGTCGCTTTTGTAAACGGACGTACCAGATAGTGGGGAGTCAGATCAGAAACTAAGTCGAGTCATCTCATCTTCTATAGAATTGATCTAGTCATGCCTGTGATTAGTTTGGTCCTGTGCCGAACTACGGAGTTCTTCAGAGCGTCTGCGATAGGTAGCGGCAGTATCCTCACTTCGAGAACTTACTGCGAGTCGCTCATAGGCGTCTGCTGCTTGGATGAAGAGTGATTTAGCAGTAGTCGGCTCCTCATTAGCAATTGACCGCGCTCGCGAGATGAGTGCTCGCGCGTGCTGTTCGGTATGCCTCTGTGCACGTTGGGAACTCATCCTGAGCGTCCTCCAGTGGATTTGAGCTTGATAGGCGTTCGACTGACGCTGCTCCTCTCTGTGTTACTACCCCTATGTTGAGTGGTATCTCGTGGCGACATTACAGGTCCAAAATCGAACCGTATTGAGGGATAACTCACTGGGGATCCGTTCTTAGTCATAATCGTAGAATTTGAAGCTCTCCAAGTCACACTTATATTATCAAAAGGTGTTCCGGAAGCATATATTGAAAACGAGGATTGTTCCAACTTAACTCAGAGACATCGTGTTAATATACCTGTCCGAGAAATATCTTTAATAGACTCATTGCACTATTGTAGAGAGAGTTACGGTATAACTGGTCAGTAGGGAATTGGCGAATTTCCCCACCTTCAAAAACGAATCTAACCCCTTCGGTAAGTGGCTTGTCTACTCTATTACGGTGCAGACCAATCGACTATCGGTGTCTTATTTACTTTGGGAAATTGGTCATCAAATATCGAGCTAGCAAAATTTTGCGCCGACCTCGTACGCTCAGGCTCAGATATAGCTTTATTTGCAAGTTTTGAGAGAATATCTACTGTTTGGTTTACTGAAAACTCGGTGTCATTCAACCACTCGAGACGTTCTTGAACAAATGGAGCGGGTGTTGAAATCCGATTTTCCCCCCTACGTATTCCATCAAGAAATTCCCACATTAGTAACAACAAAATCGCTGGAACACGAGAACCGGTATCCACAGGATGTTCCATTTCAATATAATCTGTCTTACTTTTGTTCTCAATATACACAAAACACGCACCTTCTTTAGGTAGTTTTTGGTATTCAGTTCGAAAAACATCAATCATTTGGTGTGCAATCTCCGTCTCTCCAAACGTCCAAAATCTTTCTAAGGCCTGTTGAAAATAGGAACCCCTCTGCTTTCCGTCGGCATCTATAACAATATTATGAATGTATCCGAACTCTGAAAGTATTGACTGAGCAATTTCGTCTCCGTTAATTTTAGATGATTTGCTTGAGGTATCAATTGCTGCTTCGAGATGCTTGACGATGAACATCATGCAATTGAGGAACTGGGCGCTTGGGTCTGCAGACTCAATTCGTGAGGGTTTTGGCATGGAAAGATAGAATGCCAAGTGATCAATTAGGTCTGTTGCCTTTGATTCACCTAAAATAGCAGTTGCTTTCTCTTTTGCTTGAAGTGTCATATACTGATGAAATGTTGTGTAGGTTTCCCAAGCATTTTCAGCGTTTTCAGAATCTGGAAGTTTATAGCCCGGATGCTCCACAGTAGCTGGGAGACCCAAATCAAATTTCTCCTCTAGATGTGATATATATTGGCTAATCGCGTCACTCATAGAGCTATGAGATAACTCTCTGAGTATAGCGAGACTCTCTTGTAGCGGCAACCAAACACGGTGGCGATATGCCAGTGCTCGATCAGCTACGAGGGAGGAGGCCAACCAGTCCTCAAACTCCATCTGTGAGCGGTGTAAGTTCCGAGCAGTATAATGAAATCCAAATTGTGTACATCGACTTTGCGCAAATCGATGTTCCCATAATGCACTTTGTTTATGAGTCTTCGCATGTACACTTTCGTGAATTAACGTTTCTACTCTAGGACCGAGTAGATCCAGAAACTCGTTAAATCCAAATTCCTCCACAGAACGTGGTTTATTCGATAAGAGCTGGCGGTATTTGGAGTCGTCGTTCAAATTAATGTATAATGCGTCCAGATCGGGATAGTACATTCCCGCGACATCACTGATTCCTCGGAGAGGAACAGTTTGTGAATATCCTCGATCGTTATACCGAGACTCGAATGGCAGTTCGGTCATTTCAATAATTTATGGGTTTCTCCCTTCCAACTTAAATTTGGGTCAGATACTCATTAGCCAATCCGGCGTGGGTGTGGATGCTGTAATAGACACAGTATGTTTTGTTCCCCTCAATAACCCAATTGTCATGTCCATTGACAACCCCTACGAGGACGACTCAAGCAGCGGCGAACCACCTGTCGGTCAGAGCCTCGAAACCGATGTAGGGCACGTCAAGCAGGTTATCATGATGGCTCTCGCGGATGTCGATGAGGATGGCGACATCGAGAATGAAGAGTTCGCTGAGGCGTACCGGAAGTTCGCGCAGGAGGCGGACGAGATCGCTGACGACCCTCGGGTGGCGATTATGGGCTGCTGGCGGCTCCTCCTTAGTTTCGCCGAAGCAATGAACTGATCTTCAAATAATATCGATCTCCCTGAAGCGACGGGACGGTAAGTCGATTCCTTCGAGACCCGCAAATGAGATGATCAAATAACACCCACCGCTTCCACGATATTTAACTTGGCTCTACCTAAGATTCCAGGAATCTGGAAGTTCGTTGCTCAGGTACTACTGAAAATAGCGTTGTACTGTTGTTGTATCATCAGAAATAATGGCCTTGCCAAGACGCTGAAGATCGGTGAAGAGATTCGCGTAGGTTTCTTTTAGTTTTGGAGCAACTTCATCGATGAACCGGTCGTGAGCTTGCTCTACATCCCGATTGTCAAGTGTGGTTGCCTCATCCGGAACCTCCCCGCGCTGAATCGATTTCAGGAGTTCAAACATATGTGTCGGATTGTGGTTCATTCCATAGATAACTTGGTCGTGATCGTGACGAAGAACGTCGAAGAAGGCCTTCTCTCGAAGTTCCCAAAGTTTGACTGCGATATCGAGTAGTTCCGTCTGTAACGCCCAGTCAAGCTCCTCGGCAAGCCAGATGAAGCGTTCTCCGTCAGCGTTCGTCGAGACATACATCCCGTTGAGAAGATGATTGAGTGTTTGTCCCTCTCCAGTACCCGGGTAGGATGTAGCTCGAACCGGCACACCAGCGTAATTTCTTTTGTCTATATTAGACTTTAGAGCGTGTTCTCGCGACCGCCTCACATACTCCTCCGCAGACATTAGTTCTGCCGTATCTATGGTAGTCATCTCTTCGCTGAAAACATACTGGGTATCGAAGTTTGAGTGCTTGTCAACCACCTCGCAATACAGATCGAATTGCGCGTCAGGTTCGCCTTCGACTTCTGCCAATTCGGATTCTGGAACCGTACTTGCTGCTAACAGTGCCACGTCCGGATTCACGAGGCCAAGATCATCTCCCAACCGGAAGGATAAATCAATAATTGGGATATCCCACTTGGACTCGAGGTGCTCTTTCAGCCAATCGGCGAATGCATAGGCTGCGTTTCGATGCACCCGATCAGGGAGATCCTGCTGATGAACTTCTCCGGCTAAATATCTGTCAAGAGGTTGGTGAAATCTGAATTCATCACGCAATTCTGAAAACGACGAATTTGTGGTACTTCGTGTCTCCAAATACTCTCGTTGGGTTGCGATTGCTTCAGCTTCTTGTGCGACCCGGGAGGCCCGAATTGTATCCATCGCTGCTTCGATAGCTTGCCAGTGAGCAGCATCCAACACCCGTTTACTTGTTCCTGGGTTGATAGCCTCGATCGCCGCGAAGAACGACGTATCGATTGTCATCTGATAATACTGCGGATGCGCTTCGGAGAGAACGGCGTGTGTATTTTCGTGAGCAAGCTCCGACTGGAGGAACCCTGTCTGCACCTCATTAGACAGTGATCCAATACTCTTGTGAATTTTTGGGAGATACAGCTCCCTGGCCAGAGGATCAACGCGAAGCCGGTCGTCGCTATCGATTGGATTCGGGGCCGATAGCTTGGCGATCGGCTGGTCGCACAAATTGGGCCCATACACTGAACCCAGGAGGTCCTGTGTATGATGACTAAAAAAGGTCCCCTCATCATTCGTTGCGAGTACCTCTTCAACTGTCCATTCCTGCATCCAATCTACATGTTGTGTTACATGTATTATGAAGGTTTCCGCTGTGTGCCCCCTGATGCTATTTGACATCCTCAACTTAAACCTGGGACAGATATGACTCTACTGCAGAACCTCGACTCTACTTCGCAGTAGTATCGTGGTCGAGGTATCTGAGACGAGCTATAATCGGGGCTACAACCGATGGGGAACAAGGAAGAGATGCGTTATGTCCGACCACAACGACGTTAGAGAACTGGCGAAGCGACGTGGGTTCTTCTTCCAGACCTCCGAAGCGTACGGAGGCACGGGAGGGTTCTTCACGTTTGGACCGACCGGAGCTACCCTGAAGCGGAACGTCGAGGAAGCTTGGCGGCAGCAGTTCGTCGTCAAGGAAGGTAACATGGAGATCGAGGCCCCGACGGTGATGGCCGAGCCCGTCTTCGAAGCATCGGGACATCTGGATGGCTTCGACGACATGCTCGTCGGCTGCCCGGAATGTGACGAGCGCACGCGGGCCGATCACATCGTCGAGGACGCTCCAGAAACTGGTATTGAGGAGGCAGAAAGTCTTCCGACTGACCGAGTCGGAGAGATCATCGCCGAACACGGTCTCACCTGCCCGAACTGTGAGGCGCCGCTAGCGGGCCAGGAAGTCACGGAGTTCAACCTGATGTTCGAAACCACTATCGGGCCCGGTAGCGGCCAGTCTGGCTTCCTGCGTCCAGAAACCGCGCAGGGAATCTTCGTTGAGTTCCCGCGCCTGAAGGAGTACGCACGCAACAAGCTGCCGTTCGGCGTTACTCAGATCGGGCGGTCTTACCGGAACGAAATCAATCCCCGGAAGGGGCTCGTCCGGGTCAGGGAGTTCACTCAGGCTGAACTCGAGCTGTTCATCGATCCTGAATCCGATGAACCTCCGCTAGAGAAGGTTCGTGATGTTGAGGTGACGCTGTACCCGCAGGCGGCTCAGGAGGCTGAAGACGGGCAGCCTGTCGAGATGGCGATCGGGGACGCGGTTGATGATGGTATTATCGCGAGTGACTGGGTGGCCTATTACCTCGGGATCGCCAAGCGGTGGTACGAGCAGATCGGGATTGACATGGGTCGGTTCCGATACCGCCAGCACCGTTCGGGGGAACTCGCACACTACGCTGCCGACTGCTGGGATGCTGAGGCGGAAGTCGGCGGAGACTGGGTCGAGATCACCGGTTTCGCGTACCGGTCCGACTACGACCTCCACAAGCACCAGGAGCACTCCGGCGAGGGCAACAGTTACGAGGTGTTCCACGAGTACGACGAGCAGAAGACCGTCGAGCGCCCCGTCGTTGATCCTGATATGAGTGTTCTCGGTCCGGAGTTCGGTGACGCCGCACCTGCGGTTGCCGAGGCACTCCAAGAACTGGCCGAGCGGAATCCCTCCGCATTCGAGGAAGAGGAAGTCACCATCGAAGTGAAGGGAGAGACGGTGAACATCTCCACCGACGTTGCCGGGTTCCGATACGAGGAGCAGACTGAAACCGGCGAGCACCGGCGGCCCCACGTGGTGGAGCCCTCGTTCGGTATCGATCGCATCGTCTACGCACTCATCGAACACGCAATGCGTGTCGAGGCGGCGGAGAACGGACAGAGTGACCGCCAGTTCCTCGCCCTCGAACTTAGTGTCGCACCGCAGTTCGCAGGAGTATTCCCGATGGAGTCCCGTAACGGGGTCCAGGCTGTCGCGAACGATCTCGTCGACGACCTTCGCGACGCTGGTGTCGAGGCGATGCTCGACGAGTCCGGGAGTATCGGGCGCCGATACTACCGTCAGGACGAGGTCGGGACGCCGTTCTGCATCACAGTTGATCCCGCGGGGCTCGATGGTGAGGGCCCGGATGTCGTCACCCTCCGTGAGCGCGATACGACCGACCAAGTCTGGGTCCCCCTCGACAAGGTGGTTGACGTTCTCGTCCGGCTCCAAGCGGGGTCCATTAGCTTCGACGAGTTGCGTGACCAGTACCCGCTTCGGGGGTCGAATCAGACCGAACCGATTGGGTTTGCATAATGGTCGTCATCACCAGTTCCGAGGCGGGTCCGTTCGGTAGCCTCGCCGCTGAGATCGCTGCCGAACGTGACGAGCGACTCGTCACTCAAGTTAATCGCATCGCGCCTGGGGAGTCAATCGTCTATGTCGATGCGCCGGTAGACCTCTCAGCCGAGACTCTGCGTCAGCTTCAGACGTTATGCATGGAACATCCACCCTTCCGGTTCGACTGTAGCGTCATCACTGGTCGAACCGTTGAGGAAGCTAGAGCGCTCTATGACCGTTGCCACGAGTCTTCCATCTCTAGCGGTACCCACCACGTAGCGGTCCGAGACCTCAGACGAGACGTGACACTCGACGACCCGGAAGGAGAGTTACTGGCCCACGATGCGGTGACGACTGATGCATTAGCTGCCGCGAATGAGGCGGGCATGGCGTCTCTATCGGCCGTTCTCCATGGGACGAATATGTATTCGCGCCTTGAGGATGGACTGCTTGTCGGGGCACCAAGTGATCACCAGGCATTCGACTTCGAGCCGCCGCAACCTCCCTTCGTGTGCAACGGAGGGGCCGAACTTGCTCTCGAAGAGAACGCGCTTCGTGCGGATCGATTGGACGCCTCGCAGGTGTTCCTGAACGGATGCAGTTCACTAATGACCGACGTGAACGACGGCAAGGATTTCCCCGTCCACGTCGTCTTGAGCCTACTTCAATCCGCCCGGAGCTTCATCGGGACGTATCGAATCACCGAATGTATGCCCCATCATGGTGCTCTCCACTACGCGTTGCTCAGGTCGGGCTACACTCCAGCTGAGCGTGCGTATCTTCTGAACCAGAGTGCTGTGACGAGTGGCATCGACCATTATCCGTACGTCATCGCTGGCGATCCAACCGTTGACCCTCCAACATCGTTGTCGACCGAGTACGAGGTGGAGGTGCACGGTACCGAACGCTGTGAACTCTTGATCAGCGATATCGATACCTCGATCATCGACACCTGCATCCCCGCTGACCGCTTCTCCAGTAATGCGAACGAGTTCTTCGTTCGCCGGCGTGCTGATGGTGATTTCCCGAACGGACCGAATGACTGCTACTTCACCGCCTTCCGTGAGGGAGACCATATTCGGGTGCTCATCTGGTCGTGGGGCCCCTTCGAAAGCGAGAGCCTCAAGTTCACTGTTAGTACGTCGCGGACGAAAGACGACCTTCCAGTCGGCTTCGAGCCTGTCGAGAACTGGTCCGGAGCCGATTTGACGGCTGTTCCAAGGTCTGTTAAAGAGGCAGAATCTATCCAGTGGGCTAGTCCCGTCGGCAAGGAGACCCGAAAGCGACTTCAGGAGAGTCGTGTTGCTCTGAGGGATGCCAACGCACGGTTGGCGGCGGAGCGATTCAACGCCGATGCATTTAGAGATACTGTCGACGCTCTCCTCCGAGCTGGTGACCACCTCCGCAACGCACGTCGACAGCTGCTCGATGAGGTACTCGCCGACCGTGCAGCAAACAGTCTACAGGCGGCGTACATTGACAACGTCGACACCGGGCATCCAGATGTTGCCGATAGTGACTGTCCGTACTGTGGGGGTCCGGTCTTTCTTCGGCCGACCCACGATTCCTTCGGTGAGATGTCTCGAGAACTGGGAATTTGTCCGAACTGCAGTTACGCGTTCGACGTGCCGACGAATGCAGAGTCGTGCGTTCCCGAACTCCATGGCTCGTTCTACGGGCCAGAAGCGGAGACTATCCCCATTACGGTGACATTCCAGAACCCTCTCGACCGATCGACTGACGCCGTGGTCAAACTGGGGATCACTCATGAGTCTATCCCGACCAACAACGTTGTCGGAGAACCAGAGATAGAGGTCGCTCTCGGACCTGGTGAACGGCATCGGTTACAGTTTGAGATCGATAGAGACCAACTCATGGACACTGTGACGTCAGCTGAAAGCCCGAATGGTGGTTCCCGGAATGTCACGATTGATCCCGACTGGTCCTATTTTGGGCCTCAGTTCCGGGGCAATGACGCACGCGTCGTCGAGGAACTCGAAACTCAAGGCGCAGCGGATCCAGATATTTTCGACGGAGAAGAGGTTACGGTCGAAATTGACGGCGAAACTATCACCGTACCGTGCGATACTTTCGAAGTGACGATTGAGGAAAAACAGGACTACGCAGAGGCGTCCGGACCAGTTCGGTCAACAGCTGATCTCGATGGGCATTACGTTGTGGAAGCTCACGTCGTGCTTCAGAACCTCGAAATTCTCAGTGGAATGCGAACGCTCTATCTTCGCCCTACGTGAAAGCGTATCCTTCGGCTCTATTCTTTTCTGGTCTTGTGGAATATTGTACCGTCACCAATCTAAGGCCAGAGTTCCCTGCTTGGTCTTTTGATGGGGTAGATCGATTGTTGTTTGAATAGAGTTGAATATCTTCCAACGCTTCGAATCTGTCTACAGGACTGTAGTACTGGTATACCAAAATCGAGGTCGATTTCCAATCGGAGAAATGGTTTTCACCGAGGAGCCAGTATTAATCATCACCGTGCCTCTTCCTCTGGGTACTCAGGGGATTGATGAGGAAAACTCCCCTGGATTTAGGCGACAACTCCCATTGCCGGGTTGGGAAGGAGTTCAAGGGATGTACTACCCTGGTGCCGATATTCTCTATGTGAGTTCGGAAGGGTTTGATGCGGAGTCGGCCTCTTATCCAAGTCCGATTACATATAATCGAGAGTCGATATTCCAAACTCTCGGTAGCGAGTCCGACGCCGTCTCAGACGAAGAGTTCAATTTCACCACCCTCATCGAGTTCTTCGGGACAGAGGATCAGGTCACCTTCCATCATGAGTTCGGGCATGCACTTCTCACAAAATCCTCTATTTCGAGAAATATATCTCTCGTTGAAAACGTCATGGGTATTCATGCTTTGGTTGGGATGATTAATGTGATTAGCCACGAGAGTCGAAGTGATTTAGAAATATGGGACCAGAAACCCTCCCATTCCACACTTCCTGAGAGTTTAAACGATGCCGATGGCTTTACCGATGTGACATGGGGCGAGGGGATGGTCGGACATATGGTCCGCCATGATTTGAATCAGAAGTTAGAACAGAATCTGGCTACCCCGGTTCAGGAAGCGTTTGCATGGATCGCTCAGGCACACCACGCTGAGGAGGCAACTACTGATGAACTCATCAATCGTATATCAACTATCGACGAACAACTTGATCGTTTGGGTGGCTGGTCATTAGAACATCCCGGGTACGACCCACTGAAACACGAGTCGGAAGCTGCTGAACGGCAATGGTATCAATATATTTGGTCGTTCATGAAATCGATGCTCGGTGGTGCTGTCGCTATTTTTCGGACGCTCGGGGATGATTGGGCATTCTCGCTCATTTCGAGAGTTGCCAGAGGATCATTGAGTCTCTACTTCGCTGGGGAATCTATTCCGGATCGTATGCATCCGTTGCCATCGCTTGCGTTCACTAATGGGATGTCTGCTCTATATGAGGACCGGCATGACTTGGCGAAACTGAAGCAATCTGGAGAGAGCTTAGAGATTGTTTCCAGGATCTTTGATGAATGGGTCGGATACGGCACTCCCGGTCTGGAATCGGCTGGAGAACAGATCTTGGAGATGATCCAAGGGACGGATACACAGCATATTGACGTAAAGTCGTGGGTTCGGGGTCTGCAGAAACAATTTTCCCACAAAATCCCCTCGTTTGTGATGATAGAGGATTCAAGGACTAATCAACTCCGTACGTTCATTTCTCCTGCTGGCCCTTCGGAACAGTATTTATTACTATCATTACTCCGATGGCAGTTCATCCACAGTCTCTGGTCTGATTCACAGCAATTCCTGAATAAGGAATACACTCCACTTTTAATGGATTTGGCAAGATCTGTTGATCTAAATAACGCCTTCGGTGGTGTCGGCATACTATCTCGTTGCGAACAAGTATTTAATAAGATATCATCTGAAATTGGATGTCAGCAAGCGATAAATACAGGAGTTGATCAGTATCGTGAAGAGCATCAAAATGGACTAATAGAATTTGAAAGTGAGTTCGTCTCTGAAACGTTTGGTACGTTCCGAAATGTCGATAATCCCCTTGATATTATTCTTTCTATGAAAGGTGAACAAAATACAGGGGGTGCATTAGGAGCGAAACTGTATCAACTGAGCCATTATCAATCTGAAATAGAAATAGAATATGATAAATCTGACGATGACTTTGATCTCGGAACAGCCCTGGACTTTCTGATTGCACCACTATGTACGGACCAAAATATAAGCTTAGATAGATATATTGCGGAGACCATTGCAACGATATCCACATTTGAGGGTCTAAAACCAGACGTAGAACGGTTGGATCGTATTCGAGGGACGGTTCGAGAGGCTGCAACAGAACGAGATAACCCGCTTTTCGCTGCGAAAGTTTACGGGCTTGCTTTCGTTGACGTTCTCGCAGCTGATGGATGTGAGTCTAAAGACCAATGGGCAAAACGTCTATTTCGAGATTTTATTGAATGCCAGGATTTGTCCGATGAGAAAAGCATATATCTCGGTACTTTTGTAGAGACGGCGATCCGTCGTACTCAGGAACAAGGACCAACGGATCGACATTCAGGTGATTCGGGTCAATTTACTCTTTCTTCGAAGCAGGCACAGCGTGTGGTGCAACTCGTCTGTAGACATGCTATAACAACGAGCCGCTCATGGAATCTGAACCTAATGTGGTTTGACACTGCACTACGTCGATGTGCCTCAAACTCACTTACCACCTATGCTGAAATGGATGACGACAACAGTGAACAGCGCCGACGATGGCTCACGATTATATTCGGTGGAGCGCTTCAGGCGGCTAAGGAGAGCGACACAGCGCTAATAGCCTTCAGTGAAGCACTCGTGTCAACAGTAGGTACTACTCTTGAGACATACCCCAATGAGGAGGCTGAGGATGATCTTCGCGTTCTGGCCCAAATTCAAGCTAAGGCTGTGTGTGACTCAAACGACTTTGACCTGTATCGCAACCTTTGCCAACGCATTCCTCTTGTTCTTCTTGAAGAGTCGGACGCTAAACTGTCGCAGAGGTCTATTGCAGTAGTTTGTGACTCCTTTATGGTTCATATCACCGACCACATGGGAATATCTAAAGAAGAGAAATATCGGAAACAGAGGGTTTTTTTCACCTTGCTAATCCGCGAGTTCATTAAAAAACGTGACCCCACGGATGCCGGACCAGTTGTACGGAGGGTTCATACCGCCGCACAAGGGACAGTTGATTACCGTACACTGGCAGGGCTTCATCAAGAGTTGCTTTTGTTCCTCGCACAGGAGTATCAGCCTACAGCAAAGGAGACAGAATGGAATGTGGTACTCAGGAGCGCAGTTTCAGAGACAGTATGGAAACATCTGTCCCAAGACCAGAGACTCGATTTCCTCGTAACCCTATATGGAAATGCACTTTCAAACATCATTTCCGAACAATACGGTGAAACGGCTGGCTGTATCGACGACTGGTCGCACCACATCTTGACTGGACTACGAGTCGTGTCTGAAGACGCTCGCTCATCTGCTTGCGAAACAGTCCGTATACGCGCCGCTGTTCTTGGCTTCGCAGCTGCTCGGCACACGAAACATAGCGATCCAGGATCAGACTTCTCTGAAACTAGGTGCTGGCAGGTCACTGAGCTCGCTGCAGAGGTTGCTCAAAAAGACAGTTCTCCGTTCTTCATGTATCGGTTCGGTGGCGAGTGGATCGGATATCTTACCCTTTTCGACGACCCAGAGGAGGGAAGCTCGTGGATTCCTACTATTGTTGAGAATATCCCGTTTGAGAAATTTGAGTCGCCAAGAGTATCATATCCGACAGCAGAAATATTGGGACGTGGGCTACGACTGATGGGTGTCAGGGTTAAACCTTCGGCTGCCGCATACTGGCACGTCACGACGATAGAACATGCACGAACATACGCTCGACGAGTCCCCAATCGGGAGGCATTTCTCGCCACGTTCTTCGGTGCTGCTATCGGGGCTTTAATAGAGTTTCATAGGCCTGCCGAAGTCCCGGGATCGCTTCAGAATATTCTCGATTCGGCTGAAAATATATCGAACGAACTTCCAGATACAACGACCCTTGTACCAGCAGTATTTGCTGATATAGTCTCTCGTCTTGGGCCTTTTTACCTCTCTGGAGTTCTCGTCAACGAGGAGGCTCGTAACCAATGGCTCCATTGGACGGTTTTGCGCGCTGCCAGAGAGATTAATCTGGATCAGTGGCATGAATTTCTGGAAAACGTGGACGAAACGAGGAATTCAGCAGATTCACATCGCAGCGCTGCTATAGCTGTTCTGGATCCTTTGATAACAGGTACTTAAATCGGACATAGATATAAAACCGAACCAGGACTTCATTTCTATGGCAACAACGCAGAAGTGCGTCCGGTGTGGTAGTGGCATATCCCTGGGACCAACCCGGTCTCGACGGAGGTTCAACTCCTCCCCGGCGCACTCTCAAGCGCTTTTCTGTAGAGAATTGTTGGTAGGTTGGAGCAGTAAGTGGAGTTCACATCTGTCAAGGATACCACGGTCTGCCACCTGACCAGCGATTCGACTCTTGTGACCTTAGGAGGATATCGGTAACTGTCTACGTGGGCAGGTTTCGAGCCTATGAGCCGCTGGAGGAGGACACTGCTTCGGCCGGCAGTACGCCATCCCCGAAGAGTGTGAATATGCGTGCGGAAAGGCCCACTTCCACACCTGTGAGAAACACGCTTTGTCTGCGTGACGGTAGCTCTCACCCTATCAAGATTGTTCATGTAATATGACTGAATGAGATACGGGTCATAAACCTGGGTAAGATTTGATGCGAGGTGCAACACTGCGAATCAGCAAAGTCTAGAAATCAGCTCTTGGCTTGAGGACGGCCAATCAGTAGTTGTCGATGAGTTTGCAAGGAAGAGGCACTCCCGCCTACTGGGACTGTAGGGCTGTACTTGAGGTCCTGCGACCTCCTGTGGGTGTGTCTAATCCATACTCCGACTGGCTCATCGACGTTAGAAGCACGCAAACCCAAAAACAATGCAACCACACATTCCGCTACTGATCGCGGTCTTACACGGCCTTGCAGGTGCTGCCCTCGTGGCTGGCATTTACACGGCCGTCGAGTATCGACTACAGAGTGGCGTCCTCTTCGCGGCTGCGTTTGCTGTTGGGGTGCTCGCTGTTGACTTCACGGTCGGTCCGATACTGTTCGATCTCACATACCCCGAACTGAAGGCGGCCATCTGGAGCGCCGTACTCGGAACCGTTGCTGGTGTAGCAATAGTCGTCACCCTGTACGAGCCCGAACTGGACAACTCGAGCAAGGATTTCGACATCAACGATATTGAACTATGAAACTGCGCGAACCAGTCAAACAATGGCTTTCCGCCGACGAACAGAGAGGCGCACTCAATAGCGGCTGGACCGTCGAAGAGATCGACGAGGATCTGGACCGCCGAGAGAAAGTATTGCGCCAGATCGAAGAGAAGGTCGATTCCTTCTCGGAGGAAAAAAAGCAATACCTCGAAAAAGCCCTGGACGCTGGCACGCGGAAAAAATCCCGGCTCTACGCGAAGGCCAAAGAAGCCGACATGTACCGGTCTTTCTGGTCCGAGCTGTGGGAGAACTTGATGATTCAGCAGTTCTTCCTCATCAAGCTCTCACTCGAAGCCAAGCGTCGTGATCTCATGGCGAACCCTGCTGAGGAACTCCCCATCGAGCTGGATATCGGTGACCTGAACGCCGATGCAATCCGGAATGCTCTCGAGAACAGTAATCTCGAGCAGGAAGGCGTTCAGGACGTCATCGACCAAGTCGACATGCACTTCGACCGGAGCGGTGACACCGACTTCAGCCTCGATCTTGACGAGATCAAGTCGGAAGCGGAGGAGATCGAGGCGGCCGAAATTGGCTCTGGGGAAGCAGAACTCGGCAGTGGTATGGAATCGGCGATCGACGAGCAAATCGATAAAGAGCTGCAGAAAATGCAGGAAGAAGCCTGAGCGGCTGGTAGGTGATTCTTCATGACTCTTAGCCCTGAAAGCTTGGACATCCTCGAGCAGCGAGTGGAGGATCTCACAGAGGATGCACGCAATCACGCTGGCGACGAGCCCAAGAAAGCTGCTGCCCTCTTCAGCAAGGCAGCAGATGTACATGAGCGACTTGCTGAGGCCAAGGACAGTCCTGTCGTCGTGCAGGCTCACGAGAATAAAGCGGAGTCGCTTCGGTCAAACGCTCAATCACAACTGAGAGATGCTGGTCTTAATCCATCCAATAGCATGCGAGATGAGTCGCGACCAGAAACTGACGTACAATCTGAGGTAGAATCTACCTTCGATGAAGTCGAAACCGATGACACACAAGCAGCTATCGAAGCAGCTGAGTTCTTCGAGAACCCACCGAGTACGGAGCTAGAGGACGTCGGGGGTCTCGACGCAGAAATCGGCCGGATACACGACGGGATTATCAAGCCCCATCTGTATCCTGAAGTGTTCAACGCGATCGGGGTCGATATGTCGAACGGGGTCTTGCTCTATGGCCCACCAGGGACCGGGAAAAGCCTCATCGCACGAGCTGCAGCCAATGAACTCGGCTATCCCTATGCGGGTGTGTCAGCAGCTGAATTGGGATCCGAATACGTCAATAAAGGCGCGCAGAACGTACAGCGGTTGTTCGCGGAGGCGAAGCAGATACAACCCTGTGTGGTGTTCGTCGACGAGTTAGATTCGCTGGCGCGAAGCCGGTCCGGTGGTCCTGAACAAACAGATGGGACTCGTCAGATGATCACGCAGTTGCTCCAAGAACTGGACGCGATCCAGGGGAGTGAGATCTGTGTGATCGGTGCGACGAACCTCGTCGAGGACATCGACGGGGCGATCCGGCGCTCGGGCCGGTTCGACCGCAAAATCCACATCGGCGCCCCCGACGCCGACGATCGCCGCGACATCTTCCAAATCCACCTCGAAGATAAACGTGTCAGTGGCGACCTCGACTGGAACGAGATTATCGAGTGGACTGAAGGGTTCTCGGGAGCCGATATCGCTAGCGTTGTTCGACAAGCCGGCCAAGCGGCAGCCAGTGAGTCCATCGATGAAGGGGTTGTTTCTCCCTCTGACGTTCCAGGAATAACCCACGAACACCTTATGGAACAAATCAAAGAGAAAGAACCCGGAGTCAAAGAGTGGGAGGAAGAACAGAATCATTCACTGAGTTGATACCTCAGACTCGGGATTCGAAAACATAGATAATTTTGTTGTCACACGTCAGTATTTCTTTATACGTCGGGTTTAATGCACGACATGAATCCCATGTCTGACGCGCCCACAGGAATCAGCCCCGATGAGGAGGATGTTGAGGATCTGCCCGATGAGATACTCGAACCAGTTGCCGAGGGGATTTCTCGGCTGACTCAGCGCCGTCGATCGCTTCGACCCACTATTGCGAATCTCCATGCAAGATGGCTTTCAGATGATCCAGTTCAGGAGGAACTCCAGGAACTGTTTAGAGATATCGACGAAGAAGGAGAGACTATTGTCGCCCTGCAAATACTGGACAATTTTGATGATCATGATGCGCTTCTCTCAGAGTGTCAATCGCGAGATTATCTATCTGAAGAGATTACTGATGAAGCGGAAGTATTCCTCGAAGAGATATCGTGGACCTTCGCTGCATCAAGTGCCATCGTCCAAGCCAGTAAAGGAGACTACTACTGGACGAACATCGTCACTGGACTTGCAGGGGAAAACGAAACTGGAGAGACATTGATTGGTCAACGAGCAAATCATGGCGTAGACGAAATATGGGATATCCAAGTCCCCCTCAACGCTATGTTAGGGCAAAACCTCCGTGAGATCCAAGAAATCATCATCCAATTACGAAATCTTCCACCAGCAGTTGAATTCAAGGAGGAAGAACTCCAGAATTTAGAAGAATTTGCTGATGCCCTATCAACTGTTGCCGAACAGACTGAAGACGCAATAGAGGATATCACACAAACACAGAGCGGAGCAGACGAATTCGATCCCGGCGATCTTGACGACTTCGATCCAGACGACTTACTGGAATAACGATATCAGACAATATTCGCGTGATTAAGATCGCTACGGAGCGAAGCAACTGGTCTCGAAAAGGCAAACCCACGCCCCCCACCGGATCATTGCCTGACAAGCAGAGCGCGGCCATGTGAGACAGAGAAAGGCTTCTCAGTTCGGGGTTCTCTCACAGTCGAGGTCCTGTATATTCATAGTACTTGACCTCTTTTGCACACCAGGAACAGCCACAACAGTAGTAGCCGCTTCGCCCCGTCAGATAATCGGGATGTGTGATCTCGATATTGCGCTCAAACCGTTTCGCAATCTCGTGGTAGCGATCACACTCCTGCCAGAACACTGCGGCAGTAGTCGACATAAGGAGTAGTATGTGCGAGAAATACTCGGATACTGTTCAAAACTCAATCTGACCCAGGTTATTTGCCTCTGTTGAATTCTTCACAGATGCAATGGTTGGTTTGTCGTTTCTGCCGATGGGAGGGTGAAACCTGATAGTGATAAGATGCAAATTGATAACATAGGCAGCGATGAAGGAGATAACGTGGTTATTGATGAAAAGTTTGAGCGTACTCCGGAAGGTATGGCTGTTCCCTGTCCAGTCTGACGTGAAGATCCAGAGATAACCTATACTCCTCATATCCTCCTGAGCGAGGGTCAATACTTCGAGTGCAGCACTTCATTTTCAGTGAGTGTAAGGTGGGACGTTGAATAAGAATCAAAGGTGTTTGAATACCTTGTTGAACGCCGGACAGCGTCGGTATTGGGTTGACAGCCTACAGCGTTACGGTTCAGCCGCAGCACTCACCGTCACCAATCTCCTTCCGAAGAGCGATTTGGTTAATCCCCACGGGCCATCTCTTCGTGCTTAATGAGGATAACCCACAAAGCTAGAGAAGCGTGATTAAGATCTGATTTGTCGTCGATATTTCTTTTTATGCTCTCAACCATGTCTCCATGCACTTGTTCCAGCGTATCTTTATCCACATCAAATTTCGTCGTTAGGTAGTGAACATACCGAGATACATTCCGGATATCGGTCTCAAAATCCTCACCGAGTTCCTTCGACGAATCCTCCCTTTCCGCCTGAAGAAACGAGGCAAGGGAAGTCTCAACCCCCTCTTGTCGCATTTCAAGAATGGTGCGCTCAGCATCCTGTAACTCCTCTTCAAGGAACTGAATACGATCATGGAGGAGGTCAATGTATTCGTCTACTTCCTCCCTGTCCAACTCGTCCGCGGATTCTATCGTGCTCATCCTGGTTCTTCATTATACTGTTACCACCTCTAGAGTAATTCTGAACACTATCTGATCCTGCTGTCGGAGTTCTTCCAGAACCTAACCCGATTTTATATTCGGACTCAGCTGCGTCATTAATCGATCGCGGTATTAGTAGGGTAGATATCATCAGGACGTGACCTGCTCACCCCATCAGATGCTTTTCATTCTCTGAGGATATGATGGAGGTAATGCGCCTCCTTGTCTCTGACAACCTTCAGCTGAAGCCGGGAGCAAACAATTATAATCTCGATGCGACGAAAAGGATTCCTCCAAAAGCCCTGTCCACTATCATCCGAAAAGATCGCCTAAGCCAGAGCTGTCTGATTCATCAGATTCGTTCGCGTCCGAGTCAGAAAGGTGACTGTCGATCCGGGCTGCTAATTTGGCGCCAATGCCGGCCACCTGTCGAAGTTCAGCCTCACTTGCGTTCTGGATGTCTTCAGGAGTGGTGAATCCGTGCTCACCCAGGTTTTCGAGTATGCCTGTTCCGATGCCTGGGACGGGCTTGAGTACCTCCTCAAGCGACGTGTGGTCGGTTCTATCGGTTTCACGCTCTCCATCAACTCGTCCAGGATCGTCTCGGGCGGAGTACTCTGCAATCTGTGCAGGCAAGTCGTCAGGAACGGCGACATTCATCTGACGACACTGGCGACAGAACTCACTGTTACATGCTTCACACAGCCACATCTTCCCCCGGCCCGCTCGCAATTTCACGTCGGTGGTTGAACGACCACATCGGAAGCAGTCCTTCGTTTGGGACTCCATACATGTGTCTGCGTAATCGGACATACTGGAATTCGTCTGATGTGTGTTCTAATTCCGTGTCGATCAATAAGTGAAGGTCTGTCCAAGTTTTAAAAACAAAACACTGCCTGCCGCCGGACTATGTCCAGACAACTAGCCAACAACTTGTCACAGACCCTCTCTATGCCCACCTCCACTTTTGTAAGTCACTTTTAGGTCACAACGTGATAGATACAAAATACAATAGATTATCTTGTCTCGGATCTTCATCTCGACCACGACAACATCATCGATTATTGTGACCGACCATTCAGTTCAGTCGAGGAGATGAATGAGATGCTGGTCGAGCACTGGAATGCCATTGTCGACCCAAATGACGAGGTGCTGTACGGTGGCGACTTGACTATTCGTCCGTCAGCTGCGGCCCTAATGGACTGGCTCGACGAACTCAACGGCGAGATCGTCATTCTGCTGGGCAACCACGACGGCACCGTACTAGAAGAACTGGACCGGGTCCAGTTCGTTAAAGAGTTTCAGTTTGAGCACCGCGGAGTTCCGTTCTATGCCATCCACGACCCGGCAGACGGCCCCTCGAACTGGAATGGGTGGCTGCTTCACGGCCACCACCACAACAACTGGCCGAACCAATTCCCTTTCGTCGACTACGATAGCCGACGTATCAATTTCTCGGTCGAGCTACTCGACTACCGCCCGTTAGCGATCGACAGGTTGGTCGACTATCTGGCCTGCGGCGAACGATTTCCCGATCGAACCACCGCTGAGAGCACCCTACAGACAAATGACTGAATCCGGCTCCAAATCCATCTGTCATGTCGAGGGCCCTACCGTTGACTTACTGGTCATCTCCGACTTACACCTCCGGGCAACAGGGGCGCAATATCCGGTTGCGGACCTCCCGGTTGAGTCACACGACATCGTCCTGTCTCTCGGTGACGTGATCGACGAGAACCGCGAGCATGCCAAGTCCGTGTCCGCCGGCGAGGCCTACGAAGAACGGGGTCGGGCATTCCTCGAGCGTCTCGATGAGCGGGGAGTTCCAGTACTCACAGTACCTGGGAACCACGACCCCGTCGACTGCACCCAGCGGCTGAGTGAGGGGCTCACGAACGTCCACTCACTTCACGGCGTTACTCGAAACGTGGTCGTCGGGGCAGAGTGGTCGCTCACCATCGCCGGATGGGGCTGTGAGCAGTTCGACTTCACGCCAGCCCTGCTATCTCCTGACTACCCAGACATCCCAGTCGAAGACGAGGCACGGACGCCAGATGCCGTCGCCAGCACTCTTCTCCGTGCGGCAGGGGAATACCTCGCCGGCGACCTGTCCGAAACGAACCTCGCACACAAACTTGGCACCGAGGCGACGAACCGCTCGTTCGAGACGTCGCTCACTCGACTGGATACCCGCTTCGAGACGCTCGTCGAATTGGTAGAGGAGGCCAACAACCCGACCGTGGTCGCAAGCCACATCTCCCCGTTCAATGTACCGTTCGACATCCGCGGACAGCACTCACACGACGGAGACTACCATTTCGGCTCCGTAGCGCTTCGGGTCGCACTGGCGGCGGCCGGTGTCGACGCCTGTCTCTCTGGACACACCCACCAACGCGGACTGACAGCGATCCCGACTACCAGGGGGCATTCGTACGTACATAATCCCGGTGACGCGGGGATCTCTAGCGTTTCTATCAGCCAGGATGGAACCCTCCGGGTGGAGCAAATCGACGTCGCGTGGCGATGATACGAAGTTCATCAAGTTGCAGGCGGGTCGGACAGACACCTTCTCTATAGTCACTACGACTACCTACGCTCAGCTATCACTGATAGGGAGATCTTGAGGGTGGGTCCGGGGTTAGCCAACGATAGGTAGCTCCGAGATTGTTTCCGCAATCGACTCACGGTCAGCGTCACCTGGTTCGAGCACGACCGCAATATCGTGTGTATTGCAGTACGATAACACCCACCGAAGCCCATCTGCTGGTCGCTGCGTTTCGGGAAGCCCATCTGAAGTCGGGTCATTGAGATGGATTGCTTGGATTTGCGAACCACCGACGATCGCGAGCGTGGCGAATACGGGACGCCACGGACTCTCCTCTGGAGGGGGTGCTACGTCGAGATCGGAATCATTCTTGCTCTGTTTCACATTGTCCCGTAGGAGCTGCTGGAAGGCCTCTGATAGCTGGTCGCGGAGCTGTTCATCAGCACGCTCCAGAACGGACTCAAACGCTCTGTTGTCAACGGTGAGCGCACGCCGTTCCATCGCGACATGTGCAGTATCGATTAGTATCGACACGTCATTGAGTCGAGGGACTTGCTTGGCGAGAAAAGCCAGCGCCGCGATATCCTCGGGCGTGTGGTAGCACGAGGCGTCGGGCGTGTTCTCGACGGCGAGTGGATAGCCACCGACCTCGGTGATCGTTGCAAGCCGTTCGACGTGTCCCCGGTAGTCGAATGTACGCGTAGTGTGGACGGTCAGCCACTCAGGTTCAACTCGGTCGCCGAACGCGCTATGAACGAAATCAGTTATGTCGCCGACGTTCCCCGGTGCTACGCTTAACCCTCGGGGCTGGCTCGTTCCAGGTGGAAGGTGGATACTGGTAATGGACTCGGGTGAAACACCCTCCATCTCACATTCATCTGAGAGCGTGTTACCCCGAGATAGAGATTCTGTATGCTTCCAATCCAATTTTGCTTCGATTCCGTCCGCAAGACTCGCAGCGTGACTAAAATGCTCAGGAGATGCCGAGAGCAATATGGGAACCGTCATAGCCGAACTATCGGGGCAGGCGACGTAATGGTTCGGTAGCCTCTCATCATTTTTTCGCATCCTCTATCTTGTTACGGGATTTCACCATAGCATTACGTGGGTCGATGGTAGACTTCAGTAATCCACAGACGATTGTAGCTGGGAAACCTACTTATCGGCACCACAACTCGATATTCTATTGATGGGGCGACCAATCCGTGTCTCTGTCCCGCGTCGCATTCTATCCAGCGAGAACCCCGTTCGTCAGGAGTACCTCAATACGATCGCCGATATGGATCTGAGTATTGAGCTTTTCACACCAAATCCACCGAGGGGACACGGACCACTCGGATCGTTCCTTAATGAAGAACTACACAACGAATCCGCTGTAGAGCGTGCATCGCAACGTGATCTCGACGTCGAATCGGTCCACTGCACCCCCTTGCTTAGTGGCTGTAGCTCGTCGGGAGCGAAGGCCTGCGCTGACAAGGTCCTCGATGCACAACTCGGATTCCAAGATCGGGATTCGACTCATAATGACGGCGGTGTGAGTCGTTACCCCTACTGTGACCCATCAGTATTTGTTTTCCATCCACCACGAACCTACGCGAGCGAGAACGCGGATCTACAGCGAAGACGAAAACAGCTTGTCGCGACGTTCGGAAACGCTCAATATCGACTTGAGAGCAACGAGAATCTTGACAGTGTTCCGGTCCTGACGATCGAGAACGTCTGTCCGCGAGGGCCCTTCGAATATCTCCTGACCGAAGAATCGGACATCGCGAACTTCGAGAAGGCAAGGGCTGATTTACAACGCGAGCAACCAGAAGACGTTGAGGTGCCGTCGGTACAGTTTACTATCGACCTCGGTCACGCACCGAACCCGCTCGCCATGCTGGATGCAGTTGGGTGCCCAGCACACGTCCACCTTCACGGGTCGCTGCCCATTACGGAAACTAATCGTCTCCAGAGCATCCGGGACAAGTACGGGATTGGCGATGATGTTCTGCGCGGTCTTGAGGAGCCACCCGGGGAGATACAACATCTCCCGCCACAGGACGGCCAACATGATCTGGGGAGAATGGTGGACACTCTAGATTCATCGGGCTATAATGGCCCCGTGGTCTTGGAACTCGCTCCACCCTTCCGGACATCCGAGACGCTGAGAAAAACTGTCGATGCTCTGCGTACTGCTGGGTGGTGAATCCTATACCCGAAGATTGCTCTGACAGCCGATTCCGCGTCAGTGATTATCTAATTCACCGGTTTCGCGTGACCGAAGCTATCGGCATTACCATCAGAGCCACTCGTCCTCACTGTGTCGTGATTTCGGGATGTATTCGTAGTATATAACACTGGTACGACAGCACCCGCAACACTCGGTGTCTCCGGGACAACCCGGATGGCGGCCCGACCAGCTGTCCGGGTGTACAACTGCGATATCTTGAGCGAAATTCTCCGCCAAGTCGTGATACCGGTCGCAGTCCCGCCAGAACCTTGAGGCGGCACTCAACGTGTGCTGGCGCTCCGTGTCGCCGTCAGAGTGAGACTTTCGTGCGGTCATGGTTGGGTGTCGATGACCAGAACAGACACCCAACGGCGCAAGTGCGCCGGCGACGCCCGCAAGATATCCAAGATGCGAGATCAGCCAGCTATCCGGAATCGGATTCCCTGACTGAGAGATGCATCCCTATCTCACGGGGCGGTGCTGTTCTGGTCTATGAAACCCCAAACCGGGACCAGGAAGACCCATACAGCGGTGTTCCGGGTAAACAGATATAAAACTGACGTGCAAAGCTGCGTAGATAGGCCAACTCGGCATCCGAAATAGCTTCACGAACCGTCGAGAAGTCGCGTCCCGGTTTTAGTGGGCAGCCCACACTCCTCAACACGGGAAATCACCCGGTTGATATCGTATTCCACCCGCCGGAGTTCGACTTCGTCAGCGGCAGTATCAAGAACCGCGTACGCAGCACGCTCATCGCCGTCTCGTGGCTGGCCGACACTCCCTGGATTCACGATGAGTCGGCCGTCGATCGTAGCTTTGTGCTGGATATGGGTGTGACCGAGTACGATCCCAACGTGATCGTCCAGATAGGGTCGCATCTTCGGGAACTGTGCGGGACGTACGTAGGACCCGAGCCGGTTTGGATCCGGATGGCTATGCACCAACCGATAGGCGTCGTCTGCGAACTCCGTTCGTTCTGGGAGCTCGGAAAGCCACTCTCGCTGCGCGTCACTCAGTTCCTGTTGGGCGAATTCGAGCCCTGCGTGGGCCATGTCATTGTGTTCGTAGCGATGTGGCGTCTCGACGTTGCGGTCGTGGTTGCCCTGTACGACGAGTGAACTGACAGTTCGAACCCGCTCGAGACACTCACGTGGCCAGGGATTGTATCCGACGATGTCGCCAGCGCAGATAATGTCGTCGACAGGTGGCATATCATCCAGGACGGCTTCAAGGGCTGGCAGGTTCGCGTGGATGTCGGAAATCAGACCGACTTGCATACAGTTTCCTTGAGGAGCCTAACTGAAATGCCGGTGGTTAGCTTACTCACGGTGCTGGGTGTGGACGCGTGCCGCCTGTCGGACTACTGCTTCGTGTGGGTCGACGGCGTTCCGGTGGTTCGAGACCTGCTCGAACGCTGCTTCCAATCTGATTTCATCGTAGAGTGCGAGCGCAGTCGCCGCTACCGCTGGACTACGTGAGGTTCCCGCCGAACAATGAACGAGAAGATTGTCCCCAGTCTTGAGACAAGACAGAACATGGGTGACAGCTCGATCGAATTTCTGCTGGTCGTTACGAGGTCCATCCTTCATAGGGACATTTTCGACCGCCAGATCAGAGGAAAACCCACCATCTGGCTCACCGTGTGTTAGTGAGACGATGTTCACGATGCTGTGTTCCTGTATCAGTGCCTTATCACCGGCATCCTTGAGCGTTCCAACGAACAACCCATCTGCAACCTTGTCCATCTCCTCAGATCACTCCTCACTGAGTTCATACACGGCTTCGATACCCTCAGAGACAGTAATTGGTGCTGGATGAAGATCCGTGTCGGGACTGGAATCCAGCGCCTCGTCGACAATACTTTCAAACCCAGTACTCACGTCTGTCGTCGCCGCTTCTTGTATCTCTGCCACAGCGAGACCCTCGGCAGCAGCCATTTGTTCAGCTTTCTCGCGAGCGCGTTCCATCGCCGAGTTAATGGCTTTGTCCTGAAGTTCTCGACGCTTGTTCTCATGGAGATGAAACCGTACGGTCTGTATCTGTCCGCCGGCGTTTGTTATATCGACCACAACCGATTCGGCGTTTTCTGGAAGACAATCGATGTGGAGTCGCTCGGTTGCTTGGAATGGAGCGTCAGTGACAGGATCAAACATCTCGTCCGTATCCTGAACCCGGAGGTCGACAGTTCTGATTTGGTCCGTCGAGATGTCAGTTATCGACTCCCGGATGGTGGATGCTCGATCTTTCGCCATAGCTCGGGCATCACTAGCGGACTCACCTTCACCAATTGCAAATGCCTCTACAGTCGCTAAATCTGGCACTGCCTCACATTGACCAACAGCGTCAACAGTAACTGTCCTAGATTTCATAACCGAACCAATCTTCTCAAACAGTATCAATTTTCGTCAGACATCCAAACAACACCCGCCTGGGGAATCCGTGAAGCATCTTTTTGGAACTGCCAATCAAAGGTTAGAAGCGTGTATGGCGGACGCACCGGATACTGAACGGCAGGCGGTCGAGCCTGAGGCAGGAGAAGTCCTCAGCGTGTCACAGCTGAACGACCGGATTGCGTCGGTCGTCGAGGACGCGTCTGCCCTCGATGGTGTCCGCTGTATTGGCGAGGTCACGGATCTCCATCAGAACAGTACGGCGCTCTACTTCACGCTCACCGACGGCGAGGCCGAGCTTCCCTGTATGATCTGGGCGAACCGTTACCGGGAGATGGACGCCGACCTCGAGGACGGGACCGAAGTCATCCTCGAGGGTGATATCGATTACTGGACTGAGGGCGGGAAAATCGACCTCAAGCCGTGGGAGGTGATCGTCGTCGGCGACGGCGACCAGGCGGCCGCCGTCGAGCGGCTGCGAAGCGAACTCGAAGAGCGTGGCTGGTTCGACGACGAGCAGAAACAACGTCCGCCGGCGTTCCCAGAGCGGGTCGGTGTCGTGACCTCCCTCCGGGGCGACGCTCGCTACGACATCCAGAGCGCGATCCACGAGCAGGACCCTACCGTCGACATCCTGGTGAAGGATGCGACCGTCCAGGGGTCGGAGGCACCGGCGTCCATCGCGAATGGGATTCACCATCTGGATCGGTCAGAGAACGTCGACGCGATCATCGTCGGCCGCGGTGGCGGGAGCGATTCGAACCTCCAGGCGTTCAATACCGAGCGCGTCGCGGAAGCGATCTTCACCGCGAACACGCCGATCGTGACTGCCATCGGCCATACTGACGACCGGCTGATCGCGGATCGGGTGGCGGATATGGCCGCGATCACGCCGACCGCCGCCGGCGAGTACATCGCGAAGTCCCGGAATGACTTCCTCGCCAGTGAGATTGAGCCGCTGGAGCAACAGCTGGAGGCCGCCTACGAGACCTTCGAGCAGGAGCACGAACACGAACAAGAACTGGCCGAGGCAGTCGAGGAGGCGACCGCTCCCGAGGGGCTTCCGCCGGTCTACTACAAGGCCGCGATTGCTGTCCTCCTCCTGCTGCTGTTGCTCATCACCGCTCTTTGGTTAGGAGTGATCTGAGGTGACATCCTCCCCGCCGTGACGGCGGGGCTTCCCCTCCAAGGGGAATCCGGGCTGGCAGGTTTCAGTCCGAGTAGGCCGCGAGGGTCATCTGTCCGGGGCTCGGACTCGTCTCGCGGTGGACTGTGGCGCTGTCACAGGCGCTCCCATCCCGAGGCGAGTCATCGCGTCCGGGTTCCCAACGGACGCTCTCTCCCCACGGGTTAGCGCGACTGGCGATATTCGCCGCCGCGTTGATATCTGCTTGGAACTCCGAGATGTGGCAGTCGTCATGTGGACACATGAACTCCGCTTGTTCGGTCCGCCGACCGAGCCGGCTGCAGGCGTGGCACGTCTGTGAGGTGTACGCCGCATTGACGAATTCGACGCGAATGCCTGCCTCGGTCGCCTTATCTTCGATTCGACCCTGCAGGCGGGCGAATGCCCAGTTGTGGAGGCGGCGGTTCATCCACGTGCCGTAGTCGAGATGCTCGCGGATGTACGACAAGTCTTCTAGGACGATAACCGGATTCTCGAACTGTCGGGCATAGTCGACGGCCTCCCGAGACACCTTCTCGATAATATCGGTGAGGGCGTTCTGGTAGTGGTCGAATCGCTCGTCAATCCGCCACTCGGCGGCGTCACGCTCTTGCAGTCGCTTGAGCGTCGTGTGCATCTCCTTGCGGAGGCGTCGCGCTCGACTGCCGCTGACGAGCATCGGTTTCCGTGGTGTGTCGCGTTTGAGGGCACAGCCCGTAATCAACGCGCTCTCGCCGATGTCGAAGCCGATGTACGTCGGGTCATCCGACTCAGGCGGTACTTCGACCGAGTATTCGACGGTGACATGCAACTCCCACGACGTTCGGTGGCGCTGTAACCGAAGTTCGCCCGCCGTCGCGTCGCCGTTCAGCAGGTCGAACCAGAGCGATTCCTGTTCGGGGTTGATCCGAAGCGGAATCCAGAAGTTCGTCCCACGTCCGGGCTGTGGAACCTGCCACACGAAGCCGTAGTCGCGGTTCTCCGAGTGGTCGAACGTGGCCGCCCGATTGACGAGCCGAACCGGATGCTCGTCGTCCAACTCCTCGGCATCGTACGTGTCGTGGAGTTGCGGGACGTAGGACTTGAGCGCGTCCTTGGCTTGATAGGGCAGGTCGTAGGGCGTCACGATGTCGTTGACGGCGGCCATCGTGTCAGCCCCGGCGTCGAATGCGTCGTGTAGTGCGTCACGGTAGGTGTCCAAGAGTCGCTGGAGGCGTTGCTCTTTGCCCGTAGTGGGCGTGGCGAGCGTGGCCTGAAGCGTCTTCGTCACCGTCTCGGACACAATATAACAAAAATGTTAGTCACAGTTAACACCATCGGACACAAACCATGAGACATGAAGAACATCAATATTGAAGTAGAGGAGAACCAGTACGAGTCTCTGAAAGAGACGAAGAAACGATACGGACTGACGTGGCGAGGGATGCTACTCCACGCGCAACGGGAGCTGGATTCCGGCTCAGCCACCGAGTAACGGCTGGTCAGCATCCTGCCGCATTTCCTCCCGGCCTGAAGGCCGGAATTCCCTGCTGTAGAAAGATGGCAAAAGACTCCGACATCAAACGGCGGATGGACCGCGTCGAGGAGATCATCGACCAGCTCGATGCGGATGAGGTGTCGCCCGAGGACGGCCGTGAACTCTACGACGAGGGCCAGGAACTGCTAGCTGAAATCCGGGAACAGCTCCAAGAGGGGGACGGCGAGGTTATCGAGATCGAGTGATCGGCACGGGGGCCGACAAATCGTTAGAGTCTTAACCAACACTTCACCGGAAGCCTGCTGTGCTGTTGGTTAAGATTGTGTTCGCCCCGAGCCAGCCTGCAGGCTTAACTACGAGGTTCGTCCATTTCGAAACGTGTGGGTCTGAGCTACGATGCTACACGAGACGGTCTTGGTCTTCGGTGTCTATCTGGTGGCTTGTGGCGTCGCCTGGGTGCTCCACGAGTCGGCCCACTACGCGGTCCACAGTCTCTATGCGGACTCGGTCTCGTTCGGCATCAATCGCCGAGGCCCCTACGTCGACGCGGTCTACGAACCGACCGCTCCCACGCTTGCGATCAGGGTCGGGTCAGTGGCTCCGACCCTCTTCTATACCCCACTCGTCGCCCTGGGTATTGCCGGCTATCTCTCAACGTATCCACTCCCTCAGCTGGATTCGGTTGGGTGGTCGTTAGTGGCCGTTCCTCTCGCAATTCTGACTATCCCGACAGGTGCTGATATCCGAGCCTGCCTTGAAGCCGCTCAGTAGCTGTTCTTGACGTATACCTGGTCTGCGTCAGACACACACTACATTACTCATATAATCAGAATTAAAGAAATGTGTTGGCCGTCAATATTTAGTAGATAAGGCGCAAGTATGTGCAAATGTAACATGGCGCAAGCGAGTCCCCGCAGTAACCTCTCTGAAACTGACTCGGACGAGGGGCCCTCCGTGTCAGTGGAAGCGTGGTTAGAGGCGATCAGTAGAGAACTGGATCCCGCCGAGTGCGAGGACCTCTCAGAACTCGGCATCTACTCGATCCACGAACACGGCAACGCCCGCACTATTACCCTCCCTGAAGATGCCGATGAGTTCGACGACGCGACTACGGTGAAGCAGTACTATTTCGAGGGCGAGGATTGCCCGCTTCTCATCGTTGCTCCGCTACAGGTCTAAGTCGTCCTGTCAGTAGCAGATCAGCAGTCGGCGTCGTCTTCTTTGTGGTCGGAATAGAACTGGATGAGGTACTGGAATCGGGCTGTATCACTCGTGAATGAATCGAGTTCTTCCTGTAACCACTCGTATTTGTCCTGCGGGATTCGCATATTGATTCGGGCCACATCGTCGCTAACATCCGAGCCGGAGTTGCTGGCGCTGGTTGCTGTGTCCGCGTCTGACATTAGTTCGACCCAGGCTATGCGGTCGCATATATCCACGCGGAATGAGAACTTCTCTAGAGAACTTGGAGAACTTTGAAGATCTCCAAATTCATCCAAATTTTCTGACCTCTTTTGGTCGTGCTATCCTTTCCCACAAACGATGTGTGCTAAGGTCCCCTCCGGCGAGACGCCGGCCAGTACTGAGGAATCGACGTCCGTCATTCGGATCATCCACAGGTCCATCGGCCCGATTCTGCTGGCGCTCCTCCCGCTGATCCTGTTCGTGGGGACGGCGGCCGCACAGTCGGATCCAGGGAGCGCATTCTGCGACTCGAATATGGCCGATACCATCCAGAACATCTTCACCATCACCCAGTTCGGTGGGCCGCTCATCGGCGGTGTTCTCGCGCTCGGCGCGACGGTGGCGATCCCGTTCACCCGTCGCTCGGACTGGAAGAAGGAGATGAAGTCGGTCCGGAATCAGGGCCTGCTCTGGGGCGTGATTGTCGCCCCTCTCGGGACGGAGATCGTCCAGTTCATCCTGAACAACATCGTGGTCGGTGGCACGAGTTGTGGGTTCTAACTACGCACCAGGATTCGCACTCGTCATGTCCGCCGTCCTCGTCGCATCGACAGCCGCCGTTCCAGTGGGCGCCCATCCCCCGAATAGTACTGACCACGGCGTCCCGGAGGAGACCTTTCACAAACTGTGGTCGGGGGATCAAGACGGTGCGACCGACGGTGCGGATCTGAGTAACGGGTCGGCAGTCGAGCAGCTTGGCGAGGGGACCGATGTCCCGTTCGATTCGCCACCGCGGGCGGTCGAGCAATGGAATCGGGGCGACCACCAGGAGTTCCCGGCGACGAACAGTTCCGTGTTGATTCATCCGCCCGATGCCGACCTCTCCAGCGGCCGGTTCATCAAGGAAGCCTATACCGAGGTGTTCGCCGTCCAGCCGTCCACACGAGCACGCCTGTCGCCGTCGCGACAGCCGCTCTACGTCGCGCCGGATGGAACGCTCCGCGGGACCGTCGACTACCGGGTGGTAGTGCCGCCAGACGACACCTCCGGCGACCGGCGCGTCTACTGGAGTCTCGAGAGCCACCAGATCGAGGAGACGAAACTCCTCGTCGACGGCGACGAGGAGACGACGGCTGGTGGGTCTCATACGCCGGCGCTGTCGTACTCCTTGGATGGGTACGCCGGTGAGGAGCACCAGCTCACGCTCCAGGCGAACATCTCGGTTCGGCTTCGGAAGGAGGTCGAGACCTGTACCGCCCACAACGAAGAGGGCGACTGTACCAACTGGGAGAGCTCCGTTTCGTACCCGACCGAGAACGTCACGGTGACCGATTCCATCGAGGTCACGAAGTATGACCTCGCGGTCGCCGGCTTCATCGCCGAGTATCCGAACGGCGACCTCGGCCTCGTCGTCTACAAGAACCAGCCGTGGCTCGGCTACCAGTTGCCAAACGGTGACGTCCGAGGTGTCTGGCGATTCTACTCGGCCCGAGACAAGGACTGGGATACGCTGGTCTACAGCTCGGACGATGGACAGCGGACTGCTCACTCGCCGCTCCATCCACTCCAGGTGAACGCGTATCCCATCGAGACGGGGCCGACGCCGTCGCCCCGTCGGAACGTGACGATACTGGACGTGTACGGCACGTCGACGTCGCCGCCGACGCTCCCGTCGAACGTCCACTTGGATATCCTCACGGAGCCGTACACGGCCAGCTACGGCATCGCGACGCGGGCCGCAACTGACGAGCAGCTCGAGACCGTCCGTGCGTGGGGCCTCGTCAGAGGTGTCGAGGCGGAGCGGCCCGCCGATGAGTTCGCTCGAATCCAGATCTACGGGAGCAACCTCACCTTGGAGGTGGTGAACCAGACCGAAGACACCGTCACCGTCCGGGTTATCCTCCAGAACGCAAACACCGGCGCACCAATCAATACCGCCGAACGGGACGGCTACGTCGTCGTCAACGGGCAGTGGGTCAACACGACCGACAACGGAACCGTTACGACGACGATCGAACGGCCCCCAGGCGGTGTGTCGGCCCGATACGAACCGGGTCACTGGTGGCTCAACCCCCCGGGCTATACCGGCGACTCGGATACCGTGCTGCTGCAAGGCTCAGTGCTCCAGATAGTGTCGACGCTGTTCCGGATTGGCGTGCCCGTCTCGCTGTTCCTCCTTGCGGTGTTCTTCGTCGACCGGATCACTGGGTGGCGGATTTGGCCCCCATGGAGGTCCCTATAATGACCAGAGACAATCCTACATCCAACAGTCGAGAGGTAGAGCGGCCCATCAGCCGACGCCGTCTCTTAGCTTGGTCAGGTACTGCTCTCCTCTCTGGCGTCGCCGGGTGTTCGGGAACGAACAACCCCGGTAATGGAACGGAATCGCCGACAGGAACGTCGTCCCCACCCGCTGATTCCGTCTTCGAGGAGGTCGAATTCACGGGTCCGCACCTCGTCGTGACGCTAGCTGAGGATCACGATGCCGACCGTCTCAATCTGATTGCCCCGGACGGAAGCACGTTTGAACAGACCACCGTCGCGGAGGGGGCGACGACTGCAGAACTCCAGATTCTCTACAAATCCGGCGGCTCCTACGATGCCGGTGAATACGAGCTGGTCGCTGTTAGGGGCGAATCTTCGGATACGATGTCGATTGAGCTTCGTCCGGAGCTTAGCGTCGTAGATGTTGAGCCGGAGGTCGACGAAAGTGACCAGAACAGTACTGGCCGGCTCTTCATCACGGTGGAAAACACCGGTTCCGGGCCGACGTGGATCTACAATATTGGGTTCCGAAACGCCCCGTACTCGAATGCGCCGGAGGTTATCGAAGGAGATGGGGTCGCCGATACGAGGTTTGAACGTCCACAGGATCCACAAGAGGAGTTCCTTCAGCCCAACACCGAGCAGAGATTCCTGAAGGGACGTGGAGTGCTGATCATCAGTGACGACGATTCGGTTTCGTGCGAGGGCGGTTCTGTCGAGTTGACCGTAGTCGTCCAAACCCCGCACGGTGATGTTGAACAGCCGATTCGCGCTGATCTAACCGGCGGCTACCACATCGATGACCAGGCCGCCGTCCAGCATCCCTGCAAGAACATCGACATCGAACTACTACCTGGTGGTGGTGACGATGCGTAGGGTTCGTCGACGAGTGGTCTCGGCTGTCGCGGGTCTCGTCGGATTACTTGTTCTCGGACCAGCTCCAGTGGCTGCACAAAGCGACGGAGGCGGCGACGGTGGTGCCCTCGGTGATATCATCATCGGGGCGATTCAGGAACTACTCCGGATTCTGTTCAGCCCTATTCGGACGGTTATCGAGAATCACGGCGATGCTGTTCTGCGAACTGTCGTGGGAACCCCACATCCCGATTCTGTCTTCAGTGCTCCCTCGAACGGTGCCTGGCCTCGAATCTACGACTTCTATTGGGAGACGATGATCCCGCTGACCCTCACGCTGTATGGACTCTCTATTGGAATTGTGATTTTCCTCGAGTCGACGAGCCACCTGTTCAACGGCTACCATCGTTCGAAGCTGAAGAAACGCGCCTTCTCGGGGCTGCTCGGCATCCTGTCGTGGTGGTGGATCGCAGCACTCTCGCTCCGGTTTATGGACGCTTTGGCGGGGTTCCTTGTGCCCTCCGTCTCCGATATTACCCTCTTCCAGACCCTGTCGTTCTCGACGATGGGAGTCCTCGGCACAGTCGTCGCCCTGTCGACGAACTTCATCCTGTTCGTTCTCATCGGTCTGATCTATTTGGCTCGTCACCTCGCGCTCTACCTGTTCGTCTTCCTGATGCCGTTGCTCATCGTCTTCTGGATTCCGGGAGTCGGTCCCTTCGCCTTGGCTTCGAAGTTCATGAAGAAGCTCGCGGGGTTCTACGTGCCGTTCCTGTTTATGACGGTTCCAGTCGCTCTTCTGTTCCGACTTGGCGATATCCTTGGGACCAGCATCGGCCCTTCCGCCGGCGAGTTCGGAGCATGGCTGACGGCGCTCATCATCCCGCTGGTTGCCGTGGCGTCGCCTTTCATCCTCTTTTGGCAGGCGGGGGCTCTGTTCTTCATCGCCGATCGGGCTGCTCGGCACGTCTCGGCGCAGAAGGCTCGTGGGCGGCTGTCGAGAGGCCGGGAACGGCTCCAGTCGGCGAAACAGGGCGGAAAGAACTTCGTCCGGGGAGTGCGCGACGAGCCGGCGGTCAAGAGCGGTGGGCAGTACGTCCTGAACTCCGGTGACTCCAGAGCGCACGCGACCGGCCAGCGCCTCAACACGACCGGCTCCCGTCTTCGCGAGGCGATTACGGACGGCGGCGGAGACGGCGGGCAAGGCGGCTCCGGTGGCAGCGGTGGTGGCTCGACCGCCAGTACCGGCTCTGGCGGGGATGGTGGTGGCAACGACGGGAGCGGAGAGTTCGAGCGGGACGAGGCTCTCCGCGACCCGCAGCCGCGGAACCGGAATCGCGAGTCGAGAGACGACCCGCCCCGATACATCCAGTAACCCATGAGCTCCGCAACTGACCCCGCGAAACGAATTCCGAAGTCGCTCGGTACCGACACCCAGTTCCTCGGGAAGTACTCCCTGACGGACCTTGCGGTCGCGGGCCTTCCCGGTGTCCTGGTCGTCCTAGTGACGCAGGTCGTTATCCCACCGTCACTCACCGTTCGTGGCATTCCGGTGTCCGCCCTCACGATCCCACTCGCAGCAATTGCGATCGCCTTCGGTGGGCTGTTCGTCTACCTCACGCCCGGCTACACCAACAGTCTCGACTGGCTCGGTCTGTTCGTGAACTTCCACCGCAGCGAGACGGAGATTGCCCACGAGGAAGCGAAGGAGTACACCCACGTCGAGCGCGTCTACCCGCGACACGACGCCATCGAGCGGACGGATAGGGCCCTCGTCGGCGCGGTACAGGTGTCGCCGCCGACGATGGCGCTCGCGACCGACGAGGAGTGGGCGCAGAAGGCAGAGGCCTTCCAGGACTTCGTCAATACGACCGTCGAGTTCCCGATCCAGATCTATTCGACGACACAGTCGTTCCCCGCCGACGAGTACGTCGGGCGGTACGAAGACCGGTTGAGTGACCCGGACGTCAAATCGAACGAGAAACTCCAGGCGCTCATCGAGCACTACGTCGACTGGTACGACCGGGAGCTGGCGCAGCGCCAGATGACCATTCGCGATCACTACGTCCTGATCCCGGTACGGCCCGAGGAGGTCCGGTACGAACGGGCCAGCCTCCTCGAAAAGCTCGCTGGGATTCCCGTGCTGGGCGTCCTCGTCCAGATTATCACGGCGCCACCGGAGGAAGAGGAGCGAGCCGCGATGCTCGAGGAACTGGACGAGCGGCGCCGGCGGGTCGAGCGCGGCCTGCGTGGCATCGAGGGGTGTGACACGCGCCCCGTCGATGCGGCCGAACTCACCCGCCTTATCGCGGAATACTGGAGCGGTACGGAAATCGAGTACGGCGACCCCGAACAGGTGCTCCGCACGTCCCCCGTCATCAACAAACCATGATTGGAAACCTGCTGCCCTTCACCGGCTCGGATAGTTCGGAAACTGACGACGAGGCGACCGCAGACGAGACCCCCGACGGAGATGGGGCGGATGATGGCGAGCCACAGCTCACCGTGGACTACGAGGCCGACGGTGAGGCGGTCGACGGTATCCCCGAGATCCACCAGACCGTCGTCTCGCCGTCGAGTATCGAGCGAACACCCAGCGCTCTCAGGACCGACACCCAGTGGGCACAGAGCCTGTGGGTCGGCGAGTACCCCGATGCGCCGATGGACGGCTTCCTCGAAAAGCTGTACGCAGCCGCCGAGACCCAGCAGACGGATGTCAGCATCCACATCGACCCTCGCGACACGCGAGAGACGCTGGATTCGCTGGAGAACAAGATCGAGGACCTCGAAGCCGACTACGAGTACCTGACCGAGAAACACCGTGCAAGCGCCCGGGGCGTCGAGAAAGACCTCGAGGACCATCAGGAGATGTACGACGTCCTCCGGAACACGACCATGCAGGCGTTCGACGTCTCGATGTATCTCACGGTCCGGGGCGACGACCGCGAGAACATCGACGCCGAGTCGGTGTCGACGACAGCCCGACAGGCCCCCGCGAATCTGACGCCGGTGACGCCACGGTGGTCACAGCTGAAGACCTTCACGTCGGCGAGCCCCATCGCTCTCGATCAGTTCAACGAGACGCTCGACAGCAAGACGCCGATGCTCGGTGGGGCAGTCGGCGCGATGTTCCCCTTCGTTTCCGGTGCGTTTGCAGAACCTGGTATCGAGTACGGGACGTACGCGCTGAATTCGAGCCCGCTCATCCTCGACCGCTTCAAGCGCCAAACCGGCTACTGTATGATGGTTATCGGTAGACTCGGCGCGGGCAAATCCTTCGCGACGAAGCTTCGGTTGGTGCGGCGGGCGATGTTCGACGAGGATACGGTCGTCATTATGCTCGACCCGATGCGGGGGTTCGCCGGCGTCAACGAGGCGCTCGATGGCGAGCGCATCACGGTCGGTGGCCGGCGAGGGCTGAACCCATTGGAGATCAAGCCGACACCCGACCACGTCCTACAGGAGGTCGACGACATCGACCCGTGGGGCGAGCAGATCAACTGGGTGATGACTTTCTTCGCGACGTTCTTCGAGCACGTCGCGGACCACCCGCTCGGCGAGCGCAACCAGACGCTCCGGCGGGCCGTCCAGGAAGCCTACGAGAAGCGGGGTATCACCCGCGACCCGGAGACGCACACCCGGGACTCGCCCACCATCCGCGACGTCATCACGGTCCTCGAGGAGATGGTCGAAGACCCCGAGGAGTACGGGTATGTCACCGAGGGCGAGCAGGAAGCCGTCCAGTCCGATGCCCAGTCGCTACTCAAGGACCTCCGGCCGTCGTTCCGCGAGGGCGGAGAACTCGAGAACCTTGCTCGCCCCTCCGAGTTCGACCTCGATTCGAAGGTCATCTACCTCGATCTCCACCAGGAGGAGGGCACCCGTGGCCGAGCGGAGACCAGCCTGATGATGCAGGTGCTGTTCAACAGCGTGTACGAGCGGGTCAAGCAGACGGACAAGCGCGTCGTCTTCTGCATCGACGAGGCGCACTACCTGATGAACGACGCCGTCTCGCTGGACTTCTTGGAGACGGCTGTCCGGCACAGCCGCCACTTCGATCTGAGCCTCGAATTCATCACGCAAACGGGGGGTGAATTCGCGCTGACGCCGGAGGCACGCACCATCGCGAACCTCTGTTCGCTGACTGTCCTCCACCGCGTCAACGAGGAGAAAGAGAAGATCGCCAAGTGGTTCGATCTCAGCGAGCGGCAGGTGAACTGGGTCACCTCCGCGAAGGCGGGGGAAGACGAGGACGGCTACTCGGAGGCGCTCGTCGGCATCGACCAGGAAGGCTGGTTCCCGCTCCGGATTCGAGCCAGCGACTACGAGGCGCACGTCATCGACGGCGGCGCTGCTGACGTGGCCGAGCTCGAGCCCGAGTCGAGTGCGAGCGTAACGAGCCCGGACAGTCGCCCCGCCGGCGCTCGGGCCGACGGCGGTGACCCAACCAGCACTGCCTCACAGGAGGATGACTGAGCAGCATCCGTCAGACCCCACGGCTGCGAACAGCGGTGAGGAGTACATCCGAATCACGCCGTCCCGGAGTGATCTCGCACCGGAGACTGTGGTTCGCCAGCTCGCCGGCCTCCACGGCCTTGATGCCGGCAACGATGGGCTTCTCAACGGTATCGGGCCCTTCGGCAATCCGCCGCCGGTGTTCGAATTCCTCGCAGTGAGCGAGGGCGCGGACGAACCGGTCGAGTTCTACTACAGCGCCGACCGGCGGATGGATGCCTTCGAGGAGCGCCTTCGGACGCTGTATCCGCCGACTGTGACGTTCGAGCGGGTTACCCTTGACCTGGAAGCGAAGCTGCTCCCGTCGACAGCAGAGCCGGCTCACGGCAGCGGCTCCGGGGGCGATGACCGCCGTGAGACGAATACTGAGACGTCTGAGGAAACCCGCGATGACCCACACCCCGATGCGGATCCTGCGCCGTTCTTCGACGCCGCGAGCCAGGAACCAGTCGGTGACGGTGGGAGCGTGGTTTCTGAGAATACCACATCAGGAGACGACGACGCTGAGTTATTGTTCGGGACCGAGTCGAGTGACGATCTGAGGACGAGCCCACCGTCCGATTCCGAGCCCGAGGTCCGGCAGCAACCGGATCACAGGCCCCCGAGCGTCGAGGAGACAACACCGCTGGGAATCACCTGGTGTGGAAAGGCGGCCCGACGCGAAGACTGGATGACGACACTGCCGCAGTTCACGGAAACCGAAGGCGAAGACGATGACCACGCTCGAGCTCCACTCGCATCACTCATCGACCAGCTGACCCGCGCCGAACACCCGATCGCGTTTCAGGTGCTCTTCCAGCGGAAGCCGGACTGGACGCACGAGGCACGGGAACGCCAGCGGAAACTCCGCGAAGGCGAGGATCGGATCATCGACTGGTTCCTCGGCGAGCTCCTCGGAAACACCGAGAACGAACCACAGAGCCCCTCGAATACCGGCCGCCAGCGCCGATACCTCGACATCGGCGGTCGGGAGCGCGTCGAGGCCATCGACGAGAAAGAGCCACAGCACACGTTCACGGTGAATATGCGGGCGCTCTCGCTCGTGGCCACCGACCGACAGCGCGAGCGCGTCGACCACCGCCTCGACGATATCGGGTCCGTGTTCGACCACCTGAACGGGGCCCACTATCGGCTCCAACCGAAGCGCGTCCGCCGCGGGCTCCGAAAGGGTCGTCGGGCTAAGAAACACGCCGACCGCGTCTTCAACGCCGGCCTGACGATCAAAAGCGACTGGCGGAAGACCCGCCCCGATCTCGTCCTCGGGCCGGGTGAGTTGGCGAACTTCGTGGTCGTCCCGCCGGCGACCGAACTCACCACAGAGGGTGGGCGGGGGTCCGACGCCGAACCCGAGAGCCGGACGCCCCTACCGCTCCCCGCGCAGGACCACATGGATGCGTTCACGAACTCCGGAATGGCGATCGGCCGCGGTCTCGGGGAGGACGGCACGCCGACGCCGGAGCCGATGCGGATTCCGCTGCATCTCCTCCCGTTCCACGTCGGCCGGTTCGCGAAGAGCGGCGCTGGCAAATCAGTCGCGCTGATCAACGACGCGCTCTCCCTGTACGACCAGACCACTGGCCCCGTGTTCTTGATCGACTCCAAGGGCGGGAACCTCCCCGAGAACTATATGCGGGCTCACGCGAAGCGCTTCGGCACCGACGACCTCGAGGAGAACGTCCTCCACTTCTCGGTGCCCGATATCCTGCCCGGGTTCGCGTTCTTCGACATCACGCCGGCGCTGGAGGATGGGGTCCGTCGCGTCGACGCGATCCAGGACAAGGCCGATCACTACGAGGAGCTCATCAAACTCGTGATGGGGCCGGAGCGCTACGAGGACGCCATCGCCTCGCCGACGCTCATCAAGTACCTCATCAAGGCGATGTACGACGAGGAGTACGGCCTCGAAAACGGGCACTTCCGGCAGGACGTGGACTACTTCACGCACGACCAGCTCGAACACGCAGTCACGCAGTTCCACGCCGCCGGCCCCCCAGACCCGACGCCGGAAGACGCGCCACGGGCGAGCGACCCGCAGGTGGCCGAGAAATTAGAGCGACACCTGCGCTCGAACCCGGCGACGTTCTCGAACGTCGTGAGCGGCATCAGCAACCGGATGGATTACATCACGCAGGACGCTCACCTCCGTCGAATCTTCAACAACACCGAGTCGCAGTTCGACTTCCGCGACCTCCTTGACGAAGACAAGGTGGTCATCTTCGATCTGGGCGATCTCCGCGACGAGGCCGCTCGCGTGATGACCGGCATCATCCTGACGCAACTCTATGACGCTGTCAAGCGTCGCGACGGCGACGAGCTGGCCCGCAAGCCGGACGATTACGTGGCGAACCTGCTCATCGACGAAGCGTCATCGGTCGTCGTCTCGGACACGCTGACGACGCTGCTCGAAAAGGGGCGGGAGTTCCGGCTATCCATCGAACTCGTGACGCAGTTCCCCGAGCAGATGAAGGAGGCTGGTAACCGCGAGGTCTACCTGAACGTCCTGAACAACATCGGCAGTCCGCTCGTCGGGAAGATCGCCGTCGATGCCGACATCGCCGAGGCACTCTCTCACGAGGCGATGGATCCCGTCGAGTTCAAGAATCGGATCAGTTCGCTCCCGCGTGGCGAGTGGATCGCCCAGCTCCCGAGTCCGGAATTCGGCGAAACCGGTCCCGACCCGTTCAGTATCGAACCACTCCCGATTCCGCCCGGGCATCCCGATAGCGAGCAGCCTCTGACCGGGACGCAGGAAGAGCGGTTCCATGAGGCCCTGGAGGCCGTCCACGAGCATACCCGCGAGGAGTACGGAGTTGCCGGCGGGACGACCGTGGAGAGCCGTGACGCGGCGACTGACGTCGCTCTGGAGAACGCCGACGACCTGCCGTTGGAGGTCGCGATGGCTCGGGCGATCCGTGCCGTCCAGCTGTCGAACGATGTCCGCGAGACGAACGGCTGGGTGTCCGTCGAGGACGTCGACGAGGAACTGCTCTCGCGCATCAAGGAAGGCACCATCGAGGCGCAGGGCTACGAGACGCTGCCGGAAGTGCGGGAGGCATCCTCGCTTATCGAGGTCGATCTCCCGGACGGGGGATCGTCGGTGCAGTGTCGGCTCACAGACGGGGGTGAGCAGGCAGCCACGCCCGACACGTCGACGTCACCGACCGGCGGGGGCGACCACCACGATGCAGTCCTTGAAACGGTCGAGCAGTCCCTCGCAACTGCGGGGTTCTCCGTGGAGGTCCTCGATCAAAACGGGGAGTCCCGCCCTGACGCCATCGCGACGCATTCGGACCTCGACCGGGAGCTCCAAGTCGAAGTCGAAACCACCACGCACGTCCGTCCGGCGAAGGTCCTCTCGAACCTCCGAAAAGCCCAGGAACAGGAGCGAATTCCGCTGTTCGTCGTCGCAGACCACGACGATCAACCAGCCGCCGAGATCGCCGACCGGCTTGCGAAAATTCTCGATGAGCCGCGAAATCAGCTCTCCTCCGGGGAGACGCGGCTGTATACAATGAACCACAACGTCACATTCAACGGCGGTGCGCGAGCCGCGGATGGGGTGACAGCTGTCCGACCGGCCACCGGTGGTAGTCGCCACACCCGCTGGTTCGAGCGGGACGGTGCGTTCGTCCTCGAAGATAGTGTTGGAGGCCAGCACGCCCGGATCAACTCCTTCGACGCCGTGTCGAAAGACCAGTTCCCGGCGACGTACAGCTACGACGCCGAGAGCGAGACCTACACCGTCTTCAGGCCGGGGGAACTGCCCGAGTCCTACGAGTCACGTGAGGCGTTCGAATCGGACTGGGTGCCCGTCAAGCGGCCGTTCGTGCCCAGTACCGACCTGCCTGTTCCGGACTATACGGAGCGCTCGTATGCGATTGCGACTATCGGGGACGACCAGACGCTCGACATCCACACGCCAGACACGGAGACGGCTACCGGCGTTCCGCCACTCGTGGACGCGATCCAAGACGGGACGCTCCATCCGGCAGGGGAGCCCCCGAGTGACTCGACCGATTCCGACGCACAAGAAGACGATGAGGCGGACCCGTACGGGATTCGGGCATTCGTCAGGGACCGTCTCACCGAATCCGACGACGGGGTCGTCGCGGTCGCTGAGGTCTACGATGCGTACGAGCAGTATGCTGAGGCAGGGGAGTACGAGGTGAAGCCGAAAAACCGATTCACACGGACGCTTCGTGACCACGCTCAGTTCGAGCGTGACAAGAAGTGGTTGGACGGCCAGACGCGGCGCTGTTACGTCGGAATCGAGCTGGCCGACGCCGGCGACCAGGAGGAATCGAGCGATGCCAGTGCGTAGTCGTTTCGCCCCCGCTCAGGAGGTGCAGGGGCACACCAGATGACGCTCTCCGAAGCAGCCATCAGTGAGCACTACCGTCGCGCCAAACCCGTCTACGAGGCGCTGGCGACCGTCAGTGACTACCCGACTATCGGGCTGAACGACTTCGTCGGGTGGTACATCAAACGCGACCACGACGACGTCGAGGCGATCAAGGCCGGATACCCCCAGCGCGGGCGGGTTGCCCGTCTCGATCGTGACTACGACGAGATTCACGACCGCCTGGAACGGACGCTCTATGCTGTCACTACCTACAAGACATCGTCGGCCTTCCAGCGGTGGGAACCCTGTCGCTACGACGAGTCTGAGGGGACGACCATCTGGCAGGATGAGCCCCCGACCCCCGGGTATTCCGACCTCCGGGCAGTTCCCGCCTGGGGCGATATCGACCTCGCCGACGACATCAAGCCGCAGCGTGGCGACCTCGATGCCGAGACCCGTGCCCTCGTCGAGCGAACGCTCGACGCCTACCTCGAGGAGTATGCGACGCTCTATGGCACGCGGGACGCGGTGTATGCGCTGGACTCTGTTGGGGGCGCGTACGTCTTCGGAACCCCTGAGGCCACACTCCCGATTGCGGATCACTTCAGCGACGATCCGGATGCGCTCGAACGAGTGTTCGATGAGTTCCTCGACCGCTCGAATGCGTGGCTCCAGAAGGCACAGACCCGTGTGAACGAACGCGTTGATGGCGCCGGCGATGTCATCCAGCCCGACTGGGTGAATAACAAGAACCGGCAGTACAAGCCGCCGCTGTCGGTACACGCCGACCACGATGCCGTGGTCACACCCATCGCGACCGACGACGTCCGCTACGAGCTCCGTCCGTTCGAGACCGTCGACGATACTCTCATCGAGCAGGCAGTCAGCTGGGCCGACGACCTCACACGGGTCGAGCACACGGACTGCGTCGACTCGCTGGTCGCGACACTCTGGCCGGATCTCTACGAGGACCACGATGGGTGGCGGGCAACGCTGGAGGCCTGGGTCGAAGCGGAGCGCGAGCGCGAACGGGAGCGACAGCGCCAGCGTGAGGCGGCGCTCCAGCGACGTGAGGAGCGGCTGGCAGAACTCGACGGCACCCTCGAAGGGCGGCCAATTACGCCGTTCAAAGAAGATGTCTACGAAGCCGTGGAGAACATCGATATCACCGAGATCGCCCGCCACTACGCGAGCGATGCCTATGATACGGATCCAAACCAGCCGCGGCCGCAGTTCGACCCGAGCTGGCGGCACAGTGAAAGCGGGCAGTCCTGTTTCGTCGGCGAACAGGCCAACACCTTCGGCGATTCAAAGGTGAACGCCGGCGGCGGGCCAGCGAAGCTGATGGCGCTCGCGACGGGGATTATCTCCGACGCCGATGCGGACCTCGACGGGGACGACTACTGGGCGGCCGTCGACGAACTGCGGAACGCCGGCTACGACATTCCAGTGTGGGTCCCGGAGGCCGGGTCAGACCGCGTCGACGGCGGAACCTACGACCAGATGCCCTTCTGGGCCGTTCGGAAAGCGGCTGTCGCGCTTGAAGTCTGTCCCGAGGACGCATTCGTCGATCGCGAGGGAGAGGATGGAACCTACGAGGGGTTCCCAGGGTACGAAACCTACAACGAGACACTGGAAGCCATCGAAGACGCGGGCCTGAACCACGGGCGAGAGCAAGTCACGCCCGAGGAGGACACAGCTGACGACCAGTCGGAGTCGGCACCTGATGCTCTCCCGAGCGACGAGCGACCTGGTGACTTGGACCGAGCACACCTACACGAAAAGAACCGGCTGTTGACAGCGAAGGTCGAGCGTCTCGAGTCCGAACTGAAGGAGAAATCGGAGCGAATCAAGGAACTTGAAACGGAGGTCAACCAGCTCCGATCAGAACTCGCTACCGTACGCTCCGAACGCAATCGGCTGGAAACTGCTCTCGAAGAACGTGAGTTCGAGCAAGAGCCGAAGCAAGAAGATCGGGACGAGAACCAGTCCGCTCTGGACAGGGCGAAACAGTTCGTTTCGTTTGACCAATAGACGCTTCCTCTCCAATCGCCCGACTGGACCGGCTGACACCAGCCCTGACTTGTTCTAGACACCAGATATGATAGGGATCGTTCTGAGTCCGCAAATCGAAGGACGGCAGCACTAGACACCAGACTCACTAACGAGTGAGTCCCCGGACAGCTCCCAAAATCTGGTGTCAGGTATCGCTGTCTTGCGATTTGGGGCCGAATTCGGCTACTAGACAGCAGGAAAATCAACCGATATGTGGTGGGGATGGCCGGCCAAAGTTGCGTTCGCGGCCAACAGGGCCGAGGTGCCAGGCCGCGGGCCACGGTTGAGAGCTGCCACCCGGACGATGGCGTGGGGCGTGGAGGGTCGAGCAGTCGTCAGGGCGAAGGCTCCCAAGAGGGCTCGAGAGAGCTGTTTGTCGCGTCCCAGGATGGGTGCGGGGCAGGTCGTTACTTGCCCCCGGATGCATATGTCTGAGCCAAATATCCACGACGATACGGCAGACGATCACGAACGCTTCGAGCGGGAACTTCTCGCGCAGGATCGAGATGCGCGCCGGCCGTCGACAGCGGATCTCGATGATGAGGCAGCACAAGATCTCGTCCGAGACCTGCTCGATGCCGGGACGGTCACTCCCGTCGTCGACGAGCGAGTCCTCGTACACGAGCCCAGCGGCGCGGCGTTCGAATCGCTGTGGCAGCTCGGCGTCTTCCACAAGGGCTGGACGGCAGCCGCGGACGCCGGCGAGACGGAGTCGTGACCCAACAAACGCTCGTCGGGTGCGCGTTCTGTGCGGCGCCGCCCGGCACGGACACCGGCACCGCGTACACCTGGGGGAAGGACGAACGGGTGAGTCACCCGATCTGTGTCGACTGTGCAACGCAGGTAACCCCGGACCCTGAGCAACGCGACCACTACGCGTGTGACGACTGCGGGCTCGTCGTCGACGCGCTCGCGGCGCTCACCCGATTCCGCGTGGAACTCGGTCATCTCGAGGGGCCGCTCCAATTCTGTGCGGATTGCTGTCCTGACGGGGCGGCCACGTACTGGACACGGGATCTGGCTGATCATCGCGTCGAGTCGGCGGAGCAGTCCACGTGGAGAACCTCGAGGGAGAGGGAGTCGACGTCCTTTGCGACAAGCTGACCGGGTCAGTGAACCTAAAGCGTGATCGGATGCGTCGACGGAGACGACTCTTGAAAGCCCTCGGCCGCTCGGCATCCCGCGACCGCCGCTGCGCTCCTCGTCCCTGCGGTGCTTGCGGGGTCGGGGGACGACCGAGGCGGCCTCGCCCTTTCTGAGTCCGCCAGGACGGTGGATGGCCAGCCGAGCGATATGGCCGGCTGGACAGTGTGTACGCCACGGCCCGCCCCGCTCGCCGCTGCCGCCCTCCGCGTCGCTCGCGACCGACCATTCCGGGCGGTCTGCCTGCAGTAGCGGGCGGACTGCCGGGCTAAAGTGAATGTGCCCTCGACGCCAGCGGGAAAGCGCGGGGGGTTGCGCGGCGTCGCTGCTCACCCCCCACGCTTTCTCCGCTGGCCGCTCGCTCCGGGCGGGTCGGCGCGCGGTGCTGGTTGGGGTCGCCGCACTCGGGCGCGCTCTCGCTCGCGCCCGGTAGGGCGCTCGCGAAGGCGCGAGCGAGAGCGCGCAGTCGGTGCTATCGGACGTCGATATCGTCGGAAAAACCGCGATGCTAGGACATCGCGGTGGCGGCGCGTGAGCGCCTTCGGAGTTGGTGAACTCCAATGTCAGGTAAGCAGCTTTCGAGTAATGAAGTTTCGGTCGATGAACAGGGATTCGAACGAACCGAGGACGCCGGCGTCGACGAGGACGGCTTCAAGGTCGTCGACGACAAGCCGGAGTTCCGGGCGACGGTCCAGCAGGAGAAGCAGGCGAAGGTGGATTCTAACCACCCAGACGGCATTGTCCAGGACTTCTCGCACCTGCCCCTCGCGCAGGAAGAGAAGATACGCGCCCGGGAGGCCGAACTGGACCACATCAGCGCCCAGGCGGAACTCGGTACCCAAGAGGGGCGGGCGAAGCGAACTCGCGAGGTCGTCACCGAACGGCGGCAGCGCAAGCGGGAGGAACGTACCCCGGACCGGACGGATCCGCGTGAACGCCTCTCCCGGATGGAGCTGGCGGAGGTGAACCAAGAAGCAGACCGGATCGCACAGCGGCTTCGGACGGACCACAGTCGGGCCGCCGTCTCCCGGGTGCTCGCGAGGCGGGTCGCACGGGGGCAGGACATCACCGAAGCGGTGTTCGCGACGATGGACGAACTGAAGGCGGCCCCCGGAGCCATCTGCCCGATCGAGGACGTCCCGGACGTGCCGACCGACGAGGTGAGCATCGAGGGAACCGTGATCGAGCTGTGGGCTCCCTCCGATCCAGCCATAGCCCAGGTCGGCTTGATAGCCGATGACACGGCCAAAATCAAGTGGACGTCGTGGAAGGCCAGCAAGCCCGCCTTCGTTCAGGAAGGTGAGCGGGTGCGGATGCGGCATCTCAAAAAGAACTGGTACCAAGGTCGGTGCTCCCTCGCAGTCACCTACGACAGTATGATCGTCTTCCCGGAGCGCGACCGCCGCTGGTGGGAAGAGTAGGGGCCGATGCCTCTTCTTTTTCTGGTGAGTGCCGGACCGGCCCAAGCCCCGCCGCCCCGCCCACCGCTCCGTGCTCGCTCCCTCCGGTCGCTGCGCGCGCAGCCACAACCTTGGGCACGGGTCCAATATTTATCAGTAAAACCGGAGGAATCGGTGCGAAACCAGTTCAAACTGATCTAAGAGCCTGCTGACGCTGTTCTCCGGTAGATCGAATTGAAGAGCTCCACTCATTAGTTATACTGCAGGAGACAGAGCTTCTTACATGTAGGAAGTGCTACTTTGCGGCTTCTACAGCTCTCTCACAGAACGAGATAATGAGTTACCGGAAATCGTCTTCGTCGACCGGTTCCATCTCGAAGTCTATTCCTATGTCCAGGGCACCCTCACGGAGGGCGGCATTCTGCCTCCGAGACCGCTTCGAGTTCGGATGCGTCTCTCGCTCAACAGCGGTGAGGTTGTTCGTGAGGTTGTTTCGCCGAATCTCGTCTGGAACTCGGCCATTGATTTCGGGTGGATCAGGACGCTGGTCCGTGTGATCGGCGAATGGAATGTCGACGAACGGACTTTGCTCTGCTCGCTCAATATCGCGTTCTATGGCCCGATCGTAGAGAGAGAGAGTCTGACCGATCCGGCTTATCCCGGAACCAGTCGAACATGCATACATATTGTCATATTTTACATAAAAATCCCTTGTCGAGGAGCAGCGCTCTACTCGAAGTTAGGATACCAGGACCGCTGGTTCAGATAGACCAAGTCCTCGCTTCGGAGGGAGTGGAGCGCGCTTTGCACGTCTGTGCGTTCATCACTCCAGCCGTCGGTATCCTCGATCGGCGAGTCTTCCAGTGAGGCGACCGTTGACTGGACGCTCCGTAGGGCGACTCCCGGGTTCTTCATGACGCCGCGCAACACGAACAGCTCCAGAGCAGACACCTCGTCCTCGTCTACGTCCAATTGTTCTCTCAGTTCCTCCATGTCGGGGACGTCCTCGATGCTCACGCCGCCGGGCTCGGTATCCAGCGACCATTCCTCAAGCGCAAACGTGACCATGTCGTCCGTTCGATCATCTATCGTGTCGCGGTCAAACTGGTCGTAATCGGCGAGGACGTGCTGGACCTTCAGGTTCGATTTCTCGTACGCTTTCTCGCGGTCACTGTCTTCCGAATCTGGGACAGTTTTCTTTTTGTGGAACGGCAGGGCCCCGTACGTGCTGTTCCAGTACCGGCCGGCAGTGGTGAGGTTTCCGATCCGATGCACGTGATCTTCGAACTCGTCCTCTAGATTCTCCGGGATGTACTCCTCATCTAGCTCCTGTGCCAGGATATGCTCCACTTGGAAGTCTGTGGAAAGAATCTGGGGAAGGTCTCGCTGGACGTATTCCTCGTCATCCGCCTCCAGCTGCTGCCCATAGTGATAGAACAGGTATCGTGTATCACTACTCGACACTGAGTTGAAGAAGTCCGGGTCCCGGAGCTTCTGATCGAACCGGTCGTCATCCGTGTAGTCGCGGATGATCTTCTCTATCCGTTGGATCGTATCCTTGAATGCGTGTTCCGGGTCTTTCCGCATATCGTGGGCCAGTCGCACCAACTTCCCCTGGCCCGTATCTGAGCGTCGACCGTCTATGGCGTACATCCGGAAGACCAAGGTCTCGCACTTTTCGACTACCTCGGCCATCTGGTTTGGATTCGCGTCACCGTACTCCAGCTGCGCAGCGATCAGCACAGGCAGCACGTTGGCCAGCCGGCCGAGTTCCAGAAGCCGCTTCAGTCGCTCTTCTACCGGTTCTGGCCGCCTCTTGTAGTAGAACAGTTCCGCGAACGCCCCGGACGCCTCACGGAGCCCCGCTGTATAGTCATCAATGACGGTCTGCACACCGTCGTAATCGCCGTTCCGGTACATCTCGTAAAGCCGCGATTTCAGTGTTTCGAGGCTGTTGAAGTACTCGTCAGAGTCGTAGCCATCGTAAATCCCCCAGTGGAACTGCTGGACACTATCCTCGTCAAAATCGTCGACTCTGTCGTGGCCCCGCTCCAGGACAAAGAGCTCGCGATAGACCTCCCCGAACCGTTCATCGATCCGATTACGTAGCGATTGGCTTGAGTCTGCCCGACCGTCCATGTACATCAGGAAGCTCTTGGTCTTCTCTAACGAGGAGAGGGGCTTCCCACGGTCGTTGATGCTCTCGAAGATGGAGGCCGCCTCGGAATCGTCATCCACTTTAACAACGTTGATCTGGATATCGTACTTCAATCGGTTCGCCAAGCCCGAAATGGAGAGGTCTCCGTCGAGTTCTGCGAGCTTTGTCTGGAAATGCTCCTTCGCCTTGGCGAGTCGCGTTTGTGAGGGCGTGCTTGGTGAGATCGATGAATCACCGAGGAGGCTGTCTCTGAAGAACTCCTTGTCCTGGTCCTGTGGAAGTAATCGCGGACGGTCGTTGGGCAGTTGGATCAGGTTGGCCTCTTCTATTGGGGCCTTCACATCCGGATCCATCTCGCTGGCGACATCCAGTAGGATCAGTGCTGTCGTGAGCCGCTGCTGTCCGTCCACCACCCGGTAAATGTCTAGTCGCCGGTTCTTCTCGGTTGTGTGCTGCTCCTCGCGTTTATCGAGGATTATGTTGCCGAAGAAGTGCTTCCGGTCCTCGGGAAGATACCGCAGGTCTTCCAATAATTCATCCAACTGCCTTTTCTCCCAGGAGTAACTCCGCTGATACTCCGGGATATCGAATACACCGTCCAGAAGGAGTGATTCGAGATCCTCAGTATCGGTATCCATACTCCTGACAGCGAAACGTAAGCAAAATAAATTTTCCTTGTAAATTGTGTTCTGATCTTCGTATAGTTATTTTTGGAAGATCCTCTGTGTCTCCTACGGAATTATTTATTCCTAGAGGCCGGTTACTCCGGGCATGACCACGTTCGTGCTGAGCGACGCCCACCTGTTCCAGACGTATCTCGATTGGTACGATTCGGTGGTGGATTTCGAGCGCGCCGTCCGGAACTGTGCGGACGAAGGGCCGGAGGCGTACGTCCTGGCCGGCGACGTGTTCGACTACAAGACGACGAACACCACCTACCTCCGGCACTACCAGGGGGAGGAGTTCCTTGTGCGGCTGCGGAAGCTGTTCCGGTCGCTGAACGCGCCGGTGTACGCGTTGCGGGGGAACCACGAGAAGCAGGTGGTGCTGGAGGGGCTGGAGCAGACGGTAGAGACCTTCCATTACGAGCCCGGGCGGCACTGGATCACAATCGGCGGCCGTGACTTCCTGCTGCTGGACACGCACTACCGGACCGAAGGGTACCGCGAGCAGATCGTCGACGAGTTCCAGGAGATCGGTGAGGCGGCGGCGAACCGGACGTATCCGGTGCTGGTGATGCACGAGACGGTGGGCGGACTTGACTCGGCACTGCCGGATGCCGCGCTGGCGGCGGTCTCCGAGGGGTTCGATATGGTGCTGAACGGGCATATGCACCACCTGGAACACGGCGCCGGCGGGTTCGGGAACGTGATGAATTTGCCGTCGCTACAACCGTCTCGGCTGGTGCGGGGGAGCTACTGGACGGAGCAGTATCGGTGGGCGGACGGGGAGACGAGTCACGAGGTGCAGGAGTCGCCGTTCGCCTACGTGTCGGTAGATGATAACGACGAAGCGACGGTGCACCGGTTTGAGCCGTCCAAGATCGTGGTCGAGGTGACGCTGGATCTTTCGGGCCTGTCGGTGGGTGAGGCGCGGACGCGGTTCAAGGAGTTGCTGGCGGAGCTGGCGGCCCGCGAGGATGGGGACGAGTTGCTGGTGTACCCGGCGGTGCGGGGGGAGCTCCGGTTCTCGCCGATCCTGCTGGAAGATGTGCCCGACGAGTTCGATCTCTTCGTGACGAACATCAAGAGCGATGAGGCGGAGAAGGTGCCGCCCGAGTTGGAGGGGACAGAGCCGGCGACGTCGATCGTGTCCGGCGAGGACCTGCAGGATGCGGTGCTGGAGGCGGTGCCGGTGATCGTTGAGCAGCTGGAGGACGAGGGCGTTAAGACGGACGAGGCATCGGTGACCCAGGTGGTGGAGCATGTGACCGGGGAGGACGCCGATGTCTTCGCGGGCAGTAATCCGCCCAAGGTGGTTGACGGGCTCAGGCGGTTCGTGGAAGAGAACACGGACGCTGTCGACGAGAAGGAGTTGCCGGACAATTTTGAGACGCATCTGGCCGCGGTGGCGGAGGAGGTGAAGCAATGAGGTTCCTGTTCGCCGAGTTCGACGGCGTGCTGGGGGTGCAGGGGGAGGTGGTGTTCCCGCAGGATCGGCCGCTCGTCCTGTACGGCGAGAACGTGTCGGGGAAGTCGAACATCATCAACGCGCTCCGGTACTGCATGAACCCGCCCGGCCGTGGCCGGCGTGGAAGCGACTACGCGGAGGACAAGCTACCCGCGAAGCAGGAGATGCTGGTGGATCCGCTGGACGAGGGCAGTGTCACGGTCTACTTCGTCCAGGGCGAGGAGCTGTTCAAGCTGGAGTACCGGTTCACCCGGTCCGGTTCGAGCGTGAACCGCCAAGAGGCGCTGTACATCACGGAGGTGGAACCGCCGGCGGAGCACGTACCGAAGGCCTTGCGGCGCGTGGACTGGGGGAGCCGTGACGAGACCGGGGTGACGAAGATCAAGGACAAGCTCGAGGAGAAGCAGGTGTATCCCGAGATTCTGGATGTGCTGATCGCCCCCTCGAACATCGCGAATTTCTCGGAGGCGGTCAGCGGCGAGATCATCGATGTGCCCGAACTCATCGAACAGGAGATTGAGCAGCGGCGGCAGCGGTCCGAATGGTACGAGGAGCGGTTGACGGCCATGAAGAACGTCTGTGAGAAACAGGACGAGCAGCTGTCGACGGAGCTTGGCGAGCTGCGGGAGGCGTTCCTAGACCACGACTTCGACGCGTCAGACCTGTCGCAGGAGGTGGCCGCGGAGCAGTTCGATGAGGGTGCTGACGGGTTGCGGTCGTTCAAAGAGACAGTGTCGGAGCGGCAGCGGGAGCTTCCGGATGTCCAGCAACAGGTGCAGGAACTCTCGCAACTGGTGGACCGGGTGCAGGACCAGACCAGATGGATCGGGGATGTAGAAGACGCGCTGCATGACCGGGAGAAGCTGGAGGGGTGGGTGGAGGATCAGCCGAAGTTCGAGGCTGCGGAGAAGACGGTGCAGGGCTGGCGAGACAAGCTGGAGGGACTGCCGTCAACCGAGAATATTGAGACCGTCACGGAGTTTTCGCCGCTAGACACCGAGGAATTCGACTTCGACCTGCTGGAGGACGGGGAAGACATCAAGGAAGGCCTCGACATGATCTCTACGATACAGGAGAAGATCGCGGAATCGGCGGAGATACGGGAGGAACACGGGATCCCGAAGGGCCGGCTTGATGAGCGGAAGACGGAGCTGGACCGATTAATCGACTCGCTGGACGATCCGGTCGCGGAGCCGGACGGCGTCGATTCCGTCCTGTTCGTTGAGGGTGACCGGGCGGCAGTCGGTGTGCCAGAGAGCGAGGTGGACGCGCTCCAGGACGAGCCGTCGTACACCGACGTTGCGAGCACGCCGCAGGTTGTGCAGACGGAGGATGGGTCGACCGAGTCACTGGATGCGTACCGCGACGAGGTGGAGGGGGATCGTGACGAGATCAAGGAGGCGATTGAGGCCCAGAACGAGGCGAAGCGGCTGTTGTCGGCGTTCAAGGAAACGGTGCCGGACCAGTTGGAGGAGGAGAGGAAGTCACTGAAGCGGAAGGCGGACTACCGGGAGGACAAGATTGACGACACGAAGCAGGAGTGGAATACAACGTACAGTAAGCTCTGCTCGGAGTTCGACGATATCGATGAGGTGGATCTTGCATTCGACAGCGTGGCGGCGGTAGCGGCGGCAGCGTCGCATATGGAGGAGGCAGTGGCAGCGGCGAAATCCACGGTACGCGAGAACCTGGAGGAGGAACTGTCCACGTTCGGTGACATCGAGGTGCCAGAGGAGATCGATGCAGAGTCGCTGGACGAGCTGGTTGGCGCCCTTGAGGAGAAGCAGGAGGAGCTGCAGGAGGCCGGCGAGGTGCTGGACGCGCTGGAGAGCTGGATCGACCAGAACTTGGAGAATGTGGAGAAGACCGTGGAGCAATTGGAGACGGCCCGCGTGACGGAGGACGTGGCGGCGATCGGTGCGCTGGTGTTCCGGGAAGTCAAGCAGAAGAGCGATATCACCGAGATTGTCGACCAGCTCGCGGACAGCATTGAGACCAACGTGCGGGCGACCTATGATCACATCTTCGCCGGCGAGAGTCTGGAGTTCAGCCACGAGGGAGACGGTGAGTTCCGGTGTATGTTGAACGGTGAGGAGATCACGCATCCCTCCGGGTCGCAACGGGCGGTGATGAGTTTCGGGATCATGCTATCGCTGGCGAAGAGCTTCGACCTCCCGATCCTACTCGACGAGGCCGCGGACCGGTTCGACTACATCCGGCTCGCCCGGTTCTACGACTTCATCACCGGTGTGACATCGGAGGAGGGCATCCAGACCTGTCTCGTGATGTGCAAATCGAAGGACATCGAGGAGCACGAAGAGGTGCGCGAGCAGATGGCCGAGTCCGACATCTACCGGCTTAAGGGAATGAACGAGATCGAGAACGAGGTCCAGTCAACGGATCTGGACGCGATTATTGGTTCTTCCTGAACTTGCTCATGAGGTCAGGTATGATTGTCTAAAAATTCTTCTGCGGCATCATCTCCACGGCTGAAGTAATCTTCTGCGATATCCAGGGCCTGAGTCTCAGTTTCTCCTCCGACCGCTATCCCTTCTTCCAAGATCTTGGCGGTAGTGTCGTTGAACTCGATCCAGCCTGGTCTCTCTTCCTGTTCAATCAGCCGGGTGTAAATTTGAACTGCCTCCTCTGGGTAATCTGCCGCCTGTTCTGCAAGATATGATTCGAGTGTCTCCCAGGCTCTACGGTTGTGATTGATAAATGGTGTCGTCTCCAGAAGCAAATCCACGATCCCATCGAATGCTATTCGTTCATCGACCAAGGGCAACCATTCAACAAACCACTGAAATTCATTCGCATACCGTTCTTCGTCTTCGACCTGACCAAGCCGCCACTCCCAAAGTTGCTTCACCTTGTTCCACTCGTCCCGTATATCGTCGTTATCCTCTCCCCATCGCCAAAGTTGCCACGCGATCTGTCTCGCTATGTCCGGAATATCTTGATCGTAAAGATATGCGATAAGACTGTCCTCCGCAGTCAACTCCTCCATATCACGGAGATAGGCGGTGAGCAGGTGTCGCGCAAGACCATCGTTCGCCCCACTAATGGCCGTGTTCTCGTCCGCTGCTATAAGATCGATTCCGTGTAGGTAACAAGCACGAAACCGGGGGAAGAGGTCTTCGTGAGGTGGGTGAGATGCTACGTACGCATCCCAGGTGGCAGCAAATCGGTTTTTATCTCTGGTGCTCTGGCTGCGGGGGAATAGGTTGGATAGGTTCTCCTGAACAATCTCATGATCTAAGTACCAAAGAAGGTGCAGTCGACGCCCAATCGTCGAGCGCACGGACAGCGATGCCGTTTCGATTATTGACTGAACGCGGTCACGGACATCAAGATCAAAACCGGACTGACCTTCCTCAGAGTACCCCTCATACCCGGTATGATTAGCTGTCTTGCCTGCATAAATGAGGAGTGCATCCACTCCGATAGGTCGGACCGAATTCAGTGCGACGTGGAGGGGATTATTGTAGCCTGCGTGGCCCTCGGGTGGGTGTTCACGTTCTTCGTCTGGATCGGGATCGTTGATGAGGGTGAATAAAATCTGTTTAACGCGATCGTTGTGATCGTAGATCGATTCGTGTTCATCGTCACTATATGCTTCCCGCAGTAGGCGAGCAACACTTTTGCGAGCAGGAGAAGACCATTGCTCAGGATCGGACACGACCGCATCGCACAATTCGAGGAAGGGGGTCCACTCGATGTCTGTCTGTTCGTTGTTCTCAATTTTCTCCTGTAGCCCATCAAGAAGCTCTCTTGTGTAGATGGAAGAGGCCTCCTGAAGTCGTGGAATGTGCTGATGGAAGCGGGATGGACTGTCAAGGATCACCTGGGCAACGGTTTCCGCGAGTCCCTCTGGAGATACTTCCTGTAGTCCGCCGGATTCAGTTTCCTCCCATCTCGTAGTTTCAAACGGCTCCTGGATACAGTACTCAATAATCTGTTCTGGTGACCGCTGTTCGATTTCTTCAGCAGAGAGCGGACTCTCTTGGGATACGAACCCGCCTCTGGTCGAGATGACTGAGAGGACATTCTCTGGTTCACCCAACTCATCTATCAGTCGATTCAGCTCTTCTCGCTCCTCCTCCGGGAGTTCGTCGCGGATAACCCATAGCCGGTCACGTACCCACCCGTTTATCGACTCTTCGGCCAGTTCCTCAGCTGTATATCCATTAACCTCTTGGCTTCGCTGGCGGGCACCTTCTTCCAAAGTTTCTTGAACAGGCACATTGGTGATGATCTCAAGTACCCTATCTTGCTCCGGGTCGTCAAGTACCGGGTATCCGTCGCGAAGGAGTCGGAGGAAGTCCTCCTTTATCCAGGGTGCACCATAGTTGTCTTCATCGAGTAGTTCACGGCGTACTAGGTCTCTAAAGTACTCCCTGTACTCGTTTAGGAGATACAGGCCGATTCGGTTGAGGAAGGTCGTACTATCCAAGTAGTGCTCAATCTTCCTCTCTCGGCTTTCTTCCTCGGGGTCAGCTTCAAGCCATTGTTGAAGTGCAGTTAGCAGCGTCCCTGTTAACAGATTCTTGAAATTAGAGTAGCTGGTTTCTTCAAAATCAGTGTGTCCGATACTCGTATGGAGGGGTCCGGGGATATTGTCTATCTCTCGATTTTTCACCGCTGCCTCGATCTCGATAGCTCTGATTAACTGTGCTTCGAGAAGGTCGATCGTCCGTTCCCCTTCTGCTTCGACCAGTGGTTCGATAACGTCTTCAAGTCCAGATTTGAGGTTGTAGAGATCTGCTTTTGGTTGAGCTGTACCAGGTTCGCCTTCCACGGGGTCTCTCGGCTGCAGCAGTGAGTGTAATAGTTCTATAGCAGCATCGGATTCCCCGGATTCAACGAGTTCTCTCATCAATTCCACCGTTTGGAAGCTGTGCCAGTCGGGCTGTCCATCGGTGATCGACTCTTTAACAAGCTCAATATGATTTACTGCATACTCCGCAGGAAGCTCCCGGATAACGAGCACGACCAAGGCAAGGGTGTGGCGGTCCTCTGTTTCTACTGCCGGAAGCACTTCGCTAGCGACATCGGGGTGCTCAGGAGCGAGATTACGGAGGTACTGGAGAAATACATCGGGAGGGTCCTCGAATTTGCCGCGTTCTCGGAGTGCAATGGCCCAGGAGGGGTGGGGAGGATTACCAAAGAAGTAGGTCTTTAGCGTTTCCCGTTCATCGAGTTTTTCTAGGACGATATTTGTGAGCTCGTCATTGGCTGTCGCGTCCCAGGTTTTCACTTCGTCAAGGATTTTCTTAGCAGTGTAATCGCCCAGTCCGTTTTCATTGTCAAGTGCCTCTTCGAGGAATTCTTTCGCAAAGTTGGATGCATCGGATCCTTCTGGGATTTGGCCGATTTGATCAGCTCCGCCTTCCTGCAAGTATCGTATAAACATAAATCGGAAGATGTCCTTTGCAAGGCGCTCATCAATTTGAGCAGTCACATCCTGTATCGCTCGGTTGTCCTGTACTGCGTCCCATGCGTATAGATACCTGAGGAAGCTGGGGTGGCGAAAACGGAATTTTCTATCGCCTGGACGATCGCTCGCGGGAGCGATCACATCTTTGCTTATTAGCCGGTCGTCTTCCCAGGTTCGGTCTGGGTTGATTGAGAAAATATTGATTCCGTCCTCGCGGTTTTCAATCGCCCGTGTCGCATAGAGCACAGCTCTGTTAACTACATCGTCACCTCGACTGGTTCCGTCAGGGCGTTCTTCTCGCTCCAATAATTCCCGATACCCTTCCCACAATGAGACTTCGCCGCCGATGTCATCTAGATCAATATTTTCGTCCGCTAGCTGGGCGATGATATCCAGGTGTTCCATTTTTCTTGCCAGGCCAATTAATTCGTCACTGGGTGACGATCCAATCAACTCTATGAGATGCTCTTCAGCGTCTGATTCATCTAAATGTCCGATCTCCCGCTTCGTTGAAAATAGATCGGAGCTTTCGAGTTGTTCGAATTCCTCTCGCTCCTCCAACTCATATGTCCGGCACGCGAATGCAACGGCTACCTCATCCTGTCCAGCAATTTTCAGGAGAAATTCTTGGAAGGCCTCGCCAGTGGGCTTATCCACCTCGTCAAGCTGATCGACGATGACAAGTAGCGGTTCTTCTATGCTAATCTGCCTGATTGAGCGCCCCAGATCGCCGCCTAGGTCGATTTGGTCGGCTAATTCGGCGCTATCTTCGATCGTCGAATGGACGCTTGCATCGAGAAACAGCGTTTCTGAGTCCCAGTCCTCTACAACACTGCCCAAGACACCGCTCTTGCCAACACCGCCATCTCCCGTAACAATCACATTTTCTGTAGATTCCAGGGGCTCCCGTACAAATGCCGTTTCTCGGCGCTTAATATGACCAATTCCAGGTATTTCTGTCTGGATGTTATCGAGTGTCCGTGTCGTCTCTTGTTGGAAGACGGTTCGTATTTTCTCCGGACTCGGGTATTCGGATCGAAGATGGTGAAGACTTTGAAGACTCAGATATATGCCGGTCCCAAGAATCGCCATACCTCCCAATCCAAATTCAAGGGGAGTAAACTGGATAATAGGGGCCTGTATCAGAATTGCAAAAACGGAATGGATGAGCAAAACCGCAAATCCGCTGAATCCTAGGATGAAGAGAGCGACTACCAAGGTTCCGAGGTGGGTGCGTAATCGTCTTTCGAGGGTGTATTTACCAGCGGAATAGATTCCATACCATAACACACCTAATCCGCTAATTAACAAAATTCCAATAACTACTATGCTTGCAGGTGTTTCTGCAAGACGCTGGTTCGACAACGGGAACTGAAGAGCTACAAGGATTGTTCCGGCTGACCCCAGCCAGAGGAGAAATTGTGTGGTGAATTCGGTCTCTCCTCCGAAGGTCGTATATTTATGAATGACCTTCCAGACGCCAGAGAGACCCATTACAGGAGGACCTGCTCAGAGAACACATATAATTATACTGCCGGAAGCACCCGGCGCGATTATGATTACTGATCGTGGGGCTTGTCGAGCATATCTTGTAAAGAGCCCTCGAAGAACCGCCACCGATGTTCCTCACCTCGAATCATTAATTTAGGAATCAGACTCGGTAGCTGTACGCCATCGGGGTCGATGGATCTGGACCGTCTTGCGCGAAGTTTATTCTCCCGTAATGGGTGAGGGGCTCGCTGTACGGGCGAGTTCCCGAAACACTGTGAGAACGATGGCAATCAGAGACATCTATGAGACTGGATTCGACGAGGACATCCAGACGGACTCGAGCACCAACCAGTGTCCCGAGTGCGACGGGCACATCACCACGAACGTTAAGGAAACTGTCTGCGAGGAGTGCGGTCTCGTCATCGAAGAGCAACGTCTGGATCACGGGCCGGAGTGGCGAGCGTACAATGAGGAGGAGCGGGAACGGACGGGCGCTCCGCTGACGGCAGCCCGCCACGACCGAGGCCTCTCGACCGAGATCGGGCGGGGGACAGATGCGAACGGGAACGAACTCTCCGCACAGAAGCGGCGGCGGCTGGCCCGGATGCGACGTGAACAGACCCGTGGCCGGTGGCGGTCGAAGGCCGAACAGAACCTCGCCCACGGACTCGGCGAGGTGCGACGTCTCGCGAGCGCACTCGACCTCTCCGACACGCTTCGCGACCAGGCCTGCCAGCTCTTCCGGAGCGCGCAGAACCAGGATCTGCTCCGTGGCAGATCCATCGAGGCGATCGCCGCAGCCAGCGTGTACGGGGCCTGCCGATGTAACGGTCGGTCACAGCTCCTCGACGACATCGTGGCGGTCGCGACGGTCGGGGAATCGCGAATTACGAACGCGTACAAGACACTCAACGAGGAACTGGGACTCCCAGCCAAACCCGCGACGCCGACGATGTACATTCCGCGGCTCGCATCCGACCTCGACTGTCCGGAGCAAATCCGACGTCGAGCGCGAACACTTGCCGAAGCGGCCGAGGACGCCGGCGTGACGACCGGCGTTCATCCCGCCGGCTTTGCTGCCGCCTGTCTCTACAAGGCCGGGCAGGAGGCGGGTCGGTGGCTAACCCAGACTGAGATCGCCGAGGTGGCCAACACGTCGACGGCGACCGTCAGGAACCACCGCGACACGCTCGAAGAACAGGTCGTCTGAAGCTCAGTCCGACCACTCAGGAGCTTGCTCGCTTTTTCTCGGCCTATCATTTAAACCGGAAAACGGGACATGCTCTCTGTAGATCTCTCTATGACCGGCCGCGACTACGATCTCGAGGAACTACGTCCGCTTGGTGAGGCGTCCCGGACGCCCGATCATCAGCTGGACGATCGCACCAGCGCCGTCCCTCGTCGACAGCGACATGCGTCGGTCGAGACAGGATACCCTGAGCATCAAACCGACGACAAGGCAGGGTGCCGATCTTGTGGGGCTCCGATACCGGCGTCACAGACGAAATGCCGATTCTGCCTCACCAACCACCTCGGCGACTCCGACACCGCAACAACGGAGACTGGTCAAGAAGCAACACTCAAGGGAATCGTGTTCGCGCTCGTCGAGTCGTCGACATTCTACGGCGCTGTCGCGAAAGGGGCAGCCGCCGGGAATCTGCTCGTCAACAGCGAGACCGAGGGCATCACCGAGCATCAACTCATCTACGACCTCACTGAGGGGCCTGCGTCGCAGCTGGTCGATCAGTGGCCATCGCTACCGGACGCGTCGAAGGTTACCTCAGAAGCCGGGGAACAACTGCTCACGGCTATCCGAGACCGGATGAACGGTCAGGAGCATTCGACGTTCGCAGGGGCGCAGGATGCCAAGGCGTGCCTCTACGACGAGGGGGGAGAGGCCCTCCGGACTGAATCGCGTCTCGATACGATGCTCAAGACAGCTGATGACCCGATGTGGCTAGTCCCGGGAATCGCACTCCAGGAATCAAGCGGGGATAGCGATCAGGACGGCCAGCCATCTAACATCCCGACACGAGTCCGGCTCGAGTGTCACCACTGCGATTCCGAAACTGGGCATCGGTTCACCACCTACGAATCGCTACCTGACGACACCTGGTCGGGGCAACCAATCTGGGAGTGTCGAGAGTGTGGGGCGTGTCGCTACGGGCCGGAACCGCGGTAGGTTCGCTCGTCGGTTAACCAACAGCCTCGGCTCGATTGGGTGGGGTGTTGGTTAATGCTAGAGAGTGGTCTATCTCTTCCGGGGAGGGGTGCGGGGATTCACCCCGACTGAACCAATGGCTACGCTCCAGGCTGCGACAACGTCGACCGGTGCAATCGTATCGGATCCACAGGCTGTGCGCGAGCTCTGTGAGAGCTACTGTTTCGGGACTCTCAACTGGGAAGTTACTGACGACGGCGAGCTCACGATCTGGGGCTATGATGACTTCGAAGTTTACGAGACGCGAGAGAACGGGCTCCCTGACTACGACGGCGGAATCGTGACCCACGAGTTCTTGCGAGAACTCGCTACCCATCTCGAAGCCGGTGAGGAACTCGACATCCAGACGGCCGGGTTTACCAAGTGTCGCTTCCCGGTGCTGGCAAAGCGGTACGTCGTTCGCGACGATACGGTCCTTCACGCGGATCTCAGCGGACTGGAGCCGATCGACGGGTAGCGTCGTTCGCCCCCGAGAGGGGTGCGGGGCGACACACGACGAGCGTCGTCCCGTGGAGTGATTTCCGATGGGTCACCGCGCACTTGTTGCGTACGAACGGACAGACGGACAGTACACGCTCCACTACAGCCACTGGGGCGCTGCGAACCTGAAACTGAAGCACCGCATTACGGCTGAAACCCCGTTCGGTGGCGATGACACCGACTCCAAGTGGGCAAAACAGTTGCTGGCGGAACTGGCCGATGGCCTCGACGCAGATGCCGTCGACGGCTACCTCGCCGGCGAAGAGCGGCCGTCGACAGTCATCGAGCCCAAGCCTCGTGCGACCGGCCTCACTCTCGACGAGGTCATCGCGGACTATCTCGACTACCTCCATCACGAGGCGTTCTACACGGTGTCGCCGACCTTCGAGGTGACCGCCTATCGGACGCTGTGGTTCGGCCTTCAGTACGACTCGGAGACGGTCGACCACGGCGATACGGTCGGGAACGGCGCGCTCGCGACCGTCCGGTGGCACGACGGCGAGCCGGTCGGCGACGGGCACCTGAAGGGGCAGTTCCAGGCACTGAAGGACGTCGTCGGCGATATGGTCGACAAGGGTGTGTTCACCCAGTCGACCGCGAGACAGTACCTCACACAGAAGCTCGGCGAGTGGGTCGGGGAGCGCCAGGAACTGCGTATCCCGGGCGGTGAATCACCGTCTCCGGACGCGACACTCAACCGCTCGTAGACCGGTCTGCGTCGACGCAGATCGCGGTTTTCCAGGGGCAGAAAGGGACGAGCCCCACCGTAGGCTCGTGGTTTGATGCCCGTGAAACCAGACGACGATCCATTCCACGATTGCGAGTTAGGTCCCGACGCAGTCCTCGGGACGCGCACCTTCCACGATGTCCTGTTCACCGACGACACCGAGACGCCAGTGAACGTGCTGACCGGCGAGACGCCCGCACATTCGCAGGCGACCGTCGAGGAAGCGAAGGCGTTCGCTGCGAGTATCGATACGGACACGCCGCAAATCGCGCTTCCCGCCTCTGTCGAGACGCAGGTCGAAACCCAGAGCAAACCCTACACTGCGGCCGCGTTCTTTCACTTCAAGGCGACCGGGTCGCTCGAACTGCACCGTACCTACCACGCCGCCTACGATTCCGATGCGTTCAACGTCAACTTCGAGGCCGACTACGAGTCGGGCGACCTGACGATCACCGTCGAGCGGACAGACGATTCCTGAACCAGGTTTTTCGAGCGCCGGCGATGGCTGCCGGCGCACCGAGCAGACGGACCGGACCAGAGCCCGGTGAGTCGGCGCTTCGAGGTGAACCAGATGCATATGGTCATCTACGCGCTAGTTGAAGCACCGACACAGCACGACGCCCTCGTCGAGGGGAAAGCGGTCTTCGACCGTCTTGTCGGGGCGAATCCCCACGGCTGCGCCGTGTTTGATTACTATTGCACCTTTGATGAAGACGACACGACGGTCGCCGGGAAGGCCCGCTGGGGTGACCTGTCGACGGCAGCCCCAATCAACTCAGAGGAAGGCGGTGAACTGCTCGACCGGGCTTGGAAGGCCACGAAAGAGGAGTTTCAGCGGAATCTCGATCGCGTAAAGGAGACGCTCGACGAGCTCAGCGACGAGGCAATCATGCGCGACGAGGACCTCGCCCGCCACGCGTTCCACCAGGTCGGCGCGTACGAGGGGCCCTCGATCCCGATGTACGACCAGCACGCCCAGGGAATTCGACATCGGGGTCAGCTCGACCGAGTTCTCGAGGAAGACGAGGACAGCCAGACGCTCTGGATCGTCCCCGCAGACGTTCATTTCTGACCGACGATGCCACGAATCACCAACTGGTCACGAGAGAGTCGCTCACCAACCCTCGCGTATCGGAACACCGAAACTGGAGCACGTGCCGTCCTACATCGAGCGCCGGACTCCTACCGATACAAGTGGTGCGGGGCGATCCTCGTCGACGGCTACCCGATTTGGGCGCAGGGATACGAGACGAAGGACGCGACCGCATTCCGGGACGAACTCCGGGAGCAACCAGCACCCGACCTCGAATGTCCGAAGTGCCCGAACGACGACGTCCGCGTCGGAGAGAAGACGGCCGACAGCGCGAAGGTACAGCGCTGGTTCGACTGCCCGGACTGCGGGTACGAGGCACCCTCAAAAATCGTGTACGGTAATGAACGGTGAGTCACTGTCGAGTCTCGAAACGATCGAACGGTATAGTCCGGCGGTGTTCGAGTTCCTCTGGTGTCCAGTCTGTGGGCACGAGGTGTTCAGTCAGATCCCGTTCGAAGGGGTGTTCTGCCAGAACTGCAATACACGGGTCCAATTCCAGGAGTCGCGAGAGACGCGTGGGCACGAGGAAGCAATCCTCGCTTGCTTCGATACCGATCCGACCTGGAATCTCCACGTCGACGAGAAGCTGCGTCGCGACCTACCCGATGGGTCGGCACGAGTGAAGATTCTCGGCGAACCCGGTGCCTACGAGGTTGACTGGTGGAGTCCAGCTCCGGGTGAGGACTGGCAACCGGTCGAGCGTGGCGAGTTCGACGATATTAAGGAATCAGCTGAGGTCTCCCATCTGGCGTAGTGGGATTGATGAAACCCCCGTTAAGTGACATATATCAGTAATTTTGCTAAATATAGGGTCAAGGGTCAAATCGACGGGATGATTTCGAACATTCGAAGTTAATCTTGGCAGCAAGGGAGAAATGGGATGAATCAGGCCATATCCGGACCCCACTCATCCGGCACATCAATCTTCGACCCCGTAATGATACATCCCGTAAAATCTAGGCCATCTTCTGTAATCTCTACCGCCTCAATACTCCGGAGCAACCGGTACATATCTGCATTCGGATTATTTACTCGGAACCGGCTAAACGAGTCAGCAACATCCTCCCGCCAAGCCTCAACAAACCCTGCGCCGATACCTTGCCTCCGGAACGCTGGGAGAATGTACAGCTGCCCCAGTTCCGGTTCCTCACGCGTCTCTTCCCAGGTTATGTACCCGACACAGTAGTCATCGGTTCCACAGAGGTGGGCGTTCGTACTCCCCGGAACATAGGCGTTGAAACTCGGGTGCGTCCGCTGCGCTTCAATATTTAATGAGTCGACGGCGGTTTGTTCGCGGTCGGTTTTCGCTCGCGTCCACCAATAGCCATCTCCGAACGGGTTCCACGCCTCGTCTAAGGTCCGACCGTTAAGTAGCCAGTTCGTCTCCAACACCTTCTCTGTCGATTGAACGCCACTGGGCGTTTGTAGGGCGATGTCGGTGCTACAGTTGTGGCAATGGTATGTATCAAACGGACCTCGAGTCGAGCGGTGTTCCTGAATAAATGATATCTTCTCCCCACACTCATCGCACTCTACTGCTGGACACGACACGACGTCATGCCCCTCTGCGCGGAATTCTTCGCCGCAGTCATCGCAGGAAACCACTCCGATTTTCTCAGTGAACACCGTGGCAGCACAGCTCGGACAGTCGACTGCTGGAGCATCAACAGTCGTTGGCGTTCCCGAACCGAAACGTTCGGTCCCGTCAAGAAGTGCCATAACGCAAACAATGTGCCTACCGGAGTCTAATTCTTTACGCAGTGAAATATATGCTTACGTAGTGTGCTGCAGAATCTGCAGCAGTCGGAACCCGAGTTCTCCGTTGCGCTCTGTCGTATTCCCTGCTGCCGTCTTGAGTTCCTCCATACGCTCGGCGTACTCGTCATTGATGACTAGATCTAACTCCATCCCCTCCGCTGAATTCAAGGTATTCATCAACTCGGGTAATCGCTTCTCTAAACCGATTGTCACGGAAGGGCTCCACAGCTGGAACCGATAGGTGTCGGCCGACTCAAAAAGACCAGTGACGTATGCAACGTTCCGCTCAAACTTGTCTCGGAACTTGGAGAAGCTTTCGTCGATAGTGCCGTATCTGACTCCGCCGATGTGTGTGGTTACCTCGCAAATAAACACATCTTGTGTGGCCCCATCATCATTAACGCCGATGACGTCAATCTCGAGTTGGTTCTCGGTGCGGGAGGACCGCTGATTGTACATGACTAGTTCGCACTCTTCAACGGTTTTCAGATATGCGCCAACCAGTAGTTCTCCGGCCGTGGGCTGGGTTGTCATACGAGCGTGTGCTCACGGCGCCTAAAAAAGTGTCAGTACGAGCTGGGAATGTGGCTGGCCCAAGAAACTGGTGGAAGACGTGCTGTGCAGCTGCGACATTGAGGTGACGCCAAAACGGTCTGTTTTGAAAACGATCTGTTCGAGTGATCTATGACCATCTCTGCTGAGCTATTGGTTCTGTAAAATCCCGATGAAGTAAACCACAGTGACGTGCTGAGTACACACTCTGAATCCAGCAGTTCGGCTCTTGTTGTTTCTGCGCCGGTGAAGGGTGCCGGCGCACACGCGCCGGCGGTGATCGATGTCGACACGAAGCCAACTCCGATTCGTACAACGGAGTGAGACCACAGATGAACAGTCCGAAGCCGACCAAGTCGCACAGATCTACCGTCATTCCGACGGCTATCCCGACAGCGTTCTTCGAGATCTCGTTCAGCTGAAACAGCTGCTCGATGAGACGCGAACAGAGCGCGGGCCGGCGTACGCCGCAGCGCAGTTCATGTTCGTCGACACGCTCTCGACGATGACCCTGTACGTCGACGAGGGGCGGGACCGAAGCATCCACGCCGACGAACCCTCAGATCTCCTCGAGCCGGCCAACATGGAGCATCTGGATCAGCCGCTGTTCCTGCTGGGCCACGGTGTCGAAAATCCGGCCGACGGCATCCACGGCGACGAGGAGTACCTCTACGTCGTCGAACTTCCGACGCGGAGCCCGTTCGACGAGCCGGCAGAGTGGACGGTCAAGGTGAGCGGGCATTCCGCGTTCCCGCGGTGGGACGGCCCGACCGACGAGGCCTTCGAGCGGGCCAGTTGGCAGTTCAACGGCCCGCTGGAACACGCGCTCGAAGAGCTGGTGGCTGAACCGGCCTGAGTACCGAGGGCACTCAGAGGATACCGCCGATGAGGAGGAGCCCGACGAGGAGCAGCAGCGTCGTGATCGCGCTGCCGCCGGCCAGCCACTTATTCTCCATCGCCTTCTCGTGAATCGGCATCTCGGCGTACTCCTCGCGAAACGCTTCGAGGTTCTCCTCGTCGTAGAAGTACTTCGTCTTCAGCGCGAACCGTTCGGTCACCGCACAGCCCGTACAGACCGGCTCACCTTCGAGCCGTTCGGTCTTGCTGTGGCTGTCGCAGGCAATCGCCCCGCAGTTCGGACAGTACGTGTACGTCTCGTCGACGCCGCTCGTCTCGCAGTGGACGCACCGATAGATGCCGTCCTCGGCGGTCACTCTGGACGGCCCTGCCGCGTAGTACTCGTAGGGATACCTGTACTCGCCCAGGTCGGTCGTCTGGCGCACCTCGGGCAGGTATACCGGTTCAATCGATTGGACGGAGATGTCCGAGCGGTTCGGTTCGCAGGTCTTGTTGTACGTGACGTTGTTGTCGCCGGTGTAGGTCACCGTCGTCGTGTGGTAGTCCTGGAGGCGCTCGACGGCCCACTCCTTGTACTCGGTCTGGGTCTGGCCGAAGCGGCGCTCCTCGACGTCGTCGAAGACCTCCCCGAACTGGTCGATATCGAGATCGACCGTCGCGTGGAGGTTCTCGGTGACCAGCGTCGCGACCGCTTCGTCAGCGACCTGCGGGCGACCACGCTCGGCGTGGACCACGAACTGTGTGCGGTCGTTGATCCGGTGGATCACACCGACGGATGTCTCGAAGACAGCGTTCGTATCGGCGGTAATCGCAACCACCGGGCGGAATGACACCTGCGAGTGTGGCCTCGGGAGGTCCGCGGCCTCGACGTTCTCGATGTCGCGGAACGCTTCCTGAACCGGCGCGTCGACATCTGCCGCCGGGTCGTACGGCCGCAGGGTCTCGTCGCAGAGGATCTCGATCCGGCCGTTGTAAAGATCGAGGCCGATCTCGTCGGCGATCTCTCGGAGGTCCTCGCCGTCAAGCAACTCGATGGGATGCGGATCGTCGTTCTGCTGGAGCCGCTGGGCATACTCCTGGGCAGGGTTCGTGAACCGCCCGGTCGTGACGACCATCCCGCGTTTGGGGCCATCGAAGTCGAACGTCGCGATCGCCGAGTGGAGTTTCTGGACGACCGGCCGCCCGACCGTGCCCGTGTGCTTACACTCGACGATGATCGCCCGTCGCGTCCCGTCGACGACTTCCTCCATAAGGACGTCTCGCCCCTCGTCGGCCGTGCGCTCGGCCTGCCGGACGTTCTCGTAGCCGAGGTTCCGGAACACGTCCTCCATCAAGTCCTCGAACTCGAACCCCGAGAGGTCGTCCAGTACAGCCATCCGAATATAATTGGACTGTATCTTGCTAGAACCAAATACGTTGCCGACCTCGGCGACGAAAGCGGGTGCGGCGGCCGCAGATGTTGTTTCACGTCCCGCAAGGGGTGCGGGACGTCACAGCCGTCCCGGATCATCGATGAGTTCTGAGAGCAACAGCGAGGTCGCCCCTGACCACTGGTGGTTGCATCGCCGAACAGACGACGAACACTTCGTATTCGCCTACGAGTTCTCGAAATCCGTCCTCTGCCACGTCCAGCACCCCTCGGACTGGCTGGTCCGCGTCGACCGGGCCGATGGGACGATCCTCTTCAGCCAGCACGATCTCCAGTCGCGAGCAGCGGCGTTCGACCTCGCCGAGAGCGTCATGAAACTCTGTACGCTGCTCCATCGAGAGGTCGTCACAGAGCGAAGTCAAGCGCGAAAGCCGATGTACGTCGGGCCCCGACCAGCCGGGACCGCGAGTGCGAGCACTCGGCGAAGCGGACGCAGTCCAGATACTGCCCGTCGACCGTCGGATTCCCGGCCCAGCCAGCCCCCGACGCGACCACGAGGCCTGGGCCACCGGGAGGGTGAGTTTCGATGACCGGCAGCCGAGCATACCGCGGCGAACGCTGTATGGGTGGACAGCTGGTGTACACGCCCGATGGCGACGTGCTGGACAAGCACCTCCACGTCCTACGCCGCGCCCCTGGTGGATTCGACTGGGGACCGGAGGCCGACGAGGCCCGTATCGATCAACTCGCCATCGCGCTGCTGGCCGATTCAGCCACCAAGAACATCGCGCTCGATCACTACAAGGAGTTCGCGCAGTACCTGCGTGAAGAACTCGAGGGCGACGAGTGGCGACTCCCGACCAGCGACATTTCGGCCGATACCTGGTCGCGGGACATCGACGTCGCTGATGAGACGCCCTCACCGGAGGACGTCGACATCACAAAGGTCGATTTCGACGAGATGACCTTCGCGGTCGAGCGAGCACTCTGCGAGAAACACGACATCAGCGTCCACCAGAGCGCCGACAATCGCCGCGAGGAACTGGAAGAGGCCCGCCAGACAGTCCAATCAGAGACTACCGAGACGGAGGAGTTAGAGAGCGACACCGGCGGGTTCGAGTTCCCCGCAGCTAGCCAGTAGGGACGGCGAGGGCGTTTCCGGATCTGTTTGTAGAACCCCCGAGAGGGGTGCGGGGGTCACCACCCCGCGACGTACCGATGAACGGGAACGCACGACGTCCCACGTCAAGCGGAATCCAGACAGAAGCGCTCGCTAACCGTCGCGACGACCACGTCGAATACGTCGGCTTTCGCGTCGACGGCCACGCCGTCGTTCTGAATCTCTCCGAACACCAGCGTCTCACTCCGGATCGAAGTCTCGACCTGGTCAACCACAGCCCGACAGGCTTCGAGTGGGGATATACTGGAAGCGGGCCCGCACAGCTCGCCTGCGGGCTCCTCCTCGACTACTACAACGATGCCCAGGTCGCGAGAGAACACTACATCGCGTTCCGGAATCGCGTGGTCAGCCAGCTCGAGTGTGACGGTCGGGCGGCCTGCTGGCACCTCACCGGCGAAGAGATCGACGCCGCGATGGCGACGATAACCGACGACGTCGTCGCCCTTCCCGACGGCGGGGGGCCGTCACCGTCACTCCCCGAGAACTGGCGAACGGTCACTCGCCCCGACCGGCGAGTCTTCCAGCGGGCTGATCGCGACCACTACATCGTGCTCGGGAAGGGAACCGACGGCTGGCTGGCCGTCCTCTGCAGTCAGGGAGACCGCGCCTACCCGGCACCCCTAGCGAGCCGGACGGTTTCGGACGATGCCGATGTCGAGCAGGCCATCCGTGCTCTCGTCGACGAGAGCAACGACCTCATCGAGCCACCGGAGGGGGAGTGCTGATGGAGACGCTTCGGTTGTCGCGAGCCACCCACCAGCTGATCGAACGAGGGATCGAGGCACTCGAGAAAATCGGTCGCGAACTGGAACGGTACAACGACCGGCAAGAGCAGACTGACGGTACCGACTCGTGACGCAGACACGTTCTCCCGGCCAGCGGACGAGTACCGGCTTCCAATTCACGCGCACCCCCGAGGGGTGCTCGTGTCCCATTCATCGCGACGGCCAGCCAGTCACGGCGCCGCTCGGCCTGCGGTTCGCGGAGCGCGTCCATATCGAATCGATCCCGCGCCACGTCGCCGGCGCGATTTACGAAGCACATCATTCCTATATGGACAGTGTCCCGCGGACGAACCTCGTCCATCACGGGCTCTGTTACCAGGACAAGCTACTGGATGCGATTACGTGGCGCTATCCGCTGATTCGCTCGCTGGAGTACGACGGGACCCGATATGAGGGTGACGAGATCGTCGAGGCAGCACGGATCTGCATCGGCGTCGACTTCCCGAACCTCGCCTCTGCCGCCCTCGCCCGGTCGATGGAACGGTTCGTGCGCCGGCACGGCCGGCGGCGAGGCGTTCGCCTTCTGCTGACGTTCGTGCGAGCTGACTTCGACGGCTCGATGATCAAAGCGCTCAGAGACAAGGGCTAGCACTGCGCCGGAAAAACGGAGCCCGGACAGGCAGGTAACCGACCCGACAAGCAAATCCGAGAGCGGCCGAAATGGCGGTTCCTCTGTGAAGTTCCTGATGAGTCTGAGCGGGAACAGTCCTCACTCGGACGGTGGGCTCCGTGACTACGAATGCTCGTCTCGATGAGTTCACAGCAGAGGAAGACTCGGACAACCAGCCGGAGTGCGATCCATCTGTAGTCGAGCGACTGTTGGACCCGATATCACCGGCCCAGGGGCTGCGACTCATCCCCGGCCAGGGTGACCCGGTGTACCTCCAAAACAGGGGAACTGAACGCTACCTGTTCCGGGATGCCCACGAGCGGTGGTTCATCCTCCAGCCCTCGGCCAAGGAGTCGGTTGACGACTTCGTTCGCTGGGTGTATCTCCCCGACGACAAACCCGCCGAGATCGCTCGGACAGCAATCCGTCAACGGACGGTTCGCGGCTACCGGTACGTTCAGCGAAGCGGAGCGCCCGAGCCGGTCGCGACGACCGTGACTGCGATGTACGTCAGCGAGCCCTGGCCCGACGATGTCTACGAGTGTGGATCCTGCGGAGCCGAGTTCGAGTCGCCCCGTGCTCACGCCCTTCACTGCTGGGAGGACCATCCCTGGGTTCCGAACCCGGAGCAGGTTCGGCTACGCCGCTCCAGCAGCGAGTAACCTCAGTGCAACAGTTCCCCGGCTGTGGTCCGATTAACCAACAATCAGCCGCCCCCTGGGTCAGTGTTGGTTAATGTGGTGTTGTTGGTGCGCCCGGCAGAGGGGCGCAGGGCGCGAGACGAGGCAGGCGGCCTTCGATGAGCGTTCCTGCGTCGAGGTGACCGAAATGAAAGACCCAGAGTCGAGAACCATCTTCGCTGGCGTCGATGGACGTACCGACACCGAACTGCCCGAGTGGTACCGACAGCGTCGCGGGGGCGACGACGCCGTGACCTTCGCCGAGGCGATTCGCGACCTCCCGCAGGCCGTCGAGACCACCGTGGCGTACCAGAACCCCTACACCGACGAGTGGGTCGAGACGGAGCGATTCAACGCGCTCGTGGAGCCAAGTCGCGCTCGGGAGCAGGCCCGAGATGGAGACTCGGGGCTGGACCCGTTGTTCCACGTGCCCACCGACTCGTACGCGATCATCAACCCGGTCGACGTCTACGGGCCGCTGGAGGAGGTCCTCCGCGAGGAGACCATCGACGGGACGCCGCTGGGCGACGTGATGTTCGGCGAGATCCGTCGCTACCGAGGCGGCGGCGAGGTCCATATGGACATCATGTTCGACGGCCTCGAGGTGCGCCTGCCGGGCCGGTCAGACCCGATCACGATGGGCGTCACGTCGGGCTACGACTTCTTCGGCGAGCACGCGGTCTACGTCGAGGGCTTCGCTCAGGACGGCTACTGTTCGAACACGATGCGCTCGCTCACCGATAAGGAGGTCATCAAGCACGTTGGCGACGTGCGGAACTTCCGGACCTGGTGGGAGGAGATCCTCGCACAGGTCGAACTCGTCGCCGATGACCTCTTCGAGTTCATCCGTGACGCCCAGGACATCGACCTCGACTTCTCGGAGCTCCCGTTCACCGTCACGGAGTTCTACAGCCTGCTGGGCTTCCCGGACTACCTGGCCGAGCGTGCCGCGAGCGATGCGGAGGCCAACGCTGTCTCCCCCGTCGAGATCGATATGTGGACGCTCCATTCCGGCGCCACGTACGCGTTGACCCACTTCTTCCAGGGCAAGGAGGGTGCGTCGCTGGACGGCTACGTTCGCACGGCCAACGACATCCTGTTCAACCCCGAAGGTACCATCGAGCGGGTCGAACGCGCCTACGAGGAGCAGCTGGAGGCCTACGGCGACGACGGGTCGCAGGCGTCGCTCGCCGGCGAGCGGGCACTCGCGAGCATCGAGCGCGTCAGCGACGATCTACAGGAGAAGGTCGACCAGTTCGAGGAGCGGGAGGACGCCCTCCGTGAGCGATTCTAGGACGCGATGAGCTGATGTCGGCATTGTAGTCGCCAGTCTGTTTCTCTTGCCCTCAACAATAGTTGCGGATAACAGGATCTACGCAGCAGTTCATAAATCCGTTATCGTCGGAGCATCGATAGAACCAGTGAACATCGGGTTGTCCTCCCTTCGGCATATTCGTCACAGTGTGTCTCCGTATCGGGACAACAATCCTCCAACCATATCGTGATCTTCAATAGTTCGACGATAGTGCTTATCCACCATCTCTCGAGTGACCACGAGTAATCGTTCGCGCTTGTGGTACTCATCCCGATAGCCCTTCTCGTAGGCATTTAGATCTCGATCGTCCACTCTAGTGATGTCCCCGATATCCTCGTCGACGCCTCGCTTGAATGCTCGATAATTGAAAATGGGCGGAAGACATCATTGACATCTCCGACAGCCAAGCTCGCCTCGTTTCGCTGGGTAGCGGATATCTGGATATCGAGCATATGGGCGAGTGCGTCTGCGTACAGCACCACCATCGTAATGTCGTCGACGTTCTCACCGTGGAAGTTGGCCTCAATAGCGTCGTACCAGTCGACCTCGTTGGACTCGTAGCCTTTCATCGACAGTACGACAAACACGTGGGCGATGTGATGCTCGTCGAACGCGTCTGTGTTCGCCTGTTGAAGATACTCCGCGTGCTTCTCGACAATTTGCTCGCCCCCGATGTCGGCCTTGGCGTTCGACTTGGCGTCCACAATCCCGAGGATCTTCCCGCCACCGTGGTTCTTCGGGTACCGCGAGTCATTCGCTATGGTGAAGAGGATGTCTGATAGATTCTCACCGCGGTTATTCGTTCCTAACTCGTCGGAGTCAGTGGGGAAGCCGATAAGCCCGAATGCGGTCGTGCAGACATCTTCGAACCGTTCACTAAGTCGGATCGAGTCCGGAGTGTCCGACGCGCGGAAGAGCGGTGCGTACTCGAGTTCAAACTGCGTTGCCCGTGGGTTCTGGTTCAGATTCCGTATGAGGTCGGTGTCACCAGACGGCAACGTCAACTCATTGCGTTGGCGAGCCTCGGACGCCGATGTGAGCTGTCGGTAGATTTCATCGGCCGAGTTCGGAAGGAGTCCCAAAGGGAATACGGGGGCAGCCCCGGCGAGCGGTTTCCGAAGTACAGAACCCCACCTCACGTCCTCGAAGTCAGAAGATGTAAAGACGGCATTCACGCGGCCGTTCTTCACCGAATCTGCAAACAGCTCGTCTACAGTCGTTTCGTGCCGTCGCGGGCGCAGAAGCAGGGCGATTCGAACGTGGTTCGTGACAGAGGTGACTGCGTACTCGGGGTTCTGAGTCACACCATCTGCCGAGTTCCCGAATCCCAGCTCAGCAGCGATATCTCGGAGGACTGAATCGGGATTCAGCTGATAGGCGAATACTTCCTCGGGATTGAGTCGGTACGTGTGATTGTTTGGGTGATCGTGGCAAGTGATTTCTACTTCGTCGTCGAAGCGATGGCGACTGACATCAGCACCACAATGCCGACACGTGTTGTGGGTGTCTTGTTTCTCGACATAGTCCGTCTGGTTGGCGAGCCAACCGATGTGGTCGCCACCATCGCCGAAGCCGGCGTACTCCTCGATGAACTCGGCAAGGTAGTCCAGCGCAGAATCAGTTGTCAGATGACTCATCGTCGAATACTGCGTTCAGCACGTGTTGCATTTCGCGCGACAGGCCGCTATGTGCCGGTCGCGGCATCCCGTCTTCCAGCACGAAGGTCTCCACGCGGCCGTCGGGTAGCGTTGCGCGACACTTGATTCCCACAGTGACATCGGAATCTGCATCCGATAACTGGGATTCAAGCATATCGCGAACTCCAGGTTCTCTGTCCAAGGCATCCTTGAGGGTAGTTTGGGCAGTCAGCTCGATCTCCTCGATGACTTCTCCGTTTTTGACGCGGAATCCGACCGGATCGAAGTTGGCCCGCTCGCGGAGTTCCTCTGCATTGAATCCACGTTCTTCATTTGATTTCTCGCGTGCTTCGACCGCCTCATCAACCGCTTCCGAAATTTTCGTACTGATGACTTCTTCCACACTTTCAGATTCGTCATCCTCGGCGTTTTCTTCGTCTTCCGATTGGCTGGCCGTCTCAACCGCCGAAGATACGATTTGATCGACCTTCTCGGAACGATGCTTGCGAGCATCATCCAGGGCATTCGACACCCCAAAGGAATCCTCCATCAGGTCTTCCAACACGCCCGTCCATCCGTTGTTCTCGGCTGACTTCGAAAGACGGAGTTCGCCCACTCCGTCCCTGTTTTGCAATCTCAACCGAATAGCCTTCACTGGGTAATTCGGAGCCGTCGTGACGGACGGTGGTCCCGGTTCGTCATCACCGACTCGCTTGCTGAACACGTACTGCACTTGTCGAGGGCGCTCCTGGAACAAATGGAGAACCACCCGTTTTTCAGCCTCGTCCTCGTACATTCGGATGTCGAGAGCTTTTCGATTCCGTCTGTTGTATCGGCGACGAAACTTATCGATACGCTTGTCAATCTCGTCGAGTGGAAGCTCGCGCTCCTCGTAGAAGTACATCCGATCTCGTCGATCCTCAAATAGTGTTCCCCGGGCAACGAGGCGGTTCACCTCCCTCTCAGGCATCTCTCCGGCCTCGGCATCGAAGAACGTCTGGTACGCGGCGAGAAGCAGATCTTTGGCACCCATCTCCTCCATCGTCTCTACTGGGACACCCTCCGACGAGAGGTACTCTACCACAGCGGTACGGTTGATCTTCTTCCGACCGAAGTGGTTATCTTTGAGGGTTAGAAGCTGTGCAACCGCTTCCTCGTTCTGCGGGCAAATCTGTCCGGCTATACGAGCCTTGTCACCGAAGTCTCGGGAGTCCTCGCCGTAATACTCGTCCAACGACCGGGGATCAGCATCAAGGATGTCGGCGAGATGGTGGATATGGCAGGCTGTGAATTTGTCGACGAGCGCACTCGCGAGTTCGTCGGGCTCCTCCCCCCTGTGGTCGACGCGCTTCACGACTCTTTATACATCTGACGGGTTTGAATAACCGGTGGTTGACCCGGTTGAAAGCAGAGGACCACAATACAGCCCGGCTCGCATCGGCGAGAGACACCTCGAACACAGACGCGTCGACGGGCTCGCCACCGGCGTCCACGATGAGGGGGCGTACCCACTGGGTCCCTTCGTTGCCGGATACGATACCGGCGTGATCTGTGGATACTGCAGCTACGAGTCCTACTTCAGCCACCGTCACCGGAATAACCTCAAGAAAATCGCCGTCGAGCAGAGCGTCTACTTGCCGCCGGCGTGAGGGACACGACCCATCTACTCGCCGTGAAGCCAGGAACCGAGCGCAGAACCCATTTAGCGGGTGAGTGACTACACGGGGTAATGGACGAGTCGCCTTCCGCACAGACCCAATCTCGTATCTACACGGCGCCGCGAACGGATGTCTCGCAGAACCAGGGCAAGTTTCGGATCCACTTCAACTTCCCTGGACGGGCCGTCCCCGACCATGACGACCACGGCTACGGCCCGCTCGCGACGGTCGTGGAGTCGTTCATGGACCCTGGAACCCTGATTCGGATGCACCAGCACCAAAACGAGGAGATCATCTCGTGGGTGCCCGAGGGCGTGATGCGCCACGACGACCGCCAGGGCAACCAGTTGGTCACCGATTCCGACCATCTAATGGTGATGAACGCCGGCAGCGGCTTCTGGCATTCCGAGGAGACGCTCGCCGACGACCCGCCGCTGCGAATGCTCCAGATTTTCGTCCGCCCGCACAGCCTCAACCTCGACCCCGGTATTCAGCATGAGCCGATTCCCGACCCGGTCGCCGGCGAGTGGCGCCACCTGTTCGGCCCTGAAGGCACTGACGCACCGCTGTACGTACGGAACGACGTCGATTTCTACGACTGCCGCCTCGCCGCCGGAGCCACGGCCACGCTCCCGTCGCAACCGGGCCGCCACACCTACCTGTACGTATTCGACGGCGCCGTCGAAGTCGGTGATGAGCCGGTCGGGTACACCGAGAGCGCACTCGTGACCGGCGATGACGACGTGGCCGTCACGGCAACCGAGGACGCCACGGTCGCCGCGTTCAGTATCGATCCCGACGCGCCGGTCACACGCCAGGGCACCATCGGCCGCTGAGACACCGGCGGACCGACTGTGGATTGTTTTTCTGCCCCCTGAGAGGGTGAGGGCTTCAGCGAACGCCCTCGCAGTCAGGTGATTTTCGTGAGTCAGCAACAGTCACCAAGCGATGTCTCGATCGACGAGATTCCTGTCGATATCACGAACACGCAGTCCGGCGACGTCGACGCAAGCGACGTTCCCGAGGAGATTCAGTCGCTGACCCGTGCGCTGGCGAGTACAGAGCCGCCGACGAACCCGCTCGTCGTGCTGAAAGCGGCGCGCTGGTGGTACATTCACGGCAAGGGCGGAGCTGATCCTGCGTTTCAGTGGGCAGTCGAGTGGGCCCGCCACCTCGCGACCGACACGCCCAGCGACGTGGATCAGTTCGACGAGTTCCTCGAGTATCTCGTCACGGTCGGCTTCGCGGACGATACAGCCGAGCTTCGATAGCGTTCCTAGAGGGTTGTTCATCCGCCCTTGAGAGGTGCGGCGCGTTCTGAACTGGCGAAATCGCGTTCATCCGATTCAGTGACCACCATGTCCACGACCAGAGACTCGTCGGTCTCCTTCGACCAGACCGACACGCGATCCGACGAGATGAACAGTACCATCAAACAGTGGATCGACGACCTCGTCGCCGGTGTCGACGACGCACAGGCCAGTGCCGAGTTCCAGGAGTGGCTGGACATCCAGAGCCGCTTCCACGACTACTCCTATCGGAACACGCTGCTCATCAAGCGGCAGTACCCCAACGCGACAAAGGTCGCCGGCTACCGGACGTGGCAGGAGGAGTTCGATCGGCACGTCCAAGAAGGTGAGTCAGCCGTCTGGATCTGGGCCCCGATCATCACCAAGCAGTGTCCGGAGTGCGAGAACTCGCCGCGCTACCACGAGGATAGCGACTGTGAGTACAACGAGACATCGCCTGAGGAGTGGTCTGAGGGCCTCGTCGGATTCAAGCCTGCGCCGGTGTTCGACATCTCTCAGACCGAGGGAGAACCACTTCCCGACCTCGACACGGAAGCAACCGGGGACGCCGGCGACCTCGTTGCTCGGCTGACCGGTGCCGCCGACGAACTCGGCGTCACGGTTCGCATCGTGCCGGAAGCGGAGTGGACGCACGGCGAGGCGAAGGGCATCTGCGAGCAGTTGAGCCTCGTCGACGTCCAGCCGCTCGTCGAGGTTCGCGACCGGGAGAACGATGCCGATCTCGCCCGGACGTTGATCCACGAGTACGCCCACGCCCTGCTCCACTTCGACGTCGAGGACGACACCGAACGGTCGAAACGCGAGGTCGAGGCCGAGGCGGTCGCCTACGTCGTCGGCCGGTACTACGGGCTCGACACGAGCGGCTCAGCGTTCTACCTGGCAGCGTGGGAGTCGGACGATTCCGAGGTCGTCCGAGAGCGCCTCGGCCGGATCAGCACCACGGCTGAAGAGATCATCGACGCCCTCGGCAGTTCATTTTAACCAACGAAAATAGAGTGTACGTCTACTTCGTTGGTTAAGTTTTTCAGTGCCCGCGGAGGGGCGGAGGCCCCCATCAGACGACCGTTTAGTCGTCTCCCACACCCACCTCGAACGAGCGTCGAAGTCGGTCAAGCTCGACCAGTCTGTCCTCCCGTAGCACCGGTAGCGTAAGGTCTACCTCTAGATCCCACTCCGTGTTCATCTCGTACTCAAGGCGTCGGAGTGACTGGTAGTGCAGGAATGCTGCAAGTGGCGAGAGGACGATGGCGATGGATTCGGGAGGATTTCCGAGGTCACGGTACTTCTCCACAGTCTGCTTGATCGAAAGAATCGGTCTTCCCGTCCCGTAGAGGGTCTCTACCTCATAGACGGTACGCCCCGCCTGGATATCGGGAATCAGGTTCCCGCCGGTCCGGGACGCGATGTCGGTCTCTCGTTCCGTGGCGACGGATTCGAAATCGAAGCTATCCGATTCTATCAGCCACCGGGCGACGAACGATTTCAGTGCGTAGTGGAGGTCGCTCTCCGCGGCAGGACCGGCGTCCGACCCCCGATGCGGGCGGACGACCATGGCCGGCGATCGCTGTTTCGTCCCGTCGTCTATCGGCTCCGTAGTGGCATCCTCCAATCGCTGCCATGCCCGGCGCTCGGCGAGCGTGAAGATATCGTCGAAGTTGTCCACCTTCGAGTCCAACGCGGAGTACGAGTACAGCTCCCCCTGCAGATCCGGATATCCCCACAACGCCTCAGCCCGAGGGACGAACCACTCGAGGTATCCCTTGGTGCTAGTGAAGTCAGCCTTGGGACGTAGGGGATTCAGTTCGAAGATCTGCGGACGATGTGGCCGGACGTCGTCTTCCAGTTTCGAACGAAATTCACGCACGTCCTGGGGACGAAGTTGGAGGACGACGAATCCCATCCCCTGGGTGTACATCTCCTGAATTCGTCGGATGACGCTGGACCAGCGAGCCGAGCCAACACCGCTATCCGAGATCTTCCCGCTGTCGAAGAACCGCCCCTCGGATTCATCCACGAACTCAATGCGACCGCCAGCCTCCAGCCGGTGTCCGAGTTCTTCCGGATTGCCATGGACACGCCCCCGTGGGAGTCCGCCCTGGTACTGGTGGTACAGCTCTCGACAGAGGAACTGAAGCGTCGTTCCGAATCGGTCACCCTCGGGTTTGTGGAGCAGGAGGATCACGGGCCGGTCTCGGAGGATGTCCCCAGGGAACGATGGTTCACCAAACTCGAAGAGTTCCGCCGGCAGGTTCGTCGCCGGGGGCTGGGACTCTCCCCCCGTGGTGTCGCTCGTGACGGCAGACTCCAGCGATGTCATGGTGGCCGCGTCGGCTGCTTCCTCCGATTCCTGCTGGTCGTTCTGCACGGATTCTTGCTCGCCTTGTGACTCGGTTTCCGAGTGTTCAGTGTCGACAGCCACCTCCTGCTGTTGGACCTCGAACTCCTTCGTGAACGAGTCGATTATCGGCGTCGCGATATCGTCGTGTGGGAGGTTGTGGTAGATTTGGAGTCCATCCTCACCGATTCCGATGACCAGCGACCGTTTGTAGCCCGTCTTCCGGCGATCGATGAAGGCCTCTCCTGCGTGCTGTGTGAGGATTACGACTGCATCGTCATCTATCTGGTCTTCATCGTCCTCCGTCAGCCACGGCGCGATAATGAGCTGTAACTCATCGCCTTCCTTCGTCAGAAGCTCTCCTTCGTAAATCCGTTCCTCTGGGTTGAATTCGAGATAGAGGTCGGCATGATCCGACGCTTGCAGGTGGGCCTCGATATCAGAGAGATTGTCCATCAACGAGCGCTTCGCCTGAATCAGCCATATATCGAGATCGGATGAGATCGCAGGATTGAGCATCACTATCCCATCCTTCTCCGCGACGATGCCATCGACAAACTCGAAGGCACGCATCGCATCATCATCGAGGCGTGTCAGATGGTCACGGAGGTTCTTCCGGAGTGTCTTACCACCGTCTTTGCCAAGCAGGTACTCGATGCCGGCGAGTTGCGGGATGTCTTGACTATATTCATCGAGACGGTCCACCGATCGTTCGAGTGGTTCGACCGTTAGTTCCGAGCGAAACGCTTCTGGACGAGCTCTGATGCCGGTGTAGACTACGTACCACTCCCCTTGATGTGCGCCATTGGAGTCGATATATGTGCCGATGGTGCAGACTCCCGCTCTAACCAGGACATCGGACAACTGTGGCTCTGCTGGTGGGGCCTTGCCGAATTCGAACTGGTAACGAAGATCGAATTCCGGCTGATGACGGCTATTCCGGATATCGATCGACGAATTCTCGGCCCAGTCGGAAAGGAAAACATGCACCATTCGCTGCGCATCGGTATCCAGTCCTCTGATGCGCTCCTTCACGGCACGTCGATAGCGAGTTCCGAATACCCTCTCAAGAAGGTCATCGTCGTCGAATTCGACGAAGTCGACACCTGCTTGTTTCACCAGACGGTTCTCGAGATCCTCTCGTACCTCGTCAATGTCGTCCGCCGATAGGTCATCGAAGCGGAGCTGTAGCGTACGTTCGACATCGTCCCAGACATGATGTTCGGTGTAATCATCATTCCGTATCGAGGTACTCGTGGTCGCTTTGTTCGCGATGGTGTACAGAGCCGTGAGGTGTGGCTCCTTGAACTCGTCAGCCTGCTGGAGGGCCTCTTCGGGCGAGATTCTGGACTGTTCCTCAAGCAGTTCGCGGGCTGCCTGCACCGTACTGTCGTCTACTTTCTCCCAATCCAAGTTCGAGAATTCGTCCTTCACCGCCGTCAACTGGGGAACGTCCCCGATAGCATTGAACTCACGATTCCGATTCGGCCCTTCGAGGGCACTCCCCCGACTGTGGTAGCGGTCCGAATCGAGATGAGAATCTTCGAATCCGAACTCTGTCGGTGACGGAACCAGAATCACCTTCTCCGTCAGCGGGTTCCGGTCGGGATCTTTTCTACCAGTCCCCTTAACGAGTGCCGGATAATAGTGCTGGTTCGAACTCCAGGAGGTCTCGTGGAGAGTGATGATGATCTCCTCCTCCCGGTTCATCGCGGCGTCGAAGTCGAAAGCCAGCTGTAGTGCAACGTTCGAGAATCGGTTTATCCGTTCCTCGATGTCAGCCAGTAGGTCGTCGACGACCTCGCCCCCGATGTCCGTAACATCTGTTCTGATTCCGAACCCATCATCACCGGGAATGGTGGCTCCTGTTTCCACCAGAAGGTTGATCGTGTCATGCGACCGCCCCGGAAAATCCTCGTACCACTCCAGCACCAGATCCCAGTTCTCCTCGAATGCTGCCCGACATGCATCCTTGTCGAGCGCGAACCGTTCCTGGAGACGGGACCGTTCCGACTCCAATACGCCAGCGATATCGATATCGAACGCGTTACGATTTCTCGTGAGACCGGCATACGCGAGGTCATCGATCACCTGTTCTGCGGCCTGTTCTCCAAGGTAGATGGTGAGCGCGTCTCGATAATCACATCTGAGTGTCTCCTGAACCTGTGCATCCAGCAGTTCCACCGTCGTGTCGCCGGCGGCCACAGCCGCTCCGATGAGATGCTCCTCGTCAGTGACGAGTTCCGCGACATTGTCCTCGACGGTGGCAGGGATATCGGACAGGGAATCGAGGATCGCGCCATATCTAGCTCGCGATTGGAAGCGCTCATCGGGGAAGAACGGTACCAGCAGCACCATCTGGTCGTCGAGTCGATCGCCGTACCTGTCGAGGTACCAGTCGAACGATGCTGGCGCCACATTTCCGAGCCAGAAGAGCCGTTCGAGCGTCTCGTTCTCCGGTACGAGGTCAGCGACCGTGTCGAGCACGATATCAATGACCGTCTCCTGTACTGAACTTGCGTCACTCGCGACTCGCCTGCCTGCCGTGGTCAGGGAGATCGGCTCGGAATCCTGACGGCTCGCGATGTACTCGCCCTTCAGCCCGGCGTAGAGTTCACCGACGTTGTCGACCTCGGCAATCTCTCGTCTGTAGAAGGCTTTGGCCTGTACGCCGGTGACCGTATCGTCGCGCTGTTCAAGCAGCCAGAGGAACACCAGCAGACGAACCTCGTCGTCGGAAGGGGGTATACTATCATCTCCACCATCTCCATCGCCGCCGTCACCGCCGTTGCCACCATCTTCCGGCGGGTCCCGGTCCCGATCGTCATCGGGTGCCTCATCATCGGAGACGGGTACCTCGTGCGATTCCTCGGGTGCGGACCGGTCCGTAGATTCGTCCGTCCGCTCGAAATCCGGCTCGGTCCGTGACCGCGACCGCTGCTTACTGTTATCCCCAGACACCGTAAAACAACGCTAACGCGCAAGCGATGGTAGTTCTTTGCCCCGGTCTATGATACGGGTTCGCCAAACTGCGTGTGACGCCGGTTCCAGACCGCCGAGGTTCTGACACCGTCGCACCGAGTGGGAGTTGCCCAAGAGACGTTCGCGTTCAGATGATCGCGTTAACTCATGGCAACCAAGTTGACGACCTCAAGCCCCGCACCCCTACTCGGTAACCGCGGAAATGGCGGTCTCGTTGCTCAAAAAAGGCGGTCGGAATGAGGTTCAGTCGGCGTCCGGAACTGCTACGAAGTCGACGTCGTCGGCGAATCCTGGTCCTGTTCAGACTGGCAGCAGGGCTCCCCCCGCCGGCGGATGTAAGCACCTGCGTCGCGTCGATCACGAAATCAAGCGCGGCCGAGTGCCGCGACCGGATGGCCGACTCCCGGCTGATGCGGACGGAGTCTGATTAACCAACAAACCACCCTCTTCATCACCCACGTTGGTTAACGCAGACAGTTACGGTTCCACTGCCGTCACGGGAGCTCTTCTGTGACGTCGACGAGCTCCTCCTCGGTCTGCCAGCGGTACAGCCGTCCCTCTTGCTCAAACAGCTCGAAAACGCCGTCCTGCATCCAGCCGAAGGGGTGTTCCTCGTCCTCGTACACCCGCTTGAGGACGTGGCTTTTCGCGAAGAACTCCGTCGTGCCGACAAGGAGGCCCTGCTCAACGAGAAAGTCACTCGGTTCCTTCTCGGCGACGCCAACGAGGTAGGTGACGATGTCGGCAATCAGGCAGAACTTCTGGATGCTGTTGTCCCACTCGCCACGGATGTCAACCATCCGGAACGCGTAGGCGTCCTGCCGGCGGTTGAGCCGGTCGACCACGAGGTTCAGCCGCCGAATCGGCTCCCGGTCGTAGTTGCCCAGCACGAAGTACGAGCGTTCATTCTCGTAGACGGGAGTCAGTTCACTCAGGGCGTGGAGAATCTCCTCGTTGTCTGCCAGCGAGATCTCTTCGTCGTCGAGTTGGTCCTTCGCACTCGTGAGGACTTCTTCAGGGACGGGCGGCTCCTCGTCGGACATACACGATTCCTCTCAGCGTCGTGCGATATGATTTACGGAGTAAATCACCAACTTAGTCGGATGTGGTTTACTCCAGAGTGATTTACTCAAGGGTAAACTACTTGCCGCCAGGCCGTGTATCGTGTCGTATGAGCACCGACCTAGGGACAGCTGAGGGGATGGAATCCCGCGAACTCGTCCACTTCGTCACCCAACAGACGCGGTTCGCGCTAATCAACAACATCCTCCAGCACCCCGACCAGCTCCCCTCGATGTACGAACTCGAGGAGCTCAACCCCAGCGTGAGCGATGCCACCGTTTACAAGCACATCCAGAAGCTCATCGACGCCGGCATCGTCAAAGAGGTCGCCCTGGACGACGACCAGCGCCGGCAGGGCTACCCTTGGAAGTTCTACGGCCTCACGGAGGAAGGGCGGGAGTTCCTGGAGGAGCACAACCTACTCGCTGCGGAGGAGACGCTCCAGCAAATCTACGATACCATTTCCGACAAGCCCGAGAAGATGGTCAAGTACGAGAACGCCCCTCGTCCGGACGGCGTCTAACGGCACGTCTATTTCTGAATAGTTTGCTATTCGTACTCTTCAGCCTGTGATGGGACGGTACCTGATTAACCAACAAATCTATGCCAATACGCGCTCTGTTGGTTAATACGAGGCGACCGCTGATGTCCTACGAGCCACCGACGCCGCCGGCGGAACTCCCAACAGATCTCGTCAACACACTCAACGGCTACTCGCCGGACCAGCTCCAGCACGTCGCGCGCTACGCCGAGGAGCTGGCAGAGCACAAAGCTCGCGAAGCGCGTCTCGAGGAGGAGTCGGAGGACGACGAGATCGACGAGCGGCCGGACGACCTTCCGGACGACGTCCCGTCGAAGGCCACGATCACGATCAAGGAAATCAACGACAACCGCTACTACTACTGGCAGTGGCGAGAGGGAGAGAAGGTCAAGTCAAAATATAAATCGCCAGTCAACCCGGACGAGTAAGCCTATAGCTACCGTTATTTCGCCGGACCACACCCCCCGTGTGCGAAGTGAATTCGCCGACGGCGTCGAGACAGCACCCCCCGTGTGCGATATGATTTCGATTGTTGCCCAAGGGCACCCCGTGTGAGAGATGAATTGACTGATGAGTCGAAGGGGGGACACCCCGTGTGCGAAATGAAATCTTGCGTACCGTTGTCAGACATATCTAGTCATTCTAACAACACACTCGCCGGAACCACCCCCCGTGTGCGAAATGAATTCGGAGCCGGCGTCGGGGAGTCTTCGCGTTAGTTCCCTTCGAAGAAATCGTCTATCTGCGCGTTGACAACGGATTTGACGAGATCCTCGTCGTGTTCAGCATCCTCGAGGCGGACATCAGCTTGGAGAGTCTCGGCGACTACCTCCGGATCGTCAACGAAAGTGTACTCTTTGTGGACACCACTCCCATAGCCGCGCCCCCGTTTCTCCGACGTGACGAAATTGTAGGTCTCAGCTTCGTTCATATATCGCAGATAGGAGTCGCGCGATTTTTCATCGGCATCCAGGAGGTCGGTGAGATACTGGTACACTCGATAGGCAACCGTACTGGGGACAGCGTTCAGATTGCGCTGTGAATAAACAGGGACGATCGCAGTAGCGTAGAGCGAGAGCTTCTTTTGCGTTGAGAGGCCCTGCATCTGGGTCAGCGTCCGGTCCCGTTCGGCTTCCTTCTGGGCGTCGCGAACGTGCTCTTCACGAACCGTATCTTCTCCACCTCGGTCGGCGATTTCACCCGCCTTCCGGAACAGATCGATTGCCTTCCGCGCATCGCCGTGATCCTGAGCAGCGAATGCAGCACTGAGCGGAATGATTCCATCCTCGAGGACGTCGTCCTGGTACGCGTCGCGACGTCGTTCGAGAATCGACTGCAGTTGATTCGCGTCGTAGTCAGGGAAGACGACGTCCTGCGGATTAAACGAACTTTCCGCTCGGCCGTCGAGGTCCTCCATGAATCGGGGATCGTTCGTAAGCGCGGCGACGGACACATGGCCCTCGATGCGCCCAAGCTGGGACGCTCGCGACAGCTGGTAGAGCAGTTTCGAATACGCCGGCTCGTCGTTCGGATCGCGTTGCCGGCCCACCAGAAGGTCGACCTCGTCGAGGATGATGATGACCGAGTCGAAGTTGTTGCTCAGAATCTCATAGAACCGATCGAGTTTCTGGTCAGTCGAAATCCCGCTCTCGGGGACACCGACGTCGACGCCGGCTTCCTCGGCCGCGTTCTTCACGAGGCGATAGACAGCCCGGTCGTGCGATTTGATCGTCTGGCAGTTGATTTTGATGACGCCGAATCGATCTCCTTGCGAGTTCGCGAGTTCGAGAACCTGCTGGCAGACCGCATTGATGATGAGTGACTTCCCAGTCCCCGACGGCCCGTAGAGGAGCATATTGGGTGGACGATTCCCCTGCAGTGCCGGTCGTAGGTAGGTGATGATGTCGTCCAGCTGTTCATCACGACCGACAATTCGATCCTCGTCGATGACGGCATCCGGGTCGAGAAGCCCCTTGTCTCGAAAGACAGAATTTTGGACTCCCTCCTGAAGACGGCCTTTGATAGATTGTGAGAGGGATTGTTGATCGTCGCCGTCAGCCATATTTGCGCAGTTAGGTCGAAACTATAAATAAATATGGGTACCGTGTGCGAGGTTAAATCGGTTGAATTCACCCAATAGAAGGGCTTAAGAGTCGGGTAGTCGGTTGGACTCTGTGACCGCGGGCGAAATCAATTGGTCGTGATAGCTCCCCGTGTGCGATATGAAATCCCAGGAAGCTCATCGAATAACCGTCAATGCCGAGACGGGTCAGAAGAACTCGGTAGGGACACTCCCCGTGTGCAAGATGAAACATCAGACGTGGTCTCGATCCGGATAGTACCGAGCATATCTCTCGACAATCTCGTGGGGGGTGAGATATCGTCGGGAAATCACCCCCACACCCCGTGTGCGATATGAATTTGACGAGAGGGTGGGCAGGGACGCACCACTCACGAAACACGGGATTTGGCCAGAGAACCCACGAGAGGACGTAGAACGGATGGTAACACCCAACCCACGAGTGAGGTAAACCACGAACGAGTTCGGTCGTGTCACGAAACGTACTGTTTCGTTTCGACCGACTCTAGTCCTACTGCGGCTATGGTTGACAGAGTGACTATGTAAAAGTTTCCCCGAAAGATAATTCACTCCGATATTGTTACCTCTGCGTTCTCTCCTCCGTGATATCGTGGATTTCGGGTGTCTCGTGTTCTCTCTTCCCGACCACCCCCTCCCGTCGTTTTCCTGATTTCATCTCGCACACGGGGTGTGGGGGTTCGACTTCGTGTTGGTCGTGGTTAACCAACAGTCCCTTCCGAACGACTCTTTTGTTGGTTAATCGTCCTCCGTGTTCGCAAATGCCGTCAACTCCGGCATCCACGTCTCCGCGAGTTCTCGACGAATCTCCGTTCGATCCCAGCCAAGCGGTAACAGCACACTCTCGACAGCTCTGATGAGTTGCGTCTCGTAGTACAAGGCATCGTACGACTCGACCTCCTTATGCGCTAACGCGACCCGCTCTCGCGAGCTCTTCTCGTCATCGACGACTACGTACTCGATATCCTGTCCCGGGTGGATGGCGAGGTCCTGCTCTCGAGCCCGCTTCAGCGCCGCCACGTTCTGTGTGTTCTGGGTGTATCCCTCCAGCGGCTTGGAGACACGATTCCGTTCGACGAGTTGCTCGACCGGCACTGTTCCAGCGTGGAGTCGCTCAATGGCGTCCTGGAGACAGTCGAGTACGGCGTCCGAGGATCGAGTCGCGTCGAGCCGTTCGAGACAGTCTCTCTCAGCTGAACCGCAGGAACCCGTGTTGGAGACACTACTCTCACAAACCCCCTTCGATCCCCCTACCGTACTCGATTACGAGGAAGTAATCGACGCCTACGGCCAAGCTCAATTTGAGCTGTCAGACGACTTTAATCCGATGCTCCTGGGGTTGGCGATCCGTACCGCGTACGACGCCATCGATCCAGTAGAGAACAGCGATGCGATCCACGAGGGGAATCTGATCTGGCAATTCGAAGACTGGGTGGTCTATGTTGGTACCGAGCTCATCTACCACAATATCGAAGGAACCGCTACCGATGCGTTTCCTGAACCCCTACGTGCTGAACTGGTTGGGGCTGGAGCCTCTATGGCTGCCCAACCGATCACCTACTCGTTCTTCGAGCACGAATTTGCTGCGCTCTCGCTCTCATAATAGCAGTTCATCAAGCGTGTCCGGAATGTGAATCCCTGGATCGGGCACATCATCAGCGAGGGGCTGAAACGGGGCTATCGAAATCATATCTTGATCCTCCCCGGACACGAACCGCGAGCGAATGGCCCGCATGAGGATGATGAGGAAACAGAGATTTGAATCATCCCTCGTCAGGAAATGCCGGCTGGAATCAACGGGCTGCCAGCGGCACCAACGGTTCTTCGTCGAGGTCGGTGCGAAGCTTGCCACCGCGAACTACGAGTAACGCGTCGTACGGTGGGTAAAGCCGTGCGCGGGTGCACCGGGCATCCGGCGCATCGACGACGACTGCTTGTTGCCACGCGGTGGCGAGCGGCTGTTCCGCGGGTGTGCGCTCCTGCCAGCACTTGCGGGCGTGCGTCTTTGGGACTACGTCTGGTCGTGAGGATGTTGAACGGACACCGCGAATCGGGTTGTGGTGCTGTCGTGTGCGTCCCCGGCATCCCCGACAGGCGCGCAGTGACAGTGTTGCCACTGGGCGCGGTGCTGGCAATCAGTAGGGGAGAAGCTGAGGGCATCTTCTGGCTGGCGGTGCTACTGCCTTCGGCTACTTCGTGGAGAAGGACGCTTCGACATGATTCTTCGTCGCACGGGGTAACCGTGCGCGCATTGTAATTTGGGGGATCGTTGTCCCTTACGAGAGATCCACCGGGTCATGGAGACCGAGACCGACCCCTCAAGGGGTCGATCAGACTGGGGCCAAAAGGCCTCTATCGCTCGATATCTCGCGATACGGCGGATTGAATTCGCAGTATATTGACTGCGAAGAGCGAATGAGGAGTATGCCAAACTGGGGTGGCCCGCCTTCGGCGGGACCACCGACCGATCTTCCACAATACGCCTATCGTCGCAGGCACCTTTTAAACGAAAATGCACAGTGGGTATTTTGATAGAATTTCAATTCCTTATAGTTATAGAGCCGGTGAGGCTCATGTCGTCCAGCGGTTAACTAACCCCTTACCCCACGGTCGCACCATGGCGTACTGTGGAGCCCAAATGGGCGCCCTGAAGGCTAGCAAACAGGCCTACCCCAGAAAGGGTGGATTCCAACCGACCGCCAAGCCGAAATTATTGAGCGATTTACAAAATGAGGAAAGTCGCGTACGCCGACACCGAAATCGCGTGTAGCGATACCATCGGCTGATTGGGACGCGAGCTCTGTTCTTTCGGGTTAGACCCCTGTCTATTTAGCCTACTGGAAGTTGAAGGGGACGTTCCCTCCGTTCTCTTCTAGGAACTTCACGGCCTTTTCTGTGTCTGAGATGGTGACCGTCTCGTTGCCCTTGACGTAGGTCACCCCGGCCTTGTGGTTCGGAATAATGTCGTCGTGGAGAATCTGGCCACCGCGACCCTGGAGATGGTCAGGAAGGGCGATACGCAGAAGACCCTCGACGGGGAAATGCTTCCCGCCGATGACGCGGTTCCGGAGTGCCTTCTCGACGATTTTGCACGCGATTTCGGTATCAGTTTTCGACATGACGTGTGGACATACATTAGCGAGCCACTTATTACTTACGCTATCATGGACTCGTTTGGGGTTTATCTGAGAGTTGCGAATCCACACCAGGATGCTTACAGCCAATATTCCATAATTCTGGCACGTCTATCGACGTGATCGGATACTTTCGACCGGCGTACCGACCATATAGGCTATTGTACTCCGTCACCCCCTACCCATTGACTGGACAAGAACGATTACACTACAATGAGTAAGGAGTTACACTGAGATGACTTACCCTTCGTTACAACATAATAATACTATCTCTCGACAACGCATTACACTATGACTAATCGAACGAACCACCATAACCAGTAAGACGGTCGTTTGATGCAGTAGACTCTCCCTGAAAGTCGCATGCAAGTCCGTCCGGTTTGGGCAGGATACAAATAGAAATACGGTCGTAACTATTATAAACATAGAGTCTTTAGACTGTATTACGATGTCAGATAGTTCTGAGAGTTACGACCTGAAACCCAGTAAGGAGGCGTATCAGGCCGTCAAGAGCGACGTTACGCCGGTTTCGGCATTCAAGGAATTGATTGACAACGCGTTGGACAACTGGATGCGTGTCTCCCAGCGGTTGGACGATATCACCATCGAGATCGAGTACTACGACGGGGGCCCTGACGGCCAGGACAGGGTCGTCATCCGCGACGACACCGGTGGTGTTGGCGAGGACGACGTCCGGATTCTGTTCGCGCTCGGCCAGTCCAAGAAGTCCAACATCACCGGGTCTATCGGCGCGTACGGGATTGGTGCGAAGAAGGCTATCGTGAACCTCGGGAACGAGGCCGATATCCGGAGTCGTGCCCTGGATACTGAGGAGGGGTACGGGTTCACCATCGATCAGGAGTGGCTGGAAGACGATGACGACTGGTCGGTCGACAAGCAAGTCTACACGGATATCGACGAAGGCGTGACCGAGATCGAAGTCCGGGACCTCAACATCGACTGGGAAGACTACGCTGATGACCTGGAAGACGATCTCGCCCAGACCTATCAGCGCTTCCTCGATGGGACCTACGATCAGGAGCGTGGGGATCTCGATATCGTGATTAAGGAGTACGAGCCGGATCAGTGGGAGACGTCGGCCAAGCAGACCATTGTCACGGCGCCGGAGCCGGTTGAGTGGTCCTTCGTCCCCATCGACGGTTTCCAGCCGCGCCGCTTCGAGAACATCAAGCTCCAGTCCAAGGAATTCGACACGGTCCACCTGCATGTGACCGTCGGGCTGATGCAAGGCAGCGACTCGAGTATTTCTGGCGCGGATATCTTCTGCCAGGATCGGAAGGTCCTGTCTGCGGTGCGAGACGATCGAGCCGGGTTCGGTACCGGTGCAGGCTCCAACCGGCTGGGTAATTTCTCCAATCAGCACCACCGGCTGAAGGTTCTGATCGAGTTCGAGACCGACGGCGATGCTTCGGATCTCCCTTGGGACGCCCAGAAGTCCGACATCGACCAGTACAATCGTGTCGCGCAGGCCGCTTACAGCTGGATTCGCAGGATCGTCAAGCCGTATCACAAGGCCGCAGGTAACTACGAGGACTTCCCGTCCGCGTTCCTGGAGCCGTACGACCGTGATAGTCCCTACGCTGAGACTGAGAATCTCGATGATCCCCATGATTACGGTGACCGCGAGCGGGTGATGCATAAGCCCGACACCGATATGCCGACCGCGAAGAAGATCGGCCAGCGGGCAGCTGTGTCGAAGACGATTGAGGTGTACGCGCCCGGTGATCTCGAGGATAAGTATATTCCCGCGTTTGAGAGCGAGCTGGCCCGTCTGTACAACAAGGACCACGAAGATGTCGACATCAAGGCGCTCCCCGAGGCCGAGGGGCTGCCGTCGTTCGACGTGGAAGAGGCCGAGAATATGGTCGACGAGTTGCGCCAGGAAGCGGAGTCGCACCTGGCCGACGGCAAGCGCGCGACCGATCTCCCGGACTGGCAGCAGACCATTTACAACCAGATCCTCGAGGAGTTGTTGGAAGCCGATACCCAGGAGTTGGCCTGGGAGGATCTGGAGCCGCTGGAGGCAGAGCAGGAGAGCGCCATCTCCCCCGAGAATGGGACCGAGGAGACCGACGAGGAGTCGACTGGGACTGCGGGGATGGTGTCGCCAGACGAGACGGACGTCGAGAGCACGGGGGAGGATATGGCCGGGGGTAGTCTCTTCGGTGATGAGAGTGACACCGGTGAGCAGGCGACCGAGGAAGTCGCTCAGGAGATGGCCCAGGAGGTTACCGAGGATCTCGGTGAGGATGAGGAGACGGCAGAGAAGGTCCAGGAGACGATTCAGGAGCAGATGGAGGAGTTCACGGAGTCGATGAATCCTGAGGGCGTCTACACGCTGCGCCTGCCGCAGGATGACTGGTCGGAGTTGACGGATGCTCTCGGCCTGGCCGACGATGCGACGGAAGAGGAGGTTCGCGAGGAGCTGCTGTCGACGATGGAGTTGCTCCGGCAGCTTCGCTCCCCCCAGTAGGATAGCGCTGACGACGAAAGATCCCCGATTGGGGTGGTCGGGATCTCAGGGGTGATGAACTGTCTGTATCCCTTCGTTTTTGAGGAAGCCTTCGAGCCACAATCCAGTCACGTCAGATAGTGGTTGTGGATGATCTTCGACTGTCAATGGCTGAGAATCGAGTTGCTCGATTTTTGCTACAGAAACTGAATAGATGGGTTGATCCCAATCGATTTCTACCTGCCAATAAATGTGATTGTTTTTATGTTTCCAGGCAGTCTCCTGAAGCCACTTCCCAGCATCGCTTGCAGCCACAAACGGCCCTGAAAGATACCCTCTACTATCACGGCGCCATTGATGCAAAAACAGAGTATCACCCTCAGCGACTCTCAGAGCCTCACCCGTCTCTCGGACCACCCGATCAGTATGTCCGAACAACCGACGAAGGAAGCACTCAGTCTCAGTTTTCTCTGTGCTAATAAATTTCCAGTACGCCATTTAGTGTGAACTTTAGTGGGTAATCATATAATGATGAGCCGCCTCGGGACACTATCATGGGGGACTACCCTGCGCCGATCGGTAATCCCCTCAATCACTCCCCAGCCTGGAGTGCCTCGAGTAGCTGCTCGCCGGCAGGAGTGAGCGAGTACACGTTTCGTTCTCGCCCACCGTCGGTTTCTATCGGTTCACTCGTTACCATCCCTGCGTCTTCCAGATCCTCCAGATGATCGTATATTGTCGAGGTAGCGAGATCAAGCTGGTCGTGGAGATCATACCCGTGTTTAGGAGTGTCTGCAAGCGATTCGATAATGTCTCGCTTGGTGTCACCAATCAACGACATTGGACGGGATATGCCTGGGAGTACATGCTTATGGGTTCCTGATCTCTGCGACCATATTGTCGAAGTCACGCTTATTCTGCTCCTTAGCGCGCATGTCATTCAAGAACTCGCCGACGGCATCTAGGAAGGTGGATCGGCCTTCATCCCCGACGAATTTCAACACAGAGAAAAGATCCGAGGGGTACACCAGGATCAGTTCAACGGGACCGTCTTGTGCCTCCTGGAGTGCTGGCACCCGCTCACCTGCCTTGAATCCATCACCGACCAAATAATGGTACTCTTCCAGCTCGTTTTCCTGGGCCTTCGTGTGGCAGTGCTGGATATCCGATCGTTCTGTTGGTTTGTCCTTGACTTCGAAGGCTTGCACGAGTTCATCACTCCTGTAAATCTCGACGTCTCCCGCATCATCCGAGAATTCGTCGGGGACATTTGCGTGTTCAGCTTTAACAGTGAATTCCCCAGGGGCGGCCATGTTGTAGTGAGCGGTCATTGTCCCGGCGGTGACCGCTGCCAGCCGCTCCCCACCACCAGTGGTTTCGAGATATGATTCGAGTTTCTGGTGGAGCTGGTCATATGGAACCTCCGATACCGACTCGAAGTCGAGTGTTTGCGGCTCGAGTTCGGAGAATGCGAGAAGTGCTTCCCGAAGGACATTCACTGGATCTAATTCCCCCGCGTTTGTCTTGCGTTCAAGTCGTTCGAGAAGATTGTAAAGCCGTTCTTGGGCGCTTTGACTACGAGCGGCATTCTCGAGTGCGAATTCCGGATCACGGGCTGGTTTATTCAGGAATGGTTCGTTACTGCCACCAAGCCGCTCTCCGTGGGACTTCTCCCAATCGACGATGACTTGGTGGCCCAACGAACGGGCGTTGTACGCGCCATCGAGACCTGATTTGGCTTGCATTGCCCGATAGTGAATAGCAGGATTGGTCGCCTTCGCGAGTATATTCGTGAATAGAATGTATTTGTAGGTGAGTTGGTTCGCGTGGAAGACTTCCCGGATTTTCTGCACAACGAGATTATCATCGATGTACCGGCTTTTGTCCGAAGATTGGATGCGTTCCCATTCACGCTCCAACAGATCTTGAGCCGCGTCTAGATCGATGTTAACAGTCACAATCGATGAAGCGACCGGCCTCAATATAAAGAATGCGTATATCTCGAAGACGGGAGACTCTCTACCGGAAAAACAAACTACCTATCGCCGGGACGAGCAGGATCCTCGATACCGATATTAACGTCTCTCACGACAGGGTCGTAGTTGACATACAGCACTTCCTGCCGCTGGTCTGCCGAGGTCGGCGCTGTCTTCTCCGGCGCCTCAAGACAGGTCCAATCCGAGAACAGATCGTCGTAGAGGTCCGTACGGTAGGAGGAGATCGCCACCTTCCCGCTGCAGGATCGCAGGTGGTCTGCCAACTCGCGGTGGTCAGCTGTCGACATCTCGTGCCCGTACGCATTCGTGTCAGTGCGGGCAGCCGGCGGGTACGGAGGATCACAATAAAACAGCGCGTCCTCGGAGTCGTACCGCTCGATGACATCCAGCGCCGGCTTGTTCTCGATCTGAACCCGTCGCAACCGCTCTGCAACTGCGTACAAATCATCCAAGCGACCGTAATAGCGGGACACGGACCCAGACATCTCGCGCCGACTGGTGGTCTTACAGTACGCCCAGCGGCCAGGCGTCGCTTCCTGGGCCAACCCAGACCGAGTCTGGCCTGCACGAACGAAAAACGCACGAGCTTTTTCCAGGTCGGTGGTGCCCTCCTGGTCGCGGGCGGCGACAGCGTTCTTCAACTCCGAGCGAGCGAAAGGCGTCAGAGCGATCTGCTCCAGGAGCTCCTCGCGCTGCTCTCGAAGCACCCTGAAGAACGTCGTCACCTCAGTGTCGATCTCGTTGAACGTCTCAATCGACGACGGAGACCGGTTCAACAGTACCGCGGCCGAGCCGCCAAACGGCTCGATGTAGTGCTCTGTCTCTGGCAGGCGCGGCAGCAGCCAGGTAAGATGACTGTACTTCCCACCGTACCACCGGAAGGGCAAGACCTTGGACATGATGAATGGGTTCACGTGGGGTTGCGCCGTTCAATTACCGTCTCCGATACAACTGCTGTATGTAGTCATTTTCCTATATGTAGCTAATAGACTATATACTTTTTGTTGGCCAAGATCAAGAATGGCACTCCAATCCGATGGTCTCAGTCCCAGAAGACCATGCAGTAGGTTTCTGCCAGTCGACCCCCACCTAACTCATAAAAAGAGTGCCGACTAACCCCCGGATACAGTAACGAATGTCGGCAATCACTATAGATACCGACGAAGCGACTGATATCCTTGAGTCGACATGGCAATCTGTTCAAACCGATCGGCGTGAGGGATCAGCTACGTATCTAACGCAGGAATATCGCGAACGAATCCGGGAGATCATCACCTGTGATGAGAAGGCATATCGGTATCTACTCGTCACAGCGGCGGTTGCGAAAGCGACGGACGAGCGGGTTCACTATCGCGCATTGAAGAAGGGTGATTGTGACCTGAACGGGGCCTATGCTCCACGAACCACTGCAAAACAAGTGGTGATGCCCTGGAATCTCAAGAACGGCAACCGTCTGGAAGCGTCCTCGTATCCTTTAGCTGGGAATCCGATTCAATCATACGCCCAGTTCCAGCCCGAGGACACGGCGAATAGCCCTGGACTTCGAGAAGAGTTATACCATCTATTGAAAGAATTTCAGCAGGGAACAGCCAACGGTAGTATGAGTCCGAGTGAAATCCTGCATGCTGTTCTCGATGCCGTGGCTGACTTAGAACCACGGAAGACAGACTTCGAGCCGGTTACACTGAAAGCCCCGTACCAAGACATCGCACGGGAACTGAACGAGTTTCTAGCTGAGTCGGGGAGTGGTGAGCGGTTAATGGCCGTCACAGCAGGATTCTTCGATATCTGCTGGCAATCTGGAAGAGACGAATACACTGCACACCTCGGCCATGCGAATGCTGCTGATGAACCACGAGGTGTTGTGGGTGATGTTTGGGTCGAGGCAGAAGAGACGGGAGATGTTGTAGCCGGAGTCGAAGTCAAACACAAGTCTGTCACCATGGAGGAAGTTCTTCTGGCCAGAAAGAAAGCAAAGGAATCCAGTCTGAAGACGTACTATGTGGTTGCAGACTCGTTCAAATCACCGAACGCAGTCAGAGAGATTGCCGCAGATGCACAACTAGAGTTGATCCTAGTTACTGTATCGGAGCTCATGCATTGGTTACAACCCCTCGGCCAGAACCCTAGGGAAGCTCTTTTGAATAAAATCGGAACTCACCTTCAGGAGATGGGGGCCTCGAGTGGGAGTCTTCATGCGTGGGAAGAGACAATCGCGAATATATAACCAGACACTACCTGTGATTGATCTCCTGCCATGGGGCTAGGCATGGGTTTCGACTCGTACTGTCAACAAGGCGTATCGGATACGGAAAGCCGGAGTTTTAGTGTATGTGTGACACGGGAGGAAGAGTCGAACTGGGTTCGTAGGTGGTAGAAGACGACGCTATTCGAACTCATCGGACTCGATGAGCTGCTCCAACGCGTACCCCTCAAGCTGGTAAAGGACAACCGCAATGTCACTATCCTCGTTAAGCTGGTACATGGGGCTATGCCCATCACGGGCGTCACGCGTGTGCACGACTACACCTAGCTTGACCAGAGGATCAATATGCTCATAGACGGTACTGCGGGCAACACCTGACTGGCGGGCAATCTCACTAATGGAGAGATCACGACCACGCTCGGCGATCAGCGTACTCAGGATCTTCACCCGCGAATTCGTCCCGAACAGATACGTCAACGGGGCTTCATCCCCGAAACTCTCGATGTGGATCTGGTCCGAGGTCATATTCTATCCCATCATAGTGACTCGCCAAGGATAAGTGTTGTCTTTTTCCAACAGGAGCGTGTATTCGTAAAACAGGTGTGTAGTATACGGAGGAGCTGGTGGAGGCATGATACGAATATCCCGGAGTAATTGTAAATATTGACTCTCACTATGTAATAAAAAAAGCTTCCTAATAGAATAGTGTAACAGAGAATTTTATCGAGATTAGTTCTTGTCCTGTACACGCACTCAAAACGTGGTGAATTGGTGGGTCCGGTTTGGTTTGACCGCATAATTGTCTAGAAGATATCGGCGTCTTAAATATCCACAAACTTTATGTTACAGTCCGTATAATATACAGTACGTACTTATACATCGTATAGTAGTAAAAGAAGAAGACCACAGCGTAACTAATTCATATAATGGATTCCCAGCTGACGTCCGATACCACGCCCGGTTCGCCGGCGCGGCACCGCACCCACAATGGGGTGCCCGAGCAGAGCATCAACGCCCTGTGTAGGAACGCGACCGAGATTGGCGGGGTGTACGACATGGATTACGAGTCCTGTGTAGTCGTTACCAACGACTACTACATCGAACAGGCGAACGGGCTGTCCCGGGGGAGCCTGCTGCTCGGAGTGCCGACAGACGCCGAAGGGCAGTCTCTCGCCACGGAGAGCGGGCATGCCCTGCTTCTTCGGCTCCTGAAACGGAGTTCGTTGCCAGACGAGTCGGAGCTGCAACGAGTTCGGGAGGAGACAGCTAGGGGGATGGTTTCTAACACCGGACGGGCTGCGCGTGCCGTGCAGCCGGACCCCATCACGCGGTCGGAGATCCAGCGCTCGGCTTACAACATGCGGATCGTTGGCACCCTGTATGTGAAGGACGGGAAGCTCCAGTTCGGTAACGACGTCCAGCAAGTGTATGCGACCTCGACGTATCGCGCTCTGAAGCCCGCGCCCGACACTCTGTCGACGGTAGCGAGCTTTCCGATTGATCCGTCCAGCGATACTGGGGAGCGGCTCGGACGGGTCCGGTATGCGTCCAGTGAGCACCAGAACGTGCTCGACGAGACGGCCGTCCATGTCGATATGGATGATTTCATTGGACAGAAGACAGCGCTGTTCGGGATGACACGGACGGGCAAGTCCAATACAGTGAAGATCCTGGCGTCAGCGACGCTGGAGCACAGTGCCCGCACCAACAACCAGATCGGCCAGCTCATCTTCGACACGTCCGGCGAGTATGCGAATGCCAATCGCCAGGATGAGCGTGCTCTCGCGGAGTTGGGTACGGATCTGGTATCGGTTTATGCGTGGGATGCCACGGCAAGCGATCCCGACCGGAAGCCGCTGCGGCTGAATTTCTTCGACGAGGACATGATCGAGCCGGTGTGGAACCACTTGACGAGTTTGCTCACCAGGGACGCTGACTACGTCAATTCGTTCAAGAACGTGAACCCCATCGGGCCGAGTAACCCCCAGACTGGTGATGAGTGGAGTACCTACCACCGAGCGAGCTGGCGCCGCTCGGCGTTGTACGCCGCGTTGATCAAGGCCGGGTTCAAGCCCCCGTCATCGTTTAGTATGACGGTGCAGATCAAGGAGGAGATTCAGTCGTTAGTCACTGGCGAGATGGCCGAGACGGTCCAGACGACCAGTAATGGCCAGGCCATCTTGACCGAGGACAACATCGTGTCCTTCTGGGAGACCGTTGCCGCTAACCGGTCAGCCATCGCCGATATTAAGAGCGACTGGATTGACAGCCAGTTGGATGCGGTGCTCACGATGCTCGTCGCCGATCGCGGGAGTGGCTTCAGGCTGTTGGAGCCGCATCGCCAGTACCACACTCGGGACGCCGACGGTTACTACGCCGAGCAGATCTACCAGGACTTGTCGAATGGGACGCTGGTCATTGTCGATCTGAGTGTTGGCCAGCGGGAAGCGATTCAGTATCTGGCTGAGCGGACCCTCCGCAAGTTGTTGAGTGAGGCGATCGGGTCGTTCACCGCGAACGACGACTGCCCCCAGATCCAGGTGTATATCGAGGAAGCCCACAATCTGTTTAATCGGGATGCGGTTGATACGGCAGACTCTGACGATCCCTACGTTCGGCTTGCTCGTGAAGGGGCCAAGTACAACCTGGGCCTGGTGTATGCGACCCAGCAGATTTCAGGTATCGACCGGCAGATTCTTTCTGAGACGGCCAACTGGGTGGTGACGCATCTGAACAATGCGCATGAGATGAATCGGCTGGCAGACCATTACAGGTTTGAGGATTACGAGCACGTGATCCGGCATGCGCCGGACCCCGGGTTCGCGGTGGTTCGGACTCGGAGTAGCCGCTACAGCGTCCCGGTGCAGATCGATCTGTTTGATGCCCAGCGGCTCGCACGGACGCGCCAGATCGTGAACAGCAATGGAGATATGGCCGAGATCGGGGGTGAGTAGTAGATCAATGCCTTACTCGACTCGCAGCGGGGGTTTCGAGCGGGCGTCTGGTACGGGGCACTCGAAGATCATCGAGAGCCAGACAGTCCGTGAGAAGCTCAACGAGTTCGAGATTCGTCAGCCGGATCCTGACGAAGTCCCGGTGGCTAGCCATTCAGTTGCCCGTGACGAGATCGAATCCAACGCCGCTCGCCAGCCGATCGATACTGTCGTTTCGGTGGATGGCTCGCCTCAGGAGGTTGCGGTTGACCAGGAGTTCCCGGAAGACCGGATCGCGTATCTCCAGTTGTCGGCTGTTCGTGTGGAGTTGGATACCCTGGCTGCCGAGGACTCCAAGCAGTTCGTTAACCCGGGGCTGGTCGAAGAGAGCACCGACTCCGCTCGGTACGTCGTTGTTCTGCCGAGTAGTAATGTGACGAGTGAGTCCCATGGGTCCACGGCTGAGAGTTGGCGGTCCGAGATCGATGAGGTGTTCCGGACGCACGAGATCGAAGGCCGCTCGCTTCTGTCGTACTTCGTCGACGTCCTGCATCGGAGTGATCGCCTGACAGAGACAGGTGAGTTTGTGTTGAACCAGTGCCCGGATTGTGGGGCTGGCGATCAGGCGCTCGATCCCTCCGAGACGGGGACTTGCACGGAGTGTGGTGAGACGCTGTATTTGACCGATTCCCTTCGGATTTACGAGAAAGTGAATGGGCAGCAGTCGAATATCGGTGCGCTGATGCAGCTGATGGCTGTTATGGAGCACTTGATTCTGATCGGGTATCTCCTCCATCTCCACGAGCATGATCCCGACCAGTTAGGCCGGACCGCATTCATTCACGATGGGCCGCTCGCCATTCACCAGCAGCCGTCGTGGCTGCACCGCCCCCTGAAGGAGGTGCTGATGCAGGTGTTCGACCAGCGGATGGAAGCCGGGCTTGATATCCCGCCCGTGATCGGGGTCGAGAAGAACTCGAAGTTCGTTGATCATGCCTCTCGGATCGGCTCCCGCATCGAGCGGGAGAGTCTGCTGTATATGGATGATGACTACATCTACGACTACGTGATTCCTTCTCGGCAGTCCGCGTCAGGGTACGGCAGTCGGACGTACTATGGGCAGCGGTTCATCTATCGGTCATCGAACGGCGGCTTGTACGTGGTGACAGTCCCGAAGATCCCGGGTGAGGATGCGGCGCCGCACTTGCCGGAAGCGTACCCCTGGCTGGATCGGGTGCTTTCTACGATCGAGCAGGCCCAGACGAGCCTTTATGAGAACGCTCTGCTCCCGGTTGTCATCGCCCACCAGTTGGCAGCGATGCCGGCAGAGATGGGATCGAGCGTGTTGCGATTGTTCTCCCAGTCGGAACTGGATCGGTAGGGTTCACGCTCCGAGAAGAGACCCGTGACTGGGCTCACAATGTAATTGCGATCATCGAACGCCCCAGGTGAGGCAACTCCGCTCACCGAACAAGCGGTGTCGCCTGTGTGATCGTCTCTACGTCCGTTAGGCCTGCATCCAAAGCTGCCTGAAGATCCTCCATTTCAATGAACCGGAGCTGGGAGCTTTTGACGTAGTCTTCCTCGATCTCAAACGCTAACCATCGCCGATCAAGATCTTGTGCGACTCGGCCAGTCATATTGGAACCAGCGAAGATATCGAGAACAAGATCATCTTCCTCTGATAGGAATTTGATGAAGAACTCGGGGATATCACGAGGGAACCGCGAGGGATGAGGTTCGGAATTGATAAGCTCACAGGCCTGGAGATAATGAGTCCTGCTGTTGGTATTCGCGGCTTCAATCAAATTCGGAGGAATCGCGCCGTCCTCTTTAGGTTCATCAAATCGATCGCTGATAGTGTGACCGGATGGTCGATCCCCTGGCTTGTACCCATTCTCCATGAGGTCCTTTTGTCCCTGGCTGAATTCTTTCAGCACACGCCGGTTGTCCGCGTTCGGGTGCGGGGATTTCGAGAGAACCCAGATGTGGTTAACTGCATCTTTCGCCCGGACTCGGTTCACCGTGACCCAGGCCGCTGGGGTCGGTAGCTTAGCAGGGTTGTACCAATAGAAGTCTTGAGCAAGATGGAACGGCCCATCAGAACCAGCTAACTCAGTCAGCAACTCGAAGTGATACAGCGATCGGACGGGGACCGACTTCTTCCACCCACCCCCAATTTCGACGACAAAACAGCCGTCTTCAGTCAGGACATCATAGACTCGATCCGCGAAATCAAGGAACCACTCGTTGTACTCTTCTGGTGGGCGGTTTCCATACTCTTTCTGACTTCGCAATGCATAGGGAGGGGAAGTCACGACGAGGTCCACACTCTCTTCCGGCAGGCGTTCGAGCAGAAGCCGACTGTCACCAGCATACGCAGCTCCGGACTCGGTTTGGTATACTGGAGAGCGATGGGCCAACAATGCCGACGGATCGTCTACCATTCTCTCGTCTATCTCTAAAATAGAACGGACCGTAAATGGTCTGGGATTGTCTACCCACGATCTCCTGGTTGGGTAGTCAATAAAAAGGATTAATGCCGTTTGTAGACGATTGCTGTACAACGTGAATCCGACAGACGAGACTATGTTGACCTATGACGGGATTCCTTGGGTGCTTGATCGACTTCCAGATCAACCACAGTTCATCGAACTGTTCGGTGATAGTGTCGCTATCAGTGTTGCCCGAGACCCACGTGGAGTCGACACGATCAGTGATCCGTCGAATGCGATGCGCAGTTTCTTTACGGCGGTTCGAGAGTCTGAGTCGGACCTCGTCGAATATTTGGCCACTCATGAATCAAAAACCATTCTTGAACGCGAACCTCGATCGGAGCGTATCGACCCCGAATTTGATCTGTTAGAAGACGACCGGTCGGCCGCTGATATCTCTATTAGTGACAGCGAAGAGCCACCTACCCAACTTATTCAACAGGCTGCTGCTGTCTTTGTACGGGCTGGTGGGCTACAACCATCGACGGACCTCGCGACGACACCCGGACGATGGGCGTTCCATATTGAGCGGCCGGGGAGTCTGTCACGGCCGACCGACCACGAAGAACTCGTTTGCCGCGTTCACGACGTCGTGGACAGATTGCGACGGATCCAGATTGAGCACGAGCCGTTTGATGATGTTATCGACCGACATGATGATGACGAGGCGTTATTCTTCGGATCGGTGCCACCCGCGATTGAAGGCACTGAAACCGGCGAGCAGTGTTTGTCGGAGCTGACCGGGATTGATGCGGATGTTGCGCTACTAACAACAGACTGGAACCCCTCCATTCTAACAAATAGTGAGGACTGGAGGACGGTGCCGGTCCCGGACGGGGTAACGTTCCCTGGAAAGGATTCGCCAGACAAGCTCTACTGTAACTTCGATATCGAGCCGGCAGAGCGGACATATGGGGAGTATTCGGCTGGAGTGGCGGGGCGTTCAACCCAGGTTGGGATTACGCAATTCAGCGACGACAACGATCAAACCGAAACCCACGCCATTCCGACTCCGCCAGAGAACTCCGCCTCAATACGTGGCGGGAAAATCCTCCCCTTCCGATGGTACGGAGGTAAATTCACCCATCTGTCATGGATACTAGATTTATTGCCAGAGTCTGAGACGTTTGTCGAACCGTTCGGCGGATCAGGAGCTGTTATGTTGAATCGGCACCCGTCCCCGACAGAAGTTTATAACGATATTGACAAGGAGGTTGTAGGTTTCTTGCGCCTTCTGAAGGGCACGGATCCAGAATCTGATGATGATCCTATAGAGCAAGTACGCACAGCAGAGTTGCTCCGGAAAATCTCGTTATCGCCATTTTCCAGAGCTGAATTGGCGTTTGCCGTGGCCAAGCAAGACAGTAATAGCGAGTCCCCACCTCTCGAGCGAGCCCGCCGCTTCTTCATTCGTGCGGGACAGACCCGGTCCGGGCTTGCTCAAGAGGCGTCCGCCGGGCGGTGGGCATATTGCAAATCAACGAGTCGGCGAACCATGTCAGGAGCCGTCTCACGATGGCATGGTAGACTGGATCATCTCTATCGAGTCTCCGAACGGTTGAGAGATGTGAAGATCTGCAACGAGGATGCGAAGGAAATTATCCAGGAATATGGGGATAATCCTGAAACCCTAATTTACTGTGATCCGCCGTACCCGCACGCTACTCGGGGTGACACGAACTCGTACGGATTCGAGATGGACGAGCAACAACATCGTGAACTCGCAAGCGTGCTGAAAGAATGTGATGCAAAGGTAGCACTGTCATCGTATAAATCGGATCTCTACCGTGAGTTGTACGAGGATGATGGATGGTATCGATACGATTCAGAGGAGCAAACCATGCACACCACGAAAGACACACGCGTGGAATCTGTCTGGATGAACTACAAACCTCCTCAAGTCCCCGAGGAAGAACTCTATAAAGCTGATTGAGAGCCAGGGAGGACCACGGATCATCCAGAAGGGTATCCGGAGACGGGTCCCGTTTCGAGTGAACGTTACTGAATCCCCCATTTGAATCAACGATCAGCAATTCTGGCTGTACGCCGCTGGCGGTCCCGCGACGAATGAACTGCTTCATGTCCGCCTCTTTTCGACGACGACCACCGCTCTCACAGAGATATTCCTCCGCGAACTGCAACAAAAACACGATGTCGAAACTGCCATTTTCCTCGTTGATGACGCTCAACACCTCCAAACTGCATTACAACGATCCGGACTCCGATTTCAGATATCTCGCGACGGAAATCGGAATGCTGTCGAACGAATGTCCCGAGAACTGTAGCGCCGTACATCGTCGTTTTCGAACTGCTTCAGCCATGTCGAACCGGAAACAGCCGAAAATTGGTCCCAACCCTTATCAAGCTGACATAATTTCCCCAAACTAAACACTACCCTTGGTAAGCCACTCCTAAGCTGTCAGTCTCGCCAAGAGTGAAGTGAGACCGATATCTTGATAGGGAGTGTTCGATGGATTCAACGCTTCTCACCGGTCCGAAACACGCCCGATTGGAACGACGGGCATTTCAGCGGGCTGATGACATCGCCACCGATTCGCTGGGGAGTATTCTCTACATAACGCGGAACGACGCTCGCCGGAGTATGGTCGAAGACCGCTGGGCCGATTCGCGCGAATCTCTCCGTCTTCGTGCCGAGACGCTCGATGCGGTCGTTCGTGACTGGTACGAGGACCTCCAGGGCCCGGTTCAACCCCTCTCCGGACAATTGAACCGTCGGTTGGCGGAGTACGCGCTTGACAGAACGACAGCCGAAACAGATGGCGCTCTCGCCGGCGAACTGGCCTCGGCCGCTCTCGCGGATTCGTTCAGTAGTCGTTTCTCACTCTTCGATGACGCCGGCGTCGGGACCGCCGACGCACTGGCGGCGGAGTTCGAGGGCTCAACCCTCGATGACCGTATCGCGGCAGCTACTGTCGACGCGTACCGCCACTACCAGGACCTCCATGCTGACTACGTTGATGAGTGGGTCTGTACTCGAGGAGAGATGTTCGACGCTGTCGCGACGACAGACCAGTCACTATCGGCGCTCTCTCCGGAACTGGATGTCGTCGTCCTCTCCGGATATCACGAATTTCGCCCCGTCGAACGCCGCCTCATCGAACGCCTCGCCGACGAACTTCCGATTATCGCACTGCTGCCGCTCCATCAAGATGGTCGGAGCGGAGTCGACGCTGTAGCGGAGGACGCCTTGGAGGTCTACGAAGCACTTGACTTTGAGACAGTAGAACTCGAGCCGATCGATCAGTCGGGACAGATCTTCGGAACGGTCACTGAGTCACTCTATCGCCCGGACCCGGATGCTGTCCCTGTTCCAGACGGCCTCCGGTGGCGGGAACTCCCGACGCCCGAGCGCGAGATTCGCTTCGTCGCTCGCGAGCTCCGAACCGAGTTGGCCGATGGTCGCGACCCTGACGACCTGGCCGTCGTCGTCCCCGGGACCGAGGCCTATTCGGGGTACGTCGAGGACACGTTCGATACGTTCGACATCCCGCACGTCACGACCGCCGCCTCACAGCTGAACCGGACGTTCACCGGGAACATTGTCCACGATCTCCTGAACCTCGCCGAACCGGATCCGCGGGCTGAGGACCTCACGTCCCTGTTAGCGAATCCACTGGTCGACGTCGTCGATACCGATCAAGCCAACGCCGTCACGGCAGCTGCTCGCCGGCGTGACACCGTTTCTGTGTCACCCCTGCTCGATGACGTCGACGACGACCCGGCGGCACTAATCGAGGAGTTGCTGGCCACCCTGGAGTCGCTCAGAACGGAGGACATCGAAGGCGCAACCGAGACGCTCCGACGACTGTTGGACGACCGGTTCGACCTGGAGGCGGCAACGGAGGACTACGCCAGCGGCGTCGAGCAAGCCGTCGAACAGCGAGCCTACGACCTCGTGGATGAGGTCCTCTCCTCGTTCGAGTCGCTGGCGGCGGTCAATAGCGATCTCTCTCCGTTGGCGCTGTTCACCCGTGCATTCGATGGTGTGCCCATTCGGGTTCCACAGCGCGTTGCTGGTGGCCACGTTGAGGTGATGGGACTGCTCGACGCCCGGATGCGCTCGTTCGAGAAGGTGTTCCTCGTGGGACTGACGAGCGAGCACTTCCCGGTAACGCCGGAACGCCCGGCTTTTTTCGAGGAAATGACCGACGCCCACCCACGATTCGACACCGGCGACGAGCGACTCCGGGGCCGCTATCTCTTCGCGACGCTACTCGCGAACGTCGAGGAACTCACGATCACCACACCAGAGACGGGCGACGACGAGTCCGCCGTCGTCCGGTCGCCGGTCCTCGACGAACTCCAGCGCGTGACCGGTATCGAACCCGAAGACGGCGTCGACGACCGCGTGGGCTCCCGCGAGGACCTGCAGCGGCACGTCGCCGCTACAGCTGACCGGCGTGCGGCAGTCAGCCGAGCCGGTGACCGGGGCGATCTCTCCCCCGAGCAGACCAAGCGCACGGATCGGGGACTCCGCTGTGCGGCCAACAGGGGAACGGCTGGCCTCTCGGACCACGACGGCGTGTTGGATCCCGAGACCGTCGCGGAAGTCTATCCACCGTCAGAGCGGGAACCCTACAGCGCGAGTCGCATCGAGCGATACGTCGAGTGTGGGTTCAAGTTCTACGCTGACGAAGTACTCGGAATCGAGGACCCCGACGACGTCGAGGTCGTCCCTACGCCCCTGGAAACTGGATCGTACGTCCACGACGTCCTCGAACGGTTCTTCGAGGATCTACAGGATGAAACCGAAGACGGTGTCGATCTCACTGAGTTCGACCGAGACGACCTGGCGACACACCTTCGCGAGATTGCCGTCGAAGAACTCCGAGATGCAGACTTCGAGTACGACGGCCTGTTCTACGAGCGGTGGAAGGCGGAGCTGTTCGCAGGTCTTGGTGATGATGAGAGCGCCCCGTACGAGGCCGGAATCAAACCCCACGACGCACCGGAACAGGGGTTGTTCGCTACGTTTCTCGACAACGAACTCTCCCGAGACGGTGCCGGCCGCCCCCACCTATTCGAGGCCCCGTTCGGCGAGGGGCTTCCCGACTCGGATGGTGGTCCGTTCTCGGTGGAGCGACCGGATGGTACGACCGTCTCGATTCGTGGATACATCGACCGGGTCGACGTGAGCCGGGACGGCGAGCAACCGACGCTTACGCTCTACGACTACAAGACTGGGCGAGCACCGTATATGACGAAGACAACCGGCGGCACGAAGTTCCAGCTCCCCATCTATCTGCTTGCTGCCGCCGAGGTCGTCGACGGTGATCTGTTCGAGGAGGGCTCGCTCTCAGCGACGTACTATCAGGTACGACCGCCCAACGATCTCAAGGTTCCACGCGGTGTCGAGTCGAAGTTCGATTCCGAGGTTGAACTCCGTCGCTTCCTAACCGATGTCGTTCCGGAGTGGTTGGGCCAAATCGACGAGGCGATCGGCAATGGACGGTTCCACACGACGCTCCTGTCCGCTCGTGGTGCCAACTGCCGATACTGTGACTACAGTCGGGCGTGCGATGTCCGCCACCACCGCAAGCGGGAGTTCGTCGACAAGGTTCACGAGGACGACGCCGCGTACGTTCCGCTCCGTGTTCGCGACGACGAGGACATCGAGGCGGTGATGAGCGATGACTGAGGAACCCGAGGAGATTCAGCTCACGGAGGAACAGGAGGATGCGCTCGTCCAGGGCCGGAACGTCGCGATCACTGCCGGCGCCGGGACGGGGAAGACGACGACGCTTACCGAACGGTACGTGACGATACTGGCCGACAATCCGTCGCTCACCCCAGAGAATATCGTCACGATCACCTTCACGCGAAAGGCCGCTGCCGAACTGACCGAGCGCGTTCGGGAGGAGGTGTACGACCGGCTCGAGACTGTTGACTCACCAGAGGCCTACCACCGCTGGCGAAACGTGCTCGATGACCTGGAGGACGGCTATGTCCACACCATTCACGCGTTCTGTACCCGACTCCTGCGAGAACGGGCCGTCGAGGCTCCGGTCCCGCTCGGCTTCGACGTGCTCGATGAAGACGGCGCCGCGACACTCCAACGCGAAGTCGTGACGGAGTTCCTCGAACGCAACCAGGACGATGACGATGTGGCGCTCCTCGCGCAGCTCTGGGGTCGTGACCAGTTGGTCGATGTACTTGCTGGACTACTCGGTGAACGCCCACAGAGCGAGGCCGTCCTCGAGGAGTGGCGTGAGGCCGAGGTCGACGACTACGTCGATATCTGCTGGGAGGTCGTTTGTGATCTCGACGTTGCCGACGCTCGACAGACGCTGTATGTGGATGGACTCCTTGAGCAGCTACGCACGGTCACGGGCCGTGTCGACCGCGAGGGCGCGATCGCCGACGAGGACGGCCTTCGGGCCTACCGGACCTTCACCGAGATCGCGACCACACTCCCTGCCGACCCGGAGGAAAGCGATCCCCGCGACTGTCAGCGGGCAATCCTCGAGCTGTACGAGGCCTGTGAGAAGAAGAACGGCGGGCTGTACAGCAGTTCGGGGTACGTCGTCGGCGTTCGGGACGACTGGGGTGAGTACGGTGATGTCTACGACGATCTGAAGGACATCATCGACACGGTCATCGCGGCCGTCGAACCGCACGCTGATGCGGTCGAGACGACGCCCGGTGAGCTCGAAGCGAACGGCGCCCACTACGCGCTCGCCCTAATGCGCGTCTTCGACGATGTCCTCACAGCCTATACTGACGAGAAGGAGCGCCGGGATACGCTCGACTTCCCCGACGTGATCGAGACGACGCTTGAGTTCTTGCGAGCGAACGATGCCGTCACGGAGCGGCTACGAGAGCAGTTTGCGGCCGTGATGGTCGACGAGTTCCAGGATACGGACCCGCGCCAGTGGGAGTTAGTCAAGCTTCTCACGGGCGTCGACGAACAGACGGCGTCGAACGTCTTCCTGGTCGGCGACGAGAAACAGAGCATCTACGGCTTCCGTGGGGCCGACGTGACGACGTTCGGAGCGGCGAGAGCGGAACTCCAGACCGTCAACGAGGTCCGTGGGGTTGACGACGTTTCCGAGAGCGATGCCGAGAGTCCGACCGCGCTTGAACTCTCCGGGAACTTCCGAACGCTAGACGAGCCGCTGTCGTTCCTGAACGAGCTCTTCGAGTTCCTGTTCCAACCAGAAGGTGACACCCACGAACCCTACGAAGCGCCACCCCAGGCGCTGACCACCCAACGCGACCGTGTCGAGGACATCGAGGGACTCACTGGCAGCGTCGAGTATCTCGCTGTGCCCGACGACGCCGACACGGCGGCGGAACTCTTCGGCGATGACCATCCAGTTGCCGAAGGTGCGCTCGACCACACAATCGAGGCCGAGGCGCAAGCGCTCGCTGCTCGACTGACCCACCTGTTCGACGATCCACCGACCGTCCAAGACCCCGATACGGGTGATCATCGCGACGCCACGCCGGACGACACGGCAATCCTCCTCCGCCGGCGAACTCATCTGGATCGGTATCAGCGGGCCCTCGAGGAGTACGACATTCCCTATACTGTCGTCGGCGGTGTCGGATTCTACGATACGCCCGAGGTCCAGGCGCTGACGAACCTACTTCGGGTACTTGGTGATCCGCAGGACGACGTCTCTCTCTATGGGGTACTTCGGTCGCCGCTGTTTGGCTTCACCGATGACCGCCTCGCACCGGCAGTTGCCGAGGCTGACTCAGTGTGGGACGCGCTGGCCGAGACGGACGATCCACAGCTCGCGGACGCGTTCGACCTCCTCACGACGTGGCGGACGCTTAGCGGCTGCGCGACGCCGTCTGAGGATGGCGTCCTCCCGTGGAACCGTCTGTTGTCCCGAGTGATCGACGACACAGGGTATCTGGCGAGTGTGAGTGCTGACGAACGCGGTCAGCAGGCCGTCGCGAACGTCGAGAAATTTCGCGACCAGGTCCGCACGTGGAGCGAGAACGGTGTTCACACAGCTGCTGGGTTGCTCCATCGGATCGACCGCCAAGCCGAGATTGACCCCCGAGAAGGGGAGGCTGACATCCCCGGTGATGTTGAGGGCGTTCGGATAATGACGATTCACGCTGCGAAGGGACTCGAGTTCCCGATCGTTACCGTCCCTGATCTAGGAAGTGACCTCAATTTCGGGCGGTCCGTCGATGACCACGGCTATGTCCGCCTCGTCGAGGGGACGACTGATGCCCCACCGATTCCTGCCGTGGGTGCTCCCCACCCCGACGATGCGTTCGCAATCAAGAAGACCGCAGTCCACGAATATGCCGATCGTCGCTCACTCCCGCAAGAGCGTGCAGAATCCAAACGACTACTCTACGTGGCCTGTACTCGAACTCGGGACCACCTGCTGCTGTGTGGAACACACGACATCGATATCGATGAGTCTGGACATGTCGAACTCGGTGAGCCAGATGACTTCGACGACGCCAGTCGATGGCGGGATTGGCTCCAGCCAATTCTGCTTGACGACCAAGAGCTAGTCGCGGAGGCGGTTCAGGAGGGAGCTACGGACGCCCGAATCGATGACGCTTCATACACTATTCAGACGCCACCTCGGCCGGTTGAATGGCAGTCTGAGGCTCCCACGGAAGCGGTAGACCCTGCGATTACTGTCCCCTCTCCGCTGGAACAACAGGCCGCTGTTCGCGTTGCCGCGACAACCCTCGTCAGTGCCGTTGCAGACGCTTCCGAGAACGGACACAGCTACACGTCGGGTGATGGGACAATCGGATTGAGCCCGACCACCTTCGGAACTGTTGTCCATCGGCTCAATGAGCTCCGTCCTCCACGGGATGAGTGGCCCTCGTTCATTCGTCAGTTGAGTCGTATGGAAGGTGAGGAACCGACGGGTGACGACCTTCAAGCGGCGGTGGGCCATGCCCAGGATGCGATCCGGTTCGTCGACGAAACTGAGGCGGACCTCTCGCTTGAAGCCTCCTTCGACGAGTTCTCAGTTGTCGCTCGTCTTGGTGACTCCCGCATAGTGGGTGATATTGACCGCCTTCTGGTCACTCCTGATGCGTATCACATCATCGACTACACGACGAACGACCTGTCATCCACGACCACTGGTGCCCTCGCTGATCACTATCGGCCGCAGATGCTTGCGTACGCTCTCGCGCTCTTCCAGCACGATCCCGCACGACAGGTCAGTGCTTCACTCCGGTTTACCGATGTTGGCGTCGAAGAGCGATTTGAGTGGCAACGGAGTGAACTGACTGATATCGAGTCCGAACTTCGCTCTATGTTGGATCTCGTCTCCTGAGCCACTTACTCTATTGTGGTTATTCCAGAGTAGTATACTATCTTGAAATAGCGCAAATTTCTTAAATAGAATACTATTCAGGCTATTCACCACAGAGTTAAGTCGAGAGGGGTTGATACTGCTGAATAGCATGAGTGGCTCAGATAGTACGAATAGTATAGATAGAACGAATAGCCCGAATAGCCCATATGATTCGAGACAGACCGACGGGAACTCTCGGGCGGTTTCGGTGTGTATGCTGAAGGGGGGTGTCGGCAAATCGACGATCGCTGTCAACCTCGCTCGACAGCTGGCCGCACAGGACCACGATGTGCTCCTCATCGATCTTGATCCGAACGGCCACGCATCCGTCGGTTTAGGCTTTGACGACCAGTATCACAACACCGAGGAAACCATCGGCGACGTCTTCTTCAACGATGCTGACCCGACTTCCGTTGTCTACGATACCAGCTACGAGTTCGATATTCTCCCGTCCAGCGAGGACTTAGAACAGGTCGAGCGGGAGATCGTCGTGGGCGACGTGTTCCAACCCTCTGCGCTGCTCAAGCGGGAAGTCGTCGATCCCCTCCTCGGGGACACGTACGACTATATCGTCACGGATTCGCCGGCGTACCGGTCCCGACTCACGGACAACGCGCTCGTCGCGACGGCGAATCTCGTGCTTCCGCTCGCTCCTGGAAACGAGGCGATGGCCGGCCTGGAGCGGACCATCGAGCGACAGATCTCACCGCTTCGGCAGCATATGGACGTCGACGTCTTGGCGCTAGTTCCGAATATGCTGAGCGGCCGTATCGACCAGCAGACCCAGGATCGCCAGCTGCTTGAACGCCTCAATTCGCACGATAACCTCCAGGACCGCATCCCGAACTTCGCACGAATCACGGACTGGGAGGCCGTCGACGCCGGCGAGCTCAGCCCTTCACCGGGCATACGAGACCGAACCAGCATCACGAAAGCCTACGGCGAGCGCAAACCGCTGCTGGACTACGATCCCGACTGTGACCAACTGAAGTGTTTCGACGAACTGGCGCATATCGTCGAGGCCGGGGAGGTGGTCCGCCATGGCTGAGGACGATCCGTTCGCCGACCTGGGGGAGACGCTTGAGGATGAACCGGAGGATCAACCACAGGATACGGATGAGGCGACCGAATCGGAGCCGACCGAGGAGACCTCTGCTCGGGACTCGGTCGAGCCGCGGGACCCGATGACCGATACCGCGTTCAGCTACGAGGCAGCCAAACAGCGCCCTTTCTACGCTCGTGAGGCTACGATCGAGGACTTCGATTCCTGGCTGAAGTACGAATTAGAGCGGGAACTCAACCAGCAGGGCTACCAGAACATCGTCGTTCGAGAGATGACTGATGCTCTCCTACGAACCGTCGTGGAGGAAGACCTCGTGGATGAAGTGGCCGACCGATTCGAACAAGCCCGCGAGTCTGCTTCTTCAGAATCGACTGAATAGTGTGCTATTCTAAAATAGAATACTATTCTACAATATCTTAACAGCAGTCTCAGAAGGGCCGGATTCATCCTCAGTACGGTGAACTCAGCTGGGGCCGCCGGCTCACAGTAGTTGAGACTGGTCCTCTCAATGCATACGAAATGAGATTCAGAGGAATCTTGGCTGGAATAACTGTTCAATCTGGATGCTTAGTTATCAACAGATGACCCCGGCTCGGAAGGGGTTCTTTCAC
>NZ_QPLQ01000006.1:0-141765 GCF_003665985.1 Haloarcula sp. Atlit-47R | reverse complement strand
TGGCATTATTATCACCAGTACAACATGATCGAGTGGTTGAGAGCTAATCTGAAGATATCCTCGATCACTTAACCGTCCAAATGCACGCATCATAGCCCCGCTAAACCCGCTGTAGTCTCAACTTCCACCCTGCCGGAAATAGTATAGCGGTATGTGATATACACAATTTATATTAGCCCAAAACGGCCCTTTCCAAGCTTCAAGTGCCCCAATTCAAGGTATATTCGTTTGAGACAGAGTGCTTACGTTTACTCCAATAAACGTAAGCACTTTTTTCAACATGGCCGCCCTCCCCCAACGCGAACATGATGTCTCGGCCCAGAACCAGGGGTAAACCCCAACAAACCACCCGAACACTTCTGTTGGGTCCAGTGCAGCGGTTCACCGTCCTCCATGGAGTGACGTACTGATGCCATCCGAGCCAAAGACGGACTCCGACGATGAGACGGGTGCCATCGCCATCTCCTCCGTGGTCGAGGACTATCTGCTCGACAAGGGCAAGGGGCGGGATGGCGAGAGTGGGAACTATCGACGACACGCGGAGCGTGAGATCGACCGATTCCTCGAATTCCTCTCTGACAGACCTGGTTCTCCTGCGACCTTCGAGGAGCTGTCTGTCGCTGACCTTCGAGAGTACGCTCGATATCTCTCCCGCCAGGGCTGGGCTGAAGGCACTATCAAGAACTACTACGCGCACGTCTCGGGCTTCCTCGGATGGGCATCTCGGGAAGGGCATCTCTCAGAGAACCCAGCCCAGCGCACTCGGGCCAAGGAACCGCTGCCAGAAGACACGGGACGAAAATCGGGTGAGCAACAGGCGTGGTCCCGTGAGCACCGGGAGCAGTTGCTTTCATATGTCGACGAGCAGGCCTACAACGCGATTGACGCTATCAGTGATGACCCGAAAGCCGCGATCAAAGACTGTCGAAACCGAGCATTGGTCAATTTGCTCTGTTTTTCCGGTGTTCGCGGTGCTGAGATTCTTGCTGACATCGACGATGGCCGCCGTGGTCGAGATGGCCTACGATGGTCCGACCTTTCGCTTGGGGATAACAGTCTCCAGGTGCTCGCGAAGAAGCAGCGCTGGGATGACCGAGCACTGCCAGCACCCGCTGTACCGTCCCTGGAACGGTTGAAGCAGGTTCTGGACCCACCATCTGATGATTGGCCTGTCTTCCCTTCGCTCTCGTATTCAACGCTCGTTCAGGACTTCTCTAACAGTCTACTGGAGAGAGGGTACGATAACGAAGAAATAGAAAAAATACGCCTTGAAAAAGTCTCTGAAGGGGAACTCTCAATGATAGAACTCTGTGCTGAGTACGGGGTAGCACCCTCCGCTATGACGACGCATGGCGGTCGCGACGTCATGAAGCGTCTCACTGATCGGGCGGGAATTGAATTAGACGATGACACCCACGGATATCTCGCTCCTCATGGGGCTCGTCGAGCGGCTGGTGAAGTAATGGTCCGAAAATACGGACATGGTGAAGCTGCCCGACTGCTGGATAACTCTGAGCAGGTTGTTCGAGAGCACTACTCACATATCGAGGCCGGAGAGCTCGCTGATCTCGCTGCTGAAGCCTTCGACGAAGCCCCACAATCTGATAATCAAGATTCTACTGAGTAGATTCCGTCTTTTTTGTGCCTCAATGGATTATACGGATAATCCGCAGCAATCGGGATTACTGATGTTAGCTGGATTAAACAGATTATCCAGGTAATCCAAATTATCCCCGACATGTGGACTGACGGATTATCTTGATTATCTGTATTATATAGATTATCCGTATTTCACTCTGTTCCAGAGTCCCCTCACATACGTATTATCCGTATAATCCAGTATGGTCAAAGTTCCCTTAGAACGCTAAACACTCCGTACATACTGTGTCTGACGTAATTTTATAAGATTGGCTGTCACAGAGAGATAATGTAGATAACACGGATGGGTCGGATAAGACGGATAATCCGGATAATACGACTAATACAAACAATCCATGACGTTTAGAGTTACAATATCAATGCAGAAGGGCGGCGTTGGAAAGTCGACGACCAGTATCAATACCGCAGGGGCGCTGAATGCCAGAGGCCACGATGTTCTCGTCGTCGACGCCGACCCACAAGGGGGTGCAACACTCAAAATGGGGCTTCGAGAGGAGTACCGGTCTGGTGAGTTTGCGTTGTTTGACGTTCTCAGCGATATGGGCGACCTCACGTATGATGATTTAGACCAGTTAATTATCGACTCTGCAGAGTTCGATATCGTCCCAAGCCACCTGAAGAACTTCAACCTCGAAAAATACCTGTACTCCGAAGCTGGCGGCCACGAATCTTTGCGAAAGGCCGTAGATCGGCTGGACACAGATTACGACTTCATCGTCATTGACAGTCCGCCAAACCTTGGCCCACTTTCTGACGGGGCACTAATAGCAGCTGAAAACGTCCTGTTCCCGAGTCATCCCAACACGATTGCGCGAGACAGTCTGGAGATACTGTTCGAGGAGATAGATACAATCGAGGCGAAATTCGACCAGTACAGTATCACGACGCTTGGAGCCGTACTCAATGAAGTTCCGTCTCAAGGCAATGTCGCTCGTGAGGTCGAGGAGTGGTTCTTCGAGACTTTCGGTGAAGACCATGTCTTCGATGTTCCCGAACGCGATGTCGTAGAACACGCGATAGAATATCGGACATCGATATTCGAGTACGATCCGGACGATGCTGGCTATCCCTGGGATGACGGTCCTCAGCAGGATGTGATCGCAGCGTACGACCGTATCGCTGATCACCTGGAGCAATACCAATGAGCGACGATAATCCACTGATGGACCGGTTTGAGGAGCATAAACCTCAGAGCAGCGACGAAGATGAGGACTCCTCAACGGGCGACGAGACAGCGTCTTCGGATAATACGGATAACTCGGACAATACAGAAGCGGTACAAGCAGAGGAGACAACCGAGACCTCGCCGAACAAAAGCGAACCGGACAGTCAGACCTCCGACGATTCTGACTCATCGGATACTGATACCAGACGGTCGAGGCCACATACTGCGATTTACATTTCAGAGGATCTCGTGGAGAAAGTCGACGAGCGATACCGGAAGATCAATGGCCAGCTGATGATCGACGGCAAGGAAGAAATCGAGAAGCACAAACACTTCTTTGAAGGTCTGATCAAGGCTGGTCTAGATCATGATGATCTTGAGGAGATTGTTTTGAATCAGCGAAGCAAATAGATTTGAAGATAACTCACTTACTGCCCACATCGCTTTTGGTGAATATCAGTTCCGAGAGGTTGACAGGTACTGATATATACCTCAGCCATCGATATACCACAGCGACAAGCATACTCATCAAGTCTGACCCGCAGAAAATGAGCAAATCATTTTCGAGCCTTTAGGAGGGTGCTTCGACGATAGCTGCACCATTGGAGGGTGTTTGACTATCGGTGTGGGTAGACGTGAGTGTGAAGTCGCCTTCTCATCAGAGTTGAGCTACAGCCAGTCTGGCGAGGACTCCCGATAGTGCGTATGTGTGGATATTATGAGGTTCTGGACCTGAACGGTCTATTCTGTATTTATCATCGTATCACGTACTAGCTTGCGAAGAGAGACTTTCGTCACCGATTGAAATGCCCTATCTAGCAATGAATCCCGACGGAGATCGTGTCCTTCCGCTCGACGTCGGGGTAAATGACCACGTCCTGTGCCCACTGTGTGAGTGCAATCTGCGCGTTCGAAGCTCCCATTATAATCGTGGTAACTTTGTTGCAGAGCATTTCTTTCATCCTGCGGGGTCGATGTGTCCGGGAGAATCTACTGTTCAAGCCAAAAGGCCGTGGTGAATCGCCAGACATAGCTTGATTTCACTGTTTTAGCGATTGCTTGATGTTGTGAACCGCACACATCAGAACGAGTTCACGAAATTCACCGTACCAGGTTCGCGCACGCACGGCGTCGCCGAGCGTGCGCTTGATCGTGGAGAAGACGGTCTCACACATGGCTCTCTGGCGGTATCGCGGCTCATCGATTCGCGCGTTGTGCGCGTGATCGATGGGCCGGAACTCTCGATGTTTGATTAGCGGTCTTACGCCCTCTTCGCGGAGTTTGTCGCGTAACTCCATCCAGTCGTACCCTTTGTCGGCAGCGAGGCTGGCGAGGGCGCCCGCGTTGCGGCGGGCGACCTGCCAGCCGAGCTGCGTGTCGTGGCGTTTCTCAGTCGTACAATGAACATCCAGAATTGCTTGGCTTTCCGTGTCGACGAGAGCTGTCGCTTTGAGCGTCTGAACCCGGTAATTCGTCCGCCGACAGTAGTGCTTGCTAGCGTTTTCTCTGTCGAAGAACGTTGCATCGATAGCGGCGTGACCGGATGGCTCGTGCTCCTGCGCCGAGAGGCGCAGCAGCACTCGCCAGAGTGCTGTCTTGATTCTATCAAACCACTTGACTAGCGTCGAGTGATCGGGGAGATCGGCCGCGTCGAGGCCGATCTCCCCGAGTATTTGTGGCATCTCGCTCAGCAAATCAAGTGCTTCGCGGTAGGATTTTTCCAGGTAAACCCGCAGACAGTGCAGCGACACCACCGCATACTCGGCGAAGCCGCCACCCCCTTCGGGGGCGGCGACTTCACCTCGCTCACCAACAGCATTTTTAGCTAACTGGACCGCTTTCTGCGTGAAGTGGGAAATCTTAGACATGAACCATCGGCGGTTTCCCGCTTCAACTTTCTAGTTCTGACGGTCGAAGTCGACGCTATACAGCGATTCACCAGAGCCAGCCAAAATGAAAACCGTTGCGGCAATGAAGCTCAGGGAGTTCTTTCCGTCGGCATCTGTTGCCCACGAAGAACCGATCCCAAAGATAGAGCATACTGCTGATGTCATTGCTACCTTCGAAAGGCCCGTGTTTCCGTACGGGAACGGCATTGCCGTCGAGTTCCGGCCAACGAATGACGATAAACAAGTAGACGCTATATCGAGTGAGCTTCTCCTGGCGGGCTACGCAGTCTACTGGGCTTATCAGGAAGATTTCGACGGCCATGATATGACCTTTACAGAAGACCAACTTCGGACTCCATGGCCTCACGCTATCCCAATTACTGAAGATGTCGACGGCTACTCTGAAGTTGTCCAACAGCTCCTCAAACCAGACTCCCCCGATGCGGTTGAGATTTCTGTCCCGTTCCCGGATGAATATCTCCGTGCCCATGCCCTCGAAGTGGTCCCCCCGCTTCGGGGCTACTATGACTCGGGCACATCACCAGACGGCTGGCAGAAAATTTCCTCTATATCGCTCCACGGAAAGGGAACGGAGCGAGCATGGGTAAATGTGATCCAAGCTCCGTCTGATCACGTCTTCTTAGAGTTCTGGAAGAAAGACATGGACAAGGGAAATTCATCATATCTCATCTGCCATATCGGCGAAGAATTACCAGATCGGTTTGAGCAGTTCATGGACAGCGCTCAAGCCTGGTTCAAACGTGGGTATTCGAACGAGAATAGCAACCTGTGGGTATCAGGACCATCAATAAGTTTCTGTGGAACATCACTATGCGAGAGTTGGTTATCTCTCGCGAAGACTCCGAGAGGTCCGGTAAGAATCATTATCGGCCGCAAAGACCTGAAAGGGAACACTCGCACCTGGTCAGTCCCATATCGAAAAGGCGATCTCAGCCGACTAGCAGCGCTTCGCCACCCGGTCAAGCAAGTTTTCTGCGAAAGGGATTGAACTCTTCTCAGGACTATTTATAGGTCATTCCAGTCGGGTGCGAACTCTCGCCGTATCAAACGAGGTTCGTATTCCGTGTGGATTATCTCTAATGGTTCCGTGTGGGCGGCCTTTGTTGGATACTGTTTCAATTTTCCATCTTGGGGGCTTCCGTCGGATGCCTCACTGAGTTCGTTTTTCCGGTCACGAAGCATTCTGAGTATACCCTCCCGTCTTCCCCTATTTCTCTCGTGAGAAATATAGGCGTCGAGACTCTCTGCCTCGGTAAACATTCGAATCGCTGCCCTAATGACACGTAATCTTGTAGCAGCAAGAAGTTTCTCTGGAGGAATCGTTTCTAGAACCGCCTTGTCGGTGGCCATTAGTAGTCAAAGGCTGCATTCGGGTCCTCAGACTGGGTCTGACCGAGGCGATCCCAGCTCTCCAGTAGTGTACAAGCTTCGTCGACGATGCCCTTGATAGCAGAGTCTGTCGAACCCTCCGTAGACGGCTCTTTCAGATGGCACTTCAGTTCCAGTGCATCTTCGAGCCGAATCGACGGATGGTGGTGATACAGTGAACTAGCTACTTTTTGTTCCAGACCGTCACGCTCAACATCAGGACCGAGATCTTCTCTGACGATAGCGCGAAGGTGCTTTACACGGCGGATGTGCGCGATGCTTTCCTCTGAGAAAACGGGTGGTCGAGAAACGGTTTGTGACGCTGTGATGGAGTCCATTGAATTCAAGCCCTCGCCTCTATTGGGGGAAACAAATTCGCCAGAGTGGAGTTCCTTCTTCTACGCTACAATTCTCCTTGCAGAGTTGATGGCTGACAGGCTCGCCCACAGTCGGTGGTGATTGTGGGTTTTGCTATCTACGGACTGTCTACGGCGTAATCAAGCCCTCGTGGTATTCGATGTATGCCCGCTCGGTTTCTGAGCGAAATGCCCGGATACTGCCGTCGGTATACTGGTGGACGATTGCATGTTCGAGTGGTGTCGTCTCATCGTCTTCGGGGTCAAGTCGATCCTCCCAATCATCCGGACCCTCGTAGTCACCCGCTTCAGAGATGTGCATTCCGTTTGCAAACACCTCATCGTCTGGCACCTGGACAGCCTCACCTAAACGGTCAACCGGGGCCGTCCCCTCACGAGGCCAGACACCGCGTTCTTTCCAGAACAAGCGCATCTCACGAAGGCTCTTCTTCACTGTTTCCCTGATGGAGAGATGGTCGCTTCGTTGCCAGCCTTCCCGACTCCAATATTCACCGATATAGGCGACTTTGTGCGCACCGTTCCAATCCAGCCCGACGATATCTGCAGGTGGATCGCCGAACAACGTTGGTGAGGTCAACTGTTGAATCACCTCCCACTGTTTGGTTGGGCTTGCTCCTAGCAGGTGTACACGCCGTCCACGCCAGTCCGAGTAGTCCGAGAAGTCTGAGGCCAGGATATCTGAGTATCCCATTGAGTAGCCTAATACAATCTCTGTGCCCGGTACGTCGGCTGAACCGACGATATCGATTGCCTCGTGGCATTTTGGGACTATGATGAGCGTTGAGTCTGGATACTCTGTTTTCAGCTCACGGACTGCTTCGACGAAGATATGTGCTTCATCGGCTGAACGTGCGTCTCCGACGACATCAATTTCGGGCTCGATTTTCCGAAATCGCGACAGATATCTCTGCAGGTCTGGATTCTTGAAGTCATTATCCAACATCAGTATTGGGACGTCGACGTTACGGAGAGTAGTTGTCTGCAGGCTACAGTCTTCACGAACCCCAGTCACGAAGCCTACCTCATATGCGTCTGTCGCGAATGGGTGCCGAGACAGAAATGCAACATAGGTTGCTTGTCGGGCTCGTGCGACTTTCTCGGCGACATCGGTGTGGTCATTGAGTCCCTCAGAGCGTCTTTCCGGTTGAACAGTCGGCCCTGACGCGACATTCTTAGAAGTAATGGTGTTTCCCATGACGAAGGTGTAACCGGGCATTTGGCGGCGCACAGGCTCGTCGCCGATAAATTCAGCTGCGTCTCACGTTCCGAAGTTCTCCACAGCGGGGTACTGACCTCGCTCCGTTATGCTGAGATTGCCGAAATTATGTGCTCTGGTTACGGTATACTCCGCCAAAATCCAATTGCTACCGCTCTGCACCCGTCTCTAATGCCATCTGCAACTGGGTAATGGTGTTACGGACATCTTCTGTCCAAGGACCACCCTCGGGTGCACGTGATTCGAGATCCCCCAGCTCATCTCGGGCAATACTCAGTGCGTCAGCAATAACCGTTCGAGCGACTGTCGCATGTGTCTCTGTATCATACACGCTCTCTTCGGTGTTCAGGAATTGCTTTTGCTTGTAAATGAGTCCCCCGTCTACCCAGTCGTTCCAGAGCTGTTCTAAGTCGACTGTCCCAGTTCCTCCTCCGGAATATTCCAACCGGATTGAGCCGCTCTGCTCATCCACGTCGGTAACTCCCAGCGTTTCCGTACCATCGGAAATATACACTGGCGAAGCCGGGGTAGCTTCGTCGAACGTCAATTCCGCAATCGCCTGTTCGTAATCCGGTTCACCACTCTCTGTCCTTGGGAAGGATTCACTCATTAGTATTTATTTCCTGCATCTATCTTGGTTGAGTCCGTTTCACACATCCTACGGCTTGATAGAAAGCTCTGAAAGCTGTCTTTAACACTACTGGATCTACACAGGTAGAAACTGGCCTTATTCTGCCCCGACTGCAGCGTCGTCAGTGGCCCCGTTTGCTGGGACAAGTTCTTCGTGTGCTCGAGCTTCCATGCACCTACAGCAGAATACCCCGTTGTCAGCGATGTCGTCACCCACAATATCCCCGTTTTTCCAAGTCTCTTCGGTGTATCCCCCGTTCTCCAGTTCGTACACTGCACCGAACTGAACCTGTTCGACAACCCACGAGAATTTACCCTCCAGACACTCCGGACAGACGAGCATCATCGTACCTCGATTAGAGAGACGTCTCCGATACGATATGCATCGACGAGACCGGCAGCATCCAGTACGGCCCGGGCTAGCGCGTTCCCTCTGGCGTAGGCAGCGCATTGGTTTGGCGCAACCACCGATAGAATCACCTCGATTGAGGCGAGGTCGAGTTCCCTAATCTGCAGTGCCATCGAGAACTCATCAGCTACCTCTCGGTCGGTATTTTCCAGAGTTATTTCGATTACGACATCGTAGACTTGCTGTTCCCGGCCAGGTTTCCTATCTGTACTTCTCGAAGCCATCACCTCGTCGGGTGAGACAAACCTGCAGGAGATACAAGCTATTCCTCATCGGCATTGAGTCTGGATTTCTGTCGAGGTTCAGTTTCGAACAGGCACCTGGCGTTGGCTTGGCCGCCACCCAACGTCCGCTGGTCAACCTCGGTGTTGACGAAGAGTGCTTCTTGTCTCCCCTCCGTGCCGTTCCCTCCGTTGCTCGCTCGGATAGCAGACAATGGTCTGTCATCGACGAACTCTTGGCTCCCTCCACTGTCGATTCGTGGGGTTCTGGCCTGTGTGTCGATATCCAGCCCGTGGTCAGACAGTGTGGTTTCGAAGGGTGTGTCATCGATTTCGAGCAGTTCAGTCTCGTCGATACCGTCAGAGCTGACCGTATCTTCTACGAATACACTCTGATGATGGACCGCGAACGATCGCTCTGTGCAGCTGCTTTTCTTAGGATTCTCTGTAGACATGATATCCTCGTCGGCGGAAAAGACTCCGTTAACGGCGTCACTAGATAGCCGTCACGTTCCCGCCAGTCCGCCCGCGGAAAATAAACCAGAGTAGTTCGCGGAGGGTGGGGCCACCTACTCAGACTCTATCTGATGATCCCAATCTCTAGAACGCGTCCTCAGGAATACTCAACCGGTCAAGTGCCCAGTCTTCAATTTCAGGTCGTGTCATCGGGTGGGGTAGCTCTTGATGTCCCACTGGTCGTGCCAGAAACGATCCATCATCATCGTGTAGATCCTCTCGGTAATAACCGAGCCAATACCGCTCTAACCCTTTGACACCCGGACCATCCATTATCGTTAGCATCCTGTAAGAATCGGCTTCGACATCGGATTTAGGACTGTGAGTGGGATATCTTTGGGCGACATTCACGGTTTGCAACACGTCGAGATTCCGCATAAAATAGAGGAGTTTACAACCGTTACAACCCGGTTTCTCGGCGATTTCAGTCTCTCCACATCGGCTATCCGAGTTCAAAGTCGACAAGAGATCCCTGTGAGGTTTCTTCAGCAGCGTTTCTGTCTTCCTCTCCGAAGAATCGTGACACGACCCAATCCGTCTCTTCAGCAGTCAATACGGATACTGGTCGTTCCCCTTTGAGCATCCGTCCTGTTCCAGCGGACCACACTTTCTGAGGCTTGAGTTTCAGAGCGTCACCGAGGAGAACATACCCAATGACATCGTTGAGTACGAAGTTGATTACTGCCATCTTCGCACACAGCGAATCCTTTTCGTATCCAAGGAAGACAGCCGGGACCTCGGGAGCAACTGTCCGTAACTGCCGAGCACTGTCCACGATAAGTCGTCCACTCCCACACCCGGATATGTCACCGATGACCAGTGGATCATCAAGTGTTGCCTCTCGTAGATCCCCGTCGTCTGAAATAGTCATCGCTGCCATCGCTCGGCTTACCGGTCCTGGTGTGAAGTACTGGCCAAAGCGGTCGCTAGTCAGGCCGTAGTGTTCGTACACCCCACCCAGAATATCCTCATTTGAATCTTCTATTCCGAGGACTAATCCCCCAAGAGCCTCGGCATGAAGATTGACTAGTTGGCCTACAGCATCCTCATCGAATCCGTTGCTCCCGTATCGGCTGAGTGTTTTCTGATAGCTTTCTTCATCACCGCTGAAGCTAGCGAGTGTTAGGTTGACCCAGTCGGAAAACACTCGAAACGGGGTGTCTCCGGTTTCTTGATGAATCGAGTCAAGAGGATCAGTTACCCTCTTTCGGATATCATCGTCCAGTAATGTAGTCATGTGTGTACAAACGAAAGTCGGCTCAGTTGGTCGTCGGTCGGTGCGTCGCGGCTATTTCGGGACTGACGAATCGCCGTGCCCGATGTGGAATATCGATACCTCTGGCCTTCGGGATGAAGATCGATGACGATTCGAACCCACAGATATTGCTCGCAAGCAATTCGTGTTTGCACATGACCCGCCACGCTTGGTCATGCTTGTACGGACAGAAGCAGGTCAATCCATCTCCCCAGGGAATGAAGGGGTACCGACTACCGTTAACAAAGCGACCAACCAATAGTGGTGCAGGCAATTCGATTCCAAAGTCCGCGATAGAGGGAGCGGGATCCGAATCCGTATGGCTGAATTCTGACTCACGATAGACGAACTCTTCCGGGAGGTTCTGCTGTCTGGCGTATTTTTTCGGGTCCGTGTCCTCACTGACAACGACTATTCCCTCAAACACATTATCCTCGGTCAATGCAGCAGTGGCTATTGATGGCCCCTTCCCACCACCGATGAGCGTTCCATATGAGGACTTCTTGAGTATCTGGTACAGGTTCTTACCGGGAATCGATTCTCGGTACCAGTTTACGCGTCGTTCTCTCGCTTTTTCGAGTGCGCTTTCGGTGTCGTCGTGCTCTCTGACCTCCTCTAATTGTGCTGCAAGGTAGACTGGAGCATCCGCTATCACAGCGCTGTCCTCTGGGCATTCGAAGAAGCGTTCTTCTTCTCTCACCCGGTTAAGACAGGACTCCTCAGCGAATTGTAGCCCATTCGGTTTCGCCGGCCCTCGGAGCCAAGGGTCGGTAGACGGATCATCAGCATCGTAGGTCCAATGATTGTAATCGCTCAGTAGGTGGTCGGCCCGAATCCGCTCGCCGTTAATGAAATCGAGACGGATTTGATGTTCTATGGGCTCGATATCTGGCGGATCGACGCCAACCTCGTACTCATACCGCCGGTCGCTACGGGAGAGAGCTCCGGCTGGTAACGAGAGTGGTGGCACACGGTCGTCTGCTGATTCGATAGTTGGACTGCTCATGGAGTTCGGACGAAGCACCCTCACCCCTCTGGGGGCCACAAACTAGCGGTGAACTCAGACGTCTAACTGAGGCTAAAAGCCCGCGAGCAAACTCGCGAACTGTTCGAGCCGATCATCAAGCCGTTCGGCCGAGTAGATTACTGACTCCCGCTCGAAATACTGGGCCAGTTCTTCAGCTCTAGCTGGCGGAGACCCAGGGGTACAATCCGTTGCGAGCGTCAGCGAACAGACTGGAGCGATTGAGTCCCGAATCTGAACTTTGACATCGTCGCTGTCACTGGGGAGTCCATCCGTCATTGTGATGATAAGCGGCTCGTCACGCTGTGTTTCCACTAGTTGGTTCCCAAGTGAGATAGCGTCTGCCAGAGGCGTCCCACCGCCACAGGAGGTATCGAGCAACGTTGCCTGGAGGTGCCTGCTCTCGACACTGAACGGCTTGGCAAGACGGGCTTCGTTGTCGATGAAGTCTACGATTGCAACGTTGATTCCCAACCCTTCGGCTGCGACAGCGAATCGTGCGACGGCTTTCGTGGCGACATCAATTTTTGCGGGTGTCCCTCTCCGCATCGACCCCGACCGATCGAGAATAAGGACCAAGGAGTACTGCTTCTCGTTTCCGAGGGTCCGACTCTTACACACACGAGGGTCTCCGATTGCCAACCGATGTCCTGCCCTGATGTCGTACGCGCCGGCTGTGAGTCCTCGACGAACACTCTTTCGCCGATCTAACCTGAGATACATATCGAGCGTGTCTCCGACCCGCTCAGCACCTTTCTCTACGTCAGCCCACTCGTTTCTCGGAACGGGAGTTCCACCCACTGGCAAGACATTAAATTCCTCAAGGCTGCCGGGGCCGCCTGCCGAGCCTTCATCTTGTTCTAAGGGAGCGGATGATTTCTCCTGCTCTTCTCCTGTAGCACGAGCGAATTGGTCCGCTAGCGCCTCGAATTCAACTTCGAGGGCCTCTTCATCGATACCATTTCTTTTGGCTTCACCGTGGGCTGCTCGCTTATCTTGAGAGAGCGCCTTCTCGAAGGTCGGGATATCTCCCTCCGAGGACCTATCCTCTTGCTGGCTGTGAGTCGGTCCTGACGGGGTTTCGTCGACGCTTGGGAGTTCGGGAGCCATACTATCGACTATGCCACTCTGGTCTATCTCCGCCTCACCACGGCTGCTCTCAGGGCTGGGTGACGTTATCGCCCCTTCTAAATCGGGACTGGGAAGATTCGTCGACCCTCCTTCGCCGTCGCCGGCGCTCTCCTCGACCTCCGAATTTGGACTATTCCCAGGGGCTTGTTGGCGGTCTCGCTCGAAAGTATCGAGTGTGAGTTGACCCGACGTTGACTCCAGCTTGTCGTCACCATCGTCTACCGCATCTTGCTCATGATGACCATCATCGGCCTGCTGTGTCTCCCTTGCACGTTTTGTCGCTTGTGCGATTGCCTGTGCCTTCGTTTGTGGTTCACCAGTATCGCCCTCAGTCCGGGCACCTGCAGTATCTTGACAATTCGGATTATCCATATTATCCGAATTATCCGGCGATCGTTCTGGACTTCCCCGGGAGGGTTGGCTATTAGATGCCGAAGCAGTTTCTGGCTCAATTCCGCCGCCTCCATCAGACGGGTCTGACCTCCGCGTTGTGGTCGAATCGGGCTCAGGGGTAATCAGCGGCTGCTCAAAGATATCCTGTCCAGGCATCTCCGTGGCTTGACGGTTGAGTGTAACGTCGGTGTCGAAATTTCCGCCCAGTCCACCAGCTGGTTCTTGCGCCTGTGAATCTGACAATCCCTCTTCGTTTCGACTCGAATCTGCCCCTCGATCATCATTTTGTGATTCGTGAGGTGCTTCAGCTCCCCTTGCAGCACTGTTGTCTACTTCCGGAGCCGTAACACCATCTTCGCTGGAAGTTTGCTTGGGTCCGACGTCTACTTCGAGCAACGGCTTGATGCCCTTGTTCCAGGTGTCGATTACGACCCGTGCTCTGCGGAGTGAAGCGGTCTTATCATGTCCGTGGTCGGTATCCTCTCGACTTGCGCTCCGTATTTTGAGGGCACTGTCGACCATCGCATCCAGCTGTTTCCGGACGTTGAGAAACGCATCTCTATCGGCCTCGGTCAAGAACTCGAGTCGTGTATCCTTCGGGTTGAGCAAGCAGTCGATTGTGCCAGTCTCGAAGATAGCTCTGTCGTAGAGATATCCAGTCACTGCGTCCCAGAAAGAATATTTGAGGCACTTGTCCGCAGGTAAATCCTCTGGCGTCTGTGAGTGGAGACGTCGAGTCAATTCCAGACGGATGCCAGCGTTGTCACTGAAATTGTCGCCGTGAATAGCTTCTGACTCGATTGCCCCATCCTCGATGAGATTGATGAGGTCGTGAACCTGCTCGTGGAACTGGGATTCGACGTTAGCTTCGATGAGGTCACCGATGCCACTAATAGCGGTTTTGAGGATGTGGAGCAGTTCGTGAAATGCGAGTCCGAACTGGTGTGCATGATCGGCAGTGAGCTGGTCGTTGAGTGGTACTCGGTCTAAGTCCGCCTCATTCCCCGTTATCAGCACTAGGTAGTCCGCATCGATATCGGCTAAGAGGGCTCTGGCTTGATCGCGTTCGATTTCGGTCGCATCTGATGAGACAACTGCGTCGACGTCGGCAGGGAGCACGGCTGCGGTCTGCACACCCAGTGAGACTCGGACAGCGACCGATATGTCGGGAGGTAGATGGCCGCAGATAAACTCTCGCAGTCGGTCAGCCCGCTGGGACGACAGGCGAGTAACTTCAGTCACCTGGGGATTGAGTTCGTTGACGATACTCCTGGCGGTGAGCTTAGTGGCGGATTGCGGCACGGTTGAAAACTCCTGAATGGAACGCCCTCTGTGAGTTGGGGGACACAAACCAGCCGGTCCTGAAAGATATTCTTTTGCGCCAAATTTTGCTTTGGTGCGGAATATAGACAGTGTAGTCAGCACGATGCCTGAATTTTACCACTCAGAGACTACTGAACTATCTGCTCAGTAGGTGTGCGTATCGGTTATCACGACCGTCGTAGACCATCGTCCACTCAGACAACAACCATAGGAGAGTCAGATAGCGTTCAACTCTGAAAGGAGATGGAATTAGTCAGATTGGGCGACCCTGCCCGTTTGTCCTAACCGTTTTGATCCTGAATACACCACAACGACGATGGTGGCGGCGACGAGGAGCCCGACCATCGCGAGGCTCGCGGGATCGGAGTCAAGAATGGGGAACATCCCCTGGGCCCAGTTCCACGAGGTGTGCATGAGGAGCGCCGGGAGGAGGCTTCCGTTCGTACTGTTGTACACCCACGTCATAAGCACGGAGAGTAAGGTGATGGATACGGCAAACCCGAGGAATGGATTGTCGTAGTAGATTGTCTCGCTCGGGATGTAGAACAGCGGGAGATGCCAGACTGCCCAAACGAGTCCAACAGCGAGACCACCGCCGAGTGGGGTGAGCCGCTCCTGGAGCGGATCGAGGAGGTAGCCACGCCATCCGAACTCCTCTTGGATTGGCCCTCCCAGCAGAAAGATCCAGACGAACGCGAGGAGGAGAACGATCGGTTGGCCCGCCCAGGGAAACGTCGGTGTCGTGCCGGTGACAACGGCTACCGCGAGCGCGCCGCCGACGATAGCCGGTGGGAGCAGCAGCGCCACGAGAATCCACTGCTTGGGGTAGTCGAGCTGGATTGCTCGACCAGCGAGTTGCCGAACCCCCGCGAACCCATTCGCGTACGCGACCAGGAGAAACGCAGCGACTGTCGGGCCGAACGCCCCGAGATTCGGCAAGACCGGAACACCCTCAACAACACCCAGTTCGAGAAGGACCTTCGATCCCCAGAACCCCCAGGACCACGCGAACGTCAGAATCAAGAACAGGACTATACCCGCAATTCCGACATCTTTGTCGTCCGATTTTGAGATAGGGTGGGTCATTGCTCCATTACGGTATTCCAACAACTGGAGATAGCTTATACATTGTCGCGTACCGACGAGATGGGATTTCCGACTCTGTACGAGCCCAATTTTGGCGTGGATATGCCTCTATTGGTGCAATAAATAGAATCGTCATTGTTCTAGCGTTCGACCGATTTTGCAAACGAACGTACCTTGATCTGCCTTGGGTTACCTCTGACGCCAGCCGCGGCCTGCGGAAACCGTTCGGCGAAAGTATATACGATAAAAAGGCTGACCGCGAGGCGAAGCCGAGCGGTCGGTGAATTGCGCTCACTCCGTTCGTCGAATGCTCGCCGGCCACTGTACCGCCTTTACTGACCGACCCTCGCTCTCTAATTCAGCACTGGTGGGAACACCTGCTATCAGTTCGGCGATGGCAACAAACACTCTGTGAAATAGCAGTTGGAGTTGCAAAATACCGAAGTGATTTATATATCGATTCGCTAGTATGCAACAGTATGCTCACAGAAGGCGAGATTCGTGCCCTCACTGTCCTCCGCGGTGAGCAGACGGTCTCTGAGCTCGCGGCGAATCTCGATCGAAGTCTCAGCTATACCTCAGAACTCGTCGACCAGCTCGAAACGTCTGGACTCGTCGAGACACGTCGACAAGGAAAAACAAAGCAGATTCGATTATCGGACGCAAAAGCACTCGAGTTACTCGCCGCTCTCACGCAGCAGTATTCACACATCGACTGGCCGGAGCTGTTGTCAGGGGCTGCTCTCCGTGTTTGCTACTTTCTCGATACCCCACAGACTGTAACTGATCTCGCACGTCACACCGATGTCCACAGGAGTACCGTCCACCGTGCGCTTTCCCCGCTTCAGCATCGCGGAATCGTTTACCAAACCGACAACGGCGCGTATACACTGAATGACGGCTTCGAACAGTTGAGTGCATTCGCTCGTGAGCTTGCCCATCACGTCCACCGACAGACTGTCGAACAACAGGCCAACACGTACACCATTCTGTGGGAATCCCTCGACGAATTCCTGGTCCAAACGACGACTGAGATTACCGAAGAGCAGTTCATTCCGACAGGGCCAGACCAATTCCAACGATATGACCTGCCGCTGTTGGCACGTGACCGCCGATACTACCTCTATTCGGAGTCGACGAGTGAACTCTCACCGGAAATATTGTGCTGCCATATGCTCGTGATTGATTCGGGTGCACGGGCTCAGTCATATTGCCTACTCTTGCTCAGTCACGCCAGTATCGACAGGGACGAACTCCGAGCTCAGGCCACCAAGTACGGCGTCGACGACGTCGTCGACGATCTTTGCACATACCTCGACACCAGCGGTGACCAGCGGACATCCCGTCTTCCCGAGTGGGATGACTTCCAGGAACTAGCTGAAGAGTACGAGGTGACGCCATGAGAGCGCGATTTGATAGTTCATACATTCGCTCGGAAATCGAGCGCATCGGCCAACAGCTGGACAAGCCACTTACCGTCTTCTTGATTGGCGGTGGGTCGATGGCGTTTCGCGGACTCAAAGAGACGACCAAGGCTCTGTTGAAATCCTCAGAGAGTTACATGTTCGGCTTGTAATTCAACGAGATGAATGCCCTCCCGAAGTCGCAGATTCTCCGGTTTACTGAGAAGGCGATCCATCTGGCACGTCGAGCGGTCTCTCGATACTCCTCGAAGTTCTCTAAACACCGCTACACACTTCCTCAGCACGTTGTTCTGCTGTGTCTCAAAGTTCGGAAGAACACGACCTATCGTGGTCTGCTTGACGAATTAATCGAGATGCCACGCGTTCGTCGAGCTCTTGAATTAGCTGAACTTCCTACTGCTTCAACGCTCTGTAAGGCGTTCAACCGGCTTGATATGGCTGTGTGGCGTATCACTTTGACTCTCTCAGCGACGTTACTCCCGACAAGCGGAGTTGTTGGAGTTGATGCGTCAGGGTTCGACCGTAGTCACGCTTCGAAACACTACACGAAACGTGCTGAACTCACGATTCAGCAGCTCAAGGTGACGTTGCTGGTCGATGCGAAGGTGAACGCCATTCTCGATCTACACGTGACGACGACTCGAAAACACGATAGCCAGATCGCTCCGTCGTTGATCAAGCGCAACCCCGAGTGTATCGATATTCTCCTCGGAGACAAAGGCTACGACGCTCAGAAAATCAGACGGCTCGCCCGGCAACACGAGGTTCGGCCACTGATTAAGCATCGTGAGTTCACATCACTCCACAAGGCATGGAACGCACGCTTAGACGCTGATCTCTACGGCCAGCGGAGTCAATCCGAGACTGTGAACTCAACGCTCAAGCGAAAGTACGGTGCGTTCGTCCGCTCACGACGGTGGTGGAAGCAATTCCGTGAAGTCACTATCGCCTGTCTCATTCATAATGTAGATAGGTCACTTTGAGTAGTCAAGACAGGAATATACTTGTCGGGCCTCGTTGGGTTCGTTACAAACACCCATCATTAACTTGGAACCAAGAGAGGATATAATATGGAATCAGAAGATACCCCCGAAGCGGCCTCGCATGGACTGATAGGAGAGAATAGTTCCATTGCCCTTGAGCTGGTACTTGGCCTTATCATAACAGGGTGGGTCTGGTTTGAATTGTGGCAGGGGACTGTTCCTTCTATTGAGTACGGAGTTACTCTTTTGGTTGCCGTGGGCATTGGGCTTGTTCTCGGCATCGTCCTCACGTACGGGGACGAGCAAGGTATCGGTCGCAGGTACGTGGAAAACGACGTCTCCTTTCTACTCATTATGGCGGTTTTCATCGGCATCGGTCTCCTTCTCTTTCCTGAGGGGCTGTCTACCTCTAGCGAGGTCGGTCTCCTTGTACTCGTCTGGTCTGGCGTGGTATCTCGCGCGTTTTTCGTCTATATTAGAAACGCCAATTGACCTTCTAATCGCCTTATTCGTACTCATCAGGAATGGATGTTTCATGAAATAATATGTCTGAAGAATAGGATTTCAACAGAGCCACGACCAAAGATATCGACCTTATCGTCTCCTCCGGCGACGACCTGAGTCAGCTACAGGTGGTGCTTCTCGAACTTGGATATGAGATCGTCCAGGAGCCGGACGAAGAGTACGAAGAACTCGGTGCCCAACGCATCCTCGAGAACGGTGATGGGTGTCGCATCGACATCTTCAACCAGCAGGTGATCGGCAAGCTAATCCTTTCACCAGGCATTCGTGAGCGGAGCGAACGGTATCTCGACCCGGGAAATCTCGTCGTTGAGCTCGTGAGTCCAGAAGATATCTTTCTGTTCAAAGCGGTCGCCGGTCGGGTGGATGACATCGAAGATATGTTCTCGTTGATACAGACCGGCCTCGACTTCGACATCGTCGAAGCGGAGCTAGAGACGTAAGTCGAACTGCTTGAACAAGAACTGTTCGTGACGTATGTGAACGAAGCATTGGCTGATCTCACCGAAGAACACAACCTCACGACACCATTGCACGATCCCGTTGCGGAGATCACCGAGCACGTCTACGAGGAACTCGAAGTGCTGCACGTCCTCGATGAACCGAAGTCGGTGGCCGACTTACAACAGGAACTCGACTGGCCTGCAGCGGACGTACAGGAAATTGTGAGACGTCTGGAAGGGAAAGACGCCGTCGCGGTAAACGATGGGCGTGTAGAACGTCGCTCAACGACTATCTGACCACGAGGGGATAGAAACTGAAAGTGGTGCATACACTTTTTGCAAGCCTACACGGCTCAGTCGCATCTCAGAGATAGACCGGCAGTACGTAACACAGACAGAAGATGGGTCAGTAAGTATGACGACGGATAGTGGCTACCTCCCTTCCCGCCGTAGGCAGATTCACAAAATATCGTTCAGCGTCTCGTGAGTATCTTCCGGGTACTGATTGGGTTCTGCCACAGCCCAGAGTTCATTCTTTGTAGCGGCTTTCGGGGATGCTCCGTCTTCGATGTGCTCACAGAGGATTGTGAGATTCCGTGTGCTGAGAGTCGGCCAGTTCTCGTTTTCGCGGGTCTTGTGAGCAAATCGGACGATTCGCTTCAGGGTCGTACGGTCAACAACTTCGGTCTCACCGTTGACCTGCGGGTACAATGTCTCGACTTCCTCGTCGATATCTTGGATGTACGGTTGCTCGAACGACCGAAAGCGCCCTCTCGTTGCCGAGTTCATCGGTTCCGAGTCTCTGTATTCTCTGGTTGGCGGATTCATCGTAATGATGAGTCGCGCCGAGGGGTGTGGTTCGACGAGTTCGCCGTGGCTCTTGACCAGGAGTGTCCCCTCGTTCAGAAGTCGGTGCAGCGCAATCGCTGCTCCGGCTTGCATGACAGGGAACTCGTTTATGACGATTGTATCGCCGTTGATCAGCCCCTGTTTCACGGCGCCGTTGCGTGGGACGATCACGTCGCCGTCGGGAACAAGTGGCCCAAAGAGGTCCTCGGGCTCCGTCGCCCGGTCGACGTCGATGGACTGATAGCCACGATTTGTCTTGTGGCAGAGGTACTTGATGAGATAGTTCTTGCCCGACCCTCGCGGTCCTACCACTCGGATAGGAACGAGTCCTCGTGCGAGTTTCTTCGCAATGAGTTCGTCGAGTGGGAGCTGAAGACGCGGATCGATGGGGACAGCGGGAGGGATAACCTCCCTATCTTCGTCAACAGGCAGGGCATCGTAGCTGGCATCGGGATGAGTCTCTGCTTTGGGAACACCTGGGTAGTCCGGATTATCGAGGATGTGCAATCCAGTCGGAACTGGCTCAGTCGTATTGCGACCGACATCAGATACGTACATCCCGCGTTCATCGCTAGCATCCCATCCTTTAGAGAGGTAGCGCGGCTCACCGACTGTCTCAGTAATATTGGTGAGATCAGTAACGCGGGCCTCACCGACGCCACTTGCTGGATTGCTTCGCTGAGCATAGTACGATGCCGCTCGCTCGGCCAGCGTATGACCAACAGGAACGTGTTGCTTAGCTTTCGCAACGATAGCCTCAGCACGGCTCTCAGTGAGGGTACTAGTCAAGTGTGCGAGGTCGTCGATGTCTGCCTCCGAGAGTGCGCGAAAGCCAGTGTAGCCGGCTTCCTGGAGTGCATCGTTGATTGAATCGGTTACGACACCGAGGATACGGAAGTCTACAGTGCCGTCTGGTGGACCCTGACCAAATGCGGCGGTAATCACCTCGGGTTCCTCTCCCTGAGGAACGACGTTGTCGATAGTGGCGCTACCGCTACTCGTTCGTGTGAGTGTGTATATTCCGCTCTTCTCTCCTTCGTCGATGAGGTCCGCTGCTTGCTGGTCGCTCAAGTCAGTGAAGTCCGAGACTCTGAGCGTGACCCGTTCGACAGGGACACTCCCTCCTTCGGCTCGCAGGAGTCGATTCACCAAATGAGAGAGAATCCGCTGTCCCTCCGGAGATCCATTGCTACTCGTCTGTGTCGTGGTTGAATCAGTAGACATGCTTCTATGTGTGAGAAATTGTGTTGCTCCTCGCAGATTTGGGAGAGAACAAACAGAGTGTGAATATCTTCCGGATAGCCTCAGCTATACCGTGTCAGAGGCAATATGACCCGACAGAAGGGTAAAAAGTGTGACGCAGGTTAGAAGAAGATGCTGCTGATGAAGCCGCTTCCTTTTCCGCTCCGCAGACCAGTCTCTGAGGGGTCGCTGTAATCGTACTCCTCATCTTCGTTTTCCGCTTCGCCTCGTGTCTGGTCTGTCATTGTATATAGGTTGTAGCTCATGACGTATAAAACCCCGATGGTCAGTTATTACTTATTCTGGCACCGATTGCGAGTAGCGTTACGACAGTCGCTACAATGAGAAGTATTAGTATTACCAGAAGCTCACCTGTCTCCAAATTTAGCAACGCGGCAGCTCCAAGTGCAAGTCCGGTGACGAAGAATATCTCACAAGCCCGGAGTAGATACGCATTCTTTTCTACTATCTCTTGATTATCTTCGATCCACCCTTCAAGCTGGTGGAAGAAGTCTTTCTCCCACGGTTCATCTACTTCATATCTACTCATCCGTCCGAGGTAGTTTGATGTAGGACCAATCACCTCGTTTGACTCGTCATAGACGACCACACCAAAGAATAGAGAAAGGAGAAAAGTACTCAGACTGGCGACTGCTAAGTAGTTATTGATATCTGAGATGCTAATAACTCGTACTCCGGTCGCACCAACGCCTAGCAGTAGCGCGGTGACCCGAACAGTTCTAAGCGCCTTGTCGTCAATATCATCGATATCTTCTTTCTGCGCTCTGAGGACCTCCTGACCTTGTTCGTACGTTATCCCTTCTCGATTCGAGTCCCAGCCCGTTTCAGCATCGTTTGACATTGGTGCACTCTCTTGGAATAGAAGGGTCGTTACAGGACTCTCAACTGGCTACGTTTTGAAACCTCTCTTTTCCCGCATCCATTTCAGGTACTATTGCACAGGGAGGGTATTTCGTTCAAACTGACTCGTCGAGACGCTGTTGTACACCATCTTGGACACGCTGCGCTTGTTCGTTCGAGAGATCTAATTCCGTTTCCACGGTGATACCAGGAACGTCAACGAGATCTTCTAACGAGTCAGAGAGTGTCTGCTGGTCCTCAGGTAGCACTCGGTCAGTTGAATCGGTAGTTTGCTTGTCGTGCTCCTGCATCGCCAGTTGAATCATCATCGACGGTGTTCGGTAGAGCTCGCCGGCGACTTCGATGTACTCTTGATAGGAATTCGAGGCCATCGACCCATTGTACTCTTCAAGGAGCGCAATGAGCAACGACAACTGGATATTGAACACGGTTGGGCGAGTTGTCGGACGGGCAATTGTCTTTGCTCGATTCGCCGCCCGTTCGGCGTACTTCTTCGCGATCCCCCAGTACGTGTAACACTCCTGCAGACTGAACGGGAGTTCTTCGAAGTCATACGCGATTGCCCGCGACCGCTGAATTGCCGTTTCGACTGTGACCATCCGGGTATCGATGTCGTCGTAGATAGACCGCCACCACTCGTTGATAGGAGTCCGATTGTTTGCCCGTTCGTGAGCCGCATCAGTGGCCTTTCCGTAGTGACGGCGAGTGTATCGCTTTCCCGTGTCGGGAAGGACAGTTCCAGAAGCAGGAAAGAATAGAATAGGCCGTGCCCAGAGTGTCTGTGTCCCCCGGAAATCGTAGCCAGTTTGAAAGCCCCCATACACCACTGTTTCCGGAGCTTCGTCTTCGGGGGTGGCAGCTTTGAGACCATCGCCATCCAGTTCTTCCAGATCTTCCTCACCGGCAGAGACGACACGGCGAAGGCTCGGACAGATGACGACCATCTTCAATAGTCCACCCCAATCCCGGTAAGAAGCCCATCCGAATACGTCATCTTCTCCACGTTGCTGGAGGGCACTGATGATTGGGAGATACGCCTCTTGCGGATTGATGATGGTGTATGAGTCGCTGGCGATTTGCCACCGGAATTTGACATCGTAGCCAAGAGCGTGCAACGCTTTTCGTCGCTCGTCGACGATGTCCTGGTGGTCCTGTACTTCTACTACAGGTTCAGCAGCCGACTGTTGTGCTATCGTCTCCAGAGCTGAGCCAGTGCCTCGTTCCAGAGCCTCGATATCCAGCCCCTCGACGGAGCGTATAGCGTCGATATCAACGTCTCCGGAGGTCCCGATAAACTCGTTTGTCGCCCACAGTTCACCAGAAGACGCTGCTGGGAGTGCCTTTACGACATCTTTGAACGTCCGTGGAGTACTCGACCGACACCACATGTTACTCTCGAGTTCGTTTGGATAGTCCTGAGAATCGTGTTCAGTGAGACCAGCGAATCGAAGGACAGATTCCTGTTTCAGAAGCTCGGCTATCGGTACAGTTGGCGAGTCGCGGTGATTTGTGGCGCCACCAGCGGCGTGATTGCTGGACTGTTCTTCAGATGTTGACGGGCTCTCGGTTTCAGAGCTCGTACTGCGTTTTGCGGACATGAGTCTGTGTGAGTATTAAAAATATATAGAGAAGAGCCGCCATGAGAGAGTGGGGGTTAGCGATACAGCAGATGGAGCGCGAGGGGATTGGAGAACCCGACCAAGACCACCGTAACGTCGTGCCTCGGACTGTCGCACGAAGCAGAAGTGTTAGGAGGTTCTTGTTCGGGTATTCCCCCACCGTCCAGGGGAAAACAAATCAGCGCTAACAGAGTATTCACCTCACAAATCTGAGAGTGTGTTCAGAGTTTGCTGAGACTCATCACGTGTTGGCGAATCGGTGAGTGGGACTTCAGAGTGGTCGTACTCAGGAATGAACTCCTCCCCACCGAAATACTGGATGAATCCTTGTCGAGATTTCTTAATCCCCTCAGCAGAGGTGCTACTGATTCCATTCATTCGGGAGTGATTGGGACAGTAGAGTACCCATGCCGCGAGGTCGCCCATCGAGCTGAATTCTCGCGCCAATGTCGACCGAGCATTCGAGGGGATATTGAGTCCCTTTATCCTGTAGAGCGTGCCCGAAGAGATTGAATCATCGCGAGGAGTCTCGGTACCATCCCAAATTCTGAGCAGACGGCGGAGGTTATCCCGTCGATTTCCGTGGGTCCACAGGACCTCCTTGTATTTTTCAGCCAATGCTATCTCCTCGGCATACGTGATTGAGTCTAAGTCGGTGTCCTCTAGCTCAGGAACATCTCCAGGGGTGGGAGCCGTGTTTGGTGGGTAGTCTCTGGAAGCGTAGGCTGTGAAGTGATCTTTGTTCCGGAAGTCACGCGTTCGGACTTCCCACGTATCTTCCCTGAGTTCCCGGCGGATGTAGTTCTCGGCAAAGAGATGGTAGTTCTCCACCGCGAAATCAACCCCTTTCCAAGGGGCAAGGAGCGCGATGGCCAGTTGGCCCGCTTTGTCATCCGATGCATCCTGTCCCCAGTCAAATCCTCCCGGCGACACGTTGTGCACGAAGAGGTGTTTGTCGAGTAGACTCGTGTCGGCGTAGACAACGTTCCCTCCGACACCCCGTTGTCCTCGATAGGGGCCGTTCTTCCATTTCGTTTTTCTAGCGTAGTCTGTTTTTGATGGCATAGATACTCCAAACCTCAACTGTAATTTCGTCGAAAGACACCGGAAGAGAGACCAGGATAACCCTCCCGGGATTTCAAGTCTCGATACGTGGTGCCACCATCGCTGCGACACTACACTCGCCGTCTGCAATTTCGTAGTCTACCAGCATCGGGAATTGGTCTCCGAATGTGAGAGTGACATCGTCAGTCTTGGGGAGCTTTTTCGAGATGTTCTTGATATAGTCAAGACTGAATAGTGCTCGTCCGTCAGCGGCGTCTAGACTCTCGTATTCGTCAGCAGTGAGTCTGAGCGAGACGTCATCGGTATCGCCTTCAGCTTCGATGAACAGTGTCTTGTCAGCTTCTACGCAGCGGAATCCGATGTGATCGGAGACCATGTCAGCAGCCTTCACCGCTCGCGATATCTGGCTCCCCTCGACGGTAAGGCTGATTGGGAGTTCCATCTCCGGAATCTCGGGCTCCTGCCGTATACTATCGGGGTCGATACACGCCATCGTGAACTCGACACCGTCGATGACGATGAGAAGCTTGTACGTGGAAGTGTCGAACGAAATCTGGACGAGATCATCTTTCTTTGCGAGTTTGAGAACGGACTCGAATCGCTCCAGATTGACTCCCAGCAAGCCGTCACTGGACTCGTAGGATTCGAATGCAGCAGCCGACAGCTCTAGATCGTACATCGCGACGTTCGCTGGGTCAACCGCTCTGCTAGTAATGCCGTCCGATCCAACAGTCAGTTTCGCCTCGTCGACGATGACTCGCAGCGTTGAGATGAAATTCTTGAGTTCGCCACCCAAGATCGCAGCCTGAAAGCGCTCTGGAGGGCCCGTGAGTACGCTTTCCTCCTCAGTCTCGTCTTCGGCATCAGCTTCGTCGGAAGCCTCTGCTATCGACTCCTCACTGGTGTCTTGCTCGTCGGTCAGGTCGGCTGCTGGCTCACTGTCGATATTAGCCTCACCATCGACCTCTTCGTTTGTTGTTGCGTCAGTAGCGTCTTCCTCAACCGTACCTTCCGGGTCGGCTTCGATTTCCAGATTGTCGATATCGTCTTCAGGCTGTGCGTCTGCTGTGGATTCAGTGTTCGTGCTCATAATCGATTAGTTGCTCTGCGATAGATTCGCAGTGGCGGGAAAGTCCAAGGAATGCAGTGGCTCTTTTATAGCACACTTGCAGGCTTATCTCCCCTCACCGCATCGGGGGTGACAAATCAGCATTGGAGATGTTCATTTCCAATCGTCCTACGCTACTGCTTGACTGGATTACTGTCGGTGTGTAACGTAGGGATCGTGTCGGCGTTCTCGCACAATTTGCCTTCCTCTTCGAGCTCCTGAAGCTTCCGCCAGATTGTTCGGATAGTGAGTGTGGAGGTGAAGCCAGCTTCAGCAATGGCCTTTTGAGATGCACGTTTTTCCCCGGTCTCAGCCTGTTGAGCGTGATATAATGCGGCGGCTGCAACGCCAGACGGCGGTCGTCCATTCGAAAGTCTGCCGACCGCAGGACAAAGAAGCAGCTCTCGGGCACGTTGTTCAATGTAATTGCCCGCCCCGATTGCTGACGCAATACGTGGGAGGAAATCTTGCGGAAGGGGTGGTGGGATTGCCAACTCTAATTCCCGATTCATCTGCGTATAGGCGTTATTGATCGCATCACTGTCGACACGGGCGACGTCGGCGACCTCACTTCTATGCCGGGGTAGCTGTTCCAACCGGGTGGCAGCGAAGACACTACCACTGGCAATCGCCTCGATAGAGCGACCCTTGAGCAAGTTCGCATCCCACGCATTCCGATAGATATCCACTGCTTCGTCGAATACCGAGTCAGAGAGGTCCAGAACGCTAATCAACCGAGCAATCTCGCTAAGCCCATCCCTCAGCGATTTATCCCGCTTTGAGGGGACTTTCGACTGAGCATCCCAGCGACGGAGGCGCGAAAACAGCCGTTGAGTATTCGCATTGAGCGGGTTTCCGGCGCCGTCCCGGTAGTAGCCGATATCGGTCGAGAGGCCTCGGTCGTGAAGCCGATGGGTGGTTGGAGAGCCAGTCCGTTCGGGCTCACGTCCACTCTCGGTGTAGTTCCACCTCCGGCGACGATCAAGGTCGTCACGGTGGACAACGAGGCCACATCCCTCGCAGTACCTTTCATTTTGCTCGACGACCAAATGGTCGCTCTCACACTCAGGACAGCAGCACTCAGATGCTAGCCGGGACGTTGGCGTTTCTTCCGTAGAGAGTTCTGAGCGTTCTTGTTTCTGATGTCGACGACCAGTTGCGGGTGAAGATTCTGTGGACATTGAATGCGGGACAACAGTTCGTCGGCCCCTATCCAACGGGGGGCGCACAAATCAGCGTGAAGAGTTGTTTCGCTACGAATCCGTACAGTTCCTTATCGGGATCGCTGCCTTCTGATTAGTCCCAATAGAACGTAGCATCTGGAGCGAGAGTTCATTCAGTACTCTCCATCGAGCACCGACTGGTCTAAGAAATTGACCGCGTCAGATATTCAGGGAGATCGGGATCGTACTCATCGTGGAACGCACCGACTACAGACTGCTGCCACTCAATATATCCAGGTTCGCTGGGGGTTCTGGTTCCCAGCCCTCGGAGCCGTGCGTAGTCAACGAGATCGATGCATTCGACCGAAGAAACAGCTCCGCCTGCCCCCGGTGAAACACCAGAAGCAGTGTCGAGCGGTGTCTCACGCCAGGCATCGAAGCAACCATCGGTAGATGCGCTGACGACGCACCCATCAGTCGCTCCTGCAAAAAGTTCCGTCGTCACTCGGGCCAAATTGCGATAGTGTCCAAATGGGATGAAGAGAGAGTTGCTGTGGTGATTAACAGCGGGCTGGCCTCGGGTGTGAGTTGAATCACCGTCGACGAGCCACTGTTCACTGTCATTGATCCAGTCTCCCTCTTTGAGATAGTCAAGGACAGCTTCGAGATGTTCGTTCGAACGGTACGTGATGTAGCCGGAAATAGAAGCGTAGAAGCTCATGATAGTGCTTGGAAGCGCTGGTGAGTGGGTTCACGATATGTGAAACTGAAAGCGGGAAAAATCCCAGAAAGAGAGACTCACCGGCTCTCCTCTCTCTTCACCGGGAGGGAAGAAACCGGGTGTTTTGAACGGTGTAATCAGGGAGCTGCGTAAACTGCAAGTCAAAATCGTATTTATATGATTCTGGATTTTTGTTTACGACTTTGAATTAGTTGTCCTCTCGCCATCGATTAGCACACTTACAGCAGGTCAGCATTCTCGTTGGAGGTTCGTCAATAGAACGCAGCTGGACGAGGCGATAGTGTGCCCGGTCGTGAGTACACTCCGGACACGTCGCACTTGTCGACGGAAGGATGATATCCGGCTCTGAGGTAGCCGTCGTTTCGACATCTTCCTGCCGCTCTGCGACACCCACGAGCTCGCTAGCTGCAGTCGACGCTGGCGCGGATTCACTCGCTGACTGCAGTGCAGTTCCGAACAACGCTTCATCACGAATGAGCGCCCAGAATCGGCGTTTCCCGGGAGGGATCGAAGCCGTGTGTAAGGTCTGCCCGCCATCGGGAACAACCACTTGTTCGGCATCGGTCTGAGCAGTATAAGTGGCCCCCAATCCGGCTGATGCAGGGTCAGAATCCGGTGCTGACGTATTCGCGACAACTTCTTGGATAGCAGCGTTGACCGCTTGACTGGAGGCATCCTCGTCGACGTCGACGGTGACGACGTTATCCTGAGTCCGCCACCACTCGGGGAGTGGAATCGCGCCACCTTCTTCGTAGATTTCTGTCGCCTTCAGCCACTCTCCAGCGTCGACGCCGTTGCCCTCCGACTCATCAAGCCGGTCGGGTGGTGTATGGACAGGACGAGAAACCTTCTCGACACCAGGCGCACCCATAGCCGGGATCGTGTTCGCCGAATGGACTTGGTGAGGTTGTTCGATTCCGCGCTTGATGTTGCGCTCTTTGACCGCCTCCCAGTCGACGTCAGCGATGTCGCCCCGCGGCGCCGGACCATCCCCCCGGTCGATGATAGTAATGAGCGTCTCAGAATCCGCCGCAAGCGTCGCTTGGTCGTTGTACTTTCCGACCTTTCCGGCGACGATTCGGACGAGGTCGCCTTCGTGGAGAATGACATCCTGCCCTGAACGAGTCCAGATGGTGAACTTGATTGTCCCCGTGTCGTCTTTGATGATGCCGACCTGCTGTTGGGACGACGATTTTGGCTGCCAGAGTGTCGTGACCTCGCCCTGGATGTCGGCCTCAACGTTGTACTTCGATGGGATAACAGGGACCGTCGCGATGGGCTGAATAACGCCTCCCTCCTGGAAGCACTCATCCTGAAGGTTCGACATCGCTGTGTAGAGTGACTGCCCACCGAGAACCTTGCCCGCAAGGCGGTGTTCAAGGGCCTCGAGTGTTGGGCCAGTGAGCAACCGATTAGACAGTTTCGCGGCCGTCTCGCGAACGCTTGCTGCGGTCTCATCGTCGAGTCGGGCAAACGGATCGTAGCGAGTGAGGCCGGCGCCGAGTATGCGGTCCAGGTAGTCCCCCCGACGATTGCGCTGCTCATCGAGGAGTTCATCGCGTCGACGAGCCTCTCGGTCGATACCGATTACAGCTGCAGCCAAGGCTTTCTCACGCTGGCGTTTGCGTTCGGATCGAAGCCCATGCAGGCGCTCTTGCGCTTCCAGTGGGAGGCCAGTGAGATCCTCGTCGGCTAGATCTATCGGGTCGATATCCGTAGCGACGCTCGTTCGGAGGCTAGCGTTCACCCAGTGGGAATCAAGTTCTACCTGACCAGTGCCTTCGATTGGCTCCCCGAATTCATCGTATTCGGGCTCGGAGCGAGCGGCGAGCAACAGTTCGCCGGCGTTCTCCAAGCGAGTCCCCAAGCAGTCACTCTGCAGATGCGGACTCGCGTAGAGGCCGCGCATATCTAATTCGTCGAAGCGGCTACCCTGCTCGATTTCTGCGTTCGTTAGTCGGTTCTGGCCACGCTGTCTATAGTTAGCACTCATTGCTTGGAACACCACGTGAGGCTCGAAGGCCACGATGTCACCATCGCCACCTCTCGAACTCCCTCAACCCCCTTTGGGGGCAAATACTGGCGTGGTGTTAGATGTCTGAAGAGGGACTTTCATCGAGAACGAACGATTCACCGCCGCCATGCCGTTCCTCTACGAGATCATATTGCTGACCGGAATCCGCTGTCGTTTTTGAGAAAAGTGAAGAGTCATCCATTTCTCAAGACTGTGAAAGCTACATCACTCGGATCAACCTGCTGTTGGCGTTCAATCCACTCAACAACTGCCTCACGACTGGCTTCTTTGAGTGAGAATCTGTAATCCTTCGCGAGCTTACGAAATCACTCGTATTCGTCCTCAATCAATTCTATTTGTACGTGTTTCATATCGTTACTTTTCATCCTGATATTCTAGAGTCTGTGAATTGATTATATGTTGTAAAATATGACACCCTTGTATGTTGGGACTCGAGACTGAACCCACTTCGATTCTCGATATGCGACCCACCAGTCAGTATCGAGTGAATAGTACAGTATGGGGCCAACGAAACCGCAACCCATACCCCCCGTTATCGATGTGTAATTCACCTTAATGCTGGGAACTCTTATATGGGCAGTTGAGATCCAGATGCTTTGCCGAAAATAGGGTTTTACCCGGACAAAGTATAGTATAGAGCAAGTCTTAGTAGCAACTGAACAGTGCCATTTCGTGGACGGTTACATGGACGAATAGTCGCTCCCGCCGAAATTAAGAACCGGCAGGTAGTGGCGTGTCCGGATTGCGGTGGGGGAATGTATCCACGAGGCGGTAACGAAGTTGCCCGGCATTTTTACCATATCAACGAACAGCGTGGTGAAGACTGCCCAGGTACTGAAGAATCAGAAACTCACCGCCGCTGCAAAGCCCTCGCGGCAGCAGCACTGAATGACGAGTGGGGCGAACGTGCTGTACGACTCGGTGTGGAAATGGGTGTTGATGTTAGCTACACTCCAACCAATAATGATCGGCGTCAGGCCGATGCACTCGTCGAATTTGAGTCACGGGATGAGTTCTATGGCAGCGGGGTAGTACTGGAAGTACAGTACCGAAATAGATCGAAAAATATCCGCGAAACCACCTATGATTACATTTCAGCGGATTATTCCGTAGCTTGGCTGGAACCGGACCATTTCGAGTCAGAACGTTTGGATCTCGAATTTGTAGAGACTTTATTCGAAGAGTATCCCCGCCGCCACGACTGGCAGGGCCCTAATCCACTTGAGGTTGGACACGCAGTCAGTATCCGGCATAGGACACCAGACACACTTGGTGCATTGCCGGAAACGCTGGAAATGTATCGAAGTTATCCTAACCCGCGGGCAAATATGTCTGAGCGGCGATGGGACATTGCAAAGAATCCGTACAGATGATTGCGCATCGACTCCGTCCTTCTCAACCACCCTCGCCACTATCCTATTCTTCTGTGGCGTCTGGCTCGTGTTTTTTAGAGTTTGTCAGCTCTACTTAGCAGAATATGTGTAAGCTGATTGTAGCTGAGGGTTTCAGCAGAGTCGGCATTTCCTACATCTGTAGCAGAACAAAATATACAGAAAACCCATCTCCGGCAGTGAGGTTGGAGTCCTGACCACCGCTATGGTTATATCTACGTCAAGCGTATCCGAAAATGGACCTTGAACGGTCCCATTCAATGGAGGAAGGCAAACCTCGCCTTTCCTTTCGATACTTCTGAGCCGCTGCTGAGGTGTGAGATTGGCGTGTAGCCACGGTCACTATTTCCCCGCCCAGAAGCCGAAGCCAGCCTCCACGGCAGATGTGTGGATTTTGTGTGGTTGTCCTTCGATAATCGCCAGACAGAGCTGTATTTAGCAGCTACAGTTATACTCAGTACACCCGTCTTTGAGAACGGAAAGCATCGGGTTGCTTTCTTCCATTGAATGAACAGCGACAGCAACAGCGATCGCTCCAACGAGGACGATCACAAGAAGAGCGGAAGTACCGACACCCACCATGGCGACGTTCCCCAGTCCCCGTATGTCCGACGCTACATGGGCCTCGATGCGGTCGAGGCTCGCAGTGACGACATTCCTTCAGACTGGGACGTGGCTGGGCAAGAAAGCGCAACGCTCTCCGAGAGCGACTGCTACGGATGGTTCGATGGGCAACCCATGGTTCCCTCCCGTAGCGACGAACGGAGGGCAGAGATCAACGTGATTGGCAGCGCACCCGATGCACTGTCCGAACCTGACTCTGTTCCGCCGAGCAGCGCGCTCATCCTGAAAGGCGCAGACAAACTCACCGATCCGACTGGCGACCAGTTAGTTGGTGTATCCTCTGGCCTCGATGAATCTTACCCCAGTGGTTCCGCTGATACCACGACGCCAACGGACCAGAAGCTCGTCCCGTGGAATCAACTCGATTTCCGGACGCTTCGACTCCGTTCGCGTGACTACATCCCGAACGCAGAGCAGACGCCTGCGTCTGCTTTGGGGATAGAACCGACCGACTTCGAAGTATCACTCCCGGATGGTTCGACGCTCCCACTCGGAGCAATCGTTCCAAACCCGGAGCAGTACTCGCGGTCCTCGATTCCAGGTATCGAACGCCGACTTGCACTCGATTACGAGCTCAAGAAGGTGACCAACGGAATCGACCAACACGGTCAGACGTCTGGCGTTGCTGCTGTACTCGATGCACACACTGATGCCTTAGCGATCTATCGCGAGGAGCAGAACAGCATCGTCCCACAGCGACGTAGCGAGCAATTCGAACAATCGATTCAGGAACAGTCAGACCCGCTTCGAGAACTCGAAGCAAGCTATCCTGAGAGTGTGCCTGAAGTCCTAGCTGAAGCCAAGCGCTTCTACACGGACTTCCCGCATGCCCACGAAATTCGAACGAAGACGCCTGTCCAGATGGCATCTGTCTTAGCACGCTGCGTGTTAGATGGACGGGATCTTTCATCTGCAGTCCTGAGCCAGTCAGAACTGGAGAAACACGATCCTCGGAATGTACTGAAGATCGGCAACATCCAGTACACCAATACCTACTCTACGAGGGGGTATGTCTCCACTCAGGGACGAGTGAAGCGAGTGTATTATCCGGATAATCCGAAGATCAAGTTCGGATTTATTCTGGAGGATGATTCCGGCTTCGCGTACGTTGCAGTCTGGAAACCCAGCGAACGAGTTATCACCCGTTCGACTTCGGATCCAGACGATGCCGACGGCGAGGTGATTGTGTCTGAGAGCATCTTTGTGGAACCGAACGAAGGCGATTTGGTTCGTCTCACGGACTTCCGCAAAGGGGAGTTCAACGACCAGCCCTCGCTAAATTCTCGATGGGATAGCGACATTCACATCCTCGAGAAGGCCGCTCTAACGTCAACGAGGCGACCGCCAACGCAACACCGCCCTACTCCTCCAACCCACAAGCGCAGCAACGCTGCCAGTGAAGACGAGTCTACGGGCGAATCTGCGAACGCAATGGCGAGATATGTTGGCGATACCTCGACTGAATGGCCCGATTCGGACTGGCTGAATTGGATCATGTCTGCCGAGATCGCTACCGTCACCAGTCAATCGACGATAGCACAGCCCACCGCCGAGGAGACTGTCTCCAACGGAGCGGATGAGCAGACTGATACCCACCTATCTTCGGATAGTGCATGGGATTCCTCAGCCTGCTGGGTGTGCCAACATCAATCCGGCTCGATGTCCTACGACAGCGATGTCCGGGCGTTCTATCACCCAATCTGCCTCGACCGTGCTGGTGTCGACAGCTGCTCTGAGTACGAAGAACTCCGGCCCCAGGAGGTTCAGCAGTGAACACCACTGGAACCGTCGTTTGGATCTCAAGGTACGTCTCTCACACCAACGAGAGTGCTGCAACTGTCCAACAGAACTGTAACGACCACTAACACCCCCCGAGTTCAGCGACGAACTCAGATCTCTATTCTTCCCTTCGATGGCTCATGAGTGGGAGTGTGTTCTTGTCTTAACCAACAATTCGGTTCTTTACCCACCCAGTGTTGGTTAATGTGTTATTAGAAATGCGCCCTTTGAGTTCTTGAGTCAGTCGAATTGCGAGATTGATATCCCCCGCACGCTAAAGCGCGAGGATTCCTCCATCAGGGGTTCGGCTACCGACCCACAGAGGCAATTTGCGGGCTCGTACGCACTTCTTTGGGACTACACACAGGCCATCGACGGTATGAATCTCGCGGTAGCAAGGAGTTCTCAAAATGGGAGCGGATTCACCGCTGCGGCAACAATTGAAGATCGCTATCGATTGGATGGACCCAACCATATCGATAAGAATCAGGCACCATTGCAACTGTTGTAACTCTGGAGTCATTATATCAATCCCCGCTAAAGAGTGCATTGCGGAGAAAGCCTGAATCGAAGCCCTGCAATGCACCGCTTGCGGGTGAGATAGCCCTCCATAGTCAGCCCACCAAATTACCCCTCGTCGATAACGGGACAGGGGTCATGGCCCTCCAATGTGTCAGCCCTCCTGCTGGCGCTCGTTAGATACCCTCCCAATCATGATCCATAGCCAGATTTTGAAGAGTAGCACAGTTTCAACAGCCAACGAAGCACCCGATGTGCCTAGCTGTGTGAAGACGAATACTCCAGATAACAGCTCACCATGAGCATGGATGCAGGGCAGTCAGAAGACTGGTATCAAGTACGACTCACGCTGCCGTGGGTCGTTCCGGGGGCTCCAGGCGTCCAAGATGCGATCAATATCGCCGTGGCGGAGGTTGGCCGTCGAGCAGACGCCTCAGCGGTTCGTTCTGCCGGTATTTCGGTCCAAGACGTTGCCTGCCCAAGCTGTAGCTGGGAGATGGAAGCAGTGCTTTGCACACACGGCTACGCCATGGTCGTACTGGACATTACAGTGGAGATAGAGGCCAGCTCAGTAGATGAAAGTACGACCCTTGTCAAACGCGAACTCGGCTCTCGGATGAAAGATATCCCACTAACAGTCGTCGACTCGATCCCCGTCGACGACATCGAGGACTCATCTGTCTCGTTTGCTGAACTCGGTCTTCCGGCAGAGAATCGTCAGGAGACTACAGAGCCTTCCACTTCCAGCAACATACACAAATCTGGTTCGTAACAGGACATTGTCTTGAAATTGTATCAAAATTATTGAAGATAGTGAATATCAGGCTCTGAGTTTTTCTTACTGCGTCCCCTACTAATGTTCGTGTCCTCATAACCCTCCTAATCAGATGAGGGCACTATGCACCCTCCTACTTGGGCCTGATACTCGCTGTCAGAAGTTTCGGAAAAGAGTATACCAGCAGCACTTTTGACGACACGCCAGTCGAGAGTCTATGTATCGTATACTCGCTTAAATATGACCTACACACAGAGTCGAAGTCAGCGTCCGTACGTATACAATCCACTTGGAAATCTCTACTAAGCAAGGACAACCAGAACTGGGGCTCCTACTGAGCTGGTGTCTCCGGGACGTCCATCTCGGCTACCAGTTCCTCGACAGCGTCCTCAACCGCCGCCTCGACGTCGGCCGTATTCCCCTCGTAAACAGCCAACACAGCGTCTGCTTCCTCAGTCTCACCGCTTTCCAGCGCGCCTAGTCGGTCCTGGGTAGCGTCCAGTGTCTCTGCTACCCACGAGTCCCGAACCGCTTCGTCTACCACCGAAATGTGTTCAGGCTGGAGCGAGACGTTGATTCCGTAATCCGTCTCGTAGCTGTGTATCTTCCCGATTACAGCCACATAGCAGGGCGTCTCGGTCGAAGAGAGGATCTGCATCGCCTCCGGCTGGTACTCACCAGCGTAGACACTGACCGATTCAGAAGCCGCCATGACCGTCCCGCGCCAGTACTCTGAGTCCGTCCCGACATCCTTCGTCTCCATGAGCGTTCCAACGACGAAGACCCGGTTGGCTGCTTCACCGGAGGGGAGCAGTGAGAAGTTCGGCGCTCGGTCCTCCTCACCGTCTTCGGGACGGGTAAACGAGTGCGTCGCCTGATTCAGGTCCTGTGCGAAGACACGCTTGGCCGGTTGGCGCTGCGTTCGTGCCGGATCGAGGGCACCGTCTTCCAGACCAGGCTGTTCACTGGAGTAGACTGTCTGGGCCACATCGTCGACGAGGAAGTAGTCGCCGATGACGGGACCACTGACTTCGAAGGTCCGGCCGATGAGCTGGTCTCGGAAGGCGTTGAGTACGACAGTGGGATCCACTGTTTCCATCGCCATCTCGATAGCTTCCTCCAGGCTCATGCCAGTGACCGCTTCGGTCATTTCGTCGTTGAACAGCGCCCGGACTGCCGACTGACCATCGTCGAGAATCGCCTTGATACGAAGGTCGAACTCACCATCGACCTCACCGTGTTCAGCACAGCGGCCGTTCGTCACCAGTCGACTGCAGTTCTCCTCCGGGCAGCGCTTGATGAGCCCAGAGCCATCCTCGATGGCGACGAGCGTCCCGGTGACACTCACAGAGCCGTCGGCCGGGATGACTTCCTGTTCGGCCTCTACGACGCTACTGGCTTTGTTGAGCGAGATACTGAATTTGCCCTCGTACTCGTTGGTGATGACCGACGAGAAGTCGTAGGTCACACCTTCTTCGAGAGTCGGGAGCTCGTCGGTGTTCTTCGCCCACTTGACGAACTTCATCTGGGCACTCTCGTCTGCCACGAGGCCGACCTGAGCCATGGAGTCATGCGTTACATCCCAGAGGTCGATGACCTGTGCTCGAACGTCCACCCACTCTTCGTCGCCGAGGTCCGCTATCTCACTGAGGAGCGTTCGGTCGAAGTCTTCTGACCGACCGCCACTGGAACTGTAGCCCGCCAGAGCCGCGAGGTCCTCGGAGACGTCGTCGTCCGAAAGGTCGAACTCATCGATGAGCTTGCGAACGACCGCCACCTGTGCGTCGTCGACAGGCACCTTGAACGCGGTCATCGACTCCATCTGCTCTTCCACCGATGCCGGCGGCATGTCGACACCGATTGTCTCGAACTCGCCGCTGATGGTTGCCGCACGGGACGCTACGTCGGAGTTAGTGTTGACACTCATGGTCGTCTCTCTGAGGGGCTCACGGGGTGGACCGGCACGAGATACGAGACCTCGATAGTCGTGACATCACAACTATCTCTCGGACCTGCTCCGCCCCACATCCCCTCAGCCCCCTTTGGGGGCTAATACGCGGGAAATGCGAAGCGGGTTTCTGAGAAGGTGTCTCACTGCACTCGCGGCCGAGGTCGGGAGAAAAACGCTCACTCGCCCCGGTTGGAAGCGAGCAACGATGGAACCAATCGGCGGACGAGTGTGATTCGCTACACCCCTGACTCCCTCAGTCTCCTTTGGGGACAAATACGCGGGAAGAGCGAAGTAGGTAGCTGAGAAAAGTTCTCACCGACCCTAACAGAGGGTACTACGGTCACTCCCAGAACGACTGAATACGCTCATCCAACTCCGACAGAATCTCCGAAATCACTGCTCGCCAATCACTTTCGAACTCCATGTCCTGGCCAGGCGTCATTGCGTCGGGCGGTGGGTGAAAATGCTCCCGGTCGTTGTGGCTGTTCGGATGACAGTCCCATCTGCACTCCCACGAGTTTCCGTCCCGATACTGCTCGGAGTAGTGAATGTTGAAATCATCTGTTTCGAACCACCGGATGCGAAGATATGCACGCTCTATGGCAGCGGGGAAATATCCGAGATCGTACTCGGCGACGACCGCGTTTGGGGCATACTCAGGGCGGTACTCTACAGCCTCGAAACGAGTACTCCCGCGAAGACGTCGTCCGATCCGTTCTAAGACATCGCTATCGATGCCACCAACACCGTCTGTGTCCCCCTCAGGCATCGATTGTCTCAGTATGCCCGCCAGACGTATCCTCGCGGCGAGCAGCATCCAACAGCGCTGCTCTCTCTTCGAGAGTCTTCCAGTTTGATACCGCTTCCCAGATGTCCTCTATTGACTCCTCATAGCTCTCCTCAACCAGAGAGACATCGTCTGGAGAGTCGACTTCGAAGCGTTCTCGATACTCCGTGGCCGCATCGAGCGTCTCTGTGAGACGTGCCACAATCTCTGTCTCTGAGTACCGTTGGCGAATCTGCTCGATTCTGCGCCACTTCAGATAGGAGTTGTTTCGCTCATATCGTACAGGCCGTCCGGACAGCTCACGCACCATCCCCATCTCAGCAAACCACTGGAGATAGTCGCGAGCAGTCTCTGTATCACAGTCTGCTCGCGTCGCGATGGTCGACACCTTCGTTGGCTCTCGCAGCTGCATGATGACGTCCAGCATCCGCTCTCTGGTCGGTCCTTCCTTCAGTACATCGTCGGGAGACTCCCACGCATCGAAGTCAGGGGCTTCTTCATCGTCTCCCGGTATATCCTGAGGGGTATCGGTCAAATCCATATTCGAGGTCACTTACAAGGACTAACGCATTTCTCTGTGAAATAACTACTGTTAACTGGATTATTTCAGTTTAGGTCTCAAGGCTCTGTCCACACGCGACGAGACAAACCGCACGTTGCTGGATTCCTGACAATGACCTATTCGCGGTTTTCAATCTGTCAGTACAGTCCTTCTACTGTCTGATGGCAAGAAAATAGGGGAACTGCTATATTATATTATAGCTTAAGACTCGTATGACCAACAATCCCATCAAAGAATGCGTTGCTTGCGGCCGAATTTATAATTCGAAAGTCACAGAGCAGCACTGCCCGTATTGCCGGACATCAAATTAAGATATTGAGCCTTTGAGGGATTTCTTTAGAGACCCCTTCCTACGACTGACTCAACGACAATAAAGCGAGAACAGATTCTCGAGACATTGGTCACACGGCTGCTCAAGAAACACTACCCGAACAGTCGTGACAAGCGGTCACGAACGCCTCCTGTGGTCTTTCGCTCCGTTCCTCTGATTTGTTCGTTGGCCTCAGTGTATTGCTGAAGGACCGCGTCAATGCCAGTGAGCGTTTCCTTGGCTGTCGGCGTGTCTTCTCGCCGGATCATCGGCCGGATAATTGCCTTGAGATGCTTCGTTGGATGATCTGGAAGACGAGCATCCTCCTCTGACAGGAGGCCTTCCTTCCGAAGCAGTTCCCGGTAGCGATGGCGTTCGCTCATCAGCTCGTCGATGGCTTGGAGGTATACCCGGTTACTGAGCTTGACACGCTCGTTCTCCTCCTCGAGTGCGTGGTAGTCAGCATACTGATGGCTTTCCCGACGAAGTTTCCGGGCCAATATCCGGTTGTCCTCACGGGCCATGTCCAGGGCCTGCTGTGTCGGTGTCCGGCCTTCGCGAGGCACACTCCAGTCGTTCGCGTGCTTTTCGTCATCGGTTAGATGTGGGTCTGTACGCTCCCAGTCCTTACCGGCTGCCGCAGCCGTGAGTTCCATAGCCTCCTGTGTACTCTCACGGAGCGTATCGTCGGTGTCGAGACCACGGGGAGAGGCAGAACGGCGTCCTTGTTCGTCCTGTTCTGCGGCATAGCCATTTTCGACGGAGTCGCCGGACACTGCATCGGGAGTTCGGACAGGTGGGTCAGTGTGGGCTGTGGGCGAGGGAGGCTCTGGTGCCGGCGTCGCATCGCCACCAAAGGCGCTGGATGGCTCCGTGTCGGCTTTACTGCCGGCGGATGGGGAATCAGTCGCCACGCCATCTGAAGCGTCTCCAGCGCCGCTAGCGTTGCTCAGACCAGTCCCCGGGTCAGCCGCAGCGGCGTGGCCCGAAGATTTCGATGAATCGTCGAAAGAAGTCGATGCATCAGTTGCCTCGCGTGTCCCGTTCGAAGATGACCCGCCGAATTTCTTCCCATTGGCGGAGGGCAATTCGTAGTAGTCGTCCACACGGAGTAGAGCCCGGGCAATAGTGACATCCCCGTATGTTGACCCCGAGCTGTAGTGACGCCGGTCCCATTTCTCTCGGTACAGACCAGAATCGCGAAAGAGGGCGTCCATCTGAGCAGGGTCTTTACCCGTCCAGAAAGCCAGGTAGTGAGCCATCGCCATGTCGGCTTCAGATTGAGAAGGGTACTCGGCTTGTGGTGAGCCCCACATCGAGCTGTCGCCGTCGTAGAGGCGACGTCGACGACTGCCACCCTTCGCGTCGAACATCTTGGAGAGTAGCTCCTCGTCCGATAGTTCAACGCCTGGCCCGGCAAGATCGTCGAACGTTTTCGGCATGACTTCCGGAAGATACCGAGCATCGACTCGCGCCAGTGCGTCTCTCACAGCCGATGCTTCGATGGTGTCGAGGTCATCACCGTATCTGTCTCGAAGCGATTCTGACTCGTGCTGTCCGCCAGAGGCGGAAGATGAATCAGCTTCGTTTCCACCGTTTTTTGATATATTCGATGCGGCTGCAGTATCTAGACTCGCCTGTCCGCCAGAGTCGATACCACCTCGGATGAAATCTCGGTGAACGGCTTCTATGTCATCTTGACAGGTGCGTATTTCCCGGGGTGTCCCATCGACGTGCTCACCGGTCACAGTGAAGTAGCGGTCGGAGTCATACATTTCGACCCTGCCTTTCCGATTCCCACCATCGGGAAGCTCACCACCGACGAGGATATGCACACCAGTTCCGGATGGAGAGACTTCGGTGTAGGAGTCCAATCGGTCGATGATATCTTCAGCCCATTCTTCGAGTTCACCGGTGTCGGCATCACGGCATTTGTCGAGGTCGACGCCGGCGATTGAGACATCCTCGGTAAACACAAATCCGAGGCCGTCGGAGTTGACGCGACTGTCGCCGTGGGCTGCAACTGCTTGCTCGAAATCCCGACGCTGGTTCGGGTCGGTGACATCCAGATTCGGGCTGCCACTGGTCCGATACGGTTTCGTCGGGATTTTGGTAGGTTTCCCGTCTCGCTCCCCCTCTCGCCAGCAGATCCAGTTCTCGATGGGGCGGATTTCTTCGGGTATTTCCTCGTCTCTAACGTCGATTATCGGCATGGTTTGAGTTGGTATTGTTCCGGCGCATACGCCTCCGTCACCGAGGCGTGACAAACCGGTTTCAGGGTGGATGGAACACTACGAGATGAAACCGAGAGACTGCACGCGATTTCACTGCTGTATCGACTCCGTCCCCACCCAACACTATGATAAATCAATTCAGGAATGGCTAATGGAGGCAGGAGAGCGCTCGATAGGTCCTCTAGGTATGCTCTCGTCGACGGGCACCACCCTAACGCCCCCTCATTTCCAATATTGGCATTAGAGCGGTTCAAACCCTGTATTTCTGCACCTGCCCACTTTTCAACCACCCTTACGCCTTGCGCGGATTTTGTCGCAAACCGATTTCCAGACGCAATCGAGTTTGGAATCTGAGTGTTGAGAGAGGCCCAATTAGGCTCTAAGCCATTTTGCACACTTTTTGTCCCCGTCAACAGCGGTCGGGCGTTTTCAGAGAGGAATTCCTGCGATAGGAGCTCTCTACCTGCCGTGCGCGGAACGCGCACTTTCTGCGCGAATGGATCCACGCGGTTACTCAAGTTCACGGATCAATTCCCGTCCGCCGGCGAACTCCCACTCACTGTTTTCGCCCCAGATCTCAGCGTTCAGATCATCGTAGGTCAGCCCCTCTCGCTTGGCAGGGAGTTCACCAATTCGCCCTGCATTCGATAGGGCTCGAACAATCTCCCAGGCGACCGAGATATTCGGCACTATCCAGACTTTACGCTCGGCCGCAACCGCGTTGTAATCGTCGAAGTGTTTGACGATGAGATAGGGTGGACTGTTCGATATGGCCTCACCAATGAGAGCCAACCGCTCACCGTCATAGGCCGCGAGGTCAGGCTTGGCAGCCCCATCGTCAATCAGCGAATATTTGCTGATGAAATACTGGTTGTTTCGGTCGTTCGCGAGCGACCGAGCTAAGGCCTCCACCAGTACCTTGTGGACAGTCTTCTCATTCACATCTCCCTGGTTCTCTCCAGTAGTTACGGATGCTCCACAGGCCACCTGCCCGTCGCCGGTAACAGTGTAGTAAATCCGGCTCAGGTCTTCGTGCACCTCAAGATAGCCGAGGTCCTCCAGCTTCTCTAAATCTATATCAGAGAACTGATTTTTGATAGCTGCCATCGAATCGAGGATGTCGAACGTGGGATGCCGACCGTTGACCGTGGTAACGACCTCGGTGAGGAACCTCCGTTCGTCAACTGACAGGGTTGTATCTATTTCTGAATCGGCATTGGGACCACCATCGGGAGATTCAGGTTTGCCCCCTGAATCGCCCTTCTGCTGATTCGGAACGGGCTCTGAGTCTGGTTTGGTTCCGGAGGAATCAGCAGGTTTGGGGGTGGCCCTACTGCCGTTCGATTTGGTCGCGTCCAGGTCGTCGACGAGATCGTCCGTTGGTACCGGTCGAGGATGGGGTCCCCCATCGTCTTCGTCTTCTCGGGATTTGGAGGCCGACCCCTTCTCGTCGCGTTTCGCAGTAGGTGAGCGCCCACCTCCAAGTGAGGTGCCGAGATTGTTCGTCGCGCCGCTGTCGCCACTAGAACCGGAGGTGGCGGGGGACTGCGGAAGACCATCTGGCGTTACAGACGGACCGGATGGTTCTGCCTGCGCGTTCGAGACTTGCTGTGCCGATGGTTTCGTGTTGCTGCCCGGCAACAGACAGTAGTCATCACGAGTTCGCCGTGACATTTCATCGGCTGCATCGCTGTACAGAATCCCATATGGCGAGACTGTCTCTGCAGTCACAGGGTCGCCCGAAGCGGTGTGGCCGGCTGGAATGTCTACAGGGAGGAGGGTCACCAGCTCAGGAATATCGGTCATGAAGCCTGTATCGGGTAGTTGTGCGACCCACTCGCCACGCGGAAGCGACGTGATTCGGTCCACGAGCTCTTCAGACTCGATACCTTCGTGGAAGAGGGTCATGACAAGTTCGTCGTCGACAGCCAGTTTCCCGATGAGTTTGGTGTTGATATTGCGAAGAATCTCTTTGTAGCTCGCGACGTCCAGCGCGTCGGCTTTCACCTGTTCAGCGAAGTGGACGATAACCTCCATCGCGAGTCCGAACTCTCGTCCATCTGGAATCATATCATCCCGGACCAGTTCGGACTGGAGGAGGGGTGCTGCCTCGTCGATGATCAGGTTGATTACGTAGTCGTCACGCACACTGGGCGTTTCACCGATTCGGTGGCGTAGCCGTGCCCCGCTCCAGATATAATCCAGCAGCATGAATGTGAAGAGGTTGCTCGAAGCTGGCCGTAGGTCACCAGTGTCGATGAGGACCACGCTCCGTGAGTCCAGCAGGTCCTGGATGTCGAACATTGGCGACTGGTCAGCGTAAGCCCCGGCCTCGTCGTCCCACTCGGGCACGAAATTCAGGATTCGCCAGATGAAACTTCTCTCAGCGAGCTTCGTAATCCGGTTCATCACCGCGTCGATAGACGTCTGGAAGCGCTGTTCATCGGCATGGAAATGACGAGACAGAGTGAGACGCAGTGTATCGTCGCTCACTTCCGGGATCTCGCCTTCCTGCATTTCGAACGCAGCCTTCAGAAGGTCCTCTATCGGCCAGGCATCGCGGCCGTATTCGGGGTCGAAGAGGGCTTTGATTAGGTTGTTGAGAATCTCTTGTGCCACGAACGCTTGCTGCGTCAGTTCGCTCCCGAGAACGTACACTAGGAGCTCGTTGTAGCGGTCGATTTTCTCTTGGACTGCGACGGTTCGACTCACGCCTGCAGCCAGCTGGGGCCGAATATCGAAGTAGGGGAACGCGAGGACTTCTTCTTCAGGGCCGGGGACTGGGAGATGAATAACGTTGTCCAGAGAGCCGAATTTGTGGAAGTGGGCCCGTTTGTACTCCTCGCTCATTGAGCCACCTTTCTTGTCGAAGATGAACGTCGGCCCGTCGAATGCCTCGTAGGCGCTGAGGGCATCGTTGATCATCGCGGTCGTCTTGCCGCCACCCGTCGTCGCTGCTCGGAGAATGTGATGGGTGAGTTGCTCTGCAGACAGTCGAATCGGGATGTCTGGCCGGTTTTCGACGGCCGTTTCTGCGCTTCCGATGTGCATCCCAGTGTCGTATTTCGACAGCATATCCTCGTCAGTCGCTGTAAGCGGCGCTCGTGCATCCGGCGAGCCGCCAGATGACCCCCGACTCGCTCGAGGCAGCGCATCCGTACTGGGAGCGACCACGAAGTTCGCTAGCTCATCAGGAGAAACAACGATGATAGGGGACCGATTGCTCAAGAGCCCGCTCAGCGCGCTCTCTCTGTTCTGCCGTGCGTGGCATAGTTGCGAGAAGGGCTTGTCACTCTGATCGAGAATCTTGCCCTCAATTCCATAATATGGGCCTGATAGGCTGGTGAACGCGTTCGAGATACTCTGGACGGTATCTGGGTCAGAGGCTGCCCGAAGCGTCAGGTCGAACGTCGTGGTCGGTTGCTTGTGGTCTATCTGGGCCATCCGAGAGCCCGTCGTTTTCTTGGAATCGCCATCGTTGAGCGTCCCACCGACTTGCTCAGGGATTTCTCCTCGGTGGAGATTCTGCCGTTCCTGGTCACTACTTCCGAAGAGCTGTCGAGACATCTCGTTGGTCGCTGCAGAGAGTGCCCCGTAGTTGCCCATCTTGAGGTCGCGTTTGTGTTCCTCGGCCTCGTCGGTCCAGTCCTTTCGTGGAGAGAAGACGGCCTGAAACACGAACGGGTCGTCAGTGTGAACTGCCTGCTCCAGCAAGACACTCAGAGGAGAGCGATACTGGTCATTGACGTCCATGTCGATATCGCTGAACGGCTGAATGAGCGTCATCCAGTCGAGTCCCTTCCGGGGGACACCCTCCCACTGTACTATCGAGGGGCGTTTCTCTGGTGGCACCTCTCGCGGACGCAACGGGACGCCGTCCAAGTGCAGTGATTGCTCTGCCTCATCAGGTGTTGGCTCGTTGCCCCCACCGATTTCGTGATGCTCGAAAACCGAAGGGTCAGCGAATCCATCGAGCCGTTCGAGATCTTCGATGTCGTCTAGGGCAGCGATTCGTCGACCCCCGACCTGCGCATTACCGTCGTTCGAAGCGAACGCCGCGACTTGGTTGAACGGGACGATCTCGAATTCGAAGCTTTCGGGGTACATCGCCCGCACGTTTGCGGCGAGATTCTTGAACGAGGTCGCATCGTACGGTGTCGCAGAAAGATAGAAGTCGAAACGCTTCGTCGCCCGGGGTTTGTGGATGATGAACTCGAACGTCTTATCGTAGTTCTTCAGTCCGAAGGCGGAGAGGAGATTGAAGCGCGAGGTATTGGTGACACCAGCCCGGTACAATCCAAAGAGCCCGCTCACTACGTTTCCGGGCGTCACTTGCTCACGGGCAGGGGAGATATGGATATACGGGCGAGCTTCGATTGGGTCCCCGAGGGCTTTTCCAGGGCCGATATCATCCTTTGCTGGATCATACGGCTCGACTTTCTCCTCACTCTCCCTCTGCTCCTCAGAGAGGTCGACAGAGTCGGCGCCGTCTTCCCCATCAGCTGGCGCTGGTAGATTCCGTTCCTCACTTCTCTGCGTGTTCGTGAAACGCCGAGGCGACTCGGAACCAGCGGGTGAGCTGTCCTGACCATCCGAGACATGAGAGTCAAGCTTCTTCGCGCGTCGAACATCGATGCCCTTGCCGCTGAATATGCCATTGTACCCATTATTCGGAACGTCGCCGCCGCTCTCATCGTCGTCTGCCGTGGGCGTCACAGCCCCCACCCAATCCTGTTGAGTTTGAACCAGCTTTCACTGGGCTGTGTAACACTCGAATTCTTGCACCAGATGTTGTTCTGTCGGTGGATTTCGGTTTCAATCATTACTGTAGTACGTCAGTCACAGTGTGAGTGCTGAGACTGCTCGATAATGCCCACAGAAGTGCAAGGCCTCGGTGTCCGGACCTCGTAAGTGGGCTTCGTTGTGATTATACTCGGTGCTGCGCTCTGGATGATGGCTGAATCCCAGCTCTCGGCTGGTTACGATTACGCCCCTCCAGCGATGTATTCGAGGAGGCCGATGACGGTGTTCATGCCGAAGTAGAACAGCGTTAGTGCAGCTCCACCGATACCGATTTTCATGCCGTTCTCAGCTCTGTCACTGTTTTTGCGGGCAGTGAAGTAGAGGACACCACCGGCAGCGAGCGCGATGAGACCCACATAGCGGAGGCCAGTCATCACGACATCGTACATGTTGTTCAGGATTCCTTCGAAGTTATCTGTGCCTGCATCGCCAGTGACGTCATCAGGATCGCCACCAACCTCCTGTGCAGCCACCGGGGCCACCATCAGGGGGACGAGTACTAGCAGTGCGATAAGCGCCGTGGAGATGCTCTTGACCGGTTGGGATGTTCGGAGGATATTCATTTTCCCGTCCTTCTTTAGGAGAGTCGATATGATAAACAAAAGTAAGTTGCAACTATTGTAATATTACAAAACGCCACTCTTACCCTGCTGATAGTGTTGATTTAGTGTGGAAATGCTTAATACTTCATTGCGCTAAATGGGATGCCATACACACGCACCCTCCTAAGCGCGATGTGTTACCCGGAGCGATAGATGTCAGCAAACACCCGAAAAGCAGACTCCAACGCTGAACAGAAGAAGACTCCACGCTATCAGAATATTCCACTGAAGCCGGACACGTACGCGAGAATGACGGCCTTCAAGCACCGGAATCCGCTGGTCAATCGGTCGTACGACGAAGCGCTCAACGAAATCCTCGACTCGATGAAGTTCCCGCAGAGTGAAGAACTGCAGAGTCCCCATCTGCCGATTGGACTCCCAGAACTAGAGGAAGACGGCGAATAGCGACAGTCGCCGAGGATAGCAGACCTTTTCAAATCCTCCTCCGGAGACCGTTCTCGAAACAGCGCCAAATATAGAGAGTATATTCATTACAAGGTCCTTGCTTTGTTGTCCTGATTTAGCCCCAACCGCGATATAGACGACAAAAAATCACTCCCTGCAGTCAAAAGGTTCGACTCAAACTACGGGTATTGTTACGTCAGGTGTGGTTTTACGAATAAGACTCAATACGGGTTGCGTTCGCGTGGTAGTCTACCACACCGAAGTCAGCCATCTTCGGAAGGTGAATGTGGTGGAGTGTGCATGCAACCTGATTTACAATCTCTTCGGTGACTGCATCCCCATCGTTTTCTCGGGTAGCGACCTCCCGCGCTAGGGACTCAAGTTCGACCGGGTCAGTCTGTTCGGTGAGGACCTCGAGCGTGGTTCGCCGTCGGTCTGACGAGAGTATTCGGTAGTACTCACTGTCGTTCAGCCGTTCGATCATCTCATACGCTCTCGTCCCTTGCTGTGTAGATTGACTCATAGTTGCTCTCTCCCATCCAGCCGGCGTCGGCCGGTGTAACTACCACTCGGAGCCCATTACCCGTAACGTGGAAGTATAAGTGATTAGGTACAGTTCTCGTAGTTTGACCAGCCAAGCACGTACCACTTCAGTTTCGTTCCAAAGGGTTACTCCAGAAACACACTGCAAGTCTGAACGCTTCTATTAAATGGCCCATCCTCCAACAGCGGAGGGTTGATATCGGGAAGGCTTGAGTACACAGCAATGAACAGTAGCTCACTAACCGATGCGCTCCGGGAAACACTCTCGCTCTTCGAAGAAGCCGGAGTTCCTCGGACGACGACTGAGGTAGCGGATCGCCTCGAGCTTGGCCGACGAAGCACGTACGAACGATTGGAGCGTCTCGTCGATGAGGGTCGACTCGATATTAAAAAAGTAGGTGGGAATGGGCGCGTGTGGTGGCGACCACTCGAGGACCGCAACTCCGCCACGCCCGACTGGGAGGCGCCGGCCGAGTTCCTAATTGACGACGTATTCGACAACGCCCCAGTCGGTGTATTCGTCCTCAACGCGGATTTTGAGGTGGCATGGATCAACGAGGCAGTCGAGCGGCACTTCGGCGTCGAACGTGAGCGGGTGCTCGGCCGAGACAAGCGGACACTCGTTGACGAGTGCATCGCGCCAGTCGTCGAGGACTCGGAGACGTTTGTCGACACCGTTCTGGCGACGTACGACGACAACACGTACACCGAACGCTTCGAGTGTCACGTCACTCCTGGCGACGGAGGCCAGAAGCGATGGCTCGAACACTGGAGTAAGCCCATCGAATCTGGGCCGTACGCCGGTGGCCGGGTCGAACTATACTACGACGTGACTGACCGCAAACCGGAGGAGAGCGCCCACCGGACCGACCGAAAACAGTTCGAGTCCCTCGTCAACGTAGTTGAGGAGTACGCCATCTTCCTGCTCGACCCTGATGGGCATGTCCAGACGTGGAATCCTGGGGCAGCGCGCATCAAGGGGTACGACGCCGAGGATATCGTCGGTGAGCACATCTCCACGTTCTACACTGATGAGGACCGTGCTGCGGATGTCCCGGCTGACAATCTGGAGAGAGCAGCAAGAGAGGGAGAGTTCGAAGACGAGGGATGGCGCATGTGCGCCGACGGATCTCGCTTCTGGGCCAATGTCACTCTCACGGCGATTCGAGACGACGACGGGACCCTCGATGGATACGCGAAGGTCACCCGCGATATGACTGGTCGCCGGGAACAGGAGCGACAGCTACGACGTGAGCGCGACCTCACTGACCGGATTATCGACACGAGTCCCGTGGGTATCATGGTCCTGGATAGTGACGGAAATCAAGTCCGACTAAACGAACGTGCAAAGGACGTCCTCGGAATACCAGATGATCAAGCGGAGTCCTATTCACCCAGCGACCGGACGGTCTACGACGTAGATGGGAACCTCGTTTCACCTGACGAGCATCCTGCCGCTTTAACCTTAGAGACTGGTGAACCCGTCTTCGATTGGGAAGCGAAGGTCGAACGTCCGGACGGTGAGCATCGGTGGTTGTCCGTGAACGCGGCGCCGATATTCGATGCCAACGGAGAGATCGAACGTGTAATCACCACTGGTGAGGACATTACACGACTCAAATCACAGGCCCAGCGTCTCGAACGCCAGCGCGACGACCTCGAAAGCGAGCTCGAAACAATCTTCGAGCGCGTCGACGACGGGTTCTTCGCGCTCGATGATGACCTCCGGTTCACGTACGTCAACGAGCACGCGGTTGAGCTGCTAGAGCAGTCGCCAGCCGAACTCCAGGGGAGATACATCTGGGACGCGCTCGAACCGGGGCCGAAAGCGGTAGACGCTTTCGAGGAGGCCCTCGAGACCCAGCAGTCTCTCTCGTTCGAGGAGTTCTACGAACCTATCGGGACATGGTTCGAAAATCACGTGTATCCCTCCGAGGATGGTTTGTCGGTCTACTTCCGGGATGTCACCGGGCCCAAGGAGCGAAAACGCCAACTCGAAGAGTACGAGACGATCGTCGAGACGGTGACCGACGGCGTCTACTCGGTCGACGAGAACTACCAGTTTACCCTGGTCAACGAAGGGTACACGGAGCTAACCGGCTACGACCGTCAAGAACTGCTTGGCAGTCACATCACTGCGGTGGTCGACGAAGATGCACTTGCAGTCGGAGAGCAACGCCGTAAAGCACTCCGCGACGGCGAGGATGACACGGGAAGCGTCGAACTCGAAATCGAGACGGCGTCTGGTGAACGGCTCATGGTCGAGAGCCGTTATGCAGAACTTCCATCCGATGGCGAGTTCGAGGGAACCGCTGGTGTCGTCCGAGACGTTACCGATCGGAAGCGCCGTGAGCGTAAACTCGAGGAGTACAGGCGCCACTTCGAGACACTTATCGAAAACTTCCCCGCTGGGGCCGTTGCCCTCGTCGACGAGAACCTCCGATATACTACGTTCGCGGGTGTGGCAGAAGGAGAGACAGGTGTGACGAGAGCAGATCTGGAGGGGTCACTCGCTCATGACGTCCTGCCACCCAAAATCGCAGATATCGTCGTCCCACGGTATGAGGACGCACTTGCCGGGCAGAGCTCCGAGTTCAAGGATGTGATCGACGGCAGGATCTACCAGTTCCACTTCGTTCCTGTACGCGATGACGACGGCGATATCTTTGCCGCCACGGCAATGTCGCAGGACATCACGGAGTTGAAAACACGCGAACGGGAACTCGAGACCCGCGTCCGTCAACAGGAAGTCGTCACCGAATTGGGGCAGCGCGCCCTAGAAGTTCGAGACCTCGACGCACTGATGACGGAGGCCGTCGAACTCGTCGCGGAAACGCTCGATAACGACTACTGTAAAGTCTTGGAACTCGACGCTGATGCAGAGGAACTGCTGCTGCGTCAGGGCGTCGGCTGGGACGACGGCATCGTCGGCGAGGCGACCGTCTCGGCTGTCGAGGCCGACTCGCAGGCGGCGTACACCCTGGCGTCCGAGACACCTGTCAGAGTCGAGGACCTCGACACGGAGCCGCGATTCAGCGGACCGCATTTGCTTACAAGCCACGGTGTCTGTAGCGGGATTAGCACAATCATCGGTCCATACGACGACCCATGGGGTATCTTGGGAACACACGACACCGAGTCTGCACGATGCTCCGACCACGACGTCAACTTCGTCCAGTCAGTCGCCAATATCCTCGCAAGCGCTATTGAGAGCCATGGCCACGAACGGGAACTTGTGCGTCAGCGTGCCGAACTCGTCGCACTGGACAACATCAACCAAGTCGTCCAGGAGATTACCGACGCTGTCATCGACCAGTCAACCCGCGATGAGATCGAAACGACCGTTTGCGAGCGACTCGCGTCTGCTGATTCGTACTCCTTTGCCTGGATAGGCGACGTTGATGCCGCCACGGAGACCGTGAATCTCCGGACCGAGGCGGGTGTCAAGGGATACCTTGACGATATCACTATCACCGTCGACCCGGACGACGAACGGAGCAAGGGTCCGACGGGACGGGCCTTCCGCACCGGCGAGGTGCAGACGTTGCACGAACTCTCAACCGACGGCCGCTACGACCCCTGGCGCAGCGCCGCTAAAGAGTATGGCTTCCGGTCGTCGGCCGCAATCCCGATTGTCCACGAAAGCACTACTTACGGTGTATTGAACGTCTACGCCGAGCGCCCGAAGGCGTTCGAAGGGCACGAACGTGACGTGATCGTCCAACTCGGCGAAATTATTGGCCACGCAATCGCCGCCGTCGAGCGAAAACGCGCGCTGTTGAGCGACGAAGTTGTCGAACTGCAGTTCCAGATCGAGAACGTCTTCGAGTCGCTGGATATAGATGTTCCAGAAACGGACCCAATCCGCCTCGAACAGACGGTTCCAATCGCCGACGACGACTACATCTTCTTCGGGCGGACGACGCCGGAAGATATCGATACCCTGGAGACGATGGTCAAGGCCATTCCGTTTTACGAAAGCGTTACCTTCCGCGACAATGGTGACGAGACCATGTTCGAACTCCAAGTCTCTGAGCCCCCGGTCTTGTCTACCATTGCCTCGCTGGGCGGCTCCGTTCCCGAGGCCGTCATCGAAGACGGTGATTATCGCCTGACGGTCCATCTCTCACCGAGCGTGAACGTTCGGGAAGTAATCGATAAAATGCACGAGGTGTATCCCGATGCAAACCTTCTGAAGCGCCGCCAGCGATCGATCCGTGACCATGGCAAACCCACGGTTCCCGAATTGCTGACCGATCTCACACCACGACAGCGGTCTGCGCTGGAAACTGCTTTCCACACCGGATTTTTCGAGTGGCCTCGTGATACCTCGGGCGAAGAAGTCGCTGCATTACTCGATGTTGCGCCGCCGACCTTCCACCAGCATCTCCGGAAAGCCGAACGGAAAGTGTTCGAATCGGTGTACTCGTCCACCACTTCGGCCTAAACGTCGCAAGGCGAGCGATGAATACGCACTGTGTGTGCAGCAGACCAGACATGCCAATTGCATCGCTTTTTGAGCAGAATTGCAGTTGATTTGTACAGAGTGGATATAATTCAGTCTGACGAGGCCTGAGTGATTTCACAGTAAAATATAGGCGAATACACTGAACAGATTCCCGCCTATCGAGGTGGCAATCATCACCAGCCCGAGAGTCACCCCAGTGTTGCTCCTGAGCGAGCCTTCACGCCCGATATGGCCGAAGGCCCATGCAGTGATGCTGATGATGAATATCGCCAGACCCAGATGGTACAGCAACCCACTGAGCGCTTCTGAGAGGAGTATCAAATCACTCTCCCCTGACCCGGAGAGGGATGCTTCATACGGCCAGCTATCGGGCAGGAACTCAGTCCCCATGATGAAGCGGATTGTCGCATAGAGCGCTTCAACGCCGATGATAACCACGTGCCCCAGAGCACCAGCAATGGCCATCCCACGGAAGCGAACTTGTCTCCCGGCATCTCGGGTCGCACTCACCCATCCGACGAGACCGACGATGAGTGCGATAAGCGTCCCGTAGTACCCAAGTACGTTAGCAATCGTCGCAAGCGCTTCAGCAGGTGCCACGAGGCCGTCAACGCTAGACATGGAGTGGCCTCACGAGACTAGCCAAATCACAGCAGCCGGAATCGGCCATCATTGGGGTGCCTCTCTCCTGCTGATGTATTTTCGCCACCAGAAGGCCAAGAGACCGAGCGCAATCCATTCGACGAACATGAGCACGCTGCCGATAGCCGCCTCAAGATACCGTTCAACCGTCCCCGTTGCTCCCCAGCCGTCGTACGAATAGGGAGCCATGTAGGTCGTGAAATCGCCCTCGAAGTATCGCCCATCACTACCAGCCAGATTATCGCCAGAATACGAAGCGCGAAGATAGGGCCCATCGAGCGTTGTCCAGGCTTCGCCGTCTCCATTCGTCGTCACTGTCTCGTCAACGGCGCCGCTCAGTGAAATCTCGCGGTTCGGTATTGGATTTCCATCGGGATCGGTTAGCCGGAGGAGGACACGCCTGTCGCTCGGGTCGTCTCCCGGTACGGTGTCGGCGACGGCTAGTTCCGAAAGTTCAGATGTCACGATATGGGCGTCAATATTCGCATCCGGAACCTGGGTATCGAAGACCGTCGAGGCCCGGACATTCAGCGCTTCGTCGACTCTTGCATCTCGTGGCCTGAATTCCCCTTCGAGCCTCTCGAACAGATACGTCGGTGAACCGTTGGCTTCGTCGACGACACCCGCGGGTAGCTCTGTTCCCGGAATTTCCTCGTCAATCGCGGTCTCATCTTCAATCCACAAGCCGCCGTATTCGCCATCTGGCCCGTAGGCCGCAGACACGGACACGTTACCGACGCTGGTCACCGTATGCACGAGCGCAGGCCAGTCGTCACCCTGAGTGTGGGTGACTGGATATGTCTCGCTGGCACTACCACTCCGTTCCTCAATATGCGTTGTCTGTGAGACCCCGTAGAATCGCCACGGTGAATCAACACTGAAAGTGGCGTCGCCAATTTCGAGTTCGATCGAGCTCCACGGAGCGCCAGTGAGGTCCTGGTCACCATCCCATTGGACGATTGTCCGGTCCGATTCGACGCCGTCGAGGACGGTGACATCTATTTCAAGACCCGACGCGTCTGTGTCGACGATAGTCACCGGGACGGAGTGACTTCGAGTCAGCGTCCGAGTATAGCTCTGAGAGCGTTCATACTCACTACATCGGCTACTCCGTACACCCCACCGGGCTTCTACCTCGGACTCGACTTCTAGGGTCGCGGTGAGTTCGTATTCACCGGGGATGAACTCAGCTGAGCGGTCCCTTCCTCCATCGGTCGCCATCCAGACGCCTTCCTCCTGTTCGACGAGTGCTGAGTCGCCATCGTAGCCGACCCCATCTAAGGAGACGGAAGTGACGGTCGCACTCGAATCGACGAGGTCGAACTCAGCCCATCGAGTACGGGGATACCTGTGCGTATGCGTATCCGTGACAGTCTTTGTCTCGTTCCCAACGGTGACTGTTCGGGTGACGGTGTGAGTACGGGTACAGCTGGACCTTCTCGTGAAGTCATCGGGGGCGCTGGCCCGATAGTCGTACAAAATGTACGCACCGAGGTCGGCGTTGTCAGTGACGTAGGAGTCGCGATACCACGCGCTCTCTCGGACATCGGAAATCCCAATCCAGGCATCCGATATTGTGTCAGCACTACCGGGTCCGTGCGGGAGCGGAACAGACCCACCGCTTGCTGTGGCATAGACCTCTTCCCCATCAATCATCGGGATGACTGCTCTGGAAGAATCATCACTGTATTGCAAGTACTGGTCCCGAATGTGCAGATACCGCTCCTGAATGGTCGCACTGCGAGCGGTGTAGACCAGTGCATCATCGGAGTTCAGTATCTCAAGCTCGTCGGTGAGAGGATTCCTATAGACTTGCGCGTTGTAGACCGTCCGGGCCTCTAGATTCCGGTTGCGAGTGATGACTTGCCACTGCCCAGAGGAGTCTGTTGGGACCGTCGAATCAGAGCTAACTGGATAAAATCTGGCTGGTGTTCCACCCGAGCGTTGCCATTCGGTAAACGTGATCCACTCATCCTGATATGGGATAGGCACAGAATCAGAGAGATGCGTCCGGTAAACATCGCCAGTCGTCGTCGCGTAGAGTGCATCTGCGGATGGCATTACTTCATCACCAAGCGCACTGGGATACCCAAGATATGTCTCATCACTACCTGGATCTGAGTCAAAATACGATGGTGAGACGTCTTCGTCGTTATTCGCCAGAATCCGAAAAGTCCCGTCGTGGAACGTTTCTACACCGGGACTGGGTGTCGGGACTTCGTAGATAGGGTCAAGCGAAGTCGCGCTGACGGGCATCGTGACTGAACTGAAAACGATAGCTGGGAGGAGGACAGCGAAGATGATTCTCTGTCGAAAGGCCGCCACCGAGTGCGACCAAGTCCTCGAGCAGGACAAGATACGAGCGAAGGATGAGTTCCCCTCGTCACGCGGTGAAGACATATTGAATCAACTCCTGAAATGTTTCGAATCCGTAACCGACAATCGCGAGGACGAATCCGGAGGATACGAGATAGAAGCCCCGTTCTCGCGTTCGAGCACTTGGACTGACGGCCCACGCCATCGCTCCGACAACGAGCAGAATCAGTCCGAGAGTCTGCATTGATGTTCCGAACCAAGCGGGCATCTCAGCGGCGCCGGCAATCTCGTCAACAATTCCGCTGTGGCCACTGAGGAAAGTCACAACCGTATCGAAACTGCCACCGAGTGGGTATGTGAGCAACATTCCCAGCAGCTGCTGGCTCACAGCTACCCACTCAGGGCTGAGATGGAGGAGCTGAGAAAGAATAGCAGATGTCGATACGTCGGCCGTTGCTCCAAACGCGGGGAACCACCCGATACTGGAAACTACGGGAATGAGATGCCCGAGCAGGTCTGTTGATTCGAATGTCATTGGAGGGATGGAGGAGCTGCCAGCGGCGGAACCCGCTGTCAACTGAGTACGCACAGAGAGGGCGACCTACAGCAAGTAGACTCACAGATTCCAACGGTTGTAATGTTACAATCCTTGCAATCCTGTTACCATTATATCATTTACCAACAGAGACCATCCAACGGAAAAGCCCGCTAAAATCCCCCTAATCACACGACAATGCGATGCCCGCCCTCCAGGCGGTTCGTGAGCGTGTAAGCGAGGCTAGTCCGCTCAACAGTAAGGACACCCGACAATGCCCGAAGTACAAATTGACTGGCACTCTGCCGAAGAATACGAACGAATCCGTGACCTCCGTGAACGCCACGGGCTGTTGTGGCGCGGCGTACTCCTCGCAGGCGCGAAAGACGCAGCAAGCACCGACCTCGTCCAAGCGATCCTACGGGCCCATACCAACCCATCGTCCTCCACCAGCCCGGTGAGCACCCTCGACAGGACAGCAAAATGCTCCAGTAGTGGGCAGGGATTCTCTGCTAACGACGTGGCGGATGTCGACAAGAAAGGTGGTCCACACGATACAACCAGGTCGTCCAGTGATGTTTCATCGGTCGACGAAGATCGCGATGCTGGTCCAAGGTCTTTCCAGTCACACGAATCCCTAAGCAACAGTGGTGAGGAGCCAAGCAATGAATCCAGGGACGGCGAAGATGAAGCGTTCGAGTCTTTAGAGACCCACAGCCAGGCGTTTGAGGATGAACCAATTTCTGAGCCATGGGTAGAGGGTGAGGAAACTCACGACGGTCAGTTCGACTCAGTCGACCCGTACTACGGATATGACGAGTATCATCTCGAGTTCGATGAGGGGCAGTTCTGATGCCATCCGAGACACCCGCTAACCACAGGACCCGAATCGAGATTTCCGATGCAGATGAGTATGAGTGGCTCGTAACCGTACGAGAAGATCTGGGCCTGACGTGGCGTGGCCTAATGTTGAAAGCCGAACAGCAGCTCGTCGCGACCGAGCAACAGCTCGGCCTCCCGTCGGGCAGAGACAACACGGATTGTACGGAGGATTCGCCGTGAGCCAGGATATCCCGATGGCCTCGAATCTGCTGAAATCAAAGATCGGTGGCTACGAAGTCCGAAAGTTGGCGGAATCAATCGGCCCACCGATGCTGCCGTGTGTGATACTGTACACACTCGGGTTGCCGCTACAGATCACCCTTCCCCTCCTCTTGGTCGGAGTATGTACTGGGGTCTTCGTCTACAGGCGGACGCCAGCAGGGCAACGCCCATTGAATTTCATGAAGGCAATTCTCCGTGACTTGCGGGACCCTGAAGAGTTCATTTGGCAAGCGCCGACCCCCGACCAGGGAAGCCTCGGCCATGGTGACACCTCAGACCAATGGCTCACCCACGACGAATACTCCGCCGAAGAAACCGGGCGGGCGTTCCACGAGGAAAGTAGTGTCAGTGACTCCGACAGCCCGTCAGCTGTTGAATCCGAGGGGACTCGATGAGCTCCGTCGACGGGTCGGGATCGACACTCGATTTGATGGACTTCACCACGATTCGAGATGGTGGCATCATCGAGACGCCAACGAGCTATGCGATGATAGTACGGGTTGAGCCAACCGACTGGTTGGTCCTTTCGACTGACCGTCGAGAGAGTATCTACCGCTCGTTCCTAAGCTATCTCCGAAGCTTGTCGTTCCCGACACAGATCCTGACGATGTCTACGGCATACAATCCTGAGCCGTATCTCGAAGGAGTTGCTGTCGATGACGAATTAGTCATCGGATCGAACACCGAAGATGATTCAGATGTCGCTCCTGACGAGTCCCCGCTGTTAGATTACGGTCGGAAGTATCACGCAGAGTGGGTCAGAGAAGTCATCGACGTCGCAGATATTCGAGATAGAGAGTTCTTTGTCGCAGTGGCTGTCCCCAAGGGCGAAGATCGATCCGAAGAGAGTCCCCTAAACTCGCTTCTGTCTAAAGTACAGGGCGAGAGCGAACCCGAAGAGAAAGATGAGGACGCGTACATCGAGGAAGTGAAAGCACGTGCCTCGCACGTTGCCTCGAAACTGCCTCAGGTACAGGTCGAAACAACTCTCATCGATACCAGGCCGGCGGTGCTGGAGATACTCTACGAGGTCTACAACAACGAGAAGCCAGCGTTCGGGTTCACACAGAGCAATTTCACCCGGCCCTCGGGAGTGGCCGAAGCCGCTGCAATTAGCTCCGCGGACACCGTTAGTGACACACCGGATTCTGAGCAAAGCAGCAAGAATGAGTCTGAGTACAGCCGGGTTTCTGATACAGACCCAGAACCTGATCCAGAATCCGATACGACTCATTTAGCCCCCATCCCCGACGGAGGCTTTGCCCACCCAGATTTGGCTGATCGGGTCTCGAAAGACCGCATACTGCGCTGGTATGCCAGAAACATTGGCCCCATCGGTCACGGTGAGCGGCCGATTATTCCCGCCTCAGTGTACGCTGGGCTCTCTCTGGCCATCCTGAGCGTGGGATTAGCGCTTGGTGGTCTCGGCGGGTTCGTCTGGAGTCTGGAAGCTGCACCACGAGGCGCTGATATCTACTGGACCGCACGAACAGCATCCTTCGCTGGACTAGCGGTGAGTCTACCGGCCTTCCTTCTGAGTCTCGTCATACTGCTGCCGACCGGGAGGAGAGCCAAGTTGGTTGGAACAGCAGGCCTCTCTGTCACAGCCTACGCTACGGTGTTGTTCGTCAGGGCGTATCCCTTCCAATGGGACCTGTCCGCACCGGCACAGACTACGTTCACGATTCAGGTGTATGCAGCTGGTGTCTTTGCACTGGTCTTCGCTGTGGCCGTAGCGATTCGTTCACAACGTCGACTCAATCTGCCGAGTCACACTGGTGGTGACGATGGTCAAGACGGAGGCATCGATGTAGAATCCGACGCCGATGACGACGGTCCAGTCGTGTCTGATGTTGCAGCTGATGGCGGCCAGCTTACCACTGCTGGCATCTCAGCAGCAGTGCCAGACACCACAGACCAGAACAGCGAGGAGCAGCGTACTGAAACGGAGTCAGGAACAGCCGACAGTGAAGAAGCGTCTGAGAAGGCTCTGAGCGAATCTAGCGAAGAGGTGTCGCCAGCAGAACAGCCAGGTGAAAAGCAAGCAGGAGAGGATAAATGAACCCATTACATGTCCTATTCGGAAACGAATCCGACGACGACGAAGAACGCATCCCTATCGACGATCTGACCGGGAACGAGACCGAAGTCGCGATAGAGTATCTACAACTGATAAACCGGGAGCCAAACCGCGAGAACATCGAGTGGGCGGCCTATCAACTCCAAACTGATGAAGTCCCGCTCGTCTCTCCCGTTGAATCGCTTGCGGAGCGCGAGAACTTGGACAAGAAGCTGATCGCGCCCAAAACGATGGAGCGAACGCCGGAATATCAGGTTCGAAACGGCACCATCTCGACGACGTTAACTGTCACAGCGTTCCCATCGAAAGTCGGCCTCGGCTGGCTCGTGCCCCTCACGGTGGCTGACGCCAATCTCAGGCTGTCGCTACACATCGAGCCCACGGACCAAAAGAAGGCTCGCAACAAGCTTCAGGCTCGATATACCCATACGCAGACATCGTTGATGCGGAAGGCGAAGAAGGGGCGTACTGACTTGCAGGAAGACGAAGCCGAACGGGACGACCTGCTTCGCATCCTCCAAGACGTCGTCCGCGGCAAGACGAAAATGTTCCAGATTGCAGTCTATATCGAACTGCTCGGGGAGTCCCAAGAGGAGCTGGCAGAAACGCGCTCGCAGGTCGAGACCATTCTTGCCGAACAGGATGTCGAAACGGTCGTCCTGCGACGACAGCAGTTCGAAGCCAACGGCTCAGTCGCGCCCTTTGCGACCGATACTATCGACAACACCCACACGGTCCAATTGGAAGCACTCGGGACGTTATTCAATCTCGTCGAACCGCCGATCTACGACGAAGATGGGATACTGCTTGGATTCGACGATACATCCCGTCCGGTCGTAATCGACCGCTACGCTCATTCCGGCTTTGCAGCCGCAATCACCGGGAAAACGGGGTCGGGGAAGTCCTACTGCAGAAAGAGCGAGGTGTATCGCCGGATGCTCCGTGAGCCAGATGTTCAATTCGTCCTCTTCGACCCCGCTGGAGACGACTACCCGTATTTCGCCGAAAAGCTCGGTGGAGAGGTGATTCGCTTCGGTGGGAATCAGAAAGTCAACCCGATGGATCTTGAACCACCGAACAGAGACATTGGGGAGACTGAAGATACCTATGCACTGACCGTCCGGGCCATCGTCGAGATGCTACACACCCTCTTCGAAGCCAGTGGTGGACTCCCACCGGCTGAAGAAGGGATGCTGACCCAGGCAGCGCACTACGCGTACCTCTCGAAAGGAATCGTGATGGGGCAGTACGACACCTATGAGAAGGAGTCACCGACTATCGGTGACCTCATCCGTGGGGTGAAAATTATCTCGGTGGGCGGCTTCGCGAAAGCGTTCGAAAAAGAGATTGTCCCAATGGAGGACCTCCTCCAGTTACAGGAACTCAATATCCTAGAATCCGATGGACAGCTGGTAGAGACACCGCCATTCGCTGTTCCTGACGCGATATTCGAGCCATCGGAAGCACACCGTAGCTTTGCCGAAGCGCTTGAGCCGAAATTCGAGTCGTTCAAGCCCGGAGGCATCAACCAGAATTTGAACGGGCAGACGAACCTGGACCTCAACTCACGCCTCGTCGTGATGGATATGAGCTCCTTCGCTGACACCGGGGAGATGCCCCTCATTCTTCACGCGATGTTGAATTGGGCGTATCTCGAGGCCAAACGCTCACCCAGCCGGTTCGACGTCACCTTCGACGAGGCGCACTATCTGCTGGGCCGGGAGTCGACGCGTGATCTCATCAACCTCTTCATCAGACACGCCCGGCACTACGACGCCGGTCTGACGCTCATGAGCCAGACGGCTCACGAGTTCCTCCGGACACCAGAGGCCCACGAGGTCTACGATAACTGCGACATCAAGATGCTGTTCTACACGCAGTCAGTGGCCGAGGAGACGCGAGAGTACTTCGACCTCTCTCCGGAAGAGGTGAACTACCTACAGTCAGACGCGCCTCGAGGCCAAGCCTCAGGATTTTCTGGCTGTCTTCTCTCCTCCACGGAACACGGCCGTCGCCGTATCGAGGTTCACACGGGGGAATTCGAACATCACGTCCTCGATAACGATCTCGATCCATGGGCGTACATCGCCCAGCAAGAGGGTGGTGTAGCACCGAGCGAACCAGCGGTTAGTGCTGGAATGGGTGAAGACATCGATTCGCTTCAACCAGTCCAAGAAGACACGTCAGGTATTGATGGCACACTGGACGCATCTGAAGCGCCCTCTCAGAACACCCAGCCGACCTCGGCTGTGGGAGATCGATAATGGGAGAGCTCGAAGACGCATTCAGAAATGTCATGACCGGCATTGTCGAGTTTTTCCTCGACGAGGTCGAGGAGATATTCGAGGATGCCGCGACTGAGTTTTCATCCGCAATCACTGAGCGGATGATTCGACAGTTAATCGTCGTTCCGAATCCGTATGAATCAGCGACTGCTGGGAATGTGTTCAACGGCGTGTTCGATATCTCGCTGATACTGCTGCCGATTTTCTTCGCGGTTGCACTCGTCGCATGGCCGTTCGGGGAGAATAGGGAATTCAGCATCGTTGAGATGATAATTCGGCTGGTGATGGCGATTTTCTTCATCGGGATTTCCCAGCCAGCGTGGGGGTTCGCTATCGATGTGACCAATGCCGTGACGATTGGGATGCTAGACTACGACCCAACTGTCGGTGGGGCCTTCGGTTCCTACGAGTCAGCTGGGGATTTAGCGTCCACGCTGAGTATGGTCATCTCTCTGTTCACGGCGTTCCTGACGATGCTAGCCGTGATATTCACGATATTCTTCCTGCTACTCCGGTGGTTCATAGTGTACCTCGTGTTCATCGGAACCCCGTTCTTCGTGGCTCTCTGGTTCGTTGGACGAGGGCCGCTGGAAGCCGTTGGTAACGTCGGGGCGACCTATCTCAAGATGGGCGTCTACGCGCTACTTTCGGGCCCGATTATCTCGCTGGTCATCCTCACGATGGCACTCATTGAAAACGGTGGATTCGTCGAGAGTGCCGACGGAATAGCTGGAACTGCAGCATCCCTCGCTGCGGAGATAGCCCTGATTATGATCTTCCCGATAATACTGGTCGTAGTCGTCTGGAAACAGATATCATGGGCGGGCAAACCACTCGGCGTCGGGGAAGCCGCGACAACTGCAACCTTGGCTGCCGCTGCAGCAGTCGGGACCGTCGCCACGGGTGGTGTCGGCGGCGTTGTGGCAGGTGGTGGTGCAGCAGCCGGTGGCGCCGGCGCTGCTGGTGCCGGTGGTGCTGGTGGTGCAGGAGGTGCCGCTGGGGCGTCCGGAGCTGGTGCTTCAGGCGCTGGCGCTGCCAGTGCAGGTGCGTCTAGCTTAGGAAGTGGTGGTTCTGGACTGGCCAGTCGTATGGGAAGTGTAGCACAGCGAGGAAGGAAAATCGCTACTGGTCAGAGCCAGACGCTATCGAAAGTCGACGACAGCGTCAGCTCCGGGGTAAACAAAGTGAGTGAGACGGCATCTGGTGTTGCCGATAAAGCGAATCCAGTGAGTCAGTTCAACAAGTCGGTCGACAATAAGAGAAAGGATGCTGAGCAGGCATCACAAGCTAGTGAATTCGTTTCTGAAGCAATCACTTCCCGCGAACTTGATCTTGAGAGAGCATCTGAACTTGGAGTTATCTCTCAAAGCCCAGCAGAAGGAGCTAGTGCAACCGTGCACACAGATGCGGACTCGGGGGCTACGATGGCCTCCTATCAAGATTCCAGCGGCAGGATGCAGACAGTGAATCTTTCGGAAGAACAAACTGCTGCAGCAGATCGGACACACAAAGAGCAGAAATCAATCAACCGGAGAGAGATGGCGCAAAAGGCAGGTGAGAAAACGTCCGCCGCTGGAAAAGTTGCAGCCGGTCGGAGTAAAAAAGGAGCAAAGATGGCAGGATTCACTATCCCAAAAAATGTCTCGAAAATAGGTGCTTCAGCCCTCGTTGGTGCAGCTGGTGGTAATCCTTATCTGGCTTATTCTGGGACCAAACGGTCTTCGGCAAATATGATGATTCGGCCAAATACGACAGGGAACTCTCCAGGGCGGCCTACTGAGGAAACGACATTGGATGAATTCGGAAAGGCAGCGGCAGGCCAGGCCGGTGACTCTGGGGACATCAAATGAATCAAAATGTCTCAAATAATCGGAGGCCCACCGTTCTATTCAAATATTATTGAAGTGATAGAACAAACGAAGGAAGTATAGACGATGACTCAGACGAAGACGAAATCAGTATAAAATGTCATACATACAGTGGTTGGGAGTCGCGCTGCTGCTCTTTGTAGTTGATCTTCTTTTGACTATCCCAATGCACCTCTCCTATCGTTTGATCGACCGGTTCTGGCTAAAAGCAACTCTAAGCACAATCGTAGTGCTGATTGTAGCTGCTTATATTGGACTTCCTTTTGGTCAGGAATGGGAAACCATAGACAATAGCGTCGCGTTAAATGGAATCCTGATGTATGGGCTGGTATATACGGTAATGTTCATACCTGCATCTCTATGGAATGGAAGGGTCCACGGAGCCATTGGTACAGGCAGTGCCCTGTTGTTTCTGTTTAGCTTCGGGCTGACATTCGTCGAGGACTACGTAGGAGAACAAGCTCTTAATCAGGGATTTGTTGGTGAGTACGTTCAACCAACTCTCTGGCTAACTATCTTCTTTGTTGGAGTGCTCGCAGCCTGGTATCGCAACGATACGAAGCCATTGAGCCTAAATTCTGACAAACAAAGTGCCACAGCGGCCCTATCAACTTCGGGCTCTGAAGCGAATGTCGACTCAACGGGTATGGAACCACCAGAAAAATCCGCCACTGATGCCCGAAAGAGCCCGCCCAAGCAAGTATCAATAACTCCAGCGTCAGTAGAGTTAGATCAGTTATCCTACGATTGGCGATACTCCCAGACCACGTTTGCGGATATCGGCGGGTACTACGATGTGAAAGAGGCGCTGAATCAGCGTATTCTAAAGCCGCTGAGGACCACACTCGAAGGCGATGATCGATACGAGCGATTCGGAATCCAGCCGTCTCGGGGGATCATGTTCTACGGGCCGCCGGGAACAGGGAAAACAATGTTCGCTCGGGCACTCGCCGGCGAACTCGGGATTCCCTTCGTAGAACTGTCACCGGGAGATGTCACTAGCAGATGGGTCAACGCCAGTACTGAACAGATTCAGGTCCTGTTTCAGGAAGCGCAAGCGCTGGGCCCCTGCGTGATATTTATCGATGAAGCGGAGCATCTCTTCGGCGCACGTACTCTCGGTGACGGGACGATTCATGCAGAGGATCGCAAAGTGACCTCGGAATTCCTTGTCCAACTCACGAAAGAGAATCGCGAAGCGATCGTTGTCTCAGCTACGAACCGTCCTGCTGATATCGACTCAGCAATACTCCGTCCGGGTCGACTATCGGCTCACTTTGAGGTCGGCCTCCCCGACGAAGAGGCACGTCATGCCATACTGAACGTCCATCTCGCTGCTGTTCCATCGGAACTCTCCGGTGAAGACCTAGCCGAACTCGCAAGCCACACTGCGGGACTCACCGGAGCGGAATTGAAAGACATCATCGAAGATGCGCGGAGAAAGGCAGCTGAACGCGATGCGGAGTGTGTTGAGCGAGAGGACTTCCCACCGAATGAGGAATTAGAGGAACTCTCCGATATGAGGAATCACGACATCGAGGAGCTACCCCGTGTTGACGGAAACGATCCGATTGGGACTAGTACGCCAGACACCACGGATATCGATGCGGAAGACTTCGAGGACTCTGGACAAGGCACGCGCGGGTATTACTGATACGGCGATTCGTACGGTGTTACTGGAGATTGGATATTGCACGCCAGATTATTTTCTCACTCTGTTCTTCTGAATCGTCTGTTAGAATGAGTGTGCGTATGGAACAGCGGAACTGTCTCAGAGACCGCGTATCTTGGATGAGCTGCGGCACACAGAGCGCGTTTCTCGTAGCGACCGAACCCGAATCAAGTCAGTAAAGGACGTTCACTGAGCGGCCAGGTCGTTCCGTCCACGGAGGACTGTGTTCCGCAGCCGGGGCAGATAATGGGTCAGGTCTGTGGTCGTGAGGATGCCGACGATGTCGCCGTCATCGGTAACCGGGAGCCGCCGGATTGAGTGCTCTTTCATCATGGCAGCGGCGGCGTGGATATCTTCTGTGCTGGCGATTGTGACGATTGGCGTACTGAGAAACGTGTCCACAGTCACGGTGTCGATATCTGCCCCTGCTGCCACCAGCCGCATGAGGTCGGATTCCGTGACGATGCCGCTGTACTGGCCCGTCTCGGGTTCGACCACGACTGCCGAACCGATATCGTGATCCGCGAACAGTGTGGCTACCTCACAGGCCGTCGTCTCTGGCGGAACCGTTTGAACCGACTGGGTCATAACATCACCGACAAACTGGTCAATCACACTATCTATAACTCATCTGAACAGTTAACCCTGTCTAGTGAGGAGACACAGTGACCAGTTCGGTCAGTGAATACGCCGTCAGAACGGTGGTTACTGTGCCGGTCGCGACTCCTGTAGCGGTCACGCTGTAACTGGCAGTACTGGGTCGGTCACCGGACTCGGACACCGTCCAAGAGGCTATAGTGGCGGGATTCACTCCTCTCGGTCGCCGTACGTTTCCTCACCTAACCCAAAGTCGGACCCATACCCGTTCCGTTCGAGGTAGTCTTCCAGTACCTCCTGTACCGCCCGGCCGAGGTCGTCTAACTCGCCGTCTATCATCGACACCGTGCTCGACTCGAGCGACGCAGTCGCGTCTCGCTCCCGCCAGTCGTCCGAAATCCGTGGCGCGTCGAAACGAAGCCGGTCTTCGGTCGGGTCCCAGTAGAAATCGAGCGCGTGGAACAGGTCGAGCTCACTGACGAGTCGAAGATGCTCTTCCTCGAGGTTCGTGTACTCAGCCCATTCGTTGAACCCCTCCTTCCACGCACCCTCCTGGAGCAAGTCTTCGAGGTCCTCACGGTAGAAGTCCTCCGACCCCAGCGTCTCTTCTTGCCACTCGAACTCGCACGGCATGCCCCGGTTCGAGAGGTCCGGTGGGTCCGGGACCTCAATGTCGAATGCCATACCAAAAGTTGTACTACTGACATGATAAACCCCGTACCAGTTCCACACGGGACGGGCGCGTCTCACGAGAGTATAGTCGCTTACTGGCCAGTGAGAGGACCCGTCCCGATCACGCGTGACAACAGTCATCGAAACGGATGCCCGGGGTTTCGGTCTAAATCCCGAGCCACTCATCGTTCCGAGCCTGGTATCCGTTCGCCCGGCAGAACTTCGCCGCCTGTCGGCGTACTGCTCGGGACGACAGGAGCCGTTCTTTTTCACGAATCTGCTCGACGACCCAGTCGCTGATTGTTTGAATCCTTTCGTCGTCGGCATCGATCGCTTCGAGTTCTTGGAACGTCATCTCGTACGCTTCCCTTTGCTTCCGATAGCTCGATACAACGAGCCCCGGTTGGCTAATTTTTATTACACCGCCTTAGGTACGGTCTCAGTGGGACACGGATCTGAGGTCAAAACCCCCTGATAGCTCCCGACCTCAAATCCGAATCCCGTGTGTCTTTGGCTGGACGTTGGTTACGTTCAGCCAGTCGTCGACGTCGTCAGCGGTCGGTATGAAAGAAACTCACCACAAAACGTATATCGGGAGTCGAGAATCTTTCCCGTGTGGGCGACGGTCTCCGCGAGTTTCACACCTCCAACTGTCCAGTTGCCGGGACCTCGCCCAACTGCATCCCAGCCGGGTGTTGCCCACGCCCGGTTTTCTGATACTCGTTTCGGGGGGTGACACTGGTGTTACGGGAGAATTTATTTCGTCCGCAAGTAATGTGCAGGTGCCGATTGGATAACGGCTGTCAGAGGCACCTGTGGCTGGCCTATACATCAGCCACCGTTTCGAATCTCAAGACTGCAAGCTGCTCAATTCTCCCAGAGTGTTTGGATACGCCCCTCGATAGCATCAAGAACCGTAGAGTAGACATCCAGCGGATGGCGTGATGACAGTGACAAGTCGGTAGCGTCCACTGCGGTTGGTGGTTGGTGGAAGTGCAGTCGTGCGTTGTGTGGGTTCGGATGACGGTCCCAGCGACACTCCCATCGGCTTTCATCCTCGTGTGTTTCGACGTAGTGGAACGAGAAATCTCCCGTCGTGAACCAGCGAATGTCGAGTCGAGCCGCTACGACGCCCTCAGGATACTGTCCCGCGTCAACTAACGCGTGAAGCAGACGAGGCTCGTAGCTGTCGGGATCGAATTTCGTCTCGGCAATGAGTGCCTCAGTTCGAAGGTGCCGGGCCAGGAGTTGCAGCGTCTGTCGGTCGGGTGGACCGGGAGAACCTGAATTCGGTGTGGTTGGGTCTGGCCCCATCTATGCCGGGATGAGGTGCCCATCGTTCTCTGCGAGCTGGCGGGCGAGTTCGTACAGTCGAATATCCCGAATAACACCGTGCCACTCACTGACTGCAGTCATCCGGTCATGAATAGCCTCGTGACTGTCCTGGTCGTAAACGCTCACAGCAGTTGGATCGGTAGCGTCAAATTCATCTTCATAGTCGGCCCGTTCTTCTTCCAGTTCACCTACCCGGTCGATAATCTCCTCGACGGTCAGTTCGTCAGCGATCCGGCTGGCATCTTGCCATTCGAGATACCCCTCGTTGCGTTCGTACTGGACAGGCCGGCCGTCACGGTTCACACTGACGACACCCATCTTCGCTAGTCGATCAAGATGCTTTTTCGCAGCGTTCGGAGAACAATCTGCGACGTCTGCAATCTCGGCAGCGGGGGTGGGTGACGTAATCCCCATAGCGACATCGTAGACACGACTGAACGTATCCTCCCCCTGCTGCCACCGTCGTTCGGTGGCTGGTGACTCTGGCGCCGGATCAAACTCCGTCATAAGCATGGATAGGGTACGAAGCGCAATATATCTTTGTGAGAATCAGATATGTGCGTTTTATCGAGCGATACACCTTGGACGGAGATGAGACCTAGTCGCTAGCGATAGGAGCGCGGTACGGGCCGGGCTCGTTCATCACAAGATAGTCGAAGTGAGCAGTCCGGGCGACTAATCGGGGTACGTCGGGTTCCAAGTCAGTCGTCAACGAACCAGCGAAACCAGGCTCTGTGAGATAGATGTAAAAAGCCAATTCGACGATCGCGTGGACAGCGTACAGCATCTCAAGAGAGTTGACGCCGGGAATGAGTCTATCCTCAGCGAACGCGTCCATACTGGGAGAGTCTGCTGAAAGGCCACCAGGCATACCACTCCCCAACTCGGAGCTCCGAGTTGCGAACGGTTCCTCAGCGAGCGAGTGCTGCCATGCGGGGTCGACGACGCAGAGAAATTCATCGAGTATCGTCCGGACGAGACTGCCGCTCGCGAGTATGATTTCATCGAATCCAGGAGAGTGGTCCGTGAGAGCTTGGGTCGGCCCTTTCTTGGGTTCAGAATGAGTGTCGATGTGAAGATGTTTCGAGGATTTCGCTTTGTTCGCGAGTTCTACAGAGAGGAAGGTGCCACCCTGTGCGGTCGACAGCGCGAGCTGGAGTTCATCGAGGGCTTGAGAGACCACAGGAATGTACTCTTTCGAGTAACCCAGTTCGCCAATAGCAGCGTGGATCGAACTGAGTGTGACTGGGCTGTACTTAGGCGTATTGCTGGGGGTATCGACATCTGATGACCCGTCGTTTTGGGAGGGTGTAGTCATCTACGGAGGGTAGTTACGCCGGCATGGAATATGAACTCGCGCAGTGTTCGAGTGTCACACTTGGAACCGTAGTGTGAAGTTTCTGTTTGAGCGGCTGAAATATCCAATCGAGCACCCTCCGTGTGCGATATGTATTATCGGATAGAACACGCTCTTCATAGTTACCCCACAAATACAAAGTGTATTCGCCTCGTGGGGTAACTATGGCAGAGAGGCCCCCGACTCCGGATCTTCCGAAGTATCTTCGCGAGCCACTCGAGAAACAGTCCCCGGAACGGCTGGAAACGGTAGCGGCCTACGCAAGTGACCTTGCCGAGTGGAAACGAGAACAACGAGAGGCAGAACTGGAACAACGTCGAGCTGAGGAAGAAGTAGATGAAGAGGTGCTTGAAGAGCTTAGTGAACGAGATATTTCGACCGATTCCGAGGACTACAGCGATGTTCCGGGTGGAGCCTACATCACGGTGAAGACTACAAAAGAGACTGGCGATAAGTCGTACCGATATTTTTACTGGCAGTGGCGAGAGGGCGATTCGTGGAAGAATGAGTACATTGCCCCGGTTAACCCCAAGTGAAGATTGTCGATGAGTTTGGAAGCGATGACCCCCTCCCCCCGTCATCGATGTGTAAATCACCAGTGAGGGATGGGTAGAGGCGACAGAACAAGTAGTCTCATTCAGGTAGAGAGCGTCTAACGCTTGTGATAGTAAGAGAAGAAGGGTGTAGAAAGACAGTCATCCACAGCGATTGGCCTCGTTCGATCAACTGGAGATATACTCCAGTTGACACTCACTCTAGGTCCACTGCGGATTAGGTTAACTCGGGGGTCACATAAAACTTCGTCAGACTATAGTCATAAGTTCTAGAGAAGTTATTTATAGAGTGTGAGGACCTCTCGCCCGTGTTTGCGGCTGTTCCCTCCGTTTTCCTCGATTTTGTCTTCTCCCCCCGCCCCCTTCTCACGGTTTTACACATCGATGACGGGGGGAGGGGGTTGCAGTATCAACTCGAGGTAATTCTTCAGGGACCTCTCTCCTCTCTTTTGAATGAATGCATCCTACAGAATCAGTAGAATCTAGCGAGAGTGCTTGCCACTATAGACGACCTGGACTCTGTATTCAATCATCACGATCTCCCTTGTCCGGTTTCGTGGAATCAGTCACTGCATCGAAATCAGTTACACTTCGATGACGGGGGGTGGGGTCAGGAACTTACACATCGACGGCGGGGGGTGTGTCCCTACTCGAACTTGATGAAAATACCGTCCCTCAGTCTTGGTGGAACTCTTTGAGTTGCGCGTTAACCACCGTTCGGAGTAGTTCTCCTTGGCCAACGATGCCCTCTAAACGAGTATCGTCGGTGACTCGATCCATAATCCCCGTAGGGTCACCCGTGAAGGTGAACTCCATGTACATCCCCCCGCCGCGGCCTCGACTCTTCCTCGATGTCGAGATGAGCCCGTACGTAGAAAGTTCTTTGACGTACTTGACATACGTCTCTCGAGTCATTTGATCCGCGTCGAGCTCATCAGTAACCCACTGATACACTTTGAATCCAACTGGGCTCGGAACGGAACTGCCTGAGCGCTTCGAATAATGTGCGACGGCGGCAGTGGCGTACAGCGAGATCTTCTTCTGCGTCGTGAGCCCCTCCACGAGTTTCAACGAGCGGTCCTTATCGATTTCTTCCTGGGATTCTCGGACGTGGTGTTCGTCGACGCTGTCCTCACCACGCTCGTCGGCGAGGTCGCCGGCGCCACGGAACAGGTCAATTGCCTTCCGAGCGTCCCCGTGACTCTGCGCTGCAAAAGCAGCGACGAGTGGAATCACGTCATCAGAGAGGGCGTCTGGTCGGAAGGCATCGCGACGATTCTGGAGTATCTCGCGCAGTTGATTAGCGTCGTAATCTGGGAAGTAGATGTCCCGTGGGTTGAACGAACTCTCGGCTCGGCCGTCGATGTCCTCCATGAATTTCGGGTCGTTCGTCAGCGCTGCGACGGATACTCTGCCCTCTATTTCGTTCGTGTTGCTGGCCCGTGAGAGCTGGTAGAGCAACTTCGAGTAGGCGGGTTCGTCGTTAGCGCGGCGTCCGACCAGGAGGTCGATCTCGTCGAGGATGAAGATGACCGAATCGTAGTGTTCGTTGATGAGTTCGTAGAGACGTCGGTACTTGCGTTTCGTCGACACGCCAGTTTCGGGGACGCCCACTTCTGCGCCGACGTCTTTGGCGACTGTCTGGACAAGTTCGTAGACCGCTTGATCGAGCGTATTGATCGGCTGGCAGTTGATGTCGACAACACCGAAGCTCTCGCCCTTCGATTTGCAGAGCTCGACAATTTGCTGGGTCACAGCACCGATAATAAGTGACTTTCCAGTACCGGCGGGGCCGTAGAGGAGCATATTCGGCGGTCGGTTTGCTTGCAGTGTCGGCTTCAGGAATGACACGACCGATTCGAGCTGATCGTCGCGACCGACGATTCGCTCTTCGTCGATGATGGTGTCGGGCTCGACGAGATCACGATTGACAAATACTGACCCGTTACCCTCCTCGTTGAGCATATCCCGAATCGACTGCTGTGTACTCTCGCTAGAATCCTCTTCAGAAAGACTGAGGGATGCGTCGTCGGCAGCGGGATTATCTTCAGTGGCGTTGGGCTTCTCCTCTACCTCTGATTGCGTTGATTCCCCTTCCAACGTAGATTGGTCACTCCCACCCTGATTGCTGCCGGCCATACTCCTGCTGTGTGACGCAGGTACTAAAAAGATCAACCTCCGTCGATGTATATCTCTCCGCCTCATTTGGGCTATCCCTCATATTTGCCAATCTGGAATATCTGGGCTCTGTACCGGTAACGAAGTACATTGCTGTGGTTCACCCCCCGTTCTCGAAGTGTAACAGCGAGTGGATTGGCTGGATTTGGATAACGCTCTGATATTGTCGTTCAAATCATCTGTCGGCCACACCCCCCGTCATCGAAGTGTAAATGTTGACTCTTGCGTTTAGATATTCGGTTGAAGCGGCAGGGAAATATGTCGCCAGAGCCGCTAGCGAATAGTACAATCAACCTATTTCATGCAGAAACTGTGGCGTTTCAAAAATAACACTGTGATAGTTGGTACTAAGCCCTCTTGATTACTACCGTGACTCTCACCAGCACTGTATTTCACCGGAAATCCGGTGTCCCCCTTACCACATCTCAACAATAGTCTCTCAGTCTCCTCGTAGTCGTATCAGCGAGCTCCCGTCGAATATCTGTCCGATCCCAACCCTTTGGAGAGAGTATACTCTCGACCGCACGAACGAGCTGTGTCTCGTAGTACTCGGGATCGTATTCCTCAATCTCTTCATGAGCTAGGGCGACACGGTCCCGAGATGATTTCTGATCGTCGACGACCACGTACTTGATGTCCTGTCCCGGATGGACGCCCAATTCCTGATCTCGTGCTCGTTTGAGCGCGGCCACATTCTGCGTGTTCTGGGTATACCCTTCCAGTGGTTTTGAGACTCGATTCCGTTCGACGAGTTGGTCGGCAGCAACCTCTCCGGAATGCAGGCTCGCAATCGCGGCTTTGAGCCGGCGGATGACTGCGTCTGCTGACCGTGTCTCATCAAGCACCTCTATACACTCCCGTTGTACCCCTTCGATGAACGGCGGTGTCGACCGCTGGCGAGCTTCGATGCCACGGAGCTTGAACTCCTCCTCGCCGCTGACTTTTCCAAAGTACTTCGTCAACGCGCCGGCGTTGCTCTCTCGCTGCGGGACGAACGCCACCCAATCGTAGTGAGCTTCGTACTCGAGGCGAATCTCGACTTCCTCAGTAATGTCCATCGCGAGCGTTTCGAGGTCCTCGCGGTACGCGTTGTCGACGTCTGGATCGGGCGTGACCCAGATTGAGTCGACGATACCATGGACGACGCGCCAGCCGCCCGCCTCCAGGCGCTGTTTCGCCAAGAGCAATATCTCACGAGCGTAGGCGTTGATCGCTTCGTGGCACTCGATACGACCGAATTTCGCGTTACTGAACCCTTGGTAGCCGAAGCACGCGACGAGGATCCACTTCAGCGCTCCCGAGCGCCCCTCGAGTTCGTCGAGGCACTTTTCGTTGGGCTCGTCACGTTGGCGTTCTCGACGGATGGCCGCCTTGATCTCGTCTCGGGCGTCGATGATTGGCTGGAGGACGTCGACGAGGTAGCCACGCTCGTCACAAATCGAGTACCCCAATCCGGGCACATCGCCACGGTCGCTATGGCAGTCACAACGGATGACGTCTGGTGAGACGTTTCGCGTACAGATGATATTCGGGTAGAGACTCGAAAAGTCGAGTTCGTGAACATCCTCGTGAAAACCGACCTCCGGCGCGAAAATGAACCCGCCGCGGTCGGCATCGTGCAGCGTGCCCATCGGCTTGAAGAATTCGTGACGCCAGGAGTTCCACGGGACGAGCACGCCGCGGTCGTGGGCTTCACAGATCTGAATCGCTGTGAGAACGTTCCCGATAGATGCCCAGGCGAGTTCTTGGACGGGCTTTTTCGAGCGCGACACGAGGTCGAGGACACCATCGAGGTTCGTCTCTCCGTAGAAGAACGTGTTCGACTCGTCGATGATGGCCCGGCCCGGAACATTGTACCGTGCTGGTGAGTGGCCCACTTGGCCGTAGCTGGCGTAGGTCGACGCACCTGCGAGTTGCTGGTAGTCCACCTCCGGCCACCGACTCAGCGAGAAGTCGTCGACGCCGGTGTCTGTTGCCATCTCGTACAGCGTCGGGACAATCTCGCTGGTTGAGCAGACCAGGATGTCCGGATCATGTGCTTCGAGCGCCCCCTGGACGGCGGTCAGGATATCCGTCGGCGAGCCGGTGACGGTGTCGCCGGCGACGGACAGCTCTCCATAGATATCGTTGCTCGTTTCGGTCACCGGGACGCTGAGCCGGAGCGTCGACAGCTCGCTCGCCGGCGTGGGATTGACGCCCTTCTCCAAGCAGTACCGGAACTCCCGCGAGAAATCAACGTTGAAACAGGCGAGATCTCCGATAGGGTAATCGGACAGCTGGCGTGCCTGCCGGGCGAGTGGAGTGACGCGGTCGATCTGGGCGGCGTCGACGGCGAGGACTGTCTCCTCGCCTCGCCGAAAGCCCGGCCGTCGCGCAACCATCTCGGTCGCGACGACGTCCGGGTGCTGGTCGTACACCGACTGGAGTGTCGTGAGGTCGAGGTCAGTCTCTGGGTCGCGAGGGGCGACGTAGAAGCGAGGGGTGTAGTCATTGCGCTCGGTCGCGACGGCGCCGTCGTCGGTTGCTTCCCACTCCAGGACGCGGCCGTCGTCCAGAAAGTCGATGGTGAACGGCATCGTCACGAGTTCGAGTCCGGTGGAGCTGTCTCCTGGTCCTCGCTTACTGCGACCGCGGCTTCGAGTTCCTCGAGACGCTCTTCGTGGTCGTCGAGGCGGGCCTCTTGTTCGAGATTGATGCTAAGCAGCGCCGGCAGCAGCGGGTTCTGGTGGTTCAACAGCCCGCTCGCGTCAGCATGCTCGCGGGCGTACTCGAACAGTCGGTCGAACCGGGGCTGGTCGCGACGCCGCAGTGCCCGGCGGAACTCCGCCCAACGTTCTTCGATGGCCCGGAGAGCGTCTCGGTACGTTGGGTTGGTGCGCCCCATCGCTATCGGCCTCCTGTCCCGGTCGCGGTCCACGCATCGAGTAAGGGGTCCGCGGTGGCCGAAACCGTCTCACCGTCGGCTGTGACGCCTGTCCCGACGCCCTCCTGGGTCGGCGTTGACGGCGTCGCCGGTTCCACGCCGACCTGCGTGGCGCGTGCCGCGAGCAACTGTCGCCAGTAGGCAAACGTCGTCTGGTAGTAAGCGCCGTCGACGACGGGGTAGAGGAGTGTCTCGAAGTCGTCGCCACTAATTTTCGGTCCCATCCGGGTCTGCTCGCACTCCAGATAGTGATCAGCGGCCGTCTCGACCGGTGCCGCGAACTCGTCGCGCTTGCTTCGGGTGACCAGAACGGGGATGTCGTACCCCTCAGCATAGGTCGCTAGCTTGGCGAGCGCTCGGGCTTGGAGCGTCTCGGCGTGTGCCTCTCCAAGGGTATCGTCGGCACGGTACTGTGCATCGATGGCTGGGGCGACGATGAGCGACGGCGTATACGGGGATGTGTCCTCGTCATGACCCGTGGACTGTTGCCCTCGCAGGCTGTCCTCTGTCGTCGATTCCTGAATACAGTGGTTCACTGCCGTCGGGAGATCACAGACAGCGCCGTAATGTTGGGAGGCGGTGAATCCGCGTGCAACGTGGATCCGGTCGAGCAACCGTTGGCTGGGAGCGATTCGTGAGAGCGTGGTGGTCGTGGCGTGCCCGTTGGCGTCAACCCAGAAAGCGGGCCCGTCGCGCATGAGGAGATGATCGAGGATTATCGACTGCAGGATAGGCACGCCCCGACTGCCGTCGACGTCCAACAGCGTGATGCCGTCCTCAAGTGAGGGAAGTAGGATGTCGTCGCTCGCTGTATCAGGTTGGCTGGAAATGGACCGATTCCGGTCAGCTCCTCGCGTTGGTTGCTCAATTTCCAATCGATTCGAGGGTGGGTGGTCTGACATACGTGAGTAGAGGTCCACGGATCCGATAACCTGCGGCGTGTAGCTTCCGTGTTTCAGGAAACCGACCGGAGCAATCTGGAATAGACCGTTGTACCCGGGATTTTGAGTGTCTCGACCGCTTCCGCGAAACTCTCCGGAATCGGCTGTGAGTGTATTAACCAACAGAACGGGTCAAACCAGTCCGACTGTTGGTTAACGAAGCAACTCTAGCGTCGAATCGCTGCGTGAGACTCAGTTAGCCGGCGAACTGACTGGTTCGGTGACGACGGAATACTGCCGGTCTCGGCTTGTCCCCTCGGCTTCTAGGAGGTTGTACTGAACCATCTTCGAGAGGTACGTCCGAACGGTCCGTTTCGTTCGCGGCTCGTCGACGGCGTCGCGATAGCGCTCGTGGATGGCTCCCGGTCCGAGGGGACCATCCTCGTGAACGATTTCGTAGACGGATTGTTGGTGTGGTGTAAGTGAATCGAGGCTCGTCTGCCTAATTTGTGCCCGGGCGTCATCCGCAGCGTCCAAGAGCATTTCGTCTGTGATCGTCTCTTGTTCCTCTCTGTCAGCCTCGCTAGCGGCAGTACGGAGAATCCCTATCGCGAGACGGGCGTCGCCGGCGGCCGCGTCGGCGATGCGATAGAGCTGATCGTCGGTGATAACATCCTCGTCGAGACCCCATTTCGCACGGGCACTCAGGATGTCGTAGAGTTGCTCGTCGTGGTACTTGTCCATCCGGACGTGTTCGCTGGAGCGGAGTCGGCTTACGAGCCGGTCGTCGACACGGCTGAACAGCTCCTCTTCTTTGTTAGCGATACAGACCAGCGCGAACTGCTCCAAGCTGTGCAGGTCGTAGAGGATGCCCGGATCTTCCAGCTGGTCGACCTCGTCGAGGATGATCACCGTTCGCGGTCCATCGTACTGTTGGATCCGGTCGACAAGTTCGTCGTGGGGTGTGGACTGCCGGTGGATATCGATGGTCTGGCCGAGGTCGTCGAGAATCTGATACAGCGTTCGGAATCGGGTGTAGTTTCGCCAGCAGTTGACGTAGGTTGTCTCGATGTCTAGTACCTCCTCGCGGAGTCTCTCGGTGACAAATTTCGAAATGCACGTCTTCCCGGCACCACTGGGGCCTGTGACGATGGCGGTGTCGGCGGGTTCCCCGTTCGTAATCGGCTCCAGAACGCTGGAAAGGTGGTTCAACTCGGCGTCGCGATGCTCAATTTCCTTCGGTATGAACCCCGCCCGAAGCACACGAGCATCGCGAATCATGGATTGATCAGTAGAGTGGTTTTCTAGCGCGGTATATAATGGTGGCTGGGTAGTTTCCGGAAATTGGGGTCTCTAGTTTGTTCTTATCGCCAACTCTGCCGTTGTCATGCGGTTCTGTTTCCGGTAAACCGTCGCTTCCAGGATTTCCGGAAAGGATGCGAAATGTCAAGAATGCAGTCCCGATTACGGCGATAATCTCGACCAGACTTTTCTTGACATATTCTGTTCCATAATACTGGGAAAGACATAGTTTCGGGTAGCCTCTGGTTCCTATCCGGCGGCTCATTTGTCGGCCCGAATTGGGTAAACGGGCGTATATGAAATGCCCGGGAGAACACAAATATCAGGGGGCTGCAGTGGCCCCGTCTCCAGGGTCGTGAGCAAGCGGTGAGACGACGAGGTTGTCGTAGGGGAATACTGGCTTCTTTGCCCGTCCGACTGCCTCGAAGCTGATGACGCCAAGTGCTTCCAGTGTGGTCAATTCTTTGTGTACGTTCTTTTTGTCACGACCGACCAGTCGTGCTGTCTCGCGAATGCTTCCGGGTTCTTCGTCTCTGATCACGCGCAAGAGCGTGTACGTCCGTTCGTTGAACACGTCGGTCAACTGGCTCTCGTTCGGAAACCGGACAGTAGCCGGCCGGTCGAGGTGTTTCCCCTCTTTGAGTGTCTGAATCGCTTCGAGGCCTTCTTCGTACGGATTGGTCTCATCGTCGACCGTGACTACGAGTACGTTCTGTTCAGTCATTGGTATCACCGTTGTCGTCGGATGGACCGAATCGTGGCTTCGGAATCTCGTCCCAGAACCGTTCGTAGAGTTCCTCGATGCCGGGGAAATCTACGAACTCGGATTCTGGGTCGGGAGCGACGTGTAATTCATGGCCTTTCGTATCCTCGTGTGAGTTATCGTAGCGACGGATCGTTCCGTCGTCGAGTGTCTCTGGACCGGCGGTCAGCGCTCCGTAGTGAAGCGTGTACCGCCATCCCGATGGATAGGCATTGTCGTCCGTCCGCCGGATTGACACGCGAATGACGGTCCCATCCTCGTACACTGTAGCGTTATCGTATCCATCGAGGTTGTCGGCCGTTGGTTCCATCCGGTACTATGTTGGTTTCGTGGCCAACGGTAAAGGAGTGTTGGTTCCTCAAACAACGCAATAGCTGAGGGTCCAGCACACTGCGACAAGTACGACCAATATTCTAAGGACCCATCATACCGCTGGTTCCAGATCCGAATCAACAGGAATCGCCACCATCGTAAAAATTTTTACATGTTTTCTAAGCACCGTGCAAGATGGTGAGCGCGTATCGATCAAGCTATTCCGCTGAAACAGCCAGCGGAGAATCGCCCAGTCCAGCCTTTGAACACGGCATTGACGACTAACCGAAGCCACCTACTACTCGTGGCTTCGGGGACCCACCGGTATCCAGGACTCACTGAGTGCGATTCAGACGGTAACCGGTTCAGTGGCGAGCGACTAGAACCGAGACAGTCGCTGACTGGATCACGTCGTCTGTCGTGCTCCCGAAGAGTTGTTCTGAGAGGGTCGAATCTTCACTTTCTCCAATCACGATAAGATCGATCCCGTTCTCGTTGCTGTATTTTTGTATTGCGTCCTCGGGAAACCCCTCGAGAATGGCCCGCTCTGCTGAAACACCAGCTTCGTCGGCCATCTTTTCGGCTTGATTCAACGCCTCTTTCGCCTCCTTGTCGAGCGTTTTGGTGAGGCCGTCTGCTATATTACCGACACCGGATGCAGCCATTTCCGTTCCGACATCGACAACGTGCAGGAGGTGGACTGTGGCATCCGTACCCGACGCGATTTCCACTCCCTGTTCCAACGCAGTTGTGCTCGCATCGGACCCATCCGTCGGGATCAGGATGTCGTGGAACATGTCTATCTGTACCTTCCGAACAGCAAAAAGAGTGCTGCGAAACTCTGTGAGGGGCCTGTAATTGGTACGTATAGGACTTGCAACTCGCACGAGTACCCTGACACCATTCAGATTTTTCGCAATTCCTGCTGATAGATGTCTCCGTACTGATGGCCGGTCTGCTCACATGTGCATGCGTCAATAATGAGGAGTATCTCTCTGTATGGAGTATAAATTGATTCAGTCGAGTACGTCTTCGTCCGTATCAAGCGGATCTTCGAGATCGCCGATGATTGTCTCCAGTAGATCGGTTACGGTTACCAGTCCGACAGCAGTACCATCCTCAATGACAAGTGCGAGTTCCTGCCGCTCTGCCTGGAACTGGTCGATAGCATCGCTCACATCGGTATCAGGCGATAGTGTCATGGTTGGGGCTGCCAATTCAGTAAACTCGACGTCACCAGCTGACAGTTCTTCACGACGTTTGAAGAGAGCTGGACTGTAGACGACACCACGGAACTCGGTCAGGTCTTTGCCTACAAGTGGATACCGAGTGTGTGGATGGGCTTCAAGTTTCTTGAAATTCGAGTCGGGACTGTCCGCAATCGATAGTGCCACAATCTCCTCGGGCGGAATCATAATCTCACTGACTGACTGTTCGCCGATAGTCAAAGCGTTCATAATCTCTTCGCGCCGGTCGTCCGTCGTGTTAAGATAAGGATGAGGCGGTCAGAGTTTCGAATGCTCTATGTCCGAAATCGACCGCCTCATCGGAGATAGCGGCTGGATTGATTTGGAATTTGTGGAGCGCGAGCGGACACCCGAGCAGATTGTTGAAGTGGGTATTCAGTTGCATCTGGCTGGCTTATCACTTTCGAATACCAAACAACATCTTGAAAGGTTGGGTGTCCAACGCAGTCGAACCGCCATTCATAATTGGGTGCAGAAAGCAGAACTACAGCCCACTGGCACGAGATCGTCGAATTACGTTGCGGTGGACGAGACCGTAATTCAGGTCGGGACCGAGCGCTACTGGCTGTACGCCGCCGTCGATCCCAAAACCAATGAATTTCTACATTTACGTCTGTTTCCCACGACAAATTCAGGATTAACGCTCGTGTTTCTGCGTGAACTCCGCGAGAAACACGACATCAACGATGCAACGTTTCTCATCGACGATGCCGACCACCTCCAAGCGGCACTGTCGAGACTTGGACTCCGATTTCATATTCGTCGTCACGGAAATCGGAATAGCGTCGAACGTGTCTTTCGTGAAGTAAAACGACGAACCTCTTCGTTTTCAAATACGTTCAGCCACGTCGAACCGACGACAGCAGAATCATGGCTTGAAGCCTTCGCTGTCTGGTGGAACCGATGCCAAAGTTAACACGATGCGGTCGTCAGCCACGTCACCTTCCTTAAGCACTGAGCCAAGCCGATTACGAAGGTCCCCCCGTGTCTCGATGACTTCTCGCTCTGTTTCAGTCCAGGCTTGAGTCATCTCGATACCAAACAAACCCAGTGTTGCCTTAGCAACAGAATCACCGACCCAGATGGCTGGGGCGAGTATCTTGGCGAACCAGTATAGAGGCCGCGCACCGTACCCAGCGACCTGTTTGGACCGTTCGACACCGAGGTACGTTGGCGTCTGTTCGCCATGCGTGAGGTGGACCAGGTTAATAAGGAGAAACCCAAGTAACGAGCCAGCCCCGATTGATGCGAGTGTGGTGTTTGCAAACAACGGTTCGAACAGTGCTGCCAGTCCGGGCTCGGCAATGATCCCAAGTGCGATACTTGTAGCAGAAATCCAGACTTGACACGTTGTTAAATAAAATTCTAGATCGTTAGTCATCTCCCACGCGAGTTCCAGTCCGGGTGTGTTGAACTCTGACTCAGGATACTGCCTGACACGGGTTAGGGCAAATTCGATTGCGACAAAGTATGCGTTTACCCCAATGAGAATGATACCCCCAAGAATCCGTAATCCGATCTCAAGCGGTTGCATTGCCCGGCCGTACCAACAGTAGACAAAAAATAGTATTCATCGGCCGTGGTGAATCGCCAGACATAGCTTGATTTCACTGTTTTAGCGATTGCTTGATGTTGTGAACCGCACACATCAGAACGAGTTCACGAAATTCACCGTACCAGGTTCGCGCACGCACGGCGTCGCCGAGCGTGCGCTTGATCGTGGAGAAGACGGTCTCACACATGGCTCTCTGGCGGTATCGCGGCTCATCGATTCGCGCGTTGTGCGCGTGATCGATGGGCCGGAACTCTCGATGTTTGATTAGCGGTCTTACGCCCTCTTCGCGGAGTTTGTCGCGTAACTCCATCCAGTCGTACCCTTTGTCGGCAGCGAGGCTGGCGAGGGCGCCCGCGTTGCGGCGGGCGACCTGCCAGCCGAGCTGCGTGTCGTGGCGTTTCTCAGTCGTACAATGAACATCCAGAATTGCTTGGCTTTCCGTGTCGACGAGAGCTGTCGCTTTGAGCGTCTGAACCCGGTAATTCGTCCGCCGACAGTAGTGCTTGCTAGCGTTTTCTCTGTCGAAGAACGTTGCATCGATAGCGGCGTGACCGGATGGCTCGTGCTCCTGCGCCGAGAGGCGCAGCAGCACTCGCCAGAGTGCTGTCTTGATTCTATCAAACCACTTGACTAGCGTCGAGTGATCGGGGAGATCGGCCGCGTCGAGGCCGATCTCCCCGAGTATTTGTGGCATCTCGCTCAGCAAATCAAGTGCTTCGCGGTAGGATTTTTCCAGGTAAACCCGCAGACAGTGCAGCGACACCACCGCATACTCGGCGAAGCCGCCACCCCCTTCGGGGGCGGCGACTTCACCTCGCTCACCAACAGCATTTTTAGCTAACTGGACCGCTTTCTGCGTGAAGTGATAAATCTTAGACATGAACCATCGGCGGTTTCCCGCTTCAACTTTCTAGTTCTGACGGTCGAAGTCGACGCTATACAGCGATTCACCAGAGCCTATTCATCTCAAAACAATAACCCGGCAAAACTATAGAGAATAGTACTTCGATTGTCACCGACTCACTGCTGGCGCAGTGGGCTTGTTGGTGGCCTCCCGAGTTTCGCGCTTCCAGTGGAACACCCCGTACCTAACCGGTCCAATATTGCGCTATTCGGGATGGAAGCAACTTGTGGCGAACGTGGACCTTGGCTATCGAGCTGGACCGCTACGGACTGGCGTTGAACTCCCCGTATTTCATCCCGAAAAAGAACGCGATGACTGAGAAGACGATCATCGAGGGCAAGACCATCATGAAGACCGTCGAGGGAGTCATCACGGACGTGAGCGCGACTGTCGCAACGGCAACAATCACGACGAGCGGGACCACTGAGGGCAGGAAGTCAAATTCCATACTTGTACTTTCTACTGGATAGAAAAAGATTTTAGGAAAACAAATCTATAGAATAACTAGTCGAGTTGTACTATTGTGGGGTTCGCAGTGACTGAGCGCTGCATTGAACCGCTTTATTCGTCATGCGGTTAGTGAAAGACACTGAGTCACTCGAGAAGCACGACAAGTCTTCTGAAGAGTGCTGCCAGCATGAATTCGCGAGACACACGAGCGCAAATCGAATACAGAGAGACGGAATCCGGACTCAGCGAGATTGAACTGCAGACACCGCTCTACTAAAGAGAGTTACCACCGCTAATTAGTGCGAGGCACACGAGCAGGTATCGAATAAGCAGATATGGAGTCAACAGACAGCTCCCACAGAGCTGACTTCAGGATCAGTGGGACGAACCATTTGGTCCGTATGCGTGTGAGTTGACCACACTGCTGCAAATCAGGATGCAAACACCCCTAACCTGTATGGACCAGTAATGAGGTGCTCCGACCTTGTACGCTAGAATAGCATAGTTATGCAGCCAAAGTATACGTACAAAACAACTCTGTGTCAATTTCGATGACACGAAGACAATCTTCTCCAGCAGGGTGGATCAGGTCCACGTTCCCGACAAAAACCGTCGCTGGTGTGACGGTAGTTTATAATAATGAGAGTTACAAAGCGCAGTACTACTCAGTTGAGTGGCTTACGGAGACATTCGGTGACCACATTGTGGCGGCTGAAGACCCGCGGCAGAAACTCGCGGAAGAATGCGAGCGTCACGGCTACTCAGACCTACGGGAGTTGTTTACCGTCAAATAGTTGTAAAGATATCTCATCTCCGAATCACACTGAAAGCGACAGTCACGATACTGACCGTCGGTCTGGTCGGTTGGTCGCTCCGCGGGGAGTACGACCGGACATCGATCTACTACATACCAGACTGAGCGCCGGGCTCGGGCTTGCCTAGGCAGGAGGAAGGCGAGCCTCCTATTAATAAACCCAGTCGCGAGCCCGCTGTTCGTTCTCGAAAACCTTCGTTTCGAGCCCCTCGATATTGCTCTCGAAAGCCATTCCCTTGATTTTCTCCTGGAAATAAATGGCCCATCGGGTCGCCCCATCCACGGCCGCCTTATTAGCCCCGCGCTTGACCTCTTCGAACAGTCCTGAGCTCAAGGGCTCCTCGACACGTAACAGTGTGAGTACGCTTTCAACGTGGGTCTGTCCGGTCGCCACGAAGAACTGCTGGTTAATTTTTTCACCGGTTTGCTGGTCGAATTTGATGTTTTCTGGCAGCTCGACAACAACAGTGTTGTCCTCGATGCGAACGTCCCAGTTCTGCACTGACTCAGTGGCAGACATGTTCCTTCATAATGACTGTAACAAACTGAGTGTTTTACCTAACACATTTTATATATTTCCCAGATTTGCACGCTAGCGCCAAAGAAGCCGGCTATCAGCGTGATTCTCTGTTATAGTAGATTTTGAAAATCAATGCACACCCAACCGCACGATAGCGGTACGGTCGGTGTGTAACTTGTTTCAATTGTTAATATAGCTACCCTCTGTCATGCGCCTGCTTCGCAGCGCAAGTGCAGTTGTAAGGAGAGTGCATGCGCCGTCCAACAACGGCTCCCCTCTTTCTCAATTCGTTTCAGTAATTGTGTAAGGGATATAGAGTAAATTCAGCAAAATTTAATAAATTGTTCGGCATAGCGTTGCCATGGCCGAAACGACACTTGATACGATAGACGAACTGCTAGAAGGGGCGTTTGATGACATCAGTGACCCGGATGTACGATATAAACTCCGAAGTGCCCGACAACTGCTTCAAGTAGTTCAACAACGTCATGAGACTCTCGACGAAGCCATCGATGATGCTGTCAGTGACGAGCAGATTATGAGTAATCTCCGCAACCTCGGCTATATTGAGTAATGTCGCACTGTGCCGTGACTGCACGGGTAGCTGGTACCAACTTTACTGTCTATCCGCTAAGGGCTCTATATACGAACGGCTTTCGAAACTTATCAATGTGTAATAGTGTTTGTGTTCCCGATTGAGAGTGAGTCGACACAGTAGTACAGCTCTTTTTACAACGATAGTGAGACTTATCAGTAGAAGAGTGTAACGTGGCAATATTAGGAGTTTTGGGAACTCTCAAGAATACCACTGGCGTACATACCAGGTAGCAATGTCCTCGGTGTTGGCTGACTTCACTGCCCGGTTCAACGTCGAGGCAGGCGAAATCGACGCCCCGGTTCAGGGACGGATTGTACTCGGAAAGAGACAACTGGTGCTGGCGGCAAGCGGCGACCAGAAAGTGACAATCCCCCTCTCGTCAGTAATCGATATCTCACCGCGGTCGGTTCCTCAAGTGTTTGACCCAATACCAGGCACGCCAGTAAGCGTTGCGTTCAGGCAGAACAGCGCTCATGCGGTCGCACTCGTTGCGGCTGATGAATCCGTCATTGAGAAATTCAGTACAGTACTATTCAAAGCTATACTGAACGGGACCCGTGCGACAATTAAACATCCTGCCAAACTTGGCGGGCGCGTCCTCGATACTGACTTCCGAGGTGGCCTTCTCAGTGCCGAGTCGGGCGCAGTCCGTATCGAAACCGAAGACGGACCGGTTGTTGTTTCTCTGGACACAGTCACTGATTTCAGCCGTGAGACGCGCACTGTCGGCGGCCAGGACCGACCAGTACTAATCGTTGACCATATGCACAACGGCGACGCGAAGACGACGATAGTGGCTACCGAATCGACACGTACGCTCTCGATTCTTGGTCGGTTGCTCCGACGCGAATACGAGAAGCATATGGCAGACCTGCGGGAGCTGTCGCTATCTGAGACCGACACGGAAGTATTGACGACGATTTATTCGACTAGGGACAGGGATATTTCACTCGCTAATGTCCTCGAGGTCGAACCCGAGAAGGTCAAACATCATCTCCACAGTCTTCACCAAGTAGACCTGATTGAGTCTGGCGCTCATGGTCCGGTCCTCACCTCAAAGGGACAAGTCGTCGTCAACCACTATCTTGAACGTGTGAACAAGTGATGCGCAAGGTTGTTTCTGGAGATAATCCGTGACACCCGTAGCTATCGTATCATCAACCTGAAGGACTGGAATCGGGTTCCCAGTATTCATCCCAAACGTTCTGATAGACAATTTGTAATGCCAGGGTAGAACGATATGCACATCGGCATCAACGGCATGTTTGTGTAGACAAGTAACTATTTGTCAAGGCACTAAGTAACACTACATCTCATTCTCATCTTCAGGCACTGGGTGACTGTAGACTACACAACAAACGGCTTTGAACGGCACTGTCTAGTTGAGCGAGTTTGAGAAGCGAGGAGGTCTTAGTGAGTTCTGTCCATGAAGCTCGCAGACCTCCTCGGAGAAACGTTAGACGAGGATAGTCAAGACGTTTGGGAGAACGAGCGCACTCCGACACCCGTCCGTCGATTTGGGGTGCGTCTCCATACGGCGGGGCTGTCGATCAGGGAGACGGTCGCAATCTTAGACTTGCTGGGTGTCGATCGCTCTCACGGAGCGGTCTGGAACTGGGTTCACACGCTATCGGAAGAACAGAGCGACCCGCCGACGGCGGAGCCGTCGCGGGTCGCGGTCGACGAGAAACAAATCGAGGTTGACGGCGAAAAGAAGTGGCTCTACGCCGCCCTCGACGTTGATTCGAAGTTGTTGCTAGAGGTCGACGTGTTCAGCCGCCGCGGGACCGACCCCGCGGCGGCATTCCTGCATCGGCTGACTCAGAAACACGATGTCGCCGATTCAGTGTTTCTCGTCGATGCTGGCGGCTATCTGACTGCCCTCTCACGCCACGATTTGAGCGGTCGGCTCGACTATCGAATCCGGAACCACATCGAAAAGTGGTTCCAGACTGTGACCATGCGAATCGACCGCTTTCACACGTTTTGGAGGGGCAGTCAATCCAGCGCGAAACAGTGGTTACGACGCTTCAGATACCACTACAACCACGAACGACCGAACCAAGCGCTCGGTGGAAAAACGCCAGCTGAGATCATCCAGAACTAGACAGTGCCCTTTCGAATACCGTTTCAGTTCTTGAGATATCTGTTGTCGAACGTACTCGATCTACCGTTCATAATTGGGTTCACAAAGCTGACTTACAGCCCAAAGATGGTCAGTCACCGGATCACATTGCGGTTGACGAGACCGTGATCCAACTCAATGGTGAGCGGTACTGGCTGTATGCTGCTGTCGATCCACAAACGAACAAATTGCTTCATACAAAGCTTGGAACGACCATAACGAAGGTTCTCGCTCATTCATTTCTCACAGAACTGGACGAGAAACACGACGTCGGCGACGCCGTGTTTCTCGTCGATGGCTCCAAATCGTTACAAGCTGCGTGTCACCGACATGGATTCGATTTCAGATACGAAAAACATGGAAATCGAAACGCTGTCGAACGTGTCTTCAGAGAAGTAAAACGGCGAACTATCTGTCTCTCAAACTGTTTCAGCAACGCCGAAGCAGAAACAGCTGACGATTGGCTCAGATCGTTCAGCTTCGCATGGAACCAGCTAATCTGAACACGATAGGTTATTCTGACCCTAGTATTTTTTATTTACTGGACTAATAATTGGGGATAAGTTTCATGCCACAGCCAGATACTGTCCTTCTCGTAGAGGACGAGCAAGGGCTTGCAGATCTCTATCGGCTCTGGCTGAACGATCAATATGACGTTGTTGTTGCGAATTCTGGGGAAGATGCTCTTGAAGCGATGGACGATTCCATTGATGTCGTGCTCCTTGATCGACGGATGCCAGGGCTGTCTGGGGACGAGGTTTTGTCCACAATGCGTAACCGTGGTTACGAGTGTCCAGTGGCGATGGTTTCGGCTGTTACACCAGAGTTCGACATTGCCAAAATATCCCTCGATGCTTATGTTCGCAAGCCGATTGAGCAGGAACAACTTCGCGATTCTGTTGAACAGCTTCTACTGATAGCTGACTGTCCTGATCGACAGCGTGAAGTATTTGCCGTCGCTCAAAAAATGGTGGCTCTTGAGGCAGGGACTACATCTGAGGATCGCAATAATAGTCCCGAGCAGGCCCAACTGCAAGCCCGTCTCAGCGAACTTGAGGCTGAGCTAACAAAAGTGATCGAAAAGACAGGTTCCGACACTATCTCCAAGGATTTACTTAGTAAAACCGACTCACCGTGAGTACGATTCATTATCCACATCCGGTTTGTCACCTTCATATCTCTCAATTATTCGTTGGGAGACTGGGGGGGGGCTGATCGCATCGCTTGAATTGCATCTGAACTTCGCTTCCTCCCAGATCACTCTCAGCGAACCCGAGCTCTCCACCTGATGCCACTACAACCCAATTAATGAGCCAGAGACCGAGTCCACTTCCATGCTCGAGAGGGTTCTCTCCATCAACTAACACCCGTCGCTCTTCTGGGGGAATTATATCTCCACTATCCGCGATTCGGAGTGTTACCCACTCGCCAGTGGAATCTATATCGGCAACAATTCGGATCTGTGTACTCGATTGAGTCGTGTGTTGAACGCTATTTTCAACTGCTTCGGTAATGGCGGCTGTCACATCATCAATCGCCTGAATCCACGTCTCCTCAGGAATATCGACTGCAATATCGGCCGCTGTTTCCGTCTCTTCGAGAGTACCTACCGCTGTATCGACCGCATCTTCAAGATTGACTGGTTGCTGTAGTGGGTTGTCAGAAAGCGCTCTCTGGATACGGTTCGCATTTTCTGCCAGACTACTCAGCGCGCGTGCGGTATCAATTATGTGATCGACTGATTGTTGAACGGTTAAATCCGCTACACTTTCATCAATTGCCTGCGCGTGACCAAGGATGCTATTCATGTCGTTCCGAAGGTTATGGCGCAACACACGACTCACGACATCCAAGCGTTCCTCTCGCAAGACTCGTTCGGAAATATTCTGCCCGGTTCCAACAAGCCCCGTTACATTGTTCTCTTCGTCGACTAACGGTGCCCCATTAAGTTGGTATGGAATTCGTTCCCCGGATTTCGTGATGAGTTCACTCTCTCGTTGTTCTTGTACTTGTTCCGTGAATACGTTTGACATTGCTTCCATAATCATCTGGATATCATCGTTAGGAACTACATCGACCGCCGGCATCCCTGCTAATTCTCAGTACCTCACAAAGCATCGCCAGTTGACCTGAGTTAAGTCACCTGTTCTATTGGGATCAGTCGTCGATGGTGGTCGAAGAACGCTAATCGAAGGCCGAGCTGCCGCTGTCGGCGGCGATCAGCCGCCGACGCGGCAGCGTTGCCACTCACGAGGCAGCGTCCTCAGTCAGTGATTACCGGTGGAACCGGTCGTCCGGTGGCCGGTTCGCGGGGACGGCCCGACGCACCGCGAGGGCCGTCCACGCTGCCCGACACAGCATGTTGATGAACTCCTCGAATGACCAGGACCAGAGGCGACGCCCGCCACGGCGGGGCGTCGCCACATACTCCCAATGGAGATACCGCCATACATTCTGCAAGAGTAGACTAACCACGACGTAAAGCAGCCGTACAACCGGATTCTGTGTCGTGGTCGTTACAATGCTTTGTTCGGAGAGTCGGTAGCTGGCCTCGATACCGAAGCGTTTCGCGTAGTGGTATCGAGCATCTCGTGGTGTTTCAATGAACGGCGCGTCAGCGGCGTAGCCGTGACGCGCCACTCCGTGTTCGTCGTATCGCCCGTTTTGGTAGGTACAGTCGATGTAGACGGGAAACTCGACGGTCCAGCTGTGACCGTCGAGTTTCCCTGTCAGTTCGTGTTGGATGACGCGGCTCCATCCTTCCGAGAGTTCCTGCTTGATCGTCTTTCCCCACCGGACGGTCGGCATCACGTACGCGTAGTTGTGTGCCTGGAGGAGAGTGAGACACTTGCTATCGTAGAATTCGCGGTCAAGATAGACGGCCCTGACGCTGAGGTCAAGGCCGTCAAGGAGGCCAAGAAACTCAGCAAGGACACTGCTGGCGGTGTCGCCGTCGACGAGACGGCGCACCGCCAGCGTGTATCGCTTATTCTTCACACGCGCGTAGAGTGTCGCATAGGCGTGGAACGCGGTAGTTCCACGCTTTGCTTCTGAGTGATAGAGGCCATCTGTCTCGTCCTCGTCGCCGTAGTAGGGCCGCAGGTGGAGGTCTGCGACGACCTCCACCTGCTCGGGAAGAACCTCTAGAACATCCTTTTTCAGGAGTGCGTTCCCGACTCGTTCAACCGACGTTAGATCGAACTTCTCGCGGAGGTGATACAGAATCGTGTTCTGATGAGGAGAATCTTCACTGGTCTCGCAGAGTTCAGATATCGAGGTCCCGTCGGCGCAAGCGCCGACGAGGACCTCGTAGATATCCTCAGCATCGATTTCAGCATTAGCGCCGAGACTGAGTGAAACTTCCTCGTCAAGCGTGTTGACGAGGAAGTTAAGGAGCTGGTCCTCGTGGATTTTACCGTCTGCTTGCGGGGTCTTAGGCACACTTCAGCAAGCAGACCTCTCAACTAACCGGCTTTGTGAAGTACTGATTCTTGATCTGTATACCCCAGTATCTCCGGAACCCGATCGTTCCATTCCACGAATTCACCGTTCCGATCGAGGACGTAGAAGATGTCTGGCAGGGCATCGAGGAGGCTTTCGATGAACGCTCGTTGTTCGCTGAGCTCACGCTCTCGTTCTTTCTGTTCGGAGATATCGCGTACGATACACACGAGCCCATCATCGGCGAGCTTGGTTAGTGACACGGTCTGTGGAAACGTCTCGCCAGTGCAACGGGTACCGACAGCTTCGCCACGCCACGAGCCGGTCTCTCTTATTTCCGGAAGAATCGTGGATTCGAACCGTTCGATTTCTTGGTCTTGATACAACTCGCGCCACGACTCGCCGATGAGATCTGCTGGCTCGTCGTAGCCATATAGCTCCGCGTGGGCAGCATTCATATACTGATATTGGCCATTCTCATCAAGAATTGCGATTCCATCGACCGCGGCTTCGATAGCTTTCGAACGCCGTTCGAGTTCTTCACGCTGTGTTTTGCGTGTTGTGATATCGGAGATTGCGCCGACTAGCCTGGCAGGGTCCCCGCCCTCGTTGTACACGATTCGGGCTTGGTCTTTAACATATGCATACGACCCGTCCGCTCGTTGAAATCGGTACTGTGACTCGACTAGCTGTTCTTGGTTCGCTATCGATTGTTCGAGGTCCGAATTGATTCGCGCTTGGTCATCGGGATGTATCTTATCCATCCACCATTCAAATTGGATTGATCCTTCCCTGTCATAACCGAATGTTTCGTTGAATCCCTCGGAGACCGAGACGACATCTGCTCCTGCCTCACGCTCCCATATTACGTCAGAACTAGCTCCTGCCGCCAATTCGAGACGTGACTTTGCTATTTCTGCCTCTCGTTCGGCCTGATATCCGCGGGCGTAGTTGTGGAGCCGCCTCGCCCAGCGTTCTTTCGACTCAGCTACCCGGTCCTGATATTCGTAGTCAGTACAGTCCGTGGGTATCGTCTGCGTGACACTGGATGTGTGCTGTGAATTCAGAATGAGAATGATCGGTATTTCTGGATGGTTCTCTCTAATTTGGGTGGTGATTTCCTCACTCGAAACCGCTAAACTGATCGTCGAAATTACAATAGTATGAACTGGCTCGTCACGTGCGTCTACGTGTTGGATGCCTGCCGCGACTGAGGAGGTGGTGAGAGTACTGCCACCGGTTTTGCTGACGTAGGCAGACTTCAGTGGTTCGGTCGCATTTCCTCCATCAATAAATAATACTGTAGTGGTTCCTGTCATGCTTTATTCACCCGTCTGAATGTGGAAGGAGGCCCCGTTACTTCGGCTCTCTTCGATTGTGAGTGACCAATCGTGGGCTTTTGCGATTTGTTCAACTATCGCTAAGCCAAATCCGGTCCCGTTTCGATTTGTCGAATAGCCTGGCTCAAAAACCGATTCCCTCTCGTCTGGGGGTATCCCTGGCCCATCATCTGCCACAAAAAACCCGTTTTCGTCCGAACCAACAGTAATGGTCACACTTCCTTCGCTGTGTTCGACAGCGTTTCGAAAGAGATTCTCCAGAAGTTGCCGCACACGCCCTTTGTCTGCTCTCAATTCGGGTAACGGACCTTCAATAACGAGGCTTGCATCCGGTGCGTCAACCGTACCCCAGCTCTCCGAGACGACTGCTTCGGCACTGATTAGTGATTTTTCACCGATCGATTGCCCCTCGCGTGCGAGAACCAGCATATCGTCGATTAATTCGTCCATCCGAGAGATGGCCTGCTGTGCGTGTTCCAGATGCTCATTACCTGTCTCCTGAAGAGCGAGCTCAACGTTCCCGTGTGCAACGTTCAGCGGATTTCGCAGGTCATGAGAAACCATACTGGCAAATTCGTCCAGCCGATCGCGCTCCTGGATAAGCTGTTGTTCTGCAACTTTACGCGGGGTGATATCTCGGAAGACAACAAGCCACCCCAGTCGTTCTTGATTAGTTGGGACGAGCGGTGAGCTTCGAGCATCATATATTCGAGTGGTCTCCCCCCTTTCAATCTCGATATCTTCAGAGACTTCGGGCTCAGTCCCTTCGATGAATAGCTGCTCAAGTTCTGGGACGACATCGACGAGCTTCTCGCCGACAACTGTATCTGAAGGGTGTCTTACGATGTTGTCGAACTGGGCGTTCGAATCAAGTATGAGGTACTGCCCATTGATCACAACAATAGGGTCCTCAACTGCGTCGAATAGGTTGTCACGGCTTACAGGGGCCAAATCGAGCCACCGGAAGCGACGGACCGTCACGACAATCGCTGCGGCCGAAATGGTACTCGAGAGCGCAGCGAGATTGAGGCTAGTGTAGGGTGTCAAACCCAGGATATCGGCTCCCCCGGCGATTCCTGGAATGAGCGAAAGAATCAGAAGAGACACTGCCTGTCGCCGAATCACCCCTCTCGTCTGAATGACAGCCGTCGTGAGCAGCGCGAGACTTCCGAGCAGTAATATATATACATATCCTTGATACAGACGGAAGCCAGGCCCAACGACGAGGTCCAAGGCGACGAATGATCCGACCTGTTCGAGTGTTGCAGATTCATAGACCAACCTATGAACTGGATTCGTTATCGCCATCCCGATCAAACCAATCGAAATGAGTCCAGCCACCCGAACAAGTCGACGAGAGGGGTTGGAATCGCGTCGCGTGTACCACTGGACGTATGCCAACCAAGTCCAGGTCAACGGCAGAAGCATAACGAGTTCGATGTGATTCAACGCGAGTTTTATATCGAGAGCAGTCTGCGAAAGAGTCAATAGATATGCAAAATTGTATCCTGCGGCTGTAATCAAGAGCATAGTCGCAAGATATCGTCCACGAACCGCTTGGTCCGAATCAGACCGCCAGACGTACCCAGCAAATAGCACGAGAAAAATCCCGGTCCCCCCTAACCAGAGTGTATATGGGGTATATTGCCAATTCATAAGAAACTCGTCTCCACGTCCTCTGTATATTCTGGCTATATAATAAGTGTGTTGGGGGTGACACTTGGCTACACTGCTGTAAAATTTCTATTGGTGACGGCTGGTAACCCGCTCACACTTCCGAAGAAGAGAACTGGAAGCGGGTAGTGAGACACTCTGTCTTGGCTAGCGGGGAGTACGACAAAACGATCTGTTTGACCAGCGATCTGACTCAGTTTCTGTTCCTCAACTCAGTTGAATACACCCATCACAGCTCCGCTAAACCCCGTGTAGTCTCAACTTCCCTTGGTGTAGTTGGTGCGTCAACGAAGGCTATGTCGGAGCGCACTACGCCCAGTGGGCGAGTGCGATGGCGCCGCTCCCCGAAGACGACGGCCGCAAGCCCGGCAACCAGCAGGCCTCGACGTCCGAGCAGCGCCACGTATTCACTCGATACGTCGAATGAGCTGGCACGGGACACCATCGAGACGTACACGACACTCCCCGGAGGATGCTGACCCCCCTCGACAAGCAGCGAGCGCGCTACAAGATACTGTAGGAGGCCCATGACCGCTCGCTCGTGTTCGTCCTCGCGTACACCGCTGTCCGTGTCAGGGAACTCCTGCGGATCCGAACAACCCATGACGGCGTGACGTTCAGTGGAACGCTGCGAGCCTCCCCGACCCGGTGATCTCGCCGCTGCGGAGCTACCGGGGGCTGATTGATCCACCAACCGAACGCTGGCCAGTGTTCCCGACGTTCGACCAAGGAACGCTTGCGGGGCTCGTTGGAAAATGAATTCGCCGGCAGAGGGAACCTCAGAGACAATTCCTGAGCGCCGTGAAGAATACGCTCGGGACCTCCTGCTAGCGCTTGAGGAGGATATTCGGTCGCCGTCGATTACGACGGACGGTGCACAGTCGATTCTCCAACGCCTCTCAGAGGGCGCAGAGATTGATATCGACTATCCAAAGCACGACTATCTCGCTCCTCATGGAGGTCGACGAGGAATTGGGGGAGGTGCTTGTTCGTGCGTTCGGCTATACGGTCGCAGCTCGATAACTCGACAACTCCGAGGAGATGGTTCGTGAGCGGTACTCGCATATCGAGGTGAGTGAGCCGGGTGACGTTGCAACTGCAGCTTTAAACGAGGCCGAAGCTGAAACTCTCGTATTTGGTTCCTGTTGCTATTTGACCGTCGTGTCGAAACTCATCTAGTCAGTGTTCGGCTGTTTTTCCCACTCGAATCCCTATGGGCCAGCTTGTTCTCCGGGAGTCGAGCTATCAGCCTCACGCCCTGTGGTCAGTCCTGCGGCGACGCTCTCGATGAGCGTGTCCCGGACTGCGGGATAGAGTTCGTCACCGAAGTCCTCACGATGGAGGGCGACAAGTGCGGCCGCATTGATCGCTCCCGTGAGCGTCTGAGCGTCTCTTTGTTCCTGTTCAGTTTTAGTGTTCGTCAGTTCGGTCGCGAGTCACCTTCGCAAACCCACGAAGCTCGCCCGCGTCATCGAAAATCGCCGTGAGAGTGAAATCCGCAAGAAACTGGTTTCCGTCCTTACGAACGCGCCAGCCTTCTCCCTCGACTGCCCCCTCTGTCTTAGCGCGAGTAAGCAACTCCTCCGGTCTTCCGTCTGCGACTGCGTCGTCAGGGAAGAAGATACTGTAGTGTTCGCCGTGAATCTCTTCGCTCGTGTATCCCTTGATCCGCTCGGCGCCACTGTTCCAGGTCGCTACCTCCCCGTCTGCGTCCATCATAAATATCGCGTAATGTTTGATCCCATCGACGAGATACTGGAAGCGGTCACGCTCGCGGCGGAGGTCGCGTCTCACTTCCTGGTGGCGCAGTGCGTGCGTGATATCGTCGGCCAGTTCAGTGAGTAACTCGCGTTCTTGGTCGTCGAATGCACCGACGCGATCTGCATAGACATTCAGTATCCCGTAGAGCGTGTCGTCATAGACGAGGGGAACTGCTGCGCTGGAGCGATACCCTCGTTCGAGCGCGGCGTCACGCCACGGTTCGTACTCGTCGCTCTCGATAATATTCTGCATCACCACCATCTCGCGAGTTCGAACTGCTCGTCCGGTTGGGCCCTGCCCCGTTGCGCTTTCATCGGCTGTGATATCAATCCCCTCCAGATACCCCTGTTCGACACCTGCTTCCGTTCGTGCCGCAACCGTCTGTGTCTCCAGGTCGTACTCACCAATCCACGCGAATACATACGGTTCGGCCTCGGTGATGCACTCACAGACACGGGTTTCGATTTCCGAACGACTCGATGCGCGAACCAACGCCTGGTTGACGGTGTTGACGAGCGTTCGGATTCGATCTAGGTTGGTCGCACGTTGAGTTGCACGATACTGTTCGACTGCGTTCTGAATCCGGTTGGCGAGCAGTTCGTACTGTTCCGAGCCAGATTGCTTCTGAAGATAGTCCGTGACGCCCGCCGCAATCGCGTCGCTGGCGACTGCTTCACTCCCTTTTCCCGTGAAGAGAATGAACGGCAAATCGGGGTAGTCCTCACGGATGGCCTCGAGAAATTCGATGCCATCCATCCCAGGCATCTGGTAGTCCGAAATAATGCAGTCGATGTCCCCCGTCGCGACTCGCCCAAGGCCGTCGGCGGCGCTGGTAGTCGTTTCCACACTGAACCGATCGTCTTCTCGCTCGAGCATTTCCGCGGTTAGCTCCGAAAGACTCGGCTCATCGTCGACGTGAAGGACTGAAATCGGATCCCCAGTACTCATGTTAAAAGTTCTGGTATAGCATTTGAAAGCACGGACTATAACCATATCCACATCGGCATCGCATACTCATTCGTGTAGACGGGCGACAAGTTAGGATGACACTCGAATCGGGATTCTACGAGGAGAGCTGAACGTCAGTGATCTCGAAGCGGGCTCCGCCAGAGATCGCGTCCGTTGCAGTGATTGACCATCCGTGTCCCTCGATGATACTCCGGACGATCGAGAGGCCGAATCCGGTACCTTCCTCGCCCGTCGAGTAGCCGTGATCGAACACCTGATCACGAGCATCGTCGGGGATCCCGTCACCTGAATCTTCGACGTAGAATCCGTTGTTGATCGTCCCCACTCGGACAGTGATGTCTTCGCCACCGTGTTCGATGGCGTTCCGAAAGAGGTTCTCGAAGGCTTCTTCCAGTCGATCGCGGTCGGCCTCAACGATGGTGTCATCAGTACCGAGGTCGAGAGTCGCCGTTGCCGTTTCGACGTTCCCCCATGCGCTCTTGGCAATCGTTTGTAATTGAACGGGTGTCGTCTCGCCAACAGCCTTCCCGGATCGAGCGAGTGCCAAGAGGTCCCCCGTCAGGTACTCGATTCGTGTGAGAGCGGTCGCGGCGTTGTCGAGGAACTCGCTGTCACATTCGTCTGCTGCCAGTTCGAGGTTACCGACTGCGACACTCAGTGGGTTTCGGATATCGTGTGAGACGACGCTCGCGAACTCGTTGAGCCGCTCGTTTTGTCGTTCGAGTTGCTGTTCGTATTCTTTCTGTTCGGTGATATCGCGGATAGCACCGATCATCCGGGTGGGCGTTCCGTCTGTGTCATAGCTGATGTGGCAGGTGTCCTCGACGTAGGCGTACGATCCGTCAGCTCGCTTGAATCGGTATTCTTGGCAGAGCCGTTCTTGTTGTGCCTCAAATGTGCGCTGAAGGCGTGTCTCCAGTCGCTCTTGGTCGTCGGGATGGGTGTGTTCTTGCCACCATTCGAACGCGTACTCTTTATCGGCAGAATAGCCGAACGTTTCCTCGATTCCTTCTGAGACGGTAATCCAATCGGTGTCGGTCTGGCGCTCCCAAATGATATCGGAGGCAGCTCGCACAGCTATTTCATACCGTTCTCGGGTCTGATTGAGTTCCTGTCGTAGCCGCTGCTCGCGCACGGCATTCTGAATTCGGTGTGCCAGCACATCGTACTCTCCCGTCGTGCCCCGTGAGATACAGAAATCGGAGACATCCTCCGCAAAGGCTCGCTTTGCAGCTGATGCGGATTCCTGATCTGTAAACAAAATAAATGGGAGCTCGGGATGGTCGTCTCGAATGGCGCGAAGCAGCTCCAACCCGGACATCTGCGGGAGGTTCTGACTACTGACGATACAGTCGATCGACTCACCGTTTCCGACTCGATTGACGAGGGTCTCTGAATTAGTGAATGTGGTGGTAGCGAGTTGGTCGTCTCGTCGTTCTAATGCTGTTGAGACGGCTTCGCGAATTGTTTTGTCCGGGTCGATGAGGGCCATATGTATCTTTGCTACCACTGCTTATCACTACTAGTCGTTTATTTGTCAAGGCACTAAATAACACTACATCTCCTTCTCATCTTCAGGCACTGGGTGACTGTAGACTACACAACAAACGGTTTTGAACCATGGGCTCGTCGCATACAAAAATTGAAAAGCGACTGTGCGGCGATAGAAACCACCGGATGTCCAGTACGGGGGCGCATTCAGAGTGACCGACTTAAACGGACGTTTACGTTCTACCTTGGCCTTCTATACTTGTGCCCATCTGTACTGGTGTTTCTCTTGATTCTAGCTGGATTGATCGGAGAAAACGACTCATGAGAAAGATGCTTGTGAGAGTCAAGAACCCGAAAATGATGATCTGTGGAAAGGGAACTGGCTCCCCGCCCCGAATCATGAAGACAGCCATCGAAAGCACTGCCCCGCCTAGCGTTGCAACCTTCACGAGCAGCACAGCTGTGAACGCATACCCCCACGGCTCCCCCTCTCGGAGCCAGTACGCTGTCAGGAAGAACGCTGGCACAAGAATGCCCAGGTCGAGTGAGTAGATGACTGACGTGGGTAGCCCCGCTTCGGCGATGCTCGGTGGCGTCGTCCCAGCCAGTGTCGCCGGGAGGATCTCGGCACCCCATAGGAACGTGATTAGCACTCCAAGTAGCACGTGAAATGTGATGTACGGTCGGACCGACTGTTCACCGACTGCCTGTTTCAGTGCGCCAGCATCTAACCGAACCATCCCGCCAACAAAGATGACCAGTGTTAACCAGAGCAACACAATATACACCAGGTACAGTTCGTTGAAGGCCGTCATGAACGCGTAGGAGGCATAGGTGTAGAGTAAATACCCTGCCACTCCTAGCCAGACGGTATATCCCCGCAATGACCCACGAGAGGCGTAGTACAAAGCAATTGCAAACGCGGGGACAGCTACGACAAGCGTTATGATGTCCTGTCCGTAGACCTGTGGAAGCAACGGTGGGGCATCGCGGTAGAATTCGGGCACGAACAGTCCAACGACCGTTGCGATGACCGTCAAGATCAGCGTCGCAATCGACGCGAGACGATACGACCGAGGAACCGCTTCTTCTGATTGTGGCATTATTTTGTCAGCGGCAGTTCAACTGAAGATCTTGTAGTTGTTACCCACGGAGAGTGTCGAAGTCTTCATATCCGCTTTGTCTCAGTTCACTCATTCGTCGTTTTCGACAGACCTTGTGAGACCGAGACGTCCTTCGACGAAGGTTCCGAAGTCAGCGGCGAAGGCTTCGACTTCTTGCCAGTCGGTATACTCGTAATCTTGGGACGCGTCGGTGTCGCCGGTCGCTTCCTTCGCGATCTGTTTCATCATCAAGCGCTTGAGAAAACCGTACTTCGAATAGCGGAGTGCACCACCGAACAGTCCAATCCGGTCGGGGTGCCACCCGGTTTCTTCGAGGAACGAGTCAACGTATCCTGCAGCTTCAGCTCGGTTGGATGGATCAGTTGAGGCACTCGACAAAGAGACTTGGAAGAACGCCGTTGGTAGTTGCTCCAAGTCGTTACGATGGGTCTGAACAAACTCATTCACTGCTGGTTGATGCTGTCCCATATGAATCGACGCACCGATACAAACGGCATCGAATTCCTCAATTGTGAAGTCTGGTGGCAGTTCATCGAGATTCTTCACGGTGGTCTCATGACCGCGGTCGACGAGGCACTCACTGGCTCGATTCACGATTTTCGCAGTCTGCCCTTCGCCAGTTCCGTATCCGAGGAGAATCGAAGCCATCGTACAGTCTCGTATGTACGACTCACCCGTTAATAAACAGTTGTAAGGATACTAGAAATCTCAGCTAGAATATCCGCTATTTCCTTCTGCTAGACGGAGTCAGCTGTTTCTTGGAGAGCCTCTTCGTTGTTGGGGGTCGACACCCGATGTACTTGACATCGGTTCAGTGGGGAAATTTGTTAGTGTCTCTCGTGGTCTACTCTACTATATGGGACGCGATTTAGACGACGTTGACCGGAGCATCCTCTACCTACTCCAGCAGGATGCTCGTAACAGCACTGCTCAAGAAATCGCCGACACGACGGGCGTGTCGGCCAGTACGGTTCGCAACCGCATTGACCACCTCGAAGAAGACGGCATTATCAAAGGCTACCACCCAGAGATCGACTACGAGGAAGCCAATCTACCGTTGCAAGTGACGTTCGTCATTTCGGCGAAGCCCACCAAACTCCCCGAATTCTCCGAGCAGATTCGGAGCATTCAGGGTGTGATCGATGTCCGTGAGATGCTCACTGGCCGACGGAATATCCACGTCGATGTCGTCGGCACGAGCACGAGCGATATCACCCGAATTACCGATGCGATTCACGAGCTGGGTGTTGAAATCGAATCATCAGACATGATGCGCCGGCGCCACGTCCAACCCTTCAATCACTTCTTTCTTCAGGGCACCGAAGACATGGACGCGCGCGCAGATGATTCGTGAAGACGAAGAATAACCAAGTAACAGGATTCTGATTGTTATACTACTTTCCGCAATCTAAGAGCCATATACACAAGGTATTAACATATCAAGCTGCCAGAAACCGCAGGAGAATATCCATACATGTGTGGGATGTACAATATATCAATTTACAGTCACAACAGCGTTATCCGCTCGCTGGGTTCATTATTCTAGAAGGATGTGACCACCGAAGGAAGCTGTTGACCTTCAGGGTGGGCGTCTTCAGAGACACTATGAACGACACCGCCTTCAACGCGCTGGCAAACGAACACCGCAGAACGCTCCTCGTCGACCTGCTTGAGGAGAATCCGCAGGAAGTAGCTGTTGAACTCCCTGCGGGTGACGATACTGGGGAACTAGAAACCAACCATCGTCGGGGAATCGAGATGTATCACACGCATCTCCCGAAACTCGAAGACTACGGCTTCATCCAATGGGACCGAGACACCCACGAAGTCACCAAAGGGCCACGATTCGAGGAGCTCCGTCCCCTCCTCAAGTGTATCGTCGAGCACGCCAAGAACCAACCAGTGTGAGAAGCCAGATACAAATATGTCAACAGGCGACGAAGCACTTTCGACTACTGATATGCCAGAGTCCTCGTTGAGTGAAGATGTTGACGCGGTTTTGCGATTCACCGACGACGACATCTGCTCTATTGTCTCCGTCTCTCTCCAACATCACTGACACTGCCAGAGATAGCTGACCAACTCACGCTCTGGGAGGACCCTGAACCGTCCGATCCCGACGACAGAGACCGGCTCCGGATCTACATGTCGCTGTATCATGACCATCTCCCTGCGTTACGAGCAGCTGATTTTGTCGAGTACCACCAAGTAGACGACTTCGTTGAGGCCGGCCCAGCTCTCGTCCGTATCGAATCACAGATCCAATCCCGGCTAGCGGATGAACTTCCTGCCCCCCTGCAGGCCGAAGGAACCCATATCGGCCATGAAGACGCCTAATCGCTGTGCTACCCAGGGATCGAACTGATGCAGCGTTTGTCGCTCTCTCATAGGCCTGAACGACTCGTACTTATGGGGCTACCGGGTGAGTACCGCGTAGCAGATCCCCGCGACAGTCACGTGCATCACCATCAGCACGAGAATCCCTGCGGTTGTGGCTCCCGGACGCCCCGGGAGAAACGTCACGTCCGGAACGAACGATAGGAGCAACACAACCCCGGTAATCACCGCGAAAAGTCGATTCGGGCGTGCTGATCGCCACTGGAGGAGGCCGTATACGATGGTAGCACCGACTGCCCCGACCGCAGAGAGAACCAGGACAGGCGGGAATGCGAGCGGTTGAAACGACTGGACCGCATCTGTGGCTGTGACGACCCCGACGATGAGCCCGTTCACGACGAGCGAGAGGCCGAGCGCGATTCCACCACGTATTGCAAGCGTTCGTGGATCAATCGGTGAGTGCTGGGCTTTCGTTTGCATGGTTTCGTGTCGTGTTGGCGTATTCGGTCTCTGATCCGTCAGTGGTTAGTGATCGGCTTTCTGTCGTTCATCTGCGTGGCTGGCTTCCTGCTGGAACACGTCTGTGTGATCTTCGACGAACGCTGGCATCGTCCGAGGCGGGCGTCCAAGCACGTCTGCAACGTCGTCAGCTACTCGGCCTGCCAGCCCAAGTCGGGCTGTCGTATAGATGCCCAGCATCACGATGACGAACGGAAGCGGTGAGCCGCGGCGGTACATCGTCGTAGTGAACTCGATTGGGCCGGGTCGGGTATATTCGATTTCCCGATCCAAGACCTCGGAGAAGATTGCGGCCACGTCGTCGTACGTCAGTGCCTCCGCCCCAGTCACGTCATATGCGCGATTCTCGTGGCCCGGTTCGGTGAGAGCTGCCACTGCGACGGCGGCGATATCCCTGGCATCGACGAAACTCGTAGTTCCGTCACCCGCGGGAACGAATATCTCATCACGGTCAACGATGTCTTCTCGATGGACCCCGGATAGATTCTGCATGAAAAACGACGCTCGCAAGAACGTGTAGGTCACGTCGGTCTCACGAAGCGCATCCTCGATGCGGTGATGGGGTAAGAGCGGATTCTTTTCGGCCCCGAGTACCGAGAGGTAGACGATATGGTCGACACCGACCCGAGCCGCAGCGTCGACGGCCGGCGTGAGATGGCGCTTCACGCGACTCACTGATGGCGGTCGGATGAGAAACATCGCGTCGACATCCGCGAACGCCGTGCCCCACGTCTCTGGTTTGTGGAAATCGAATGCGACGCACTCGACGTCACTCACGAACTGCCCGCGGGCCCGTTCGGGATCACGGACCCCCGCTCGGACGGTGACGTCGTTCTGGGTGAGTTGGCTAACGACGTGGCTCCCCACGGTGCCAGTGGCTCCGGTAACGAGGATGCGTTTCATTGGTCGGTGATTTTCGGTAGTTGTTCGACGTACAGGTCGTCTTCTATGCAGTCGAGGATGAACTGGGCGACGTTGGCCCGGGCGGCACTATCGCGTAGCCCCAGCTGGAGTTCCGTTCCGTGGAGGAACTGCCCCGTGTGTTCACCCTCTGTGAGTCGTGGGCCACGGACGATCGTCCACTGGGCGTTGCTCGCTCGGAGCATCTCCGCGTGGGCTTTCGCGTCTTCGAGGACGCCGCCAGCCATCACTTTCAGGAGTGAGCCCATCACCTTCCCGCCGAGACTCACCGACTCGCCGTCTTCCCGAACGCCAGCCCCAACCAGTGTCACGATGCGTTCGACACCGGATTCGTCCATCGCATCGAGGATGTGCCGTCCAGCTTCGGTTAGGAGGTCGTCGGGGCCCGACGAGGTTTGGCCGAGAACGTAGATGACCGCATCGACCGCGCTGGCTTCGTCATCGTCGTCTCCGCCGGCGACGGCGTCAGCGACGCCAGCACCGGTGTAGGCATCGCCCTCTACGATGACGAGTGCATCGTGGCTGCGAAGCGAGGCGGGGATATCATTCGCGTTGCGGGCGAACGCGACGACGTCGTGGCCGCGTTCGAGTGCCTGTTCGACGAGGGGGACTCCGGTTCGTCCGGTAGCCCCGAACACCGCGATTTTCATACCCGCTACTACGACAGGCGGAGTGATATACTTGTGACTTCGGAGTTTCGTAGTAATGGCCGCCACACATCGCTATGTTGCCGAATTCACACTCGAATGTTCTTGGCGCTGGGGCTCATATTGAACTGTATGGACGATACGCCCCAGGGACGTGAAGCCGCTCGTGACCGGCGGAAATCGATGTCGCCGGCCGAGCGCGAACGGGTTGAACAGACCGTCTCGGAGTTGCTTGACCTCTTAGGAAAAGCGCACACGATGGCGATTCTCCGTGAATTCGCGTTTTCTGCGGGACCGCTCAGATTCTCCGACCTCGAAACCGAGCTGGGTATCTCACCGAACACCCTCTCGGAGCGACTGAAGGAACTCGTCGCAACAGGGTTGCTCGTTCGAGAGTCCTACGACGAAATCCCGCCTCGCGTGGAATATGAGCCGACGGAGAAGGCTGAAGCACTGTTTCCCGCGTTCGGCCACTTTCATCGATGGGCTGCCGATTTCGCACTCGAATCGACAGACACGGATATAACTTCAACTTCTGAAGTGAATTAGCAACTTCGGACTCGCAAGTATTTGACTACGAAATCCATAGTCCAACCGATTGCAGCAGCGACACAGATCCCTGCCAGCAGCGGAACTAGCGGTCCAATTGAAGTAGCAACTGAGTCCACGATGAATACACACGACAACACGAATCCAGGTGGCGATGGTACCAAGACGCCTCGCTACGCGATTGACGCACAGAACGTCCAGTTGACCTACAGTGATGGAACTCAAGCCGTGAACGGTGTCGACATCCAGATTCCCGAGGGAGAATTCTTCGGCTTTCTCGGCCCAAACGGCGCCGGAAAGACGACCACGATCAAAACGTTGGTTACACTCCTGTCGCCTACTGATGGGAAAATCACCGTCAACGGGTTCGACGTTCGGACGGACCCGCGGGCCGTTCGCGAGTCAGTCGGTTACATGGCTCAGGAGACGAGCGTTGACTCCGAACTCACTGCCAGAGAGAATATTCGATTCGCGTGTGAAGCCTATGGCGTCCCGCGGTCGGCGCGTGGTGACCGTATCGACGAACTACTTGATCTCGTTGACCTCGCCGATGTTAGCGACAAGCAGGCCGAAGAGTTCTCTGGAGGCATGAAAAAGCGTCTCGACGCTGCGATGGCACTCGTTCACCAGCCGCCCCTCGTCTTCCTCGACGAACCAACGACCGGCCTCGATCCAAAAGCCCGCAACCGGCTGTGGGAGTACTTCCAACGAATCAACGACCAGGGGACCACCATCTTCCTCACGACCCAGTACCTCGAAGAGGCCGACCAGCTCTGTGATCGTCTCTCAGTCATCCTTGACGGGGAGATCGTCGCGACCGGCCCGCCGACCGATCTGAAACGACGTGTCGGCGGCGAAATCCTTGATGTCGATCTGGAAGACGGGGAAGACGCGAGCGACCGCGCAGCTACCGTCGTTCGGGAGACGGATATCTTCGACTCGGAAGCGACGGTCGAGGTGACCGAAGACGGCATCAGCGTCACCTCCGAGAACGCTCGCGAGCGTGGCACGGACCTGCTTGTTGCCCTCCGAGATGAAGGATTGATAATGACCGGGTTCAACATTCGTGCCCCGACCCTGGACGACGTTTTCCTCGCTATCACTGGCGACGAGATGGATGACGACCAAGCAGTGACGGGTGACGAGGCAGCAACTGCCGCGGGGATCGAACGATGAGTACGCCGCCGACGGATTCCACGACGGGGGCCGACGCCGACGTTCATCGGGCGAGCAACTCTTTCGTCGGTGACGTGTGGACGAATTTCAAACGCTGGAACCTGAAAGCCGTCCGCAACCCATTCGTGTTGGTCGTCTCGCTCGTCCAGCCGATCATCTTCCTGCTGTTGTTCACAGAGGTGTTCGGGCAGATCGCTGGCGGGGCGATCAATCGCGGTGGCGGCGCCGGCATCAGTTACGAGACGTATCTAGTTCCGGCAATCGCAATCCAGGTATCGCTGGCGGCGGCCATCACCTCTGGCATCGGCCTCGTGAACGACATCGAGGAGGGAATGTTCGAGAAAATCTTGGCGACGCCGATGAACCGGACGGCAGTGTTCGTCGGAAAGACGGCCGCAGAAGTACTCCGGATCGTGGTACAGGTCGGGATCATTCTTGGCCTCGGGGTACTGCTCGGTGCGGAGATCGCCACCGGTTTCGTTGGTGCGGTCGGTATCATGCTCATCGGCCTGCTGTTTTCGCTGTGGTTCATCGCCCTCTCGAACGCGGCTGCCGTCATCACGAAAGACCAGGAGTCGACGATCATCGCGGCGAACCTACTCCAGTTTCCGCTGTTGTTCCTCTCGTCGGCGTTCCTGCCGCTAGACGCCCTCCCAGAGTGGATTCAAACGTTCGCTCGGTTCAACCCCGTTACATACGGGGTCGATGCCGCCCGGTCGCTGATGCTTGACCAAGACGTGATGACGGTCGTTGAGGTCACGCAATTCAGCGGCATCTGGAACACACTGATTCCGGCAATTGTGGTTCTCGCAGTCCTCGATCTGGTACTCGGTGCTGTCGCGGTCTTCCTGCTCACCCGCGCGACGAGCTCGGACGTTAAGTGATGGGGTGCTTCTCTCCCTTCGTGTCTAATAGGAGGTCTTCACAGGTACCTGTCCTACCAGTTCGGAGCGGTATAGAATCGTAGTAACGCTCCCTTCGAGATGGACTTTCAGGCGCTTCCAAAGATCCGTCTACCCCGATCGTGTAGTCGTTCTCAACGTGTTAGGTTCACTGCCTCGGTCTATCGAGACCACATAGTCCGTACTCCTCCTTCGGGCACGGGAGGAGTCAAGCGGTGGAGTCGAGATGTTCGGATATCCGACGGGCGGTATCTCGAAGTAACGGGCTGTCATCGGTGAAGACCTCGACGGCGACGGTCCCGTCGAAGCGGGGCAGGTACTCAGCTAATTGTTCGTATTCGATTTCGCCCGCACCGATCGGAAGGTGCGTGTCCCCGCGACTGCGGACGTCGTGGACGTGGAGGTGCGAGACAAGATCTGCATACTCTTTGAGGAAGCGCTCGATCCCATCGTCGCCATCCTCCATATAGGCGTGTCCGACATCGAGGCAGACTGGTATCCCATTCTCCTGGGCGATTTCACCGAGGACGGACAGCGGGAGCCCGCGAGCTTGGTGACCGACGTTCTCGACGACCACCTCGACGCCAGCTTCTTCGCCAGCGTCAGCGATTGCCGACAACTGACGTGCAAACGTCGGTCGCTGGTCAGTGTCGTGAGGGTCGCGCATCGTCCCGTGGAGTACCGCCTTCTGTGCGTCGATAGTGCCTGCCCACGAGAGTAACTCGCCAAGATAGTCCACGATCGCGTCGTTGAGTTGAGGGACTTGCGTCGCGACGACTTGATCGAACGGGAGGTGGACGCATGGGTTAGCGTCCGTATCCGCCAGCGCGTTCTGAAGGCGGGTGTCGTCGGTTTCGCTCGGGTTATATGCGGATTCGCCAATCGAGAGTTCTGCGAACGCGAAATCTCCTGCTGTTGCTTCTAATCGGTCCACCGAATCGCCGACAGTAAGCCCGATGTCCATGGCACTACTCCGGATTCCCACCTTTTGTGGGGTGTGATTCAATCAGTCTTCGTAGTGATGCTATCCTGTGATGTGAATCTACTTGTCGCTATCGGCGCGTTCGGCTACCCCCAGCTGGGAACCTTGGGCGAAACCGTGCCCATAGGCGGTGAGATTGTACACCACAATAACCAGACAGAGATATCCTGACTCACGTCAACCACTTTGTGGACCCGCTTACGGCTCACTATTCCGGACGTGTACAGGTACATCGTCCGAGTGCGAACACACGCTTTACCGCTGCCCCTGTGTGTCATATTTTAACAAGGACTTATTAGTGTCGGTAGTGTCGTTCTTGGATACAGGCGTCAAATAGAATCTCTCGATTCCGGACAAGACTCAACAATGCCCTCATCCAACGACACCCAAGAGAACGAAGATAGTGCTAACGAACAGCCACCACCCCCTCGTGTGATTGAACCTGAAGAGGTAGCAGAGGTGCCATGCTCGCCGGACCGTCTCTTTGAGGTGCTGGCCGATGTGTGGAAGCGATACGCACTCTACTACCTGCAGCAAGAAGACGGGCGAGGGACGCTCACTGATATCGCAGACCAGTTGGCGGCGTCCAGGGCCACCACGGCTGCTGGAAATGTCACCGAAAAAAAAAAAAATGCCGCGTCTACACCGCTCTCTATCACGCCGACCTGCCGAAACTCGCAGACTGTGGCCTGATCACCTTCGACCTCGACACGGAGAAAGTCACTGCCACCGACAAATTTAATCCCATCGCGCCGTACCTTCGCTTTGCCCAACTCGCAGAACCGAACGACTACGAGCGGTTCTGTCGGCAACTGAACGAGGACGAGTAACAGTAACGGGATTCGCGTCGGTACGATGGCAGTGTCGGGACACTCACCGAGAGCGACCAGCCGCTACGCTGAACTCGTTCCTACTTATGCCCGCTTTCGCCGGGCATCCCCCCCTTCTGACATCCTAGCTATAACTTCTCCAGTCGAATAGACCGTCACGTCAGAACCGTCGAGCTCAAATGAAACAGCTATATCACTTTTCGAGTTGCCGGAACCGTGCTGAAAGAGTGCGTCCAGCGCGTCCGGGTCAAGCACGCCATATAGTGGTTCTATCCCGGTAGGTTCTTTGTCGGTAACAGCGCTCAGAGCCGTGACGACAGCGTAGCTCGCTCCGCCGTCACGCGAGGCATCAAACTGAACATGATACGTCTCGGTGTCTGGGTCGTGTCCTTCGCTATCTGTTGGGCCATGGTTCTCGAAGTTAGTCATACATTCACCTCGGCACCGCGCATCGCTGTTAGTGCCACAGGGCCATACAAATATAGGGTTGGTGGTTCATGACACGGTGTTATCGCCGATGACCCACATCTCCGGTATATATCGTGCTAACCGTTCCGCACGCAGGGATTGCAGAGATCATTTATGAGGGGGTTTGTCACATCCGTAGTCCTTAGAACGGTCGTCCGTGACGCCGAACGCGTCGAGAGTGACACTACTGTTGGCCGGTTGTTTCCAGCTGATTGTTTCCTGAATGGTCACTGCAAACCGGTGCGTATAGGTCTCGGCCTGAGAGGCGTCTGATGGACACGGCCAGATTATTCGCACCGTACATACTACTTTCTGTAATCAGGGGGGAGGGAAGCGTGTGACAATTCCCCTCCGTCATCATGTGAGTGGGGCTTACCGGTAAGCGTTCCTGATTTGTAGCCCAGAATATCCGAGTTTCACCAATCGCTACTACTCGAGCTTCATCCCGGTAGGATGAAGTCTGATTTCGAAGCGCAGATGTTAGTAAACCCAGCAGTGCAGTACATATAGCGTCGGGCTGTAGGGTATGTGATGGGAGGTGATGGTATCGTTTCGGACGAGAGGATTCGTGTCCTCTACGTGGATGACGATCAGGGACTGCTAGACCTCACAAAGACGTATCTGGAACGACGCCCAAACTTGCGTGTTGAGACTGCCTCCTGTGCAACCACCGCACTTGATCGATATGAAAACGAGTCGTTTGATTGCATCGTCTCGGACTACCAGATGCCAAACGTCGATGGACTGGAATTCCTGAATCGCATCCGAACGAATCTCAACTCAACAACTCCATTCATTATCTTCACGGGCAACAGCCGCGAAGAAGTCGCAATTGAGGCGTTAAATCTCGGAGCGACCCGCTATCTCCAGAAGGGCGGTGATCCTCAGACACAGTTTGGGATACTTGCTGACGCGATCGAACAGACGGTCGCATACGACCGAACAGCGAAACAGGCCAGAAAGTACGAGACTCGTCTCAAACAAGCACAAAAGATCGGCCACTTCGGTATCCTTGATTGGAAACTCGCTAGTGATGAGGTGCACTGCTCGGATGAACTCCGCAAGATGTTCGATCTGCCCAAAGAAGGCTCTCTGACGATCCGTGATATTGAGGCGATAGTGCATCCAGAAGATCGAGACCGAATAGAAGAGAACCTAGAGGTGGCTATTGCAAACGAAACCGAGTGTGAGCTTGAGTACCGCGTTGTGCACTCTGATGGTAACGTGCTCTGGATACAAACTCAGGCGGGACTGGTCCGAAACCAGGGTGGAGATGTATCCCATTTCGTCGGTATCGCTTTCGACATAACCTCCGCAAAAGACCAGCAACCGTCGTATTGAGTTCACACCGGTGCGATGTCCACGGCTCCGAGCACATGTTATTGATGGTCATAATTTTGATGGGGGAATCTTCTCCGTGCTTGAAATTCCAAAGCGGTCGCGGTCAATATCGAGATCGAACGTGATACGGCCATCTGGATCCGCTTCGCGCCAGAACTCGGGGAATTTTGTAACCGTCATCGTTCGTCGTTGCTGACTCCCCTGCCCAAACCATCCGAAGTTCAGAACTCCCTCGAAGGTTCGCTTGAGAAGCGCTCGTTCTCTCTCAGTAAGAAGCTCAGAATCGGCACCGGCGATGAGAATACTATTCGACTCAGCGGCTACGTGACAAAGCGTCTGCGAGATGAAATACAGATCCATCGGGTCAAGAAACTTCGAGGTGATTGGGAGGAAGTCAGAAATCGAGTCAACTATCGCAATCTCGCCTGGAACCTCCTCAATCAGGTCGTCAAACCGGCGAAACACTTGCTGATACTTCTCGCTAGGTCGCTCTTCCTTTGATTCATATGTGAATCCCGTCCCGTTTTCGGCTGGCTTGACTGGCCCGAGATCCGCTACGTCATCGGCGAGACTATGGAAACTGATGTGCTCAAGTGCCGTATCCACCCACTCTGAACTCCCGGTATCGTGAAGATTTCTCTGGAATCGCGTCTCCGAATCATTGATTGATAAATACCGAACCTGTGATGGCTGTCGAACATTGTTACTTACCTCCCCATATGCCAATTCAAAGAGGTCCGACTCAGCCTGCCAGTTTCCGTGTAGTATCGCAATCGTTCGAAGGAACTCGTGATACCCTGTTCCAAACGGTCCCATCGCGAGGAGGGTGGTTCCTGGTCGAATACCTCCACGAAGACGACTATCGATACTTGGGACGCCTATCGGTATCTTTGGAGTGCTCTTATCGCCGGTCGCATTTGAATCCATACTCAAAGGTTGTCCTAGTGGACTGATAATCATTCGGCTGTTGGCGCCTGCCTCTTAGCCGTGAAACGGCCCGAACGCACAGATTAGACACTTATTGATGGTCTTCGAATTCCTGTCAGAACAGGGTACCCAGGCTCGGACCGGAGGGAACTGGTCGGCGCTCTCCCGGGACTGATTTTTTCTGCGTCCGTGCTGTTATCTGATCTATGCTTGAACAAATTCTCTTTCCGACGGATGGAAGCGGTGGGGCATCGGTTGCGTTCGATCATGTGTTAAATCTTGCAGCCCACCACAACGCAACGGTCCATATCATCCACGTCGCAGAAACAACGCAGAATAATATTCTAACACTTCGAGATGACGATGTTGATGCCCTCAAACAGGAGGGTAACAAAATCGTCCGTGGGGCAACCGAGCAGGCACACCAACGTGGTGTTGACACCGCCACCAAAGTCCTTCAGGGAGAACCATATCGCGAGATTATCGACTACGCCGAAGAACACGAACTCGATCTTGTTGTCATGCCAACGCACGGACGCCGAGGACTCGAACGGTTTCTGCTTGGCAGCACCAGCGAACGGGTTGTCCGTCGAGCAGACGTCCCCGTACTTACGATTCGACCTGACGACGATGTCCGAGTCGCTCATCCCTACCAAGATATCCTTATCCCCACTGATGGAAGTGACTGCGCAAATCAAGCGCTCGCTCTCGGTACTGACCTCACAGAAGCCGAGGGCGCAGCACTGCATCTCCTCTCCGCAGTCGATATCGCAGCGTTGGGAGTTGACGTCCGTACCGATATCCAGACGGAGATGCTAGATGAAAGTGCCAACGAACTCCTCGATGAAGCCGTAACGTTCGCGGACAACGCGGGCGTCGAAGTCGCATCGAAATCGGTCCAGTACGGCCCCTCGATTCACAAAGCAATCCTCACCTATATCGAGGAACACGACATCGATCTCGTCGTCGTCGGTACTCACGGCCGGACCGGTTTCGATCGATACGTTCTGGGAAGTGTCACTGAGTCTCTCGTTCGGACATCACCAATTCCAGTGCTGACAGTCCGTACATCCGAATCGAAGACGTAGGTGTCCACCCATAGTACAGACGACGAGATGGTTGTCGGGTATTAATCGAGCGGATCTTCGAGGTCGCCCATTACGCTTCGAGGGCGTCGGTTGCGGTGAGAAGCCCGACGATCTCGTCATCTCGGATGACGAGCGCTAATTCTTGATCTCCTGCTTGAAACTGGTCGAACGCATCGCTGACGTTTGTCGCTACCGCCAGCGTCATCGGTGGTGCTGCGATCTCAGCGAACGACAGCTCACCTGAGTTCAGGGCCTCGAAGTGGTCGATAAGCAAGGAAGACCGATAGTTCCGAGGGAGTTCACGGAACCGCTACTCGCCGTGCCCAACGGTGATAACGGGTATGGGTGCAGAGCGGACGGTCTTTTCAGCGACGCTCCCGAGCAGGATTCGATCAGTCCCGCGTCTCCCCGTCGTCCCCATCACGACGGCGTGGATATCGCTCGATTCGACCATGTCGAGTATGACCTCATTCGGTGTCCCGTGTTCGATGTGCCGGACTGTGTTCGCGACCCCGTACGTTTCTGCCTCGGATACAAGATCGTCAACGGCATCGCTCGCAGCCTGTTCTTGCTCCCGCCCCGAGATCGTTGAGCGAACGTCCAGCCCGAGCGAGGTCTCATCCACGACAGACAGCGCGTGAACGGTCGCATCAAGATCCGCTGCAAGGGAGAGACCGTGCTCAGCAGCGTGGGTCGCTCCAGTACTCCCATCGGTTGGGACGAGGATGTTCTCGTAGGGGAACGCCAGTTGCTCGTCGGGCTGCATCCGCGCCGTAAGGACGGGAACGGAAGAGAGGCGGACGACTTTCTCGGTGACGCTTCCGACGAGGTATCGTGACACTCCCCCCGGCCGTGCGTCGGCAGCACGACGAGGTCGTGGTCGTATCGCTCGGCGTACTCGACGATTGTCGGCGCTGGATTCCCCTGGACAACATCAGAATCGTAGTCCGCCCCAAGCGTGCGCAGTGTCTTCTCTGCGTCCTCAACGATGTCCTCCCCCTCTTGGACGAGTGCGTCGACGACCTGAGTTTCGACGACGGTGACGCTATCGCGTGTCGTATCCGCGACGAAGAGGACGTGGATCGTAGCATCGGCCCAGTGGGCGATCTCAGTAGCGTGATGTAGTGCCTCCGCGGCCCCATCGCTTCCATCGAACGGGAGCAAAATGTCCTCGTACATACGTACTGTGAGTAACTATGGGAATCACGTCCAAATGGTTTGTCACCCACTCGATTCCGGCTCACGAACCCACATCACCGGAACTGGTGACGTGCGAACGATTTTCGCGCTCACGCCACCCATCATGTAGCGACTGAAATCGGTCTCCCCGTGCGTACCCAGAATAGCGAGGTTGACCGCGTTCCCTTCGATGTAGTTCCGGATTTCCTTTGACGGGACGCCGAACCCGATCTCGGTCTCGATAGCTTCGAGTGACGCCGCCTCCGCGGTCTCAGTGGCAGCTGTCACAATCTCGTTCGCTCGCTCCGTCAATTCCTCCTCTTTCAGGACGGATCGAGCGTCGGGGCCCAGGCTCCCTGTCTCGACGACGTGCAGCAGATGTAGCGTTGCACCGGTGGCTTTCGCTACGGCGATTCCTTCGGTCAATGCGAGTTCGGCACCGCGGCTTCCATCCGTTGGAACGAGGAGATCCTGGCACGGATAGGTGAGCGGACGCTCCCTGTTAGGATTGACCGCAACCACGGGCACTTCAGCGGTGTTGATGACGCGTTCCGTGACACTTCCGAGGAGAAACCGCTTGAGACCACGCCGCCCGTGGGTGGGCATCACGATCAAGTCGGTGTCTGATTGGTCGCTGTACTCGACAATCGACGTCGATGGGTCACCTTGGCGTACCTCCGGGACGACGGAAACTCCCTGTGCCGTCGCACGCTGTGCTGCGTTCTCAACGATCTGTTCTCCTTCTTGCTCTAGCACGTCGATGACCTCTCCGCGTATCCGAGTGAGGTTGTCTTGACTGGTGTCTGCGACGTTGAGAATGTGGATCGTCGCCTCGTGTTCGGCTGCAATCTCGAGTGCATAGTCGAGGATCGAATCGGCCGGCTCGCTTCCGTCCGTCGGGAATAGTATCTGGTCATACATAGTGGCGAAGTCCGGAAGGAGTGTGTGCAGGTCGCTGTCTACCTTCGATCTCGCTGCCGCACGTAACGAATTTGTTCCAGTCGAAGTGCTTCCCGTGTTCGTGGACAGCCCCCGTCAGAAACCACATGACCGCCATCGGAATTGAGGTGGCGAGATCCTCAGCGTTTCTCTTGGAGATTGGCTGACCCAGAGTCATGAGTGTTGCTCGAATCGCACGGACACCCTCACCGCCGTCAAGGAGTTCGAGATGGTGTTGTACCTTACTTGTGAATCCGTCCAAGTTCATAGCATTTCCCATCGTAGTGATTCGAGCCCCTCCGACATAATCGCTTGTCCGCTGGAGTCGCTCCGGTAACGGTGAAGGGGACGGGGTTGAAACAGGGATCCAGAAGAATGTTTGACCGAATCCTCATTGCGGTCGATGGGAGCGACGAAGCCAAGCACGCCGCGAGACGAGGTATTGACCTCGCACAGATTGTCGACGCCAGTGTAGATGTACTTCACGTTGTCCCACGGAAGTCACTCCGGCTCACGCAAACAGCGGACGAGAAGGCACGGGTTCGAGATCGCGGTGAGGCTGTTCTCTCTGAAATCGAGGAGCTTGCGTCAGACCGTGACTATCCCATTACGACAACACTGTCCGAAGGCAAACCGGCCGCACGAATCAGTGAGTACGCAGCCGACCAGGACGCTGACCTTATCGCCATCGGGCGTCAGGGAATGACTGGGCTGGGTAAACGTCTCCTCGGCGGCGTCACCGAGCAGGTTCTCCACCAGAGTGATGTGCCGGTGTTTGTCATTCCTGATGGTGATCGTGTGAGTGGGGAGATAACCGAATACGGTCGGATGCTTATTCCGACGGACGGGAGTGAAAATGCCGAGGAGGTGACGCAATACGGTGCGGCGATTGCCCAGCCCTACGATTCAGACGTTCACGTGCTGAACGTCGTCGACTTACAGGCTGCAGGAGGGGCGTTTAACGCAGGCGGCCTCGAGAAAGAATTCATTGAACGACTCGATACGCAAGGACAGGAAGCTGTCGATCGGGTCGTAACGGAAATAGAAGACACCAGTCCTGACATCAATATACTGACTGCTGTCGAACGGACAAACTCATTCGAGGGGGCCGCTGCCGGCATCTGTGAATACGTCGACAACAACCAGATCAACCTCGTTGTCATGGGGTCTCACGGTCGGTCGAATCTTCGCCGTCAACTGCTCGGAAGCGTTGCCTCAACCGTACTTCGAACGGTTGACGTGCCAGTGCTAATCGCCAAACGGAGTGCCTGAGAAACGACCAGTCCAAGTACACACCGACAATCTTCCGCCTCAGGCATATCCGTTGACTATCGACTGAGCGCAGTGGTAGCAGAGGCAAAGTCGCCACCGTCATGATCTTTGAGAGAAGTTCAACAAGGCAACACCACTACAACCACGAACGGCCGAACTAGACGCTTGATGGAAGAACGTCAGTTGAGATCATTCAAAACTAGACAGTGCCGTGCCAGTCAATAGCTCGAATGAATCACGACCCGCTTTTGCATACGTTGTCACACGATTTCCCGAAGAACGAACCCTTCTGCACATGATGGAACCGTTCCCCGACCATTCGAAAGTGGCGGGACACCAAGGATGGCGAAGAAAACGGGTTCTCGAAGAGGAACAGCACTTGATAGACAAGACCATGAAACGGTGTACCGAGTATTCCGGCACGATTACGACTGAGTTCGTCTACGGTTGGCTAGTTCGCGTAATTCACCGATACCCCAGACTCACGGGATCGATAAGGTCGTTATTTTACTACTGTTGAGAGGTGAAATAGTTCAGTCTTCAAATTTTTGCCCAATTGACAGCCTCTTCGATCGACCTGAACGTCTTGATTTCTTGGGGTACATCAAGATTTGAACTCACGGCTCTGGCTTTGATTCCTTCCGAGACAAAGGCTATTTTTTCCACACCGGCTTCCTGAGCGTTGCTTGACCACTCAACTGCAAGGTGCTCTTGCGTGTCGCGGCTGAGAGTAACCTTGGGACCAAATTCTGTGATCGTTGCGGTTACTTCCTGCTGTGAGGCGATATCAAGCCATTCATTTTCGACGGCGCTTATTTCCTCCGTCTCGCCGTTCCACTCTGTCAGGTCTTGTACGACAATGTTCCCAAACTGTTCATGCTCAAACTCAATCGAGCTGTTTTGAGACATGACTATAACAATAGGTTGTACAGAGATGGACACATTACATAACAAGTTAGGTGAACCTGTGCTCACTTCTAATTTGATTTTCAACTTACGCTCACGGCGTCGGTCTGGACCTACTTCCGGTCTAGAATTGTTTGACCTCTTGTGCAGCAGTCTATTAACGAGCGGTCGTGGCCGGCGAGAAGTAAAAGACGATTGTTGACGCCGGAATTGGCACTATTCTTGCAGGTTGGGGGGGGGGGTGAAGCTACTGGCTGAGCGTGTTAACACCCGAGACGACAATTCGGATTCCGCCTTGATACGACGTATCAAGCGTCACCTCCCAGTCATGGGTTTCGGCAAGCACCCGTAGATTCGGGAGTGTCAACCCAGCCTCAGCATCGGGAATCGCGCTGCCGTACTCGAAATATGATGATGGATCAGTGTCACCTGTCGGCATGCCGTCATCAGTGATGGTAAATCCGTTGTCGGTGACAGCAACGATGGTCTTGGTTGCGCCATTGTGTGTACCAAAAATAAACGCATTGAAAAAAATCTCCTCTAGGCGTTCGGGATCAGCTGTGAGTTCTGCATTCTCTTCAATCAAAAGGGTACCATCATCAATATCGGCCGTCGCCCATGCGGTCTTAGCGATACTTTCAATATCGACCGTCTCAGTCTGGCTGGCTTCGACGCTTTGGCCGTATCGGGCGAGGTTCGCCAGATCGTCGACAATATCTGCCATCCGTTGAGAGGTATCTGAGGCGGTCTGCAAACTATCCCGAGCTAAATCTACCTCACCGTCTTCGACCGCGTCGCCAGCGATGTCGATTCTGGCGCTGACAATCTGGAGTGTGTTGAGTAGCTCATGTCGAATTGCGGCAGCGAACCCTTCCAGTTGTTCATTCTGCCGTTCTAACTCCCGGCGTTGTCGTTCAGTTTGGGTCACATCGGTAAACAGCACCATCCGACCGATATCGGTCCGGCCCAACGAAAACGGTGTATCGCTGACCAGATAATGTTTGGTTTCGTCATCGGTTGTCTGGTCAAGAATCCAGTTCTGGTCACCGAGCTTTGCGCTTGCTGGTGGGATAACTGCGTCCAGTGGTTCTCCTGTTGCTCCAGCTATGTCCGGGAACAGCTGCTCAGCGCGTCTATTATAATGACTGATGCGCTCGTTGCGGTCTAAATAAATAACTGGCGCGTTGACGTTATCGGTGAGTTGGACCGCGAGAAACTCTTCTTCAAACACGTACAGGACGCCGATTGCGAAGACAGCGACACCAAGCGGCTCGTAGTTGATCTCAATCAAAAAATCGCTGGCGAAGCCGATGATATCAAACATTACAGGGAGGCCGGTTATCCCAACAAGTGCAGCTAGCGGCCGTGTCTCGTAATCAGCTTCCAGAAACAGCTCGTACAGCATAAAGAAGCCAACCGCAACAAGCGCGTAGGAGAGGCCAGTAACGACCCAGTGGAACGTGCCGTGCATTATTGTCAAATGTGGGAACGGCACGGTGACAAAAGTTGTCTGGAAGTACCAGCCGTGGAGAGGGTTGGTAACTTTTACTGCCACGATAGCGACATATAGTCCTACCGCGAGACGTCTATACATTCTGTCTCGGTGGAAAGACCGTCCAGTGTAAGCTGAAGCAAAGTATAGCCAAGCCCCAACGGTAGTCAGTCCGACTACCAGGCTGAGTGTATAGGCTCCATAACCTAATGCAGGTGTTGGAGCTACCAGAAAGGCAAGTTGTAGTGCCGCCCAGCTGCCACTTCCGACAAGCAACCCGACCAACCCTCTACGGGTGTCGGTATCTGTAACTTTTCTGGCACGTTTGAGAGCGACTACACAGCCGAGCGTAGCCAGTCCGTAGGCGAATACGTAGATGAAAAAAACGGGAGACACGTCAAGAGTGATCATCAACCAAGCATAATTGACTGACTGATTTGACTCCTCTGCTCAAATTATAGTAGCTGATAATCACACAATTATTGCCATCTAAAATAACATAAAATACCAAACTCAGATAAGTAAATTAATCTCACAAGCCCCATTCATTGACTGGCGCACAATTTAAAATCGCCACAAAAACACTGAAAGGTCGTATAAACCCAACTTTCAACTGTGAACGTCAGGTGCCACTTACTAGACAGTCTCGGTCTGCACAGCATTGCCAACCGCGCCGCCTTTGCGCTGGCCGAATGATCCGAAGAAGAGACTGAGCCACCGGGATAGTGTTTGACATCATCAAGCGTCTCTAAAACGTGGAAAGCGGCTTTCGGTTACAGAGACACGTCGACTGTCTCTTCGTTCAGGTCGAGTCCGTCAACAGTGAGCGTCGCTTGACTTGGGTCGGTTTTTTCGACTTCGACATGTGCCGAAAAGGAGGTCTGGAGGCCTTTAATTGTGCTATTCATATCCGCTCCGATGTCGGCACTGGTGTCGAGCGCACAGACACCGATACCCTCTCCACGACGCAACTCGGTGAGGAAATTCGAGTTGAGAAAGCGATACAGTGAGCGAGTGTCGTCAACTTCGCTTGCAATAGTTGAACACAGCAAGATACCCGAACGGAACCGGTCGGAGTGTTGTTGTGCCGACGCCACGAGCGTTGAGAAGTCCATCCCGAGCCGTGTGAGGTCGCTGATATCGTCAACCGACTGGACGTCGTCACCAACTGCGGGCCCTTCGCAGGTGAGTACGGATGCGCGCGAGCCGGCACCAGTACGGACATCGTTTAGATTGCGTTGTATCGCACGACCGCCGTTGTTTGTTGAGAGGACGATAGAGCGCTCGTCGTCATCGGCCGCCATCAGGTGAGAAAACACGGACTGCAGCGCCTCGGTGTCGTCGCCGGTCAGCAAGATACTCGTCCCGCTATCAATGGGCGGCAGCGACAGTGACGGTGTCTCGAATCCGTCGTTTGCGAGACTCACTGTTTTGCCCCCTTATTACGGGCCGAACGAAGCGATTGTCGAAGATCGAGAATTTCCATCGCCATCTCCGCGAAATCCTGCAGTTCAGCGCGCTCTTCGGCATCGTAGTGCCGTTCCTCGAAGTCGATAGCACAGACTTGCCCGATAACCTGTCCGTCGGGGGCGGTCATGTTCGCACCCGCGTAGGAGACGATACCAAGATTCTCCAACTGTTCGTTCTTACTGAAGCGGCTGTCCGTCGCAATGTTCTCGACGACCATCACGTCATCCTGTAACATGCTGTGGGTACAAATTGTGTCCTCACGGGTTAGCGAGTCGAAGTCGCCGCCGTGACAGGCGAGGAAGTTCTCTTCGTCTTCCTCGATGAGGCCGACAAACGCAACTCCGACATCGAAGTGACTGGCGATGAGGTCGGTAAGCCGCTCGAAGCTCTCCTCAATGGGCAGTTCCTCGATGTCGTATTCTGACAGTGTAGCAAGTCGTTTTTCCTCGTCGTCGGGGCGGAGAAATCCGACTTGGGCGCTGTGTTCAATAATATCGTTCGTCACGAAGCCCAATCGGTCGTGGGCGTCGGGAAGGTCACGGTTCAGATACTCGACAATAGTCTCCTCGAAAGAGGCAGTGTCTATCTCGTTCGGCGGGAGGTCGGTAAAGAGGACGCTGGGGACCTGCGGGGCGTGTTCTCTGACTGTGTTTATTACGTCCATCCCGCTACCGTCGACCAAGTCGTAGGCCGTGATGACACAAATCACCGGCTCCTCGGCGATGACTTCAGTCGCTGCCTCGACACTCGTCGCCTCCACTGCAGTCAACGTTTCTTCATCGTCGATAGCTTCAGACACTGCATCGATTCGGTCACTCTTATCAACACAAAGTACTGTTCGAGAGAGAGCACCCGCGTCATCGGTTGTCGCTTTGGACATACCCCATCTACCTGCTAAGGATATTTATTCCTGCACCACCGATTATCATGTCTGATATTAAAAGCAATATTAATTATATATAAAAATTGATAAGATGTTTAATAGAATTATTTCTACGGACCCCTCAAAACGTGGACGACTTATACGCTGCGTCAAGGGCGCAAGAAGTATGCCAGACATCGGCATTTACGCCTGTGTCTCGACGACAGACCAAGACCCGAAACGACAGCTTGAGGAACTTCGGGAGTTCGCTGAGCACTCGTACGATGAGCCAGACCTCCATACCTACACAGACACCATTAGCGGGACCGAAACTGACCGCGGTGAGGAGTACCAACGTCTCCGTTCGGATATCGAAGACGGGATCTTGGATGTCGTCATCGTCCACGAACTCTCTCGTCTTTCCCGACTCGCTGCCGGCGAAATCCGCGACTTCCTCGAATTCTGTCTTAGCCACGAAATGGGCATCCAAGATTTAGAAGTCGGACTCGCCATCAGCCTTGACGATGACCTTACCGACAGAGCGGTTAGCCAGCTGATTGCCGGTGCGATGGGCGACCTCGCCCGGGTTGAGCACAAACAGAAGCTCCGTCGAATTCAATCCGGTATCGACGCTGCGAGAGAGGCTGGTCGATGGACGGGACGGCCCCAGCTGGGTTCGATGTCGAAGACGGCTATCTCTAGGTCAACGCCGACGAGTTCCTGACTATTCGACGGGCTCTTGAACACGTTGAGTAAGGCTACACCTGCGCTGAAGCAGTTGATGGAACACCTGTTGCCGAATCAACGTTGCGAGCGCTCTACGATGATCGTCGTGAGCACTATTTCTACGCCGAAGCCGAAGACGAACGGCTCCAAGCAGCTGCCCAAGAACTCGAACCACTCGAGGAACCGGATATTCCCAATGATACGTGCTTCCCAGAGCAAGAAATTCGGGCTCTCGTCCGCGATGAGATTCACCGCACCAGCAGTAGGTGTTATTCAATGGTCCCTATTCGGTGTTGCCCCAGCAGGTATTACTGAACCAAGTGATCGGACTCGACTGCCTGCTCGGAGGTTTGGAACCGAGGAACGTTTCCGCATCAAGAGCTGCCATACTTCCGGTTCCGGCGGCCGTTATGGCCTGTCGGTACGTCGGTCTGCGACGTCGCCAGCAGCAAAGACGCCGTCGACGCCAGTCTTGGCTGTCATCCGTCCTGCTGCGTTCGTTTGGGTTTGGATGTAGTCCGCCGAGTCAAGCTTGACTGGCGTATCTGTCAGAAACTCTGTGTTCGGCGTATGACCGATAGCGTAGAATACGCCCTGTATATCGACGCTCTCTCGCTTGATATCGGCCCCGTCAGCGACTTGCTTTGTTGGATATCCGTCGGGGTCGGAAATAAGCGTCGCGCCCGTCACACCGTCCGCTTGAGAACCGTGGATGGACTCCAGTTCCGTGTTCCAGCGGAAACTGATAGCATCGTGATCGCGTGCGCGTCTGGCCATGGTATCCGACGCGCGAAGCTCTTCTCGCCGGTGAACAACTGTGACCGAATCAGCGAACTTCGCGAGGAACAGCGCTTCTTCCATCGCGGAGTCGCCACCGCCGACGACGAGTACATCGTGCCCGCGGTGAAATGTCCCGTCGCAGGTGGCACACGTTGAAAGCCATAGCCCATCAGCTCTGCTTCGTTCTCCGCACCGACCCAGCGAGCGCTTGCACCGGTAGCCACGATGAGTGCCTGCGTCTGTCTCGTCTCACCGGACGCTAGCGAGAGCCTGATCGGGTCGCTGTCCAGCGTGGCGGTCTCGGTACGACCGTGTTCGAACGTCGCACCGAACCGTTCGCCGGCGGGGTGACGATCCGTTGTTTGCCGATATTCCATCCTCGTTTACCGCATTCCAGACCCACTCGGACAGAGTGGCTGAACTCCCGACGGGCAGTGTCGAACTGGCGAGAAACGAATACGGTATACAGGCCTTCAGACTCGGGACACGCTACGGCGTTCAGTTCCACCCTGAGTATGACCGCGAAACGGCCGAATGGGTCATCGGCAACAAGATCCTCTCTGAGGACCGGCGAGCGTCAGTACTGGCGACGATTACAGACGAGTCGGTCGCGGCCGCCCGAGAGTCATCTGGAGTGTTCGACAATTTCGTGTCTCTTGTCGCGTCCCACCAGCGCTCTCCAGACCATTCACACTAATATCGGTGTCAATGTCATCTTGCCTGTTCGTCGCTCGAATACGCCCTCTTGATGCTATCGGGCATAGTTAAGTAGCCGTCTGAGAGACTCATGATGAACGGTGGAACCCCATCGAGTACTTTTGTTAGCTCCTGAGACAAAGTTTGCCAAGGACACGGCGGCAGAGCTATCAGCGTGTGTCGACGCCACAGTCGAGACGCCAGCGACGCCGTCCGAGGCGCGTGCATACCTCGACCGAGGTGACATCTCCTGTCTCGTGTTCTCCGAGGGGGCTGTCGAAGACGGGCTTGCGAACTTCGTCGATATGGTCAAAGATGTGATGCCGGACCTCCCGCTCGTGCTCCTCCACGAGCGCCCGTTCGACGCCGTCGCCGACGAAATCGACCTGAGCACACTCGCGGACATCCGTGCTAAAGAGTCGGTGGCAGCCAATCCCCGTTGTCTATGCCCGTGTCTCAACCGGGTGGCGGCCTCGCCGGCCTCGGGGGATGCGGAGTTACTTCGCAAGCGGTACGAACGGCTCGTCGAACAGGATATCATCGGTGTCTACACTGTCGAGGACAGGAAATTCACCTACGTCAACGAGCGTGTGGCAGAGATATTTGGGACGACCCCTGAGGCACTGACCGGCACGTCGGTTTTCGACGTCGTGGCCCCTGAGGATCATGAGCGCGTCCGTGAGCGGATTTGTCGCCGTGAACGGGGTGTCGAAGAGTCGAGCCACTACACGTTTCGTGGGACGCACCCGGAGCACGACACAGTCGTTGTCGAGGTGTACGGCAGCCGAGTCGAGACCGCTTCGGGGAGCCTGATTATCGGTGTCATGCTTGATATCACGGAGCGGGACAGTTACGAGCGGGAGCTTAGACGTCTCTCCCAGGCGTTGGAGTACGCCGCTACCGGCGTGTATATCACTGATACGGACAGCGTCATACAGTACGTTAATCCAGCATTCGAACGCATCACAGGCTACGACAGGAACGAGGCAGTTGGCGCTACGCCCCAGATTCTGAACTCCGGACAGATGGACGACGAGTATTTCGACCGACTGTATCGAACACTGGAGGCAGAGGAGGTTTGGGAAGAGTCTATCATCGACCAGCGCAAGAACGGCGAGTTCTACCACGCGTATCAGACGATTACGCCCTACAAGACACGCGATGGCGAGACGGCGGGGTACGTGGCCATCCACTCAGATATCACCGAGTCGCGTATCCAACAGCAAGTGTTGCAGGTCTTCCAGCGGCTGTTCCGTCACAACCTACGGAACAAACTCACTGTCATCCACGGTCACCTCGATCTCCTTCGTTCGGAAGTCACCGGAACGCCGGCCGAAGGTTCAATCGATGAGATCTCTGAGGCCACGGCGCAACTTGACTCGTTGAGCCGGAAGACCACGCAGGTGACATCGGCCCTTGAGTCAATCGACGAGACACACACTATCGACCTTGTTTCAGTCCTCCAGCGCGAACGCGATACGGTACACTCAGAGCATTCCGCGGCATCGATAACGCTCGAGACACCATCAGAACTGTATGTCGAAGGCGGCGGCGAACTCGAAGTCGCCGTCAACGAACTCCTGACGAACGCTGTGGTCCACTGCGATCAAGACGAACCGGAGGTATCAGTTCTACTCACTGCCGATCCGGAGCATTCGAAAGCATCTCTGGTCATTCGGGACAACGGACCGGGCATTACTGACGTGCAACTGGCTGCACTTGATTCCGGAGAGGAGACGCCACTGGTCCATACGGAAGGAATCGGTCTATGGCTCATCGAGTGGGTTCTGACCGGCCTCGGCGGCGACGTGGAATTCGAGAACGACACGCCAAGAGGACTTATCGTCACCCTCACACTCCCGTTAGCATGATTGACAAAGAATTTTAAAACGTTGTTTCTGGGGTCGCTGCGAGACGGTCTATCTCTGATTCGGTATTGACGGCGTGTATCGACGCTCGTACCGCCGACGGCTGTGGCAACGACCGGACGACGATACCCTTACTGGCCAGACGCTCGACGGTCTTTTCTTGGTCGTCGATGTCGACGGTTAAGAGGCCTGATTCGGGTGTTTTCGGACTCGGTAGCCGCTCACTGGGCACCTTTGATGTACATCGAGATGCCGGCGCATGGATGCGAGACTCGATACGGTCGACGCCAACATTTTCGACAGTGTCGATTGCCTCTCTGAGCGCCACGTGTGGTGCGGATTTGCAGGCCCGACCTCGAACCTTCGCGCGCCTTCCGCGTACTCAAACGGGTCTGCAGTCGGTGTCTCAACACTTCGATAGCCGACGGTTCGGGGGTGGAGCGAATCGGCAACGTCCCCGTTGACGTAGAGGAACCCACCTCCCCAGAGCCCGAGCAGCCACTTGTGGCCCGCTGCGGCGACGGCGTCTGCGCCCCACGCGGAGACGTTCATCGGCAGTTGGCCGGGAACCTGTACGGCGTCGACCAGTGCGAACGCACCCGCGTCATGTGCGATATCGACCAGTTCCGCAACGGGTAGTTTGGTCCCGTGTGTCCACGTGAGCGCACTGAAACACACCATATCCGCACCACTGACGGCCGTTTTGAAGCTCTCGCGGTCCAGACGGCCGTTCTCCGTTGGCACGACGCGAACTTCTATACCATCCCGCTCCAACCGTTGCCGCGGCAGGGCACCGACAGCCCGCTCCGGCAGGTCCACATCTGGCTCACCGTCACGCCGGGGTCGTGACTCGACCGGCAGCCACTATCCGATACGATATCTATATCTGACTTGTCGTTCAATAGCTGGTACGTAACCTAGTGGGACATGGTATTCATGAGTGAGCAACCAACAGCTGACCTTGGACACCCCGCCACCGATGGGGTGGTCACCGCGAGCGATGTGGCTGTGGTTCGCTCGCTGGTCGCCATCGGCGACGACCGCCAGCTCGCCGTCGTGACGGCGACCACGACCGGCACCGAACCCACTGGAGTGCGGGTCACCGACCGAATCCCGTCGACTCACGCGCTGACCTCGACCGACGGGCAAAAGTCGTTCGAGTCTGGCGATGCGGTCACCGTCACCGGCACCGTCAGGCCCGAGGCGGCGCTGCGCTTTGGCTACATCCTCTCCGGGCCGACCGCGACGGAACTGTCCGAGCCGGAAGTGGAGCTGTTGTCGGAGGCCGACAACAGACTGCGGGCGACGATACGGGACGAGACGGGTACCGAGACGCAGCTATCCCTGCGACCGGAGCAGTTGTTCGGCCGGTCGCAGCTGCGACTCCCCCTGCTCTCGCTCCCTGACCGTCCACAGACGGACGGTGCTCTGGTGGATGGGGCAGACGAAGCGCGGTCGCTGTCCGGGGCCGCCATCGGCGTCGTTCTGACGCCGCGCAACGAGGACGCCGCTCTGCGGACGGTCGTCCGGGCCAGCCAGCGGGGCTACGCCGCGCTGGTGACCTGCGACGAGCGCGCCGGGGAGTCGGAACTGCTGTCGAAGCTCGAATCGCTGGGTGCCGTGGTCGTCGACCCGCCGTCCGAAGCCGCGACCCAGAGCGACCTTCTCAGACACCTCTCAGCGGTCACCCGGGAGCGCGGGCTGCCCGGTATCGTCCTGCAGACGCGTGACTGCCCCCGTATCGACTACGACCGGACGGCGGCGGCCTACGAGCGGGCGGACTACGAGGTCGTGGCGATTCCGGAGGCGTGGTCGACGCCGTCGGCCGACCCCCGTGTCGTGGTAGGTATCCCGGCGTACAACGCCGCCTCGACCATCGCCGATATCGTCGAGCGGGCGGCGGCCTTCGCCGACGACGTGGTCGTCGTCGACGACGGGAGCGGCGACGACACGGCGGTCCGGGCCCGCGAGGCCGGGGCGTCCGTCGTCGTCCACCAAATAAACCGCGGCTACGGCGGGGCGCTCAAGACGCTGTTTCGGACGGCCGACGACCGGGACGCCCAGCATCTGGTCGTCATCGACGCGGACGGCCAGCACGACCCGTCCGACATCCCGGTGCTCGTCGAGACCCAGGAGCGCGATGGGACCGACATCGTCATCGGCAGCCGCTACGTCGGCGAGCGCGACACGAAGATACCGCTGGTCCGGTCTATCGGGCTCGCCGTCATCAACGGGTTGACGAACGTGAGCATGGGCAAGCTGCGACCGAGCGGGTTCGTCCACGACACCCAGAGCGGCTACCGGTCCTACAGCCAGCGGGCCGTCCGCTCGCTCGCGGCCGACCCGATGATAGGCAACAACATGGGCGCGAGTACGGACATCCTCTATCACGCCCACAAGGCTCGCCTCTCCGTCGTTGAGGTCCCGACGACGATATACTACGACGTCGAGAACTCGAGCACCCAGGGCTCGCTCTCACACGGCTACGACCTAGTCCGGAACATCGCCTGGACCGTCGAGTACGGCCGACCGCTGCTGGTGGTCGGGATCCCCGGTGTCCTCTCGACGGTGATGGGTATCGCGGTCACGGTCTTTCTGTTGACCAGGTATGTTGACACCGGGATCCTCGCCGCCTCCCAGCTTCTCGTCTCCGTGCTCTTTGCCGCTGGCGGAATGTTGCTCTGTTTCGGCGCTATCCTGATGCACGTGCTGAGCGTCCACCCGACGATGAAGCGTCTCACTACAGACGCGGACGGGTAGTCGCCCCGACAGCAACACTCGGGACCCGACGGTACGACTGCAGGACGGACTCAGAAGGTCCCGACGAACTTCTCCAGGGTCCGCGTCCCGAGGACGACGACGAGGAAGACGAGCGTGCCGACCGCCAGCGGCCAGAGAAGCCGCGAGCGTCAGGTGGGCGACGCGCCGACGGGGGCGGTCAGCGCCGTCAGCACCGCGAAGCCGAGGAAGGCGCTGACGAAGCGGGGGGCAACACAACGGTATAGCATCGAAATCTCTGACGGCTTTCAGAGGGCATCGAACGAACTCGCCGTAGCGTCCCATTGCAAATGAATCTGGAATCGACCGAAAGAGCCGGATATCCCCTTGTGAAAAACGGATGAATGAACGAACGATAAATTCATATCGTTTCTAAACGAACGTTCAGTAAGAATGCCCATGCCAGCGATTCAGACCGACGACCTGACGAAGTACTACGGCGACGTGCGCGAAAGTCCCGAAACGGGGCCGGAACAGAAGTGATGGCCGGCTTCAGCGACGAGAAACGGGCCTACATCCGGAGCGAACTACTCGATACCGGCCGGAAGCTGTTCGCTCGTTACGGCCTGAAGAAGACGACCATCTCGGACCTCACCGATCTCGTCGGCATCGCCAACGGGACGTTCTATCAGTTCTTCGACTCGAAAGAGCGTCTCTACCTCGAGATTCTCACCCGAGAGCAGGCGGCGTTCGCCGACCGTGTCGACGATCTGCTCGCCGACGCGTCGGGTCCACAGGAAGGGATTACCGCGTATCTCCGACTCACTATCGAGGAGATCGAGACGAACCCACTCATTCAGCAGCTCGTCGTCGAGGACGACTGGGAGCGATTGGTTCAGGAGTTCTCCGATGACGAACTGGCCGAACAACGCGAACAAGAGCTCGGGTATCTCCTCCCGTACGTCCGGACGTGGCAAGCGGACGGACAGCTCATCAACGGTGACCCCAGAGCGATCACTGGGGCCGTCAACGCCGCCGCGTTCGTCGCGTTGTACCGGGAGGAGTTCGGCGACGACCTCTACCCCGCTGTCCGCGACACGCTCGTCGAGAGCGTCGCCTCGGGATTGACTATCGATTCGAAACCGATCCCGGACGCATCCGAGACGCGGGCAGACGAAGAACAGCCCCAGTCGACCAGAGACGAACGGAGTACCCGATGACGCTACACCAGATACAGAGTTACGTACAGTGGTTCGAGGAGATCGGAAGAAATGACCCCGCACTCGCCGGCGGCAAAGGCGCGAATCTCGGCGTCCTCGTTCACGCAGGACTGCCCGTCTCGCCGGGGTTCGTCGTGACGACCGCCGCGTACCGAGCACTCACGGACGACACAGAAATCCAGGAGCTGATCGAGCGACTTGATTCGCTCGACGCCACCGATGCCGACGTACTGACGACGACAGCGGCCGAAATCCGGACCCTCATCCAGAATCGCGCGTTCGACGAGCCGGCCGAACACGCGATTACCGATGCGCTCGATAGCGACGCCGACACGACCTACGCCGTGCGTTCGTCGGCGACGGCTGAGGACCTCCCGACGGCGTCGTTCGCCGGCCAACACGACACTCATCTGGGCGTCCCCGCCGACGACGTCGTCGACAGGATTCGCGACTGCATGGCGAGCCTGTTCACCGACCGCGCCGTCGCCTACCGTGCCCGCAACGACATCGCCCACTCGACAGTCGAGATGGCGGTCGTCGTTCAGGAGATGGTCGACGCCGACGCGGCGGGCGTGTTGTTCACCGCCGACCCCGACACGAACAGCCGAAAAATCGCCTCGGTCGACGCAACCTTCGGACTGGGCGACACGGTTGTCTCCGGCGAGGTGAGCGCCGACAACGCCCGCGTCAACAAGGAGACCGGCGAGGTGCTCGACTACGATGTCGGTGAGAAGGCGACCGAACTGCGCGTGGCCGCGGAGTCGGGAACCGACGCCACGAGCACGAGCGCCGAACGTCGTGGATGTCGTGTCCTCTCGGACTCACAGCTTCGAACGCTCGTCGACCTCGGCACCCGTATCGAGGCGCTGTTCGGCGAGCCACAGGATATCGAGTGGGCACTTTCGGACGATGGGTTCCAGATAGTGCAATCCCGGCCCATCACCTCGCTGTTCCCGTTACCCGACCCGATGCCGGCGGACGACCGCCTGCACGTCTACCTGAGTATGGGCCATATGCAGGCGATGTCTGAAGCGATGCCGCAGTTGGTGCAGGACTTCTGGAAGACCTGGATGAACAGCGTCATCTCTCAGTTCGGCTTCGGTCCGTTCTGGCCGACGCCAGTGGTGACCGCCGGCGGTCGGATCTACATCGACCTCACCCCCGCACTCCGGGTCAAGCGGCTGCGCGATCCGCTGCTCGGAGTAATCGGCGCGGTAAGCGAACCGGCGGCAGCGGGACTGCGCGAGTTGGTCGAACGCCGCCCCGAGGAGTTCGAGCGCGAGGGACTCTCGCTTTCCTCGCTACCGGTGGTCGCCGGCACGACGCGACGGGTCAGCGGCCTCGCGGTTGCGGTCGCCCCGGCGTTCGCCGTCGGAGCACTCGACGCGTTTCAGGGACCGCCGACGGTCGAGGACCTCGACGAAACGTGGGGCGTCTTTGCGGAGTCGTTCGTCCCGGACGGAGTGACGACGGCGAACTCGCCCGCGGAGCGCGCTCGGGCGGTGTTCACGTTCGGGGACATCAAGTCCTTCATGGTCGCAGCGTATCCGAGGGCTATGCCGCTGTACCTCGCTTTCGGTATCGACACCTGGATGAACCGGACGTTTGCCGACGACCCCGAGACAGTGAACAAGGTGGGGAGGGGCTTCGAACGCGACGTCGTGACTCGAATCAACCTCGGGTTGGGCGACATCGCGGACATCGCCCGCGAACACCCCGCTGTCGCTGACGCCCTCCGGAACGGAGCCTCGCTCGAAGAGATCGCCGCCGTCGAAGGGGGCGAGGAGTTCGAAGCGGCCTTCGAGGCTTTCTTGGAGGACTTCGGCCATCGGGCGACGGGCGAACTCGACTTGAGCCGACCGCGCTGGCGCGAGAACCCGGCGACGCTGCTCAGTACGGTCCGGGCGAACCTGACGAACGAGGTCGCTGGCGAGCATCGCGAGCGAGTACGCGAGTTAGCCGTCGAGGCGGAACGTGCCGCCGACGAACTCGAAGCACGGGCTGATCACGGACTCCTCGGGCCGGTCAGGAGACGCGTCGCTCGGAAGATCATCGAGACCTACCGGGACACGATCTACACCCGTGAGTACCCCAAACACTACGCCGCAGAGGGCTTCGCCAGCTGGCGTGAGGCCTTGCTCGACAGCGGGCGTCATCTCGCGACCGAGGGCGTTCTGGACCGTCCCGAGGACGTCTGGTTCTTGCGCAAGGAGGAACTGTTCGCCGCGCTCGACGGCGACCCCATCGACGTCGATATCGAGGCTCGGCGGCGAGAGGTCGCTTTCTACGACACGCTCGACGAACCGCCGCTGCTCACGAGCGAGGGTGAGACGCCCCGTGGAGCGATTGATCGGACGGACGTTCCCGATGGAGCGCTTCTCGGCACCGGCGTTTCGACGGGGATCGTCGAAGGGCCCGCGAGAGTGGTCCACGACCCGACCGAAGCCACCGTCGAGGGCGGCGAAATTCTCGTTGCGCCCTCGGCCGACCCGGGGTGGACGCCGTTGTTCCTCAACGCCGCAGGAATGGTCGTCGAGGTCGGTGGTCGCGTCAGCCACGGCGCGCTCGTCGCCCGCGAGTACGGGCTTCCCGCCGTCGTTTCCGTCCCGAACGCGACCGAGAAAATCAAAACCGGCCAGTGGATTCGAATCGACGGCTCGCGGGGCACCGTCGAGATACTCGACGAGGAAACCGGAAGCAACTAAATCAATGACAACAGGAATCCCAACTACGTACACGAAACGCTTCGGTGAACTCGGGCGGGATGACCTCGCGCTTGCGGGCGGAAAAGGCGCGAACTTGGGCGAACTCGTCGGGGCCGGCTTGCCGGTTCCGCCGGGATTTGTCGTCACAACCGAGGCGTATCGCTCGCTGATCGACATATCGGAACTCCGCGACGCCATCGCCGAGTTGGAGGCGCTCGACGAAACCGACACCGAGGCCCCCACGGCGACGGCCGAGGAGATTCGCTCGCTCGTTCGTGAGCAGGAGTTCTCCGAGGAGATCGAACGGTCGATCGCCAACGTGCTTACCGCCGATACCTCATACGCCGTGCGGTCGTCGGCGACCGCCGAAGACCTGCCAAGTGCGAGTTTCGCGGGCCAACACGACACATCTCTCGGTGTGTCCACGAACGATGTCCTCGACGCCGTTCGCGAGTGTATGGCGAGCCTCTTCACTGACCGTGCAGTCGCCTACCGTGCCCGCAACGGTATCTCTCATTCAGCGGTTGAGATGGCGGTCGTCGTCCAAGAGATGGCTGACGCCGACGCTGCGGGTGTCCTGTTCACCGCCGACCCCGACAGCGGGAAGCGGGGCGTCGCATCCGTGGAGGCGACCTACGGTCTCGGTGAGACGGTCGTTTCGGGTGAGGTGACCACGGACAATGCCCGCATCGACAAGGCGACGGGTGAGATACTCGACTACGACATCGGTGAGAAAGCGACCGAACGACGCCTCACCGACGACGGAACGGAAACCGAGGAGACGAACAAGGACCGGCGGCCCGAACAGGTGCTCTCCGATGCACAACTTCGCACGCTCGTCGACATCGGCACTCGAATCGAGACGCTGTTCGGCGAGCCACAGGACATCGAGTGGGCACTCGCGGATGGTGAGTTCGTGATCCTGCAGTCCCGGCCCATCACCTCCTTGGTCTCACTCCCGGAACCGCGTCCCGACGACGACCGGTTACACGTCTACGTGAGTATGGGTCACGCACAGGTGATGACCGACCCAATGCCACCGCTGGCGCTCGACATCTGGGAAACCGTCTACGGAGGGATGTTCAACGACTACACCGGCGGTGACCGCGCATGGGTCACCAGAACGGAAGGACGGGTGTATCTCGATATCACACCAATCCTCGGGTTCGGCGTGGCACGCGACGGCATCGTCGAGTCCATCAGCGTGATGAGCGAGTCTGCCGCCGAGGGCACTGTCCGGCTCCTCGACGAGCGACGCGAGGAGTTCGGCGGTGAGTTCTTCGTTTCGAGCCTGCCAACCGTCCTCCGCAAGCTCGCCGGCGCGCTTCCACTCGTCGTGGGGATGACTCCAGGGATGGTTCGAGAGGGGTTGCTCCCCTTCTTCCGCGGTGCCGCTGGCACTGAAGAGTACGTGGCCGAATTCAATGCGTGGGCGAAGGCACAGGAAGCGCAGGTCCTCGACGCCGAAGGCCCGAACGAATTAGTCGAGAACGTGTTCGCGGGGTTCCCGGCCGAGTTCCTCTTCGAGATGTCGCCGAAGTCGGTGCGGGTTATCGTCGGCCCGGTCGCTGGCGGACTGCTCAAACGGGTTCTCACCGGTGTGGATGCCACGCTCGTCGACGCGGCCGCGAGAGGAGCCGAACAGGAAGTGGGCACACGCATGACGCTTGCACTCGGTGACCTTGCGGATATCGCACGAGAGACCCCGGCAGTCGAGCAAGCGATACTCGACGAACAGCCGTACGAAAAGATTCGCGAAATCGAGGGAAGTGGACCGTTCGTCGAAGGATTCGAAGCGTTTCTCGACGACTTCGGTCACCGCGCGGCGGGCGAGTTCGACCCGAGTCGCCCCCGGTGGCGCGACGACCCCGCCACCCCGCTCGGTATCATCCGCGGGAACCTCATCGGAGAACAAAAAGGGGCCCATCGCGAGCGTCTGCACGAGCGGAAGCGACAGGCACAGGACGCAATCGACGAACTGCAGGCGAACGCGCGGCGTGGGCTCTTCAGCCCAGTCCGATGGCCGCTCACAAGCCACCTCATTCGGACCTACCGGAGTCACATCCACCTGCGCGATGAACCAAAGCACGCCTCGGCACACCTGTTCGCGGCGTGGCACGAAGCCCTCCAGCGGGTAGGCGAACATCTCGTGGCCGAAGGCGTGCTAACCGAAGCCGACGACGTGTGGTTCCTCCGCAGGGATGAGCTGCTCGCGCTCATCGACGATCCATCCGGTGACCTGCCGGATATCGACGTGCGTCGACAGGACCACGAGCGTCACAAGCGGATTGACGTGCCACCCCTCATCACCAGTGAAGGAGAGATTCCCCGCGCCGAGCGCAGGGACGTCGGTGCGAACACGCTGGTCGGAACGGGCGTCTCCTCGGGCATCATCGAGGGCACAGCCCGAATCGTCCACGACCCGGCGAACGCAAACCTCCAGTCCGGCGACATCCTCGTCTGTCCGTCCTCGGACCCCGCCTGGACGCCGTTGTTCGCAACCGCGGGCGGGGTCGTCACTGAGGTCGGAGGTCGGTTGACCCACGGGGCGCTCGTCGCCCGCGAATACGGTCTCCCTGCCGTAGTTTCGGTGCTGGAGGCTACCGACCGTATCACGGATGGTCAGCGCATCCGCGTCGACGGCACGCAGGGTACTGTCGAGATACTCGACGACCAACCAGACGAATAGCAGTTTGAATATCTACTGGTAAGACAAATCGATGCAGCAACGTGGCCAACGGTTGACCGACGCATTTGTCGCTGCCCTCGAACTCTACAACGTCTACGTGAGGGCACAATTTCTGTACAGCACTCACCGATCTCAGACTTCAACCCAAAACTCGTGACAATGGATACTCAGAGTGGCATCCTGCTCCCTACTCGCTTCACGGGATGCTAACTCTTTGTTTATTTGGAAGTCACTGGCGACAGCTATCGGTCTCTCACACGCCATCTAGAACTTGCTGACGTATTCGGCCTCGATCAAATTCCTAACGAGTCAGTCATCTCTCGAACGTGGCGCAATCGCTTTGATGACGATGGTCGTGAGTATGTCACTGCCAGTGCACACTGCTTAGTCAAGGAGATTCACAACGAGAGCCTCTCAGTTCCCGAAGTCCGGCCACTGGAGGAAGTCAGTCAGTCAGTCATCAGAAGAGACTACTGACTCGGCTGAGGACACTACCGAATTTTCTGACGAAGAAATCTACCGTACACCCCGTCTCGCTCGTGAGCACGGCTTCGGTCCGTTCGACTCTGAGAGAGCTCAGAACGCGACGTATGAGGACACGCAATTTTTCGAGCTTCAGACGTTCATCGGGATGGTCGGCTATGGTACTCCACAGGGCGCGGCCCGGTTCAAGTTCCGCCAAGGCAAAGAGTACGGTCCCCACGGGGACACCCGCCTCCGCGCAGTCAAGCAATTTGATCCTGAGAACCTACTCGATGGATTTCAACAAGCAAGTCTCGGCAGTAGTTGAGACCGGTTGTCTCAATGCATTTGGTATGACCATAGTTTTCATTCAGAAGGCTCAGATTGAATTGGCTGCTCAGTGAGCCTGCGTATTGAGCAGTAGCTGACTCTGGGTAGACTCAGAGAAAGCCACAGGAAGGGTCATTTTCCGGAGGCGATGCAGTTGAAGCGAATACCATATCGGTGATCCGAATCCACAGCGCGTAGGTCGTATCCTGATACCTCAGATAAGCAGAGTCTTCAAATCGGTTGGCGAACGAATGGATAGCATCCGGAAGCTCAGGACAGGCGTGATAAAACTCTTCCTCAACAGCTTTCTGGACGATCTCCTGTTCATTTTCTGAGAGAGTGTCATACTGAACCGCTGTGTCATCGTGAGATTGAGAAGCAGGTACGGTTCTAACCACCGCATCGTCAGCCATACCAGAACCGAGACAACCCGACGTAGCAAGAGCAGATGCACCGAGAAGGCCGAGGAATTTGCGCCGGTTCATAGGGCGTTCTGTATCGTGAACCGGTAAGTATCTTGTCTGTACTGAGCGTTACAGTACTTCACGGTGGAAGGATATCGCCATCAAGGAATGCAGAACAATCCACGGGAATGCTGCTCCACGCATTCTTAATGACTTCGTATCCAGTCCAGCCCTCGGTTCGAATCATCTGGCCTGTCGCCTCACAGAACTCGGCTTTCGAAATGAGGTCATTATCGAGGAGAACGTAGAGCAGATACGGCGGACCCACAATATCAACGTCGTATCCGTGGTTGTTAGCCAACCGGCGAATCGATCGACGGGCAGCTCCATCAAGCAGCGAGACGACCTGATAAGAGTCACCGTGTTCGGACAGTTCCTGCTTCAGTGATTCCTCACCCGCATCCGGCCCGTGTGGGCGCGGAACGACACTCACACATGACCACGACGAGGAATCGTCTAAGTGATCGAGCACGCGCTGGCTGCCTCGTTTCAGATACTGTTCACGGCTTCCTTCCGGTGCGTACGTGTTCGAGTTGACGTGGTTGTGCAGTTCGTGCTTGCAGACATTCGTGGTTGTGAGAGCGAGCGACTCCGCCAGTACGTCCCATTGGTCGGTGTTCGCAACGGCAATCAGGGAACTCGTATCGGCCAGGAGCGGGTGGCGAGGTTCACTCGCCATCGCTATCAGCGAGGAATGTTGAGGTGTCCCGCTCCATCGCCGACTCGAATGCCTCTTTCTCCGCTTCCATCTGGTCGATTTTCTCACCGAGGAGAACCCGAGCTACGCCTTCATCGATCTCACCACGGCTGTATCGTTCGTAGACCGCGATCTCATCTTGCTCGTCCAGAGACCGGCGGAGCATCTCGATTAACCCTGTCCGGGCAAGTTCGCTCACATTGACGCCGCCGATATGAATCTCATCAAGGAGCTCCGCAGCCTCTTTTTCGGCTCCTGCACGGAACTGAATCGTTTCATCGTAGCTTGAGCCGCTCATAGAGAGTCGTTCGCCGCGCAGGGAGTTATATGTTATGACGTGTAATGACTTGTAATTACATTTTTCGATGCTTCAGACACGTGATTGTATGCCCAATTAGTATCGGTCCTCTCGATAATACTACAACATTCTGACCAAAGAGGCCTCGGCGGAGCTATTGAGCCTCCTCTGAGCCAGTGATGTCTCAAATACTGTTGGACAGTTGGTGGTTTGTAGATTTCTACATTCGGAACTTGTGGTCCAAACCTGCCGCAGAAGTTGAGACTGGCAATCTCAATGCATACGGTTTTGAGATTATCTGTTCCTCAAAAGTGAGCCAGTTACATCTCGAATCTTCTGTGTACTTTGAGGATCCGGGTTAACGACACGGGTATCCGCTAGGTCCGTGAAGTATCTAGTCCATGTTCTTGCGAGCCGATGTCCCGACTGGACATGGTGGGACTACTCATGACCAACTCAGAACAGCGGATAGCGACCGAGACAGCACTAGAGCTGCTGACCAACCAACAGCGACAACAGATCCTCCGCCAGGTGGCTGACACACCCGACGGGACGACTGTCGACCAACTCACACAGCACCTGCGAGGGGCGGATTCACTCCAACCGGACGGTAACGGTTCTGTAGAACATCGAGGTATCGAGCTTCACCACATTCACCTGCCGAAGTTACAGGAAGCGAACGTGATCGAGTACGACACCGACCAGGGGACTGTGCATCGCGGCCGAGAGTTCCAAGATGTTCTCGCTCTGCTCGCGGTCATCGACGATCACCGAGAAGAGACTTCGCCGACGCTCTCCTGATCGCTCATTCGCTCGATAGGCCGCAGAACCTATCAGTCGTCTTCCTCTCTGGGCCCTCCATCGACGTGGACTTCTATGCTTCCGTTTCCGCTCACCGAGACGGCGGTGTCAGCGTACCGGAAGGAGACCGTTGCTGACGAGGACTGTCCGTTGAGAAGTGCGTCGAGTGTATCCGCATCGAGAGTTTTCTGCAGCGGTGGGAGCTCCGTCGTGGGCCGGTCGGTGGCTGCAGCAACTGCTTCGACCACCATCACACTGGGCTGATCCGACTCCGTCCAGTTATGACGAACTGTCGGGGGTTTCGCATCTGTGCTGTCGGTCTGGTCGGAGGTCTCCGAGTCTTCGACTCTGTTCGTGTCGTCATCCATTAGCGATCACCAGTTGTTATGCAAGAAGCGACAGCGGAGGCAACTACCATTGCTTCTGGTCCCGTATGTTGAACTCGGGTCCGTATAGGATTGTTGTGAGTATCTGAGTTACTACTTATTTTGCGAGTCGCGATTGTTGTCGAGCTGCCAGGTGAACAGCGCTTTCAGCACTACGACAAGGCTATTGGTCTGACCTGCGCCCCAGATAGCAGTTTCGTCACGCGGTTCGGGTGGGTGTTCACCGTTGCCGTCGACAAGCACACTCACGAGCGTCTTTTCCTGGTCGACCATAAGGAGGCGACCAGCAGGGGTATCCGACCAGTCCCACACCGATTCGAACAGTTGCGCGTCAGGTACGTCCTGTTCGAGTCGGGATTCGACGGATTGTGACATCTCTGCGAGCCGAATCGAGACCCCATGGTCGTTGGCGGTTGAGAGGCATTCAGCGACCTCGTCGGTCAGCAGTTCCCCGATAGTCATGAAAACGACCTCATCATCAGCGGACGAGATGAAATCCACGACGCGTTCGGTCACGGTGTCCCGGCCGGTTACCGTCCAGACGCCCTGCTGTTCAGTACTGCGATTCACTGATGCAAGCTGGTCGAGCGCGTCTGTCAGGACCGTCACGCGGTGGTCGTATTCCTGTTCGAAGTGACGGCCGGCCGTCTCTGTCGAGATGGCCCAATATCGCTGGGGACTCGACTGTTTCACGTCGACAAGACCGCGGTCCTGGAGCTCGTCAGTTGCGTCGTAGACGCGTGTTCGGGGGACATCGGCGACTTCACTCACGTCCTGCGCAGTCCCTTCGCCGAGACTGACTAGGGCGACGAATGTCCGGGCGGCGTAGGTACTGAGGCCGAGCGCTTTGAGCTGTTTGACAGCCGTGGATCGTGCTTGGTTGGATGAGTCGCCGGACATTAATCGTCACCAATCTCGTGAAAACCACCGTGTATGGTGGCTTCTGACGTGTAGTGACAGAGAGGTTGGGACCAAATCTGTGCCTACACGCCACTCTACTCTCCGTGCTACCCGTACAAAGAAGTATTGTGATTAAGTGGGTGAATGTCTGAGTAGTATTGTTTTCAAGGCGCTCAAATCCCTCAAAGTTGGAGTCGTTCTGTGATAATTTGGGTGACACCGGTAGATCTCAGTGCGACGTACTAAACATCCGGGGCACGAACCAGAAGGTAGCGGTCGAGGTTGGGACCAATGGAAGATGTTTCAAATCATGACCAAGCGATCGAATTGCTCCAACAACTCGGGCTCAAAGAGTACGAAGCCAAGTCGTTCGTCGCGCTCGCACGCCGCCAGCGCGGAACGGCCAAGGACATTAGTGAGACCTCCGATGTGCCCCGAACGCGCGTCTATGACGCGATTCGCGTACTGGAATCAAAGGGGCTGGTAGAAACCCAGCACTCGAACCCGCAGATATTTCGAGCGGTCTCTATCGACGAGGCCGTCAACACCCTCCAGTCAGAGTACGTCGATCGGGCCGAGTCACTCCGGAGTGCCCTGAGCGGGCTTGAACCGACCGACGAGGAAGAGTCAACAGAGGCTACCCACGAGGTGTGGTCCATCTCCGGCGACCAAGGCATTACGAGCCGGACGCGGCAGTTGATCGAGGGAGCGACAGAGGAGTTGATCCTCGTGGTCGGCCACGAGAGTATTTTCACCGACCAGCTGGCCGAACAGCTGCAGTCGGCTCAGGAACGCGATGTGAACGTCATCATTGGGACAGTCGATGAAGGCCTCCAGGCCACGATTCAGGATTCCCTGCCTGGTGTCGAAGTATTCGTCTCAGGATTGGACTGGCTGAGCCGGTCGCCGCTTCCAGATGACGATACCGAAATCAGTCGGCTGTTACTAGCCGACCGTGAGGCGATTTTGGTGAGTTCGTTCACCGAAACGAGAGCGGACGGTCGTGAGCACGAACAGGGCGTCTTTGGCCGCGGATTCGACAACGGGCTGGTCGCGATCACTCGGCGGCTGATGGCGACTGGATTGCTGTCTGTGAACGATCCCGAAACTGAGGAGGCCTGAGTCTCCACGGGAGCGTCGGAGAGAACGTCATATCATTGGCCGAGAACGGCAGACGTGTCCCCGATGGCACCGACTGCCGTCTCTCGGCGCGATGTCTTCCGTTCGATAGCGACAACACAGTATCTCGACTGGCCGGCCTACGACTCGACGCCACTGTACGACCAGAGTTCACTGACGGCGCTCATTGAGGATTTCCGGACCGTCTCGGGAATCTGGTTCGAGCACAACGCCCACGACTTGGTCGAGGGGTTCGTCTGTCAGTATCCACTTTCCTACGTGGAGTTCAATCCCCACGACCAGTACTCCGGTCCGACCCGATATGAGATGCCACAGCTCTTCAGAGCGTTCCTGCTGAAAGAGGTGTACGGCTGGGACCACGAAACAGCGCTCGTCGAGTATCTTCGGCAGCACTCAGGTACCCGTCGCTCGCTCGGGTTCGACTCCGTTCCCGATCAGTCGACACTCTGGCGCAGTTGGAACAAGCGCTTCAGCGCTGATCTTCGTGAGACAGTCGAGAGAATGGCTCGGACGCTCCTCATCAACGCACAGAACGCCGGTATTGCGGTACCTCGTGACCCGGAACGGAAGCTCCAGTACCATGACGACGAGTCTGAGGCGACCGATCCGGACGACCAGACTGTTTTGGAAGAGGCAGCGAAGATCAGCGATCACGTCAGCCGCGTCGTTTTCCCCGCATTCTCGCTGGACCGTGGCGAGGGCTGTGAGATCCACGAGAACGCCTACTGGGGCCTGCAGACATATCTCGGACTTCGCGAACGGCTGGCTGCGAACGAGGGAGCTCGCAGTTTCGTCTACGAGTCGACTCGGGATCGGACGCCGCTGGGGCACGCCCATCGGGAGCAGATTCGGGACCTCTCGATTGACCAAGTGCGAGAGATGTACCGGCAGGCTATCACTCGGCTCCTGAACGAAGTTGCCGAGACAGAGCAGTTCTTTCGAGCCGGAATCGTCGCGATCGACATTACCGAAGCTGACCCGTTCACAGGTAACCGCACGGGCCACGAGGACGAGATCATCGGGACAAAGGAGAAGACCGACGAGTATGCTTACCAGTGGGCGTCCGTCCAGTTAGTCGGCAACGCCGTCCCGCTGGTACTCGATGCCCGCCCCGTCCGAAAGGGGGAGACACGACTGGAAATCGTCGAGGACTTGCTCGATTCGGCTGAAGAGTTGGTCCACGTCGATAACGTGCTGATGGACAGGGAGTTCGATAGCCAGCACGTCTTGGAGATGATCAGCCAGTGCGGGCTCTCCTACGTCGTTCCCAAGCGGATGCAGACCAGCGAGAAAGCCCAGGCCAAGCGATTGCTTCGACGTGATCAAGACCGCTACGAGACCGACCGGAAACTCCACCTCGGCAAGAACGACTGGCACGAGACGACGCTGATCTACCGTCGGAAAGAAGACTCCGAGCATGACGACCACCGGCAGTACTCGGTGTTCATGACGAATTGCGGGAGCGGTCACCTCACAGAGTACGGGTATCGGTGGGAGATCGAGAGCGGCTACCGGTCGATAAAGCGGTTCATGGCTGCGACCACCTCGAAGGATTTCGGACTGCGGTTCTTCTACTTCGCATTCGCGTGTCTCTTGTACTCGATTTGGCGAGCGGTCGATTTGCTCGTCCAAGTCGAGTTGACGGGTGAGTACGAACACTCACCCATTGTGACGGCCGACAATACGCTCACGCTGCTGAAGAAGGAGACCGGGATCGGATAGAGAGATACTCTGACCGGGGCAATACGGATTCATGAGTGGCAACGCTGTCGGGGATCTTGAAAATTCACTGGTCTAGTTGGTAGTACGACACCAGAAGACTATCGAGAGTAGATCCGAAGCAGCTTCGCCTCGAAAATTCGCCCGAAACCACGCATCAGAGTCCCGCTAAACCCGTTGTAGTCTCAACTTCCACCCTGCCGCAGTAGTTGAGACTGGTCCTCTCAATGCATACGAAATGAGATTCAGAGGAATCTTGGCTGGAATAACTGTTCAATCTGGATGCTTAGTTATCAACAGATGACCCCGGCTCGGAAGGGGTTCTTTCACGTAATGCTTGGGTCTTTCCCCTATTATAGAGCCAGAATAGGACGAGTAGCGTCAGAGGGAACAGTACAATAGCGATGATGGCAAGAGGCGGAAAGAGGAGGAATAGAACAAATGTTTTCCATGAAACGATAGTATCACGGGGCATAACTGAACTCCAGGTCAAGGGAGTATCTGTCTTGTGGACTTCACAAAAGTGAGCTTACGTACCTTCCCTGTATTCGTCACAATGCATGCTCGGCCTCATTCAGCCAGTACTCACGAGTCTGCTCGTCGATGTATCCAATGACACCGTCAGCTAAACCGAATACATGAAAGCGACAGTGCAGAAATCGGAAGCACCACCGACGGGACAAGACCTATTATTCGACATAGCTGACGGTGGAGTGAATGCCCTCTGATCCGCCGTCCAACACGTCGGCAAGTAGACGCCGCTATCTCGCACTTGCGGGAGCCGCGGCTATGTCGAGCATTGGGGCCGCAGGATGTCTCGGAGCCATCGATCGGCGACTCCGTGGGCCCCAGACAGAGTGGCGGACGGTGCTTGAGGGGGAGAGATTTCTTTCGAGCCCTATCGTAAATCGTTCGAGCGAGGTACTCGCGATGGGATCGAACCGGCTGTACGCACTCGATGCTTCAACGGGGGACCGTCAGTGGCGTACAACGGACTTCGAGCAGTCGACCAATTGTCCGGTTATTGCAGACGGTGTGGCCGTCGTCGCGGGTCCGGACCGGCGGGCTGCGTACCACCCAAGCGGCACAAGAGCGTGGATTCGACGCGTTGATGGTTGGTTCAGCCCGTATGCCGCGTTCGGCGACGGGACGGTCATTGGAGGCTATCACGAATACGGCACATATGAACCACCCATTGTCCTGATCGACACCGGGGATGGCAGGCGGAAGTGGGAGACGACACCCGAGCCCTGGCTGAACCCCAACGGAACTACCCACTCGGTGAGCGACATTATCTCCGTCGGGGAGGGCGGCGTCGCAGTTGACGAGATCGGTAGGTTCGCTGGCCTCGACTCGGACGGGTCCGTCCGCTGGGCCATAGGTACTAACGACTGGCGTGGTCACGGCTCGCTTGAACCGGCGCTCGCGACCGATGGCGAACTAGTCGTCGCAGCTGCTGGGTCGGTTATCGCTGTCGATCCAGCCGACGGGACTCACCGCTGGCGTGCCTCCACACCGAGCGAGACATCCGGCCTCGCAGTCGCTGACGGGACCGCTTTCATATCTTTCGACGGTCACACACGCCGTCGCGACGATGCGCCCGCCGGTGTACTTGCAGTTGACCTGTCCAACGGGAGCGAGCGATGGCAGACGGAGCTGCCGGATGCGCCTGGGCCGCCCGGAGTCGGCGTCAACGATGTCGTCGTTGGTACCGAGGGCGGCGACCTTGTGGCGCTCGACGCGGCCACCGGCGACCGACGGTGGAGTGGGCCGGTCGGCAACCGGATGGACGACCGCCCGCTCGTCATGCCAGAACGAGTGATCGCTGGAGGGAAGGTCAACGGAGATCCCATGCTGGTCGCCATCTCCCGTGAAGTTTAGAGTGAGTGCGATAGTAGATTGGTGAACGATTCGCAGTCCAGTCCTATCGGCAAAACACTCTCTCATTGATGAAACGAAGAGCAGTGAGTTGCTGAACTCGCCTTCTGTACTGACTAATGCTCACTCATACTGATTAGCGACATTGAGAAGTCTATCTGTTTTCTTTATTACCAGTCAGACGAATTTTTGGGCGTATCGTGGCCAGTCTATCGCGTGGTTGCGAGTTGTGATTCACGACGCACTGTCTTTCGACGAATCGCACAGCAGTCATACGCTGAATGGCCAGCGTATGATTCGACACCACTCTATGACCGGAGTTCCCTCGCCGGCCTGGAAGAAGACATCTGGACCGTTGCGTCCACATGGTTCGACCATGAGGACCACCACTCCGTTGACGAGTTCGTGTCTCACTACCCAGTAGCGTATGTCGAGTTTGGACCACACGACCGGTACTCTGGAGCAACCCGGTACGAGATGGCCCAACTGTTTCGATTGTTCCTACTCAAAGAACTTCACGGCTGGACCCACGAAACGGCACTCCTCACGTACCTCACTCACCATCCAGACCTCCGTGAACAACTAGGCTTGGAGACAGTCCCAGACCAGTCGACGCTGTGGCGAAGCTGGCATGAACGATTCACTACAGAGCTTCGTGAGACAATTGAATCATCTGCACGGACGATTCTGATCAAAGCCCAGAATGCGGGTGTTACTGTCCCACGCGAGCCAGAACGTCAGCTTCCATTTCACGGTGATGAACAAAAGGAATTAGACCCAGATAATCAAGCTCTCCTCGATGAAGCGGCATCGATTACGGACCACATCAGCCACATCGCTTTCCCAGCGTTCTCACTGAATCGTGACAACGGCTGTGAAATCCACGAGAACGCTTACTGGGACTTGCAGACGTATCTTGGACTTCGGGAACGGTTGGCTGCTAACGAGGGGGCTCGCAGTTTTGTTCACGAGTCGAGCCGGGATCGAACGCCGCTGGGTCACGCCCATCGCGAGCACATCCGCGACTTGTCGATTGAACAGATCCGGGAGATGTACCGACGGGCCGTGAACCGATTACTGGCTGAAGTCGCAGGGACGGAGGAGTTCTTCCGAGCGGGGATCATCGCTATCGATATTACGGAAGCCGACCCGTTTACTGGGGATCGTACTGGTCACAAGGACGAAATCATCGGTACGAAGGAGAAAACCGACGAGTACGCCTACCAGTGGGCGACAGTCCAGCTGGTCGGGAACGCTGTCCCAATCGTACTGGATGCTCGTCCTGTACGAAGAGGCGAATCACGGAAAGAGATCGTTGAGGATTTGCTGGATTCAGCCCAAGACGCCGTTCACATCGATAACGTACTGATGGATCGGGAGTTCGACAGCCAACACATTCTGGAGATGCTCAGCCAGCGTGGACTGTCGTATGTCGTGCCCAAGCGGATGCAGACCAGCGAGAGAGCCCAGGCAAAGCGACTGCTCCAACGGGGTCAGGACCGATACGAGACTGGTAGGAAACTCCATCTCGGGAAGAATGAGTGGCACGAGACGACACTGATCTACCGACGGAAGGAGG
>NZ_QPLQ01000005.1:0-226070 GCF_003665985.1 Haloarcula sp. Atlit-47R | reverse complement strand
AGCCGCTAAAGACCTGGACCCACAAGGACAAAGGGACGGTTGTTTCGGTCGGCGAGAAAGCCGTTGCCCACGACGTGGTGAACGTCCCAGTTGAGACGTTTGGCGGGCTGCCGGCGAAACTGCTGAAAAAGGCGATTGCCGCCCGCTGGATCAACGACGTGACCGGCGTTGGTCGGGCCGCCAAGGCCTGGCCCGACATGTGAGACCACCTTTTTCAGCGTCGGGTTCGCGCTGATAGCGCGAACCACTCCTTGAAAAACGTGGGCGAACAAGGCCGGACTCGCCGCGAGGTGGCGAGTCCGGGGAAACCGCGCTTCGTTCCGCTCGCGCGGTATGCTGTTTCTGCCGGACTGCACCGCTACTACACAGCATTTGCCGCTGCCGCACTGTTTCTGCAATAGCATCCAGTCCCGATTAGCAGCGATTGGAAATCGGACTAGCGGTCAATAGACAGACCGGCGTGCCAGCTGTCGGCATCGGCTTCCTCGACAGCGGCGTCCATCTCGGCCAGATACGACACGGCGAGGCTGGCGCATTTCGCCGCTTTGCGCTCGCCTTCGGTTCGGAACTCGCCGGTGACTCGGTTGGCGTACACCGTACAGACAGCGCCGGCCCGCAGTCCGTACAGGTTCGCGAGCGTAAGAATCGTCGCGGCCTCCATCTCGAAGTTGAGGACGCCGGCCTCTTGCAGCGCCGCGATGCGCTCGTCGCTGCCGCTGGCCTCGAAGTCCTTGAAGCCGGGGCGTGACTGCCCGGCGTAAAAACTGTCTGTCGAGCAGGTGACGCCGAGGTGGTAGTCGTAGCCGAGCTCCTCGGCGGCGGCGACGAGCGCCGAGACGATTCGATGGTCGGCGCTGGCGGGATAATCCTCGCGGACGTACTCCTTGCTGGTCCCCTCCTGTCGTACCGCGCCGGTCGTGATGACGAGGTCGCCGATGCTGGCTTCCTCTTGAATTGCGCCACAGGAGCCGACGCGGATAAACGAGTCAGCGCCGACACGGGCAAGTTCTTCGAGCGCGATTGCGGCCGACGGGCCGCCGATACCGGTCGAAGTTACCGAGATGGGCGTGCCGTCGTGGGTGCCCGTGGCCGTGCGGTACTCGCGGTGTTCAGCCACGATGTCGTGGTCGTCCCAGTAGTCGACGACCTTTTCCACGCGCTCGGGGTTCCCCGGCAGTAGGACGCTGTCGGCCACGTCGGCCTCGCTCACTTCCAGATGGTACTGTACGTCGTCGTTCGGGTCTTCACTATCGCTTGTCATTTGTCGAGATGGTCGCTGGTGATTGTCGTCGGCAGGAGCTCCCCGAGTTCGTACACCGTCGGCTCGTCGCCGTCGGTGATGATCTCGAACGACTCGTCACAGAACTCGCTGAACGTCTGGCGGCACATCCCACAGGGAGTGACACCGTCGCGTTTGCCCGAGGTGACGGCAACACGCTCGAACGACTGGTGCCCGTCGCTGACAGCCGCGCCGATGGCTACTTCTTCGGCATGTAAGCTGTTACTGTAGTTCGCGTTCTCGATGTTACAGCCGGTGTAGACGCTACCGTCACTCGTTTCCAGCGCTGCGCCGACGGTGTACTCCGAGTACGGCGCGTACGCCTCGTCGATAGCATCTCGCGCTGCGTCGAGGAGATCCTCCATGCACTGGGCGTCGCAGGGCCGTGTAGAAATTCTGTCGGTCTCTATAGCGGTCGGTGGTGTCAGGCGTCGGCGGCGCTGACGGCCTCGACGGCGTCGCGGACCGCCTGTGTGGTGTCGGCGACCAGCGCGTCGATGTCGTCGCTCTCTGCGTACACCCGGACGTACGGCTCGGTGCCGCTCGGGCGGACGAGCGTCCACGACCCGTCGTCGAAGGAGAGCCGGACGCCGTACTCGGTCGAGACATCCGCTTCGGGGAACGCGTCCGGCAGGCTGGATTCGAGTCGGGCCATCGTCTCGACCTTGGCATCGTCGGGACACTCAACGCTCACCTTCTCGTACGGCCGTTCAGAGATGACGGCTCGCCTGTCAGCGACGCTCTGTTCGGCGAATAGACGCGTCAGCACGGCCGCACTGGCCACGCCGTCGATCCAGCCACCGAAGGCGGTGTGAATGTGTTTCCATGGTTCTGCGGCGAAGACGACTTCGGTTTCATCGGTCGCGTCCGCGCGAACGTCAGCGATTCCGACGTGGAGGGAACCAAGGTGGATACGTTCGACGCGGCCGCCGGCAGCCTCGACCCGTTCGTCGATGCGGCCGGAGGCGTTGGGCGTCGTCACGACGACTGGGTCAGAAACGTCCGCGGCACGCGTGTAGTGTTCGGCCAGCATCGCGAGTATCGTGTCCTCGTGGATGACATCGCCGTCGGCATCGACGACGACGATACGGTCGGCGTCGCCGTCGTGACCGAACCCGAAGTCGGCGTCGGATTCGGCGACGAACTCGCGGAAATCGGCCAGCGTCTCCGGCGTGGGTTTGCTCTCGCGGCCGGGGAAGGTTCCGTCAACGTTTGCCTCCGTCGCCAGCACGTCGGCCCCCAGCTCCCGGAGCACCTGCGGCGTCGCCACGCTGGCCATCCCGTTCCCGCAGTCGACGGCGACTGTCAGTCCAGACGGGTCACCGCCGAGCGATTCAGCGTAGTCGGCGACAGCGCTTCGATACTCGTCGAGGTAGTCGACCGACTCTGTGTCGCCCCAGTCGCGCCAGGCCGTCGGCGTCGAACCATCCTCGATTCGCCCTTCGATTCGCGTCTCGTCGTCGTCGCCGTACTCGGTGCCGTCGGCGAACACCTTGATGCCGTTGTCCGTCGGCGGGTTGTGGCTCGCGGTGATCATCACCCCGTGGCGGCCCTGCGAGGCGTAGGCCAGCGCCGGCGTCGGCACGCGGCCGATTCTGACGACTCGCGCGCCGGCGCTTTGCAGTCCCGCGGCCATCGCATCAGCGAGCGCTGGCGAGGTCACGCGCCCGTCGTACCCAAGCACGAACGTCTCGCCGTCCTGCCCAGTCGCCTGTCCGACTCGCAGTGCAAGGTCCGGCGTCACCTTCGATACAACATCACCGCGGATCCCCGCGGTCCCGAACAGTTCCATACCGGCGATGCGGAAGCCGACCGTATAATTCTCTCGTTCGCACGTCAGTTCAGAGACGCCCCGTGGACGGCTGGTCGAGAACTGTGGTTAGCGTCGGAGACAAGCGGTCGAAAAGAGACTGGAAAAGCCGATTACAGCAGTTCGTCGAAATCGTAGCCGTTGATGTCGACGCCGTCGGCAGTGACATCGGCGAGGTAAATACCGTTACCAGAGCCGGTGTCACGCTCGGCGGCGGCGTTGATCGAGGCGGCAGCGACTTCTTTTGCCTCTTCGTTTGTCATCTCTTCCTCGTAGCGGTCTTCGAGTGTCCCGTACGCGACGGTGAGCCCGGAGCCGGTGACAGTGTAGTCGTCCTTCATGACGCCGCCGGCCGGGTCGATGGAGTAGACGTGGTGGCCGTCGTCGTCGACGCCGCCGAGGATAGGGTTGATAGCGAAGAAGGGGCCGCCGCGGGCGAAGTTACCTGCCAGCGTCGAAAGCGCCTTCATGCTGATATCCTCACCGCGGCGTGCCTCATAGAGATTGACCTCCGCGCGAAGCGTCCGGATGAACGACTGTGCGCCGCCGACGCTCCCAACGAGGGTCAGCGCCGCCGTAGGGTGAATCTGTTCGACTTTCTGGACGTTCTTGTTCGAGACGAAGCGACCGCCAAGCGAGGCGCGCATGTCCGTCGCGATGACGACGCCCTCGGACGTGCTGATACCGATAGTGGTCGTTCCGGTCTTGTTCACCTTCTCTGAATCCTGTGTGGACTGTGCGGGGAGCTCGCCGACTTCGGGTGCGTACGGGTCGCTCTGGAACTCGTCAGCAGCCTGGGGTCCAGAAAGATCCGGCCCCGGAGTCATATCTCGCATTACTGTGGGGTACTAGTCGGGCGCTGATAAAACCTCTTTTCCTGATGAGCCTGACCGCAACCGTCGGTAGGCTCAGTCGGCTGTCCCGTCTTACGCGCTCGCCTGATCGTAGGCCTCGTTGAGTCCTGACACGGCCCGGTCCATCGGCAGTCGGAGTCCGAACCGCTCCGTGAGCATCGCTACCGGTAGCAGCACGATGCCCAGGAGCAGGGTAAGTTGATACAGTGCGAACAGCGTTGCGGTGTACAGTCGAGCTACCATCTTCCTCGGTCGTTTCAGAGAGAGACTTGTATATAAGTCTTGCTGCCACATTTCAGTCAAGAATTATCGATTATGAAGAACTGATGGGCCGCGGTCCTGCGGTTTACTCAAACGCCCGAGAAGACGAGCAACCGACTGGACAACTCTCTGAACAGATATAATGGGGGGATGAGTCAGACGGCTGGTTTGCATAAGTTATAGAGATAGTAACGGTGACGTGCGCAACAGAAGCGAATCAAAACTATCGAATAGTCGGGCCACGAGAGCTAATGTATGAACTACCTCGTGGCGATGGAAGCAGCCTGGCTGGTTCGTGATGTAGACGACATCGACGACGCTATCGGTGTCGCAGTGAGCGAAGCGGGGAAGCGGCTCAACGAGGCCGAGATGGACTACGTCGAGGTCGAGGTCGGCGCGACCGGCTGCCCGGCCTGTGGCGAACCGTTCGACTCGGCGTTCATTGCGGCCGACACGGCGCTCGTCGGACTGGTACTCGAGATGGATGTGTTCAACGCCGAATCCCCGGAACACGCACAGCGGATCGCCAAAAGCGAAATCGGCGGTGCACTCCGGGATGTCCCGCTGAAAGTCGTTGAGGTATTTGAGACCGAGGCCGACGAGGACGAAGCCGAAGCCGAGGCATAACTAAACCCACCTTGATTCGCTTGCCGCGGTAGCCGTGGGCTTTTTATATTACCTCTGGTAATTAGCGGATATGGACTTACCGACGCCACAGGACCTGCGGGAACGCCGCAACGAACTCGGGCTGACCCAGAGTGAACTGGCGGAGCGGGCTGACGTCTCCCAACCCCTTATCGCTCGTATCGAAGGTGGTGACGTGGACCCGCGGCTGTCGACACTCCGTCGCATCGTGACTGCTCTCGAAGAGGCCGAGGGCGGCATTATCAAAGCCCGCGACCTGATGAACTCGCCTGTCGTTGGCGTTGCGCCCGACGATTCCGTCCACCAGACGAAAGACGTGATGGACGAGAAGGGGTACTCACAGGTCCCCGTCATCCGGGACGGGGCCCCGCAGGGCCTCATCGGCAACTCCGATATCCGTCAGCGGCCCGAGGAGAACGTCGGCGACCTTCCAGTGGCTGAAGTGATGAACGAATCTATCGCAACCGTTGAGCCAGACGCACCCATCGACGAAGTCGACGCTTACTTGAACCATAATGCGGCTGTGATGGTCGTTGAAGGTGGAGAAACTATCGGTGTCATAACCGAAGCAGACATCGCGCGTACGGTCAGCTAACTCTGATTCTCACAAACGCGAATAGGGATAGTGGGGCCGTACTCCCCGTAGGAGGGGCTTACTACCGAAAACAGTGTCAGGGGTATATGTCTATTCTCACCAACGATAGACGTATTCACATGGCCAATCCCAGCGACCCACTGTACGCCGAACTCGAAAAGGCACTTGAAACCGCCGAAACTGAAGCGGCCAGATACCATATCCGCCAAGCACTCCAGATTCGGATTGCGGAGGAGACCGCCGGCAAAGACATCCTGTCAGCCTGAACGCGCCCGATGGGCATCCGTCGCGCCGCTCACTCGGTAAGTCCGAGGCCGCGAATCGAGACCGCCTCGTCCCCGTCAGTCACTTTGCCGATGACGCGCGCGTCCTCGCTGTCGTTGACGATTGCCGCAGCATCGGCCTCGGACACTGCGGCGACGAACCCGGTCCCCATGTTGAACGTCCGGTGCATCTCCTCGTCAGAGACCTCGCCTTCCGCTTGAACGAACTCGAAGACGGGCTGGGCCTCGAAGGGATCCGTAATCTCGTACCGGTAGCTCCCCATCCGCGTGAGGTTCGTCCAGCCGCCGCCGGTGACGTGTGCGGCCGCATGGGTCTCGCTGGCCCGGAGCGGGGCCAGCACCTCGCTGTAGATCCGTGTTGGCGTCAGCAGTTCCTCGGCGATGGTCCTGTCGGGGTTCGGCGGGAACGGGTCGTCGTACTCGTGGTCGCGCGTGACCGCCTCGCGCGCCAGCGTGAGCCCGTTGGAGTGGATGCCCGAGGAGGGCCAGCCGACGATGGCGTCGCCGGGCTCGGCCTCGCCGGGGAAGACGGCGTCTTTCGGGGCCAGTCCGGCGCAGGTCCCAGCGATGTCCAGTCCCTTGATGACGTCGGGCATCACGGCGGTTTCGCCGCCGACCAGCGCCACGCCGGCCCGCTCGGCCCCCGCCCGGAGCCCCGCGCCGATGTCCTCGCTCGTCTCCTCGTCGGGCGTCTCGACCGCGAGGTAGTCGACGAACGCCACCGGCTCGACGCCGGTCGCGATGAGGTCGTTTGCGTTCATCGCAATGCAGTCGATGCCGATGGTCGAGTAGTCGTCGATGGCCTCGGCGACGAGCAGTTTCGTGCCGACGCCGTCCGTCGCGAGCGCGAGGTACTGGTCGCCGATGTCGACCAGCCCGGCGTAGTCGCCCTCGAACTCGCCGGCCGCGCCGATGAGCGCCTTCGTCGCTGCCTCGCTGGCGTCGATGTCCACACCGGTTTCTGCGTAGGTCAGTCCCTCCTCGCCCTCGGTGTCGTCCGCGGACTCGCTGTCGGTCATACCCGAGAGCGCGCGTGGCGCGGGCAAAAGAGCGTCGTTCCGGCGGAGGCGGCTTAGAGGACAAACAGCGCGCCGACACCGAGCAGAATCGACGGAATCGCCACGACGAGAAACACCGGCGTGCTCCATTCTCGGACCGTTCGGCCGTCGAGCGGGCCGAAGGGCAGCATGTTGAAGCCGGCGAGCAGGAGATTGATCTGCAGGCCCATCTGCGCGACTTCCCAGAGGAAACCGCCCGTGCCCGACAGTAGCGCCGCGACGAACGGGACGAGGAAGACGGCGGCGAGCGCGAGGTTCGTCACCGGCCCGGCGACGGCGATGAGGCCGTGTTGCTTGGCCGTCAGGCGGCCGCGGTGGACGACCGCACCCGGCGCGGCAAACAGGAAGCCGACGAGGCCGCCCAGGACCGCGAACCCGAGCATCCGGTAGTCGGCCTTGAACGCGGCTATCTGGCCGAAGCGGACGGCGACAACCTTGTGAGCCAGTTCGTGTAGCAGGAAGCCGACACCGACGGTGAGCAGACTGACTGCGAACGTGCTGGCGATTTCGGCACCCGAGAGGCCGCCGAACTGGCCGAAGACGATGCGCCGGAACTCCCGTTCAAGGAAGAACGTGAACGCCAGCCCGAGCGCGAGCCAGGCGACGAGAAGGTCCCGGAGTTCGCGCTGGCTGAAGCTGAGGCCGCCGATGGTCCGACCCGCAGCGGTTCGCCGTCGTCGACCCGCCATCAGAGGACCCCCACGAGTATCTGCGTTCCTTCGCGGACGCCCTGCCAGAGCAGGCGCGAGACGCCCTGCATTCCGCCGATGTCCGACGAGATGTACGGGATCAACACCGGGAAAACGACGTACGACGCGATGGCGCTGCCGACGTTCGTCAGCGCGACGACAAGAATCAGCCGGAACAGTGGCACCGCACGCATCCGGCTGACGAGGTCCATGACCGGCGACTCCTGGTCGTTGAGTATCTCGTTGAGCGTCGCGATGTCGCTGATGTTGACGGAGATGTACCGGAGTTCGACGTAGCCCGCGAACCAGCCGGCCGCGAGCAGCGGGAACAGGCTGGTCAGCCAGCCGAAGGCACCGGCGGCGGCCGCACTCGACCAGTGTGCGCCGGCCACCTTCGCCAGCCCGCCGGCCAGCACGGCGTTGACGGCGACCAAGGCGACGAAAAGCTCCAGCAGTACCGCCTGGCTCGCGCCGCCGAGGATGAGCAGGCCAAAGAAGACGAGAAAGACGACCCCGAAGCCGTAGCCGACGAGCTTGTACAGCGACACACGACGGCCCCCCTCGGTGCCGGTGAGCGACTCCATCGGCGGGAGCGTCTCCGGATTGTCGAGATAGTTCTCGATGCCCTCACGGTGGCCAGCACCCACAACGGCGAGGACGTGATAGCCGGCCTCGCGGAGGGCGATAAGTCTGTGTGCAATGAACGCATCGCGTTCGTCGATGAGCGCCTCCGCGCCGCCGGGAGAAAACTGACGGAACTCCTCCATCATCGCGCTGACCACGTCGGTATCCGTCAGTTTCTCCATGTCGAACTCCTCAACGTCGGCCTCGCCGCGGAACTGGACCAGCAGTGCGGCGATAGGGATTCCGAGACCGGCCGCGGCAACACAGATGAGCAACAGCGTATCGAGCAAGCCCTCGACGGTCCCGCCGAGACCGCCCGGCAGAACCCCCGAGAGCGCCCCACTCGGGACAATAAACGGACCGCCGAAGGCCCCGGCGACGACCGCAAACAGCCCGCCGAAGACAGCGCCGACAGTCAGCCCGACGGTCAACGGCGGCCCCATCTCGGCCGCGAGACTGCCGACGAGCTTGAGCTTCTCGACGGCCGTCAGCCGCGCCCAGAACCGCTGGACGGTCGTCTGAATATCCCGGTCGACGAGTGCGACGCCGAGGCCGAGCCGTTCGGCGGTGTCGATGCCCGCTTTCATGTCCGCACCCGGCTCGATGTCGAACCGGTCGCCAAGTCTGGTCTGGATGTACGACAGCATCCAGTACGCGAGGAACTGAAAGACGGTGTTCCCGCGCAGGAGGTCGCTCGCATCGAGGTCGTCAGGCGTTTCGCCTTTGATCTGGCGATACCGACCCTCGTCGAGTTCGACGGCGACGATATCGGGCTCGGAGTCCTCAATCGCTGATTCCACTTCCCTGACGCTGTGCTCGGAAACGTGAGCGGTTCCGACGACATCGACGCGTCCCGCCCCCGACGGTTCCGGGAACTCGTCTGCCGCCGACTCCGCGTGTTCGGTCATCACCCGCGTTACACATTCGCTTCCCTTACCCTTGTCGGGTCCAGGTGACTACGCTGAAACACCGACCGAAATCATGTTTGTGGCATTGTATGTTCCCGCCACGGGGCGAAGCTATTACCGACTCTCGTGTTAATACAGCCAGAGATGCCGTGGTAACTACTGGACGGTGACGGCATCTGTAAATACGTAATAGATTTGCTGATTCAAAAGACTGATATGTATAGAGTCAAACTGTATCGGATATACGATGTATGACCTGACTGGATTCCAGCGGGACCTGCTGTACGTCATTGCAGGCCTTGACGAGCCCCACGGGTTAGCAATCAAGGAAGAGCTCGAAAACTACTACGAAAGCGAGGTCAACCACGGCCGGCTGTATCCGAACCTTGACACGCTCGTCGAGAAGGCACTCATCGAGAAGGGCGAACGCGACCGCCGAACGAACTTTTACACGCTGACCAAGCGCGGCCAGCGCGAACTTGACGCCCGGAAAGAGTGGGAAGCACAGTACGTTTCGGCGTAGCCACGTTTTCGAAGCCCGTTCGACAGACTCAACCCAAGTGCTGGCCAACCTCGGGCCATGCCAACGGTACTGGAAACCTATATCGAGAACCGCTGGATGGTCCAGCCCAACCACTCGAATCATCTGGGTTCAACCCACGGGGGAAACGTCCTGAAATGGATGGACGAACTCGGGGCGATGTCGGCGATGCGCTTTGCCGGTGAAACCTGTGTCACCGCGCGGATGGACCAGGTAAACTTCAAGCGACCCATCCCTGTCGGTGACACGGCTCTTATTGAGGCGTTTGTCTACGACGCTGGCGAGACGAGTGTCAAAGTTCGGCTCCGGGCCGCCCGAGAGAACATCAGAACCGGCGAGACTGAATCGACCGCTGAGTCGTACTCGGTGTACGTCGCGGTCGACGAGGACCGGAACCCGGTTCCCGTACCCGACGTGGCGACCGAGACTGACCGTGGTGAACAACTGCGACAGCGCGCCCTCGACGGGGAAGCGAACCGCTGATACTGTCTGCTGCAATTACCACACTGTCACCTCGGAGCGACGACTACCGTACCGTCACGACGGGACAGCCAACAGTATGAGCTTTATTCGGCTCCGCCACGTACCACGACTATGACACTCGATGTTGAGACGCCGGAGCGGCCGGCGCTGTCTACCGGCGTCGCTGCCGATGAGTACGACGATGCGGACGTACAGGGCGACGAATACCGGCGCGAGGAACTCGCCGAGGCCCTTGACGACGGCGCGTGGGCCGACGCGTTCGAAGAATGGGCCGCGGACGCGTCGCTCGATGCCGACCAGTGGCAAATCGTCACCGACCTGGGACTCATCGAGGAGTTCGATTTCTTCTGGGACTCCTTCGCAGGTCGCGTCGGCTACCACGCACCGGGCTTGCCCGAGGACTGGCGCGAGCGGGAGATCCATCCGGGCATCGACTCCTGGGGGACGGTCTCGGGTATCAACGCCGGACTGACCGAGTTCGGACAGGTCGTCTGTGAGGTACTGGCCGACGAGTACATTGACTGGGAAGCGGAAGAAGTCAGCGCGGACGACCTCCCGGACTTTTGAGCGCGGTAGCGGTTGCTGTCGTCAGTGCCGGTGTGGCACTCCAACGCTGTCGGCTCTGACTCGTCCCGAAGACCGGTCAGGGACCGGCAGCCTGATAACGACCCACGCGCTTGGACCAGATATGGCTGAAATCGTTACCCCACGCAAACGCGAGTGTGAGCGGTGTGGGCGGGTCGACGAGTGGGACCCGGACCAACACAGCTGGCGTATCGTCACTGACGACGGCACCAAGCAATCTGGCGACCCACACTGTCTCCACGAGTGGGATATCAACGGCACGTTCAATCCGCTGGCCGAGTGAGTTCGCCGCCCGCTGCTCCCGACTTTTCGACCGGCAGGCCTGTCACTGTTAGAACGGAGTCAGCCGACAGAATCCAACAAAAAGTCTCGGGTAGGCCGCACAGGCTCCGCCAGTGACCAACCGCCGGGACGCAGCTATGCCCCCGCTTCAGCCACGCCTTCGGTCACTGGTGCGCGTGATTCACCGCTGGTCTCGTTGCCCTGCTGAATCGTTACCGGTTCCAGCTCGACGGTCGCGGCGGAGTCGTCCTCACCGATAACCTGTCCCTCGGTGACCTCGGTCGTGCCAGTAAAGCCGGTCCTGTTACCGTTGTTAGTACCGACTGCGCTGAACTGGTACTGGGTCTCGGCACGGACACTCACGTTCGTGTAGCCCTCGTCAGTTCCCCAGTCGTCGTAGCCGGTCGTCGAGTAGGGCACGGTCATCTCGAAGTTCCCGTTCTGATCTGTCTGGGTCCGCTGGCGGTAGATGAACGTCTTGTTCGTGGCTGGGTTGCGCATCTGGACGGCGGTCTGGACTGTCGTGTTGGCCGGTCCGGTCCCTTCAATCGTCGCACCGGGGACGCGCTCGAATATTTTCGTCCAGGCGGAGTGCTGGTATTGCGGACTGTTCGGGAACGCCTCAGTCTCACTGGAACCGACCAGACGGTAGTGCTCCATCGCCGGTACACGCTCGCCAGGTGCGTCGCCGTAGCCGCCGAGTTGCGAGGTCGCATCCTGTTCGACGTACTGACGGGCCAGTTCAAGTGACTGGAACTGGCGGATGACCTGGCCCTGCTGTTGGCCCTCCGGCTCCTGTTCGTTCGTCGGTGCACCACGGTACTGCACGCCTTGGCTCGTCTGTTTGTTCTCCCAGTCGATGACAATCGGCTGAGGCTCGGCGGCACTTCCGTGGAAACGGTACAGCCGAGTGACCATCGTCTCGTAGTAGGCCTGGTGCTGGAACGTCACCTGGCGGACCCCACCGGCTTGGGACTGGATGTACAGCCGACTGTAGTAATCACTAGTCTGTACTCCGTCAACGAATGCCGGTGGTGCAAAGAACTTGCCACCGAGGTTTCCGTTGGTCTCAGCCATCTTCCAGTCGACGGCAACGTACCGCGTCTTCGCGTCGTCTTCGTCTGTGCTATTGAGGATACTGTTGGCCCGCGTCTCGTTCTGTGCGATCAGGAACGGTGCGGCCGTATCCGTTCCCTGCTGGAAGGGGTTCGCGTTCGGCACCCGTTCGCCTCGCGTCGTAATCCAGTGCCCGTAGTCCCACCACGACAGGACGCCGTACTGCCCCTGCTGGTAGTCGAAGTCGTCCTGTTTCTGATAGGTGCCGTAGTAATCGAGAGTCGCGTCACCACCGGTGCCGTACGCGCCCTCCGCGGGCGTGTTCCCTTCCATCCACTGTAGGCTCTCGTCCCAGCCCTGAATACTCGGCCCGGGACCGGTCGAACCGGCTTCGACCGGCGCTGTGCCGAACGCGAATAGTGGGACGACGATGACGAGAAGTACCGTGAGAATCGTCATGACCTGATAGTATTCGATCCCGTCGTCGGCGCTGAAATCGAACCAGTGGATGAATTGGCCGACAACCATTCCCGATAGCACTGCAATCGGCGCGGCCAGATAATACGCGAACCGCTGCTGTGTAAACGCGGCAAGTAGAATGAACAGTGCCCAGACGACGACGAGCAGTTCTTCAGCGGGCGCATCGTCGGAGAGGAACTGTTTTGCGAGCAGAAAGATTCCACCGATAGCCGCAACGATGACAGCAAACCCGTGTGCCTCGAACAGGACCCCAGCGCCCCGTAGCGGCGCGGCCTCGCCGACGGTTCCGGCCGTTTCACTGATCGTGAACCCGATGACTCTCGTTACGTTTCGCGTGAAGAAGTCCCACAGGCTGGGAGTCAGCAATGCCATCAGAACAGCCCCGGACGCGAGGATTCCAAACACGACCGCTGGATACACGTACCGGCCGTATTTGCGCTGCTCCATGAAGCGGGCTAGCCACGCCATGAACACACAACCGAAGCAAACGGCCAACGCCAGCCCCGGCTGGAGCAGCGACTGGGCGGTCGCTGTGATCTCTAGGACGTTGATTCTCGATGCACTCACCACGGCGGCAGTCGCCATCGTGATTGCGCCCGCGATAGCTGTGTGTTCTGGGCTGCTGTCGTGAACGTACTCCAGACACAGTCGGAGCAGGAAGAAGACACCGAGTATCCCGAGAAGGAGCACACCCGGGGGCCAGACCCAGAGATACATCGCAATTGCCACACCGGCCAGCATGGACCAGCTGATGGTGTCCCGGAGTGCGTCTATGTCTCGCTCGGTGAACTGCTCGTAAATCGGTTTGTCACGTGCGGCGACGCTGACCGCCACCATGACACCGAGGACACCGAGTACCTGAAAGAGCGCTTCGGCGACGTGGTGGTCAGAGAAACCGACGAGGCTCCGCTGCAAGAGCCACCCGGTCGAGAATGCCATCACAGTAACCGCAGTTACGCCGCCGAGGCGGCCGCCGAGTCGCCGTCCGATAAGATACGTCGGAATGGCAACTAGCGTCCCGAACACGGCCGGCGCGAACAGAACCGTCATCGCGACTGTCTGGTCACTGGGGGAACCCAGGCCGATAATCAGGGCCACTGTCGCGATGATCTGGTCGAAAAGCGTCCCGAACTGCCCGTTACTGGTCCCGTATGGGAACGCTGTCCACGGATCGAACGGCATCGTCGAGGGCCAGTTTTGTACGACGTACTGGGTCGAACGGTAGTGATACCAGGCATCGTTCCCGCTGAAGAGAACTTCGCCGTCAACAATGAAGTTCTCCCAGCTCCGGACGCGATTCCACAGCATGAACCCGAGCAGTACCAGGAGGACCGGAATGTGGTACCAGCGCTCGGCCCACTCTAGGGCGGACTCGAGTTCGGGGTTGTCGTCAAGATAGCCCCGTGATTGACTCATTGCACGGAAAAACTGCCAAGGCGCGCATAAGCCTTTTGACCTCTATGCGGGCGCAGGATGGAAACGCCTAACAGTACCGGTGGCACACCACCGACCATGCGAGTCTCGGTCGTGCTCTGTACGCACACGATGGAGCGATACGACGACTGTCGAGCGGCGGCCGAGAGCGTCTTAGCCCAGACCTACGACGACGTGGAACTCGTACTGGTTTCGGATGGGAACCGGGACGTGTACGAACAGTACGAATCCGACTTCGGCAACCGAGACGATGTCCTGATACACTGTAACGACGAGAACGTCGGACTGCTAGAGAGCCGGAACAATGGGGCCGAAGTCGCCACCGGGGACGTTGTCGCATTCATCGATGACGACGCCATCGCTGACGAGAAGTGGGTCATGGCGCTAGTCGATGCCTACCAACAGGAGAACGCGCTCGCGGTCGGCGGCCGAATGACGCCAGCGTGGGTCGCCGGCAAACCCAGCTTTCTGCCTGCGGAGTTCTACTGGCTTATCGGTGTGACCCACCGCGGATTTGGACCGAACGGCGACCCCGACGAATCCGGCGTCGTCCGCAATACCTTCGGCTCGAACATCTCCTTCAAACGGGACGTGTTCCTTGAACTGGGCGGCTTTGAGGACGACATCGGCGGCCGACAGGGCGAGAAGAACCTCCAGGGCGGCGAGACGGAACTCTGTGCGCGCCTGCGTAGCGAATACGACAAAGGGGTGTACTACACCCCCGACGCGCTGGTCGCACACAAGATATTCGACTACCGGACCGACCCGGGGTGGCTCGTGGACCGCGCGTTCTGGCAGGGCTACTCCAAGCGCGGGATGGAGGTGTTCGTCCCTGAATCGACCGGCGCGGAGTCGGACTTCCTGGGGGACCTCCTGTTCCGGTTCGCCCCGTCGCGTCTCCGCGATATCGTCACGTCCCCGTCGCTCGGGGCCGTCCTGCAGTTCCTCTTCCTCTTTCTGCTCACGGGGAGCGTCGGCGTCGGCTACCTCTATGGGATGTACGTCTGGCGGTAGCCTCAGCCGCGCCCCACTGACTCAGTTCAGCACCGAGTCCAGTACCTCGGTGGCCTCGTCGAACGTCAGGACGCCGGAGACGTGGCTACCGAGCGCGTAGACGCCGAGGCCCACGAGCGGGAGGATGCTCAGGTCGATGAACCACGGCCCGTATGGTTCCAGCGCGAGCAACAACAGCGTCGTGCCGAGGCCGAGAGCGAGCACCCGGACTGCCGGGAACCCGGTGAGTGGCTTGAGACCGACGTTACGCGCCGCTACCACGTGAGTCACCGCCATGAGCCCGTATGCGGTTGAGGTGCCGATAGCCGCGCCGACGATGCCGATTCGCGGTATCAGCGCTAGGTTCAGGACGACGTTCACCACCACCGACGCGCCGGTCGCGAGCAGCAACTGCCGCAGGTGTCCCCCAGCCTGTAGCACCGGCCAGATGACCCGCGCAATGGCGAAGCCGAGCACGCCCGGCAGGAGAACCTGGAGCGGTCGGACGCTCGCCTCATACGGTTCGCCGAAGTACACGGTGAGGAACTGCTCGCCCAGGACGAACACGCCGGCGACGAGCAACACCGTGAGGACGACGACGTACCGGAGGAGCCGCGACAGCAGCGACGTGAGGCGGTCTATCCGCCCGTCGGCCCAGAGGTCCGCCGTCGACTGAATCATCACCATCTCCATCGCCACCGAGACGACCCACATGAACTCAGAGACCTGCAGTGCCGCCCGGTAGTGACCGGTTGTCGTTGCGTCCCAGAAGTGACTGACAAGCAGGATGTCGACCTTGTACATGCTTGTCAGGAGGAGCGTGAGTACCATCGACTGGGCCCCGAACCGAACGAGCGGCCGCGCGTAGGTCCGGAGAGCCAGGCTACGTATCGACGGGAGTACGCCGGCCTCGCGGAACGCAAGTGCCGTCGAGAGCAGGCCGGTGAGCAGGAACCCGGTCGCGAACCCGGCGAAGACACCCGGCACGCCGTACCCGGCCCCGGCCAGCCCGAGCCCCACGACGGCAAGGATGACCGACCGGGCCGGGACGAGCGGTTCGGCGAGTTCCTCCCGCTTGTAGGCGTGGAGCACGCCGCGCCCAAAGTAGTACAGCTGCTCCCCGACGACCGCACCGAGCATCAGGTACAGCGCCGTCTGGAGCGTCCCGTCGGTAAGCCAGGTTATGAGCCCGACCAGCGCCGGAATCCCGACGAGGAGGCTCCCGACGTGGAGTGCGAAGGACGTGGTGACAACGCTTGCTCGCTCCTCGCCGCGCTCCCGCGAGGCGTAGGTCTTGGTCGCCTCGAACAGCCCGAGGTTCAGTATCTTCCGGCTCGGGAGGAAAATCGCCATCACGAGCGCGTAGGTCCCGAACCCGCCTTCGCCGACGGTACGGACCAGCAACGGGATGAAGACGGCGAAGGTCAGGAGTCGGCCGAGGTCGCCGGTAAACACCGAGAGGTAGCCTTTCAGGATGCTGTCGTCATCGGCCATCACTCGACGTAACCGAGGTCGCGCATCTGCTGTTTGAGGTCCTCGTCGACGTCCTCGCGCTCGACGTCGACCGTCTCGCCGTTCCGCACCATCGACACGTCGGCGTCGCGGCTCACGATTTTCGTCTCGAAGTCCTGCCACGCGACGGTCGTCGTGCCGTGCCACGGGGCGATGGTGAGCGTCTGGTCTCGGGGCGTCTCGCGGACGTCTTTCCCGTGCCACTCGGACGGGATCTCGCCGCCGACTTCGGCAAGCAGCGACGGGGCGATGTCGAGGACGCTGAGTGGCTCACACAGCGAGAGGTCGTTCGTCGCCACGGGCACGGTGGTCAGCGCGTCGACCACCCGCCGCCGCTGTGGCTGGTGGAAGTAGTGTCCGTCCTCGCCGAACTCGTCGCCATGGTCCGAACTGAACACCACGAGCGGCTCCGACGAATCCACCGAGTCGACGAGGCGCTCTATCTCGGCGTCCGCCCGAGAGAGGGTCTGGCGGTACTTCCGCGTAATCGTCTCCTTCTCGTCGGCAGTGAGCTTCTCAGGGGCGAACAGCGCCTTCCGGTCTATCTCCTTGGGCACGGCGTCGTCGCCGAGGCCGTACGGGCGGTGGGTGCCCATCATGTGGAGCCACATGAACCGCGGGCCCGACTCGTCGTTGAACGCCGCGATGGCGTTGTCGATGAGTTCGTCGTCCGGGAGCCGGTTCGATAGCTTCGCGTGGGGCGGCCGGAAGCGGTGGTAGACCTTCCGGATGAGGTCGAACTGTGAGGCGAACTGTCGGAGCGGGTTGCCGCGGTTGCCCGCCTCGCAGTAGTTCTCGTAGACGTCAAATCCCGCGTCGAACCCGAACCGCGGGTCAGTGTGGGGAGACGAGGAGAGGCCAATCGTCGTGTATCCGGCCTGGGAGAAGGCTTCGGCGACTGTCGGGGACATCGCGCGGGACTCGATAGCCCCCTGGTACGAGGCGGTCAGAATACTGGCGAGGCTCGGTCGCGTGTAGTGGGCCCCGGTCACGCCCCGGTGGTTCGAGAACGTAGAAACGAACTCCATCGCGTCTAGGAAATCGTGACGGACGGAGTCCGCAGTAACGAAGATGACATCCCTCATTGCTACCAGCACCGATTGAGAAACACTTGAGTCCTACGGTCAGTCCACGTAGCCGAGGTCTTTCAGCATCTCTTGCGTGTCGGCATCGATGTCCTGGTCGCTGACGTCGCTGCCGGCGCTGTCCCACGCCTGGAGCTTCTCGCGGAGGTCGTCGTACGGCGTCCCGTCCGTCGCGCCGGCGGCGACGAGGTCGTTCGTCTCCTCGGGGTCCGCCGAGAGGTCGTACAGTTCGTGCTCGGTCCCCTCGCGAATGAGCTTCCACCCCGGCGTGCGGAGGCCGATGGACTCCGCGAACTCCGGATAGGCGGTCAGGAACGCGTCTCGGTCTCCCGGCGGCGTCCCGTCGTCGTTCACGCGGAGGCTCCGCCCCTCGAACGCGTCCGGGACCTCGACGTCCAGCAGGTCGAGCACCGTCGGCGCGATGTCGATTGTCCGGACCTGGTCGGAGACGGTCTCCGCGTCGATGTCCGGGTGGTGGAACGCGAGCGGGACGTGCAGTTCCTCGTCGTAGAGCTGGCGGCCGTGGCCCGTGTAGCCGTGGTCGTCCAGCGCCTCCCCGTGGTCGGCCGTGAGAATCACGAGCGTCTCCTCGCGGAGGTCCCGCGCTTCGAGTTCGTCGAGTACCTGCTGGACGTACCCGTCGACGAGCTTCATCGCGGCCGTGTACTCGTCGTGCGTGTCGAGGTCGCCGCGGTCGTAGTTCCGCGGTTCGTGCATGTCGAAGTAGTGGACCCAGCCGAAGAAGGGGCCGTCGACGCGGTCTAGCTGCTCGACGGCGTCCTGTGTCACGCTCTTTGCCGTCCGACAGTGCAGTCTGATGAGTCCCGTCTGTCGCAGGAGCGACTTGAGGTTCCACTGCTCGGTCCCGACGTCTTTCACCGCACCGAACACCGTGTTGAACGTCTTCGTGTCGTATATCCGGCTCAGAATCGGGTACAGCGTATCGTAGGAGCCGCCGCCGTCACAGTACTCGTCGAAGCCCCGGCCCAGCCCCGAGTGCTCGTCGCTGAGGTGGTCGACGCTGACGACGCCGAACGTGTCGTGGCCCGCGTCCTGTACCGACTCCGCGAGGACGGGGATAGACTCGTCGAGCCCCCAGCCGTTCTCCTGGACGCCGTGGGTGTGGGGGTACGAGGCGGTCATGAACGACGTGAGGCTCGGGTCGGTGGTGTTTGCCACGGTGAACGCCCGGTCGAAGTACAACCCCTCGGTCGCCAGCCGTTCGAGCGTCGGGACGATGCCCTCCGAGATGCCCCGCTGGAGCCAGTCTTCCCGGAGACAGTCGATGCTGACGAGCAGTACGTTCTCGATAGCGTGTGAGTCGAAATCTTGCATTGTCAGTCCTCACCGATGATGGTGTTGACGCGGTACGGTCGCTCGTCCCGGTACTGCTGTTTCACTATCATCTCCGCGAGGAACCCGAACATCACCAGCTGGACGCCGAACAGGACCAGCGCGACGGTCAGGATGAGCCGCGGGACGTGCGGTGCCAGCGACTGTCCGAAGGCGTACTTGAGAAACACCATGTGTGACCCGATGAGGCCGCCGGCCGTCATCAGGACGAGCCCGATACCGCCGAAGAAATGCGACGGCCGGGTGGAAAACCGGTTCCAGAAGACGTGAAACAGGAGGTCGACGAACCCCTTGACCAGCCGCTTCATCCCGTACTTCGTCTCCCCGGCGGTTCGCGGCCGGTGGTCGACGGGCAGTTCCGTTATTTTGTACCCTCGCTTGTGGAGCTTCGCCGGGATGTACCGGTGGCCCTCGCCGTAGAGGTCTATCTCCTTCAGCCCCGCAGCTCGGTAGGCGGTCAGCGTGCATCCGAAGTCGTGAATGTCCGGCCCTGTCAGCTTCGCCAACCGTGTCTGTATTGCCGACGGAATAGTTTTCGAGAGCGGGTCGTCGCGGTCGCGCCGCCAACCGCTGACGCAGTCGTACCCCTCTTCGAGTTTCGTGAGGAGCTTCGGGATGTCTGCCGGATTGTTCTGCCGGTCGGCGTCCATCGTCACGATGTATTCCCCTATCGAGTAGTCGATTCCGGCAGCCAGGGCCGCACTTTGCCCGAAGTTACGTCGAAGTAAGACTCCTGTCACTTCGTCACGGTCCGTCGCGATCTGCTGTATCGTCTCGGCCGTCCCGTCCGTACTCCCATCGTCAACGACAACTATCTCGTATGGGCCGTACGTCGTATTCTCACGGAACGTAGACTGGATCTCGTCGACTAGCGGCTCCAGATTCTCGGACTCGTTATATGCAGGAAGCACAATAGACGTTTGGACGTCACTGTCGGTATCTGTCGCTGATACGGCCGACCCGTCCGGTAGACTCCCTGTTTTTGCCATTCTGAGGGTCTGTATGTGCTACAAGATGCGCATTTATTAACAGTTGCCATTTGCTACCTGCTCAAATTATGCCGATACCGCGAACATCCCGATCATTAGTCCTTTAGAGTGGTTTTCAGGCTGACACTCCCCTGATGAAGAGACGTATACAAAATCAACACGCATGCCTGTAATCGGGGTGCTGTCTCCCGGAACCGTACAGACTATTACAGTCAGTGGTCAATCACGAGGAAATGCCCTCTATCCTGTGGAACAGAATCAGCAAGTCGGTCCGACGTGAGCCGTTTGTGCCGCTCATCGCGCTCGCTGCGTTCCTGCTGATGGTCTTCGGTACCTGGCGACTGCGGCCGCATCTGACGTTTCCGGACGAAACCGGCGCTATCGAACTCGCTCTCAGGATGGGATACGAGCAGAACCCCTTCATCGATAACTTCCGGAAAGGCGGGAACCTCCACCTCTACCTTCTGGCGCTCTCTTTCGTCCCGGTGACGCTGTACTGGCTTGTGACCGGACAGTTCGGCGACATCATGTCGGGCGCAGCCAGCGTCGGAAGCTCGCCGAGCTGGGGTGTGTCTCCCGACCTTCTCACAGCCTTCTACGACGTGCTGTTCGCCGGTCGGCTTGTATCTGTCTTGTTCGGTGTCGGGACTGTTGTCGTCCTCTATTACCTTGGTAGAGAACTACTGGACCGCCGTGCCGGAATCCTCGCGTCCGTTTTTCTCACGACTTCTGTCGGGTATGTCCTCACCGCCCACTACGCTACTGAGGACGTCCCGATGACGTTCTTCCTCATGCTCGGATTCCTGCTAACGGTTCGTGCGTTTCATTCGAGAGAGACCAGAACGTTGTTGGCTGCCGCACTGGTCGCTGGTTTAGCAGCGTCGACGAAGGCAACCGCCGGGCTCCTCGTCTTGCCTATTGCTATCGTCATCATCGAACGCCACTGGGACGAATCGGGGACCGTCGGTGAGTTCATCAAAGCGGTTTGGAGGTACCCGACGCTAACTATACTCGGTTACATCGCCACGACCCCGTCAATCTTTTTCCATCCAGTGTCGTGGGCCGATGAGATTTCTCGGTACGTCGTCCGCAGTACGAGCGACTCCGTCTCGTACAACTGGTCTGACCCCGGGTGGCTCATTCAGCTTGCACACCTCGCCGAAGGACAGGGCATCGTACTGTTCCTGTTTTCGATACTGTCCGTACTACTCGTCATCGCTTTCCTCTTGCGAGGCACCCTTGACAGTGCGGTCTGGTTGTTGCTTCTCTATGCTATCCCGTACTTCGCAGTCATCACTCAGGGGAACATGACACAGTTCCCGCGTGTGATGCCGTTATTCCCGGTTCTCGCGGTCCTCGCCGGCGTCGCCGGGTCCGATCTGACCCGATCCGATCGCTCAATGCGCGTGGTCGGCATCGGATTTCTCACGCTCGTCGTCGTCTTTTCGGGCGTACACACTGTCGCCGGTGTCGCCGATGTCAGCCAGTCCCGGCAGGAGGCAACTGAGTGGACACACGCGAATCTGGATAGCGCTGATACTGTCGACGTGTATTCCCAGCGCGTGTACCTCCCGGAGTTCCCCGAAGAAGCGACCGTGAACCGGTACGTCATTCATTCGACGTTCCCTCGCGAGGAGTGGCAGCCGGGGCTTGAACGACTGGACTGTAACGCGCCCGAGTACGTCGTGCTCTCCAGTTACCACTACTTCCGCTTTTTCAAGGATCCGTCCGTGTACCCGGGTGTGACTGAACGCATGTCGGCGCTGTTTGCCGAGGAGGACTACGAAATCGTCCGGACGTTCGGTCCGCCGGTGGACACCGAACTCAGCGCGGAGCGAAAGTTCAGAGACAGCGCCGGACTTTCGTCGTTCCCCGAAGACGGAAACCCGACTATCGTCGTGCTAAAGCGGATAGACGATGAACCGGCTTGCTAATGACAACTATATGTCGAAATCACTCCCCGGGACCCGTTCTCTCCGCCCACAGACACTACAGAGTAGCCAGCGAATCACCCGTGACACCGAACGAAAGTGGATTCTATGACTGACGAATCACTCCCGAGTGTCTGCGTCGTGACCCATCCCCTCGCCGCTGCTGGCGAGAACGCCACACGAAGCCTGCTCGACATCCTGTCGGCTGTGACATCGGTCGCGCTCGTGACGGCTGATCTGCCGGCTGATTCCGAGATTCGCGACCGGCACGAACTCGTCGAGCTCACGCAGAAAGGCGCGGGCGACTCCGTCGTCACCGCCGCCGTCCGGTTCCTGTTGAACCAGCTCCGGATGTGCCGCGTCATCGCCGACCGTGACGAAGACGTAGTCCTGTTTTTCGGCGCAACGTCGTACCTGCTTCCCATTATCGCGGCTCGGTTGCTCGGTAAAACGGTTCTCGTCGAACCCCGCGGTGATGTGCCGCTGACGCTCCGGCTGAACTGGGAACAGCAGTTGCCGGACCCGGTGGCTGCCGGGCTCGCCAGTGCCGTCCGTGCACTTGAACGAGCCGGCTTCGCCGCGGCTCACGGGGTCATCACATACACGCCCGAGATGGCCCGCCAACTGGACCTGCATCCGGAATCCCCGACCGTGTATCCGACGGGGGCGCGCTACGTCCGGACGGATGAATTTCGCGTCCAGCAGCCCTACGCCGACCGCGACCGCATCGTCGGGTTCCTCGGTCGGCTTGACGAAGAAAAGAACGTCCGCGAACTCGCTGCTGTCGCCACAGAGCTACCCGACGACGTGACCTTCCGGTTCATCGGCGACGGTGACCTCCGGGAGTGGCTGGAAACCGAACTCGCGTCTGAAATCGAGCGCGGCGCAGTCGAACTCACCGGCTGGGTGGATCACGACGATGTGCCCGACCAACTCAACGATCTCTCGCTGCTCGTGTTGCCGTCACAGCCGACGGAGGGACTACCGACGACAATACTGGAAGCGCTGGCCTGCGGAACGCCGGTACTGGCCTCACCGGTTTCGGGCGTTCCAGACGTTGTCCGCGAGGGCGAAACCGGCTTCCTGCTTGATTCACGGGAGCCGCCGGCGCTTCGACAGACTATACTCGATAGTCTGGACCGAGACGATCTTGACAACATCAGCGAGAACGGACGCAACCGAATCGAGACTGAGTACAGCTTTGAGGCGGCCTGTGAGCGGTACAGGTCGATACTCAAGCGGCTGTAGGTGTGCTATCTTGCTGATTGGCCAGCGTTCCGATAGTCGGCACGTCACCTATCGCCTCACAGGCTGATTAGGCGCGTTACCACGGTATACGCTGATTTACACACCCACTCACAGAGATATCAACAAGTTCTAATAACGTCTTGTCCATCTCCTGATGCATACGGATGCGAATCGGACAAACATCGTTCATCTCTTTCGTTTCGAAGGGGCTCTCTTCTGCGGCCGGCTTCATCGCCACGATCCTGTTCGCACGATTACTCGGTGCGGAAGTCCTCGGGAGATACTATCTCTTGCTCTCTATCGTTGCGTGGCTCTCGCTTCTGGGATCTATCGGAATCGGCAGCGCGATTACGAAACGGGTCAGCGAGGGGACGGACATAGGGGAGTACAAGCTTGCGGGGGGGCTCACAATTGCAGCCATCGGTGGCGTAATCATTGTCGGTCTGTTGCTGTTTCAGGACGTCGTCACCAGCAGCTTTGATGTCGACCATATCGGGTTCGTAATTATCCTTCTCGCGGTTGGACTACTCGGGTCGTACGTCGATGCGATGCTCAACGGGGCCCACATGGTCCACGTCGCGGCGGTGCTCAAGGTTGCACGACGAATCGCCAGGACGGTCCTGCAGGTCGGAGGTGTACTTCTCAGCTTCGGATTGACTGCGCTCGTCATGGGGTATGCGCTGGGTGGCCTCGTCCTCGTGGTCGCCGGGCTCTACGTTCTCGGTGGACCGTACAACCTTCCGGAGAAGAAACACTTCGAGCGTCTCGTCGACTACGCGAAGTACGCTTGGATGGGGCGGCTCGAAGGGAAAACGTTCCAGCAAGCCGACGTTATCATTCTCGGGCTGTTCGTGCCGAGTTCGCTCGTCGGCGTCTATGGGATCACCTGGAACATCGCGAACTTCCTCATTATCTTCAGTACGTCGATCAGTGGCGCGCTGTTTCCAGAACTGAGCAAGCTGTCAGTAGACGATCGAGACCAACAGGTCGCATCCCTCGTAGAGGATGCGCTCTCGTACACCGGGTTGGTGACGATACCCGGTCTCGTCGGCGGGCTGTTGTTGTCCAATCGCATCCTTCGAATCTACGGTGACGAGTTCGTACAGGGGGCACAGGTCCTCGGGCTGCTTATTCTCTCTGTGTTGTTCTACGGCTACCAGAAGCAGTTCACGAACGCGCTCGGGGGGATCGACCAACCGAAGGCGGCGTTCAAGGTAAACGGGATACTGATCGCCTCGAACGTGACACTGAACGCGGCGCTTGTCTATACCATCGGTATGACCGGGGCTGCGCTGGCGTCCGCGCTGTCTTCGCTCCTGAGCCTGATCGGTGGCTATCTCATCCTTGGCAGACATCTCGACTTCAGTGTTCCAGTCACCGAAATCTTGCGACAGATTGGTGCGACGGTAGCGATGGGGATACTCGTCACCGTTCTCAACGGTGTGCTAACGCGGGCGAACGAACCGTTCCCCAACGAGGTCGCGACGACCGCACTTATCATCCTTGGGGCGGCCACCTATTTCGCAGTGTTAGTGTCTATCTCGTCTCAGTTCCGGACTGTAGTCCTCGACAACATCCCGCAAGTCGCTTCACTGCGATAACCGGTGAAGCTGATTACCGGAGATAGCCCAGCTCTTCCAGCTGTTTTTCGACATCATCATCAAGCGCCTGTCCGTCCTTCTGATCCTTCCGAACGCCCTTAGTTTCGAAGCTGTCGTAAACGGCTCCCAGAGACGATTCCTCGTCGTCTCGCGGATAGGACACCTGAGCGTTCTCTATCAGTATCGTTCGCGCCGTCGATCCGTGGTCGGCGACCTTTCTGACGCGGTCGCCGTCCTGTCGATAGACCGCTCGCCACGGGCCGCCGTATTTCGACCGGTCCTGACACGCTGCCGGTAACACTCGTTCCGGCTGTTCGAGACGGTGGGTCATGGCAATCGCATGATCGTCGACGGTGAACGATCCACGCTCGCCGTCGATCTCGTTTCTGACTACGTCGGGGAACCGGGTGAGGCTCGCGATCCGGTTCTCGACGACGCCGTCTGACTCGCCCGGCCGGCTAACGACGAGCGGGACGTGCGTCTGTACCTCGCTGATCCCCCAGCTGTGGTCCGCGACCTGAACACTGGGGTCGATACGACTTCGCTCGCCGAATCCCTCGCCATGGTCGCTTGTGATGACCAGCAGTGTTTCGTCTAGATCGCCTCGGTCCCTGAGCGCCGCTGTGAGGGACTCCATCGCGGCATCGAGTTGCCTGATACACCCGTCGTAGAGACTCTCCACCGCCCGGAGCTTCCACCAGTCCCCGTCGGTGGCAATCTCTCGTGACGGTGGGGCCGGCAGGGAATCGTGGAGGGCCTGTAACTCGTCGCCACCCCACTGATCGTACTCCGCGCCCGGCTCGTACGGGTAGTGTGCGCCCATCAGGTTGAGACACGCCGCCCATGGCCCGTTCCGGGACCCTGACCAGTCCAGAAACGAATCGATGTATTCAGTGGCTGACTCGTCTTCCGCCTCGGTTCCGCCGTCGTAATACTGGAAGTACAGCCCGTTGATCACCGACCGCAGCGGCGCATCGCTGTTGAAACACCGAGTGAGGTACTCGCGGTTCGTCTGATGCCCTTCGACATCTGAGGGTGCGATTCCCTCCTCAAAGTAGCGGTGACCCGGGTCCTGTCGCGGCCCGTCGACAGTCTGGAACGGTTCGACGAGGTTCGAGGAGACGCTGACGACGACGTTTGGGGTGAAGACACCCGTCTCATAGCCGTAGTCGTCCGCGAGCTCGCGCCAGATCGTGCTCTCCGGGTCCAGTTCCGATTCGTGCTTGGTCACGCCGTGCTCAGGGACGTGATAACCGGTAAAAATGCTCGCGTGGCTCGCAACGCTGTGAATACTCGGCGCACGCGCCTGTTCGTACACCTCTGCCTCGTCGGCGAACCGTTCGAGAAACGGCGTCGTCCGGGCACCGTACCCGTAGAGACTCATGTTTTTCGCCCGGACGCTATCGAGAATGACGAGGAGAACGTTCGGCGGATCCATTGTGTTGAGTGACCGGAGTGGCAATAATATGTCTTTCGTGAACTGCGGCGCGTAAAATACCGAGCGTGATCAATGCCAAAACGCCAGATATAACGGTTAACTCCACCACTGCTCCACCACCACTCATGCCGCGGGTTCTCGTCGGGCCGACCAAGGCGGATATGTCCAACGACGAATACGGGAAGAGCTACAATCTCTTGAATAATCTCTACGACGACGACTTTACTGTCGACACGTACACGCGGACGGTCTCCGACCGGCTTGACCCCGAAAACGTCACTGTGTACCCGCTCGGTGGCGCTAACCGGATCGCGTACTACGTGAAGTTGTACCGGACGCTTCTGGGAGATTTACGCACTGGTCCTGTAGACATATACCACCATATGAACCTTAGCTATCGGTGGTTCAATCCGCTTCTGGTTTCGGGCCTTCAGGGAGACGTCCCGATCGTCATCGGACCATGTCAGGCGGGACACGCGATTATGGCTGAGGAGTTCAACCGCATGGTCTCCTCGTGGGTGGGGTCGGATCTGCCGCGTCCACTTACGGACCCGCTACACGCGGCTGTCGACGCAACGCGTGACGCGGTTCTGGACCCGCCCCGGATGGAACTATTCGAGCGAACGCTGGAAGCCGCTGACCGGGTCGTCGTCGTCCACGAGGAAGCTCGGGACGTGTACGCCGAGTTGGTCGACGAGTCAAAGCTCCGGACGATCCCGCTCGGCGTGGATCCGGATCTCTTCGAGTACAGCGAGCCTGCCGACTCCAAGGTGCTCGTGGCTATCGGGAGTCTCAGGGAACGGAAGGGCTACGATATCCTGTTCGATGCACTTGACATAATCCGACAGGAGCATCCAGATGTCCATCTCAACATCTTCGGTGATGGGCCGCTGGAAGACGAACTGCACGAGCAGGTTGAGCACCTCGATCTGGAGGAGAACGTCACGTTCCACGGGTACGTCGACCAGTCAATCGTCCGGGAACACCTGTCGCAGGCGCGTGCCTTCATCCACCCGTCCCGGTCGGAGAGCTTCTCCCTCGTCCGTCTGGAAGCGATGTCAACCGGCTGTCCGGTGGTCGTCACCGATATATCCGGGGCGCGCGAGATGGTCCGCGACGGGGAGGAGGGCTTTGTCGTTCCGACAGAGTCACCGGAACCAATCGCAGACGCCGTCACCACCTTGCTCTCCGATTACGAACTCACGAAACATATAGCCAGACAGGCACGAGACCGTGTTGAGGAGAAGTACGACTGGCAGAAAATCGCGGAGGAGTACCTCGACCTGTACCGTTCGCTGTCTGGCTAAGGTCGCACCGACGTCTATCGCGTGCATCGAAAGGTCTTAAGCCGTCGACTGAGACGTTCGAGGTAAATATGGTCCTCGTAGTGCTGGGTATCGATGCACTCGACCCGGAACTAGTAGACTCGACGGCACATCCGAATTTGACGCTCGCTGATCACCACGCTATCGAGACGATCAGGAGCGTCGAGGGCGGCCCCAGCACGCACGAACTCTGGCCGACGATCATTACCGGCCTCAGGCCACCGGAACACGGGATCACGCTCGACAACGGCGTCGCCTGGGAGAACCCTGCCCTCCGATTCGGGAGCGCTGCCGCGGATTACCTCCTCCCGTCGGGGCTGCAGACGCGTCTCGGGGCGTGGCTACTGAATAACACCGAACAGGACGCGTTTCGGATCCCGGCGACGTATTACGAGGAGAACGGCCTGTCGACAGTGTTCGACGGCCGAGAGGCGGCACCAATCGGCATCCCGAACTACGTGATCGACCCGGACACCGAGGACCGCGAGCACAGCCTTCGGCGAAACCTCGGCGACCTCTTCGAGCGCGACCTCGAAGCGAAAGGCGGGCACTCGTCGACGGACCCGGCGCTGTTCTACGAGCAGTGCCTCGAAATGTCGATGGTTCGCCTCGCTCGCGCACGACGGGCGCTCAGAGGCGGCCGACACGAACTGGTGTTTGCATACACGAGCGGGCTCGACCTCGTCGGCCACGTCGCGTACGAACAGCCATCGCTGCAGGACCGCGCCTACGAGGAACTCGACGAGTTCGTCGGCGAGGTCCGTGACGACCTCGGTGACAACGACGAGCTACTGCTCGTCAGCGACCACGGTCTGCAGGACGGGGTCCACACCGACGAGGCGATGATTGCGGGGACCGACGCGGCCATGGTCGACGCGATCGAGAGCGTCGTCGACGTCCGTGCGGCCATCGAAGCAGAACTCGACGGGACCGACCACACGTCGACGCCGCAGGTGACGGCGTCGCACGACGGCGACCGGTCAGGGGAGGAAGTCAAGGAGCATCTCGAAGACCTCGGGTATATGTAGCTATGTCGGACGATCCAAACGTCTTGCTGGTCATCCTCGACAGCGCCCGGGCACAGAACCTCAGCGCCTACGGCCACGTCAACGAGACGACGCCGTTTCTGGACTCCTTTGCCGCGGAGCGGGCGACACTGTACGAGCAGGCCCGGGCCCCCGGTGCGCGGAGCGTCACGAGCCACGCGAGCATCTTCTCCGGTCTACACGTCGAAGAACACGGCGTCGTCTCGGCGGGCCACCGGCTGGACCCCTCGGCGTCGGTATTCTCGCAGTTGCGCGAGGACGGCTACGAAACGGGCGTGTTCACCGAGAACGACTGGCTGACGGCCGTCGATGTCGGACTCCGGGACGGGTTCGACGAGGTCGTCGGTGCACGGAACGTCCCGTTCCCGGGCGCAGTCAATCCCCACGAGTTCGTCTCGAACGAGGGGCGGGGCCAGTACGCGGAGTTCGTCAAACTCGCGCTGACAGACGACGCGCCGCTCCGGTCGCTGGCAAACGGTGTGGCGACGAAACTCCAGTCCGATTACAAGCGGCTCCTCCCGGACAGCGTCAGAGCGTCGACGCCGGCGGACGTCTACGTGGATTCGCTGCTGGACTGGAGCGACCGGCAGGAGGGGCCGTGGGCGGCGTGTCTCAACCTGATGGACGCACACATTCCGTACGAACCGATGCCCGAATACGACCAGTGGGGCGGCTCGGAGGCGTCGTCGCTGCAGGCCTCCTTCGAGGACCAGAAGTGGGACTTCAACGGCGGCCACCGGCCGTGGTGGCAAAAGAAGGCGGTGGAGTCGTTGTACGATGGGGCGATTCGCCAGATGGACGCGGAGCTCGAACGGTTGGTTTCGGCACTGGAACAGCGTGGCGAACTCGAAAACACCCTCCTCGTCATCACGAGCGACCACGGTGAAGGATTCGGCGAACGGAGCGACGTGCGGCCGGGCGTCCGGGTCGCAGAGCACGGCGTCACGATTCACGACAGCGTGCTCCACGTCCCGCTCATCGTGCGCCATCCGGGCCAGACCGAACCCCAACGGGTCGACGGTCCCGCGTCGCTGGTCGAATTTCCGCGGGTCGTGAATCGGCTTCGAGACGGAGACCGGCAGCCGGCCGGCTTCTGTCCTGACGGGCCGGTCCTCGCCACTGCGGTCGGCCTCGACGAACCGCTGCAGGAGCGTGCCGGTGCGTACGTCGACGACCTGTCGCCGTGGACTGCCACGTCGCGAGCGGTGTTCGAAGACGATAGCGAGGGCGTTGTCAAGTACTGTACTAGCCGCGACCACGCCGCCACAGTTGTCAGCCGCGACGCCCAGACGTCCTACAAGGTTTCCGACGACGGTGCGGAACACGTCGACCGTGCGTTCGAGTCGATAAAGGAACGCGACGTCAAGACGGCGGGCGAGGACTTCGACGACCTCGACGACAGGACATACCAGCGACTGGAGGACCTTGGCTACGTCTGACGGGCCGTGTCGACGCTCTCATACTCCCAGATCAGATCGAAGTAGCGCTGCATCCCAGCGACGAACGAGCCGTTGTCCGTGAGTGCGGCCTGCCGCATGTGGTTGGGAACGTCCGGCTCCTCGACCAGTAGAATCGCCTCACCGCTGTCGTAGTCCATGCTCGGATCGACGAGCGTCCCGCGCCAGGGGAGTTTCTCCGTGCTGAATCGCAGGTCGACAGCAGGGTACTCCGAGGCCAGTTGGTCGACGATGTCGGCCTGAACAGCAGCCTTCTCCGCTGGTAGCTCGTCGGGATGCAAGAAGAGAACGCTGACCTCGACTCCACGGTCGAGTGTCTCCGCCAGTGCGCGTTCGACGCTATCGAGGTAGGCGAAGCTATTGGTGATGACACGAAGCGTCGCTTCGGCGTCATCATACAGCCGGCGGGTCTCGCGTTCGCTTGGTTCGCCCACGTCGACGACGTGGAACAGTTCTGCCGTCGGCGAGATGTCTTCGCTTGCCCGTTCAAACCGTGGTTCGTACTCGGCGAGGAAGGCTTCGCGGTAGGAGTCGATGTCTGTGGCAAACGATTCGTATGATTGCCTGCGGTTCTCGACGGCCCGGTCGAGGATTTCGCCAGGCGATTTCGGCTGGTACTCTTTGGGACGGCCGGGAATCACCTTGATGAATCCGCGGTCGGAGAGCGACTCCAGCACGCCGTAGACGCGGGCCTTGGGGATGCTGCTCGCTTCCGCGAGATTCGGGGCCGTCGTTCGGCCGAGCGAGAGCAGCTGTTCCAGCGCTGTCGCCTCGTATTCGGTCAGCCCGACTAGGTCGAACACGTCCGCAGGGTCGCTCATACACGCTCATGTGTGGCAGGGAATGTAAAACGCGTCGCCCGCCGCCCAAATCTATTAGTGGGTGGCGGCGAGTAGTTACTCGCAGAGTGAGTAACATGACTGCGACATCCCAGACAGAGGAAGACGATCACCTGGCAGACATCGAAGACGGCTGTGGCTGTGCGGAGGTCTGGGAGCACATGAGCGAGCAGCGCAACGACTGACACGGCTGTTGTCAGCGCTTCCTGGCAGTCACCGCTTTTTTATCGGCGACTGCGAGAATCTGACCGAAAACCCGCACGCGGGCAGACCCGCATTTATTTGTCTTCGCGTGGATGACGTTGAGTCAATGGCCGACCGAGACGACGTCTGTATACTGTTGCCGACGTTCAACGAGGCAGAGACCATCGAGTCGGTCGTGTCCGGGTTTCGTGAGCAGGGCTTTACCAACGTTCTCGTCATTGACGGCGGCTCGACCGACGGAACACAGGAGGCTGCCGAGTCAGCCGGCGCGCGAGTCGTCGAACAGTCCGGCTCGGGGAAGGGGCAGGCCGTCAGAGAGGCGGTGACGCGTCACATCGAGCAGCCGTACGTCCTGATGGCCGACGGCGACGCGACCTATCGGCCCGACGAGGCGGACAGGCTACTCGAACCGCTGTTGTCAGGCCAGGCCGCCCACGTCATCGGAAACCGGTTTGCGGATATGCGACCCGGCGCGATGACGAAACTGAATCAGATCGGCAACCGCATCATTAACAGTGCCTTCGAAACGATTCACGGACGGGACCTCACCGATATCCTCTCCGGGTATCGAGCCTTTACGCGCCAGTCCTTCCAGCGGAGCTCGCTGACGGCTTCTGGCTTCGGTATCGAGACGGAGATGGCCGTCGAGTGTGTCAAACACAATATCTCGACGACGGTGGTGCCGATCACCTACCAGCCCCGGCCCGACGAGTCCGACACGAACCTCCGTCCGTTCCGGGACGGCGCGACAATCATCCTGACGCTGTACCAGATGGCAAAGACCAACAATCCACTGTTTTATTTTGGGAGCGTTGGCCTCGGGAGCACTGTGGTCGGGTTCCTCCTCGGCGCGTACGTGGCCTATGACTGGGTCGTTAACAGCATCTCACACGAGGTGATCGCAGTTGTCGGCTCGTTCGCCATTCTGCTGGGGATTCAGCTCCTCATGTTCGGCGTCCTGTCTGATATGCTCGTGGCGGTAAACCGCGAACAGACACGCCGTCTAGAGGACATTGCTGTCCAGCTCACACACGAGACCCGCGATCAGCCGGCGGACGTGTTCAACGACCAGCCGGTCGGTGACGCGGAGGGCACCGGAGAGAGTGATACAGAGACAACGCCAGCGGTCTCTCCGCACCAGCCCGACGAGTAGTTTAGAACGGGACCAGCGCGCGGAGCTGGGAGAGCAGACTGTTTCTGGTTGCTTCCCGTTTGCGCTCGAATATCGGATGGAGATCGTTGAGTAGCTCCTGCTCGTTGTCGAATTCCGTGGCGTTCGTCTCGTCAAGCGCCTCGGCGACGGTCATCGAGTGGCCCGACGCGTCGAACGGGACCGTGATGTGGCCGGCGGCGTCCCGGACCTCCCTCGCGGTCGCGGGATACTCGATGTCCACGTCCGACAGGCGGGCGTCGAGTGCCGCGATACCGAACTCGATGACGTCTGGCTCGTCGCTGTTATCGGCTGGTGGCCGTACTCCCATTGGTAAAGCGATGGGGCCGGGGGATAGAAAAGTCTGCGTTGTCCAGTCAGTTCTTGCACCCGGCCAGCCACTCCTCAGCCCAGTCCTCGATTTCGTCGAACACCGGACAGAGGGATTCACCCTTTGACGTGAGTCGGTAGTACGTCGCGACTGGCGCGTCTTCTTCGAGCCGTCGGTCGACAAAGTCCATCTCCTGGAGATCATCGAGGACCCGCGAGAGGGTACGAGAACTGGCATCGGTGGCCCGTTTGAGTTCGTTGAACCGCTGTTCGCCGTTCTGGAGTTCGTGGAGCACGACCAGTCGCCAGCGCGACCCGATCTGTTCCAGTGACTCGATGACGGCACACGGCCCGCTCTCCTCTTCCTCGTCCGCGGCAGTGAATACTTCAGATGACATCAGTGCTACCTGGTATCCCCATTGTCCGGGAACGTACAAATAGGTTCGGATACGAACCAAGTAACGTAATGAAACCACTAATCGCGGTTCGACAGTCTCGTAGCGAAACGACTCCGGCCATGGAGGTGAGCGCCTGATGGCGTTTGAGTCCGCCGGAGCGGGCGAGCTGTTCTTGCTGGGCCGACTCCTGTTCGGTGGGGTGCTTGCCTTCATGGGCCTGAACCACTTCCAGAACGCCGGCCAGATGACGCCCTACGCGGCGGCGAAAGGGCTCCCGGCACCCGCGGCGTCGGTCTACGGGAGCGGCGGATTGCTCCTCGTCAGCGGCGTCCTCGTCATCCTCGGCGCGTACCCCGTCATCGCGGCCGGGGCGCTGGCGACGTTCCTCGTCGCTTCCGCCGTCATGATGCACAACTTCTGGGCGGTCCCGGACGAGCAGGTACAGGACGAGATGACGCAGTTCCTCAAGAACATCGCCCTCGCCGGCGGCGCGCTGTCGCTGCTTGCGGTAGCTGGTACGTCGTGGCCGTACAGCGTCGGCCTGTCTATGTTCTGAGGTCCCGCGTCTACCACAGTCGGTTGCCTTCGCCCAGCACCATCAGTCACTGTTGGCGAGTGACACCTGTCGCCATCCATAAGCCGTCGCGTACCCGAACTGTGCGTGAATGATGCAGTCGCTGCCGACGCCGGCCATGCCCGCGTGGCTCCCATGGCAGGAAGCGGTCGTCCTCGTCGTGGTGCTTGTCATCCTTCTTGCCGTCCGCCGACTCTCGGGTGTACGACTGGGCGATGGTGTACGGGCGCGACTCCTGCTTGGGGTCCCGTGGGGGACGCTGGTGACAATTGCGGGTGTCACGGCGGTGTACCTGTTCCTGCAGGGCGCATGGTGGCACCCGCGGGACCCGCTTGTGACCCCGTTCCGGACGTGGTCGTACTTCTACCCGTTCGGGATGCTCACGGGGGCGTTCACTCACGGCAGTCAGGGCCACATCACGGGCAACCTCATGGGCACACTGGTGTACGGAACGGTCGCGGAGTACGTCTGGGGCCACTACCCTCGCAAGCGGGGTGTCCAGACCTTCACGTCGCTTCGGACGAACCCGTTTGCCAGGATTCTGGTTGTTCCCGTCGCCATGTTCGTCGTGGGTGTGTTCTCCGCGGTGTTCGCTATCGGGCCGATTGTGGGCTTTTCCGGCGTGGTGTTTGCCATTGCCGGGTTCGCGCTCGTGACGCGGCCGACGCTGTTTCTCGGTGCATTTCTCGGAACCCGCGTGCTCGACCTCCTGTATTCGGCACTCCGATATCCGGTGTCGACGGCCGCTGGCCAGACCCGGTTTGTGACGCCGTGGTGGTCGAACATCGCTATCCAGGGGCACGCTATCGGCATACTCGCAGGCGTCGTCGTGGCGCTCGCGTTGCTTCGGAGCCGGGACGAACACCCGGACATGTTGCGGGTGTTCTTTGCGACGCTCGTGTTCGCCGTCGCACAGGGCCTCTGGGCGGTGTACATCCCGCTCGGCAGCGGCCGGTTTCGGTTGTTCCGCTGGGCTGGGACGGCACTGGTGTTTCTCCTCGCGCTCGTCGTCGCCGCCGCGACCGTCGGCTCTGACCGGCGCCTTCGCCCGTCGTTCGACCGCCACCCGGCATCACTCGCAGTGATAGTGCTGCTCGTCGTCCTCGGTGCACTGAGTCTCGCTGCCGTCCCGACGAACGTCGTCGACCTGCAAGCGGACCAGCTCCCCGAAGACGGCATCGAGGTCAGAGACTACGTGGTGGCCTATGACGAGAACGTTCCGAACGCGTACTTCGAGAGTATCTGGGTGCCTACGCAGCAAGCGGAGACAACCGTCAACGCCAGCGGCGTCATCGTCGCTAGTGCAGAGCGGGAGGTCTGGATCGCCGCCGTCCAGCCGGGTCAGCTCGCAGTTAACGGCAAGGAGCGTGTCACGGTCGGTGGCTCGACCTGGCGTGAATCGGTGTACGCGAACCGGACGGACTGGTCGGTGCTTGGCAATGCCAGCGTCTACCGGGTTCAGCTCAGGCGCGAGAGGGGCCAGTCTCGGACCGCGTACACCTCGGAGCCATCGACGGCGGACGTGATACTCGACGGGCGGAACGTGACCGTGGCGGCCCGGCAGAACGGATTCGACGTGGTCGTAACACGGGGGAATGAAACGGTCGGGCAAGCACCGCTTCCGGCGAACATGACGCGGACGCGAATCGGCGGGCTGACCTTCGAGCGGAACCGCTCGCGGCTGTACGCGGGGACAGATGGGACTCGTGTGAAGATTGCGGAGCGCCGCCAGCAAGCGGCCTAGGTCCAGTCGATGCGGTACACTTCTGCGGTAATCGCCTGACGGTCCGATTCGTGGAACTCGAACTGTCGCGGCAGGTCGAACTCCGTCTCGAAGGCATGGGTCACTTCGCCGCCGTTGTCCCCGGCGAAGGATTCGACGAACGACTGGCTTCCGTCGTTGTGAATCGAGTACGACACGGCTGCGATGGACGCAGCAGTTTCGAGGAACCGTCGGTCGGCGTGTTCGTTGTCCGACTGCGCGCCGAAGGGCGGGTTCATCACGACGGTCGTTTCCTCGACAGGCGGGGACAGCGGAGCGGTGGTGGCATCTGCCCGAACCCACGACACTGGGGTCGTCGAACCGACCTTCCGCTCGTTTTTGCGCGCCGTCGACAGCGGCGCGGGGTCGATGTCCAGCCCCACAACCCGCGCCGGCGACCGCAACGCTGCACCCAGCGCCAACATCCCGGTGCCACAGCCCAGATCGACGACCATCCGTCCCTGAATGTCGCCTTGAAGATCCGCAGTATGGACCAGATGGGCCGCCAGATTCGGCGGAGTCCGGTACTGTTCGAGACTGGCCCGCGGATTGTCGAATCCGGCGACAACGGCGAGTTGCTGGGCGAGCGCACTCTTTGTCGGCATTACCTGAAATACGCAGAAATCATTCAAAAACGTTTGGAAATGCCCACTGGTTATGCTACCGGGAGCGTAACGACGAACTCGCTGCCGCCGAGGTCGCTGTCTTCGACCCAGATGTCGCCGCCGTAGTTGTTGACCATCACCGACACGAAGTACAATCCGAACCCTGTCCCCGTCGACTCGGGTCCACGCTCTCCCTTCTCGAAGATTGCCTCACGCTCTGCGGGCGGTATCCCGGGTCCGTCGTCAGCGATGCGAAGATGGACCATCGAGCCGACGCGGTCCGTCGTCACCTCGATTGTGGTGCCTGGACCGCCGTGCTCGACAGCGTTCGTCAAGATATTTCCGACGACATCGTCGAGGAGGTCGTCAGCCACGACCACGGTATCGCCATGGATGTCTGTTCTGAGCGTACAGTCTTCAGCCATTGAAACCGCTTTTTTCGTTGCCCCTTCGACGACCGGCCCTAATTCTATCGTCTCTGCCTCGGTCAGCTCATCGTCTGACATCGTGCTCAGGACGCTCCGGACCTTCTGTGTGAGGTCGACGATGTCCTGACTCCAGTCCAGAATCGTCTCGGCGTAGGCCGCCTGTGTCCCAGTAAGTGCATCTGCCAGCGTTTCTGCGCGCGCCTCGATGACTGTCATCCCGTTGAGGATGTCGTGCCTGAGAATACTGTTGAAAAACTCCATTTGCTCTTCGCGGCGCTTGAGATCCGTGATGTCCGTCCCCTCGACGATTACCTTCTGGACGGTCCCGTCGACCATTACCGGCCGGGCCACGACGGCGGTCGAGATACGCTGGCCGTCTGCACCGACATGCTCGGCCTCGAACCTGACCATCTCGCCCTCACTCGCCCGCTCAACAGCGTTCTGGCAACGGCACGCTACTTCGTCACTGTGGTTCCACCAGGGCGTTTCCCAGAACAGTTCCCCGAGGACGGCGTCGTCATCGGCGTCGATGAATCCGAGGGCTGTTGTGTTCGCCCTGAGAAGGTTTCCGTCAGCGTTGAGAATACCGATGAACGTCTCCGGTGAGTTGAACGTCGCTTCCAGCAGTCGCTGGCTCTGCTCGCGTGTATCAACAGCTAGCTCGCGTTCGATCTCTGCTTCGACCCACTGCGTGAGATGTTCGAACAGCGTCTGCTGCCAGTCCGAGAACTCCGAAATCGACTCGCTGTCGTTGACGAAACACAGCGTTCCGTACTCCGCCCCGTCCGCCCGCAACGTCGCGCCGACGTAGGCCTCTAGTCCGAACCGCTCGTAGGCAGGGTCAGTCGCCATTTCCTCACTTGCGTTGGTGACTATGTACATCCCGGATTCGCTGAGGGTGTGTCTACAGTACGTCTCGGAACGTGGTGTCTCGTCACCCGCCGTAATCGTGGATTGTAGACCGCTACTGGCGACGATTTCGTGGCTGTCGCCAGCGATCACTGCGATGTGTCCGTTCGGAAACCCGAGGTGTTCTCGACCGACGGCCAAAACTGGCTCGACGCGCTCCCGAAACGAGGTTCCGCTGGCCGCCATCGCCGCAGTGAGGTCCTGCATAGCCGCAAGATAGCGATCCTGTTCTTCCGGGTCGCTACCCTCGGCACCGTCCAGCGGATCATTCATAGCCGGAGACTCGACCTCCCCGGAATTGAACATTCGGCCCCGTTTCTCAGAAGCTGAAATGCGGCTGACCGGTAACAGTGTGGCAATCGATTCCCTCTACGGAGTCGCGTGTGGGAGTTCGATATAAAACGCTGCGCCACCAAGGTCGCTGTCCTCGACCCAGACATCGCCACCGTAGCTCCGGACCATCGTGTCCACGAAGTAGAGCCCGAAGCCGGTGCCGCCGGACTCAGAGCCCTTCTCGCCGCGCTCGAAGATGCGCCGGGCCTCGCTGCTCGGAATGCCGTCCCCGTCGTCGGCGAGACAGACTGTGACAACCCCGTCCTCGACCCTCGTCGTCACATCGATGGTCACATCGGCACCACCGTGTTCGACTGCGTTGAGAAAGAGGTTCGCGAACACGTCGTCGAGCAGTTCGTCGGCGACGACGGTAACGGCCTCCGATTCGACGGTGACAGTACAGTCGTCACCGACCGACCGGGCGCGCTCCGCCGCGGCCGTGAGGACGGCCTGTAGCTCCCGGTGTTCGTGGCTTCGCCCGTCCTCGTCGGTGACCGTCTCCAGCACTGACCGGACCTTCTCCGTGAGGTCGATCAGGTCGTCGCTCCACTGGACGATGGTCGACGCGTACTCGCGTTCCTGGCTGTCGAGCGTGTCTTCGAGGAGTTCGCCGCGTGCCCGAATGACGTTCATCCCGTTGAGGATATCGTGTTGCAGGATGCTGTTGAAGAAGTCCATCTGGTCTGTCTGGCGCTGAATCGCACGCTGCTGGCGGCTCCTGACGACTGCGTACCGGAGTGCCCTCACGAGTCGGTCACCGTCCAGATCCGCTTTCGGCAGATAGTCCTGTGCGCCGCGGTTGATCGCTTCGATAGCCATCTCCCGGTCCTGCATGCCCGTGAGAACGATGATCGGCACTCCCCTGACCATCTCGGTTGCCCGGTCGAGTGTCGCGAGCCCTGTTGACTCGGGGAGTCCGAGGTCCAGCAGCACCACGTCGTAGGCTGTGTCCGGCTGTTCACCGACCGGCGCCAAGGACTCGACGTGGGAAATCGTCACGTCATCGACGAAGTGCGCTACGGCTGGCGAGTTCAGGTGATGCTCGACGAGCTGAGCGTCGCCCGGATTGTCTTCGACGAGGAGCACGTTGAGGTGTATCGTCTCAGTCATCGTCATTTCGGTGGCCGCTTGACTACCGTGAGGAAGAACTCCTCGACGCTGCTCACGATGTCGACGAAGCCGTCGAAGTCGACTGGCTTCGTCAGATAGGCGTTCGCGTGGAGGTCGTACGATTCGATGATGTCTTCCTCCGCCTCAGAACTGGTCAACACGACGACCGGAATCCGCCGAAGCGACTCGTCGTCTTTCATCTCTTCGAGGACCTCTTGCCCTCCTTTACGTGGCATATTGAGGTCGAGTAACAACAGATCAGGCCGCGGTGCGTCGTCGTACTCGCCTTCCTGACGGAGGAACGCCAGTGCCTCGACACCGTCGTTGACGACGTGCAGGTTGTTCAGCACCTTGCCCTTCTCCAGCGCTTTCTCGGTCAGCTTGACATCGCCGGGATTGTCCTCCGCCAGTAGAATCTCCACCGGCCGTCCCTCGCTGGATTCAGTCATCGCCGCACACCTCCGTTACCGCGGGCAACGTAAACTTGAACGTCGCGCCGTCGTCCGACGGTTCGACCCAGATGCGTCCGTCGTGGCGCAGGACAATTCGCTGGCAGACGGCTAGCCCGATGCCGGTTCCTTCCGTGTCGTGGGCTCCGGCCCGGTGGAAGATGTCGAACACCTCCTCGCGGTCCGCCGCCGGAATCCCCGGCCCGTTGTCCGAGACGGTGAACACAACATCGTCGTCATCTCTGTCTGCGCTGACCTCGATACGTGGCTCCATGCCGGCTTCCACGGCGTACTCGATAGCGTTTTCCAGTAGATTCTGGAATACCTGCCCGACCTGGTTCGGATCGGCTTCGACGGGTGGCAGTGCCCCCACTGTGATTGTCGCGTCTACCTCTTCTATTCGCATCTGTAAGGCGTCCAGCGTCCGGTCGATCACCGCCTCCGGGTCCGTCTCCTCGAACTCGCCCGAGGTTGTCTCGACCCGCGAGTACCGGAGCAGGGCATTGACCATCTCCTGCATTCGGCGAGCCCCGTCGATGGCAAAGGCCATGTACTCGGCGGCCTCGTCATCAAGCTCGTCGCCGTATTCGCTGTCCAGCAGGTCCACGTAGCTTGATACCATCCGGAGGGGCTCCTGCAGGTCGTGTGAGGCGATGTAGGCGAACTGCTGGAGCGCCTCGTTCGACCGTTCGAGTTCCGTCTGCTTTGATTTGAGTCGCGTCTCCCGTTCGACCCGGTCAAGCGCTGCGGCCCCAGTACTCGCAAGAATATCGAGCAAGAACCGGTCGTGGCTGTCGAAGGATTCGACAGTCGGCGAGCCGATACACAGCATCCCGTAGTCCTCGAGCGGGAGAAACAGCACCGTCCGCAACGATGCCTGTGGCGATGACGGGTTCGATAGCGCCTGATAGTCCTCGACGACGGTCGGACTACCATCGTGGAACAGGCGGTTCTCGTCGCTTTCGGGACCCATCGGTGGGAGATCCGACGCTGCCTCCACCGCCGCGAAGTCGACCGCTTCGTCCGTCGCACCAATCGGATAGAGGGTGTCGTCGTCACTGTCGTAGGACCACATCGCTGCCAGTGGCTGGTCGATGATGCGCTGTGCGATCTGTGTCACCGTGTCCGCGACCGCCTGCTCCGTGCGGGTGTACAGCAGTTCATTCGTCGCTTCGCTGAGTGTTTCGATGCGCGCCTCACGCTGTTTGAGGTCAGTGATGTCGCGGGCGACGCTGACGACCTGCGTCAGTTCTCCGTCATCGCCGAACACTGGCCGATACCACGTCTCGAAGACGAGGCCATCCACTTTCTGTGTCACGCGGACCTCTTCGCCGTCCAGCGCTTGCTCGACAGCGGCGACGATGTCCGGATACTGGCCGTACGCCTCGAACACCGAGACGCCTTCGAGTTCGCCGGGTTCTAAACCGAGTTCGGCCAGTCCCTTCCCGGCCGAGTAGGTGAAGACGCCATCGGAGTCGAGAGTGAACACAACGACCGGAAGGTTCTCGATCAGCGTCTGGAGTTGCTGGCTCCGTTCAGTATTTTTGCGTTCCTGTCGCCGGATTTCGGTCACATCGTGAATGAACGCCACAACACGAGTTACGTCGTCGATAACGGCGCGCTCGAGCAACACTTCGACCCGCCGGCTCTCCCCATCCGGACCCTCTGTCGTCCACTCGACCTGTGTCGACCCCGACGTGGCTGCCTCCGCAATCAGGGCGTTTGCGTCCGCCGTCGAGAACCCCGGCGGGCTGAACTCGCCGACGTGCATCCCGACGACATCCGCCGGGGGACATCCGAGCAACGCGCCCGCTGCCTCGTTAGCCCTGACAACAGTCCCAGTGTCGGCGTCGTGGATCATAATCGGGTCCGGGTTCACCTCGAAAACGTCGCGGAAAAGAGTAGTGTCCTCCGTAGAAGCCATACAGAGATTCGGCTGGCGGAATATAAGACTGTATTCCCGCCGTTCTCAGGTCTGAGAACGCTACCAGGTGCCGTGGAAGGTGTCGAACTCCAGGGATTCTAGCGGCTTCTCGCCGATGGCAATCTCGTACTCTCCGGGGGTGAGCATCGGCTTCTTGAACTGCGGGCCGTCGTCGGTCGTGATGCGCGGACAGCCGGTGTTGACGTAGGCGTCCATCCCGAAGTTCGTCAGCCGGTCCGGTGTCACCTCATCCATGGTGATGAGGTATGCGTTCTCGTTGTTCTCGACGATTTCCTGGGCCTTGTCCCAGCGGCCCTGCCCGATTTTGGTACAGAAGATAACCCCCCAAGACTCGGCGTCCATCGCGCGGTGGACCGCGCCGTAGCGCTGCTTCATGAACTTCTCCGTGTCAGCGACGGTAACGACGTTGTTGACCGGGTCCGCGATGACGACGTGCTTCTCAGGGTGTTCCATCGCCAGCCCGAGCGGGTGGAACTTCCCGCCACCGACGTACAGCATCTGGTCGGCGTCCACGTCGGCGCTGGCGTAGTTACAGCCAAGCACCTGCCCCTCGTGGGTCAGCCGCTCGTCGCCGCGGCGCGTGTGGACCGTGTAGCCGCGCTCCTCTAGCCACTCGCGCATCTCCTCGAACTTGTTCATGTGCTGGGCCGTCGTCACCAGCCCCACGTCGGGGTCCTCTTCGGGGTCGGCGAGTTGCTCCTCACGGGCCTGCTCCATGATGGGGAAGACGTCGACGTTGGAGAACAGCGGCACGTAGATAATCTTGTCAGACTCCTTCATCGGTGAGTGACCGAAGTGGACGAACACGTCCGTCCGGCGCATCATGTACGTATCGAGGTCACAGGCCCCATAACAGGGCTGGCCCGAGAGCAACACCGTCACGTCGTCAGGCAGTTCCTCGCGGAGGTCGTCGGCCACGGCCGGGCCGCGGCGTTTCAGTCCCTCGGGGAACTGCAGGCCCACCTTCTCTGCGTCGCGCTCCTCGACAGCTTCGATGATTCGGTCGAGCTCGTAATCCCACTCGCGGTCGTGTTTGAGCGACAGTCCGGTGTTCCGGAGGTCGCCGTCAGTCCGCTCTTGACTCATTGAAACCCTGTACCCGTTCGAGCGTCATAACCCCCGTGTTTCGATGAGCGGGCAGTCACCTCATGATCTCGGCGAGTCGGCGCTCGACACGCTCGACGTTCTCCTCTAAGTCCCGGGCCATCTGATGTTGGGTTTCGTTTTCGTCAGCCAGCTCGTCGATGGACGCAGACACCTCGGCGGCACGCTGGGCGATTTCGTCGATCATGCTGGCGATTTCCTCGGCACTTGCGGCCTGGTCGTCAGTCGCCGCCGCAACCTCGCCGATGCCCTGTTCGGTTTCCGACGCGGCGTCGAGAATGGCCTCCTGATTGTCAAGCACCGTCTCGAGGTCAGTGAGCGCCTGCTGGATCGCGTCCGTCGTTTCCTCGACGTTTTCGGCGGTGTCGTCGGCCATTTCGCGGACCTCCCCCACGATACGCTCGACCTCGTCGGCGTGCTGCTTGGACTCGTCGGCCAGTTCCTTGATCTCGTCGGCGACGACCGCGAACCCGTCGCTGTCGCTGTTGCTCCGCGCAGCTTCGATGTTGGCGTTCAGTGCCAGCATGTTCGTCTGGTCCGCGATGTCGTTGATGACCTCGACAAACTCGTCGATTTCTTCGATGTGGCCCCGGAGCTCCGCCGAGTCCGACGCGACCTGTTCGGCGGACTCAGTCGCATCCTCGACGCGTTCGATGGTTTCCTCGGCTGTTTCGACGGATTCCTCGGCGAGTTCCCTGGCCTCACCGCTCTGGCTGCTCACTTCCTCGGCGCTGGAGGCGATTTCCTCGACGGTGGCGCTGAATCCGGAGACCTCGGACTGGACCTCGTCGAGATTGTCGGACTGCTCTCCGGCCATCTCCTTGATCTCGTCGGACTGCTCGGTAACGGCTGCGGCGGAGTCGCTGATTTCGCTGACCGCCGACTCGACGTCTGTCGCCATCTGTGACTGGAGGTTCTGGAGCGCTTCGCGCTGTTCAACGATATCGCTGAAATCGATCAGTAACTCCAGTGCTCCGATAGCCTCCCCGCCGGGACCCATGAGTGGGACAGCAACCGCCCGCGCGTGGGCCATCGTCCCGTCGGGCCGCTCGGCGGAGCGGAACTCGTCCTCGCGGACTGGCTCCCCTGTCCTGATGACCTCCTGAGCGAGCGTCTCGTCTTGACCTTCTGTGCCAAACACATCGTAGGCGTTCATCCCGACCGCCTCACTCGCCGGAAGGCCGAGAATGTTTGCCACTGCTTGATTCCAGTGTGTGATATCGCCGTCCGCATCAACCACGAACGCCGGCTCGGGTAAATCCGCGACAAGCGACTCGAACGCATGGAGCCAGAACTCTCCGCTGTTGTCCATTGACTCTGGTAGTAGACCGCTTTCAGGTGCAGTTTCCGCCATTGTGGGTGATATCTCGGAAACGGATATACCGTTTTCGACCGATTATGCGAGTTGATAACTGGATTGGGTCGCCTTTCCCGCGGGTGAAGCTACAGCCCGATCAGTATAGCGACGGTCCTGGCCGGAACAACCCGGTTTCGGCAGGCCTATACCGCCCGAGCCCATACACGACGATGATGAGCATCGAGACCGATACCGCCGCTGATATCGACGGTGACCACGTCGAAGCGCTCGCTACAGAGTTCGGCGAGGCAATCGCCGAGCTGCCGGTGTACCAGCGATTCAAGGAGACGAAAGACGCCGTCGAGAACCACGACGAGGCGCAGGCGGCTATCAAGGAGTTCGAGCAGATCCGAGAGGAATTCATGCTCGCCCGTCAGACCGGGAACGCTTCGCAGGAAGACCTCCGGAAAGTCCAGCAAAAGCAGGAGGAACTCCACGACATCCCGGTAATGAGCGACTATCTGGAGGCCCAGAACGAACTCGAACTGCGCCTGCAGGAACTCAACGAGATTGTCTCTGAGGAACTGGCCGTTGACTTCGGGCAGAAAGCCGGCGGTTGCTGCGAGGACTGAACACCGGGATTTTTGCGGTCGCGGTTCTGCTGACCCTGAGGCAGCCAGTCAGAAGCGGCGATACCGCCGCCAGCTATCGCCAGTCAGCGGTCCACTCGACCGACTGGGCGGTTACTCCTCGACTTCAGTTTTCACTACGACCGCCGGTCGTTCGCTCAGCCTGAGCACTTTGTCTGTGATGCTGCCGAGAAGGCTCCGGTACTCCGCCGGCCGCCGCTTCGTCCCGAGTACGAGCAGATCGACGTCCGCCTCGTCGGCGGTTTCGATGATGGACTCGGCTGGCCGTCCGTGTTTCAGGGTCGTCGTTGCGTCGACGCCGGCCGACTCCGCGTCGGCCTGTATCCGGGCCAGCGTCTCCTGACCCGTCTCTTCGAGGCCGTGTTCCGGTCCTTCCGACTCGTCGACGTACTCGTCGCCGCTGTAGGCCGTGTACACGTCTTCGTCGACGACATACAGCACGTGGAGGTCCGCATCGTGTTCCGCTGCGAGGGCAATTGCGTGGGATTCGGCATTGGTTGACGCTGCTGTCCCATCCGATGCGAGGAGGATATGATCGTACATACAGGTCACATTTCTCTCAGGTGGGAAATAAACTGAGGGCTCCGTTCTCAGACAGCGGGAGACACTACGACCATCGTGGAACTGGGTCCGGATGTCAGGCCGAACCATCCGTACAGCATCCAGCGGCCCCGGCACAGCGTCTTCGAAACACCTTAGCGACCGGGCGTGGCATCTCCCGGCATGACAGTCGAATCTGATTGGGACGACTGGCTCCCGCGTGCGGTGGAGTCGGCGACGCCTGACGGGCTGGCGATCTGGTATCTTGGCTGCAACGGCTTCATCGTGAAATCGAGCGGCGGGACGACCGTCTTCATTGACCCGTACCTCGGTACGGGCGACCCACCGCGAACCGTCCGGATGGTTCCAGTGCCGTTCAACCCTGAGGACATCACTGAGTGTGACGCCGTTCTGGGCACCCACGAACACACCGACCACGTTCACGGGCCGTCTCAGGCCCCGATTCTCGCCGGGACGGGCGCGGACTACTACACCACTGACAGCGGTCACGACGTCATCCGCGAGGAGGCGTGGCTGGAGAACTACAGCGTTACTGACGATCAACTCCACGAGGTCACGGAGGGCGACACGCTCGATATCGGTGACGTGACCGTCCACGTCGAACCGGCCAACGACCCCGACGCCGAGCATCCGGTGTCGTACGTGTTCGAACATGACTCCGGGACGTTCTTCCACGGCGGCGACGCCCGTCCCGGCGAATTCGAAGCTATCGGCGAGCGCTACGACATCGATGTCGGCGTCCTCGCGTTCGGAACGGTCGGGATGATCGACGACAAGGAAACCGGCGAACCCACGCGAACACAGTGGTATAACGATGAGAACATGATCATCGAAGCCGCGAACGAACTCCAGCTTGACACCCTTGTCCCGACCCACTGGGATATGTGGAAGGGGATGACCACGGAGCCGACCGTCTTGCACAACCACGCCAACAGCTTCGCATATCCATCGGCGCTTTCAATAGTTGAAATCGGCGACCGGTACGATCTCGACTGAGAGCGGCCTGCCAGTGGCACACGGACGGCCTGCCCTGACTTCCAGGATCACGCCCTGTTCATGTTCCTGAACGTATGTATATAGATTATATTAACTGATAGGTTGTAGAAAAAAGGCGTAAATGTTGGTCAGGTACGTACCTTTAATACTATTGCTGAGACCATACAGACCATGAGCAATTCGCAAGCCTACGATGAAGTCACTGTCGCCGCAGATGGCGTGACAGTGACCAAGCGGTTCGAGGCGGACGAGTTTCCCGTGCCCGCCATAGCATTTAATCTCACGTCGCGACGGTCCGTTCCGGTGACAGTCAGGCTGGTCGACACCGTGCCGGCGGATGTCGCCGTCGAAGACCTGGGCTTTCACCCCGAGTACGGCAGTGAGTACTGGGACATCAACGAAGACCGGATCGCCTTCGAAAAGGAACTCGAACCGGAAGCCGACTACACGACCGTCTACGGTATTCGTGCGACGGGAACTGACGACGTCGAGAAGTTCCTGACAGAACCCGACATCGAGCGTGTGAATCCGCCTCTAGACGAGGACGAGGAAGACCTCGTCGGTGGCGGCGACGAGGCTGTTCGGGACGTCATCGCCGGTGACGCCGACAGCGTTCCCGGCCTCGAAGACGATGACGACGAAGACATCGAGACCCTCGACCTCTCGGACCCGAACAACCCGGATTCAGGCGTCGAAGCCCCCGAAGCGAGCAACGCTGCACCGGCAGACTCCGAGGTCCAATCCGGCGCTGTTGTCGCGACGATGGCACAGGAAATCCGGGATCAGAACGTCTCCCCGGAAGACGTGAAGCTACTCAAGCGTGCGCTTGACGCCGTCTCCGAAGATGAAGACGACGGTAACACCGGCGGCGTCAACGACGCCCGGATCCAGCGCATCCAGAGCGACGTCGCGGACCTCCGTGCGTACACCGACGCGCTCGAAGAATTCCTCGAAGAGAACGGTACCGGCGAGGACATGATCCAGGAGTTCGGCGAGCGTCTCGACTCCTTCGAAGCGGCTCTTGAGGATTTCCAGGACGAAGTCCAGTCGGCGACGAAGACAGCCACGTCTGCCTCCGATCAGGTCGACGACCTCTCCGAGGAAGTCGAGAGTGTCGAAGGGCAGCTCGACGACCTCGAAGACGACATCGAAGCCGTCCGCGCGGAAATCGACGACGGTGACCTCGCCGACCGGATCGACGAAACCGAATCGGAAATCGAGGAACTCAAACAGTGGCGCGAACAGCTGTCGTCGGTTATCGGCGGCGGCGATTAACCGAACTCGTTTTACCGGTCCCCCGTCTGTGCCTGCATAATGACGACGACGAGAGTGGCTGTGCCGCGCAAAGGCCGGCCCCTCGAAGCAGTGCTGGAGCGACTCGCCGGGCGCACAGGGACGACCGAGCTGGTCGACGATATCATCTCGACGCTTCGCTACGAGAAGGCTGTCACCAAGGGCAACCAAGACGCGGTCGCCGACGTGTACCATCGCATCAGCGACTACTCCTCGCTTGATGAGCCATACAGGCCGGAGTACACGCTGCTCCGTGACGACCGCGACGGGATGCCTCGACGGATCGTCTTCGACAGCGTCACAATTCCGACAGCGTACGGTGATGTCCAACTGGTCGGCCGCGAGGAGCCGTTCCGGGCGCTCCGGACTCATGAGTTCGCGCTCGGATTCGACAGCGCCGACCTCGTACTCGAAGAAGTCGTCCAGCTTCGGGACGACCCGCTGACCGCCATCCACGAAATCAACGACCGTATCGACCCGCTTGATACGGACGTACGGGTCGTAACCGGGCTGGGCGATACAGTGTACCACACGCTGCTTGCGACGCCGGATGTCATCGATGCACAGGACGGTCCTCTCGACCGGGCCTTCGTCACCAACTACGAGGGCGACCTGTGTATCTCACCGCGGTACGAACGGCTCGTCGAAGCCGTCCTCGGGACGAGCGCACTCGATGGTGTCTCCTTTACGTATCCCACCGAAGGCGGCGAGGAAGAAGAAGATATTGCGGCGACTGGTATCGGTGTCTACCTTACTGTCACGGGATCGACTGCACGCGATCACGGCCTCGAACTCGGCGAGCGGCTGTTCCCCAGTGAGACCGTGCTGCTGGAGAACGCCCACGAGCGTACCGAGACGACGGAACAGGTCGCCAGTCTGTTCGAAGACCCCGAAGAGACGGCGCTGCAATCGGTCTGAGACGCCGTCGTCTCAGAGACGCCGCCGCTCGATGAGTTTTGCCGCGACGCCGACGGGCACGACGACCCACGCCAGGAGCCCCGCGGCGACCATCGGCGTAGTCAGCCCGGCCTGTGCCAGCACGCTGCCGAAGCCGCCGGCGACCACGTCCACCTGCGAGAGCGCGAGCACGCGGAAGCAGTCCACCGGGTTGAGCAGTATCGCCGCGGCGATAGCGCCGGACCCGAGGTCGAACCCAGCGACGGCCCCCAGCGCGACCAGGTCGTGCAACAGCGCGACCCACAGCCAGATGGCCAGCGCGGCACCGAGTGCGTGTGTTTTCGTCCGTGCGACCGTCGAGACCAGTACCGCGACGCCGAGCATCGCGCAGGCGGTCAGGACCGCGGCGAGGGCGACGGCCGCGTACTGGCCGACGCTGGCGAGACCGAGATAGCGAACGGTCAACAGTGCGCCGGGAACGAAGCCGAGCAACATCGCGCCGGACAACACCGCCGCCCGGCCGATGGCAGTGCCGACGACGACACGGCCTTTCGTCACCGGGAGCGCGAGCAGGAGTTCGAGCGAGCCGCGCTCGTCGGCCCCGACGATGGCGTCGTAGCCGACCGCCAGCGCGGCCAGGGGGACGAGGTAGACGCCGAGTTCCGCGATGGTCGCAATGACCGCGTCGAAGCGACCCGGGCCGACTGAACTCGCCCCGAACTGGACGACGGCGGTGGTAAAGAGGCCGAACAGTAGCGCCACGCCGAGCGCCCATCGGCTCCGGACGGCCAGCCGGTACTCACGGCGCGCGATGGTGAACAGGCTGCTGTCGGCAAGTCGGGCGAACGCCGATTCGTCGGCAGCGTCTGTGGTCGTGCTTCCCTCGGTACCGCCATCGTGCAGCCGGGTACCCGGAGCGTCGGCCGCGACGACGCCGCCGTCGGGTGTCGGATCTGTCGAGGAGTCGTCTCCCATCATGCCGGCTCGCCTCCCGAGTCCTCGGCGGCCGCAGCCGCAGTGCTGTCGGAACCGGTGCGCTCGTCGCCGTCGGCCGCCCCGACGACCTCGTGGAATGCGGCTTCGAGACCCGGTTCGCGGACCTCGAAACGGTCGATATCGTACTTGTCGCCGACGGCCGTCAGGAGGTCGTAGGCGTCGGTGGGGGCGGTGGTGACAGTCAGGTCGACGCCGCCGCGGCTGACACTCGACGCACCCTCGTAGTCTCGAAGCATGCCTGCCACGTCGCTCGCAGCCGCCTCAGACGTGAGCGACAGCGACACTGTCACCTCGTCGGCGGCGGCGCGGCGAAGCTCTTCGACCGGCCCCGCAGTCGCCACCTGTCCGTCCGCGATGATGACCGCCTCCGAGCAGAGCCGCTGAATCTCCCCGAGCGCGTGCGAGGAGAAGACGATGGTCACGTCGGTCTCCGCCGCCAGCGACTCCACAACCTCGTGGAACGCCCGGATACCGTCGGGGTCGAGTCCCGCGGTCGGTTCGTCGAGGATCAGCACGGCCGGCTCGCCAACGAGCGCAGTGCCGAGGCCGAGCCGTCGGTTCATCCCGTTGGAGTAGCCGCCGACGCGGCGGTCCGCGGCGTCTGCGAGTCCCACGGTGTGCAGGATGCGCTCGACGTGGTGGCTCCGGTCTTCCCGTGGTACCGAGCGCATCCGGGCGTGGAAGCGGAGTATCTCGCGTCCGGTCAGGCTCGGCGGGAAGCCGGCGTGTTCCGGCAGGTAGCGCACCCGCTCGCGGACGGTGGTACCGCCGGTCGGGTCCGCGCCGGCGACGGAGACGCTGCCATCGTCAGGCCGGTTCAGCCCGACGAGTAGCTTGAACAGCGTCGTCTTGCCGGCACCGTTCGTGCCGAACACGCCGAGGGTCGTCCCCTGTTCGACCGAGAGATTCAGTCCGTCGAGCGCCTGCACGTCGCCGTAGGCTTTCGATACGTCGTCGACTTCAATCACGTTCATAGTATTTCCTCCAGTCCTCGTGGGGCGGTTCGGTGAGCGGACGGGCGTCGACCACGCCGGGCGACTGGACGACCGGCACGGACGACTCGGCCAGCCGAACGGCATCAAAGGCCGGACTGCTTGCGAACACTCGCGCGGCGGGCTTCTCGGCGGTGACCTGCTGGACGGTCCCGGCTGGCTGGTAGCGCGTGTCGCCGACGCCGTCGTCGTCGATGTCGGTCGGGTTCGCCCGGGACCAGTAGTTCCCGACGCTCTCGTTCCAGTGGACCTGGTCGCTCATGACCGCAAGGACCGGCCTGTCGTTGCGGATAAAACTGTTCTCGGTCACGGTGCCGTCGGTACTCCCTGCGGCGATATGGACGCCGATATCGTTACCGACGACGAGGTTATCGACGATGCGGTTGCTGACGGAGTTGTAGACAAACAGCCCGTTCTCGTTGTTGACGAGGTGGTTGCCGCGGATGTCCGTGTCGTCGATGCTCTTGACGAGGATCCCGTGGCCGGACTGCCCGCTGTTGTTCACCGCCACGTTGTCCTTGATGACGAGGTGTTTCGACACCATCAGCGCGTACCCGACGTCGTTGTCGAAGGCGGTGTTGTTCCGCAGATTCGAGTCGTCCGAGTACATGTAGTGGACCCCGTACCGGAGGTCCCACATCGTGTTCTCGCTGGCGTTGACGTCTTTCGCCCAGTTGAAGTAGAGTCCGTCCCGGACGGTGGTGATGTCGTTGTTCCGGATGACGCTGTCCTCGGTCTTCCATATCTGGATACCGTTGCCACGCTTGGTCAACTGCCGTATCTCCTCGCGGCCGACGATGGTGTTGCTCCGTATCTCGGTGTCGTCGACGCCGTTGAGCCAGATACCGAAGGTCATGTCGGTCACGCGGCTGTCGCGGACGGAGACCTCGCTTGCGTTGACGAATATCGCGGCGTCGTTGTCGGCGGTACTGTAGCCGCTGTTTCGGACCCAGAGGCCCGTCACGGAGACGCCCCGTGCTTCGACGGCGAGCACATCGCCGTCGCCGTCGCCGTGTAGCAGCGCCGATCCGGGACCGCTCCCGGCCAGCGTGACGTTCGGCGTTGTCACGACGAGCGTCTCGTCAAAGCGACCGTCGAGCGTGACGGTATCGCCGGGGCTCGCGGCATCGACCGCCGCCTGCGCGCTGTCGTAGGTCTCGCCGTCGACCGTCGCGGTCCCCTCGGCCGATGGGGCGGTGAACGAGTCGGTGTCAGGCACGTCGGGGTCGAAGTTGAGGCTGTCGCGGGCGCTGTCGGCTTCGCCGGCGCTGGCCATCCCGACAGCGACGACCGACAGCACGAGCAGGGCTGCGGTCCCGATGGCGAACACACGCTCGGAATCGTGGGACAGTGGGATCATGAGTGTGTTTCCGGGTGGTTTGGTTCAGCCGCAGTGGTCGTCGGGCGGTGCGGGGCGTCTCCCTCGTCGTCAGTATCGCCCTCACGACCCAGTCGGTCCTGAACGGCGTCGGGAAGTCCGGTGAGCCCGTCGCGAAGTCGGGCCGGGAGTTCCCTGAACGTCGCGGCCTGATCGCGGTAGTAGTACGAAACCGCGAGCAGTCCAACAGCTGTGGCGGCCATGTATGCGCCGAGGCCGAACCGGGAGACGCTGGTGATATTGGCGACCTGGTACTGCCCCCACAGTGGCGGCGTGAAGCCGTCGACGCCCATCACCGGCGCTCCGGGGTCGAGCGTGTGGCCAGCCTGCCAGAGGCGGTACTGGATATCGGCCAGCATCACGGTGAACACCAACACGGTGCCGCCGAACTGGTATTTCAGGCCGCGTTTGAGTTTCTCGGTAGTCGGTGCGACGGCGACGAACACCGACAGCAGCGACACGCCAATGAACGCCACCGGACCCAGCGCCCACTCGGGCACGTCGATGGCGTTCTCCTCAACGGGGAAGTTGGGCTCGACTAACACCGGGTCGGGGAAGTAGAACCCGACGTAGTGGTTCAGTCGCGCCATCTCGGTGAAATCCCCGGCCAGGTGCGGGTAGGCGTACAGAGAGACGCGGAGCGTCGTGCTCGGGTACTGCACCGCATCAACGCTGATGCGCCACATCGGGAACGCGAGCGCCGCGACGAACAGCAGCGCCGCTACCACGGGGAGGCCCCGCCTGATCTCGCGGAAGTCGTCAAGGGTGGGTCGTTGCATGGCTGGACACCTCCGAGGTGAATCGTGACTTACCCCTCCGCCGGTTCGACGATCATCCGGCTGCGCATCTCTAAGTGCAGGGCGCTACAGAAGTACGTGCAGTAGATCCAGTACACGCCAGGGTCGTCAGCCGTGAACGTGACCTCGCGGGTGTCCTGTGGGGCCACGGCGTAGTTGATGTCGTGTTCGGGGATGGCGACGCCGTGGATGATGTCCTGCACGCCCTCGATGTTGGTCGTGGACAGTTTCACCTCGTCGCCCTCCTGGACCGTGAAGTCCGGCAGGCCGAACTCCGAGCGCTTGGTCGTCATCTTGACGTGGACGCTGTTCTCGCCCGTGCGCTCGACGCCGGAGTCCTCCTCGGTGATGTAGGTTTCTTCGTAGTCGGCCTTGTCGTAGACCTTCTTCGCGTCTATCTTGTCCTTGTGGGCGAAGACGCAGTCGTGTGGCTCGGGGTAGGCCGGGTGGTCCGCGACCAGTTCCATCTCCGCCTCGCCCTGCCCGATGTGGATGAGCTGGTCGTTGTCGGGCATAATCGGGCCGACCGGAAGGAACCGGTCTTTCGAGAGCTTGTTGAGACTGACGAGCCACTCGCCGTCGGGATCGGTCGTCATCGCCTCCAGCGCCTGGATGTGGCCCGGGTTGTAGTGGACATCCTGTTTCTCGATGATGGGGTCTTCTGACCCCTCCTCGGCCTCGACGGCGGCCTGAATATCCCACTTGACGGCCTGCGAGTCGATGAACAGCGACGTGTAGGCGTGGCCGTTGCCGTCGAAAGTAGTGTGCAGCGGGCCGAGTCCGACGCGCGGTCGCCCGGCGACGACGTCCTCCGGGTCGGAGGAATCGGCCAGTGCCTCCAAGTCGATCATCGTCACCGTCGGCGAGAGCTTCCCCGCGACGAAGGCGTAGTCGCCGTTGGGTCCGACCTCGACGCAGTGGGGGCTTTTCGGCGTCGGAATGTACTTCACGATGGGGCGGTCACCCTGATTGAGCGAACTGCCCTGCGTGCCGTCGACGACCGGAATACCGTTGACTTCCTCGTAGTTGCCGTTCTCGACGGCCTGCTCGATGGCCGGGATGTCGAAGGCCTTGACGTTGTCCCGGTCGTCCTTCGTCATGCCCTGAATGTCGGTGGCCTCCTCGCTGTTGTACGCCGAGGAGATGGCCCACCGACCCTCTTTGCCGGTGTCGACGATGTCGAGGTTGCCGTCGACCTTGACCTGCCACTGGGTCTCCATCGACTCGGGGTCGACGGCGACGAACAGCGACGTGTAGTTGTCCGGGTTCTTGGCGTCGGTCCCGTCGTTGGGCAGCGGCGCGCGGAACTCGCCGTTGCCGAGCACGTACTTCGTGTCCGGCGAGAGGACACAGCAGCCGTGGATGGCCTGCATGTTCGGCACGTCCGTGATGGCGTCCGTCTCGAAGTACGTGAGGTTCACGCGGGCGATGCGACCGTTCGCCTTGTCGTTGACGTACAGGTACTCGCCGTCGTAGTCCCCGTCTGTCTCCGAGAGGTTCGGGTGGTGGTTGTCACCCCAGGAGTAGCCGCCGCTCTCTTCGAGCAGTTCCTTGGTATCATCGGTGAAACCATAGCCCGACGCACAGTCGGTGTTAAACACCGGAATGCGGGTGAGTTCGCGCATCGACGGGATGCCGATGACCCGCAGTTCGCCGGAGTGGCCGCCGGACCAGAAGCCGTAGTATTCGTCGTGTTCGCCCGGTTCGACCGTGTGGCTCGCGCCGCTGCCAGAGGGCGTCGACTGGCTGCCGGCGCTGCCATCGCCGCCGGTCAGCGCCGAACAGCCCGCAACGGAGCCCATCGCGCCAGCGGCCACGCCGGCCTTCATGAAGTCCCGGCGGCCGAGTGAGAGGCCGGGTAGTCCCAGTGAGATGTCGTCGTCCGCAGTCGTTTCATCCGGGGACTCGACATCAGCCAGTACCGAGTCGAGCGTTTCTTCGTATTCTTCGAGGACTTCGTTCGGGTCGCGGGGAGTCTCGTTTTCACTCATATCAGACCACCTTGATTGTGCCGACCATCCCGTTCATCTCGTGGGGGATGCAGTAGTACTCGTACGTTCCGGTCGTCTCCAGCGTGACCTCGTAGCTCTCGCCTTTCGGGATATTTCCTTTCTGCCCGTTGCTGTAGCCGTCCTTCGCGGCCTGCAGGGAGTCGAACCCACCGGAGGCGAAGTAATCCGCGCCATCGGGAATCTTGTCCTCATAGGCCGTCACCGTGTGGCCGATGCTACCGACGTTCTCGAACGTGACTGTCGTCCCTGCCTCGACCTTGATTTTCTTTGGCTCGTATGCCAGTCCGTCCGTCATTTCGACAGTACTTGTCTCGGCCCACTCGGAGCCGCTCCCGCCGTCGCCGGACTCGGTCTCACCGCCGTCTGCGCCGTCACCGCCGCTACCCGAGTCGCCGTCACTGCCACTGTCGGACCCGCCGCCCGATGAACAGCCAGCTAGTGTGACTCCAGCCGCGAGAGCCAGACCGCGAACGAATGTTCTACGTGTTTCCATGGTAGCTCACGGCTGCAACTCGAAGACCTACCTGTATATATAGGGACCCGCACTCTCATTTCGCAGGAAGTGGGGCGAATATGTTCGTCGGTAAATAGTGAATGGTAACTACTCGCGAACATCGCCGCAGAGTACAACAACTGTGCAATCGTCTCCGTACTCTCCGGGGTGGGTGGTGGGTGCCGGCGTCGGATGCACCGCGCTTCGGTGACACGGTCTGCTGTAGGCACCGCCTTCGTTCAACTGTCCACAGACTCTTGTAGCCGTGCGAGACTGGTCAACACCGGATACGTCCAGAGTTGGTCTTCGTACATATACGTGCAGAACTCGTGTGTTTCGAACCGGTGAACGCTAGAGTGGAGTTGATCCTGCCGATCCTGTAAAATCGCAGCAATGTCGCTCTGGAACGTTTCACGATACCACTCGGGCACGACCGTACTGTCGAGTGTCTCAATAATCTCCTGCAGACTGCCGTGGTACTCCTGTATCGATTCTTGTTCGATTTTGACAGCGCGGTCCAGCGACGTCCGTTCGTCGATTGCTTGCTCAGCCGCAGCTACGAGTGACCGTTTGAGCGGCGGGGAAAATCCGACGTTCGTCTCAGGGTGAAATAGTGCTGCGTAGTCCTGTCCAAACTCGATCGCGACGTTTTCGACCAGCGATTCATCGTACACTGACTCGTAGTGGTCGACAGCTAGCACCGTGTCGGTGTAAGCGTCTCGTAGCGCTTTGACGGGGTCGGGTGCGGGTTGTCGGCTTCGCGGACCGACGGGGGAGGAGGGCTGTTCAACGGGGTCGAGGGCGCGGAGGCGCTGCAGGAATTCTTCGAGACCAGCCTGCTCGGCGGCAAGTTCAGTATGCTCCTCGTCAAGCACAGTGAGAGCCGTCTCTACCGGCTCGAGGATGTGGTCTCGCCATGTGTGCAGGAACCACTGCGCGCCGTCCTGCGCAGGCGTCGTTGCCATGCTAGTGTATCGTCTGGTAACAACAATAAGTGTTTTAGTTACCGGACAACACCGCTCTGTTCCGGACGGCTATTTATATAGTCCCGGCGTCGTTGCCGGGGCCATCGTGCGGTTTCGATATATTGGTATTTTCAATCCTCATAGAATACCAGGCGCCTCGGTGAACTGGCATGATTTATCTAGTTTTCCGGCAGGTATATCTGAGTATGTCCATATACGACCAAATATGCACCAGTAAATCCGTAACACGGATTTTTGAAATAGTAATGCTGTATTCGTTAGTGGTATTGAATTATATCTATATAAACTCGGCATAATGAGATAGAGAAATCTCATTTGGATCCATATTCCCAGAGATACACATTTCGATACATTCCGGTCCTGTCGTCCAGTCAATTGGTTGCGGGCAATTTTGCGGTGCTAAGTATTGCTACCAGTCAGTTGGTAGCGGCTGAGCGATTGCTCTGGCCGCACATCGCTCACATCCGGGTTTTTAAATAATGACGGCAACTCTACTCGGGTAATGACCGACGACGCCGACACACAAAACACGGGCCGACGGATACAGTCCGTGGAGAACGCCTGTGAGATTATTGAAGCTGTTCAGGAGTCACATAGCGCGACGTTGCAGGAGTTGAGCGAGCGAATCGAACTCTCCCAGGGAACGCTTCACACGTATCTTGCGACGCTGACCGACTGCGGCTTTCTCTCGAAGGACGACGACACGTACCAGCTTGGCTTTCGGTTCGTCACGATGGGTGAACACGTCCGAAACGAGACGGAACTCTATACCGCCGGCCAAGAGGAAGTGGACAAGCTGGCGGACAAATCCGGCGAGTACGTCCATCTGGTCGTTGAGAACGACGGGCGCGAAGTCGCCATCTACGAGCGGCGAGGGGAGCATGCCGTCGGGATGGACTATCACCTCCAGCTGCGGGAAGCACCACAGCATCTCCACGACAGCGCGTCTGGGAAGGCGATCCTCTCGTGTCTCCCAGACGAGCGTGTCAAGAGAATCATCGACCGAGAAGGGCTCTCACGACAGACACAGCACACGATTACGGACCGAGAGACGCTCTGCGACGAGCTAGAGACCATCCGGGAGCGGGGATACGCGACGAACGACGAGGAAGAAATCCGCGGTCTCCGGGCAGTCGGTGCGCCGATACTGGACAACGATGGGACCGTCGTCGGCGCGGTCAGTGTGACTGCACCGACCAGCCGTCTGAAAGGAGCCCGCTTCGACACTGAGATCCCCGAGATGGTGATGGAAGCTGCGAACCTCATCGAAGTCAATCTCGAAATGACGTCGTTCGACCGCGGCACATAATCGCGGTGTCTGACACCTGTCGCTCTGTGTCGGCGACGACCGCTACCCAACAACGGCGTTCAGTCTCCGTGATTTGGATACCTCAAATCTCTGCTGTCCGACTGTGACTGCGGAACGGAGCGATTCTCCCGGTGACTGAACCACAATAACAGTCGTACCACCGTTAGGAAGACCCTTGGATGGGCGTCTCCAGCCCGACAGCAGGCCTACAGGCTGTCTCCGGCGTCTCACAGGGGAATCTAGGTGGTATGCTCATGGACGGGAGTCTGCCACCGCCGTGCTCTGTTTATTTTTGATTTGGTCAAAAAGTCTATCCACCCTCTCTTCGGTACGTAGATTAGATCACAGCACACACGCGTCGATATCTTCGCGGTCATGTCCACTTTTATCGGCTCAGTGTCGCTTTTTCTATTGAATATACCAAGTTCGATTTTGCGAAATCTTCCGCATAGACAGCGAGAGTTTGGCCCATAATCCCGCAAGCACTTCTCACGAGAGTCTTCGATTGGTTTTGCTATTTTCAAATAGTTTGCTCCGGAGACACTCCCAAATATTTATTAACAATACCGGTATTGATGCCGATACACTGTCTCACTCCAGCCATTGGATGCTGACAGTCAGGACGGAACCGGCAGCTGAACAACGCAGCGTACTCGCCCCGTTGGTCCCGAATCGAGTGGGCGTACGCACCGCCGAACCCACAAACACTCATGAGCACACAGACGGAGCCACCAGAGCAAGCGCCAGATGAGGACGAATCGCCAATCGCGACTGCCCGCCGCCAACTGGAGCGGGCGGCCGAACACCTCGACCTTTCCGAGGGGCTGCTTGAGCAGCTCCGCCATCCATCGAAAACCGTCGAGGTATCTGTCCCGATCCGCCGAGCCGACGGGAGTGTCGAGGTGTTTAACGGGTATCGCGTCCAGCATTTCGAGGTTAGAGGCCCGTACAAGGGCGGTATGCGATACCACCCGAGCGTCTCCGCAGAGGAGTGTACGGCGCTGGCGATGTTGATGACGTGGAAGTGTGCGGTGATGGACCTTCCCTTCGGCGGTGCGAAGGGCGGAATCGTCGTCGACCCGTCGACGCTCACTGCACAGGAAACCGAGCAACTGACCCGCCGGTTCGCTGAGGAACTACGCGAAGTCGTCGGGCCGACGAAAGACATCCCCGCACCTGACATGGGGACCGACGAGCAGACCGTCGCCTGGTTCATGGACGCGTATTCGATGCAGGAAGGCGAGACAGTCCCCGGCATTGTGACCGGCAAACCAACAGCGGTCGGCGGCACACACGGCCGTGAAGAGGCACCCGGCCGAAGCGTCGCCATCGTCGCCCGCGAAGCGCTCGACTACTATGACGGAAATGTCGACGGTGCCACCGTCGCTGTACAGGGCTTCGGTGCTGTCGGCGCGAACGCCGCACGTCTGCTCGATTCCTGGGGCGCATCCGTCGTCGCTGTCAGCGACGTCGACGGCGGTATCTACGATGAATCCGGCCTTGATGTCGAATCAATCTCCGCTGACGGCGACGAACACGGCCAGCTGGGGGACGTTGACGCACCGCGTCAGCTATCCAACGCCGAGTTGCTGGAACTCGATGTCGATGTCTTGATTCCCGCGGCGGTCGGAAACGTATTGACCAAACAAAACGCTGCGGACGTGCAGGCAAGCATTATCGTCGAAGGTGCGAACGGGCCGACAACGACAGCAGCCGACGCTGTGTTCAAAGAGCGCGACATCCCAGTTATCCCAGACATCCTCGCCAACGCCGGTGGCGTCACTGCGAGCTACTTCGAATGGCTCCAGCACATTAACCGGCGGAGCTGGTCCCGCGAGGAGGTCAACGAAGAACTCGAAGCCGAAATGCTCGATGCATGGGAGGCGCTCCAGACCGAAGTCGAGGACCGCGATGTCACGTGGCGAACGGCGGCCTACATCGTTGCGCTCTCGCGAATCGGTGACGCTATGAACGCCCGCGGGCTATGGCCGTAGCAACGGATGTCGCTTCAGTCTACCCACTCGCGAGACCACAGTCGTTCCGTGTCACCTGTCGCGGTGCTCGGTGTCCCCTTCGCGCTCGGCGCTGACCGGCGTGGCGTCGACATGGGACCGTCGGCGATTCGCTACGGCGGCCTCAGTACCGCGCTCGATACGGCCGGCATCGAATACACTGACGCCGGGGATCTAGCACTGCCGACGCTACAGTCGCAGTCAGCGACTCCCGACGACAGTGCGAAGTACCTCGATGCGATCGCCGAAATGACCGACACCCTTGCCGACCGGGTGGCGACCGAGATAGCCGACGGGAGCGTGCCGCTGGTGTTAGGTGGCGACCACTCTATCGCCATGGGCACTATGCGCGGTGCAGCCCAGACGTCTGAACTCGGCGTCATCTGGTTCGACGCGCACGGCGATTACAACACCCCGACTACGTCGCCCAGCGGCAACGTCCACGGCATGCCGCTCGCGGCCGCCCACGGCTACGGCGACTTCGCAGAGATGCCGTGGGCCACCGCCCCGAGCGTCGCCGAGGAGAACACCGTCATCGTCGGCGCGCGGAGCCTCGACGCTGACGAACGAGCGGTCCTCCGTGAGAGCGATATCTCCGTCTTTACGATGGCAGATATCGATAAACGGGGTATCGGGCCAGTCACCGACGAGGCACTCGACATCGCGACTGACGGCGTCGACGACATCCACGTCAGCCTCGACCTCGACTGGCTTGACCCGGAGGACGCACCGGGAGTCGGGACACCGGTACCCGGTGGCGTCACCTACCGGGAGGCGCATACGGCGATGGAACGGGTCGCCGACCGCGACGCCGCCGAGTCGGTGCTGCGCTCGCTCGATGTCGTCGAAGTCAATCCCATCCTCGACCAGCGCAACACGACGGGCGAACGAGCGGCCGAACTCGCCGCCAGCGCGTTCGGCAAGCGGATTCTGTAGCTCTTTTCGAACCGCGGCAGGTACCCGGTCGTGTGGCCGCACGCTGGCCCGGAACACAGTGATTTATTACCAATGATTGCTACTGTGATAACATGGACCGCAATACTGCAGAGCCGCGTGTCGATAGCCTTCCTGGCCCACAGAGCAGCGAGTGGGTCGAGTACCACCACGAGACCGCCGCGCCGAGCACGTACGTGTACGATTTCGTCTGGGACATCACCGAAGACGCAATCGGTCCGTTCTGCACAGACGCGGACGGCAACGTCCTGCTCGATTTCACCTGCCACGTCGCCGCGTCGCCGCTCGGCTACAATAACCCGAAAGTGCTCGACCGGGCCGACGAGTTTGACATGGTCGACCCGCTGAAAATCGCCGGTCAGGACTTCTACGTCAGTACCGGTGGGTCGCCCGACGAAACGTCGCTGCCGGGCCCTGCCCACCTGATGGATCGGCTGACCGATATTACCAGCCACTACGACTTCGACACCGTCTTCCTCTCGAACTCCGGCGCTGAGGCCGTCGAAAACGCAATGAAGATCTGTTACGATAACTGCGAGACGCCGAAGTACGGCATTACCTTCGACGGCGCGTTCCACGGACGGACCCTCGGAGCGCTTTCACTGAACCGTTCGAAGTCCGTCTACCGCCGGAAGTTCCCCGAACTCAGCGGGATTCACGACGTGGAGTACTCAGAGGCCGGCGTCGAGCGCCTCCGTTCGAAACTCGACGCAGATACCGGCCATATCCCGCCCGAAGAAGTCGCGTTCCTCATTCTGGAGCCGATACAGGGCGAAGGCGGCTACCGCGTCCCGAGCCCCGAGTTCCTCTCGGCCGTCGACGACCTCTGCCGGGAACACGACATTCCGATCATCGCCGACGAAATCCAGTCGGGAGCCGGCCGCACTGGCGAGATGTGGGCCGTCGACCACTACGACATCGAACCGGATGTCATCACGAGCGCCAAAGCGCTCCGGGTCGGCGCGACCATCTCCCGGTCGGACATCTTCCCGTCCGAAACGTCGCGGCTCTCCTCAACGTGGGGGGCTGGCGACATCCTCGGCTCGATGCGTGGCGCGCTGACCCTCGCCGCTATCGAGGACCACGACCTGCTGGACAACGCCGCCGAGAAAGGGACGTACTTCATGGACCGACTCCGCGATATCTCGGCAGACCGTCCGCTGGTCGAAGACGTTCGCGGCCTCGGCCTTATGACCGCGGTGGAATTTGATACGGCTGACCGCCGCGACGCCGTGATGGAAACCGCACTCCAGCACGGCCTCCTCACGCTCGGCTGTGGCCAGAAATCCCTCCGACTGCTCCCGCCGCTTGATGTCACCGAGCGCGAGCTGGAACTCTGTGTCGACATCCTCGATTCGGTCTTTACCGAGGTTGCAGACGCTGTCGCGTCGGCCTGACTCTCGCTACTTCTGCGGTAACCGAAATGTTAAAATATGATTGATTCGACTGTGGCACTATGCCACGAGAGGCACGCGTAGACAGACGGAGGTATCTGCAGGCAATCGGTGGCACTGTCGCGACCCTGTCAGTCGCCGGCTGTCAATCGGGCAGCGGTGACTCACAGACGCTCACTGCGGGAACGGCGCCGGGCTTTCCGCCGTTTGAGATGAAACAGGACGGCGAACTCGTCGGCTTCGACGTCGAGCTACTGGAAGCCGTTGTCGCGGCGACGGAGTACGAGCTGAGCGGCTGGGAGGAACTGGAGTTCAAATCACTTATTCCCGCGTTGAACAACGGCAACGTCGACGTCGTCGCGGCTGGCATGACGATAAACGATGACCGCGACGAGGCAATCGACTTCTCTGACCCATACTACAGCTCGAATCAGGCCATCATCGTCCGGGAGAGCGGGTCGTTCTCGCCGTCGTCGCTGGCTGACCTCTCCGGGGCGACGGTCGGGGCACAGAAAGGGACGACCGGTGAATCCGTGATCAAAGACCAGCTCATCGAAGCCGGGACGATTCAGGCGTCTCAGTACAACGCGTACGGCAACTACGTGCTCGCCGTCGAGGACCTGCTGAACGAAAACGTCGATGTCATCATCATCGACGTCCCCGTGGCGAACTCGTTCGTGGCAGATCGCCCCATCAAGTCTGCGTTCGTCCACGAGACTGGCGAGCAGTTCGGCTTCGGGATTCAGTCCGGTGACGACGAACTCGCGGGCGCGCTCAACAGCGGGCTGACCACAGTTGAGGACGACGGGACGTACCGGGACCTGACCGAGAAGTGGTTCGGACAGAAGTGAGGCCATGGCAGCAATCCTACTCCAGACCGCTGACTGGCTGTTCGTCATCGACAATCTGGGCCTGTTGCTCGGCGGGACAGCTGTCACCATCGCGCTCACTGTCGCCAGTATTCTCCTTGGATTCGCCATCGGATTCCCGGCCGGTGCGATAGAGGTGTACGGCTCGGAAAGGGCCAGTCGGCTGGTCGAACAGGTCGGGGTTGTCCTTCGCGGCACCCCGCTGTTGGTCATCATTATGATCCTGTACTTCGGCCTGTCCGTTTCCAGCAGCGCATTTGTCACGGCGACTATCGCGCTCGGACTCCGGAGTGCCGCTTACCAGTCACAGATTTTCCGCGGTGCGCTCCAGAGCGTCGACGACGGGCAACTGGAAGCGGCCCGCGCCGTCGCTATGTCCCGGTTCGAAGCGATCCGGTACGTCGTCGTCCCGCAGGCGCTCCGCCGGAGTGTGCCGGGATTCCAGAACGAGTTCACTATCGTCCTCAAGGACACGAGCATCGCCATCGTCATCGGCATCGGCGAACTGCTGACGACGGGTCAGAACCTCTACGAAGGCGGACAGTCGACCGCGGCGCTGGAGATATTCCTCGCCGTCAGCCTCGTTTATTTCGTGCTGACGTTCGCGACGAACCGGTCGCTCGATAGACTCAGTGACTACTACGCAGTACCGGAGGGAACGACATGACACAGCCATTACTCTCAATCGACGACCTGCACAAGTCCTACGGGAGCGAAGAAGTACTGGAAGGCGTTGGCCTCGATATGGATCAGGGAGACGTGACGGTTCTCATCGGCCCGAGCGGCTCAGGGAAGTCAACGCTGCTCCGGTGTGTGAACCGCCTGACCGAGATCAACAGTGGTCAAATTGTTCTCGATGGGCGGGACGTGACCGGGGCCGACACCGATGTCAACGAACTGCGAAAGCAAGTCGGCATGGTGTTTCAGGATTTCAACCTCTTTGCGCACCTGACGGCGCTCGAAAACGTCACGCTCGGCCCGAAAAAAGTGCTCGGCATGGACGCTGCTGACGCCGAGGCGGCCGGACGGGACCACCTCGAACAGGTCGGATTGCTGGAACAGGCGGACTCGTACCCCGCTGAACTCTCCGGCGGACAGAAACAGCGCGTCGGCATCGCACGCGCACTCGCAATGGACCCAGAACTGCTGCTGTTCGACGAGCCGACCAGCGCACTCGACCCCGAACTCGTCGGCGAAGTCGTCGAGGTAATGCGTGACCTCGCCGCCGAGGGCATCACCATGCTCGTCGTCAGCCACGAGATGGACTTCGCCCGGTCGGCCGCATCTGACATCGTGTTCCTCGACGACGGTGAAATCGTCGAACACGGCCCGCCGGAGCAACTGTTCCGGAACCCCACAGCGGACCGAACCGAACAGTTCCTGAGCAGATTGCACGCACACGAGGCGACGCCATGAGCACGGCCGAATCGACGACATCACCGAACCCGGGACTCCGTGACCGCGTCGGCACAGTGTTCACTATCCGCCCACTTACCGTGGGTCTAGCGCTGTTCTGGGTCTGGGTTCTCGCTCGCTGGACCACCGATTTCGTCCTCGCAGGGCTACTCGGGCTCGACCGCGGCACACCGTTCATCCCGGCAGCTCCGTTTCTGACAACAGCGGACACTATCAGCTCGCTCGCCGCGTCACTCGGTGCGGCCGGAGCGCCACTCGCGTGGGTCGCTGACACGCTCCGGTTCGCCGCCGACGCGACGGCGTACCTGCCGGCGCTGGCCCAGGGCATCTGGACGACGGTTCTACTCACGGTCTTCAGCGTCTGTCTCGGATTCACGCTGGCGCTTCCGCTTAGCGTCGTTCGCGTGTACGGTGGACGGTGGGCTCGCTGGCTCGCGCTGTCGTACACTGAACTCATCCGCGGGACGCCGCTGCTCGCCCAGTTGTTCGTGCTTTACTTCGCGACCTCACTCACGCAGGTTCTCAGAGGTGTCCCGGGGGTTGGTGTCGGCTTCGTTCCGGCGCAGGCGTTCTGGGTGGCCGTGATCAGTTTCACGCTGAACAGCGCTGCCTACCAGTCCGAATACCTGCGTGCGTCGCTGGAATCAGTCGACGGCGGTCAGTTGACTGCCGCACGCGCCATCGGACTCTCAAAGCTCGAGGGAATACGGTACGTCGTTGTTCCCCAGGGCCTTCGGCTCGCGCTGCCCAGTTGGACGAACGAACTCGTGTATCTCATTAAGTACTCCTCACTGGCGAGTTTCATCACTGTACAGGAGCTGTACGGCAGAACAAGTACTATCGCGAACGAAACGTACCAGTATACGGAACTCTTCGTGCTGGTGGCGATACTGTACTTGGCCCTTGTCGTGTCGGCATCGGCATTGATGGACCGCGTCGAATCGCACACTGCAACCGCCGGTGTCGGACACACGAGACAATGATTACCCTCTTGGGGCCTCCGATCAACTATTATAACACATCCTATGAGTCACGCTGATAGCGCCGGAGCACGGCTCACACTCGACCTGTGGCACCCGAACTGCTGGGCTATCGAGGCGACCGACCGCACGGACGGCGGCATTCTGGCGCACACGGTCCAACAGACCGTTCAGTCGTCGACAGTATCGGTCAACGGTGTGTTTACAGTGTATGGAGCTACGAAGTCGGCTGTCGAAGACTGCCTCGACGCAGTCCGTGCCTCACCCCACGCCGGAGAGATACAGGAACTCCAAGCACGGATCGGACACAAGCGCGATGCACCCGGCACCGTCGTCAGACAGTTTCTGCTAGAGTACGATCCAGACGAACTAGTCTGCCCGACGCTCCTTGAACACGGGTTCGTCCACAGTGCGCCTGTTCGTATCGAAGACGGTCGCGAACGCTGGCAAGTGAGTTTCACCGGCGAGCGGCCCGAAATTCAGTCAGCACTCGATTCCGTCGAAGCTGACGCCGACGCTGACGTGTCGGTCGAATCCATTGTCACGCCTGACAGCGATTCTGACCGGTCGGTGGGTAGGCTACGAACTGACTCGCTGACGCCGGCGCAGCGACGAGCCTTCGAAGCGGCCCGCGAAGCGGGCTACTATCAGTGGCCGCGCGGGATCTCGGTTCGCGAACTCGCCGCACAGATGGATATCTCGAAGACGACGCTCCTCGAGCACCTCCGAACTGCCGAGTCGAAACTTCTGGATCCCGAGTAGCCCTATCAGTGGCGCTTTCTTCGGATGGATTTTCCTGAGACGGCTGTAGTCATGGCACCTGCAGTTTCTTGCGGGGCAGCTCGTACGAGCCCGTGATAGCCTGGCTCGCTTGAGACAACTGAAATCGTCCGCTGAGCCAGTGCAGTTGCCAGGCAGTATCTGCTTAATTCGATATAGCGGTATGTGATTTACAAGTCCAGCACCCACCATCTCGGCTACGGCTAAAGCATGATAGAAATAACAAATCAGTCACAGCAGCGAGTAGATTTCAGCCTCGTACACATCCCTGACCCGAGTCCCCCATTCGTGGGTGTACGTGTCGATGACATCCTGTGCCACGTCGCCTCTGAGGTACTTGACGACACCGCGGTCGCCAGTCCGATCCCGGAGATGTGTCGTGAAGAAGTGTCGAAAGTAGTGCGGTGTCACGTTTTCTTCGGCCCCCCCACCGTCCGTGTACCACCCGAACTCGCGAGCGTGGGATTCGACGATGTGGTGTACCATGTTCGGCGTGAGTCGCTCTCCCCAGCTGTCGCTTGTGGACACAAACAGCGGCGCTGCGGGGGACTGCGTGTCCGGTCGAATCGCGAGCCAGCGTCGCAACACTGCGCCTAGCTCTGCGTCGACTGGAATCGTTGTCTCGCGCTTGCGCTTGTTGGATGCGGTCCGCTCTTCGCCGTTACTAGCCTCACCACGAGTCGGGTCTGCCGCGATGAACAATGAGTCCGGACGCCCATCAAGCCCCGGTCGGACCGGAATATCTGGTCTGGGGCCGGGGGTGTCGAGGTTGAGGTCCCGGATGTCGAGGTTACACAGTTCGCCGGCCCGCATTCCCGTTTTCAACAGTGTCACTGTGATAGCTCGCTCAAGTGGGTGTGAAATGCTATCAACGAACGCACGCATCGATTGGAGGTCTACCTCCCGACGGGTCGGGTCGGTGTTGATCGATTCGTCCATCTCCTCCATGACTAACGTCATCGGGTTCGAATCGAAGACGCCGACCTGAGTCATGTACGCAAAAAACCGGTGCAGATAGGATGCATACGTTGCGACAGTGCTTTCCTCGGCATCTCCACGGATACTGTGGACGTATGCCATACAGTCGCGGTGGGAAGCCTCCTGAACAGGAAGGGGCTGGCTGCTATCCGACAGATAGGACTCGAAGTCTCGCAGGACGCGCTCATAGGAGGCACGAGTCCGGTCGCTCTTTCCGTGGTACCTGATGTCATCGAGGAAATAGCCGATCGGGTCCGATTCGGCGTCTGGTGTGGCTGTATCCGTGCTCATTCGTCTCGAACGTACCCTCCATGTCGCCCGCTGTACTGCACTTCGTTGTTGGACTGCAGTTCCTGCAGCGTGTCTTCGAGTCGTTCCTCGATATCGTCGGTCAACTCGGCGAGCAGGTCATCCCACTCGTAATACTCCCCGTCAGCCAGGATGTCTCGCACCCGGTCTTTCAGCCCGTCACCCCCGGGGGTAGCGCCCGGAGAACGGGGCTTCTCGCTATCGCTCTCTATGGCGTCCGATTCAGCCGTCTCGGACACTGCTGGCTCGAAACCGCTTCGGCCTGCCTGTACCATCGTCCGGACGAACTCGCTTTGACTCATATCCAACTCCTCGGCGTGGGCCTGCCACTGTTCCTTCTGATAGGCCGGAATGTACGTTCGAACCGTCGTTCGCTCACTGTCACTGGACACAGTTTCCCCTCGGACGCCGGGAACTTCAATGTAGTCCCATATTCAGAGATAAAAGCCTTTATTTGGGTATATGATACCCTATTTCGCCGCATATGTGACAGATATTCTATAATTTTGCGGAAATATAAGCATACACTCACAAATATAATAAATACCAGAAAGCTGGCCCCATTTGTTGGTTCGCCCAGACGGGGGTTGATCTGGCACGCCGTGAAGTGTCGATACGGTACTCCGAATGACCTGGCTGCCCTGCGCGGTTGCTTCTTTGGCCGTCTCACGCACAAACATCCGCGGCCCCAATGACACATGTGCTGCCGCTGTTGGCATCCTACGGTGAAACAGTTCGGTCCTCTCCGTAGACACCCCAACCGGTCACTGAGCTCTTGGCAGACTATTCTAGTATGCTGGGCGACACCATCTCTGTGCACTACTCTCTGAACCGCTGCGATTCCAACAGTCGTGGTCGTCCTATCCAAAGCTATGCATCTATTTGCATGTTTTACTGGCGTTTCAGGCTCGTTTCCGACACTGTGCGGCTGGCGGAATCGCACTGCAGACGGTCCTGCTACGGTGTTGTCCGGCCTGTCCCGCCACACGCAGAGAGTCTTAGTCGGCCACGCTCCGACTTGCCATCAACATCCACTGTCCACACCATCTCCGTATAGCAATTCCAGCAGGCACGACGTACTGCTTTTCCTCGTGACTGCGCGGTTCCCGGGATCGCTTCCAGCACAGTCGCTAGAAACGCTTACGACTGTCTCGATCCTCCCGGAAATCGTCCGGAAAACTCCACCTTCAGCGGTTCCGGAAGGCTTCGTTTCTCAGATAGTCGCTGTATTTTCGCGTCATTTCATTGCGTCACTGACCATCTCATGACTTTTGTACAGACCTGTTTGCCTGTCGTGATGGTGTAGCTGCCTTGCCACTCCCTGAGCGGCCGTGTCGTCGGGCAGTTGCGTGTCCTCCGCCAGAAGCAGTCATCAGTAAGCTCGGAAGAGGCACCCGGTGTTTCGTACCACAACCCAACGACTCTATCCCGTGTTGTCGAGCTACTTCGGGTTAGCAGCGATGTAGAACTGGAAACATCCTGTGGTTGTCTGCTCACAGTGAACTTCCGATCAGCATCTCAGGCCCTCGGGACTGCCAATCTCTTTTATCGCTCTACGATATGCTGCGAATGCTGCCCTTGCGTACACGCCCGTTGCCCTCGTTGCAACGGAAATCCGGTAGGTGTTCTGCAACCGATGTCCTCCGTCTGGAAGACTTTCTTCGTCTTCAAGTATTCGTGCCACGTGTCGCTGTTCCGTGTCACCTATTGAGTAGCAGGCCATCGAAAAAACATCGCACTGTCTTGGGGCGGTCTGTACGACTCTGTCCGCTCCTGTATAGTACCACCAAGCGTCCGATCGCTGGGACGCAACATCGGGCTATAGAGTACCGAACCGAAACCCTCCTGCATTAGCGTGTCGAGACTGAAACTAGCGATATGCGTTCCCGACGACACGCGTCCGCTCAGGTGGGTGAGTCCGGTGGCTAACGACGCACTTGTTCTTTTGTTCATGATTGCGATCGTTCTGGTAGTCATGATTGTGACCCTTATTGGTGGGTTCTATCTGGTTAAGTATCTCGTCGAGCGCACGTTCAATTCGTAAGCGTGGCTCACCAAAGCGCTCTAACTAGCTGACACTTTAATTACCATCAGTAATTCCGATGGACGCCCCAGTGATGTACTCGGAACAAGTAAACTGCATATGACTATATGAATTAAGGGACAATCAGTCCTGCACAGGTTCGGAACGTGGAACCTACAAACCGAGATATTTCTAATATTTATTATAGGGAGTTAATACCTCATGAGTTATTGAAGCGCCCCAAGGCTGTAGATCAGCAAACAAACAGCGTCAACTAATGCCAGTTTCTTAAATAATATGCCCTGTGAAATCCTCGTTGGGTAACACACTCCTGTCCCGTTCCAGTCAATACAATGATTGTAACTCAAAGGCCAGAAATGTCACAGGTTGGCCGAGACCCACTTCGGGGTTGAAACTAAAGGCGTCAAAAGGATACACTACCGATTGTCAGCCGTTGGGTCGGCTTCCTCATTCACCAAGCGATACACTCCGAGCACTAATAGGACTATCCCAGCGAGCCCAGCCCCGTAGCCGAGTGCATCCACGAGGCCACAGAGTTTGCATCTTGAGGCGGTGATTATACTGTATACCGTCCCGTTTTTTTCCACAAGGGCAGTGGCCGATGTGTCTCCAGTTGGATACTCGAAATCTGGCGGTGACTGATACACCCGAATAAATTCATCAGCACGAAGTCCTTGGTCAAACAACTCTTGGCCCCCCTCTGAAAGGTCACTGTACCTGAGCACCTCATCATCGGGAGAGACAACCGATTCATCCACCTCCGTGACGAGAACTTGGGTTCCCGTATCGGGGGCAACAAAAAGGAGTAGGCCAGATATGACGAGTGCTGCTACTCCAATTATAATGAGAGCCCGGCCGCTGAATCGAAATCCTGCTGGTGATCCCATTTTGTAGCCTGTCTGGAATGAATAAAGTATGTTTTCTAGATTCCTAATACGTCAGCTGAGGTAGCAAGCGTATCTTCTGTGCAAGAACTTATATCGGTTATGGCACCGTTGGCCTCCTGTTCGGGATTACCCGAGCGGTTGTCGCAAGGTGGTGGGTTCCCCGATGCGATAGCGGTTGCATACCAGATTTGTGCTGGTGATGCGTTATTGTGTGAAGTGATTTCACCAAGAGAGTGGTCCTTGGAATGAGCTTGGGAACAACCGCTGACGGTGTATCAATATTATCCACCAGAGGCGAGTGGAGGGCATTGTGGATGACAGTGAGCTCAAATTTATCATTTCGACCCACTAGACGCGACCGCGTAAGTTCCGGGTTCATCCGAAATCGGTAGTAACACGTCCGGTATTTCGACCTTTTTTTACGATCATTCTTCTGTAAATCGTAGTTCTCTGTATCGATTGTGCTGGCGAGCAATTGTTTCTGCAGCTAGTAGCTCGAATCCCGGCTTCTCTCCCTGTTTGTCTGTTATTACCCCTACCCTCAGAATCTGTGAGTCCGTATTCGGATTGGAGATCCGCCCCCCAGTAGAAGGCATCTGGTGTAGCATGTCGGCAGCGATCTGAACGGACCGAGCCGGGATAGTTCATCCTCGTGGCGAGGATATCTCTTCTCACGAGCCACTCGAATTCAGCGTTAGGCTCCCGTGAAAACGATGGCTGTCAACCGAAACCAGCGATGTATGGTCGACCGACCCGGACTTCCGCTAGAACACCTGTCAGTCTCGGTTTCTTCCGGTCGCTACGCCCAGAACCGTCGTCTCAGCGTCGAAATACGCCGGCGCGTCGGTTTCGATTTCGAATTCAAGAACGGTTTCGAGATCGCCAGAGTCTTCGGCGAATTGCTCTGCAAGATCTGTATATCCCTCAGCGAGTGTCCGGTATTCCTCTATTGTTGCCTGTTTCGATTGCGCTCGCTCCTGCTTAGCCTCGATTTCGCCGATAGTAGCTTCCGTATCACTGTCGGGGCGCTCGGAACTCTCGGTCAATGTCGCGCGAGCGTTGGCAGTGTCCTGTTCGATTTCTTCGAGCAAATCGGAGAGCACCGCGCTCTGTCGATCTATGTGACCCGCAAGAATCGCAGCCTGTGTTCGACAGTACTCGGCGAGTTCAGCCCGTGAAATATCGCCTACGTCGTCGCTCATTGAATGCGGTACGTCGCCAGCGCGAAAGTCGGTTTCGGTGAAAGCGGCGACGCGGGTTACTCTTCTTCCTCTTCACCGAGACTCTGTGACGGACCACCCGAGAAGACGAACTCGTGTTCGGCCTCGGTTTCGAAGCGGTTCAGGATGTCACCGAGTGGCTTCGCGTAGCGTTTGAGCTGTTCGGCCCGCGAAGACACCTCGTTGAGCTCTGCGGCCTGCTCTTCAGCTGCGCCAGCGACGGTCTGAGTCTCGGCCATCATCTGGTCACTCGTTTCAGCGGCCGACTGCAGTGTCGTTGCAACCGTTCGGAACCGGTCAAGTGAGTCACCCAGATCGATGTCCGGATTGTCCGCGTCCAGTTCTTCTAGCGTGTCCACGAGGGTGTCGAGGTCCTCCGAGATGGTAGCGAGACGATCCTTCTGATCGTAGGCGTCGTCGGAGATTTTCTGTGTCGATTCGGCGACCTGCTCGGACGCGTCACGGACTGACTCCGCACTGGACAGAACGACATCCCCGGATTCCGCGACTTCATCGGCGAAGCTGTTGAGCTGGCCGATTGTCTTTTCGAGTTCGTCGACCATACCGTTGAACTCGCTGGCGATACGATCCATCGATTCGTTCTCGCCGTCGGTAGCCATCCGCTCGGTGAGGTTTCCAGCGGCCGTCTCCTCCATCACGTCGGAGAACTCCTCGGCCTTCTTCTGGAGATACTTGTTGACTTCGAGGGCTTCGGCCCGGGAAACTTCCGCCTCTTTCTGTGCACGCTCGGCCTCGTTGATCTGCTGTTTGAGCGCGTCACGCATACCAGCGAACCCGCTGTACAGGCGGCCCACGTTGTCGATGCGGCTGGTAGCGATATCGACGTCGAGGTTCCCCTGTCGCATCTGGTCCGTTTTTCGGGTCAGGCGGTCAATCGACGTCGCCGTGTTGTATCCGAGTATCGCACCGACACCCGCAATGAGCAACACCATCAGTGCCGTCCCGATGAGCCCGTACTGTTGGACGTTCTGGACGAACCCAAATACCGCAGAGTTGGGCGCGTGCACGAGGACGACCCAGTCCGTTCCCTGTATCGGTGCGTAGCCGACGGTGTAGCGTTCGCTGAGGACGTCGGCCGCCGGCATGTCAGCGATGACGCCGGATTGCTGTTCCGAGGACCGGAGGTCGTTTGCCTCGCTGATCGGCGCGGTAGCGCGGCTGTTCTCGCTGTACGACTGCAGCATATTCTCCCCGAGGCCACGGCTCCCGTCTCTGGGCTCGTCGATCATGACGACCGCCGACCCGTTGACGACTTGCGTAAATCCACCTTCGGCCCTGTTGTTCCCCTGTAGCGAGTTCGCAATCTCGTCGAGTGAGTATTCGATGAGTATATACCGGTTTTGCGAGGCATCGACAGGGCTGACAAAGCCAACGACTGGGCCGGAGTTTGTCTGATACACATCGGAGACGACGACATCGCTTGCCGTCTCGAAGTCGGTACCGGCAAGCCACCCCCTGCTCGTCGATTCGAGGGGTGAGTTGGTCAGTACCTGTGAGTTAGATGTGCTGGCGACAACTTGAGACTGGGCGGCGTTTCGTTCGATCAGATGGATATCAGCAGCGTCTGCCGACAAGGCGGCTTTCCGATTGTTGAGTTCGATATTGATATCGTCGGCACCGCTACTGGCCCAGATGTCATCTGAGGAGACGAATTGAGTCGATAGACGGTTTCGGTCTACCCACTGTGACAGGATGTCCGCTTCCTGTGCGGCGGCGTTCTGGTAGTCACTCAGAACCTGTTGTTCAGTGTAATCTCTGACTTGTTCTGTCGCGGCAAGGCCGATGAGCCCAACCGACAGCGCCATGATGAAGAGAACGATGCCGAATTTGAGTGCGAAGTTCCGCCGGATGAAATCCGGGACAACTGTCGCCAAAATCCCACCGGAGGCGTTCGAATCGGTCTCTGAACTGTCTGGTATCTGTGTGTCTCCTGAACTCATAGTTAGTTTCCTCCAAGCGAACAGTTCGCCGCTGGGTCGCTATCGCACGCGTACTGTACGTCCGCTGGTTCCCCGACCAGCTCGTAGTAGGTACCATAGGATTGCTGTATCTCCGACTTTCCTCTCACAACCGGCACCTGACGCATCGCCTGATGATCACAAGCTCGAAGCGTCTGCGGTCCGAGGCCGGCGTCGTACTCGTACCCTTCGAGCGCTCTGATGACATCGATCGGGTTGAACGTTCCCGCGCGCTCGACTGCGCTGGCGTATTGCAACGTTTGCGTATATGCGATATGTGCTGGCCCTGATGGAGTGGCTGATTTCGAGGAACCAGTCGAACTGCCGTACTCCTTACGGAACGCCTCTCGGAAGGTATTGGACAGCGGCGAGTTGATTGCCGGACTCCAGGCGACAGTTCCGATAACGCCCTCTATCGCATCGCCTGCGGTCTGGGCAATATCCTTCGAAGCCATCGGAAGAACGATATTCGACTCCGGGAACTCATCTCGGAACGCCCGGAGTGCGTTTACTGCGTCAAGGCCCCCGAGTCCAAGCACAATCACGTCGAAATCGACCGATTTGATGTCTGCTGCGTACTGGGAGTAGTCGCTTGTCCCGACCTGTGCGGTCGTGTCCCAGACAGGTGCCCAGCCGATATCTCCGAGGGCTGCATCCATATCATCCCGGAGCGTCTGTCCCCAGTCGCTGTCCTGAAAGATTTTGACGTAATTGACGTCGTCTCCGAACTCGGTACTGAGTGCCGGGGCCAGCGCCTTTGCCGCCATGCGGTTGTTGAATATCTCGCGGAAGGAGTACCGGTTACAGTCGGCCCCCGTCAGCGAGTTTGTGTTGGCCATCGTCGCCATGTACACGACTTGGTTCTTCGCGGCTACCTTCTGATTAGCCAGGCCGGAACTGCTGGACGTACCGCCAGCAAGCATAATCACTTCCTCGCTATCAACAAGCCGCTGTGCGTTACGCCGAGCGGTATCTGAATTGCCACCCGTGTCTTCGACAGCGAATTCGACATCCTTATCGAGAAGACCGTCACCGTCAAGAGGCGACTCGTACTTCTCGCTCGTTACCCACCCACCGCCGTTGTTAATGTGCTTGACAGCGAGTTTGAACCCCCGGAGTTCCTGCTTGCCGGCAGTTGAGTACGCCCCAGAGGAAGCGATGTTGAAACCAAATGTCACCGAATCCCCGGACACCGGAAAGTTTCCAACCGCTGTTGGGGTCGGTGTCCCATCTCCATCTGTTCCGGCCTCGCTGCCACCACAGCCTGCAAGTCCGGCCAACCCGGCCGCACCAATCGAACGGAGTAGGTTCCGCCTAGAGACCGACGGTCCACCTCCATCTCTCCCTGAATCCATACTGCCGTGTCTTAATTAGTATAGCACATAAACTTTTGGAGAAAACTTATACTGCCTATAAGCTATGGCGAAAAATACGAGCTGACGCGCTCCACTGCAGTAAGGAGAGACTAACAAAGCCGTCTGGCGGCTGGTTCTCCGGGATTTATACCCAGTCAGTGAGCAACGTCGGATATGACGGAGTTAGTTACGTTCGGTGAGACAATGTTGCGGTTGTCGCCACCCGACGACGAGCGACTGGAGACCGCAGACCAGTACACTGTCAGAGCAGCCGGCGCAGAGTCAAACGTTGCGGTCGCTGCGCAGCGGCTTGGACTCGATGCACTGTGGGCCTCAAAACTCCCCGATTCGCCGGTCGGTCGACGAGTCACAGGAGAACTCAAGCACCACGGCGTGTCGGTCGATATCGCTTGGGACGACGCGGACAGCGCCCGACAGGGAACCTACTATCTAGAACAGGGTAGTCCACCGCGTGGGAACGATGTCATCTACGACCGTCAAAACGCCAGTGTCACAACCGCCACACCGGCGGAGCTTCCAACCGAGACTATCGCAGACGCCGCGGGGTTCCATACCTCGGGTATCACACCGGCGCTGTCGGAGACGCTCAAATCGACTACTGCTGACCTCCTCTCGCTCGCACAGGACGCGGGTACGACCACGAGCTTCGACCTGAACTACCGCTCGAAGCTCTGGACGCCAGCCGAAGCCCGTTCAGTCCTGACCAAGCTATTTCCGTCTGTCGACGTGCTCGTCGTCGCAGAACGGGACGCGAACGTCGTGCTGGACCGGACTGGCGACCCGGAAACGATTGCTCAGGACCTTGCTGCCGAGTACGGGTTCGAAGCGACAGTGGTCACTCGCGGCAGCGACGGGGCGCTCGCGCTCGCTGACGGGACCGTAACGGAGCAGCCGACCTTCGAGTCGACCGATGCACATCCGGTCGGCACTGGCGATTCCTTTGTCGGCGGCTTCCTCTCGCAGTACCTCTCCGGTGGCTCCGTTGCGGATGGGCTTGCCTGGGGGGCCGCGACGGCCGCACTCAAACGGACGATTCCGGGCGACATTGCCGTTGTGTCCCCCGACGAAATCCGCTCGATTCTCAGCGGCGACACGGAAGCGATTTCGCGGTAGCTACGCCGTCCAGCAAGCTTCTTATCCCTTCGCGGGGAACGGCAGGATATGATTAACTATGAACGCTGTAAACTGTGGCTCCCCGGAGACGGAGGTCACAATGCGTAGCGCGAAGATCGTCTGTACTCTCGGTCCCGCGTCGGATTCAGTCGACGACATCGCGTCACTTGCAAAAGCCGGGATGTCCGTTGCCAGACTGAACGCGAGCCACGGTTCGCCGGAACACCGCCGTGAGATGATTGATCGAATCCGTGAGGTAGACGAAGCGGTCGAGGAGCCGGTCGCGGCCATGCTTGATATGCCAGGACCGGAGGTCCGCACCGCAGAGATCGACGAACCGATTCAGCTCACGGAGGGGTCCACCATCCGGTACGTCGTCGGTGACGACGCGACACCGGAGGAGGTCGGTCTCTCGCAGTCGATTACCGCAGTCGAGCCGGGTGATCGCGTGCTGCTTGATGACGGACGCATCGAAACGACTGTCGAGCGCGTCGATGATGATACAGTGTTTGCGGCCGTTGAGAACGGCGGCAAGCTGTCCGCCCGCAAAGGCGTCAACGTTCCCGGTGTCGAACTCGACCTGCCGACCATCACGGAGAACGACAGACAGGAACTCGACGTGGCCGCCGAGAAAGAACCCGACTTCGTGGCCGCGTCGTTCGTCCGCGACGGCGAGGACATCTACGAGATCAGCCAGGCCCTCGAAGAGCGCGGCGTCGACATCCCCATCATCGCCAAGATCGAACGAGCCGGGGCCGTTGAGAACCTCGATTCGATCGTCGACGAGGCCTACGGCGTGATGGTCGCCCGCGGTGACCTCGGCGTCGAGTGCCCGCTCGAAGACGTGCCGATCATCCAGAAGCGCATCATCCGCCGGTGCCACGAGGCCGGCGTGCCGGTCATCACAGCCACCGAGATGCTTGACTCGATGGTTCACTCTCGGCGGCCGACTCGTGCAGAGGCATCGGACGTGGCAAACGCAGTTCTTGACGGCACGGATGCAGTGATGCTCTCTGGCGAGACGGCCATCGGCGACCATCCGACCCGCGTCGTCGAGACCATGGACCGGATCATCCGTGATGTCGAGGGCAGCGAGGAGTACGCCGAGTCCCGCGAACAGCGCGTGCCAAACGCCGGTGATACCCGAACGGACGCGCTCGCGCGCTCCGGTCGGTTCCTCGCCCGCGACATCGGCGCGTCGGCGATTGTCGCGGCGTCCGAGTCCGGCTACACCGCGCTGAAATCGGCGAAGTACCGGCCGTCGATCCCCATCGTCGCGTCGACGCCGAGCGAGCGCGTCCGCCGGAAGCTCGCGCTTTCGTGGGGTATCACGCCCGTAACGACCGAGTACACTACCGAGGGCGCTGACGCCGTCATCCAGACGGCAGTTCAGGCGGCCCTCGACACCGAGGCCGCGGACAGCGGTGACACGGTCGTCGTCCTCTCTGGAATGATGACCGAACTGGAGGGGATGAACACGGCGAATATGCTGAAAGTCCACGTCGCGGCCGAAACGGTCACCAGCGGTCGCTCCATCGTCGACGGGTTAGTGACCGGTCCTGTCCATCGGATTTCGACAGCACCGCCCCGGGAGTCGCCGGGCGATCTCTCAAACGTCCCCGACGGGGCGATCTTGGCTGTTCCGGAGGGATTCGACGGCGAATTCGTCGGCGACACCAGCCACATCGGCGGCATCATCGACGGCCACGAGGGTGTCACGAGCTACGCGGCCATCGTTGCCCGTGAGCTTTCGATTCCGATGATATCGAACGCGGACCTGCCTGATACGGTCTCCGACGGGGCGACTGTCACACTGGATTCCGAACGCGGCGTCGTCTACGAAGAGGCCGTTGGACGAGAGGACATCTCGGGCAGAGAGCGAGACTACTAATCGCAGTAGAATCTGTGTAGTTAAGTATCGGTGGGGCAACCCTTCGACCAGCATGGGCGCTTACGCAGGGGTCGACCTCGGAGCGACACATATTCGGGCTGTTATCGGTGACGAGACGGGCTCGATAGTCGAGTCACACAAAACTGAGACACCGCGTGGACCGGCAGGTATCGCGGTCACGGAAGCGGTCCTCGACGCGATTCGGCAGGCCTGCGACGCTGCTGATATCGCCCCGACAGACGTGATTGCCGCCGGTATCGGGTCCTTCGGTCCGATGGATCTGGCTGAAGGCGTCGTGGAAAACCCAGCAAACCTTCCAGACACCATCGACCGGATTCCGCTGACCGGGCCGGTCGAGAACCTCATCGGCAGCGAGCGGGTCTCGTTGCACAACGACGCCAACGCCGGCGTCATTGGCGAACGGTTTTATTCGGACCGAAGCCCCGATGACATGGTGTATCTCACTATCTCCTCCGGAGTCGGCGCTGGAGTCGCTGTCGACGGGAACATCCTCTCAGGCTGGGACGGCAACGCCGGGGAAGTCGGCCACTTGACGATTGACCCGCACGGGTTCATGACCTGTGGCTGCGGACACGACGGCCACTGGGAAGCGTACTGCTCGGGCGAGAACATCCCGCGGTATGCCACACAGCTCCACCGAGAGGACCCTGTCGAGACGGCACTCCCAATCGAGACAGAGGAGTTTTCTGCGGCGGATATCTTCGAGTACGCCGGCGAAGACGAGTTCGCCTCACACGTTCTCGATCAGATTTGTCACTGGAACGCAATCGGCGTTGCTAACATTGTCCACGCGTACGCGCCCCTCGTGGTTTACGTTGGCGGGGCCGTTGCGCTCAATAACCCTGAGCAGGTGCTAGACCCCATCCGGGACCGACTTGATGACATGGTGATGTCGAACATTCCGGATATCCAGTTGACGCAGTTTGGCGACGATGTCGTGGTTCGCGGCGCACTGGCGTCCGCGCTGACTGGCGGCACAGGCGACCCGTCACAGCGCGTCTGAAAAGCGTCGACAAAACCGCACCGTCGCGTTACTGTTGCAGGTCGTACAGCCGCCGGAAGGCCGTCGGAGGGAACCGCGGCTCGACACGGCTCGGCGGACGTCCCTGCCCGTTGGTGACTGTCGCCTCGACACGGTCGACGACGCCGGATTCCGCCATTTCATAGAGGAACCGCTTGACGGTCCCGGCGGAGAGCTCGACTGATTCTGCCGACGCAATCGCCTCAGTCGTCGCCGTTACCGAAGAGCGTTCGCCCTCCTCTAAGTCGATGAGTTCTCTGAGGACCGCCTGCCGGTTCGTCGGCAGAGAGAGGACGACGCCCAGCGACACACAGGGGTCGGGAACTTCCCCGATAGCCGCGTCGACGTTGGCCTGTGTGATGCGGTCCTGACCCCGCTCCTCGGCTAACTCTGCAGCAATAAACAGCGCGGCAAGGGCATCGTGGGCGTTTCCGTCTGCCCAGTCGGCGATATGCCTCGCCAGACTGTGGTCGAGCCCCTGCTGAGCCAGCCCGTTCGAAGCTCTGGTCATCAACACGTCGACGAGCATCTGCCGTTGATAGCGGTCGATACTGATCGACTCCGCGGTGTACCGTGTCAGTTCAGTCGCCGACGGGTCGTCGCGACCGATAGCCAGCCAGCTGACGTTGCTCGGTAAGCCAGCAAACAGGTCAACGAGGTCCGGTGCCTGGATACTCTCCGGTTCGCTGATGTGGTCGACTGCAATGACGATCCCCGTGCGTTGCTCTCGGACGAGGTCGTGGAGCCGTGATTTGAGCGTCTCCGTCCCAATTCCGTGTTCCGGCACCGATTCGTCAACGAGTGCGTCCAAGATTGCGTGGTAGAACGCAAACTCGCTTGCGGTCTCTCTGGCGTTCACATAGACGAACGACGGAGAGGTCGGTGGCTGTGCACGGGTCGTCGTGTGGATGATCGCCTGTTGCTCCGTCGGGAGCTGTTCTAAGTTGGCGAACAGCGCCGTGATAACCGCGGACTTCCCTGAACCGTGGGGGCCGTACACGTACGCGTTGGGCGGAAGCTGGCCATCGAACACCGGATCGAGGTGGTCGAGCAGCCGTTCGAGGACCGGACCTCGGTCGGCCGGCTCCTCTATGTGGACGACCGGTGAGATGGACTCGTAATCCTGAATGAGCCGTGGCTCACCGTTCCGGCGTTGTCGACGCTTGATTCTCGCTTCAATGTCCATCGTTCAGAGAGATATGTGTTATAGCGTTTGGGACGGGAATATAGAGGTACCGCTTTAGAGCATACCCAGGGCCGGGACCCAGGAGGTGCCGCCAAAGACGCCCACGACAGCGAGGATAAAGACGGTCAACGTCGCGACAACGATTGCCGCTGCGGGCGGGTCAAAGTGGGTGTCCGAGTGTGCGTAGAACACGCGCTGGACGACCTCACCGATGAGTGCGCCGTAGGCACCGAACACGCCGGCAACGAGGATGGCGATGACGGCGGCCATCGTACCCAGCTCTGGCGCACCGCCGAAGACGGCCAGCGCGGCCGTGCTTGCGGGCAAGGTCATGTGGTGGGTCACCGGAATCTTCTCAACGCCGAGGTTGAGGAATGTTAGGCTCGCTGCGGAGATACCGAAGCCGAGGAACGCACTGCCGGTCTGGATAGCGATCCAGCCACCAAGCAGGCCGGCGACGAGGCCGATCATCGCGACGTTCGCCCACCGGTACTGGTGGGGCAGCCACGGCTCGACGGCAAGGCGGTACGATTCCGCCACGCCGCCGTCAGTCGCTTCGGCACCGCCACCGTCCGTTGCCATCCGCTTCTCGCCGTTCTCGAACGGCGACATATCGAGAATGTTCCGACTGCCAGCGCCGATCAGCGGGTAGCCAAACGCGATGCGGTGGGCGACAGCCGACAGAACGACGCCCAGCGCAATCGGGTCCCACGGGAGCAAAAGTCCACTGGACAGTTGTTGGACAACCATCCCGAAGATACCGAACAGGCCACCGACTGCGAGGATGTCCGGTCGCGTCCCGAGCGCGTAGGCGATGTCCTTTGCGGGGTGGTAGTCGCCGTCGTCCGGCTCGTACATCCCATCGCTCTTTGCGGCGTACGCGGCCGCTGCGGCACCGCCCGCGAAGGAGATGTGTGGGCCGAAGACGGGACCGAACGCGATAGCGCCGGTCACGCCGGTCGCCAGCCCATCAGCGCCGAGTTCTCCGAGTTGGCCGACGAGGCTGCCTCGGAGAATTGCGACTGCCTGCCCGGCGATGACCATGAAGCCGGTGAAACAGAACGCCGGGAGCGCGCCGACTGCTGCGCCGAAGGCACCGCCCGCGAAGGCGGCGATTATCAGCAGTAGGAGATCCGGAACTCCCATACCGAAAACGGGAATTTGGAGCGGAAGGGTCTCTATCATGGATTACTCCTCCTGTGCCCAGTCGCGGGAACGGTCGACGGCGTCGTCCCAGCGAGCGTACATCTTGTCTGCCTTCCCGGAATCCATCTCGGGCGAGAATTCCTCGTCGATCTGCCAGTTGTCCCGGAGTTCGTCGACAGTGTCCCAGTACCCAACAGCGAGGCCGGCGGCGTATGCTGACCCGAGGGCAGTGGTCTCGTCAACCTGCGGCCGAGCGATGTCCGTCTGGATGATGTCGGACTGGAGCTGACAGAGGAAGTTGTTCTTGACGGCACCACCGTCGACTCGCAGCGTCGTCATCTCGACGCCGGAGTCTTCTTCCATCGCTTCCGCGAGGTCGCGGGTCTGGTACGCGATAGACTCTAGAGTCGCACGCACGATGTGCTCCTTTCGCGTGCCGCGAGTCATCCCGACAATGGTCCCGCGAGCGCGCCCGTCCCAGTGCGGAGCGCCGAGACCAGTGAAGGCCGGAACCATGTAGACACCGTCGGTTGAGTCAACCGAGCGGGCCAGTTCTGCGGTCTGGGCGGCGTTGTTGATGAGGTCGACGTCTTCGAGCCACTCGATGGCCGCGCCGGCGATGAAGATGGAGCCTTCCAGCGCGTACTGAACGGGTTCACCGGACATCTGGAAGCCGACGGTCGTCAGCAGGCCGTTGTCCGAGGCGACTGCTTCGGAGCCGGTGTTCATCAGGTAGAACGCGCCGGTCCCGTACGTGTTCTTCGCATCACCCTTATCGAAGCACGTCTGGCCGAACAGTGCGGCCTGCTGGTCACCCAGCGCGCCCGCAACGGGGACTTCCTCTTCGAGGAAGCCGTCCGCGTCGGTGTGGCCGTACAGACTCTCGTCGGAAGACGGGCGGACTTCCGGAACCATGGACTTCGGAACGCCGAACTCTTCGAGGAGTTCGTCGTCCCACTCCATGTCGTGGATGTTGTACAGCATCGTCCGCGATGCGTTCGAGACGTCCGTGATGTGGTTGCCGGTGAGCTTGTAGATGAGCCACGCGTCGATGGTCCCCATCAGGAGCTCGCCGTCTTCGGCCCGTTCGCGGAGGTCAGCGCCGCGCGAGCTCTGCATCTTGAGCGGTTCCGCGTTGTCGAGGATCCACTCAGTCTTTGTCGCCGAGAAGTAGGCGTCACATTCCAGCCCGGTCTTCCCCCGGATCCACTCGACCTTGTCCTCTTCCTGGATTTCCTCGACCCGGTCGGTGGTTCGGCGGTCCTGCCAGACCAGCGCGTTGTGGACCGGTTTGCCGGTCTCCTTGTCCCAGACGATCGTCGTCTCGCGCTGGTTCGTGATGCCGAGTGCCTCGAGCTGTTCGGCACCGACACCTGCGTCCGCCAGCCCTTTCGTCACGACTTCCTGCGTGTTTTCCCAGATTTCGACGGGGTCGTGCTCAACCCAGCCGGGCTCCGGATAAATCTGTTCGTGCTTCTCGTAGGCGTTCGCAACGACCTGGCCGCTGTGGTCGAATACCATGAAGCGGGTACCGGTCGTTCCCTGGTCGATCGCGCCAACGTATGTGTCTGCCATTGTTGTGTTCTCCGTGGTGGAGGTAGCTTATTTATGAAAGCTACCACCTTGCCAGTAAACAACATAGTGAACCATTATAAAGATTACTAATGGTGATGTTTGGGGAGTAAAGAAAGGCCGGGACGGCGCTACCGTCCGGAATTGTACCGCTCAAGCTGCTTTGTGACCTGTGTGTCGAGGCGGTCAAGTGCAGACGGAACCGAATCAGGCCCATCCATACTGTCGACGGCATCTTCGATGATTGTTCGAACCGTATCGAACGGTCCGATCTGCGCGCCCCGCGTTGCAGTGGTATCGCGCGTCTCCATGAGCTGGTCGAACGCCGTTCTGTAGTGGGGGTTCCGGTCAAACCAGTTGTCGGCCCGGAGCCGTGGAATCGTCTCCTCGTGGACCGGGAAGTACCCGGTTTCCTGGTGCCACCGTCGCTGCTGGGCTGGTTCGGTAAGCCAGGTGAGGAACTCCCCGACAGCGTCGTGTACGGCCCCGGAAACTGCATCGCCGACCCAGAGGGATGCGCCGCCGACGAGTACACCGGTCCGGTCGTCGAGCACTGGGAGCTGGCTGGTTCCGACATCGAAGTCGGCGCTACGTTCGATACTGTTCAGCGACGACGTCGAGCCGATGAGCATCGCGGCGTTCTCCTCGGCAAAGTGGGTCCGAGCCGCCCCTCTGGCTTCGATTCCGGGGTCGTGGTACAGTCCGTCCGCTTCGAGGGTCTGCCACCATTCGAATAAGTTGTGGGCGAACTCCCCGTCAAGATAGCTCTCTGTCGGCGACCCGGACCGTCCGTTGTTCTCGTCTACGAGGAGCTGGTCAGCTTCGGCAAACCACTGTTCGACGAACCACGAGTAGTTCGCGAACGTGATACCAGTGTCCACGCCACCCCGGTCGACGAGCGTCTCAGCTGCGCTCCGAACGTCAGCGAGGGTTTCCGGCGGCGAACTGGGATCGAGCCCAGCCTGTCTGAACGCGTCCCGGTTGTACGCCATCACCGGGTTCGACGCATTGAACGGCAGCGAGTGGAGCGTCCCGTCGAAACGGTAGTAGTTCGTCACTGGATCGAGCAGCGCGTCGATGTGAGCGCTCGGGAGCAGTTCTTCGACCGGGATGAAATGACCGCTATCGCGCGCACGCGTGGTGCCAATCTCGAATATCTGTGCGATCGCCGGTGGGTCACCGTTTTCAGCGGCGTTCAGCGTCGCATCGAGAGTCCCGCGATAGCTCCCTTTCGACCGCAGCGCGAGACTGATCCCGTCGGTCTGTGATTCGAACTCGCGGACGAGGTCTTCCAGCAGTAACGCCTTCTCGCCGCCCATCGCGTGCCAGAATTCGACGACAGTTCCGTCCGTGGTCGCCGCCGCCGAACCGGTCGCCAGTTCGAAGGACTCCAGCGACGCTTCAAGCGATTCAGCCCGCTCGGTAAGCGTGGAAACTCGCGTCGAGACCTCTGCAAGTTCCGTTGTCTGGTCCGCTGCGGCGTCGGCGGCGACAGCTGCCTCTTCGGCTGTCCGGGCGCTGATATCCTCGACATCGTCGACCATCGACACGACTTCTTGTGTGGAGTCGGCCTGCGTATCCGTCGCATCGTCAATCTCCTGGACGCTCGAATCGACCTCCTCGACCATCGAGACGACGGAATCCAGTTCATCAAGCGCACTGGCGACTGACGAGCGGGTGTCTTCGACACTCTTCCGGGTATCGTACATCTCCGAAACCGTCGCGTCAGCCTGTTCGTGAACCTCCTGGATAGACGCTGCAATCTCGTCAGTCGCTTCCTTCGTCTCTGTTGCGAGCGATTTGACCTCCTCAGCCACGACGGCGAACCCGTCGCCGGATTCCCCTGCTCGGGCCGCTTCGATGTTGGCGTTCAGTGCCAACATATTGGTCTGGTCCGCGACGTCCGTGATGAAGCCCACAATCTCCTCGATGTCAGACAGCAGGTCGTTCAGTTGTTCGACCTTGTCGACGGTCGCTTCGGCGTTGTCAGTCAATCGGTCGAGCGTCGTCATCGCCGAGGACGCCGACTCTAGTGCGGATTCGCCCCGAGCGCTGGCTTCGCTTGACGTGTCCGCAACCTCGTTTGCGGCGCTCGCTATCTCCTCAATCGTCGCCGAGAGGTTCCGCATCTCGTCGGAAATCGACTGTATCTCGTCGCGCTGCTCGTCCGAACCAGCCGAAATCTCGCCGACAGCACCGCTCACATCCCGGCTGGCGGACTTGACCGATCCGAGACGGGTGTCGACCTGTTCCGTTGCGGCGGTCACCTGTTCGCTGAACGACGCCATCCGATCGACAGTGTCAGTCCATTCCCGGAGCAGTTCCTCGTATGCGTCGTACAGCGGCTCAGCCGCCTCAGCTGGTGGCTGTCCGGGTTTTGCGGTCAGGTCGCCGTTAGCGTTCGCCTTGGCAACAGACGTGAGACGGTCGACAGTGGTTTCGAGCGCCTGGCGGTCTGCCCGCTCCTGTTCGAGTTCCGCCGCCAGTTGCTCACATCGTGCTTCCAGTTCCGCCCGTTCAGGGTCGTTTTCGGTCTCTGCGTCCTTCTGGAGGGCTTCTGCTGACGGCGGTTCAGTCTCAGACTCGTTTCCATCCCGCCCCTCTGTGACGCCGCCGTCGGTGTGCTCCCTGTCAGGCGGGCCGTCTTCTGAATCAAGTGGGTTCCATTTACTCATTGTCGCTCCCGTTGGCCGAACGACCAACACGCTCTCGGGAATAGTCCACTATCAAAATATATAATAGTTACTGTCGAAACGGTAGGAGTGATAATTAATACGCGAGCGCGGTTTCCATTCTACAACGTCGTCTCTAGTACGCCAGTATTTGAAAATATGGAGTTATCTCTCGAATTTGAGAGGATGTGGTCAACCACTACCTGGCCAATCAGCGAAAAATAATATGCTGTGCGTTCACAATTAACAGTAGGTGTCACGGTATTCCTCATGATTACATAGAAAATTTACTGTCCAAGCACCAGCAACGGTAAAGTGAAGTGTGTGCGCTCCAAAATCACGGAAAGATAGATGGGACCGACACCACACATCGCCGTCATCGGTGGCGGCTCGACTGGGGCGGGCATCGCGCGGGACCTCGCGATGCGCGGGCTCGACGTGACCCTCGTAGAACAGGGGAATCTAACCCACGGGACCACCGGTCGAATGCACGGGCTGCTCCATAGCGGCGGGCGATACGCCGTCTCGGACCAGGCCAGCGCGACCGAGTGTATCGAGGAAAACCGGGTACTGCGTGACATCGCAAGCCACTGTGTCGAAATGACCGGTGGCCTGTTCGTCAAGCGACCTGAGGACTCCGAGGAGTATTTCCAGAAGAAGCTCAGCGGCTGTGAGGAGTGCGGCATCCCCGCCGAAGTCGTCTCGGGCGAAGAAGCCCGCGCGATGGAGCCACACCTGGCGAAGGACATCGACAAGGCAATCAGCGTTCCTGACGGGGCCATCGACCCGTTCCGGCTGGTCGTCGCGAACGCCGCGAGCGCACAGGAACACGGCGCGCGCATCGAGACCCACTCCAAAGTGACCGACCTCCTCGTCGAGAGCGGCGAGGTCGTCGGCATCGAGGTCGAACACGACTCCGGCCCCGGCAAGCGCGTCCACGGCACGGAGGGCGGAACCGAACAGATCCGCGCTGATTACGTCGTGAATGCAACTGGTGCCTGGGCCGGCCGCATCGGTGACATGGCCGGGCTGGATATCGAAGTTCGCCCCTCCAAGGGTGTCATGACCATCATGAACATCCGTCAGGTCGACACCGTCATCAACCGCTGTCGACCGAAGGGCGACGCGGACATCGTCGTTCCCCACGAGACGACTGCGATTCTGGGGACGACTGACGAGGAGGTCGAGGACCCCGAAGACTACCCCGAGGAGCAGTGGGAGGTCGACATGATGATCGACACCCTCTCGGAGTTGGTTCCGATGCTCGACGAGGCGCGGACCATTCGCTCGTTCTGGGGCGTTCGCCCGCTGTACGAACCGCCGGACGTCGGCAGTGACGACCCGACCGACATCACGCGGGACTTCTTCCTGCTCGACCACGACGAGCGCGACGACCTCCCCGGCATGACCAGCATTGTCGGCGGGAAGTTCACGACCTACCGGATGATGGGCGAGCAGATAAGCGACCACGTCTGCGGGAAGTTCGGCATCGACGCCGACTGCCGGACCGCCGACGAGCCACTTCCGGGCAGCGAGGACTTCTCGGTGCTCCGAGACTACATGGACGAGTTCGGGCTGCGCTCGCCCATCGGTCGGCGGAGCGTCGAGCGACTCGGCTCCCGGGCCGACGAGGTACTCAAAACGGACGGCCCGAACCCGACCGTCTGCGAATGTGAAGGCGTCACCCGCGCCGAGATTCAGGACGCTATCGAAGGGTCCGGCTCGGACCTCAACGCCGTCCGCATCCGCACCCGCGCGTCGATGGGCAACTGCCAGGGCGGCTTCTGTTCCCACCGGATGGCGAGCGAACTCCACTCGGAGTACGACGAGAGCATCGTCCGCGAGGCCTGGGATGAACTGCTCCAGGAGCGCTGGAAGGGCCAGCGCCACGCCCTCTGGGGCGAACAGCTCTCGCAGGCGGCGTTGAACTACGCGTTGCACGCAACGACACAGAACCGCGATCAGGACCCGGCGGACGGCGAGCCGGTCGACTTCTCGGCGTTCGACACCGGCCACAGTCAGGCGGGCGGCGTCGACAGCGCGGACGTGGCCGCCGACGGAGGGACAGATGGCTATTGAGTCAGAGGTACTCGTCATCGGCGGCGGCCTCGGCGGACTGACCAGTGCGCTGGCGGCCGCCCGAGAAGGAGCCGACGTGCGACTGGTTTCCTACAAGCAGAGCACGCTTCGCCAGGCGTCTGGCCTGGTTGACGTGCTCGGCTACACGCCAGACGGCGACGGCCCACTGACCAACCCGTACGAGGCGATTCCGTCGCTCCCGGAGAGCCACCCGTACCGGAAAGTCGGCGTCCAGACGGTCCGTGACGCGCTGTCGCTGTTTGACGACGCGGTCCCGACCTACGAAGGCGAACACACGGAGACGAACGCGCTCTTGCCGACCCACGGCGGGAGTATCAAGCCGACCGCCCGCTACCCGGCTGGAGCCAGCGCCGGCCTCGCTAGCGACACCCGCGACACGCTGCTTGTCGGCATCGAGGAGATGGTCGACTTCGACGCCCCCCACGTCGCTGCCCATCTCGACGCGACGGGCGTCCCGTTCGATGTCCGCGGCGAGACGATCCGATTCCCGGGCGACCTGCGCGCGGACGCGAAGGTCACCCGATACGCCAAACTGCTCGATACCAACAGCGAGGTGGCGGTCCGCGGGCGCATGGTCCCGGCCCGCGAGGCGCTGGCACAGCGCGTGAACCCGTTGCTGGAGGACGAGGATCGGGTCGGGTTCCCGGCAATTCTCGGCGACGACAATCCCGGCGCGATCCGCGACGCACTGGGCGACCGCCTCGGCGTCGACGTGTTCGAAGTCCCGATGGGGCCGCCGTCGCTGCCCGGCCTCCGCCTTGAGGACGCGCTGTTTGCGGCGCTTGACGAGGCCGGGGCCAGCATCGAGACCGGCAACCCCGTCGTCGACTTCGAGGGCGAGGACCGCATCGAGAAGGTATTCATCGAGAAGAACGGTGCGAAGATTCCCAACAGCGCCGACCAGTACGTCCTCGCGACCGGCGGCTTCGTCGGCAAGGGCGTTGAGTCCGACCGCGAGGGTGTGTACGAACCTATCTTCGATTGCCACGTCCCCCACGCCGAGGACCGTTACGACTGGTTCGAGGGCCAACTGTTTGGCGACCACGAGTTCGCCCGCTACGGCGTGGCGACCGACGACGACCTGCGCCCCCTCGACGCGAGTGAGCACAGCGAGTTCGAGAACCTGCGGGCCGCCGGCTCCGTGCTTGGCGGGTACGACTTCGCCGCCGAGAAGTCCGGTAGCGGGGTCTCGATTGCAACAGGCTACGCGGCGGGCCAGCGCGCCGCACAGGAGGCACGATGAGTGACGCTGAAACCCCACCAGAGACAGAGTTTGACCCGGTAGCACCGAATACAGGCGAAGAGTTCGAACCAGTTGATGTCTTCCCCGACAGCGACGACTTCGACCTCCGTCCCGGCGCGGACTCCTGTTATAAATGCTCGACCTGCGACACGAACTGCCCTGTCGCGGAGGTCGACGACGACTTCCCCGGCCCGAAGTTCCAGGGTCCCGAACAGTGGCGGCTCAAGCAGTCCGACGACGACTACACCGTCGACGACTCGGTGATGGACTGCTCGAACTGCATGCGCTGTGACAACGCCTGTCCGTCTGGCGTCCCGCTCAGCCAGATGCACAACACCGCTCGCGGGGAGTATGTCAGCGAGCAGATGGACAAACTCTCCGTCGAGTACATCCGCAACCGCATTCTGGCGAACTACCGCACCTCCGCGTTCTTTGCGAGCAAGGTCCCGCGGTTGGCCAACTTCGCCATGAACTTCGGCCCGGCCCGCTGGGTCATGGAGAAGACACTTGGCGTCACCAGCGAGCGCGACTTCCCCGAGTTTGCACGGCAGACCTTCCGCGAGTGGTGGGCCGACCGCGGCGGTCAGGCGGCCTCGCGTGAGAACGCGAGGGAAGCGCGCGAGCGCCGCGGACTCCCCGAGGACGCCGACAAGAAGGTCGCGTATTTCCACGGCTGTTACTCCAATTACAACACGCCGGAGGTCGGCAAGGCCATGGTCCGGGTGTACGAGGAGTTCGGCTACGAGGTCGTCGCGCCAGAACAGAAGTGCTCTGGGACGCCGATGTTCGCCAACGGGATGCTCGACGACGCCCGCCGCCACGCCGAGACCAACGTCTCGTCGATGTCAGAACTCGTCGACGAGGGCTACCACGCCATCGCCTCCTGTACCTCCTGTTCGATGGCGCTCCGACAGGAGTACCCCGAACTGTTCGACATCGACGGCATCGACAAAGTGGCGGAGAACACGTTCGAAGCCGTCGAGTACCTCCGCATCCACGAGGACCTCAAGGGCGAAGTGCAGGCGGCTGACGTGGACGGCGAGCTGGCCGAAGAGTTCGCCTACCACGCCCCGTGTCACTCACGCAACCAGGGGCTTGATCGCCAGGCCGTCGAACTGTTCCGCGACCTCGACGGCGCTGAAGTTGAGGACGTGGGCGACTCCTGTTCCGGCATCTCGGGAACCTACGGCTGGAAAGAGGAAAAATACGAGAAGTCGATGGAAATCGGCGAGGAGATGTTCGAGCACATGGAACACGCCGAAGGCGATACCGGTATGACCGAGTGCCCGACCTGTGCGATGCAGATGGAACACGGGAGCGGATACGAGATCCGCCACCCGCTCGAACTCCTTGAAGCCGCGCTGGTCGAGTAAGTACCTCCTACTCTTCGCCGCGGACGAACGTGACTGGGCACGGCGCGTTCAGCATGACTTCCTGTGCGGTGGAGCCGAAGACGGCCTTGCCGGTCGGCGAGCGCTTGCGGCCGCCGACGACGACGAGGTCCGACTCCGTCACCTCTGCGAGGCTGACGATCTGTTCGCCATGGTTGCCCACGGCACCCCGGACCTGCGTCGACAGACCGGCGTCGTCGAACCGTGAGACAAGTTCCCGGACGGTTGTGTGGCGGTCGGCGACTTCGTCGGGGTCGGCTTCGCCGGTCGATTCGAATTCGAGCCTGTCGACAACGCCGTCGTACTGGTCGTCGGTGAATACGTGTGCAACGATGACCGTCGCGCCGGCCGGACTCGCGATATCAAGCACGGCGTCAGCGAGTTCGTCGATTCGGTCGGCGTCGTTCGGTCCGACTGCGAGAAGAACGGTTTCGAGTGCCATACCGGCTACTCCGGGGGCAGACGCCTAAATCCTTCGATGGGTACTACTTTCGTAGTAAGTTATTCCAGCTATGCCGCAGCCGGTGACGCTCAGTGGCTCACCCAGTGTTTTTCATTCCGGCCGCGATGCCCTGGACGGTCAGCCGCAGGGTCCGGCGCTCGGTTTCGGTCCGGTGGGACTGCTTGAGCAGGCGGACCTGCAACAGGTTCAGCGGGTCGACGTACGGGTTCCGGCGCTCAAGGTTCTCCTTGAGCCAGTCCCGCGAGAGGAGCCCGTCCTGCCCAGTGATTTCGAGCACCTTCTCGACAGTGTCCTCGTACTCCTCGACGATTCGCGGGTAGATACGCTCGCGGAGTTCGGGGTCGGCGAGGTCGGCGTACTCCTCGGCGATTCCGAGGTCGGTACGGGCGAGTGCCAGCGACGCGTTGTCGAGTTTCGTCCGGAAGAACGGCCAGTTCTCGTACATCTCCTGTAGCGTTTCCATATCGCCGCCGTTTTCTAGGTATGCGTCCAGCCCGGTCGAGATGGAGTACCAGCCGGGGATGATACAGCGGGCCTGCGTCCAGGAGAACACCCACGGGATGGCACGGAGGTCCTCGACGCTGCGGTCCTCGCTGCGGGAGGCCGGTCGCGAGCCCATGTTGAGGTTCTCGATGACGGTGATGGGCGTCGCCTGCTCGAAGAACTCGACGAAGCCGTCGGTCTCAAGCAGGTCCTGATACTCGTCGCGGGCAGCATCGGCCGCCGTCTCCATTGCGTCCTCCCACTCGTCGGGGATCTCCTCGACCGGCTCCTCGATGGCGTTTTTCCGCGCCCGAATCTGGGCGTTGAGCATCTGTTCGAGGTTGCGCTCGGCGATGTCGTGGTTGGCGTACTTCTCGGCGATGGCCTCGCCCTGCTCGGTGAACTTGATCTGGCCGGTCACCGTCTCGTTTGGCAGGGCCAGCATGGCGTCGTTCATCGGACCGCCACCGCGAGAGATAGAGCCGCCGCGGCCGTGGAACAGACGCATCTCCACGTCGTAGTCGTCCGTGATGTCCGCCAGACGCTTCTGGTTGTTGTACAGCGACCAGTTGGCGGCGAGGAAGCCGTTCTCCTTGTTCGAGTCGGAGTAGCCCAGCATGATTTCCTGAATGTTGTCCCGGGCCTCCAGTGCCTGAGAGTAGGCTTCGTTCTCGAACAGCGTGCCCATGATGCGGCGCGCGCCCGAGAGGGCGTACTCCGATTCCAGCAGCGGCACCACGTCGAACCCGCAGTAACCGGGCAAGTCGACGATGTCGACCTGGTCAGCGAGGAACAGAACTTCAAGCGCGTGGCTGGGCTCCTCACACCACGAAATGGCGTAGGTGTCGATAGCGTCGATGCCGAACTCGTTTTGCCAGTCGGCGGTGGCGCGGAAGCGGTCGAGGACGCGGGTAGCATCCTCCGAGAGCCCCTCGGTGTCTTCCATGTCGATGACGGGGTTGTCCTGCAGAATCGCTTCGGTCAGGAACTCGACGCGCTCGTCCTCGTCCATCGCCGCGTAATCGATGCCTTGCCGGTCGACAGCCTCGGCGATGGCGTCGGTGTGCATCTTCCGGTGGTCGCGCAGATCGAGGCTAGCGAGGGTGAAGCCGAATGTCTCGACTTTGCGGATCAGCGGGTCGACGTGAGCCTCTGCGATGACTTCGGCGTCGTTCTCCCGAAGACTGTCGGCGATGACGCGGAGGTCGGTCAGCAGTTCCTCCTCGTTCTCGTAGCCGCCCTGACGAACGTCGCTGACCCGGATGACGGATTCGCGCATCAGCCGGAGCTTCTGGCGGTAGGGCTCGTCCGGATAGCGTTCCTCAGCCTCCGCGGCGATGCCGGGGAGCCTGGACTTGTGCCGGTCCAGTCGCTCGTTGAACAGCGCGTCGGTCGCGATGTTCGAGGCGTCCTGACTGAGCACGCCGGAGAGTTCCTTGAGCTTGTTGCGGTACAGCGGCAGGACGGTATCGCGCTGGCGCTCTAGGGTCTCCTCGGTCACCTCGGTGGTGACAAACGGGTTGCCGTCACGGTCCGAGCCGGCCCACGAGCGGAACTCGTAGAGGGTGTCGATATCGATGTCCTCGTCGTACACGTCTTCGAGCGTGTGTTCGAGTTCGTCGTACACCTCGTCGATGACATCGAACAGGACGTTTTCGAGGTACCACTGCACGTTCAGTGCCTCGTCGGTGACCTCCGGCCGGCGGTCCCGTACCTGCGGGGTCTGCCAGAGGCTTGTCACTTCGGCGTCGAGATCCCGCTCGATACGATTCTGTTCGCGTTCGGTGAGTCGCCGCTCGTCGAGTCGTTCGATGTCACGGGCCACTGACCGGAGCTTCGCCTTCACTGTCTTCCGGCGGGCTTCGGTCGGGTGGGCCGTGAACGTCGGCTGGATGAGCACGTCTTCGAGGACCTGCTCGAACTCCTCCGGGTCCGCGCCGCGTTCGGCCAGGTCCCGGACGGCTTCCTCGACGCTGTCTGCCAGCACGCCTTCCTGACTGCCTTCTCGGATTTCCCGGACCCGTTCGCGTTCCTCGGCGAGATTGATAAGTTCGAAGTAGGTAGTAAACGCGCGTGCGACAATGTCCTGCGTCTCCGGATTCAGCCGGTTCAGTGCCCGGTGGACCTCGTCCCGCGTCTCGGCGTCCCCGCGCCGGTAGTCGATACACGAGTTCCGAATCGTTTCTACCGTTTCGAACGCTTCGGTCGAGGTCTGTGCCTCCAGCACTTCGCCCAGGAGCGCACCCAGCTCCCGTACGTCCTGGTTTATCTCTCTGGCGTGCAAAGTCATACCACTTCATCCAGAACCGAGCCCTAAAACACTATTGAAACGGTGTATCAGGGATAGACGTTCGTGAAGAACCCGTTTGCGGAAAACAGCTATTATTAATCGTGGGGTTCTTTACCGTATCACACGAACCACATACGAGACAGTGGACTGCCAATGATAGACATCGCTCTGGACATGGAGCAGTACGACTGCCCCTTCATCGACACGACGGCAGACCACAGTGTCGCCTTTGCAGCAGTACACTGGGACTTCGATCAGCGTGCGCGGGAGTTGGAGACGCGGATGGTTGTCGAAGCCGAGGACGCGGGGATACTCGATACGGGGCTTGACAGCTTGCAGGCTCACGAGAACATGAACGACTGTGTGCTGTTACGCCGCGAAGAAAACGCCGCGCACATCCGGACGACGATCGAAGAAACAGCGGCGATGCAGACCATCAGGGACAACGGCGGCTACATCACCGGGCCGTTCCACATCGAGGCGGGCAGCGAGACCTGGCACGTCGGCTTCGACCGCGGCCGGGACGCCGACACGACGCTCTCGGAGCTTGACCGCGACAACGAGTACGACGTGGTCGAACGCACGTCGACGACGCTCCCACAGCTTCAGGACCTTGTCCAGAACGCCGGCGCGGCGATGACGCTCGTCGACGGCTGTCGGGACCTCTCGGACACCGAACGCGAGACGCTGGAGACCGCCGTCTCCGAGGGCTACTTCGAGTCGCCCCGGGACGCGACGCTGGGGTCGCTGGCCGAGGACTTCGGCGTGTCCAAACCCGCCGTCTCGAAGAACCTCCGGCGCGGTGAGCGGAAGATGATCGAGCGCGTCGTCGACGCACTGGACGAGATCGAGGACTGACACGGGACTCACTGCCGCCGCTGTAACGCGACCAGTCCCAGCACGCCGATTCCGGTCCCGACGTTCAGTAGGACCGTCGGCCGGGAGAAGCCGACGCTCACCTCGACGGCAACCCACGCCAGGAGTGCCACGGCGACGCCGACGGCCGCCGGCTGTGCCCACCGGCGAGTCGCGTAGGCCCCGTAACAGACGACCGCGGCTGTCAGCCCGAACACCACGAACAGCACTAGGCCGGGGACGAGGAAGGTATCGAACGGCGTGTTGTCGAGCGGCCCCGGCGGTAGTCCGACGAGCGTGCCGGCGGGAGCGGTAAGCAGCGCCGCGCCCCCGACGAGCGCGCGAACCGAGAGCTGGCCCAGCAGGAGTACCAGCAGCCAGCGCGACAGTTGCTCTCGTCCCGGCATCGATTGCGTTCCGTCCGCCCCACACTCGAAGGTTAGGGCCGCTGCAGGCCCGACGGCCCCGCCGCGTTAACATGTTAACTCAGCACACTATGTGGCCGACGGGTCTACGATAATCTGTTATGCAGAATACGGCTACACGGAGGCGCGTTCTCGGCGCGCTCGGTGCCGGTGTTGTCGGACTCAGCGGCTGTGTCAGTGACGACTCATCCATGACTGAACAGGACGATTCGGACGGCGGTACGACGGACAGCGGCACGAACGGTGAATCGGGCGGCAGTGGCTCGGCACAGACAGTTACCATCGGGGTGCTCCAGCCCCGAGCCGGCGACCTGAAGTACTACGGCGACCAGGCGCTGTGGGGCTTCCTCTCCGGGCTGGCGTACAAGGGCGGGACGGAACCGCCGACAGACGCCGGGAGCGGCGAAATAACGGTCACTGCTGATGACACGGAGTACCGGCTGCTGATACGGGACACGGAGTTCTCGGCGGACACGGCCCAGACGGCGGCGACGAACCTCGTCGAGAACGAGAGCGTGGACCTGCTCGCGGGCTGTACGTCCTCGGCGGCGGCCAGCCGGGTCGTCACGACGGTCGTCAATCAGGCACAGGTCCCCATCATGCTCGGGCCGGCGGCGTCGGCCGACATCACGTCCAACTCCGAGACCTGTAGCGACCTCGTCTATCGGGCCAGCGAGAACACCGCGATGGACGCGCGATCGGGCGGGAAGTACGTCGCCAGAGAGACGGACGTATCGAGCGTCTACCTGTTCGGCGCGGACTACAGCTTCGGCCGCGCAGTCGTCAACAACTACCGAGACGTGCTCGAAGCCGAGGGCGTCGACATCGTCGGTGAGCGCTTTGTCGAACAGGGCTACGCCGAGTGGGACGGTTTGCTGGACAACGCCGAGGAGGCCGGAGCTGAGGGGGTCGTCGGCGGCTTCACGGTCGCGACGCTCCCGGCGATGTTCAATGCGTTCCTCTCGGGCGAGTATTCCTACCGCGTGTTCGGCGGGTTCGCAACCCGAATCACCAACAGCGTTGTCGGCGGGACGATGCAGAGCGTACTCGGCGAACCCCTGACCGAGGAGAAGATACGGAACTCACAGCTGGGGCCATTCACGACTCGCTACCACTGGAATCAGTACGACAATCCCATCAACGACGCGTTCGTCGAGAGCTACACCGACGCTTACGGCGTCGTCCCGGACCTGTTCTCGGCGGGGACGTTCACGGGCGCGTCGGCGATTCATCAGGCCATTCAGGAGAGCGGGTCGACCGACGGTGCAGACATCGCCACTTCCCTGAAGGGGCTGACTGTCACCGACACGCCGAAAGGCGAGAACGGCTACACTTTCCAGTCGTACAACAACCAGGCGCGGTCGGCGATGACCGTCGCGAACCCGATTCCGACGACCGACGAGTGGGCCGACAACTGGGGCGCAGCCATCATGCCCGGTGAACCGCTCGCCCGCATCAGCGACGACGAGACGACCATCCCGCAGGACAGCGATCAGATGGGCTGTTCACTGTAGGTATGCTCAGAACACAGGGACTGACCAGAGAGTTCGGGGGACTCACTGCCGTCGACAGCGTCGACTTCGAACTCGACACCGAACTCTGCTCGCTCATCGGTCCGAACGGGGCCGGGAAGACGACGTTCTTCAATCTGCTGACCGGGACCCTCTCGCCCACTGAGGGGACGGTCGAACTCCAGCGTGACGGACGGTGGGAAAACATCACCGACGCGTCACCCCACGAGACAGCCAGCAAGGGCCTCCACCGCTCCTATCAGGTGACGAATGTCTTCCCCAACAGCACGGTCTTGGAGAACGTCCGGGTCGCCGAACAGGCCCACAGCGACGACGCCACGACGTTCTGGCGTAACGTCGACCACTACGACGAGTTCACCGAGCGCGCCCACGAGCTTCTCGACCGGGTGGGGCTCGCCCGCCGGGCGCAAGATATCGCGAGCACGCTGAGCCACGGCGCGAAGCGCAAGCTCGAAGTCGCCATCGCGCTGGCCGGCGACCCCGCGGTCCTCCTGCTCGACGAGCCAAACGCCGGCGTCTCCTCGGAGAGCGTCGACGAAATCCGGGACCTCATCGAAGCAGTGGCGGAGGACTACCCGGTCCTGCTGGTCGAGCACAATATGGACATCGTGATGGGGGTCTCCGACCGCGTTGTCGTCCTGCATCAGGGCGCGGTCATCGCAGACGGACCGCCAGCAGAGGTACAGGCTAACCCCGACGTACAGTCGGCGTATCTCGGCGGCTACGAACCGGGGAGTCTGAATGATGAGTCGACAGCGGCCGAGTCAGACCCGGACTCGGGGGAGGGGACGGCGTGAGCCTGCTCGAACTCGCCGGCGTCCAGACCTACTACGGCGACAGCCACATCCTCGAAGGCGTCGACCTCTCGGTCGAGGAGGGAGAGGTGGTCGCGCTCGCCGGCCGTAACGGCGTCGGCAAGACCACCACGCTCCGGACGGTTCTGCAGTTGACGCCGCCCCGCGAGGGGTCGATTACCTTCCGGGACGAGTCGCTGGTCGGCCTGGAGACCCACGAGGTCGCCGGCCGCGGCCTCGGCTGGATTCCGGAGGACCGCCGGATATTCGGTCAGCTCACGGTCGAGGAAAACCTCCGTGCAGCGATACCGGACCCGGACGACGTGGGCGACGGCCTCCGGCTGGCCTTCGACTCGTTCCCCATCCTCGAAGAGCGACGCGGTCAGGACGCCGGCACGCTGTCGGGCGGGCAACAGCAGATGCTCGCCATCGCCCGCGGGCTGGTCGGCGACAACGACCTCCTGCTGGTCGACGAGCCGAGCGAGGGGCTGGCCCCCCAAATCGTCACGGACGTGGCCGAGGCGCTGTCGACGGCGAGCGAGGACGTGACGATGTTGCTGGTCGAGCAGAACCTCCCGCTGGCGCTGGACCTGGCCGACCGGTTCTACATCCTCGACAAAGGACGGGTCGTCGACGACGGCGAGACAGCGGCGGTCACGGCCGACGACGAACGGTTCAGGAGGTATCTGTCGGCATGATACTGGAAGCTCTCGCGGAGTTTCTGACGCTGGGCGAACTCGGCGGCGTCATCGTCAACGGTCTCGCCAAGTCGGCGCTGTACGTCATGATCGCAAGCGGCCTCACACTCATCTTCGGCCTGATGGGCGTGTTGAACTTCGCCCACGGCTCGCTGACGATGGTCGGGGCGTACCTCGGCGGCCTCCTGATGGTGGTGACGGTCACCGGCGGGACAGCGCCGCTGACTCGCCTCGGCCTGTTCTTCGTCGCCATCGTCGTCGCCTTCGCCCTGCTGACGGCGCTCGGCGGGGCCATCGAGACGACCATCATCCGGCCGCTGTACGACCGCCCGCCGATATACCAGATTCTGCTGACGTTCGGCCTGACGCTTGTCATCGAGGAGCTGACCCGCATCGTGCTGGGGGTCTACGGCCTCCAGCCGCTGTCTGACTGGCAGGCCGCGCTGGCGACCAAGCCGCAGTTCCTGCGGGAACCGGTCGCGCTCGGGCCGGTCAGCGCCGGCTGGATGTCGCTGTTCCAGATACTCCTCGGCACGATTACGGTGGTCGGCATCTGGGCGTTCCTTACGAAGACCCGGTACGGCCTGTACATCCGGGCCGGGAGCGAGGACGCGGAGATGGCGGCGGCGCTGGGCATTGACGTGCGCCAGGTGTTCACTGTCGTGTTCGCGCTGGGTATCGGCCTGGCCGGCGCGGCCGGGACGCTCCTGATGTGGGACCCGACGTGGGGCGCGAGTGTGCCGCTTGCGGCCGAGACGCTGCTGCCCGCGTTCATCGTCGTCATCGTCGGCGGCCTCGGCACGTTTCGGGGCACCGTCGTGGCCGCCCTCGTAGTGGGGATGGCCGACGCGGTGACGACCTGGTGGTTCCAGAACGTCATCGAGTTCACCGGCCTGCCGGAACTGGTGCTGTTCCTCGTGCTCGTGGTGACGCTCATCGTCCGCCCGCAGGGCCTGTTCGGCGTCGAGGAGGTGGGAGGCCATTAGCGCCGAGACCGAGGCCGACGCCGAGGCGGCGTCCGAGCCACCGGAGACGACCGTCGAGACGGGGTGGCCCCGAGAGTACCTGCGGGACCACACCGCTCACATTCTCGTCGTCGCCCTGCTGGCGCTGTACCCGCCGGTGTACCACACCCTGTTGAGCTCGCCGGTCAGCGCCGAGACGCAGATGCTCCTGCCGACGGTGGAGACGATGGTCGGCGTCCTCTATTTCGGCCTCTTTGCCATCTCGTTTGATTTCATCAGCGGCTACACCGGCTACCTCTCCTTCGGCCACGCGGTGTTCTACGGCACCGGCGCGTACACGGTCATCCTCATCGCCAACGGAAAGGTGCCGCTGCTTGGTCCCGGGACGCCGTTCATGCTGTCGTTGCTGGTCGGCGGTCTCATCGCCATCGTGCTGGCGATACTCGTCGGGCTGGTGTCGTTCCGCCTCTCGGGCGTGTACTTCGCGATGATCACGCTCGGCTTCGCGCAGGTGTTCTACGTGTTCGTCCGCGGCTGGGACTACGTGGCGACCAACCCCCGGGATGGCCCCGCCGTCGGACCAAGCCACGCCGAGGGCTTCCAGATCGGAGTCCCCGGAATCGACCAATTGTCGCTGTCTATCGGCGTCCTCACTGGCGACGAGGTGGCCCTGCTCGGGGCCACGCTGTCCGGGACGGAAGTGTCCTACTACATGGTCGGGCTGGTCGTCCTCGCGTGTTACTTCGCCATGCAGCGGGTCATCCACTCCCCCTTCGGCCGGGTGTTACTCGCCATCCGGGAAAACGAGGAGCGGGCCGTCGCCGTCGGCTACAACACCTACCTGTACAAGCTCGGAGCCTTCGCTATCAGCGGGTTCTTCGCCGCCGTCGCAGGCGGGCTGTTCGCCGGGTTCAAGCGCTCGGCCAGCCCGGAGAACTCGTTTTACTTCCTGGTGACCGGCGACGCGCTGCTGGCGAGCATCATCGGTGGCTTCGGCACGCTCGCCGGCTCGCTGTACGGCCATCTGTTCGACGAAACGGTGCGAGAGTTCCTCTCGAAGGCCGGGCAGGGCGGCGGCCTGTTGCCCTACCTCCGCGCGCTGCTGGGCCAGGGGACGCTGGACACGACGCTGGTCGGCGGGACGACCATCGGCGGCCTCATCGACCTGCTGTTGAACGGGCATGCCAGCCTCTACGTCGGCCTCGTGTTCGTGCTGTTCGTCCTCTACGTCCCCGACGGCCTGCTGGGCACGCTTCGCGCCCGGCTCGGCGGCACGTTCGCCGAGGCACTGCCCGCAAAGCTATGGGGTGACTCGGAATGACCGACGCCGGACACCCGACCGCCGGACCGACCGCCCGACAGCCCGACCGACCGAAACCGGAGGCAGAACCACGATGAGTCAGGAACCGGACCACTTGAAGGATTTCCAACCAGAACCGACCACTATGCAATACGCGACCAACGACGGCGTCGACATCGCCTACGAACGTGAGGGGCCGCCGGACGCCGAGACCGTCGTCTTTGTCGAGGGTATCGGCTACGGCCGCTGGATGTGGCTGTGGCAACAGGAGACGCTCGTCGACGAGTACCAGACCATCGTGTGGGATAACCGCGGCACCGGGGACTCGGACGAACCAGAGGGGCCGTACACGATGGGCCAGATGGCCGGGGACCTGGAGGCCGTCCTCGACGACGCCGGCATCGAACAGGCCCACGTCGTCGGGGCCAGCATGGGCGGGATGATAGCCCAGCAGTACGCCCTAGAGTACGACCGGGCGCAGTCGCTGACGCTCATGTGTACCTCCCCGGGCGGGCCGGAGGCCAAGCCGGTCCCCGAGGGGACCCAACAGCGGATGTTCGACGTGCCCGAGGACCTCGACGAGCGGGAACTCCGATGGTACAAGATGCAACCGGCGCTCTCGGAGTCGTTCATGGACGCCCACGAGGACCTCATCGAACGCATCGTCGACTGGCGCATCGACAGCGACGCGAGCGACCGGGCACTGGAGTGGCAAGGCGCGGCGGTCCAGGCGTTCGACGCGTCGGACCGCCTCAGGGAAATCACGGAGCCGTGCCTAGTCATCCACGGGACCGCCGACGAGGTGGTGCCATACGAGAACGGGGAACTGCTGGCCCGCGGACTGCCAAACGCCGACTTCGTCACCGTTCACGGCGGCCCGCACCTGCTGTTCATCGAGGAGTACGAGCGCGTCAACACACAGATTCGGGAGTTCATCGACGATGTCTGAAATCGGTCCCGGCACCCCACAGGAGTGGGTCGGTGCCTGGAGCGAGCGCCGGGCCGCGCTCACGCCGGACCGCGAGGGACTGGTGGACGCGACGACCGGCGAGCGGTTCACGTACGCCGAACTGGACCGGCGCGCGAACCGGACCGCTCGCCTGCTCCGGCAGTACGACGTCGGCGATGAATCGAGTGTTGCGGTCGTCTCGCGGAACCGCCCCGCCGTCGTGGACCTCTTCTTCGCGACCGGCAAGACCGGGAGCCGACTGGCCCCGCTGTCTCACCGGCTCGCACCTCCTGAACTCGCTGAACTGCTCGACCGCGTAGACCCCGACCTCCTCGTCGTCGAAGTCCCCTTCGCCGAGACTGTCTCGACCGCACTGGAGACAGCCGACGCGACGGCCCTCGAACTCATCCATCTCGAAACCGCCGACGGCGCGTCCTCGGATTCCACGCTCGACAGCACGCCCTACGCTTCGGCCCTCCCCGAGGACGACGGGCCCGTCGAAACCGCCACTCCGGCCCCCGGCGACACGCACCTCCTCCTCCACACCGGCGGGTCGACGGGGACGCCGAAAGAGACGAAAATCACCCACCGCGGTATCGTCTGGAACTCCCTGAACACGATCACGGCCTGGGGGCTGCGCGAGGACGACGTAACGCCGATGGTGTTCCCGATGTTCCACACCGGCGGCTGGAACGTCCTCACCGTCCCGCTGTGGCACATGGGCGGAACAGTCGTCATCGCCCGCGAGTTCGACCCCGGCGACGTACTGGAGACCATCGACGCGGAGGGCGGGACCGTCCTCGTCGCCGTCCCGGCTGTACTGCGGATGATGACGGACCACGACCGCTGGGCAGAGACGGACCTCTCGACGCTCCGCTTCGCCAAGTCCGGCGGCGGCCCCTGCCGCAAGAGCGTGATGGAGACGTGGTGGGACCGCGGCGTCGACCTCTCACAGGGGTACGGCCTCACCGAGTGCGGTCCCAACAACTTCGCGATGCCCGAGGGCTGGCCCCGTGAGAAGGCCGATTCGGTCGGCAAGCCGGCGATGCACGTCGACGCCAGAGTCGTCGCGCCTGACGATGCGGGCGATGGTGACAAGCAACCCGACCAGCGAGAGCCAGTCGACCCCGGCACCGTCGGCGAACTCCAGTTGCGCTCGCCCCACGCCGCGACGGGCTACCTTGCCAACCCCGACGCCACCGCCGAGACGTTCGGCGACGGCTGGGTGTCGACCGGCGACCTCGCCCGTGTCGACGCGGACGGCTACTACTATATCGAGGGTCGTACCAAGCATATGTTCGTCAGCGGCGGCGAGAACGTCTATCCAGCAGAGGTCGAGGACGCTATCGCCGACCATCCCTCGGTCAGTGAAGTCGTCGTGATTCCGGTCCCCGACGACAGGTGGGGACAGGTCGGGAAGGCCGTCATCGAACCTGCGACCGATAGCACGACGGGCGGGGCCGACGACCGGCCGCTGACACTTGACGGCCTCCGGACGTTCCTTGACGACCGACTAGCCCGGTACAAACACCCCCGCGAGGTTGCGTTCCTCGAGGCGATGCCGACCAGCGGCCCGGACAAGATTGACCGGGGTGCAATCTCGGACCGCTTTGGGTCGTAATCCGTCAATCCAGGCGTAGCTTCAAGAGGGGTGATGCAGTTCTATTTACACAATATGGTTGACACATATGCGACCGCAGATTCGATGCACGTGTTGCAGGTAGACGACACGCCGCTACTCGACGAGCCTGTCGATTTCCCGGATAGTCGAAACCAGGACTCGCTTACGCTGACCACAACCGACCGGGCAGACAGAGCGCTCGAACGCCTCGAAGGTACCGCTATTGATGGCATCGTCGTCGCGGATGACCTCCCGGACCGGTCCGGCTGTGCGTTCGCTGACGCGGTCCGCGAGCGGGACAGCACTGTCCCGGTGCTATTGCTGACCGAGTCGGACTCCGTCGCCAGCGACGTCCTCTCGAACGGTGTCACCGACGTTTTCAGCAGAGACACAGCTGCTGGCCGTAGTGACCTCCTCGCCAATCGGATTCGGCTGCTCGCCGAACATCACCAGTCGGCGGAACTCGCCAGCCGGACCAGACAGCAACTCACAGAGCTGGCAGAACAGTCGAACGAACTGCTATGGGTGTTTTCCGGGGACTGGTCCGAGATACAGTTCGTCAATTCGGCATACGAAACCATCTACGGCCGCTCCGTCGAGTCCTTGCAGGCCAGTCCCGCGGAGTTCATGGCGGCGATTCATCCCACAGACCAGGACAGTGTCATGCAGGCGATGCAGCGCGTTTCAGCCGGCGACTCTGCCGATATCGAATTCCGAATCACTAGACCGGAGGGCGAACAGCGCTGGGTACGGGCCACGGCCCAACCCATTATCGAGGATGGCACTGTCGCCAGAATCGTCGGCGCCTCGCGTGACATCACCGAGCGGAAGCGACGCGAGTCCGAACGCGCCGCGGAACTGGATAGCCTCGACGCGCCGGTCGATGCAGTCCCGGATCTGTTCTATGCACTCGACGAAAGCGGTGATCTCGTTCGCTGGAATGATGCACTGGCGGCAGCCACTGGATACGGGGACGCTGATCTCCCGTCGATGGCGCTACCAGCCCTCTTCGCCCCATCTGACCGTGAACGTGTTCGCCGAGGTATCGAGACGGCTCTTGCGACCGGTGAGTCGTCGTTCGAAGCTGAGCTGTTGACTGCCGACGGAACGGCAGTCCCGTACGAATTCACCGGTGGCCGAATATCAGCTGCTGACGGCTCGACGCTCGGCGTGGCCGGTATCGGACGGCAGACCGCTCCCCGCGGCAGCCGTCAACAGGCTCTTGAACGGCAAAACGAGCGCCTCGACGAGTTTGCCAGCGTCGTCAGTCACGACCTCCGGAACCCGCTTGACGTTGCCCGGGGCCAGCTAGAGCTCGCACAGCTGGAACACGACAGCGAGCACCTCGACGCAGTCGAGCGAGCCCACGACCGTATCGGACAGCTCATCGAGGACCTCCTGACACTGGCCCGGAACGGCGAGGCCGCACTCGACAGCGAGCCGGTGCCGCTCCAGACAGTCGTCGAGCAGTGCTGGCAAACCGTCGAGACTGGCGATGCAACGCTGGAGCTACGGACCTCGGCCGTGGTCCGGGCGGACCCAAGCCGCCTCCGGCAACTGTTCGAGAACCTGCTCCGTAACAGCGTGGAGCATGGACAGACGCCGCCTACCCAGAGACAGAATGACGCCGCCGGGCAGTTGGGGACGGCCTCGGTATCACAGTCGGAGGGAGCAACCGCCGGCCTGACGATAACTATCGGCGAACTGGACGGCGGGTTCTACGTCGCGGACGACGGCGTCGGGATTCCGGTTGACGAGCGTGAAGACGTGTTCAAGGGCGGCTACTCGCTGGCTTCGGGTCCCGGGTTCGGCCTCCGAATCGTCAGTGAGATCGTCGGTACCCACGGCTGGTCGATAACGGTCACGGAAAGCGACGCCGGCGGTGCTCGCTTCGAGGTCACCGGCGTCGAGTTCGAGACGGCGTAACTGTACCGCCGTGAGTACTCTCGGGTGACCACCACGTCACCCGGTGCCGTCCCAGTCAACACCAACAGATGGGGGCTGAACCTTACGCTTCGTCGAAGACGGTGTCGCCCTCGACGACGTGCTCTTCGACGGCGTCGAGGTCGAGTGTGACTCCGAGCCCCGGCTCTTCCGGAATCTCGATATAGCCGTCCTCGATGACGGTCTCCTCGACCAGATCCTCCCACCAGCCGAGTTCGTAGGAGTGGTACTCGACAGCCAGCGAGTTCGGGACCGCGGCCCCGACGTGGGCGCTCGCCATCGTCGCAATCGGTGAGGAAACGTTGTGCATCGCGACCGGGATGTAGTACTGGTTCGCCACGTCGGCGACCTTCCGCGTCTCGCGCATGCCACCGACCTTCGGCATGTCCGGCGCGATCATGTCGACAGCCTGGTTTTCGATAAGCCGCCGCTCCTCAGTGACACGATAGCGGTTCTCGCCGACGGTGATCGGCGTGGTCGTGGACTTGGTGACTTCCTCCTGTACCTCGAGGTTCTCCGGCGGAACGGGGTCTTCCAGCCACCAGACATCGTACTCTTCGATAGCCTCTGCGAGGCGCTTCCCGGAGCTACCCGAGAACGTCCAGTGACAGTCGAAGGCAACGTCTGCCTCGTCTTTGACCTCTTCGGTGACTTTCTCGACGATCTCGGCCTTGTGTCGAATTTCGCCCGGACGGAGGTGGCGGTTCGCGCGGTCCTTCTCCAGGCCGCTTGGCACGTCGAGGTCGAACTTCAGGGCGTCGTAGCCCAGTTCGTCGACGACGCGGCGCGCCTCCTCGGCGCAGGCCTCGGGGTCGGCCTCTTCCTCGGTGTGACAGTCGCAATACACGCGCATCTCGTCGCGGTATTTGCCACCCAAGAGCTGGTAGGCTGGCACTTCGAGAATCTTGCCCGCGAGGTCATGTAGCGCCACTTCGATACCGGCGATGGCCGTGACGGTCACGCCCTCGACGGACCCCTCGCCGCTCATCTTCTGGATGAGGTGTTCGTACAGGCGGTCGATGTCCAGTGGGTTCTCGCCGACGACGAACGGCTTCATCCGCTCGATGAGTTCCGGGACGCCAGCGCCCCAGTAGGCCTCGCCCGTGCCGACGATGCCTGCGTCAGTGTAGATTCGGACGAGCGTCCACGGGAAGTTCCCGTCGACCATCGTCGTCTGTACGTCGGTGATCTCCACGTCGCGGCCACCACCGCGCTTTGCGGTGACGCCCATCGTCTCCGCAGAGAGCTCCCGCATTGTGTACTCTGCGTTCGGGTCGTGCAGGTCAGCGTAGTCTACGTCGTTTGCCTTTCCCATACCCCCGCTTGCTAGTGGCGTCACAAAAGTGTAGAGGAAATCGGTTTCACACTGCCACGGCTACACGACACTCACTTTGCCTCACAGCCCTGCGCTCAGCTCACCGCCCTTGCTACGCTGATGCCCGTTACCCCCTGATTATAGGTTAGAATTCGACTTAGTCGAGTGTCGCTGTTGCTATCTGAGATGGCTTTAGAGAAGTTGAAGTGGGACCGCCGAGATTCGAACTCAGGTCCGACGCACCCCATGCGCCGAGGATACCGCTACCCCACGGTCCCGCACTCTGGGAGAGGTGGGTGTTTTAATTAAGAGCTTCGCTTTGATGACGAGAGTGCCAGCCCGTGACGGGGAAGAGCAGTGGCGGAGCGGCCGGTCACTCGGCGACTTCGATACCGGGGCTTTCGATGGTGACGTCGGTAAGCGACCAGCCGTCGGTCGCAGACCGGGCATCGACACCGATGGCATTTTGCTCTGCGGTCACGGAGATTGTCGAGTCAGAGACAGTCCATGAGGCGTTCGTCTTGACGGCGTGGATTCCCTGCAGTCGGCTCTCGATAGTCGTGTTCTGGATGGTCCACGCACCGGTCGTGCGAGCAGTGAAGACCCCAATATCTCGGGTTTCGAGCGTGGTATCTTCGAGTGTCCACGCGCCAGTCGAGAAGGCGGTCACGAGGCCGGTGTCGCTCTGGGAGACTGTCAAATCGGTCACCGACCAGTCACCACCGCTGTTGATGGCTTTGACGCCCGTATCACTCCGGCGGACCTCTGTGTTCTGGACCGTCCAGTCGCCAGTCGTTCCGGATGCGTCGACGCCGTCTGCGCCGGACCGGTCAACGACGACCGCGGCGACCGTCCAGTCACCGGCGGACTTGCGGACGTCGACGCCGTCACCGCCGACTTCGACGAAGCGGGTATCGCGAATCGTCCAGTCGCCGCTGGTGCCGCGGGCGAACACGCCGCTGTAGGTCGTGCTGGCGACGGCGGCGTCCTCGATAGTCCAGTTTCCAGTCGTGTTGGGCGCGTAGACGCCGACATCGGTAGCGATAACTGTCGTATCAGTGACCGTCCAGTCGCCGCTGGTTCCGTTGGCCGCGAGACCGAAGCGGTAGTTCCGTACGGTGAATCCGGTGACGTTCGCTTCAGCTGTGCCGGCCACCGTGATGCCGGTCCCGTTGACGAAGCGCGACCCGTCCAGTATCGCCCGGTCAGGGGCGACGAGAGTGATACTTTCGTTGATCCGGATCTCCTCACGGTAGGTGCCCGGCCTGACCTCGACAGTGTCGCCGCTATCGGCGGCATCCACGGCGGCCTGTATCGACCGGTAATCGGCACTCCCGGATTTGTCGACGGTCAATGTCTCCGCTGCTGTCTGGGACCCAGCTACGCTGGCTGGCATGACAGCCAGTGTCAGCAGTATCGACAACAGGATAGCACGTAGCCTCGTACGCGTACGTCTCATAGTTGGGATGATAGGGCGCGAATAGATGTAAACCGTAGTGTTCGTTTACTCGTCGCCGGCAGTACACTGCAGTAAAGCTGGAAGTACCGGCGACGCACGTGGCGGCGCAGCCCGCGAAAGCGTTATCGGCCGGACCGGCGAATCACCGGATGTGCTGGAGCTGAGGTACGAGTCGGGAACAATCCGCGTGTCAGGGGACCCGCCGTCGGACCTGCCCGCTGTCGAGTACGACCGGCGTTCACAGACAGGGCGAGCGCCGGCCTACCGGTACGCCGAACTCGCAGCCGAACTCGATGAGCGTGGGCTAGCATACGAGGACTGCGTCTGCTCTCTCCCGTCCCTGTCGCTCTCGACGGCGTACGACCTCAGAGACTACCAGCAGGCGGCTCTAGACGCCTGGCGCGAAGCCGACGACAGGGGGTGTCTCGAATTACCGACGGGGAGTGGCAAGACCGTTATCGGCATCGCAGCACTGGTCGCGCTGGGGACGCCAGCCCTGATCGTGGTTCCGACCATCGACCTGCTGGAGCAGTGGCAACGCGAGCTACAGCGGGAGTTCGACCAGCCGGTCGGCCGCATGGGCGGGGGCGAACAGCGAATCGAGGATATCACGGTTTCGACGTATGATTCCGCGTACCTGCGGGCCGACGAACTCGGCGACCGGTTCGGGCTCGTGGTCTTCGACGAGGTCCACCACCTCGGCGGCGAGGGATACCGCGACATCGCCCGCCTGTTCGCTGCCCCGGCTAGACTGGGACTGACGGCGACGTTCGAGCGGGCGGACGGAGCCCACGAGGTCATCGAAGAACTCGTCGGGCCGCTCGTCCGGCGAGTCAGCGTCGACGACCTGGCGGGTGAGCATCTCGCGGACTACGACATCAAGCGGATCGAGGTTTCGCTCACGCCGGACGAACGAGAGCGCTACGAGGAACAGCAGGGAATCTTCACCGACTACCTCAAGCAGTCAAACATCCAGCTCCGGTCGGGTAGCGACTACCAGGAACTCGTGAAGCGGTCCGGTAACGACCCGGCGGCCCGCGAGGCGCTGCTGGCGAAACAGCGCGCCCGCGAGGTGATGATGAACGCCCAGCGGAAGGTCGACCGGCTGGCGACGATTCTGGACCGCCACCGCGGGGACCGAATCATCGTCTTCACCGCCCACACCGACCTCGTGTATCGGCTCTCCGAGCAGTTCCTGATTCCGGCGATAACGCACGAAACTGGGGCGAGCGAGCGCCGGGAGATTCTGGAGCGGTTCCGCGACGGGACGTACTCGCGGGTCGTGACGGCGAACGTCCTCGACGAGGGTGTTGACGTGCCCGACGCGAACGTCGCCGTAGTCCTCTCGGGGAGCGGTTCAGAGCGGGAGTTTACCCAGCGACTCGGCCGGATTCTCCGGCCGAAAGCCGACAGCGGACGGGCACTACTGTACGAACTCGTGACCGAAGAGACCGCGGAAGAGCGGGTCGCCAGGCGGCGGCGGTAGCGCGCCGTCGTTCCGCACCGCGGCGGCTGTCGACAGCGTTTTTGTCGCTCCACGGCGGAGGCACGCGTGTGCTGACGAAAGACCTCCTGCGCGTCTCGCGGGCCGGCGGCGGCTATCATTTGCAGTTCGCCGACGCCGACGCGGAGCGGCTGGCGGCCCGCGTGCTCGGGATCTACCAGGGCCACGTCGGCGAGTCCCGCGAGACGCTGGAGGCGGCACTTGTGGACGTAGAGCGTGAAGCCGACGATTTCAAGCTGGTCCGCGGGCTGGCGAAGCTCGTCGAGCGAGAGGCCACCTTCGAGACGCGAGCACCGGTCGACCCTGTCCGAGCCCGTCGCCGGGTGTTCGAAGCCGCCGCGGGCGTCGGCGTCGTGAGCGAGGCCGAGCGCGAACAGGCACTCGCAGAGGCCGCCGACCACTTCGACACGGACGCCGCCGCGCTGGCCGACGCGCTGTACGCCGACCGGGACTCACGACAGATTCTCACCGATGTCGATTCCCGCTGGGGGCCGGCCGAACTGCGGACCCAGTACAACCTCTCGCTGGCGCAGACGGCGCTGTTCGACGCAACGGAACTTCGGGTCCGCTCTTCGGACCCGAAGGCACTCGTCTCGGCGGTCAAACGCCTCCGGCTGATGTACGAGATTCGCCGGACGGAGACCGGCCGCGAAGTGGTCGTCACGGGGCCGGACGCACTGTTCTCGAACACGCGCCGGTACGGGACCCGGTTCGCCCGCCTCCTGCGCACGGTCGCGGCTGCGAGCGAGTGGGAGCTGACGGCGACCATCGACGACCGGGGTACCGAGCGGGAACTCACCGTCTCAGACGGAGACATCTCCGTGCCCGGTGTCGAGCCCGTAACGGAGGTCAGCTACGACAGCGGGGTCGAAGCGGACTTCGCGGGCCGATTCGCCGCGCTGGATCTCGACTGGGACCTCGTCCGCGAGCCGGAGCCCCTGGCCGCGGGCGAACACGTCGTCATCCCGGACTTCGCCTTCGAGTGGCGACCCGGGGCCGACACCGGGGTTCGGGACACCGGGCGCGGCAGAGATTCGGACAGGGCTGACGGGACTGCCGGTGAGGACGCCCCCTTCCGCGTCTTCTTCGAGATTATGGGCTTCTGGACGCCGGAGTACGTCGAGAAAAAACTCGCCCGCCTCGACGCCTTGGAGGACGTGGAGATGCTGGTCGCCGTCGACGAATCGCTCGGCGTCGGGGAGGAAATCGAAGCGACAGACAACCGGGCAATCCCGTATGCCGGGACAGTCAGCGTGAAAGACGTGCGGGACGCCCTGCGACCCTACGAGGAGCGACTCGTGCGTGAGAGCGCTGCGGAGATACCCGACAAACTGCGTCCGGATGCCAGCGTTATCTCGCTCGCCGACCTCGCCGCGGAGTACGGTGTCAGCGAGGATGCGCTAGAAAACGTGGCCTTTCCGGCTCACGAGCGCGTCGGCCGCACGCTCATCGATCCCACTGTGCTGGACGAACTGGCTGATGAAATTGAACCCGGGATGGCATACGAGGCGGCGACCGACCGGCTGGCCGACTACGGTATCAAGGACGACAGCGCTGCGCTCGCACGCCTTGGCTATCGCGTCGTCTGGAAAGGACTTGGTGAGGGGACAATCCAGCCACGGGAGTGAATGGGCTGTGAGAAACGGCGGGGAACCCGCTCTCAAATACAGCAGATCCACACCGCAATGAATGGAGCCACCGTCGCTCAGGTCGGCTCGTCAAGTTGCTCCTCAGAAGACTGTCGCCGCCACTGTGGCGTTTCGAGGAGGAGTCGGAGCGGCCAGATAACGTAGTACAGCGGATGCAATGGACCAGGAAGCGGGTAAAACTGATACTCCGAGTAGGTCGGGTGAAGTGGCGAATACAACAGCAAGAACGGAACCAGCGCAGTCATCGAATCGCTGGCAGTCAGGTAAAACCGAGCGGCTTCGAACTTCGTGGGCGCCTCTGGCGTCCCGGCAGCCAGCGACTCGACGACGTCCTCGACTAATTCGGAGACGCGGCTATCCGTGCGAAGGCGGTCCAGTATCGGCGCTGGGAGGGAATATCCGAAGACAGAATGGGCGAGTGCGGCCCCGAGCAGTAGATTTCGCTCAACGCCGGTTTCCCGCGCCCGAGCAAGGACGTGTGGCCAGTCGGCTTCTGTCGACTCCAGTGCCGCAACGAAATCACAGAGCCACTTCAGGAGATACCAGCGGTGCTTGGTTCCGTGGAAAGCCAGCACGAGCAGTCGGTCTGGCTGTGCAAGCGCTGGAAGCGGTTGACCGCCGACCGATACGGTGTCGCGGTGATCCCAGAGTTCACTGAACGGTATGGAGAACGGTCGCTCGGCATCGCCAACACGCCAGCGAAGCTCCACGTCGAAATCTGGACCTCGCATCTCGTACTCGTGAACGATAGCTTTCGTCACAGGACCACCTAACAGCGCGGCGTCGTCCAGCCGCGGCGTGCCCCCGTGCCATTCGTATCCCCTCTCTTCCAGAATATCCGCAGCGACGGGGATATCTTCCGGATGGACGAGCAGATCCAAGTCGTTGTACTCACGCACCGTTGCGTCATCGTAGGCAGCGGCTGACAGCGCCGGCCCCTTGAACGGTATCGCGCGCACCCCGCGTGCCTCGAAGCGTTTCAGTATCTGCTGCAGCTCGGTCGTGAACGCGAGATTTCGCATCTGCTTTCCCTGTACGATGCTGCTAAGTCGTGTCAACACGGCCTCCGGCACGGTGAAGTCATCACCACACTTGCGTGCCATCGCTTCCAGCCCCTCATAGAGGAGTTGCACGACGCCGTGGTACCGGGCGAGTTCAACGACGCGGTCCCAGTCCGGCGTGCCATCCCTCGTGGGAGGCTCGGGGGAAGCGCCGGTGATAGTTGCGGTACGAGTACAATTGAGTACCAGTCGGAGTTCGGGTTCAGCCTCCGTCAGCATGAGTCACTCTGGAGATCAGATTGAATCCGGGCTGCGACATCCGGGATCGCATCGAGATGACGCGGCCGGCGGAGCCGTTTTATATCTGTCACATCGACAATCTCACCACAGGCGTTGAAATTGGATACAGCCTGGCCGTCGGCTTCCAGCGCGCCCAGCGTATACGTGTTATCTACGAGCGCCATGACCTGTTTGTCCGGCCTGACTGCGTCCACCTCGATTGTCTCGCCGTCTTCGAGCAAATAAATCCGTTCTAGCGGCACCGGAGTCGCGGGCTGGTCGTGCCTGAGTCCGTAGAAATGTCGAGGGCGTCCGCTGTGGACCTGTTCCGGCGGTTCGACCGGGGGGTCAAACATCTCGACCGCCTCCGGGTCGAGTTTCATCGATGGGTAGCCGCTTCGGACAATCGGTCCTTCATCGTCCAGCGCTATCGCAGCCACGTCGTCGCTGAGGACACGGTGTCCATCGAGCAGGCAGGCCATCGCAGTTGTCGTTTTTCCGACCCCCGACTCTCCGACGAACGCCACTGCACGCCCGTCGATGCTGACGGTACTGGCATGCAGCACGAAGTAGCCGCGCTGATCCAGCAGATGGTTCAACGCCGGGCCAACCAGTACGTGGCGGAGGACTTCGCTTGGCACGTCCGAGGCCGGGTCTACAGCGATGGATTTCCCGTCGAGAATTCTGACCGTTGCGGCGTCGTATAGCAGATAGTATTCGCGCTCGTCTACCGCGTGAAAGGTCGACCGGGGGTCTGCAGCCAGTGGGCGAGGAATACATTCGTCAGTGATGGTGACGTCAGCCTGCCCGTCGGGCGCTGGCTCAGCGAGCGGAAGCTCCGGTACGTCGAAAGCAGAGCGGACTGTCAGTCCAAAGGCTTCGTACGTGGCTGTCTTTGCCGTTGCCATCCTGCTAGTTGCCTCCCTGCGTGGCTGTCCATTGGTTCCATCCATGCTGAGATACACCCCATCGACGGCGCCCCTGATTCATACCAGACCGCTTGACTGCTGTGGTGGATAAGAATGGACTCTCTACTCCCAGCACACAGGCACAAAACCGTCGCGATGTATCCACTGAACGGTGCCAATGTCGAGTGCCGATAAAAAGGAAACTATTAGATATGTGAACCGGCTGTGGACGCTAGTCCCACTTCCCGTATCCGTCGTCGTGGTCCCACCAGTTCGTCTTTTCTTCGACAGTTCCGTACGTTTCTACCGACGGCGTTTCGTATTCCTTCATGGGTTACCCCCACCTCTGCTTTCAGATGTTTTTGTATTTGTTATATAATCTATTACTGCTAAATTTCGAGAGAATAGGGTATTTACTATCCGTTAGCCACGCACTTCGTGTTCAGTGAGTATTTGGAAACGCCCAAAGTTGTCGACATCCCCAATGAGGACCTCACCGTTCGACTCGATCCAGGCGTGGGCCTCGAAAGTGTTGGATTGCGTATCCACGCCGAAGCGGAGACAGTGTGGCAAGTCGCTCGCCTCCAGCAGTGTGCTACCAGTCAGTGCTCGATCAAGACAGTCGTAGGTGCCCGGAAGATGTGATACTGCTGTCAAAACCGCCCAGCGTACCACTTCTGGTGATCCAGACTGACGATGACACGGGAGAAACTGAGAGACCGTGCCGAAACAGCGCTCTGCGTCTTCCAGCCCAGCGACTGTAAGCAGTACTTTGCTCGTAACGATCAGTACCACTGCTTCACAGAGGAATAGCTTCTGCGCCCATGACAACGCTCTGAAATCACGGAGTCGGGCTCTCATCGATCTTGATGAGTTGCTCCGCGGCAAGCGTTTCCAGAAAACGTTCCACGTCATTTACTGCTCGGTCTCTGTCGATATCGTACTCTCTGACCAGCGCCGAGACGATGTCCGCTGGTTCCGTCGGTTCCTGAACCCGATCCCAGATATCCGGGCCAACCCCTGTCAGGCCCTGATACTGCCCCGTCTCGTTGTTGAGCAGCACGATCTCGCCGTCGATAGTTGTGGTGACACAGTCGTCAGTTGCGACGACAGTCGATCCGGAATCTATTGCGACCATGTGGATATCGGCGATACTCGCACTATTTGTTATGGACCCTTTTCACCCCCGTGGCAATTCTGATCACCGTAAGACGTGCCCTTCGCGCCCGTAGGAACCGACCGTAGTAAGTCGGTAACTATGCCGCATAGAAACCGCATCGGGAACAATGGTGGCTGCTACTCCCTCCGTCAGTGAAAAATACGCATCGTTGCGCCGCGTGGCACTGTACCGTCCGGCGTTGACAGGGAGTATCGTCGCAGCCAGCCTCTTCGTGATGCTACTGGAGGGTGTTGGCCTCTCGTTCCTGTTTCCGATACTCGACGCCGCACAGGCCGGGCAGGGTCTCCCGCTTCAGGCGGACGGCGTCACCGGTCAGTTCCTTTCGGCGTACGCCGCTGCAGGACTGCCGCTCACGCTCGAATTCATGTTGGTCGGCCTCGCGTGCGTGATGGTTATCCGATACACGGCATCGTTTGCGGTGAAATGGCTCGCAGCGAAGCTTACACAGACGTACGAACGCGATCTCAAGAACAGGGCCTACGAACTGGCGATGGGCGCGTCGGTTGCCTACTACGACGACAAGGGGTCCGACGACATCATGAACACGATTCTGACACAGACCCGGTACGCTGGCCGTGTCATCGGTCGGATCATCCAGTTCTTCCAGCAGGGAATCCTCTGCCTGGTGTATATCGGAATCGCACTAGCTATCGCACCGGTGCTGGCAGTCGGTGCGGCTGTCGCCCTCGGCGGCGTCACGGCGATTATCAGATACGGCATCGAGCCCGGCTACGCTGTCGGCGACCGTGTGGCGACGGCAAACGAACAACTGCAGGAGACAACACAGGCGGGGACGCAGGGGATCCGTGACGTGAAGCTGTTTGGTATGCGCGACGGACTGCTTGCTGAGTTCCGGGATACACTCGACCGATACACTGCAACCAGTGTCGCCGTTCGCCGGAACCAGGTCGCAATCGGAAGCCTCTATCGGCTCTCAGTCTCGCTGCTCCTGTTTGGGCTCGTCTACGTCGCCATCAGTTTTCGGGCGCTGTCTATCGCGGAACTCGGCGTGTTCCTGTTCGCGATGCTCCGACTCGCCCCCCGGCTGAGTTCGCTCAACTCTACCATCTACGCTATCGAGGGGGAGCTCCCACATCTGGTCCGAACCCACCAGTTTATCGACCGCCTTGAGGCCCAGCAGGAGCCAACTAACGGGCAGTCGGTTCCGGCCCGAATCGAGGCCCTCGCGTTCGAGAACGTCTCGTTCGCCTACGAGGACGAGCCAGTGCTTGCGGACTTCTCGATGGCTGTCGAGCGGGGGGAGTTCGTTGGCATCGTCGGCGAATCCGGCGGCGGTAAATCAACAGTCGTCTCGTTGCTCGCTCGGCTCTACGAGCCGGACAGTGGTGACATCCTGGCAAACGGGACGCCGATTTCGACATATGCCCTCGACGAATGGCGTGACGCTGTTGCGATGGTCCGACAGGACCCGCATATCTTCAACGACTCCTTGCGGTACAACCTCACCATCGGCAGGGATATTTCCGACGAGACGCTGTACGAGGTCGCAGAGAAGGCCCTCGTTCTCGAATTTCTCGAGGACCTCCCGCAAGGGCTCGACACGGTGCTGGGCGACGACGGCGTGAAACTCTCCGGCGGGCAACGCCAGCGCGTCGCACTGGCCCGCGCGCTGCTGACGGATGCAGAGATACTCGTACTCGATGAGGCAACCAGCGACCTCGACTCGAATCTGGAACGGCAAATCCACCGTACTGTCGAGACGCTTGACGGGGACCAGACCGTGATCGCAATCGCCCACCGGCTCTCGACCGTCTCGAACGCCGACCGAATCTACACCGTCGCGGACGGGCAGGTCACAGAACAGGGCAGCCACGCCGAACTACTCGACGACGGCGGGACGTACGCGGAGCTGTACGCGATGCAGGGAACGGCAGCCACACAGTCTTCAAGCGGTTGAGCGGCGCTCACTGGGACGGGTGGGCCACCAGATCAGACCTCTCGACGGCGCCCTTTCGGCACCTGTGACCTGAGTTCGCCGTAGACGTACAGGCCGACGCCGACCGGTTCAGCCTCACCGGCGAGATCGTGAGTGACGACGAGATATCCCCAGTCGCCGTCCCAGTCGAGTTCCCGGTCCTCGCCGGCGACGAACGCTCGGGCGGCGTCCTCATCGAGGTGGATGACGTTCTGCGTGGCGCGGTCGCCGAACCGCTGGACGGCCTCCAGCGTCGGTTTCCAGTGTTCCTGGCGCGTCCGCAGGAACGTCATCCCAAGCCCCTCGATGTCCACCGGTGACGGCGGGCGACCCCGATACAGCCACAGTTTGCCGGCGCCGCGTTCCCAGAAGGTGTACCCCTCGAACGTATCCGGCGGGACGCCAAAGCGGTCCTGCCAGAACTCAAGCACTTCGTCGCGGGTCGCCCGGTCGGGGTCCTCGCGCTCGTCGTCTGCCTCTGGGAGCCGTGTGAACTCCGTGCTCTGGTCGCTCATTCCGCTCGCACCTCCAGTTTCGCACAGAAGAACCCGCCCGTATCGTTGTGATGCGGATAGATGCGCTTGGCGTTTGCCACGCTGGGGTCGAAGCGCTCGTCCTGCCACTCGGTGATGCCCGGAGCGTGGTCCAGTGGGAGGTCGTACTCGACGATTTCACAGGCCACCTCGTCGAGCACGTAGTCCAGCACGGCCTCGTTTTCCTCCGGAGCGAACGTGCAGGTGGAGTAGACGACGGTGCCGCCCGGCTTGGTCACCTCGACGGCCCGCTTGAGGATGCCTTTCTGAACACCGGAGATGCCTTCGACGTGCGAGAGCGACCAGTCCGCCAGCGTGTCGGGGTTCTTTCTGATGGTCCCCTCACAGGAGCAGGGCACGTCGACGAGCGCGCGGTCGTACCCCTCGCCGCCGAAGGGCTTGAGCGAGTGGTTGCGGCCGTCCTCGTGGGTGACGGCGACCGTCGTCGCGCCCAGCCGCTCGGTGTTCGTCCGCAGCGCCGAGATGCGCCCGAGGTTGTTGTCGGTCGCGACGACCTCGCCGGTGTCGTCCATCAGCGCGGCGAGCTGGGTCGTCTTGCTGCCCGGCGCGGCACAGGCGTCCCAGACCCGGTCGCCGGGCTGCGGGTCCAGTACGGTCGCCGGAATCGCCGACACCTCTTCCTGGCCGTGAATCCAGCCGTGGAAGTACGGCCAGTTCGCGCCGGGAGAGTCATCGGGCAGGACGAACAGGCCGTCGTGCCAGTCGACGGGGTCGTGGGCGATGTCCGTGTCGGCGAGCGCCGTCCGGACCCGCTCGACGGTTGCTTTGATGGTGTTGACCCGAACGGCCGACGGCAGCGGGCGTTCACACGCGTCGATGAACGCCTCGAAGTCGTCGACGATGGGACGGTAGCGGTCGAGAGGTTCCATTGTCCGGCGTTCGCTGGCGGTCGGTTTGTGGGTTTCGAACGGCAGTGGCCCATGGCTTTCAAGCCGTCGGCGGCCGACATTCGAGATATGGCACACATACAGGTCCACCGCGACGATATCGCCCTTGACTCCCCGACGCTGGTCGAGGGGCTCCCGGGTGTTGGACTCGTCGGCAAGATAGCCGCTGACCACCTTGTCGACCTATACGACATGGAGTACTACGCGTCGGCTCACTGCGAAGGGCTGCCAGAAATCGCCGTGTACGGAACGGACGACCCGGACGTTCGCCCGCCGGTCCGACTGTACGCGGACGAGGACCGTGACCTGCTCGTTCTTCAGAGCGACGCCCCGGTGTCCCCGTCCGGCGCGAAGGAGTTCGCCGGCTGTATGGTCAGCTGGTTCGAGGCTAACGACGCGACGCCGGTCTATCTCAGCGGCCGTCCGGCCGAGAAAGACGGGGTTCCGGGCGTGTACGGCATCTCGACGGGCGACGGGGCGAGGCTGCTCGCCGAGGCGGAGGTAACTCCGCCCTCTGAGAACGGCGCGATCACTGGGCCGACCGGCGCGCTGGTCCACGAGTCACAGCGAATCGGCCTGACGAGTGTCGGACTCATCGTCGAGGCCGACCAGCAGTTCCCCGACCCGGAAGCGGCGCGGGCGCTGCTCCAGACGGGCCTCAGTCCGCTAGCTGACTTCGAAATCGACACCGAGGCGCTGGTCGAGCAGGCTGAAGAAATCGGGCGCGCCAAGGCACAGCTGGCACAGCAACTACAGGAGAATCAAGAGGAGAGTACGAGCGCGCGACCGCTCGGGATGTATCAGTAATGGCGGGCGCAGATGACATCGTTCGTGGGCTACTGGTCGTAATCGTCGTCGCTATCGGCACGGTTCTGGGATGGGTGCTGTTTGTCAGAACACCTGACAACCTCGCCCAGTTGCTCGGCGTCCTGCTGGTCGTCGCTGTCGCCGTCGCCACAGCCCGTATCGGCAGCAACATCGCCAGCTCCCTCCTCCCGGTACACAACGTCGCGGAGGTCGCTGTCGAAGGGCCGATCAGCCGTGACGGCGGTAGCGGCATCACCAGCCCGCCGGTCGGTGCGTCGGCTGACGACATCGTCGAACAGATCGAACGGGCCGACGAGGACCGCGGCTCGAAGGCACTGCTCCTGAAGCTCAACACGCCGGGAGGCGAAATCGTCCCCAGCGAGGACATCCGCATCGCCGCCGAGGAGTTCGACGGCCCGACCATCGCTTACGCGACGGACGTGTGTGCAAGCGGCGGCTACGACATCGCCGCCGGCTGTGACGAGCTGTGGGCGCGAGAGGGCTCTATCGTCGGGTCAATCGGCGTCGTCGGATCGCGGGTCAACGCCAAGGAACTGGCCGACCGGTTGGGCCTCTCTTACGAGCAGTTCACCGCCGGTGAGTACAAGGACGCCGGCGTGCCGCTGAAGGAGATGTCCGAGGACGAGCGCGAGTACCTGCAGGGTATCGTTGACGATTATTACGACCAGTTCATCGACACCGTGGCCGAGGGCCGCGAGATGGACACCGAGACGCTCAAAGCCACCGAGGCGCGTATCTTCCTCGGCGAGGAAGCGGACGAGCGTGGACTCGTCGACCGACTCGGCACGCGAGACGATGTCGAGGCGAGTCTGGAACAACGGCTGGGCGAGGATGTGACGATCAAGGAGTACGAGCCTGAACGCGGACTTGCAGGGAAACTCCGCGGGGGCACACAGCAGGTCGCCTTCGCCCTCGGTGCGGGTATCGCCGGCGTCGCCGACGGCGATATCGAAGGCCTCTCCTTCCGGCGATAGCTCGGGAGGTTTTTTATTCGGGGACCGCCTTCGCCGTAGTGTGACTACGCTGGTGGTGTGTATCGACAGAGACAGTCCGGCTGCAGCGGCGTGTCCCGTCGTCGGCCGCGACGCCGTCGAGTCACTCATCACCCAGACGGGCGTCGTTGACCCGGAAGACAGCCGGGTCAACTGCCTCCTCGAAGGGCTCGCAGTCACCGATGAACTCGAAGCCGAGGGGTCCTCGCCGGTCCTCGCCGTCGTCGGTGGCGGGAGCGACAGCGTCGGCTCGGACCGGGAGATAGCTAGCCAGATAGAGAGTCTGGTCGCCGAGCACGACCCCGACTCCGCGGTCGTCGTCGTCGACAGCGCCGACGACGAGCGGCTGGTTCCAATCATCGAGAGCCGCGTTCAGGTCGACGCCGTCGACCGCGTCGTCGTCCGTCAGGCCCGCGACATCGAGTCGACGTACTACCTGCTCAAGCAGTTCCTGGCCGACGAGGAACTGCGAAAGACAGTGCTGGTCCCCGTGGGAATCATCATGCTCGCGTTCCCGCTGTTGCTCGTCGTCACCAGCCCGACCATCGCCGTCGGCGCTATCGCGGCCGCCGTGGGCGTGTTCCTCATCTACAAGGGACTGGGTATCGACGCGTACCTGTCGCGGCTTCCCGGCCAGACCCGGGAAGCGCTGTATTCGGGACAGGTATCGCTCGTGACCTACGTCGTCGCCGCCGGGCTCTCGCTCGTCGGGGTCTTCGCCGGCGTGCTGGGCGTCTCCGCGGTCGGTGACATCAGTCCGTTCTTGCTTGCGAACCGTTTCGCCTTCGCGTCCGTCCCGTGGCTGACCGGCGCGGCGCTGGCCGCCTCGCTCGGTCGCCTGCTGGACGAACTCATCCAGCAAGAGGGGGTTCGGAGCGCGTACGTGAATCTCCCGTTCGGTGCGGTCGCAGTCGGCCTCGTCGTTCGTGGTTTTTCTGCGTACTTCCTCGAACGCGGTGGCGTGTTCGAGCCGTTTCAGGTGCCGGAGACGAACCTCGGCATCGTACAGATTCAGGGGTTCTTGCTGGAGGCTGGCACCCGTCTCGCGCTATTCATCCTCGCGGGTATCCTCATCAGTCTCGTTGGCGTCCGAGTGGCGACCTACGTCAGCCACACCGATATCGAAGACGAACTGGTGGAATAGACAGCGATTTACGCCGCCGACGGCTACCGGCGGCCATGACAGACGGCGCGTGGGTTTCGCTGTTCTCCGGCGGCAAAGACTCCTCGTGGGCGCTGTACCGGGCACTGGAGCGTGGCTACCCCGTCGAGCGACTGGTGACGGTGCATCCGGAGGGCGACTCGTACATGTATCACGTGCCGGCGACCCGGTTAGCCCGCCTGGCTGCCGAGAGTATCGGCATCCCACTGGTCGAGGTCGAGCCTGCCGATTTCGAGGCCGAGGACGTGTCCGACTCGGGCGAGCAGGGCGACGCCGAACTCGAACCGCTGGAAGCAGCACTGCGCGAACTCGACGATGAACTGGACGGCGGCATCACCGGTGTCACCGCCGGGGCTGTCGAGAGCGAGTACCAGACGACCCGCATCGAATCGATGGCCGAACGACTCGAAGCCAACGTGTTCGCGCCGCTGTGGCAAGAGAACCCACGCGACCTCGCCGACGCGATGCTGGATGCCGGCTTCGAAATACAGATTATCCGCGTGGCCGCCTACGGCCTCGACGAGTCCTGGCTGGGTCGCACGCTCGACGCCGACGCGCTCGACGAACTGGAATCGCTCAACGACGAGTACGGTGTCCACATCCTCGGGGAGGGCGGCGAGTTCGAGACGCTGGTCACCGACGGCCCGCACATGGACCGGCGAATCGAACTGGCGTACGAGACGGAGTGGGACGGCAGTCGGGGGACGCTCAAAATCGAAGACGCGTGGCTGGCGTAACTCACAGCGCCTGCAACATCGGTGGCTGTTAGCTCCCGTCCGTCAGCTGCGTGTGTGCACCGATGAGTGCGCCGGCGAGGTCTAAACTCTCGACCTGTGTCTCTCGGTCGATAATCGACTGGCGGATATCCGAATCGAGGATCATCGTGTCCGGGAACACGATGGTGTTGTCGAGGCTTGAGTTGACGACCTCGGCTCCCGAGAGGACGTGGACGTTCGCTCCGAGCGTAGTGTTCTCGATGGTCGCGTCCTCCGCGACAACGCTGTCCCCGTCGAGTTCCCACGCGACGGCCTCCAGATAGCTTTCGGGCGTCCCGATGTCGTACCAGGCGTCGTCGAAGGTGAACGCACGGACTGGCCCGTCCTCGACGAGCCACTGGATGAACCAGCCGGGTTCGTCAGGGTTGTTCCCGTCGTCGAGGTACTCGTCGAAACGAATCGCACCGGGCGGAAAGGCGTAGCAGGCAATCGAGACGAGGGTACTGGTGGGGTCGTCGGGCTTCTCCTGGAACTCCGTAACTTCCTCGCCGTCGAGTTCGATGAGACCGTAAGAGCTGGCCTTTTCTAGGGATCCGACATCGTAGGCGGCGAGCGTGGGGTCGTCGTACTGCTCGAAGTAATCGACGAACTCCGCGATGTCGAAGCTAATGAGGTTGTCGCCGGCAATGACCAGCAGGGCTTCATCGCCGAGTCCTTCTCGGTCGACCAGTTGGGCGAGTGCGCCGACGACGCCGAACTTCTCGTCCTCCTCGGCGGTTTCCTCGACGGTCAGGGACGGCTTCTCGAAGTTGCTCGCGGCGATGTGGTCCCGGAAGTCGTCGGCAAACCGCTGGTTCGTGCTGACAAACACGTCGGTAATGCGATCGTCCGCCTCTAACTCGCCGAGAATCCGGTCGATGACAGTCGTCTCACCGACAGGAAGCAGCATCTTGGGCCGGTGCTTGGTGACAGGCCAGAGTCGGGTGGCATACCCGCCTGCAAGGACAATCGCTTTCATGTTCGAAAAGAGACAAGCAGAATACAAGTTCTTTTTCATCGGCTGGACCGCGGCACTTATCGGTGCCCCGGAGTACAACCCCGTATGACTGACGACGCCGACGGGCAGGGGACTGCGGATGCGAACCTCACGGAAAAGATCAACCAGACGAACGTCGACGAGCGCATTTCCAGTCTGGAGGCGGCCTACGACGAGGTTCCGGTCACCGAGAAGACCTTCGAGCTATCACCTGACGAATATGCCGACGTGTTTACTGCGACACGTGGCACTGGGTACTCCGGGAACAGCGTCGTGTTCGTCACCCGAGACGGCTCCAATTTTCCGGACCTAAGCCAGCAGATACCCGAGCAGGCTGCCGGCGACACCCGCGACCGGGTGCTGCTGGTGCTGGGGCGCGGCGCTGACATGTGGGCACTCCCGGGCGGCGGCAAGGGCGATGAGTACGAGTCAGTGCAAGGGACAGCCATGCGCCGTGTCAACGAACAGACAGGGATCCGCTGTACGGTCACTGGAGTCGCGGAGGTCGTCCACTCCAAGTACTATCCGAACACCGATGCACAGGGGTCGGTACATACGCTCGATATCTACCTCGAAGCGGAGTACAAGAAGGGGAGCCTCGACGTGGACGAGTCGGAACTCGTCGGCGCGGCGTGGTTCGCGGAGCCACCCGAGCGCCTGACGCCGGGAGCCGAGGAACGGTTTGCGGCCCTCCTCGACGACAAGTGAGTATCGCAGGCGGTCAGTGCTCGACCAGTTCCACGAGCACGCCGCCGGTCGACTTCGGATGGAGGAACGCCACGTCGTGGCCCCACGCGCCAGGTCGCGGTTCCTCGTCGATTCGGTCGATACCACAGTCACTGACAGTCTCCAGCGCGGCAGCAATGTCGTCTGTCGCTAGCGCCACGTGGTGGATGCCTGGACCGTTGCTGTCGAGGTATCTGGGAATCGCGCCGTCGGCGTCCGGCAGCGGCTCTAGCAGTTCGAAGTAGCCGTTGTCCATTTCCAGAAACGTCACGTGGAGGCCATCAAACGTCTCCTCGTGGACGACCGGTGTCCCGAAGGCGTCAGCGAACAGTTCTGCGAGCGGGTCGGCGTCATCCGTCGCGATGCCGGCGTGGTCGAATTGCATGGACGGCCGTACACCGGGATAGCTTATAATTCTGGGAGCATGGTGGGCCGGAAAACAGGCTGCAATTTACGTTTCGACCGAGCTTACATCGACGAGCCGGGCTGGTACTCGCCGAACACGTCCCGGAGCACGTCACACACCTCGCCGGTCGTGGCGTACACCTTCACGGCGTCGATGATGTAGGGCATGACGTTCTCGTCGCCCTCGGCGGCCTGTCGGAGCGCATCGAGTTTCGCTTCGACGGCCTCCTCGTCGCGTTCCTCCCGAACTGTGGCGACGTTGTCCTGCTGGGCCTGCTCGACGGCCTCGTCGACCTCCTCGATGTCTTGCTCGCCCTCTTCCTCGACCTGATACTCGTTGACGCCGACGATGATGCGCTCGCCCTCCTCCTGTTCGCGCTGGCGCTCGAAGGCCACGTCCTGAATCTGGCGCTGGACCCACTGCTCCTCGATGGAGCGGCGCATGCCGCCGCGCTCGTCGACCTCTTCGATGAGTTCGCGGGCCTCCGCTTCGAGTTCGTCGGTCAGCGACTCGACGTAGTAGCTCCCGGCGAGCGGGTCGATGGTGTCCGCCGCGCCGGACTCGTGGGCGAGAATCTGCTGGGTCCGCAACGCCGTTCGGACGGACTCCTCGGTCGGCAGGCCGATAGCCTCGTCTTTGCCGTTGGTGTGGAGGCTCTGGGTCCCCCCGAGGACGGCCGCGAGCGCCTGGTAGGAGACCCGAACGACGTTATTCTCGATCTGCTGGGCGGTCAGCGTTGATCCGGCGGTCTGGGTGTGGAACTTCAACTGTTTTGACTTCGGGTTCTGGGCGTCGAAGCGCTCGTCCATGATTCTCGCCCAGAGGCGACGCGCCGCCCGGAACTTCGCCACCTCCTCGAAGATGTTGTTGTAGGAGGCAAAGAAGAACGATAGCTGGGGCGCGAACTCGTCCACATCGAGGCCGGCGTCGATGGCGGCTTCGACGTACTCGATGCCGTCGCCGAGGGTGAACGCGATCTCCTGCGCGGCCGTGGAGCCGGCCTCGCGGATGTGATAGCCCGAGATGGAGATTGTGTTGAACTTCGGCGTCTCGGCGGCGCAGAACTCGAAGATGTCGGTGATGAGCCGCATCGACGGCTCCGGCGGGTAGATGAACGTGTTCCGGGCGATGTATTCCTTGAGGACGTCGTTCTGGATGGTCCCGCGAAGTTCCTCGCGGTCGACGCCCTGCTTGTCGCCGACAGCGATGTACATCGCCAAAAGCACCGATGCGGGAGCGTTGATGGTCATGCTCGTCGACACCTCGTCCAGCGGGATGCCGTCGAACACGGTCTCCATGTCGTCGAGTGAGTCGATAGCGACGCCGGTCTTGCCCACCTCGCCGGCGGCCATCGCGTGGTCGGAGTCGTAGCCCATCTGCGTCGGCAGGTCAAACGCCATCGACAGCCCGGTCTGGCCCTGATCGAGCAGGTAGTTGAACCGTTCGTTGGTCTCCGTCGCGGTCCCCATCCCGGCGTACTGGCGCATCGTCCAGAGTCGGCCCCGATAGCCGGTCGGATACACGCCGCGAGTGTATGGCTCCTGGCCGGGGAAGCCGATGTCCTCCTCGTAGTCGACATCGGAGATGTCTTCGGGGGTGTACAGGCGGTCTACTTCGTGTCCCTCGGTGTCCGTGGTGAACGTCTCCTTACGTTCGCCAAAGCGGTCGACGGTGGGCTGGACGTCGTCTTCTTCCCACTGAGCCTTCGACTCCCGTATCTCCGCCAGCTCGTCGGGGTCAAACATGGGCGGACTGTCGGACGGCGGAGGCTTAAGGGTTCTTAAATCCTTCACGGTTTGTAATACATCTCCTACGGCGATCCACGGCGGGGTGTTCCGAGGTGGGTTTATATCGTCGTCATCTACCGAGGACGTATGCCAATCGAACCGGGTGACGGTGTCACCATCGAATACGTCGGCCGCTTCGAGGACGGGGACGTCTTCGATACGTCACGTCCCGAAGTCGCCAGAGAGCACGGCCTTATCGAGGCACAGGGCGTCGACGCGAGCGAGTACGCACCGCTTTCATTCACTGTCGGTGCAGGAGAGATCATCGAGGGGATCGACGAGGCGCTCGTCGGCATGGCTGCGGGCGAGGAAGCAACTGTCACAGTCCCCCCGGAGAAGGCCTACGGTGAGTTTCAGCCCGACCGCGTCCGCGAGTACGACCCCGACACGTTCGAGGGCATGGTGGGAAAAGAGCCCGACGTCGGAATCCATGTCGAGGCCGAAAACGGGCTTCACGGAGACGTGACTGCTGTCCGAGACGACGTCGTCGAGGTGGACTTTAACCACGAGTTGGCCGGCAAGACACTCGTGTTCGACATCGAAATCGTCGACGTCAGATAAGCCGTTCGTCGTGGGTAGCCGATCAATCGCCCGTGTCGTACTTATAGGTCGCTTCGTCGGGGTCGATGCCGAAGTCTTCGGGACCCTCCTCCGGCTCGGCCTCCTCGGATTCCCCGGCACTAGCCTGCTTGAACCGCGTGCGGAGGTGGCCGGGTACCTCGAATCGGTCGACGGCCACCCGGAGCGGTACCGCGTCCGGCTGGATGTTCTCCTGTTTGGTCGCGAGCCGGTCCCGAAGCGAGTCAGGGAGTTGCGCCGGCTCGAGGCGCTCGAAGCCGAACTGCGCGAGGAACTCCGAGGCGTTCGTCAGCGAGTAGACGGTGTCGAACCCTTCATCGCCCGCGTACTCGACTAGCCGCTCGATGACGTGGGCACCGACGCCCTGATTGCGCCATTCGGACAGGACACCGATGCTGGTCAGTTCACAAACCGGTTCGTCGCCGCCCTTGTGGATACGGATGCGGCCAAAGCCCGCCTTCTCGTGGCTCTCCTCGTCGATAGCGACAACGTAGTCCCGGGATCTGAAAGCCGTCTCGTCCAGCCCCATCTCCTCGATACGGTCGAGCAACCAGACTTCCTCGCGGTTTTTCGCATCCCGGACGTACATACCTAAAAGTTAACTGCCGCAGTCAAAAGGGTTTGCGGCGTGGCTGACATGGGCTAACGAGGTGGCGGAGAGGCAATCACTAAGGCAATCCAACATGATTGATTGCCCATGATATCGCTCGAGATGGACATGGTCCAGTACGACTGTCCGTACATCGACACGACACGGGACTACGAGGTGTCGTTTCTGGCCAAACAGTGGGATTTTCACCCTGTCGAGCGAGAGCTTGAGACCCGGATCATGGTCAACGGGGCGGACCGGGAAGAGCTGGACCGGGGGCTGAACGCGCTCGAAGCACACGACCACATGGAGTCTTATCAGCTGCTCCGCCGGAAGGGCGATCTGGCGCTCATCCGCTCGCGCATCGATGAGACGAACGCGATGAGCGTCATCCGCGACCACAGCGGCTACATCACCGGGCCGTTCCGCATCCGGGATGGGTCGGAGATCTGGCACGTCGGCTTCGATACCGAGCGCGTCGCCGAGGGGACCCTGTCGGAACTGGACCGGGACAACGACTACACGATCCGGTCCCGCGAGTCAGTCGACCTCGAAGATTACTACGACTTGCTACAGAACATCGATTCAGCGAAGCGGCTGGTCGATGGCTGTCGGGAACTATCGGACGTAGAACGAGATACGCTGGAGAAAGCCGTCGAAGGCGGCTACTTCGACACGCCCCGAGACGCCACCCTGTCGTCGCTCGCCGAGGAGTTCGGCGTCTCAAAGATGGCCATCTCAAAGAACCTCCGGCGGAGTCAGCGGAAGATACTCGACCGCGTCACGACGGCGATGAACGACGTGACGGAGTGAAGGTAGTTGATATTTGCCGCTACTCCGCCCCGCTCCCCTGCATCAGTTTCTGGATGTCTTCGTCGGCCGCTAGCTCTTCGGGGTCGCCGCTGGCGATGATATCTCCGCGCTCGATGACGTACAGGCGGTCCACGACTTCTGGGACGTGCGTGACGTTGGACTCCGCGATGAGAACCGCGATGCCTCGGTCGTTGATAGCCCGGATGTAGCGCTTGAGGCTCTCGACGACGACCGGAGCTAATCCCTCCAGTGGTTCGTCGAGGATGAGCAAATCAGGCTGGAGCGCCAGCGCCCGGCCGATAGCGACCATTTTCGCCTGGCCGCCACTGAGGTTCTGGACCTTCGCGTTCCGGCGGTCATCGAGTTCGGTGAGCACGTCGTAGACGCTCTCGATAACTGCGTCCTCGTCGTCGATGGCGCGGGCCTCCCCGCTGGTCCATATCGGGAGCCGGAAGTTCTCGTCGACAGTCATCCCGGTAAACAGCTTCCGGTCTTCGGGCTGATAGCCGATGCCTCGCTTGGGAATCAGCTCCGAGCGGATGCTGGTCAGCTCCTCGCCGCGAAATTTGACTGAGCCGCTCCAGACCGGTGTCAGACCCATGATACCGCGGAAGGTACTCGTCTTACCGGCTCCGTTGCGGCCAACGAGCCCGACCGCCTCGCCGGCGTTCACGTCGAGGTCGATGTCCTCGGTCACCTGGAACCCCTCGACGGCGGCGTTGAGGCCGCGAACGGACAGCAGCGAGTCGCTACTCATCCTCACCCACCCCAAGGAGGAGCCGCCGGAGTTCGTCGTCGGTTTCGAGCATCGTCGGCGGGCCGACCCCGTGGACTGCGCCCTGATGGAGCGCGACGACGCGGTCGGCGTACTCCGTGACGATGTCCATGTCGTGCTCGATGGTGATCGTCGTGACGCCCTCGGCCCGGCCGACCTCGACAATGGTCTCGATGACGTACTCCTTCTCACGGGTCGACACCCCGGAGGTCGGCTCGTCGAGCAGGAGGTAATCCGGGTCGAGGCCGAACGACATCGCCACGTCGAGCAGTTTTCGGTCGCCGTGGGGGAGCTCTTCAGCGACGGTGTCGGCCGCGTCTTCTAGGCGGAACTTCTCGAGCAGTTCCTCGACCTGTGCCTCGACCTCCTCGTGACCGTCGGCCATCGAGAACAGGCTCCAGGTCTTGTCCCGTTCGGTCAGCACGACTGTTCGGAGGTTCTCCCGGACCGTCATCTCCTCAAACACCTTGACGACCTGAAAGCTCCGGGCGATACCGGCGTCGACGCGCCCGTTCGCCGACATCCCGGTGATGTCGTCGCCGTCGAGGACGATGGAGCCCTCATCCGGTGAGAGGAAGCCGGTGAGGAGGTTGATGAACGTCGTCTTCCCGGCCCCGTTCGGGCCGACGATGAAGACGAGTTCGCCTTCCTCCTTGCCGAATTCGAGCGTGATATCGTCCGTTGCGACCAGTTCACCGAAGGACTTCCGCAGATTGCGTGCTTCGAGCATCTCAATCGACTCCAAAGAGGATTATCCGCAGGCTGGTCAGTGCCGCTGTCACCTTCCGTTCTATCGACTGCGCGGCGCTCCGGCCCCACGTCGACAGGATGGACGGTTCCCGGCGCAGTTCACTGAGCCGCGCGTTGACGACACCGCCGGACCGGAGGGACCCGACGATGCCCCGTGGGAACCCATACACCAGTATCAGGAGCACCACGCCGGTCAGGAACTCGTAGTACTGGGTGATGTCCTGCCCCACGTCCTGCAGGAATATGAGGACGACACCGCCGATGAGCGGGCCGACCAGCGTCCGGAACCCGCCCAGAATTGCCATGAACAGGATGTCGCCCGACCGGAGGAAAAACAGCGTCCCCTCCGGGCGGACGTACTGGCGGACGACGGCGTACAGCCCGCCCGCCACGCCGCCGTAGAGGCCCGAGATGACGAACGCGGCCCAGACGTACCGTCTGACCGGCAGGCCGATGAACCGCGCCCGGGTCCGCTCCTGCCCGATGGCGTCTAAGGCGTTGCGGAACGGCGACTGCGTGATGCGGTACATCACGAACAGGCCGACGAGGATGACGACCACTGTCAGGTAGTACGTCAGAATCTGGTACACATCGGGGCTGAACGCAGTCCCGAACAGAAGCGGCTGGTTCGCCGGCCCCGGCCGAATCGGAAGTCCGTCGCTCCCGCCGAGGGCGCTCTGTCCGAGCGCGATTGCGTAGAGGAGCTGTCCGAAGGCCAGCGTCAGGAGCGCGAAGTACAACCCCGTGTGTCGCAGCGACAGGACCCCGATGGTGGCAGCCATCACCGTCGCGGCCGCGATGGCCCCGAGCAACAGCAGGCCGACGCTCTGGACGCCGGCATAGCGTGCGAGGACTGCGGTCGCGTACGCGCCGGTGCCGAAGAAGGCCGCGTGGCCAAACGATGTGAGCTTCGTATGGCGAAGCAGGAGATTCAGTCCGACTGCCGCGAAGCCGAACAACAGCCCCTGATGGATGACGCTGAGCTGGAGGCTATCTGAGAGGCTCGCGATGTCGGGGATGAGGAACAGGAACACGACCCCGAAGACGAGAAAGGCTCCTTCCCGACGGGTCAGCTCAACCCCGAGGAAGCGGTACGCTGGCGTTCCGTCGCGGTCGATGCGCTCAGGCATCACGCTGTCTCACCCCACGTTCCGAACAGGCCCTCTGGCTTGACCAGCAGGATGAGCGCCATGATTGCGAACGGGGCCGCGATTTCGCCGGGCGGGTACAGCGTAATCATCCAGCTCCGGATGACACCGACGAGGAGTGCGCCGACGAACGCGCCGCGGAGGCTTCCGAGGCCGCCGATGACGATGACGACGAAGGAAAGCACGAGCGGATTGGTGCCCATCTCAAGCGTCGCCGCCGTCGGCGGGACGGCCATCGCGCCAGCGAACCCCGCGAGGAAGGCTCCGAGAGCGAACACGAGCGTGAACACGCGGTCGGTGCTGACGCCGATGGCAGTCGCCATCTCGCGGTCGATGGCCGTAGCTCTGATGATGCGCCCGGTCTTCGTGCGTTCGAAGAACCAGAACAGTCCCGCAACGACGGCCGTGCCGACGAAGATGACGAACACGTTGTAGGTCGGGTAGTTCAGCCCGACGAGTTCGCTCGTCGGGATTGTGTTGATAGCGCTGTAGACGGCGTCGGTCCGTATCGAGCTGTCCCCCCAGATGAACTTCTTCACGTCGAGGAGGATAAGCAAGAGAGCGAAGGTCAGAACCAGCTGGTACACCTGGTCGCGGTCGTAGATCTGGCGCAGGAACACCGCTTCAAAGAGGGTGCCGACGGGGAGGAGGATGGCCGCCGTCACCAGCACGGCGGCGAGGACCGCGAGTATGAACACGGCGGTGCCGACGACGCCACCGCCCGGCGGGCCGACGATACCGATAAGAAACCCGAACACGCCGATGGCGGTGTACGCGCCCAGCGAGAACAGTTCTCCGTGGGCGAGGTTCAGGACATCCAGAATCCCCAGGATGACGGTCAGTCCCGAGGCGATCATGAACAGGATGAACCCGAACTGGATGCCGTTGAGCGTCTGGACGAGCGCGGCTGTGGGTGTTACGGCCATGGCTCGGTATCAGGCGCTCCAGCTGTCCAGCCAGTCGCTCCCGGTAACGCCCGGCGGCGGCGCTGTCTCGGTGGCGGCGTAGGTGTTCACGTCTTCGAGCCTGGCCGCGCCGAGATCGTCGTCGTACACCATCTGCCCGGCGAAGGAGTTCGACGCGCCCTGATGGTCCTCGGCGATGTTGTGGTAGCCGGCCGGTGTGAAGAAGCCGTGGCCCTCCAGAACCTGCGCGATCTGCTCCTGACTCGGGTAGGTGCCCAGCAGGTCGATGGCCTTCTCGACGGCCGTCGCCCAGGCGGTGACCGCCCCGTACCCGCTCATGTAGTGAGCCGTCGGGACCGTCACGCCATCCTGCTGTGTCGCGGCGTCGAACAGTTCGCGGCCGGGCTGCCAGTTCCCGAGCGCCGGCAGGCCCCAGTAGTAGTTGCGCGACCCGGAGTAGATGTCCGTCCCGGCCAGTGCATCGCCCGGCACGTCGCCGGCCGCGCTGTACAGCGTCGTGCCGAACACCGTCGTGTTCTCGAACATGTCGTTGGCGTTGGCCTGCCGGACGAACGTCGTCACGTCGCCGCCCCAGAGGCTAGAGAAGGTCACGTCCGGCTCTTCGTTGTTGATCGAGGTGATGTGATTCGACATGTCACTGGCCCCGAGTTCCGGGAACCCCTCGTAGACGATTTCGGCGTCCGTGAGCTTCTGAATGGCCTGTGTGAACACCCGCATCTCGTCCTCGCCGAAGGAGTAACCGGGGTTGACACCGGCGACGGTCGAGATGTTGTCAGCGCCGATGCGCTCGACGGCCTCGCGGGCCATCGTCACCACCTCCATGATGTCGTAGTTCTGGAAGCGGAAGGAGTAGGTCGGGTCGGTGACCGTCTCCTCGTAGAGCGTCGTCACCGTCCCGTCGGTCCCGACGTTGATGACCTCGTTTTTCTCGACTTCGGGGGCGATCTGACTGTGCGTGCCACTGGAGATGGGACCGAAGGTGACCTCTTTCCCTTCCTCGATGAACTGGTTGTAGCTGTCAAGGGGATTTGACCCCTCGTTGACCACGTCCAGTTCGATTTCTCGTTGCCCGCCGATGCCGCCCGCCTCGTTGATGCGCTGGACTGCGAGCTCGGCCCCGCGCTGGGCCTGAATCCCGAGGACGCCCGGTGCGCCACGGGTGAACGTCAACAGCCCGGCCTGTATCGGTTCCTCGGAGATGCCGCCGCCGGACTGCCCGCCCTGGTCCGCCGTGTCGCTGTCGCTCAGCAACGTCGAGCAGCCAGCGAGCGCTGCGGCGACGGCCGAGCCGCCAATCGCGGAGAGCAGTTGTCGCCTGCCGATACCTTCGCTGTCATGGTCCGTTGTCGTTCGTTTCATAGGTGTGTCCCAATACGCCCCGGACGAGTCCGGGGAAGCTGGTCACGCAGTGTGTGCCACGCTCACAGGGATAGCTGTTGATTCCGACGTAACCCCCGAATAACGAGAGGTTTACACGTAAACCACGGTAGCCGGCGAGACAGCGGCACGGCGTTCTCGCGCCGGACTGCGGGTCCCCCACAGCAGCCAGTCGGGTATACATGTCAACCCGCCCCTATTCGGACGTGTCTGGAGAACGTGTGACCGAATGGCATCCAGCACCTCTCACGAACGGCTCGAAGTCGAGCCGATCGACGAGTCCTCGATCCTGTTCGTCGACGACGACCACTACACGAGCGACACCGTCTGTCTGGTGACCGGCGGCGGGTCGGGCATCGGGCGGGCGACGGCGCTGGCGATGGCCGCCAACGGGGTGACCGCCGTCGCGACGGACATCGACGCGGACGGCCTCGGCGAAGTCGCGGACACAGCGGCGGCCCTCGACCTCGATGGGACCGTCGAGACAGTGACCGGCGACCTCGCGAATGATGCGGACATCGAGGCCATCGTCGAGACTGCGGCTTCTCACGGCACGGTTCGCTACCTCGCCAATATCGCCGGCCTCCAGCATATCGACGCCATCGAGGACTTCCCGATGGAGAAGTACGACCAGATGCACGACGTGATGTTGCGCGCCCCGCTCGCGCTGTCGAAACGCGTCATCCCTCACATCCGCCGGACCGACGACGGCGTCGGTGCCATCGGGAACATGGCGTCTGTTCACGGACACTACGTGACCTCGGATAAGGTGGCCTACAACGTCTCGAAGTTCGGCCTGCGGGGACTGACACAGTCAATCGCCGCCGAGGGCGGTGACGGGCTCCGCGGGTTCTCTATCAGCACCGGCTACGTCAAGACGCCGCTGGTCGTCGACCAGATCCCCGACACTGCCGAGCAACGAGGAATCAGCGTCGACGAGGTCATCGACGACGTGATGCTGGGACAGGCCCGGGTCAAGGAGATGATGGACCCCATCGACGTGGCGAACCTCTTCGTGTTTGGCTTCTCGGCCCACGCCGACCATCTCAACGGCGGGGACCTGCTGTTCGACGGCGGCATGACAAAGACGTACGAGTGAGACAATGACGTGAGTAGCTGACCGGCCCCTGTGTCACACGGGCGGTGCGGAACCGGACTACCCGACCGGCCCAGTAACGCGTGCCGGGCGGCGGTACCAGTTTATACCAGACGACCAAACACTACGGAATACTGACGCAATGAGCGAACAAAACCACGTCGACTCCATCGTCCACGAACCGAGCCACGCGTTCGTCGAATCGACGAACGTCTGGAAATTCATGCAGGCGTACGACATCGACAACTACGACGAACTCATCGAGCGAACGACCACAGACCTACCCGAGGAACCCGACTCGGGCGTCGAGTGGTTCTGGGACCTGCTCCCGGAGTACCTCGACATCGAGTTCTTCGAAGACTACGATCAGGTCCGGGACAATAGTGCGGGGCCACAGTTCACCGACTGGTACACCGGCGGGACAATCAACGCCGCCCACAACGTCTTGGACCGCCACGCAGCGCGGGACAGCCCGACCCGAAACACAGTCGCGCTCATCTGGGAGGGCGAACCCGGCGACGTGCGGGAAGTCACGTACCACGAACTGAATCGGCAGGCCAGTAAAGTAGCGAACTACCTGGAGTCCGTCGGCGTCGGCACCGGCGACACCGTCGGCCTGTATATGCCGATGGTTCCCGAAGTCGCGTCGATACTGTACGGCTGTCTCAAGGTCGGCGCAATCGCCGTCCCCATCTTCTCCGGGTTCGGCGTCGACGCGACGGCGACCCGTATCGCCGACGCCGAGTGTTCCGTCCTGTTCACCGGCGACGGCTTCTACCGCCGCGGTTCCGGTGTCCACCTCAAGGGCAGCGCGGACGAGGCCATCAAGCAGGCCGGCGAAGAACTGGGGACGACGCCGGTCGAACACACCGTCGTTTATGACCGCCTCGGCGTCGCGGACGACCCCGACGAGACGATCCGCTGGACCCGCCGCGATGAGTGGTGGGACGAGGCTATCGAGACCGCCGACGACGAGTACGCGGCCACAGAGCTTCCGAGCAATCAGGAGTCGATGCTGCTGTACTCCTCTGGAACGACCGGCAAGCCGAAGGGTATCGTCCACACGCACGCCGGCGCGCTCATGCAGGCGGCCAAAGAGATATACTTCGGCTTCGACCACAAGCCCAGCGACCGCTTCTTCTGGGTGAGCGACATCGGCTGGATGATGGGGCCATGGACGCTGCTGGGGAACCACGCCTTCGGCGGGACTGTCTTCATGTACGAGGGCGCGCCGGACCACCCGGAACCGGACCGCTTCTGGGAGATGATCGACCGGCACGACATCACCACCTTCGGTGTCTCGCCGACCGCGATTCGGGCGCTCCGCAAGAAGGGCGACGAGTGGCTGGAAGGGCACGACCTCTCCAGCTTGCGGCTGTTGGGGTCGACCGGCGAACCCTGGGACCCCGAGAGCTGGCAGTGGTTCTACGAGAACGTGGGCAACGAGGACTGTCCAATCATCAATATCTCCGGTGGGACCGAGATCATGGGGTGTTTCCTGATGCCGATGCCGATTCAGTCGCTCAAGCCCTGCACGCTGGGTGGTCCGGGGCTGGGGATGAACATCGACATCGTCGACTCCGCCGGCGAATCCATCGCTGACACGCACGAGCGCGGCTATCTGGTCGCTCGGGACTCCTGTCCGTCGATGACGAGGTCGCTGTGGAGCGGCGACGAACGCTACCTGAACGAGTACTGGTCGACGTGGGACGACGTCTGGGACCACGGTGACTGGGCACAGAAGGACGAGGACGGCCTCTGGTTCCTCCACGGCCGGGCCGACGACGTGCTCAACGTCGCTGGACGGAAGGTCGGACCGGCGGAAGTCGAAGGCGCGGCGATGGAACACGACGCCGTCAATCAGGCCGCTGCCGTCGGTGCGCCGGACGACACCACCGGCACTGCCGTCGTTCTTTACACCGTGCTCGAGCCCGGCTACGAACCCTCGGCCGACCTCCGCGACGATATCCGCGCCGCCGTCGGCGAGGAACTCGGCAAGCCGTTCCGACCCCGTGAGGTGCTGTTTGTCGACGAGTTCCCCAAGACGCAGAGCGGGAAAATAATCCGCCGAGCAATTGCTGGCGTCTACCGCGGGGAGGACCTGGGTGATATGTCCAGCATCGAGAACCCAGAGGCGCTTGACGAGGTCCGCGACGCGTCGTAATCAGCCCCTGACGGCATCCTCGGTCGGCTGCTCCAGCCGTAGCAGTCCGGGCAGTGCGAGCACCGCGAGGACGACTTCCGTCCCGCCGGCGACGAGGAACGCGGCGGGGTAGCCGAAAGCGCCAGCGACGGTGCCACCGACGAGGATGCCAGCGAGGAAGCCAACGCTACCGAAAATGTTGAACCCGGCCATAGCGGTGCCGCGCTCCGTTTCGCTGGCGAGGTCCGACACGAGCGCCATCGTCGCCGGGGCCATCAGCGCGCCGATAACGCCGGTCAGTACCATCCCTGCGCCGGCGATGGTGACCGTCGGCGCTTGCCCGACGCCGACAACAGTGAGTCCGTACAGCACCGACCCGACAACAATCGGACCGGTTCGGCCGATGCGGTCAGAGAGGATGCCGAAGGGATACTGCAAGAGGGCGAACGGGGCGAAAAAAAGCGCCAGCATGACGCCGGTTTCGCCGGGTCCAAGCTCGAACGTCTCTCTGAAATACAGGGTGCCGACGAGCGCGAAAAAGCCCGCGGTGAGGCGGTCAATGAACCCGAAGGCGTACGGCACGCCGAGCGTCGGCCGCTGTTTGAGCCCGGACACGGTCGCAGAAAGGCCCGACCGCCCGTCCGACGGTGCGCGGTCGGTGACAAGCAAGGCAGCCACTGCGACGACGAGTGACAGCGTGCTCGCCACGTACAGCGGAAGCGTCGTCTGAATTTCGTACAGTTGGCCGCCGAGTGGCGCTCCGAGCGCTGTGCCACTGCCGATCGCAATGCCTGCCGCACCCATATTCTTGCCGTGGCCGCCGCCGAGGTCCATCAGCATCGTCATCGCCAGGGAGAACGCGGCGATTGTCGCTCCACCCTGCAGCACCCGCAAGACCAGCACGCCGACAAATGGAAGCGAGACTGCCTCGGGAAGCCACGCGATGAGGGCGTACAGCACTGCGCCCGCGCCCGCCCCGCCGGCGATGTATGGCGTTCGCCGTCCGGTGGCGTCGCTGAGCACGCCCCACACGCCAGCGAAAACGACGAAAGCCCCGAACTCAGCGGCGAGGAACCACATGCTCGCATTCAGGTCCGTGGTCGCACCCAGCCTCCGGACGAGTCTGTCGACACCCGGATACAGCAGGACCTGCGCCAGCAACACGGCAAAGATAACGCCCGCGAGAACGCCCCGGTCTGTGCGGTCGGTCACAGACAACGGATACAGCGAGCCGAGAAAAATAGATGTCGGACCCGAGTATGGGACTCTCCTCGTGGAACTCGATAACCACCGACGACAGAACAGCACGTCCGGTTACTCGTCCCAATCCGCGTTACTCGGCACTGTGGGGCGGAACGAAACCGCAGTTCGAACAGCCGTTGTGCTTCGTCGTCTGGTAGCTCAATTCCGCCCCGCAGTTCGGACAGTTGTACTGGTCTGAACTCATTCGCTTACCTGTAGTGTTCGACAGTACCTAAACCTTTTCTCGACAATTGTACATAGCTCATCTTACGCATGATTTCAGGGAGTAGACGCCCTCAAATCCGAGGCGGCCTGCTGGTATGGCGGATATTCACACTGTTCAATTACAGTGAACAAGTCACAACATAGAATCGCTGGTCGACATGTATGGCTGTTCCTCTGTAGAAACTGGAAGAAACGCACACTCTGTTGGAGTGAACTGCGCAGTTCCACATGTCCTGAGACCGGGACAGGCGCGGACGACATCGACTCGCGTCGAAGTACTATCACGCCACCATTCAGTGCCGGCTGTCGGCTCCGAGTTCAACAACCACCTTACCGATTGATACGTCACCTCGTGGGGGTGTGGGGACAGATGTGAACGACTCATCGAGGGCAGTGACATAGGTGTTCCTGTCAAAAAAAGAACGACGCAGAAACGGCGAGGCTTGCGCCCGTTTACATGTAGCCGAGGTCGCGCAGGCGCTCCATCAGGTCTTCCTTGTCCTGGGCGCGGCCGGCGCGCTCGGTCGTGTTCGCCATGTCCTGCAGCCAGGCAGGCTCTTCCGCGGACTTGTCGGTGCTGACCTCGCTCCCGAGCGAACGGAATCCAGCGAAGTACTTCGGCGAGACCGGTACGTCTTCCTTCTCGATGCCCTCGGGCAGGTCGTCTTGGCCCTGCGGGACGTAGCCGTCGTCCGGGTACCCCTCGACTGTGTCTGGGACGACGAAGTTCCAGAAGGCTTCCCACACGTCAGCCTCCGCGAACTGGAGAATCGACTGGATGCGGTCGTGCGGCGGGTAGATGTCCGGGTCGTGACGCGGCGAGAAGAACGTCTCGTCGGCGCGAGACTCCTGCTCGTCCCAGCGGATGCCCGACAGGATGCCGTCGACGTCGTGTTCCTCGATAGTGTCGTTGAGCGCCACCGTCTTCAGGAGGTGGTTGCCGACGTAGGTGTCGAGCAGGAACGGGAACGTGTCCTCCTCGTATTCGAGGATGTTCCGGATGTGGTGCTGGTTGTGCTCGGAGAGTTCGTCGACAGGGATGTCGTCACCCGGTTCGAGACCGTTCTCGTCGACGTAGTTGCCCACGTCCTCGTTGCGCGCCCAGATGACGTCGAGGTCCCACTCGTCGGCCCAGTGCTCGACGAAGTCGATGAGCTCGTCGAAGTGCTGGTAGTGGTCGATGAAGACGACCGGTGGGACTTCGAGGTCGAACCGCTCGGCGACTTCCTTGACGAAGTACAGCGTCAGCGTCGAGTCCTTGCCGCCGGTCCACATCACGACAGGGTTCTTGTACTCTTCGAGGCCAGTCTTCGTAACCTCGATAGCCTTCTCGATCTTGTGGTTGACAGTCGGGTACTCTTCGGGGTCTTCGCCTTCCCCGTCAGTGTAATCAACGTCCAGATAGTCCGGGAACTCTGCTGATTCGGACATAGTGTAATGAGATATAATTACGAATGCCAAGTACTTTTTGGATGACCGACAGGTGTGTGAGACAGTGGCAAATGGCTGACGGTCGCGTGCACACGGTCACTCGGTTTTTTGCGGCCCGCGCAAAAGACGTGATATGGACGACCGCCCAAGCCTCCCGGCCCGTCTCTTCCACCGCTGGCTGTTACGCTACGTCCCCGCCGCCGCGCTGATACTGTTTGCCAGCGCGCTGGTCGGGTACGGACTCGGCAGCCAGGTCCCCACCGAATGGCTTCAGACCCCCGGAACGACCGGCGAAAACCCCTTTATGCCGGCTGAGTTAACGACCCTCTCGCTGACGGTCAACAACCTCGGTGCGTTGCTCGTGATGTTGCTCGGCGCGATTTCGCTCGGTTCGATGACGGTCCTCTCACTCGTCTTGAACGGATTGCTCATCGGGGTCGTCGTCGGTATCGCACTCAAGCAGGTTTCGCCTGTCGTCGTCGCTGCACTCATCGTCCCACACGGCCTTATCGAGATTCCCGCACTGCTCATCGTCGCCGCCGTCGGACTCCGGTTCGGCTGGCGCACGATTCAGTACATTCGCGGCCGGACGAACGAACTGGCCACTCGACAGGATATCCGGGAGGCCGGATGGCTGCTTGCGACGGCCGCCGTGTTCATCGTGATTGCGGCCTACATCGAAGCGAATCTCACCATCGAAATCGCGTCGCGATTTACCGACGCTGACCTCTCAGGCATTGCGCCGGCATAGCGGCATAGACCGCCCGGTAACGGTGTTGAGCTGCAGCTCGGCAAAACTGAATCCGTGACCGGGACGGGGCCGCGTTACGAGATAAACTCGTTGTCGCGCCAGTTGACGCCCTCTTCTTCCTCGCCGTCGCGGGGTTCCTCTGCAACGTTGATTGCAGCGGGCCGCTCTTCCCCATCGACGATGCGGACAGCTTCGAGTTCCTCGTCGACCGCCGCAATTGCCGTCAGCGTTCCCTTCTCTGCGACTTTCGCGACGTCACACAGGACTTCGAACATCGCGTACTGGAGTGCAGTGTTCTGGAGCACGGTCTCGCGGTCGCCTTTGAAACAGGCGTACTCGACGAGTTCAGACTCGATCTCTTCCTCCTCCTCTTCGAGTGCGCCCCACTGGGGGCCACCTCCGGAGCTTCCAGTACTCGCGGCTCCGGGCGGCCCCATTTCGTCGGGGTCCTCCTCGTACACCCGATTCTCCGTGACGCTCGCCTTGAGTTGGGCCGTCGGAGTGTACTTGCTCATAGAGTCGTCTTTGGCGACGGCGCTGACGATGAGCGTATTGTTTCGACGGGTGATATCGATGTCAGCGATTTCAGGTGGAAGATCCGGATCCTCGAAGAAATCGTATGCGTCTTCCAGTGGCAGTTCAAGTGTCGAGTGAAGTCTGTATACGCGGCTGGTCATGGTTGGGGAAGCGTGTATCAGTCGTCGAAGGCCGTCCGCTGACGCTGTAGTCACTACACCATAGGGGCCACTTGCTTATATGACCTGTCCTTCATTCGCGGTTGCACCGCTCTATATCAGGCAATCTATCAGGCGTATGTTAAAGGTATTTACAGACCTTCTAGTAGGCCATATGCTAGTAGTATCCAGTGCCTACTAGTCGTCCGCTGGTGTGGGGTCGCCGTCTTCCGGGGTCACATCCCCTTCAATACTGGGCGGGTACTTCCCGCGGTCGAGTTTCAGGTCCGACTGCGGTCGTGCCATGCAGGTCAGTGCGTAGTTCTCCCGTTCCCGGTCGGTCAGTCCACGGGCGGCAGGCTGGGTAACCGACCCCTCGACAATTTCCGCCGAACAAGCCAGGCACATCCCCACGCGGCAGGAGTACTCCTGTGCGATACCCTCCTCGATACACCGCGAGAGAATCGTCTCCTTCTCGGAGACAGTAATCTCCTCGCCCGTCCCCACAAATGTCACCGTATGCTCGGTCATGATCGGCCATTTGATACCCCCCAGCAAAACTCTTTATCACCGCTGCCCCGGAGTGAAACGGACTGTTACCGTCGACGCCACACCAAACACCCGCAACGGACCGCTCATTGCGAAGAATGGTTCCAGTCGTCCGCTGAAACCCGTAGCGGAATAATTTTCTCTCTCCGGGCAGGACGAGAGTGCATGACCACACACCAGGACGGCAACGCCGACGGAGCGTCGGCGACGGCACGGACCGTTTCCGTGGACGTTGTCGTCGTCGGGGCCGGGACATCCGGCTGTTACGCCGCCGCGACTGTCGCGGACGCGGGCTATGATGTCGTCGTCGTAGAGCGCAAAGACGAGACCGAAGCCGGCCACATCGCCTGCGGAGACGCACTGAAGGGAGCCAGCGACTTCCCCGATGCGATTCCGAAGTCACAGCTCGAACCGGCCTTTACCAACACAAATGTCGACCACGGCCGCTTCGAGATTCCGCAGGAAGACACTGTTCTCGAGATCCCCGTCCCGGGCGAACTCGCCGTCATCGACCGCTGGGAGTACGGTCGTTGTCTCATTGAAGGGGCAAACAACAGCGGCGTGGAGTTCCACTACGACACGGTCGTTCAGGACGTGCTACAGGACGACAGCGGCCGTGTGACCGGCGTAAAAGCCATGCGGAAAGGCGACCCCGTCACGTACGAGGGTGACATGGTCATCGACGGGGCCGGCGCACTGTCTATTCTGCAGGACAAGACTGACCTCGAAGACGCGACCTTCGACACGAACGTCCAGTACTCGCAGTTCTGTTCGGCATACCGTGAGATAATCGAAGTCGACGAGCCAGTCGAGTGGGACGACGCGCTCGTGTTCAAGCCGACCGAGCGCTCTGCCGGCTATCTCTGGTATTTCCCGCGCACGGACACGGAGATCAACGCCGGCCTTGGCTTCCAGATGAACGAGGAGCCGATGGAGCTAGTCGACGACCTCAAGCGCGACCTCCAGGGTCGAAGCGAGTTCGAGGGCGCGAAGGTACAGGATAAACTCGGCGCTGCGCTGCCGACACGCCGGCCGTACGATTCCGCCGTCGCGCCCGGATTCATGGCCGTCGGCGACGCCGCCGGACACGTCAATCCGACGACCGGCGGCGGTATCGCCGGTGCAGCCTACGCCGGGACCTACGCCGCTGAACAGGCTATCGAAGCCATCGAATCTGGCCGGACGGACGACGAAGCCGCGCTCTGGGAGTACAACGAGCGCGTGATGGACCACTTCGGCGCACGGTATGCGGCGCTTGACGTGTACAACATATTCACCACCGCCTACGACGTCGACGACCTGATGGCCCTGCTGGCCGCGTTGCCCGGCGAGAAGCTCGCAGAGGCACTGTACGGCGGTTCGACCAGCATCGGACTCGGACTCAAACTCAAGATGGCCGTCAAGAGCATCGGCCACCTTGGGACGATCAGGGACCTCTACCAGACAAAGAAGGCTGCCGACCGGCTACTGGACCATTACGAATCCTACCCGAGCGACCGGAGCGGCTTCGAAGCCTGGCAACGCGAGCGCGATTCGATTATGGACGATATCTACGACGTCACTGGCGCAGACCCCAAGTACTGATTCAGCGGTTCGTTGCGGCTTTCGGCTACATCTAACTCTCTGATAGACGTCTGTCAGTGTCAAGTGTCTGGTTTTGAATGTTATCTCGATAGTAATTAATTACTATATGAACTGAAATTCTGAACGACAAGTTTTATTATTCGACAACATGATAACAAAATGAAGTCGCACCGGCGTCGGTTGACCGGGGGGTCACCGAGATGGTGACAGCGTGTCGACCGTCGCCGAGTGGGGGTCAATCATGCTAGCACGTAGATTCAAATCTGACGACAGTGCAGTCTCGCCAGTTGTGGGTGTCATCCTAATGGTTGCAGTAACAGTACTGTTAGCGGCGACAGCAGCGACGTTCTTCCTCGACTTCGGCTCAGGGAACATCGGCCAGAGCGCGCCACAGGCGGCGTTCTCATTTGATTACGATGCCGGGAGTCCCGACACCCTGACAATCGAACACCGAAGCGGCGACTCGATTCGGGCCGGAAATCTGTACATCACTGTTAGCGGGGCTTCAGGAGCCAACGGACAGCACGATTTCTCGAGTCTCAGCGGCGCGCTGTCGGCTGGTTCGGAAATCACGGCCGGGTCACGGGTGACGTTTTCCGGGGCATCGGACCTTTCTGACGCGACAGTCACACTGAACTGGAAGTCGCCGGATAGCGGCAAATCGATCCGACTCGCCAGCTGGGAAACGCCGTAGCGTAGTCACTCGCTCAGCCGGCGGACTGCCCCGGTGACGACATCGACGCCGATAGCCAGCGAGTCTTCGCCGACATCGAATGTGGGGGTGTGGTGGCCGCCCGGATGGTCGGTCCCGATACCGACAAACGTCGCCGTCCCGCCGTGATTCTGGACGCGGTCCATCAGATAGGTGGCGTCCTCGCTGCCGCCGAGATCGTCGGTTCGAAGGCGGCTGGTGACGCCGGGAACTGTGTCGGCCATTTTATACACCACGTCTGCAAGCGTGTCGTCGCTGACCGCGCTCGGTGCTTCCGCCGTCGTCTCGATGGCGACCTCGCAGTCGTGCATCTCTGCAGCCGACGACATGACGGTGTCTGCCCGCCCGCTCATGTACTCCTTGAGCGGGGTCGTTTCGCCGCGGACTTCCCCTTCCAGCGTCGCCTCCCCGGGGACGATGTTCGTCGCTGTGCCGCCCTCGACGACGCCAGCGTTGACCCGTGTCGCGCCCTCGCCGTGGCGGCGAATCGCATGGAGGTTCTGTACGGCGGTCGCAAGGGCCTGTACAGCGTCCCGTCCCTGTGCTGGATGTCCTCCTGCGTGGGCTGTCTCACCGCTGAACGTCGCCTCGAACTGCCGAACGGCGAGGAAGCCGCCGACGCCGGCGACAATCTCTCCAGTCGGATGGTCGAGACCGACGTGTATCGCCAGCAGGTGGTCCACATCGTCCAGATGACCGCTTTCGGCGACGGCCTTCCCGCCGCCGATGACCTCCTCGGCGGGCTGGAAGACGACTTTGAACGTGCCGCGGAAATCACTCTCTTTCACCGCCTCCAGCACGCCGAGGCCGATTGTCGCGTGGGCGTCGTGGCCGCAGGCGTGCATGTACCCCTCGTTCCCCGAGCGGAACCCCGCGGCCGCCGGGGCGTGTGCGGCGCTGTCGGCCTCCCGTATCGGGAGCGCGTCGATGTCGACCCGGAGCGCGACGGTCGGTCCCTCGCCCTGTTCGACGACGGCCAGCGCACCGGTGAACCCTCCGTTGGCGGCCTCCAGCACGTCCTCCCGGGCACCGGCCTCGCGGGCCTTCGTCCGCCAGGCGTCGAGCTCATCGTCGTCGGGGACCGCCATCCGCGCGTCGGCGTCGACGACATCCCGCCCGAGATGCAACTGGTCGACGCCGATGCGTTCCAGTTCGTCGACGATGCGACTGGTGGTGTAGAACTCCCGCCACGCGGGTTCGGGATAGCTGTGCAGGTCACGCCGGAGGGACCGGAGCCGCTCCTGTTGGGACTCGTTCATGCCGGCGAAACGGGGCACACTCACTTATAATAATCCACGGGAACGGCGGCGGGCCTACGACCCGCTGCCGACCTGCGTGCGCTGTTCGACGCCGGCCTCGACGTGGATGGCGTCCGGGAACGTCCGCTGAGTGACTGTCCGAGCGAACTCCTCGTAGCCGACTATCTCTATGGTCCGGGTGTAGACGGTGTGAGTCCAGGACTCGAAGCGGCCGCCGCCCGGCCCCAGCGACTTCGACTGCGGGATGCGTAGCTCCTGTGGCTGTTTCGGATGGGGGCCTTTCAGTTCGACCCCCTTCTGCTCGGCGTTTTCCTTGATCTCCGTGACGACGTCGTCGAGTCGGTGTCGGTCCCCACTGGTGAAAGTAAGCGTCGTGACAAAGGGCATCTGTAGACGAACACTCAGCCGCGAGTGACAAAAGACCATCTGTTTCCGTTGTGTCTCCGATATTCTCTTAAGTAGCGGTGTCATAAAATCCGATAATGATAGAGGCCACGAGCGCGGGAGCCATCCTCTTTCGCGATACGCGTGGCCGGCGGGAGTACCTCCTGCTCAAGAGCCGACCCGGCGATTGGGAGTTCCCCAAGGGCGGCGTCGAGGGCGAGGAAGAGCTCCAGCAGACCGCCATACGCGAAGTGAAAGAGGAGGCCGGTATCGGCGATTTCCGGCTTTTAGACGGGTTCCGCGAAGACTACGACTACGTGTTCGAGGCGAACGGCAACACCATCCACAAGACGGTCCACCTGTTCGTCGCGAAATCGTTCGAAGCGTCAGCCGAACTGTCCACAGAACACCGCGACCTGCAGTGGCGCGACTACGAACAGGCCATCAACACGGTCACGCAGGACGGCCCGCGCGAGATACTCGAAGAGGCACACGAGTTCCTCGACGAGCGCGACGACGAGGAAGAGTAACCGGAGTCGTGAACCCGGTTCTCAGAGCGCGACGCCGGCCAGCAGCGCCACTGCCGTCGCGTTACCCATACCGATGACGAAGCTCCCGACGACGGCGGCAAAGAGGAGCAGCAGGACCGGAATCCCCAGCAGCGCGACCGCGATGGCGATTTTCGCGCCCGTCTCGCCGCCGAGTTCGACCGCGACGATGCCGAGGATACCGACGAGGATGACCGCCCACGCCTCCCAGGCCCCCTGCTCACTGGCGGTGCCGTTCGAGGTCTTGATGTAGAAGTAGGCCGGCACGGCGATTCCGATGGGGAAGGTCAGCAACGCGACGATGCCCGCCGCAATCCACTGTATCGTCGTGTACTGGTCGAATATCCCGTCGCCGCGGGCGGCGGAACTCATACTGTCCCTCCACTGAGGGCACTGAACGCGGCGTCGCCTGTCGGCTGGGGCGCTGTGTTGAGGGCAATCGCGGCTGGACTGTCTCCAGGCTTCTGGTGTGTCATTCGTAACCGACGGTTTGTTTCTGAAGCTATCACATAAATAATCGGGTTGTGTCACCGAACGAAACGATTGCCAGGGACGCCGGCCCGGACAGGGCTCCGGCATCGGAACGAAGGGTTTTGGTCCGAAGCCGACAACGACTGCTCGTGGCTCCTGACTCCGAGTTCGCCTTCGAACTGGCCGTCTGCCAGTGGGCCGAGCGAGCGTGGTCGCCGTCTGACGACGCCGCGGTGCTGGTCGCCAGACAGTTCGGGACGAAACACCGCCGCTGGGACACCATCATCCTGGAGTGTGACCCCGATGGACTCCGCGAGCGAGCGACGTTCGGCGGAGACGCGTTCGACTCGGACCTCCTGCACGTTCTACAGAACGCGCCGGCCGACTGGACGTACTACCGCGACGCGCTGCCTGATCCGGGCTATCCGTGGCGGTACGTCCGGGAATCGATTCACGAGGCGGCCGACCGGGGTGCCGTCGAGACCCGCAAGCGCGGCAATCGCATCGAAATCCGTCGGGTACGCCCCTATCCGGACTGGCTCCGCCGAATCGTCGCCATAGAGAACAAGCCCGACCTGACTGCCAGCGCCGCCAGGAACCTCGTTCCGCAACTACAGCGGGACATCGCGCTGTCGCTTGCCGACGAGGTGTGGGTCGCGACGGCGGCGACCGACGAGCGCGTGGAGCCGATTCTGCTAGCGGACCTGCCCGCTGCCGCCGGTGTGTTGACAGTCGACCCAGAAGCCGGTACGGCCGAGGCGGTCTGGCAACCGCGGTCGCTGTCGGTCGACGACCCCGGAACGCGCATTCTCGACCGCCCGACCGACGACACCAGCGCGGCCCGCTTCGAGTACGTAGACCCCGACTGGAAGCAGGAGCGGCGACTCACCATCGCGGAGCGAGCGTACGCTCGTGGGTGGCGCGCCTACGCCGACACGATGCGCCCCGACTGCCGGCACTTCCAGCTCACCGCTGGCGAGACTGGCGTGTATCCCTACTGTGCGGCGAAAGACTGTCTGCCGACAGCGGCGGAGTGTCGGGGCCAGTGCCCGTCCTACGAGCCGGAGCCGCCGGCGTGGCGGTCGATGGATTGGCCGCTCGACGGCGGGCCGGGCAAGGCAATAAAGCGGTTGTTAGCGCGGCGACGACGCCGCCAGCGGCCGGGGCTGTCAGAGTAACCGACCGATACCGCGGTCCGGTCTCATTCCTCGGACAGCTCGATATCTAGTTCGTCACGCGGAACGGCCAGCCTGAACGTCGGCACGGTCTTCTCAACGGTCTCCACGATACCCTTGTCCGCGAGGCTGCGAAGCGCAGAGCGAACCTCGTCGGTGTCGCGGTCCTCGCCGACCTCGCGGAGGGCGTGTAACACGGCGACGACACTCTGGCTCTCCTCGTCCGGTCCAGCGATTACGTCGACGATAGCCTGCTGGAGCGGGGTGACCGTCACTGTCTGAATCCGCTCGGAGTCTTCCCCGTCGATGAGCGTCGTCGCCTCCGGCGTCGCACAGATGAGGCTGTTGTCGTTGCGGTAGTAGTACTCCTTGAGTTCGGCTTCGAGGTACTGGTGGACCTCGCTTCCGCTGTCCATGTCCCAGCGCTCCTGCAACTCGCCGTTTTTCGTCGGCTGGAGCTCGACGATGTCGGCGAGTCGCTCGCGGGCCTCCTCCGAGAGGGTCATGGCCCGTCGGTACGACGACCACGTATTTCGGTGTTCTGAATCCGGGTAAGGCTCACTCGTGTCTGAGTGCGTCGATCGGGTCGACCCGTGCCGCCCGCCATGCCGGGTAGAGACCGGCGACGACGCCGACAAGGACGCCGACGCCAACAGCCAGCGCCATCCACAGCGGCGCGAGCGAGAACGTCACTTCAGCGTACCGAGTCGCGCCGTAGCCGACGAGGAGTCCCAGCGGGACGCCGAGCAGCGAGCCAATCGTCCCGAGCAGTGCGGCCTCGACGAGGAACACCTGCATCACGTCTCGGTTGCGCGCCCCGACGGCTTTCATGATGCCGATTTCACGGGTGCGCTCGGTGACGCTGACGAGCATCACGTTGGCGATGCCGATAGCGCCGACGACCAGCGCGATGACGGCGATACCTGTCACGAAGCGCGTGATGCGCTCGATAACGTCGCTAATCTCCTCAACGAAGTCGTTGCCCGACCGCGCGACCAGTTCCGTGTCGTCGGCCGACAGCGACCGCGCGTCCGCGTCGCCGGAGATGTAGCCCTGAATCGCCGACTGGGTCTCCGGAATCGCCCGCGGGTCGACGACGAGCGTCACCTGCGGGTACGCGCGCTGTCGCACGCCCGCCGCCGGGCTCTCGACGACGGAGTCGTAGAACGGGTCGATGGGGACGTACACCCGCGGCTGGCGGGCGAAGTCGCTAACCGGGACTTCCCCGCGAGTCCCGTTGACGACGCCGACGACAGTAACGTTCCGCTCGCTCCCGTCAGGCATCGTCATCGTGAGCCGCTCGCCGGCCGTGAGGTTCTCGGCGAACGACCCGGCCATGCGCTCGTTGACGACGACCGCCGACTCCTCGGCCCCGAAGGACCGGCCCTCGACGAGGACGCCGTCGCCGATGCTGGCCGGTCGCACTGCCGTGACCTGCTGTCTGGCCAACGTCCGGTTTCCGTGTCGTATCGACTGGGTCCGGACGATACCGCGCGGAAGCGCCGCCTGTACGCCCGGAGTCCCCTCCAACTGCTGGACGTCGTACTCGGTAAACACCGGCTGGAGCGTCCGGTCGAAGTCGTCGTCGCCGGCGGGCGTCCCGAACACGTAGATGTTGCCCGCGTTCGAAGTCTCGATGTCGCCGACGATTTCGGCCTCGACGCTGGCCCCGAACGTGGCGAAGGTGATGACCGACGCGATGCCGATGATGACGCCGACGACCGTCAGCGCCGACCGGAGTTTGTGGGCCCTGATAGACCGGAGCGTGATGCGGACGCTCTCGCCGGCGTCCATCACTGTTTGCCCCCGGAGACGTCCTCGACGGACTGGATGTGGCCGTCCTCGACGTGGACGATGCGCTCGGCCCGCTCGGCGACGTGGCGCTCGTGAGTCACGAGCAGGAACGTGTTGCCCGCCGCGTGCAGGTCGTCGAACAGGTCCAAGATTTGCGCGCCGGTGTCCGTGTCGACGTTGCCGGTGGGCTCGTCGGCGAGAATCAACGCCGGGTCGGTCGACAGCGCACGGGCGATGGCGACCCGCTGGCGCTGGCCGCCGCTGAGTTCCGCGGGGACGTGGTCGGTGCGGTCGCCGAGTCCAACCTCAGAGAGGAGCGACCTCGCCCGCTCGCGGCGACGGGCGCGGTCCCAACCGTCGAAGACCAGTGGCAGAGCGACGTTTTCCACCGCGGAGAGTCGCGGCATGAGATTGAACGTCTGGAAGACGAACCCGACCTCTGTCCCGCGGATGTCGGCCCGCTCGGCCTCGCTGGCCGCCGAAACGTCCTGTCCGTTGACCACGACCTGCCCCGACGACGGCGTGTCCAGCCCGCCGATGAGGTTCAACAGCGTGCTCTTGCCGGAACCGCTCGGACCCATCACCGCCGTGTACGACCCGGCCGCCAGGTCCAGGCTCACGTCGTCGAGCGCCGTCACCGTCCCGCCGAGGTCGTACTGCTTGCTGACGCCCTCGACGCGGACGGTCGTGTTCGCTGGCTCGCTCACGGCCCCGCGTACGGACTGGACAGCAATGAGGGGTTCGACCGTGGTCAGCCCCGACGAAAGTTCCGGTGCTGTGATAGGAGCAACCCACTTACCACTCCAGTCCTAAGGCAGGCCAATGACAGCCAATACCGGACGGAGACTGGCTATCGTCGCTGTGTTTGTCACTATCGGACTGCTGGCCGCTGGGGCGGTCGCTGGTGTGTCCGGCCTCAGCGAGATGGGGCAACCGTCCGGCGACGAGGTGCTGGACCAGACCGAGCAGCGCTACGACGCAGCCGAGACGATTACCGGAACCGCGACTGTGACTGTCATGAACGACTCGGCGTCGAAGACTGCAACGGTCGAATATGCCGCCGCTGAGCCGAACAAAACGTGGGCCGCCGTCACGAGCGAGACCCGGTCGTACGAGATGGGGACGAACGGGACTGTCGTCTGGGCGGTCGGCGAGAACCGGTCGTATGCCCGCGAACTGACTGCGGAGTCCGTGGCGATGAACGACTCGACCGACCCGGTTCCCGAGGAGAACGTCACAGCGACGCTCCGCGGGACTTCAGAGGTCAACGGCGAATCGACGTACGTTCTCGACCTCGAACCGACCAACGAGAGCATCGACGCGCCGAACACGACGCTGTGGGTCGATACCGAGGACTACCGCGTTCATAAGATGACCACTGACGACGGAACGAACCGGACGGAGCTCACCGTCGAGGAGACGAATTTCAACGTCAGCATCGACGACAGTCAGTTCGCCCCGCCGGCTGACCGGGTCGCCGTCACGACCGTCGAAACGTACGACACCTACGACGCGGCTCAGTCCGCGACGGATATGGACCTGCCAGAGTACGAGAACGGGACTTTCGAGGAAGCGCGATATATCAGCCGGCCGGAGAGTACGGCCGTGGTCCAGCAGTACGACGCTGACAGCGAGAACGTGACCGTCCTGAGCGCCACTGGCGCGTTGAGGTACTTGGAGGACGTGGAGAACGGGACGGCAGTACAGGTGAACGGCCAGAACGCGACCGCAATCGAGCGCGACGACAGGGCTGTCGTCTACTGGACCGAAGACGCTGTCACGACTGGCGTGGTCGTCGAGGGGACGACCGACGAGGCCGTCGCCGCCGCTGAAGAACTGTAGCGACGCCCGCTAACTGTCTGTATTCTATAGCTCTTCCAGCGTTCTCTTGACTGCTTCCCAGTGGCTCCCTTTCCAGAAGTGTTGCCCGCAGTCCGTACAGCGCCAGACCCGTTCGTCGTCCGCGGTCGGTGCGTACTCCGGCGTGGGTTCGACCGGGTCGACCTGCTCGACCGGCCCGTTACAGACGCCACAGTGGGCCGGCTCGTCGGCGAGCGAGAGTCGGAAGCCGGCGTCGGTGAGTTCCCGCAACTGGTCCTCGACCGCCCGTTCGGTGAGGAGCACGCTCTCGGATGCGCGGGCGGCGAGGTCGCTGTCCCGAGTTATCACCAGCCGGTCCTCACGTGCCGCTACAGCGAGGAGATCGTCGTCGGCCTCGGCGGCCCGGTCCAGCGCGTAGGCCGTGTCGTAGCCACACATCCGGAGATAGGTGGCGAGCTTGCCGAGCATCGCATCGAGGGCGAGCCGGTCGCGCGGGGTCTCCTCAGACATCGAGGAACTCGCGGACCCTCTCGGCGTCGCGGGTGTTCAGCACGTCCGCCGTCTCGGCCCATCCCCGCCGCGCCGTGTGGACGCCGTAGCGCAGGAGGTCGAGGTCGCCCGGGCTGTGGGCGTCCGTGTTGATGGCGATTGTCGCGCCGGCCTCGATAGCCTGCTTTACCGCGCCGCCGCCGAGGTCCAGCCGCGCCGGGTTGGCGTTTATTTCCAGGGCCGTGTCGTTGTCGGCGGCGACGGCCGCGAGCCGCTCCACATCCGCGTCCAGTCCCTCCCGGCGGTTGAGATAGCGGCCTGTCGGGTGGCCGATGACGTTCACGTCGGGATGTTCTGCGGCTGCGACGAGGCGGTCCGTGCCGTCGCCGTCGAGCGCGGCGTGGGGTGAAGCGACGACCACGTCCAGTTCCGCCAGCAAGTCGTCAGCGACCGAGACAGTGCCGTCTTCAGCGATATTAGCCTCGACGCCGGTGAACACGTCGATGTCGGCCTCGGCCGCGACCGATTCGACCTCGGCTATCTGCTCGCGGAGCTTCTCGTCGGAGACCCCGACGCCACCGACCATCCCCGGCCCGGTCGCGTGGTCGGTGACGGCGAGGTAGTCGTGACCGAAGTCGGCCGCGCCCGCGACCATCTCCGCGATAGTGTTCCTGCCGTCCGACCAGTTCGTATGGGTGTGGACGTCGCCACGGACCTCGCCTTCGGCCAGCAGGTTCGGCAGCGTCCCGTCGGCGGCGGCCTCGACCTCGCCGCGGTTCTCACGGAGTTCCGGCGGGACCCAGTCCATTCCCAGCGCGTCGTACACCGCGTCTTCGGTCTCGCTGGCAACCAGTTCGCCGGCCCGCTGGTCGTCGTCCTCGACGCCCTCGACATCGAAGACCCCGTACTCGTTTACCTTCAGGTCCCGCTCTATGGCGCGATTGCGGACCGCCACGTTGTGGTCCTTGCTCCCGGTGAAATACTGCAGCGCCGCGCCGAACTCGGCGGGGTCGACCACCCGCAGGTCGACCCGCACGTCGTCCGCGTAGGCGCTCGCCTTCGTCTCGCCGGACTCGATGACGCGGTCGAGCCCGTCCCAGTCGGCGAACCGCTCGACGACGGCGTCGGCGTCGGTGCTCCCGACGAGCACGTCCACGTCGCCGATGGTCGGCCGCCAGCGCCGAATCGAGCCCCCGAGCGCACACTCCTCGACGGCGTCACCAGCGGCCATGTACTCCCGAATCCGGTCGCCCTGTGGTCTGGCCTCGCCCAGCAGCGACCGTTCGTGGGCCTCGCGGGCGAAGTCGATGTTGTCGAGGATGTTCTGCTCGGTCTTCGCGCCGAAGCCGGAGACCTCCTGTATCTCGCCGGCCTCGGCCGCGGCCTCCAGTTCGTCGAGGGTGGTGATGCCCAGTGCATCGTACAGCGAGCCGACGGATTTCGGCCCAACGCCCTCGACCGCCGTGAGGGCGTCCATCTCGACGGGGAGTTCCTCGCGCAGTTCGGTCAGCTCCTCGATTTCGCCGGTCTCGAAGTACTCGACCACCTTCGCGGAGATGGCGTCGCCGACGCCGTCAATCTCGCCGACGCTGTCCTCGCCTTCGGCGGCCAGCCCCTCGATGGCCCCGGGGTAGTCCCTGATGTTCTCGGCCGCCCGGCGGTAGGCCCGGGGCTTGTACTCGACGCCCTTCGCGTCCAGCAGGTCGGCGAACTCTTCGAGCAGTGTCGCGATTTCGTCGTTCCGGCTCATGTCAGTAGCTCCGCCCGGCACGGCCAGTGCCGGAGTCCGCGTCCTCGTGTCCCAGCGCTTTCTGCAGGAATTTCATCCAGCGTTTTCTGTCAGCCGCCTCCTGTGCCTGCGCTTCCTGCTCGATATCCGCCGCACCGAGCTGTTCGAGGGCGTTGAGCGCCCGGTCGATGCCGATGATGGCCGTGGCGAGCTCTTCGCCGCGCTCGTAGCTCACGTCGTTGTCCTCGATTCGTTGCTTTCGCTGGAGGCGCTCGCGCCGCAGGTTCTTTTTCGCTTGCTCGACGCGCTCGCGCTCGCCCCGCGGAACTGTCTCCCGACGTTTGATTTCGAAGACGAACGACCGAAGTTCGATCTTCTCACCCTGGATGGTGATTTCATCGGGAATGTCCGCACCGACAGTCGCGCTGTCGCGTTCGATGCGCTCCAGCAACTGTTTGCGCTCGAACTCTTTCACTACCGGCTGTTAGGCCGGGGTGCCCTTACCCGCTTCGCCCGTGTTCTATCGAGGGTAGCACAGCGTTGCCCATTTGCTACACTCGCGTGTGCCTAGTTAATAGCCTATCTCAAGCGAACTCTGTGAGCGGTCTCGACCGAGGTCGGCGATATCTTTTTTATCATCTCTATCGTTCGTATGATACGAGAATAACACCGTCCCTCTCGGTTATTATATGACTCTAACCTTCGAACCGCTTGACGACCGTCCGGGACTCGCGGTCATCGACCAGATAGAGCGCCAGCGCTACCGGATACACACGCCCGCTCCCATCGCGCTCAGGGACGCCGCGACCGACGTGTTCCAGTATCCCGTCGGGGACGCCGTCCGGATACGGACCCAGGCCATCGAACTCCCGACGGTCGTTATGGTGTACGTCCGTGACGACGACGGGGCGATAGCCGCTGAGGTCGCACAGTTCGAGTCGGAGACGCTGCCGTCGGACGATTACGTACTGGACCCGCTGACGCAGATAAAGACATATATGCGGGTCGAGGACGCCCAGATTGCCGTCACCGTCGACTCGGACCGGACCCGAATCGAGTTCGATTCCCCGACGGACGTGCTCATCGGCGCTCGGTCCCAGCACGACCGGCCCGCGGCCGCGGTCACGACGACCAAGGACCCGACCGACATGATGGCCGCTGTCGAGACCTTCGGGTCGGCGCTCAAGGCCTACGACCCCGAGCGCTCCTATCCAACGCTTCGCGGCCACCCCCCCGCGCTTGAGATCGGTGAAACGCTGGACATCCCGGCGGCTATCGACAGTCCGGACACCGGTGTCACGCTCGAACTTCCGCCCAATCTCGCGTCGGTTTTCGTCGCCGCACCGCTCTCGTACTACCTCGGAGCCTCGCTCGTCCCCGCATCCGAACCGCGGCTGACGACCGACACCGGATTTACCTACTCGCTCGACACAGCACGGGGCTTCGAATCCGAGGTCGGACGCACGCTCAAACGCCTGTTTTTCCTCGACTGTGTCACGCGCACGGAAGGATTCCATCAGATAGACCTGCACGAACGGGCGGCCATCGAACCGTACGTCGACCTCGACTTCCAATCGCTGTATCAGCAGCCGCTAGCGGAGCAGGTCGCCACCTATCTGCAGGTCCCGTACGACGTTATCGAGGACCACATTCCGAAGTGGCGACTGACGACCCACATCGACCCGGTGCCGGCGAACGCGGAACAGCTCCCGTATGTCGTCGACGACCTCGCCATCGTCCGGACACACCAGCAACAGCGGCTGAACCAGGCGAGCGTTCCGGCGGAGGTCGAGGCCGAGTTCACCCGTGATGATGTCATCACCCGCGCTGCGAGTTCCGACACTGCCACCGCCGCAACCGAGACGGACTACGTCGAACCGCAGGCCGAGGACTCACTGGAACAGGCCTGGATTGGGGACAGTATCCCAATCGGTGCGAGCAAGCTAACCAAAGCAGCGTTCGAACACCGGCTTGACCGCGACACGAACGCCGAGGACATCACGATTCGCGTCGTCCAGAACGACGCCCGGATGGATGAGGAACGACAGCTCGTCGACGACGTGTATGGCACCCGCGACGACCTGCCGTTCGATGTCACGGTCCACGACGACCTGACGACGGCGGAGCTCAGAACAGTTCTCACGACCGACGCGGAGTTCTTCCACTATATCGGCCACACCGAGCATGACGGCTTCGTCTGTAGCGATGGCAAACTGGACGTGACAACGGTCGACTCGGTCGGCATCGACACGTTCCTGCTGAACGCCTGCAACTCCTACAATCAGGGATTGGCGCTCGTCGAAAAGGGTGCAATCGCTGGCATCGTCACGCTCAACGAAGTTCTGAACGACGGCGCAGTTCGCATCGGTGAGACGGTCGCACGGCTGCTGAACTGCGGCTTCCCTCTTCGCGCGGCGCTTACCATTGCACGCGGTGAGAGTGTCCTCGGTGGGCAGTATATTGTCGTTGGTGACGGTGGCGTTACCGTTACTCAGCCAGAAGGAGGAACACCGAATATGCTTAAAGTAACTCCTCGTGGGACAGAGTTTGAAGTCCTCATGAATATGTACCCAACCGATGTCGACGAATTGGGTGCTATTACCATGCCTTTAGTGGATAATTATTCCTATCATCATCTGGCATCCGGCGAGATTGGTCCACTTGTGCTTGATAAAGCAGAATTAGAGGATTTCCTTCTCATGCAAGAAGTACCGGTGCAAATCGGAGACAAATTATATTGGAGCAAATCCCTTGATTTAGCCGAAGCTATCTCATAACTGATCGGTATGGCCTCCTGTCGAACCTGACTCAACAAGCTGAAAAGTTTCTGATTCCCTCCGAAATTACGGACCGAAGTACGAACTATTATTAGCTGCCGCAGTCCCCGCCTGTGACAGTAGCAGCAGGAGGGTGAACAGCGCGCCGGTCATTTTTGGGTGCTCTGCGAGGTATTCGCGCATGGTGGTATCTGACATGATACAACTTCGATGATGGTGGGGAGATAATTAAATTTATTTGAAAAGTACCTACATATTATATATTGTATTAAGCATAGAATTAACAGTCAAATCCAGAAACTAACATCCACAAGACTGGAACCGCACGTTTAGAGGAGAGTAGCGCACGAACCGGTCGTGCGTACACATGAGAGGGAACCAGCGACACCCCCCATCAGTAGCGTTTAGTAGTCTGGTATGTAATTGATAATCAGGGTCTAGTATTGATGCATGAATGGAAAATGGATGATAACTATCTGACAGATACATGTCCTGCTGGTTCGCTCCGGGGGCCGGACGCAGGGCGGATGTATGCGGTAATCGCTACCAGTTTGATGGAATGGCTGCTTGCTGGCGGCTTTGTCGACACCACCCGGAGGAAGGATGACTTCTGAGGAGCAGTGGCGGCTCGGAGACAAGACAGTTGAGCTGTCCAGTGCGGTCATCAGCGGCAGCCGCCGCGCGGCAACGCGCCATACACCGCTTCTCCGGACGGAATCAGTGGACCGACGCGACGAGCTGCGGACAGAGGTTCCGGTTCCACTTGCGAAAGTCGAGCAGCCTCAGGAGTGTACGGTGTTGCACGTCGATGATGATCCGCAGGTCGGTGAGCTGGTCGAGATGTATCTCGAACGCATCAACGACAAGTTCGACGTCGTTACCAAGACCAGCGCCGTCGCTGCGCTTGACGTCCTCCGGAGCGAGCAGGTCGACTGTATTGTCAGCGATTACGATATGCCAAACACCGATGGACTGGAGTTTCTGGAACTCGTCCGTGAGCAGTATCAAGACATCCCATTTATTCTGTTTACCGGCAAGGGTAGTGAGGAGATAGCCAGCGAGGCAATCGCGTCGGGCGTCACGGACTATATGCAAAAAGGAGGGAGGTCAGACACGTACGATGTCCTGGCCAACCGAATCGAGAATGCTGTCGAACAACATCGCACCGAACAGCGGTTCTGGAACGCCCTCTCGTGGTATCAGCGGCTCGTTGAACAGGAGCTTGCGGGCGTCTGTATCATTCAGGACGGGGCGTTTGTCTACGTGAACCAAAAGCTAGCTGATATTTTCGGCTATGACCAGAGTGAACTCATCGACGAGTCTCCGGCCCTCCTCACGGCGGAAGGCGACGGCGACAGACTACCTGAGTCACTCCGAACAGCAGAGTCAGACGAGCTCGATACGTTCCACTCGGAGTTTGAGGGGCGACAGGCCGACGGTGAAACGCGTCCCATCGAAGTATCCGGCGGGTCGATTGAGTACGACGGCGACCCGGCGTGGATAGGCGTGCTCCGAGACGCCAAAAGCAATCCCGGTACTGGCGAGTAAGTCGCTGTTTGGCTGCTGCGTACAGCCCTTTGCTTTTCCGACTCAGACATCGCAGTATCATCGTAGTCTGCCGGTGACTGGCCCAGTATAAGCACAATCCCTTTCCACGGCCCACTCCTACCGTAGTATAATGTCGGAGTGCGATGCCTGTGGGAAGCAGGAGAACATGCCGTATCAGTGCGGGCACTGTGGTGGGACCTACTGTGCGGAACACAGACTGCCAGAGGCCCACGATTGCCCCGGACTTGACAACTGGAGCGATCCGGGCGGCGTGTTCGACAGCGGGTTCGACGAGAGTGTAAACACCGGTCAGACCTCCGGTGGCGTCGCCGACCGGCTCGGTATCGACACCGGGCCCGGCGGGCCGCTGGCGTACTTCCGGGGGAACGTCACGTACCTGTTCTTGGCGATTATGGGTATCGTGTTCATCCTCGAACACGTTGTCATTCTCTCTCTGGGCAGCGACGCGTTTCAGACGCTGTTCGTCCTCCATCCGAACAATCCCGAGTACGTCTGGACCTGGGTCACGTCGGTGTTCTCACACGCTCCCTTCGGGTTCTATCACATCCTCGGCAACGGGATTATTATCTACTTCTTCGGCCGGATCGTTGAGCAGCAGATTGGGTCGAAGAAATTCGCGGTCTTCTTCCTCGCTTCCGGCGCGCTGGCCGGCCTCGGACAGATCGCAATTCAAATGGTGCAGGGCACTTCCGCCGGCGTGCTCGGAGCCAGCGGCGCGGCGCTGGCGATTATGGCGTTTCTGACCGTCTTGAAACCTGACCTCCGCGTATACCTGTACTTCTTGATTCCCGTTCCGATCTGGGCCATCACCGGCTTTTACTTCCTGTTGAGCATCTTCGGATCGCTCAATCCGATGGGGGCCGGCCTGCTCGGCGGTAACATCGCGCACCTCGCCCACCTCATCGGCCTCGTCATCGGACTCTGGTACGGCCAGAAAATAAAGGGACAGGCCCGGATCCCCGGCCAGATACAGTTCGGCGGTGGCGGCGGCCCCGGTGGACCGGGCGGTCCCGGCGGTCCCGGCCGGCGTCGTCCGTGACGATGCAGCTGGTTCGCCCCGAGTTGGTCCCCGACCCGTCGCTCTCGCAGGCCGAGATGGAGGCGCTGCAACGCGACATCGCCGAGGATGCGCGGTTCGAAGACGACCTGGACTTCTCCCCCGAAACCATCGCGTCCGCTAGGGATGCACCGGTCGACGACCAGACGACGCTGCGGACTGGCGACGGGGCCGCTGACCCACCGCTCGTCGCCGGCGTTGACCAGGCCTTCGTCGACGACAAGGCCATCTCGGCCATCGTCGTCCTGCGTGGCGGCGAGGTCGTTGAGCGGGTCAGCGCTGTCGAGCAGACCGAGATTCCGTACATTCCCGGCCTGCTGTCGTTCCGTGAAGGCGGCGCAATCCTGGCCGCGTTTGCGGAGTTGGAGATTGACCCCGACGTAGTGCTGGTCGACGGCAGCGGCCGCATTCATTTCCGGGAAGCCGGGCTGGCGACACACATCGGCGTCACACTGGACGTGCCAGCTGTCGGCGTCGCCAAGAATCTCCTCTGTGGCACGCCGGAGCAGTCGCTCGAGGAGACATACCCGGAAGGGGCGCGGATTCCGATTACTGCCGACGACAGCGTTGAGACCTGCCCTGGTGGAACGGTTATCGGTCACGCGCTCCAGACGCGTCAGTACGATTCACCGAACCGGTATATCAATCCGCTCATCGTCAGCCCCGGCCATCGCGTCAGTGCATCCACGGCGGCGGATATCGTCGACGCTACCACCGACGGCTACAAGCTCCCCGAGCCGACCCGACTGGCCGACAGCTACGCCGATGAGGCGAAGGCGTCCGTGGAGTGATGCTACGGTATCTGCGTCGGATAACCGACAGTATAACTTCCCGGGGTGTGTTCTCCCGGCCAACACATGGCGAAGACGGTGCTGATTACCGGAGCGTCCTCGGGTATCGGGCGGGCGAGTGCCGAGGCGTTCCTGGCCGACGACTGGACTGTCTGGGCGACCGCTCGCGAGGAATCGGACATCGACGATCTCGCCGAAAACGGCTGTCAGACCGCCGAAATCGACGTGACGAACCCCCGCGAGTGCGAGCGGGTCGTCGAGGCGCTCGTCGACGCCGAGGGACGGCTGGACTGCCTCGTGAACAATGCCGGGTATCCGCAGTTCGGCGCAGTAGAGGACGTGTCGACGGCGGCGCTCCACGAGCAGTTTGACGTGAATCTTTACGGGCCGCATCGACTCATCCGCGAGGCCCTCCCGCACATGCGGGCCCGCGAGAACGGCACTATCGTCAACGTCTCAAGCGTTGCAGGCCGAATCGCGTTCCCGAACCAGGGGAGCTACGCCGCCTCGAAGTTCGCGCTGGAGGGCCTCAGCGACGCCCTCCGGATGGAAGTCGAGGAGTTCGGCATCGACGTGGTGCTGGTCGAACCCGGGCCGGTCGAAACCAACTTCAGCGACCGCGCTGACGAGGAACTCGACAACCTGGAAACGTCCGGCGCGTACGACTGGCTGTATCAGGCCCACGCGGATTCGAGCCTCGTCGGCATTCAGGACGCGCTCTCGGTCACGCCCGGGACAGTCGCGCTGACCATCCGCGATGCCGCCAACGCCAGCGATCCCGAACCGCGGTATCCCGTTGGGCAGGGCGCGCAACTGCTGCTCATGCTCGATTACCTGCCGGCGCGGTGGCGTGACGCGGCGTTCGGCGTTATCCGGAAACTGACCAGCTAAGCCGCGGCTGTCGCCTCTCTCAGTCCAGACAGGCCGCGACAACCGACAACAGGCGCTCGCCGCGCACTTCTTCGGCGAACAGCGGGACTCGGCGCACGTCGTGGCCGCGGAACATGTCCTGTGATCGGGCCAGCGCGTCTTGCTGGACTTGCCAGCGCCGCGCGCAAAACTCGCAGTCGGCGTGGTTCGGACCGGCGATGTCCACGTCCTTGCCGAGCACCTCGCTCGGGTCCTGCATCACCCGATTGACGACGACGGTGCTGACCGGAATATTAAACTCGTCGAGTTGAGCGAGCAAGCGCTCGGATTCGACAACAGACAGTTCCTCGGGCACCATCACGATGCGGAAGTCCGTCTTCCGGGGGTCCTGCAGAATCGACCGCAGGTGCTCGATTCTGTCCGACAGCTCCTGAAGATCCTCGATGCCGGCTTCGGCGTCGACCTCGTCGTCATCGCCACCGAACATCCCAGTGAGGTTGTCCATCATCCCCGAGAATCGCTCGCGGAGTTGCAGAATCTTCCCGACCATCGAATCCATCGTCTCGGGGAGTTCCAGCAGTCGGAGCGTGTGGCCGGTCGGCGCGGTGTCGATGACGACGCGGTCAAAGCGGTCGTCGTCGACGTAGTCCAGCAGGAGTCGGAGCGCCGCGGCTTCGTCGGCTCCGGGCATCGAACCACCGAGCAGTCCGTCCTCGCCGCCGATGGGGTCCTCGGCCTGGCTTGGACCTGCCGCACCGCCCGCACCCCCACCGAACATCCCACCGCCGCCGAGGAGTTCGCCCACACCGCCCAGTGCGTCCTCCTCGACGCCCAAGGGCCCCTCGCCCACGGCGGCCTCCGGATCGATCTCTGCGGCGTAGAGGGGAATATCCTCCCGGATGCGCGTCGGTGTCGCCGGGATATCCGCATCCAGCGTGTCTGACAGGGAGTGGGCAGGGTCTGTGGAGACGACGAGCGTCGCCGTGTCATCTCGCGCGGAGGCCAGCGCCGTGGCTGCGGCACACGTCGTCTTGCCGACGCCGCCTTTCCCGCCGTAGAGAACGTACTCCGCCGCGTCGATTCCCGCGGGTGCGTCGATATCGTCGACCGCCTCGACGTCGAGTTCGCTCATGCCAGAAGCTACGCTCGTCCGGCCTTGAGTACTTCCCGAAAAGGAGTTGTCCTACTGTCTCGAAGACCGCGCTTCACGGACATCGGCGCCGTCACGGAGTTTGTCCTCACAGTTCGGACAGACCCGAGGACCGTGACCCTCGACGGCTTCTGGTGTGAAAACCCGTACGTACTGCTCGGTTACGAACTCGCCGCAGTTCTGACACTCGGGCATCTATAGGTACACTCGTTCCACGATGTATATGCCTTCCGCTGCCAACGATTTCTTCCGGTTGATACGCAGGCGGCGTTACCGGTGGTCGGCCCAGAATGAGTCCAGTTGGCTCGCAAGGAAGTCCGGCGTCATCCGAGTGAACTCCTCGCGCTCGCCCGCCGGCAGGTACGGATACACTGAATGTCGTGCGTCCGGTGTGTACCGACGGCCGACCAGTGCCCGCACGCCGACTTCGTCGATGCCACGGATGACGCGGCCGATAGCCTGGCGCGCGCGCCGCACAGCCGGCACTGTCAGGGCGTACTCGAAGGCGTTGTCCTCGCCGAAAGCGTCGCCGTATGCTCGCTGGACACCTCGGACGCGGGGCGAGCCGATGTTCACGAGCGGGATGCCGACGACCGCACAGGTCGAGAGCTTCTCCCCGTCGTAGTCGACACCCTCAGTCAGCGTCCCGCGCGTCGACGTGACCATCACCTTCCCGTCGCCGCTGAAGAACTCGCGTTTCAGCCGCTCGGTCTCCTCATTGCTCGAAGACTCGTCGACGAGGACCGGCTTCTCGACGGCCTCCTGCAGGTATGCGCCGGCCCAGCGCGCCTCCCGATAGTTCGGCATCGCCACCATCACATTTCCGGGTGAGCGGGCCAGCGCGCGAAGCGCCTGTGCGTACTCGTCGCGCGTCGGGTTCCAGTTCTCCCCGAGCGGTCGCATCGTTTCGGGGTCGCCGCGGTTGCGGGCGGTAAACGGCGTCGCGTCGACGAGGTACGATGCCCGGTTTTCCGCCGGGAACGGCAAATCGTAGGTCGTCGACCGGACCGGCCGTCCGTCGCCGGATTGCTCGTCCGGAGCAGTTGACCCTGTCTCGGCCATCGAGTCCAGTCCCGACACGCGAGTAAACACGTCCAGCGGCTCCAGCGTCGCACTCATCAGAATACCGCCCCCGAGTTCGTCGAAGACGTTCCGCAGGGCCGTCGCTGGCATACAGTTGTAACACACTAGACCCGGCGTGTACACGGTCTGGTAGTCGACATCGAGACCCTGTCCGTGGTTCGGTGAGTGCTCCAGTTCAATCTCTCGGAGGAACGTCGCGTGGTCGCGCTCCCACCATTGCCCGGCCAGCACGCCAACGGCGGCACACACCGGCTGGCGGGTCAGGCCCAGTTGGTCGATTGCGTCCTCGACCGCGGCCCCAACTTTCGACAGCGAGCGCCAGAGCGACCCGTCGTAGCCCTTGCGCTCGGCCCACTCGGTCAGTTCGTCCTGCTCAACCGTGTCGGGGTCCCGGAGCGGAATCTCCCTATCGTGTTCCGGCAGGGTCGACGGGTCCGCGCGCCAGCCCTCGTGTTCGGTGTCAAGGAACGACTCGATGCGGTCGTCGAGCCACCGCACGAGGTCGTCGTAGAACTTCCGGGCTTGGTCGACCGCGTCCAGCGGGACCTCCCGAGCGGACAGCACCTCGCGCACCTGCGCCTTGTGGTCGGCGCTCTGCTGGGCGCGCTGAATCAGCATGTTACAGTCGTTGCGCGCCTGCACGATGGTCTGGCGGCCGATGCGGTCCGACAGGAGGTCCCGCACGCGCTCTTCGAGCCGATGGGCCTCGTCGACGATGACGAGCGTCTGGTCGTCGAGCACGTCCGACAGGAGCGGGCGAGAGCCCGGGTCGAACAGGTGATTGTAGTTCCCGACGATAACATCGGCCTCGTTCAGCAGCACGCTCATTACCCGGTGGGGACAGGTCCCTCGTTCCGTCGCCGCTGGGAGGTAGTCGTCCATCGTCACGACGTGCCCCTCCCCGGCGGAGAAATCGACGGGCGAACCCTTGTTGCGGGCGTACCAGTCCGCCTCGAACGGACAGTATAGCGGCGGGTCTGATCCCTCTGCCAGCGACTCCGGGGCCGTTGGCTGGGCCCGCCGGTACGGTGAGGCCGCGCCCGCGGTCGAGAGCGTGTCGTCACCGAGGGTCGACTGCTCGGCCGCGTCGGGGCGCGCGGCCGCGGCAAGGTCCTGTCCTATCCGTGGGTCCCACCACTGGTCGTCGTCGGCCTCACCGTCGATTGCGGCGTCTGCGACAGCCGCGCCGTCCGAGCGCCCATCGTCTTCGACTAACCGCGCTGTCGTCTCCCTGAGGTCCTCACACCGGTCGTGCGTACCTACATCGTCCGGGAACTGACCCTCACGACCGTACGGGCAGAGGTCGCGTTTGCCGACCAGCGAGATGCCGTCGAAAGGCTCCTCGATACCGGCGTTGAGCGCTCGCAGGTCGTCGACAAACTGCTGGAGTTGCTGTTTGACCGGCGTGACGACGACCATCCGCTCGTACAGGTCCGTATCGCGAACCAGCGTCGCGCCGGCGGTGAGCGCGGCCATCGTCTTGCCGGTCCCGCATGGCCCTTCCATTGCGAGAAAGCCGCGTGCCTTGCCCGCCTCGATGGCTCGCTCGACGGCGTCGGCCTGGTTCTCGTACGGCTCGTCGAAGCCGAAATACGTGCGCCAGGACTCCGTGCCCGTCGATGCGGGGTCTGCCATTGAACCGGGGTTAGTCGCCTTCGTATTTGAACCGCAGGGTTCCTCGCCGTCGCAGCTGCTCAGTGCGAATCGCGTCAGAGCCGCAGTGAACCGAAAAACGGGCTGTGACTGACCGCCGTCGTCCAGTCACCGGCACCGAGCCGTTAGTCCAGCAGACCGAGGTCGCTGAGCCGCTCGACGATAGTATCGACGGCTTCTTCGGCGTCTTCCTTTCGCTTGCCACCAGTGACGACGAGCTTCCCCGAACCGAACAGCAGCGCGACCACGTCGGGTTCGTCGAGCCGGTAGACGAGACCCGGGAACTGCTCGGGCTCGTACTCGATGTTCTCCAGCCCGAGCCCGATGGCGATGGCGTTGAGGTTGAGCGAACTCCCGAGGTCCGCGGAACTGACAATGTTCTGGACGACGATTTCCGGGTCATCGTCGACCTGGATGTTCAGGTCACGGAGCTTATCGAAGACGATGCGCAGGCTCTGGTGGACATCGTCCGTGGATTTCGCACCCGTGCAGACGATCTTGCCCGACCGGAAGATGAGCGCGGCGGATTTCGGGTCCTGTGTCCGATAGACGAGGCCCGGGAACTGCTCGGGGTCGTAGTCGGCGCCTTCCAGGTCCATCGCGACGCTCTCAAGGTCGAGTTCTTGTCCGATACCGGTCGAAGCAACGACATTTTCGATGTCAATGCTCTCTTTTGGGTCGACCATATAGTGTTTTAAATACCGGATTTAAATCATATAAACGTTTGTGATGCTGTGATTACTAGTCGTTCTTCGACCTCTACCACGTCCGACAGATTCCATTCAAGTAGGTGTCTGTCGGTTGAGCGCTTCTGCGTTGGCCGGGTATTCCTGCCCTTCAGGCTGCCGGCCCGGCCGTCACTGGGCCGCTAAAAACGAACCTGTAGCGCTATACGGTCCGACCGTCGTTGTCGACGACGCTCGCGAACGCGACGTTTTCCTGTACGGTCTCGATTTCGACGGTCGGTGAGTCGCCCGGTTCGCCGTCGGGGACGATGACGACGTATCCGCGTTCGACCTTGGCAATGCCGTCGCCCTGATCGCCGAGCGATTCGATGGTCACGTTTCGGATTTCGCCCTCGTCGACCGGCGGCTGCGGGACGCCAGTGTCGACCCGGCCCGGGTCGGTCTCCTGTTTGGCCGTCTGTGTCGGGGTTGCCGTCGATGAGCCGGCGTCGACCTGCGAAAGCAGGCCGACACGGTAGGTCTCGCCCGGTGAAACTGCGCCGTGGGAGACTTCACTTTTCGGAACTTCGACAATATATCGGTCCCCGTCAGTCTCTATTTGGGCACTGAACAATGTACTGAGCGCGTCTGGAACTTCGACCATAGCCTATTCTACGGCTCATGATAGATAATGGTCCTGCCCTGTTGTGGTGAAAATTGCCGGCAGTTGTCGATTAGTCGTCGCCTTCGACGCGATTCGTTTCTGTCCCGACCCCGGCTTCGTCGAGCAGTTCCGTCCTGTGCTCGTCTAGCAGCGGTGCGCGACCACTAGGTGAGGGCATCGTCTCGGTCATCTTTATCGGACTGCCAGCGATGGTCATCTGGCTCTCCGCGCCGGGTTGCTCCACCTCGGCGAGCATCTCCCGGTCGTGGATGTGGGGGTCTTCGAAGATGTCCGCGGTGTTCTGGACTGGCGCGGCCGGCACACGCCCTTCGAGCAGACCGAGGAGCGTCTCCGAGTCGATGGTGGCGGTCCAGTCAGCGATCTCGCGGCGCAAGGACTCCCGGTTTGCGAGCCGGCTGCCGGCGTCGGGGTAGTCCGCGGCGAGGTCCGGGCGCTCCATCGCCTCACACAGTGCCTCCCAGTGGCCGTCGGCGAACGCCGCGATGACGACGTGGCCATCGGCAGCCTCGAAGGAGTCGTACGGGAACAGCGTTGGGTGGGAGTTCCCCTGCCGGGTCGGTGACTCGCCGTCACAGGAGTACTGGTACACCGTCCGCTCACATAGTGACACCATCGAGTCGTACATCGCTGTATCGACGTATTGCCCTTCACCAGTACGCTCGCGGTGATGGACGGCCGCGAGGATGCCGACGGCGTTCAGCACGGCGGTGAAGAGGTCGCCGACGCCGGGGCCGACCTTCGTCGGAGGGCCATCCGACTGGCCGGTGATTTCCATGACGCCGCCCAGCGCCTGTGCAATGAGGTCGAACGAAGGCTGGCCCTGCCGGTGAGTTTCGCCCGTCCGCGGGTCGCCAAAGCCCCGGATCGAGGAGTAGATGAGGTCTGGGTTGTGTTCCCGCAGCGTCTCGTAGCCGCAGTCGAACTTCTCCATCGTGCCGGCCTTGAAGTTCTCGACCACCACGTCTGCGCGCTCGACGAGCGAAAGGAACGCCTCGCGGTCTTCATCGGCCTCCAGATCGAGTTCGAGCGAGCGTTTCCCACGGTTGACGCTCTGGAAATACCCGCCGTAAGCCTCTTCATCGCCGTCGTTCACGAACGGTGGGTTCGACCTGATGAGGTCGCCGCCGGGGCGTTCGACCTTTACCACGTCCGCGCCCATGTCCGCGAGCAACATCGTGCAGTACGGTCCGGCGAGGACCTGTGTCAGGTCGAGCACACGCAAGTCGTCAAGCGCACCCATGCAAAAACCACGACGGGGCGGCCGCATAAACCTTCTTGAACGTCCGTTATAAATTCTTTAAGGCCATATTATCATGAAAGACCATTAGGTTTATCACTGCCCGACGACGACGACGTAGTACATGCCCCGGACCGTTATCCTCGGCGTGATTGGCTCCGACGCGCACGTCGTCGGCATCACGATTCTAGAGCAGGCGCTCTCGGCCGCTGGCTTCGAGGTCATCAACCTCGGCGTCCAGACGTCACAGGACGAGTTCGTCTCCGCCGCGAAATCTCACGACGCCGAGGCGGTACTGGTATCCTCGCTATACGGGCACGCCCGCCAGGACTGCGAGGGGCTGCACGACAAGTTCGACGACGCTGGACTCGACGTGCTCACCTACGTCGGCGGGAACCTCGCCGTTGGACAGTCCGACTTCGAGGAGACGCAGGCGACCTTCCGACAGATGGGTTTCGACCGCGTCTTCGACGCGGAGACGGACCCGGAGGAGGCAATCGAAATGCTCCGCGAAGACCTGCAACTGACGACAACAGAGACGGAGCAGATCAGGGTTGACGGGTGACTATGCCAACTGACGAGCGACTCAGCGACGACCAGCTACAGCGCATCGCAAACGACCTCAGAGACAACTGGCACACGGGCCGCGAAGTCGACTTCGAGGAGGCTATTGCCTTCCACGAGTCACTGCCGGCCTCGAAACAGTTCGCCAAAGTGCTGGAATCCGCCGACCAGCCGCTCCTCCAGCCACGGGCGGGCGTTCCCTGCCTCGAAGAACAGATCGATCTGCTGCGGTACCTGCAGGACGAGGGTGGCGCGGACCTCCTGCCGACGACCATCGACTCGTACACGCGGGACAACGAGTACGAGAAGGCCGAGGAGGGACTGGCCGCCTCCCGCGGCAGCGACGAGAACGAACTGAACGGGTTCCCGGCGGTCAACCACGGTGTGGAGGACTGCCGCCGGCTCATCCGTGCGCTCGACGCACCAGTCGAGGTCCGGCACGGCACGCCGGACGCCCGACTGCTGGCGATGGTCACGCTCGCCGGCGGCTTCCAGAGTTTCGAGGGTGGGCCGATATCCTACAACATTCCGTACACGAAACGGCACGACCTCGCGACGACCATCGAGCACTGGCAGTTCGTCGACCGGCTCTGTGGGGCCTACACCGAGCGCGGCGTCACCATCAACCGCGAACCGTTCGGCCCGCTGACGGGCACGCTCGTCCCGCCGAGCATTGCCATCGCGGTGATGCTCGTCGAGGGGGAACTCGCTGCGACACAGGGCGTCCGGTCGCTCACGCTGGGCTACGGACAGGTCGGAAACCTCGTGCAGGACGTGGCGGCGCTGCGCGCCCTGCGGAAGCTCGGCAACGAGTACCTCCGTGACGAGGTGACAGTCACGACCGTCTTCCACGAGTGGATGGGCGGTTTCCCGCCGGACGAGGCCCGCGCTAACGGCGTCATCAGCCTCGGCGGCGCGACGGCGGCCGTCGCCCAGCCGGACAAAGTCATCACGAAGTCCGCCCAGGAATTCCAGGGCGTGCCGACGAAGGAAGCCAACGCGGCCGGACTGCGAACGACGAGACAGCTCATCGACATGATGATAGAACAGGACATCGACCTCGGGGGTATCGAAGAGGAACAGGCGCTCATCGAACGGGAGACGCGCCACCTGATGGACGCTATCTACGAAGCCGGCGGCGGCGACGTGGCACAGGGGGTCATCAACGCCTTCGACAGCGGCGCGCTGGACGTGCCGTTCGCGCCGAGCGACGCCGCCAAGGGGGCGGTATTGCCGGCCAGAGACGACGACGGCCGGGTCCGCATTTTCGAGTTCGCGGACCTCGCGCTCCCTGACGAGATCAAGGAGATTCACGCCGCCCGGCTCGGCGAGCGGGCCGAGACCGAGGGCCGCGACCAGTCGTTCCGGATGGTCGCCGACGACGTGGACGCCATCAGCGACGGGAAGCTCATCGGGCGTCCAACGGGTGACAGCAAGCCCGCAGGGGGGGCCAGCGATGCGGATTGAGGACGTTCGAACAGTCCCGGGTCTGTCGGGCTTTTTCTTCGACGACCAGCGGGCCATCAAGGACGGCGCGACACAGTCCGGGTTCGCCTACGACGGCCAGCCCGTGACCGAGGGGTTCGACCGCATCCGCGAGGCCGGCGAGGCGCTCATCGTCGAACTCGAACTCGCGGACGGCACGGTCGCGACCGGCGACTGCGCCGCGGTCCAGTACTCCGGTGCAGGCGGCCGCGACCCGCTGTTCCGGGCCGAGGCCTACCGCCCGGTCGTCGAGGGGCCCGTCGCCGACGCCCTCCGCGGGCAGGATTCGACGGAGTTCGGGGCCAACGCGACGATGCTGGAAGAGATGAGCGCCCAGCGCTCGGGCGGCGACCAGCTGCACACGGCGGTCCGCTACGGTGTGTCGCAGGCGCTGCTGAACGCCGCCGCGCAAGCGCGGGGCGTGACGCCGACGGACGTACTTGCAGACACCTACGAGACCGAGCCGGCGACCTCTCCGGTCCCGGTGTTCGGCCAGTCGGGCGACGAGCGGCGTATCAACGCCGAAAAGATGCTCATCAAGGGCGTTCCGGTGCTGCCACACGGCCTGTTCAACAGTGTCGAGAAGGTCGGAGAGGACGGCGAAGGGCTGCGAGACTATCTCGCGTGGCTCTCTGACCGGGCGACGACGCTCGGGCCGGAGCCGTACTCGCCGCGCTTCCACGTCGACGTGTACGGCATCCTCGGCAAGGTGCTGGGCCCGCCGTACGACCGGACCGAGGTGATAGACTACTTCGAGACGCTTCGGGAGGCAGCCGCGCCGTATCCCCTACAAGTGGAGGGCCCGATGGACGCCGGCGGGCGGGCGGAGCAGATATCCCGAATGGCCGAACTCCGCGAGGGACTGGCCGATGCCGGCGTCGACGTGGACATCGTCGCCGACGAGTGGTGTAACACCTTCGAGGACGTGCAGGCGTTCGTCGACGCGGAGGCGGCCGACTTGGTCCAGGTGAAGACGCCGGATCTGGGCGGCATCCAGCGCTCGGCCAAAGCGGTGCTGTACTGCGACGGGACGGACACCCGCGCCTACGTCGGCGGGACCTGCAACGAGACGGTCACCTCGGCGCGGGCCTGCGCCCACGTCGCGCTGGCGACCGACGCCGCGCAAGTGCTCGCAAAGCCCGGGATGGGCTTCGACGAGGGCTTCATGGTGGTCACCAACGAGATGCGCCGGGCGCTTGCCAGACGAGACGCCGCCCGGGAGGTGCCGGCCGATGACTGAGTGGTCCGACCCCGACGCCATGGACCTCTCGGACAGCGAGACGTTCGACGCGCTGCTTGACCGCGCCGACACCCGGGAGAAGGGCCACTTCTTCGAGTTCTTCTCGGAGGGCGACGAACTCGCTCACGACCCCGGCCTGCGTCTCTCCCACCACGGCAGCGAGCAGTGGATGGGCCAGACGCTCAACCACGACCCGGCGTACTGGCGGGCCGACACCGCAGCGGAGCGCGGCTTCGAGAAGCGCCCGGTCCACCCGGACTACCTGCTGGCGTGCGTGATGGGCGTCACCGTCGAGGACCTCTCGGAGAAGGGCGGCTACTTCCTGGGGCGCGACGACGTGGAATTTCACAGACCGGCAACGGCAGGCACGCCGCTGTCGGTCACCTCGACCGTCGTCGACACACGTACGTCCTCGTCCCGGCCGAAATACGGCATCGTGACGTGGGAGACAGCGGGCCGGAACCGCGAGACGGGCGAAACGCTGGTGTCCTACCGGCGAACGAACATGATTCCGCGCCGCGAGCCGGCGGCGACCGACGGCGGCGCGGTCGGCGAGCAAGACGAGGGCGGTCCGACGCTCCCCGACACGCTCCTCACGCCTGACGGCGAACGTTTCGAGGACTTTCAGGCAGCCCTCGACCGCGCCGACGCAGAGAACGCCGCCGTCGCCTACCGCCACGAGCGCGGGCGGACGATGGACGACCAGTTGGTCGCCGGCCTGCCGCTGGCGACGCTCAACACCGCGCGCCAGCACCACAACCGCGACGAGATGGCGGACTCGCCGTCGGGTGACATCGTCGCGTACGGCGACGTGACTCGCTCGATTGCGCTGGCCCACGCCCGCTCCGACGAAGCGACATACCGCGAGCAGCGGTTCGCTGACGAGCGGTTCCACGACTTCGTCACGCTCGGCGACACCGTCTACGGCTTCACGCGCGTCCTCGACTGTGACCCCGAGGCCGGGCCGGAGCGGGCCGGCGCGGTCACCTTCGAACACGTCGCGTTCAACCAGGACCAGACCCCGGTCTACTCGGGCCGGCGAACCGCACTCATCCAGCGAGACACATGACACGACTCTGCCGCACCTTCCAGACCGCACCGGCCGCGATACCGAACGACAACAGCGCGAAGTTCCTCGTTTCGGGGCTCACCAGCGAGGGGTTCCAGGCCCCCGACTGGCTCGTCCCCGACATCGAGGACGGCACCGCCCCGTCAATGAAAGGGGAAGCCGTCGACAACATCGTCGAGCACGTCCCCGACCACGCCGACGAGTTCGCTGGGGACATCCTCCCGCGCGTGGAGTGGGCCTACGACGACGCCGACGCCCGCGAACGCGGCATCGAGCAGGTGACTCGTCTGGCTGAGGCGGTCGGCGAGGAACTTGACGGCTTTGTCTTCCCGAAAACCGGTCGGCTCGACGACGTGCGTGACGCTGCGGGGGTCGTCGCCGACGCCGAGCGCGACGCCGGGCTTGCTGAAGGGACGCTGGAAATGGCAATCATTCTCGAAACGGCCCCCGGCCGCTCGGACCTCCGGGAAATCTGCCAGTACGCCGCCGAATCCCGGCTCTCCGGGCTCGTGTTCGGGCCGGTCGACTACACGGCGGAACTCGGCGGCCGCGCGCTCGACGGCGAGCGGCCCCGCTGGGACGGCCTGCTGGAGGCGCTCTCGAACGAGACGAGCGCGGCCGACATCGTCGCCATCGGCGGCCCCTTCGACCAGCTGTTTCACGAACGGGCCGGCGTCACCTACTACAACGCCGAGGGCTACGCCGACCAGGTCGAACACGAGGCGACCATCGGCATCGACGGCTCGTGGTCGCTCCATCCCAAGCAGACCGAGCAGGCCAACCGCATCCACATGCCCACGACCAAGGAACTGGAGCGGGACCTCCACAAGATAGAGTCGTTCAACGAGGCCAAACGGGAGGGGACTGGCGCGGTCGTCGTCGACGGCCAGATGGTTGACGAAGCGACCTACAAGAACTTCGCAAACACCGTCAAAACTGTCAGAGCTATCGACGAGACCCATCCCCCCCAGACCGAGGAGTACTACGATGACGACCTGCTGGCACGAGCGAGGGACGTGGAGCTTATCTTCGGCTAAGTCAGCAACAGCTTTTTATTCGAAATAGTTCCCCAGCCGTTGGGCTGCCTCGTCGACCCGTGGTGTCACCAGCGCAAATCTGACCCAGTCGCTTCTGGACTCGCCGAACGCTTCGCCGGGCATCCCGGCGACGCCGGCCTCATCGATGAGTTCGTACACGTTCTCGAACGACCCAGGGAAGTCGGGGAACCGCGCCATCACGTAGAAGCCGCCTTCCGGGCGGTTGTACTCGGCTCCGGCCGCCGCCAGCGCGTCACAGAAGGCGTCGACCCGGCCTTCGAGACGGCGTCGGCAGGCGGCGTAGTAGTCCGGGCTCGTCGTCTTCAGCGCCCGCAAAACGGCGTACTGGGCCGGCCGACTCCCGGTGACGTTCGTGAGCATGTGCTGGGTGCGAGCACGCTCCAGAAGCGAGCCCGTGGGACCGTCTTCCGGTGGGAAGATCGCGTAGCCGACCCTGAATCCCGTTATTGCCATCGTCTTCGAGAGGGAGTTGGTGGCGACGACGTGGTCGGAGTCGGCGTGCAGCGCCGAACTGAACCGGCCCGCGTAGTCGAAGTGGTCGTACACCTCGTCGCTGAGCAGCAGGGCGTCGTACTCCTCGGCGATGGCCGCGAACTCGGCTATCGCGTCGGCGTCGTACACCGCGCCGGTGGGGTTGTTCGGCGAATTGACGACGATGACGGCCGTCTCCTCGCTCGCGGCCGCCCGCACGTCCGAGGGAGCGAGTCGGTTGTGGTCGTCGACCGGGACGAACGAGATGTCCGCGCCGATGAAGTTCGCCCGGCCGGCGTAGTAGGGGTAAACGGGGTCAGTCAGGAGAATCTCGTTGCCATCGAAGTAGTGGAGCCCGCCGGTCATCGCGAGGTGGTTCGCCTCGCCCGCGCCGTTGGTGACGAGGACGCGGTTCCGGTCCACGCCCCGCCGAGCGGCGATTTCGTCGCGGAGCGGCGTCAGCCCGACGCTGGGCGGATACTGGTAGTCGTCGGCTGGGGCCTCGGCGTAGTCCCTGAGCCCGTCCCGAAGGCCCTCCGGCGGGTCCCAGTCGGGATTGCCCGACACCATGTCCACCACGTCCCGGTCGGCCCGGGCCGCGTACTGCATGACCCGGAAGAACTGGGGTTCCGTGTAGTCCATACGGGTTCTGTGGCCGCCGGCCCCGTCTGTTTTTCTGTCTATTGGCGGACGTACAGCGTCAGCCCGCCAGCCGCCAGCAACAGCAGTCCCCACAGGAGGTCCGACCCCGGCAGGACCCAGAGGAACAGCGTCACGAGGCCCGACGTAACGAGTGACCAGCCAAGCGTCGTCTGATAGCTCATACCCGCAGTTGTGTCTCCGAACTGAAATACCCCGGCCTGCCATGAACGCTTATTCGCCCGTCACGACAACTACCGCCAATGGCAGACGACACAGCGAACCCAGTCGAGAAGCGCGTCGGCAAGCGTCTCCGAGAAGCTGATGCCACAGTCGCTACCGCGGAGTCCTGTACCGGTGGCCTTGTTGGCTCAAAAATAACGGACATCCCCGGCTCAAGCGACTACTTCGACCGCTCGCTGGTCACCTACTCCTACGAGGCCAAGCGGGAACTGCTGGCCGTCTCGCGGGAATCACTGGATGCTCACGGTGCAGTGTCAGAACCGGTCGCAGCGGAGATGGCTCAGGGCGTTCGCGACACCGCCCGAACCGACTGGGGCGTCGCCACGACCGGCGTCGCCGGCCCCGACGGTGGCACACCGGAGACGCCCGTCGGGACGGTCTACATCGCCGTCGCCGAGGCCGCGCCGTGGGGGACAAACGAGTCCGGCGTGACGGTGTCCCGCTACGAGTTCGACGGCACCCGTCGCGAGGTCAAGGCGGCCATCGCGACACAGGCGCTCCGGGACCTGGAAACCGCCTTACAGGAGTAGTAAGCCCTTTCAGTCGGGACACAGACGGTCAGGTAGATGAACAAACGTGGGCACGTCCTGAACGCCGTCCTCCTGAGCATCGGACTGGGGTACGTTCTCGACCCTTCGGGCGACGTGACAACTTTCGCGACAATCGCGGAAGTGTTTCTTCCCATCGTCCTGGGCGCACTGTTCCCCGATGTCGATACGGCCTTCGGCAAGCACCGCAAGACGCTGCACAACATTCCCGTCCTCATCATATTCCTGGCCCACCCACTGTATCACGGCGGCAATCTCCAGTGGGTGTGGCTCGGTGTCCTCACGCATTACGTGCTGGACTACTTCGGCTCCCGTCGGGGCATCGCGCTGTTTTACCCCATCTCGGACACGGAGTACGGCTCACCGACGGGCGTGACAACGTCCAGCGACCGCGCCGAAGCTGTTACCGTCGTGATTACCGCCTTCGAACTACTCGCGGTCGCCCTGCTCGTCCACGTCCTCCCGCAGTACCTGCCGCCGGTGGTCAGAACCTTCGTCGTCGACAACAGCGCATTTCTGGTTTAGTACACCTTCACATCGTTGAACCGACCGTCGTACGCGACATGGTCGGGGTGCGTCGGCTCGGTCCCCTGCAGCATCAGCCGGTCGAACTTGCCCCACGTGTTTTCTAGCCCCAGATGTGCCCACTCGACCGCCCGCCGGAGGTCGTGTGAGAGCCCGTCGCGATGGAACAGTGACCGCTCAACGTCGTTTTTCAGCGCCGTACTGAGCGCCGCCACGTCGTCGAACGCCTCGGCAAAGGTCACGTACGCCTCACCGACAGTCCCACGGACGTGGGCATACGACGAGACGAACGGCTCGTGACCGGTTTCCGACGTGAACGACTGCGCGCGGTCCCGGTGGTGGGCCAGTTGTTTGGGGTTGTACACTTCCAGCGCGTCGATACTGTCCTCATACGCTTCAATATCATCCAGTCCGAGACTGACGTTGAGAAAGCCGGGATGGGGGACGAGGACGGCGGCGTCTTGGCGGTCCAGCTCTCGCATCGCGCCGTCGAAGGTAATGAAATCTGGAATCGGCTCTTCGAGACCGATGGCCAGTACGTGCCGGCGCTGTTGCCAGGTGCCAGTAAAGATCTCTCTGGCTGGAAACACTGTCAGCTCTTCGTCGGAAAACGCCTCTGCTTGCTGCCGTATCTCCGGGAGCCGCGTGAAATGCGGCGCGTACACCAGCCCGTCGAGGCCACGTGCCTTCGCGCGCTCGACGACCCGGTCGTCGAGTACTTTCACGTGGAGATCAACGGCGTACCCCTCGGGTTGCACGGTCGACGCTAACTCCGTACTGCCATTAGGGGTTTCCGTTTCGGCAGTCTGCGAGACAGACGGCTGACAGGTGGCAGCCAACGTTTTTAACCCCGCGTCGCCTGCCACTGAGCAAATGCCACGCTGGGAGTGCGACATCGAAGGGGACGACAGACAGTTCGACCGCGTCGAGGAGCTCATCATCCACCAGTCGGTCGAACACGACCGCATCGAGTGCAAGGTCTGTGGTGCCGTTGTCCCCGACGGCTACTTCGCTATCAAGCACGCGTTCGACGAACACTCCCGCGCGGAGTACGTTCGCGCCTACGACGCCTCCGCCGCCGAGGTCCGCCGCCGCGAACAGATCAAGGAGTCCGTCGAGGCCGCCGCCAACATGAGCGAAGTCATCGACCGACTGGAAGGCGGCGAAGCGTAGCGACTGCCGTTGTGTTACCGCGTCGCCTGACCTGCACAGTGGTGACTGGAAACCAGTTTGAAACCGCTATGTGATCGCTTTTCCGCGGCGTACACCGCTCCGATTCGGGTTGAACGGAGAGCTATCGCTCTTCGGAGTCAAGAACCCGAATCTGGTCACCACGCACGGTAACCGGAATCGGGACCGTCGCCTCGTACAGTTCGACGGTGACCTGGTCCTTGCCCTCGTCGATGCGCTGGACCTGTGCCTTCTCGCCCTTGAACGGGCCGGCGATGAGTTCGACGATGTCGCCCTCTGCGATCCCTTCCACGTCCGGTTTCGGGGAGAGGAAGTGCTCGACTTCCGCCATCGAGGACTCGCCCTGCACGACGCCGTTAGCGTGGGGAATCTCGTCGAGGATACGGTCGAACACCGCAGCGTCGTCGGCTTCCACCATCACGTAACTCGTCAGCGAGTCCGGCGCGAGCGCGGCGTGAATCTCGTCTTCTTCCCGGGAGATGATCATGTCTGCGACGGTGCGTTCCTGGCTGGCCGTGGTTTTGACTGCGTAGATACCCATCGGTTTACACCGGCTTGCTGCCAGGTACGAAGGTCATCACGGCGAAGATGATGAACCCGAGCAGTCCGACCAGCGCGATGCCCGCGCCGGCGATTTTCGCGATCTGGGAGAACTCCTCCCACGACGGCGTACTCGCCAGTTTGAGTACGCGGATGTAGGAGGTGAGATCGTATGGAACGTCCATAGCGGGTCGTACCCACTGGTGGCTTTTCTATATTGTGGTGCGCGGCGACGACTCGAACCGCTCACAGCGTATCGCGTCGCTGAAAAGCGTAGTCGACAGAAGGGCCGACACCCCGGAACGGGCGTACAGAACCCGTTCGGTCAGTCGTCAGTCAGCGCAGTTCCGCCCGCTCCGTGGGTCCCCAGGTCGCCCCCGTCACCGGCATCGTCGGTTTCGAACTGGTCGATAAGCTCCTTGAGGTCAGTCGCCTGACTGGAGAGCGACTGTATCTTCTCGGTGACCTCCGTGATCGACGCCGTCTGTTCCTCGGCGGACGCAGCGACGTTTTCTGCCTCGGCGGATGTCTCCTCGCTGATCGAGCCGACTTCCTCGGCCATCGAGACGACTTCTTCCATCGAGGCGGCCTGTTCGTCAGTCGCGTCGCTGATAGCCTGCACACCGTCGTTGGCCTCGTTGACCTGCTGGACGATACTGGTCAGCGCGTCGGTCGCGTTCTCGACCGTCTCTTTCCCGGTGTCGACGCTCTCACCCATCTCCTGCATGTCCTCGACGGTGGTGTCCGTCCGGGACCGGATGTCGTCGATCATCGACTCGATATCAGTCGTCGCTTCCTGCGTTTCCTCGGCGAGCGTCTTGATCTCGCGGGCCACGACGGCGAACCCTTCGCCCGCCTCACCGGCCCGCGCAGCTTCGATGTTCGCGTTGAGCGCGAGCATATTCGTCTGTTCAGCGATTTCGTCGATAAGCGTCGTAACCTCGCCGATGCGCTCCATCTCCTCTGCGAGGGACTCCACCTGTTCGATAGCTTCGGTGGACTTCCGTTCGAGCGCCTCAATTTCGGCGGCGGCCTGCTCGGCGTATTCGCGGCCGGACTCGCCGTCGTTGACGGCCTGCTGGGACTTCGACGCGACTTCGTCGGTCGACGAGGTGATTTCCTCGACGGTCGCCGACAGGTCGGTCATCTCGTCGCTCACCTGCTGGATGTTCCGGTTTTGCTCGTCAGCGCCTTCGGCGATCTGTTGCACCGACTCACTCACCGACTCGCTGGCCGACCGCACTTCCTGTGCGCTCGCGGAGATCGTCTCCGTCGAGCTGTCGACAGTGCCGGCGAACCCTTCGATGCGGTTGACTGTCCGTTCGAGTTCCGCAATCATCTCGTTGAAACTTTCCGCGATGTCGACCATCGCGTCGTAGTCGCTATCGGTGGCCATCCGCTGGGTGAGATCCCCGTCTGCCGACTTGTCCATCACTTTGCTGAACTCGGCCGCCTTGGCTTCGAGGGCGGCTGCCATCGACTCGGCGTCTTCTTTTGCCGCCTCCGCCTCATCTCTGGCAGCCTCGACGTCGGTAATCAACGCCTGGATGTCCTCGCCCATCTCCTCTAGCGCCGCACCGAACTCGCCGGGGATGCTCTCGTCCAGCGCCGGGTCGTCGAACCGCTTTGCAGCGAGCGCGTCGGCCTGGTCTGCGGCGGTCGTCAGATACGTCTGCATCGATGCGAAGGAGTCGTACAGCTGTCCCATCTCGTCGACGCGAGTAGTCTCCGGGAGGGTGCTGTTGATCTCACCTGCGGCGATATCCTCTGCGCTTTCAGCGACACGGGCGAGTGCGTTCGCGGTTCCGCGTCCGATTGTCACGCCGACGACGAACAGCGCCCCGACGGCAAGCGCAAGCAGAAGCGCAATGTTCTGGGAGACAGCCGACTGCAGTGCGAACGCGCGGTCCTGGGGCACGTGATACAGCAACGCCCATTCAGTGCCGGTCACCGGCGTGTACGCCATCACGTACTTTCCGTCTTCCATGCCCGTTCTGGCAGAGACGGATTTGTAACCGGTTTCGCCGTTCAGCGCCGCCTCAACGCTCGTATCGGTCGCGTCTCCGGTTGCCGCGTACTCTTCGAGAATCGAGCTTTTCCGGTTGTCGAGTATGATCTGGCCACCTGACCCGACGACTTTCACGTCGCCCGTCGCAAACGGTGACGTGAACTCATGAGAGCGCGCCTCAAGCGACGCCGTCAGTACGACGTATTCGTCGCTGCCAGAGACAGGCTGAACGAACGCGATGACTGATTCATTACCGCTCTGGTATGCTTCGGACGTGTCCGTCGGTCCTGACGAGACGACTGCACCACTCGCGTCCGTCCACGGGTCGTCAACGTCGCTCAGTGCGACGCCGTTCAGGTCGTCGTCAGTGCTGGCGGTGACTGTGCCGTCAGCAGCGTCGACGTAATGCAGCGCCCGGACGTCTCCGGGAAGCCCGATGAGCTTCTGTTCGAGCCACCGCTGGTGTTCTGTATCCGAGGTTGACTCGGACCGGTCGCCGATAGACGCCGCGAGGAACGATGCCGTGGATTGCTTGTTCGAGACCCAGCTTGACACGGAACTGGACTGAGACTCCGCAACGCCGAGGATCTGCTCCTCGGTCTGTGACTCGACCAGCGAGCCCGTGTCGAGGTGGATCGCCGCGCCGCCGAGGGCGAGGATGACGACCACACCGAGCAACAGGACGCCGAACTTCGCGGCGTAGCGCCGGCGAATAACGTCAGGGAGCGCACGTTCCGTCGCCTGTACCAGCCGGCTGGGGAGTGAACTCATTGATTGCCTCCTGATTTGAAGAACCGTGACTGCAGTAGCTCCAGCGACTCGACCGACCCGTTCGTGACCCGTTCGATCAGGTACGAACTCAGCGGTTCGAGGTTCGCCGTCAGGTCAACGCTTCCGGACGCGCCCTGATAGTTCACCGCTCGACCTGCCTCGGTGAGTGACCGAACACGACCGAAGTCGCCGACTGAAACAGTGTGTCCAGACCCGCCGGAAACCGACTGAATGGTCTCGGCGATTGCCGGGCCGCTGGCTTCACCGGCCTGTTCGGCGGCACACGCCATCAAAAACAGCGCGTCATACGCGTTGACCGAGTACGCTCTGGGCTGGTCGATATCTGAGAGCCGACGGACGAGTTCGAAGTACGCTTGCGTCCGTGCAGAGGACAGCGACGCGCTGTAGAACCCGTCGTAGTACGACGGGAGGTCGCCACCGAACATCCCTGCAGACAACACCCACGGAACATCGTGCTCCGACTGGCTGTATGCGTCAAGGATACCCCGCTCCTGCCCGGAGACGCTGGTGAAAGTGACGGCATCAGGGTCGTTCTGGAACACGTCCGCAAGCGTGTCGTCGAACGACTCCGACGACGGGTCGTACCGCACATCGGCGACGACCTCGGCGTCCAGCGCCTCACGCTGTGCCGCTGCCAGTCCAGCACCGAACGAGTTGTCGATGCTCAGTAATGCGACGGAATCAGCGTTGATGTACAGCGGGTCGTCGACGACCTTCGCCATCACCACCGCTTGCGTCCCGTCGCTTGGCACCGTTCGGCCGAAGTATTTCCGCCCGTTGGCTCGACCGGCAGTCGATAGCTGCGGGGCAGTACTGGCGGGGCTGACCTCCATAATCTCGTCGCTGGCCGCCTCCGGCGCGAGAGCGAGCGACGCGTCACTGACAAGACCACCGACGAAGCCAATGACGCCACGGTCGACGAGTGTCCCGTACTGCTCGACAGCGGTTTCGGCGTTCGCTTCAGTGTCAAGGATGGTCACTTCGACATCATTCCCGCGGATACCACCGGCCGCGTTGACATCGCTTGCTGCCTGCTCAACCATGCGCTTGCCGTGTTGCCCGAGTGGGGCGAGCGCACCACTGAGCGGGAGGAGCGCGCCGAACTGCACAGTGCCACCGCTCCCGTTCAGGGACCCAAGGCAGCCAGATGAGATGCCCAAACCCCCGGCTGCCAGACATTTTTTGAGTACACCACGCCTCGAATCCGAGTACATGAACAGAGAATCTGAATTTCCGGATAAACGCTTTTCGGCGGGAGTATCATTTATGATAGCAAAAATGTAGATAGAGCGGCACGTAACGGCGATTAGAGGAAAATAAAACCGAGGCGGCGAGGCAGATTAGTCGACGTAGTCGATGTCTTCGCCGAGTTGCTGGGCGGCCTTCTCCTGTTCGGCCTCGCTCTGACCGTAGATCTGTGGACTCTCGACGCCGGTGACGACAATCATCGTCTCCATCTTGCCCTCGAACTCATTGTTGACCGACGCGCCCCAGATGATGCGAGCGTCGGGGTCGATGCGGTCGTAAATCTCCTCGACGACGCCCTCGGCTTCCTCGATGCTCATGTCGGGACCACCGACCACGTTGACGAGCGCGGAGTTCGCGCCATCGAACTCCACGTCGAGCAGCGGCGAGCGCAAGGCAGAGCGGATGGAGTCCTGGGCCTTGTTTTCGGAGTCGGATTCGCCGAGGCCGATCATGGCGACACCGCCGTTCTCCATGATGGTCCGAACGTCGGCGAAGTCCACGTTGACGAGGCCGGGCTTGGTGATCAGTTCGGTCATCCCCTTGACCGAGCGCATCAGCACACGGTCGCAGATCTTGAACGCGTCCTGCAGCGGCATGCTGGGTGCGTAGTCGAGCAGACGGTCGTTCGGGACGACGATGACCGTATCAGAGACGGAGCGGAGGCGTTCGAGGCCGGCGTCAGCGTTGGCACGGCGGCGCTCACCTTCCGCGGTGAACGGAATCGTGACGATGGAGATGGTGAGTGCGCCGGCTTCCTGTGCGGCCTGTGCGACCACCGGGGCCGCGCCAGTCCCGGTGCCGCCACCGAGACCGGCGGTGACAAACACCATATCCGAGCCGTCGATAGACTGCTGGATATCCTCGATATCCTCCTGTGCGGCCTCCTCACCGATCTTCGGGACTGAACCGGCCCCGCGGCCGCCGGTTCGCTTGCGGCCGATGAGAATCTTCGTGTCAGCAGACACCTCGTCGGCGAGGTGCTGTGCGTCGGTGTTTGCGGCGACGAGCTTGGCCCCGTGGATGCCTTCCTCCATCATCCGGGTGACCGTGTTCCCGCCGGCACCGCCACAGCCGACAACCGTGATCTTCGTCTCCAGGTCCTTGACGACGCTTGCCAGTTCCTCGTCGGACATCGTCCCCGACGTCGACATGTCCTGTGACGGCGATGATGTGGTTTCGTTGACAGTTCCTCCGTCCGCGTCCTCCCCGTCTTGTTCTGCCTCGTCGATAGCGTCGTCAATTATCGAATCCATAATTTAAAGCGTCCTTGCAGACGAATAGTTATTAGTTTTCCCCCTCTGTCTGACGCTCGTCTGACGTGTTGATCCCCAGTTTCGGCGGCTAACGCGCCAGTGTTCACAGCGTATATCGACGTATACGCTCGCGCTGGAAGCGCTCCGGTCCGATCTCCTCCCCATCGATTTCGACTGACTCGCCCGAGGCGAGCTTCCCGAATTTCGGTCCTTCAGGGATGCCAGCCGTTCGCGCGAGGTCAGGATCGAACGCTGTCTCGCGGGCGATGAGTTCGTCCGCGGCCCACTCGACACTGTCGAAGCGTCGTTCGAGGATTTCGACGAGCGGGTCGACGACCGCTCGCAGGTCCGTCCCCGCCGGACAGATGATCGGCCCGGTGAACACCGTCCCGTTTTGCTCGGTCACGTACGCGATGGACTGCCGTTCGATGGTCTCGCGCAGCGCTTCGTTATCGACCCCGCGTACGTCCGAGATAAGTTCAGTGGGGAGTTCGAGCACGGTCCACTCGCCGTCGTATCCGGGCGCAAGCTCACCGAACCTCAGGCCATCGTCGACTGGGCAGACAGTGTCTTCGAGCGCCTCGACGAGGGCCAAGTTGACGCCGGTCGTCTCCTGAACGAACGTCTCGCTGACGACGCGGTAGCCCAGCGATTCGATAGCCGCCTGTAGGTCCGGCCGGTCGCCCTCCATGAGGGCGTAGTCGGCCGCACTGGCCTGGAGGGCGCGTTCGAGAACGGCGTCGCGCTCCTCGTCGCTGTCGGCCCACTCCGTCAGCGCATCCAGCGACCAGTCAGCGGCGATGTGACCGACCGCCCAGTCCGTCTCGCGGACAACGCGCTCGAACCGCGGGGCGTAGTGGCCGCCGCCGACACCGAGGAGATGGCGGCGCGTCCCGTTCTCCCGCGGCTTGTCGGCCGGTTCGTCGGCGAGGTCCAGTATGGCTCTGGCGGCGGCCGCAGCGGCATCCGGGTCCTTCCACTGTGGTTCCGCGCTGCCGACCTCGACAAACATCGACGGGACGCCCACCGCTGTCGGGCCGTGGTGCGTACACTCCATGCCGACCTCGTAGTCAGGCGGGGCGTAGCGCTGGAGCGCCGAAACCACTGTCGTGTGTGCACTAGGGCAGGCCCGGGCGAACTGGCCGTCTTCGCCGCCGTACTCCGCGACACCAAAGTTTCCGGTGTGGTGGGCTGTCAGGAGTTCATCCGTCTCGCCGGCGTGTTTCGAGGCAAACACCAGCAGGTCCGGGCTGTCGAACGCCGCCCCGACGCGTTCGATGTCCAGATGCAACGCCTCGAACTCGCGGAGTTCGACGCCGTCAGTTCGGTACACCGTGCCGCCGCCCTCGGCGACGGGCCGCGTCTCGTCGACGCTTGTCTCCCAGTCTCGGAGCGAGCGCAGGTGCTCCCCAATGTGAGTCGACGCCACGTCGGCGTGTGAAATAACGATGCCGAGCATCAGTCCGCGTTCTCCAGAGTAGCTGGGTCACGGCCTATCGCGGTCCGGACGGCGTCTCCGGCCAGCCCGAACAGGTGTTTCAGCGCCTCGCGGCGCTGGACAAACAGTCCGGTCCCGATAATGACGTACAGCCCCGTGTACGCCAGCAGGAGGTCGTGACTCGATATTGGCACAGCGACGAGGTCTCTGATGATAGCGAACTCAAGAACCACCTGCGAGATGAACAGCACGAACAGCCCGATTGCTTCGCGGATGCTGATCTCGAAGTTGACCAGAATGGCGAGCGCAAAGAAGGACTGGGCCGCCGTAATCCAGATCTCTGCGCCCTGTCTGGCGTCGAACGGCAGCACGCTGTACCCGCCGAGCGCGATGGAGTACACCACTGCGATGGTCCCGATGAGCAGTGTCCACTGATTGAGTTTGGACGAGATGAGGGCGTTGAACCCCGCCGTCGACCGGGCCTTGTTGACCAGCACGGCGACGACGATGAGTTCGGGCGACTCGCTGGCCAGCGGGGCGACCCACTGGATCATGAAGAACTCGGGGATGCCGTTCGCGACACCAATCTCCTCCAGCCCGTGGGCGAACGGCTCGACCGCAGTGAAAATCATCGCACCCGAGTAGCCAAACAGCGCCAGGACGACGAGCGGCCGCCACGGCAGCGACCACTCCTGGAAGTACTTCGGCACGCCAACGGTGTGCTCGCTGTGTTCGATGTCGGACTTGAGCACGAGACCGATGTACCCGACGTAGAGGCCGACCAGAAACAGCGTATCGAGGATACCGATGCCGCCGCCGAGGGGGACGAGAAACGCCCACATCGTCGCCAGAAAGAGGAAGGTGATCTCGGTCGCGATGTCGGTGTCCAGCTGGACGGCGTCGGTCAGGAAGCCGTCGCGTTTCGTGACTGCGGGGTCTCGCGTTTTCGCGGCCCGCCAGACGGTGAACACGGCGATGCCGGCCCAGCCGATGCCGATGAGAATACGGTTCGCGCCGGTCATGTTCGCGATGGCGAGATTCGCGTCGTGACAGGCGCGAGCGAGCCCCCCGGTCGCGGACTCGATTTCTGCCGCCGTGAACTGCCGGCAGGCTTCTGTCGTCGCGCCGCCTGCCCCGGCGTTCCAGGCGTACAGCGCGTCGACTGCGTACTCGGGAGCCACTGCGAGAATTGCGAGGACGGCGATAGCGAAGGCCCTCGGCACGTCTTTTTCGGCGGTTTCAGCGCCCCAGGCCAGCAGGAACGACGCCCCGAGAACGGCGAACCCACTGACCGCGACGGTGGTCAGGGTCCCGACGTCAATGCCGGAAGTAAAGAGGTAAATCCAGCCGACAGTCAGGGCCATCGCGACGGCAACCTGCAGCAGTGGGTGACGTAGACGACTCACTGTCGGACATGTGGCTAGGTCCGGCTGAAAAGCTTGCGAAAGTGTCGGCAGGAAGCTGTGTCTCGCAGAGCGTGGCGTTGATACGACCGGGGCGCGCTGACGTTGGTATGGACGTTTACGGACTCATCGGAAACCCGGTCGGGCACTCGCTGTCGCCGCCGATGCACGAGGCGGGCTACGAAGCACTGGGACTGGATGCACGCTACGTCACGTTCGAACCAGCGGCCGACTCTGGTGCCGACGCCATCGACGCGGCGAAGACGCTCGGAATAGACGGCCTCAACGTCACGATTCCGTTCAAGCAGGACGTGCTAGACGCTGTCGACCCCGCGCCGCTCGCCGAGCGCATCGGCGCGGTCAACACCGTCGATTTCACCGGTGAAACGCCCACGGGCTACAACACCGACGCGGTCGGTGCGGTCAGAGCGTTGCGTCATCACGACGTGGCGCTGTCGGGCACAGCTGTCGTCGTCGGGGCCGGCGGTGCGGGCCGAGCGGTCGCGTTCGGGCTCGCCGATGCGGGACTGTCGGTTCGGATTGCGAATCGCACCGAGTCCAAAGCCGACGGACTCGCCGATGAGGTCCCGGACGCCTCCGGCCATGGACTCGACTCGCTTCCCGACCTGCTTGCGGACGCCGACATCCTCGTCAACTGCACCAGCGTCGGCATGGATGAAGATGCGACGCCGGTCCCCGCCGACGCATTGCACGGCGACCTCGCGGTGCTCGATGCGGTGTACACGCCGATTGAGACCCGTCTGCTACAGGACGCAGCGGCCGCGGGCGCAACGACAGTTGACGGCGCGTGGATGCTCCTGTATCAGGGGGTCGAAGCGTTCGAACGCTGGACTGGCGAGGACGCGCCCGTGGATAGGATGAACAGCCAGTTGCGCGAGCGCCTGTAGCGGACCGGTCACCAGCAAGAGATTTGTGTGGGGGATAAATACGTTCATGTATGGGTCTGCTTCAGAAATTGAAATCCGCCCTCGGGCTTGACGGGACTGGGTCAGCCACGTCGGGAACGAACCGCGACGTGGACGTGACCGTCGAGCGAGAGCCCTCTACTGAAGACGAAGACGCTGTGAAGGGGACGAACACCGCTGCGACTACCGAGACCCACACATCCGATACTGCGGACGGGGCCGGGACCGAATCAGGGGATGGGAGTGGAACAGCCACGCAGACGGACGGGTCAGAGCCTGCTGTGTCACCAACTCCCACTGACGACGAAACAGAATCTGTGACCGATGCGTCTTCCGCGGCGTCCGAGCAAGAAACAGCGCTCGACGACGAAGCCGGCGACTCGGAGACCACCGCTGACGAGGAGTCGGCCGAGGCTGCTGCTGGGGACGCGGGTGAGACCGATGACGGGGAAAACACTGCCCCAGTGACGGAGATCAAAGGTATCGGTCCCGCGTACGCCGACCGACTCGCCGGTATCGGCATCGAGACCGTAGGCGAGCTTGCCACTGCGGACGCAGCGGCCATCGCCGCGGACACCGACCTCTCGGAGAGCCGCGTTTCGGGCTGGATCGAGCGGGCGGAAGAGTTCTGAGACAGCTGGCAGTCCATTTCTGAACCGCAAGGGAATTAGTCGCCGCACTGTTTTCGTTCGGTAATGCAATCGGTCGAAACCGACCGGACGACGTTCACCGACCGTGCGGCCGACGCACCCTCAGTGGCGCGCGTCCCTGTCGAGGTTCGGGTGGACGTTGCTGACCCGTTTCTCGCCTATCGCCGGGCGCGCGACGAAACTGGCGGCGTGTATCTGGCGACTACCGGCGGCCAGTCGGGGTGGGGCTACTTCGGGACCGCTCCGGCGGACTTCCGCGAGGTCGACCCCGGAGCGGGCCGGACTCTCGCTGCACTGACCGAGTTCCTCGACGGCGAGCGCCTGGTCCGCGCTGACTGTGACGTGCCGTATCCCTGCGGAGCCGTTGGATGGCTCTCCTACGATGTGGCGCGGGAACTGGAGTCACTGCCCGACAGCGCCGACGCCGACCGCGCGCTCCCGAACCTACAGATAGCTCGCTATGACCGCTTCGCCGCCTGGGAGGAACCCCGCGGTGAGTCGGTGACCTTGCGCGTGACGGCCTGTCCGCGGGTCGGTGACTTCGAGACGCCAGAATTGGCCTACGAGTTCGGCAAACAGCACGCGCTGGACCTGGCTCGGGCGGCCGTACAGGGAGACCCCGCTGTCAAGGAGCCGCCAGTCGAGACCGACGAAGCGACCTTCGAGAGCGACTGCACGCGCGAGTCATTTGCTGACCGGGTCCGAACGGTCAAGCAGTACATCCGCGACGGCGACACGTTCCAGGCGAACGTCTCCCAGCGGCTCCGTGCCCCCGCGGCGGTCCACCCGGTCGAAGCCTTCGACGCGCTGCGAAGCGTGAATCCGGCACCGTACTCCGCCCTGCTTGAGTTCCCCGGCGTCGACCTCGTCAGCGCTAGCCCGGAACTGCTCTTGCACCGCGACGGCGACCGAATTGAGACCGAACCTATTGCCGGAACCCGGCCACGGGGCGAGACGCGCGAGGCCGACGACCGCCTAGAGGCGGACCTGCTCGACGACGGGAAGGAACGGGCCGAACACGCGATGCTCGTCGACCTAGAGCGCAACGACCTCGGGAAAGTAAGCAAATTTGGCAGCGTCGAGGTACCGGACTACCGGCGCGTCGACCGCTACTCGGAGGTGATGCATCTGGTCTCGGTCGTTGAGGGGCGACTCCGTGACGGCGCGTCCCTGCAGGACGCCATCGCCGCGGTGTTCCCCGGCGGCACCATCACCGGCGCGCCCAAACCCCGGACGATGGAAATTATCGATGAGGTCGAAGCCACGCGACGGGGACCGTACACCGGTTCCATCGGCCTGTTCGGCTTCGACGACCGAGCGACCCTGAATATTGTCATCAGAACGCTGGTCCGGTACGCCGAGGAGTACCACCTCCGTGTCGGTGCCGGCGTGGTTCACGATTCAGACCCGGACAGCGAGTATCAGGAGACGCTGGACAAGGGCCGCGCCCTCGTCAACGCCGTCGACGAGGCGCTCGGGAAGCGCGTCGACTTGGCGATGGAGGACAAGGGATGAGCGACCACCGTGGCAGCGGGGGGAGCGGCGACGGCGGGGCCACCAGCGGCAACAACGCCGGAGATAGTCCAGTGACAGACTCGCTGGCTCCGACCGTACTGGTCGTCGACAACTACGATTCCTTCGCGTACAACCTCGTCCAGTACGTCGGCGAAGTAGTCCTCCGCCTCGGCGGGAGTGAGGACGATGTCATCGTCCGGCGCAACGACGCCATCGACATCGAAGACATCCGAGCGATGGGCCCCGACGGTATCGTCGTCTCACCGGGGCCGGGGACGCCCGAGGAGGCGGGCGTCTCGGTGCCGATATTCGAGGCGTTGGAATACCCCACGCTGGGTGTCTGTCTCGGACATCAGGCGCTATGTGCGGCCAACGGCGCGCCCGTCGGCCACGCCGAAGCGGTCGTCCACGGTAAATCCTCGTCGGTTACCCACGACAGCACAGGGGTGTTCGAAGACATCCCGGACCCGTTCGATGTCGGCCGGTACCACTCGCTTGCGGTCGACCGCGAGACCCTCCCCGACGTGCTAACTGAGACGGCCTACACCGTCACCGACGGTGACGCAACGGGCGACGACAGCTCCGAACCGACCGACGTCGGCCAAGGCGGTACCGACGAGTCACGAGTCGTCATGGGCGTGCGCCACGACGACCGCCCGCACATCGGCGTCCAGTTCCATCCCGAGAGCATCCTGACCGACCACGGCAAGACCATGATCGAGAACTTCTGCCTGCTATGCAATACCACGTAAACGGGGCGCTCGTCACCGAAGGCGAGGCGACGGTGTCAGTGCGCGACCGCGGGTTCATGTACGGCGATGCGGCGTTCGAGACGCTCCGGGCCTACGGCGGCGAGCCGTTCCAGTGGCACGCCCACCGCGAGCGCCTCCAGCGGACGGCCGAGACGCTGGGCTTCGCCGACGCCGTGCCCGATGACCTCCGTGAGCGCGTTGACGAGACGCTCGCGGCCAACGACCTCGACGAGGCGTACGTCCGGCTGTCTGTCACACGGGGTGTCCAGCCCGGGAAGCTCACTCCGGGACAGGATGTCGACCCCATTGTCGTCGTCATCTGCAAGGGGCTCCCGAGGGGCGGGCTCAACGGCGAGCGCGTCTGGGACGAGCCGGCGTCGGTCCAGACGGTCCGGACCCGGCGGATTCCGAGCGAGGCCGTCCCGGCGGATGCGAAGACGCACAACTACCTCAACGGGATTCTCGGCCGGCTCGAACTTCGAAAGGCCGCCGCTGGCGGCGAGCCCGCCGACGAATGTCTCATCCGAGACATGGACGGTAATCTGGCCGAAGGAGCGACGAGCAACCTCTTTTTCGTCACGGACAACGGCCTCCGGACGCCGAGTACGGATCTGGACCTACTGCCGGGGGTCACCCGCGACGTGGTAATGGACATCGCCCGCGGCGAGGACTTCCCCGTCGAGACCGGTCACTATTCGCTCGACGCGCTGCGTGATGCTGACGAGGCGTTTCTCACGAACTCGACGTGGGAGATCCGCCCGATTGCGACCGTCGACGGCATCTCCGTCGGGAGCGGGCCGATGACGAAGCTCCTTCAGCGGTTGTTCGACGAGCGAATCGAGGAGCGACACTACTGAGATGGGCTTCGTTTTGTGGGTCATCGCTTCAGTACGTGAATAGGGCCGGAACCGGCGGTTTGAAACGGCTTACGTACTTACGGATGCATAGTATGGACGAGGACAGCCGTATCGTCGCGCTGGACGAGGTGCCCGATGACGGAACGTTTCTGTTCACTGTTCGCGACGGCTTCGACACGAAGGAGGCGATTATCGTCGAGTTGTCCGACGCGGTCGTCGCGTTCGAGAACTACTGTCCACACTGGACAGATGTCCGACTCGACAAGGGCAGTGGGGCGACAGTTCGCAACGGGCAACTGGTGTGTGAGAAACACGGGGCGACGTTCGAATCCGATTCGGGGCTGTGTAACTACGGCCCTTGCGAGGGAGCGGTTCTGGAGGAAGTCTCTATCACCACCGAGGACGGTGACGTCTACCTGACCGACGAGCGCTACGAGTTCGAAAATCAGGGGCCGTCGGGCGACCACGACCTCTCTTCGCGCGGTCGCATCGGCTTCTCGGGGAACTGAACGGCTGGAATCGGCGTCTCCGGGATTCCTTACGGGTTAGCTGATCCGGTACGCCGGCTCCGAGACCGCTTCGCATTTGCACTCCGGACACCGACTCGGTCGGTTTGTCAGGTCGTCGAAGTCCGTGAAGCCGCACTCCTCGCACTCCGGCGGCGCGACGAGGAGCTGTTCGTCGGTCGATTCCAGGGACTTGGAGATATGCTCTACGTGCGTGAGCGCGTCGCTGGTCTGTATCTCGAACTCGTTCGCGATTGTCCCTGCAGCCATCGCTTCGTCGCGTAGTTGGTCAGCGATGCGCTGGCGCGTCGTCCGACTTGCCTCGCGCATGGGAGAAGTTCGCATCCGACTGTTATAGGCTTTGTTCTGTTCTCGGAGCCCCGCAGTGACTCTCTCGGTAGTCCTGTCTCAGCCACGATGCTTTATCACCGACGGCGGTGAATAGCGACACCCAATGTTCGATAGAATCCTCGTTCCGACCGACGGCAGCCCCGGTTCCGAGCGCGCGTTCGAGGTCGCTGCGACGCTTGCCGGCACCCACGATGCAGCGGTCCATGTGCTCTCGGTCGTCGACGAGCACGGGCCCACGGACGACGACTGGGACTACGACGGCGGCTCCCCGGCGGATGCCTTCGTCGAATCCCAGACCGACCACGTCGACACCGAGGGTCTGTCCGTCACCCCCGCCGTCCGCGAGGGAGTCGTCCACGACGCGATTCTCGACTACGCCGACGAGAACGATATCGACCTCATCGTCATGGGAACCCATGGTCGGACCGGTGTCCGACGGTTCCTTCTGGGCAGTGTCACCGAAAAGGTCGTTCGCCTCGCCGATGTGCCGGTCCTCTCGGTCAAAGCCGACGCTGAGCCGGGGACCGTCTCGTTCGACGACATTCTACTCCCGACCGATGGCAGCAGCGGCGCAGAGGCGGCTATTGAACCGGCAGGCGCGCTCGCAAGCGCAACCGATGCCACTACCCATCTCGTTTCGGTCGTGGACACGCGGTCGCTCGGTATCGACGTCGGATCGACTGTCATCGTCGACGAACTGGAGTCGGTCGCGACGGATGCTGTCGGGGGGGCGTCCGACCGGCTCTCCGAGCTGGGAGTCGAGACTGTCGAGACAGCTATCACTCACGGCGTCCCGTATCGGGCCATCCTCGACGCTATCGAGGATACTGACGCCGACCTCGTCGTCATCGGCACTCACGGCCGCACCGGTGTCGACCGCTACCTCCTGGGTAGCGTCGCGGAAAAGCTGGTCCGAACGTCGCCGGTACCGGTGCTGACCGTTCGAGCACCAAGCGCCAGTGACGAGAGCTAACACCGCTACCACCGGTCAAACGGTGAGTTAGCAGGCGGGACGACGCTCGAATGGCGGTGGGACGAGCTATCCGAAGTTCTCGACTTTGGCATCATCAGTGCTAATGCCAGCGGCCTCCAGCGCCTCCGTGGCGGCATCGAGGAAGTCCGCGAAGCCGTAAATGAACACTTGCCCACCGTCCTCAACGGCATCGGCGACTGGCTCGGTCAGGGACGCCTCGCCATCGATGACCGAGACGAGCGCCCCGGCCTCGGCGAGCGCGTCTAGTCGGTCCCCGTGGACCGGCGCGTCGTCCTGATACACGACTGCGGCCTCGTTACCATCGTCCAGTGCACGCTCGGCGATACCGACCGCCGGACCGACGCCGGGGCCGCCGGCCAACACGACGACGCGGCTCTCGCCCTCGTAGTAATCCGACCCGAACGGCCCGGCGATACGGACGCCGTCGCCCGCTTCGAGCGCACCGAGTTTCGGTGCCAGTTCGCCGTCGGGGTCGATACCGACGGTGATCTCGAACGCCTCGTCGACCGTCGGCGAAGAGATAGTGTAGAACCGCGAGATATTCTCCCCGTCGACGGTCAATGTCAGTTTGACGAACTGACCCGGCTGTGCGTCGAAGGCATCCGGTGTCTCAAAGTCAATCGCCACGGTGTCTGGTCCGACATCTCGGACGGCAACCACGTCGAGGACTCGTTCATCCATATCCCAGAGTTACCGTGACTGGGCAAGGGGGTTACGGTCGCGGAGTTTCAGCCTAGTCGGATCGTATTGCCGGTTTTTTCCTACATACGGGTGATTATGCCGGTTTTTGCTCGAGACCATACCAAAATTCACTCAAAAGCGAGTAGTACGCGCGCGGGCGCTTACGGAAGGCTTTTCCTACCACGCTGGCTACCCGAGGGATATAATGCCAGAGGACCTGAACTGGGCCATCGGCGGCGAAGCCGGCGATGGAATCGACTCCACCGGGAAGATTTTCGCGCAGGCACTCTCCCGGGCTGGTCGACACGTCTTCACCTCAAAGGACTTCGCCTCCCGCATCCGCGGCGGGTACACCGCCTACAAGGTACGGACGTCAGTCGACCGCGTTGAGAGTGTCGTCGACCGCCTCGACATCCTGATCGCACTCACCGAGCGCACGATCCACGAGAACGAGGACGAACTCCACGAGGACTCCGTCATCATCTATGACGGCGAGCGTTCGACGATGCAGGACGTGGAAGTGCCCGGCGACGCGACGGCACTCGAAGTACCGCTGAAACGGCTCGCCGAGGACGCGGGTGGGGCCATCATGCTCAACGTCGTCGCCCTCGGTGCGGCGTGTGAGGTCACCGGCTTCCCCATCGAGAACCTCGACGAAAGCCTCGAAAAGCGCTTCGGCGACAAGGGCGAGGCCATCGTCGAGAACAACAAGGAAGCCGCCCGGAAGGGACAGGACTACGTGCAGGAGGAGTACGGCGAGTTCGACTACGACATGGAGACCACCGACGAGGACTACGTGCTCCTCAACGGGGACGAGGCCATCGGCATGGGCGCTATCGCCGCCGGCTGTCGCTTCTACGCCGGCTATCCAATCACACCGGCGACGGACGTGATGGAGTACATGACCGGCCGCGTCGACCAGTTCGGCGGGAAGGTCGTCCAGGCCGAGGACGAACTCTCCGCAATCAACATGGCCCTCGGTGCGGCCCGCGCCGGTGCCCGAGCCATGACCGCCACGTCCGGCCCGGGTATCGACCTGATGACCGAGACGTTCGGGCTGGTCGCCACCAGCGAGACGCCGCTGGTTATCTGTGATGTGATGCGCTCCGGTCCCTCGACCGGGATGCCGACCAAGCAGGAGCAGGGCGACCTCAACATGACACTGTACGGCGGCCACGGCGAGATTCCACGGTTCGTCGTCGCGCCGACCACGGTTTCGGAGTGCTTCTGGAAGACCGTCGAGGCGTTCAACCTCGCCGAGAAGTACCAGACCCCGGTCTTCCTCGTTTCGGACCTCGCGATGGCCGTGACGGAGCAGACCTTCTCCCCCGAGACGTTCGACATGGACGAGGTCGAAATCGACCGCGGCAAGGTCGTCGACGAGAACGACATCGACGCCTGGCTCGACGAGAAGGGCCGCTTCCAGGCCCACTTCGCCGCCGCCGACGGCATCTCGCCGCGTGCGTTCCCCGGGACGACCGACGGCGCGCACATGACGACCGGCCTCGAACACGACGAACTCGGTCGGCGGACCGAAGACACGGACATCCGCATCGAGCAGGTCGACAAGCGCCAGCGGAAAGTCGAGACCGCCCGCGAGCAGGAGGACTTCGACTACCGCGAGTTCGGCGACCCCGACGCGGACACGCTAGTCATCTCCTGGGGCTCCAACGAGGGCGCGCTCCGCGAGGGGCTGACACTGCTGGAGGAGGACGGCTACGACATCCGGTTCCTCTCGGTCCCGTACATCTTCCCCCGACCGGACCTCACCGAGGAGATCGAGGCGGCCGAGGACGTCATCGTCGTCGAGTGCAACGCTACCGGCCAGTTCGCGGATGTCATCGAACACGATGTCCTCGAACGGGTCCAGCGCATCAACAAGTACAACGGCGTTCGGTTCAAGGCAGACGAACTGGCGACAGAGATAAAGCAGACGCTTGACACACCCGCGGAGGCAACACAATGAGTTCCGACGTTCGCTTCACAGACTTCAAATCCGACAAGCAACCGACCTGGTGTCCCGGCTGCGGTGACTTCGGGACGATGAACGGCATGATGAAGGCGCTGGCGGAGACGGGCAACGACCCCGATAACACCTTCATCGTCGCCGGTATCGGCTGTTCCGGCAAGATCGGGACGTACATGCACAGCTACGCGCTCCACGGCGTCCACGGCCGCGCCCTGCCCGTGGGAATCGGCGTGAAGATGGCCAACCCGGACCTCGAAGTGATGGTTTCGGGTGGTGACGGCGACGGCTACTCCATCGGGGCTGGCCACTTCATCCACGCTGTCCGCCGCAACGTAGACATGAGCTACGTCGTAATGGACAACCGGATTTACGGGCTGACAAAGGGTCAGGCCTCGCCAACCTCGCGCGAGGACTTCGAGACCTCGACCTCGCCGGACGGCCCGAACCAGCCGCCGGTCAACCCCAAGGCGCTCGCCTTGGCCTCCGGCGCGACGTTCATCGCGCAGTCGTTCTCCTCGAACGCACAGCGCCACGCCGAGATCGTCCAGAAAGCCGTCGAGCACGACGGGTTCGGCTTCGTCAACGTCTACTCGCCGTGTGTGACGTTCAACGACGTGGACACTTACGACTACTTCCGCGACGCCATCGTGGACCTCGACGAAACCGACCACGACCCGTCGGACCGCGACCAGGCCAAGGACAAGATTCTCGAAAGCGAGAAGGAGTACATGGGCGTCCTCTACCAGGACGAGGATTCGGTCCCGTTCGAGGAACGCGAGGGCGTCGAGGGTTCGATGGCCGAGATTCCCGACGGCGCGCCCGAGGGCGCGATGGACCTCGTCCGCGAGTTCTACTAGGCCAGCCGTTTCTGTTTCTGATCTCCCCGCCCCGTTGGAGCAGTTCCTGCACGTCGATATTGAACTCGGCGGGCAGTTCGAGGGGCGCTTTGAGCATAACACGGGGAGCCGCCGGCACGTCTTCGTGGCAGGTAATCACCGTGGCGGGTCAGAACCTCGATCCTAGCCGGGACAAACCCATCTCTGGTTAGCGGATTACGTCCTCATCAACAGGGGGACCACCGCCGACGTGGCCTGAATTCACGGGGCAAAGCAAGCGTCCGGCACACGAACCCAGACGCGGAAATCATCTGTGCGAACTCGACGATTGCGGCCGATGGGAGCACCATCGCTGGAGAACACGTTCCCGGCGTTGAAGACGGACCGACACTCGCCCACTGTGCTATACTCTATGGCGCCAGATATCTCTTCGGCGCGTGATCACCTACCTCGGCGTTCACGCCGAGGTTTGTCGGTGGACTCCCGGTCTATCCACTATACCGTGGAAGGCGAGTAGTCGCCGTTCCCGTTCAACGTCCCCGACTTGAGGGCGAGGTGATTGGTCGCCCGTCCAGAACCAGACTTGAGGCGATTCTGGACGTACCTGTGTGCGATGTTGCGTGCCGCGTTGTAGTCGCTGTGTAGCTCTTTGCCGCACTTCTGGCAGGCAAACTCGTCGCCGTCGCGGTTGTCCTCGTGCGTGAATCCACAGTCGGCGTGACTACACCGTTGACTGGTGTACGCCGGATGGACTGTCGTTGATGAGGGGCTCTCGCTTGATCCGTGGGTCCCTCTGGCTGCTGGCGTGGTTCTCAGTAGCCGGAAGGTTCTGATAAACAGAAACAACAATCTTTACATATTATTAGGTCAGCCTAAAAATATGGAATATGGTAGTCAGTCAACACGACGCCAGTTACTCGCAGGGACCGGTCTCACAGTCGGCGCGGCACTGGCCGGCTGTGCGTCGATGACCGAGTCAGACAACACGGAAAACTCAAATGAGTCGACTCGGACAGAACAGGCAGACAGCTACGAGGCCTGTATCGAGCCAGTAGGGTGTCAGACTTTCGAGTCGGTACCTGAGACCTACATCGTCAACAACGGCGAGTGGGCCGATATGGCCTTTGCGCTGGGTCAACGCGACGGGTTCCTGACGTCGACGAACATGATACCCGGATTTCTCTTCGAGCCGTTCGGGCTGGACGTACCGCCGCGCTCGGAGACGGAGTCGATGTCGGCGATTAGCTGGGACAAGGAGATCTTCTACGAACGCAAGCCCGATGTGATTTTGATGGACCCTCACTACATGCACGGCACCGGCTGGGACGACTCATGGGACGAGTCAGATACCCGGGAAATCAGCGAAAACGTTGCTCCCTTCTTCGGGAACAACATCCTGCGCCGACGCGATTTCCACGACTACAAACTCTACTCGCTGTACGGGGCCTTCGAGCGGCTCGCTGAGTTGTTCCAGGAACGCGAGCGCTACGAGGCGATGGCGTCTGTTCACGACGATCTTCAGAGGGAGATCCAATCGCGGCTCCCGTCGGATGGCAACCAGCCAACGATTGGTCTCGTCAACAGCGCCACTAATCCGAGCGAAGGGACGTTCTATCCGATGAATACGGATGCCGAAGGTATCGAAATGAAACCATACCAGGATCTCGGCATCGAAAGCTCGTTCACCCCTGAGCTGGTCGAGAATGGAACCATCGACTACGAACAGCTGCTTGAAGTCGACCCCGAGATCATCGTCGTCCACTGGGGAATCAAAACCACCGGCAACACTGATAGCTTCTCGCTGTCAGCGTTCCACAAGCAGTTCGTCGAGCCGATGGAGACCGATCCGGTCGGCAGCCAGCTGACAGCGGTTGAGGCGGGCAATATATACCCCGGTGCGTTCGGGTCACAGGGCCCACTGGTGAACCTGCTCCAGACTGAGATGGTCGCCCAGCAGCTCTATCCTGAGGAGTTTGGCGAGTTCGAACCCGAACGGTTTCCCGAGGTGGCCGACGACAAGCAACTGTTCGACCGGCAGCGGGTGAAAGACATCATTCAGGGACGCTTCTAACTGACGCATGTATCATCTCATGCAGTTCATCGAGGACCACTTAGCCGACGATGAAGCTGTTGGGCGAGAAGTGGCACAGGCCTAGGCGGAGGACCTACAAGAAAGGACGCTCGCGGAGAGACGTTCGTCAGCTTCACGCAACATTGCTATCTCGTTCGCAAACCGGAGTCACGGTAGGTCGGCGATATATGGGAGCCGATGCGCCGGATATCATGCCCTTCTGTCACACACACAATAGAATCGGGTTCGGACCCATATGTCGGTATCTCTAACGGAAGGTATGCACGTCTTCTGGCATCAGCGGGATCTCCGGATACCGGACAACCGCGGGTTGACTGCCGCTGCCGCAGACGACGAGGTACTGCCGGTGTACGTTCTCGATACGGACCTGCTGTCGAAGGTCGGGAAGCGGCAGCGAGCATTCCTGCTGGCCGGTGTCAGAGCGCTGAAAGCGGCGTATCGGGACCGCGACGGTGACCTGCTCGTCAGGAAGGGGGCCGCTGCCGATGTGCTCTCAACCGTCGTCGAGGAGTACGACGCCGACCGGGTGTACTACAACGACCACTACCGGCCGGCGCGCCGGAACCGACAGCGCCGTGTCGATGAGGCCGTGCCGACGAAGTCCCTGACCGACCTCGTCCTCGTCGATCCGGCCGGGCTCGACAGCCGGTACGAGAACCACAGCCGCTTCTACGACGACTGGCAGGCCCACCACAAGCTCCCGCCGGTCGACCCGCCCGAAGCGGACTCGTTTGCCGACGTGTCGGACCCGACGACGGCTCCGAGCATCGAGTCGGATATGGACCTGCCAACCCCCGGCTACGAGGGGGCACGGCAGCGGTACGACGACTTCCTCACCGGTGGCATCGAGACGTACAACGAGACCCGTGATGACATGCAGGCAGCCGTCGAGCGGCCGACCAGCGCCGTCTCGCGTATGTCGCCGTACCTCGCGGCAGGGATGATTGGTATCCGCGAGATATGGCGAGATGCGTCCGACCGCCACACCGAAGCCACCGGTGACGCCCAGCGGAACATCCAGAAGTACCGCTACGAACTCTCGTGGCGCGAGCAGAGCTATCACCTGCTGTACCACAACCCCACGCTGCTGTCAGAGAACTACAAGTCGTTCCCGAACCGTATCGAGTGGGAAAACGACGGGGACAACTTCGAGGCCTGGAAGCGCGGCGAGACGGGGTATCCGTTCGTTGACGCCGGGATGCGCCAGCTCGAACGGGAAGGATACATCCACAACCGGCCGCGCCAGAACGTCGCGTCCTTCCTCACGAAACATCTACTGGTCGACTGGCGCGAAGGCGCACGGCACTTCAGGAAGCGACTGGTCGACCACGACCCCGCTAACAACGCCGCAAGCTGGCAGTGGACGGCGTCTACCGGGACCGACTCCGTGGACGTGCGTATCTTCGACCCGGTCGCACAGATGAGCAAGTACGACAGCGGGGCGGACTACGTCACGGAATACGTGCCGGAGCTTCGTGATGTTCCGGCGAACAAGATCGTCGACTGGCCGACGCTCTCTGACGGCGAACGCGAGGAACTGGCTCCGGATTACTATCATCCAATCGTCGACCGAAACGCCGCCTACGAGCGAGCACAGCGCGTGTTTGAGACGGCGTTAGGGAAACGCTGAGGGAGGGGAAAGACAGTGGCGCTATGCCCTGTACTGCACGAGGAAATAAACCGCCACTGCAACAGAACCGGTGACGCCCGTGAGCCAGATGTCCGTGCTCAGGTACAGCCCCGGCGTGGGCGGGTGGTACTGTGTCAGTGGCCACAGCACTTCGTACGACCGCCCAGAGGCCTTCAACAAAAGCGAATCGGCGAGCAGGTGACTTACAGCCCCGAGCGACAGCAGCATGAACACGCGCCGTCGGTCGGCGCGGTTCACGACGACCGTCCCTACGAGGACTGCAACGAACGCGCCGCCGAGTGTGTGGATACCCAGCCAGTTGAACGGGATCCCCAGCGCCGCCTCGACCGCTGCAGCGTCCACGAGAAGCTTGATCTTCGCCATGTCCGGGATGAACGCGCCGGCCATCCCCACGGTGACGTACTCGCCAGTGAGCCAGTTGTACCGTAGTGACAGGAGGGTACAGATGGTGAACGCGATGAAGGCGTGCGAGAGCAGGTCCGGCATCAGGCACGCACCTCTTGTACTCTCTTGTGAAGCGCCTGTATCGGCCGAAGTGGCTCCTCACGCCGGCACAGTCCCCCTGTCTGCCAGTTCAGCCGCCACCCACAGACCAGTCGCCACAGCGTCCACAGGCCGGCGAGGGCAGAAACGATATACATCGCCATGTAGTTCACTGCCGGCACGCGCACGCTGTTCTCCGCGGTGATGGTCCGGTCTGGACCGAACGTGCCGTACACCTGCAGCGACTCGCCTTCGTCGACGGCTATGTCGACATTCCGGACTGTAACCGTGAGCGTGCCGCTGTGGTACTCGCCGCTGGCAGTGTACTCGTATTCGACGGCGATTTCGACTGGCTCGGTTCCGATGACACTGCCGGTCACCTGAACGGCCTCACCGACGTGGCTGTCAGGATGCTGGGCCAGCGCGTTTCCATCGGGATAGTCGCCCAGTTCGGGGGCCGGCGTGGCCATACCGAATCCGATCATGAGTGCGAATAAGATGGCCAGCAGTCCACAGACAGCTGCGACCCTGCCCACCCGCGAATGAAGCATTCAAATCTCGGTGCGGGCGGCGAGATATAAACTCTGGTGCTTGGGCCGGGCCGGTGTCGCTCGTGGGCCTACTCAGGCTTGCCGGGCAGGACATCCGGATTTCCGGAGCGGTAGATGTACTCAACAGCGACGCCGGTCAGCGGCGAGTCGGCGGCCGTTGCGTACGACTTCGCGAGGTCGAGATACTGTTCGGTCACGTCGACGACTCGTCGATAGGCGGCTTCGTCGTCGGGCGCGAGCAGGTACTCGGCGGTGACGGGCGTCAGTTGGCCCTCCGCTCGATCATCCTCGTAGTCGTCTACGTCGTCGAGCCACACCTGTGCGCCGATAATGGCGAGAACGATGGCCTTGGCGAACTCGTCGTCGATGTCGAGGCCAGCGAGTCGGTAGAGGTCGAGCATCCCGTCGTAGAGGACACCGACGCGGGCGTACTGGGTTTTGCTGTAGGGAAGTTTCTTCTCCGTCTCGGTGAGCGTCGCTGGCGCCTCGTCGTACTCGGCGAACTTGTACGCTTCCCGGATATCGGTCAGCGCATCGGCGTCACCGTCCTCAGCCGCGGTCATCAGTTCCCGGAAGTAGTCGTCGCGGTCCTGATGGGCCTCGCTGTAGTCGACAGCCCACTGGTAGGCGTTCTCGACGACGGGAGGCATATCCTCCAACAGGCCGTCGAGGTGGGACTGCAGCGCGGATTGGGCGACCTCGGCGACGCGGCGGCGGTCCGCTTCACTCGCGTCAAAGTCAACCTCGAAATCTTCGAACTCGTCATCATTGATAGCGTCGCGCATGTCCCCGTCGATGAGCGCCTCGATGGAGAGGCGAGTCATCTGCTCGGCGCGCACGACCATCTCACGGGGTGCAAGGTCCTGTGCTGGCCCCTGTTCCAGCGCCGTCTCATCGACGGTCGGAACGCCGTCGGCGATTGTATCGATGACAGGGTCGCCGGGGGCCTGCTGACGGGCGTTACGGTAGACGTAGCCCAGCGTCAGCTGTGCGGGGAGAATGAGCTTCGTATCGTATGAGAACTCGACCGGACAGCCGAACTCGTCTTCGAGGGCAGCCTCAATGCGGTCGGTCACGTCGTCAACCATCGCTTCGGTCCGGTCGTCAATCTCGGATTTCAGTGAGAGGCTGCCGGCATCGAACACGCCGGTGTCCGCGTAGTATCCCAGCACCGCCCGTAGCGCCGTGGGCAGCCGCCGCCTGTCCGCGAGCACGCCCGCGCCTGTCTTGAGAACCATTGTATGTCGCCCCGGGTGTTCCCGTCATGGTAGTGGGGCCGTCTTTACCCTTTCGAGACCGCCCTCGGTGTATTCGGAAAGACTGATTACCGACAGGCAACACCCACAACCATGCGCGAGCGCTTTGACGTGGTGATAGCCGGAGCCGGGCCCGCCGGGGCGCAGTGTGCCCGTGATCTAGCGGAGCGAAACTACGAGGTGCTCGTTCTCGAAACCGAGTCCGAAGACGAGTTCCCGCGTCAGAGCAACAAGTCCACCGCCGGGACGTTCATGTCGGCGATGACGGGCTTTGCGATTCCCGATGACGTGGTGATGAACTACACGGACAACGTCGTGCTTGAGTCCCCCAACGACCACTACGTCCGTAATCAGACTGGGGCCGTCCTAGAGTTCGCGGAGTTCAAACAGTGGCTTGTCTCTGAGGGACGGAATAAGGGAGCGACCTACCGCTTTGACGCCCGCGTCTCGGCCCCCATCATGGAGAACGGGGAAATCGTCGGCGTCCGCTACGACGGCGACGAGGAGGTGTACGCGGACATCGTCATCGACGCCACCGGCCCCGCCGCGCCGCTGGCGAAGGAACTTGACGTGTGTGACCTCAAGCGGGACCATCAGGCAATCGGCGTTGAGTACGAGTTCGAGGGCGTTGAAATGGATCACGATGACTACGCCGACCTCCGGGATGCGATGATGCTCCGCCTGGATCACGACCTCGCCCCGGGTGGCTACTCCTGGATTTTCCACACCGGTGAAGACACAGCGAAGGTCGGCCTCTGTTACATCCAGAACGGCTCTCACCAGAAGTACGCGAAAGACGGGATGGGCATCGACGACTATCTGGAGTACTGGCTCGATTCGGACCCACGGTTCGATGACGCCGAGCGAATCGAGGGGACGCAAGCCCACCGCGGGTCAGCCCACATCCAGCCTCCTGACTCGATGAGCACGGACAGCTTCATGGCTATCGGCGACACTGTCCCGACTGTTGACCCGTTGTGGGGTGAGGGCATTCACAAGGGCATGAAGTCGGCCCGTGCCGCCGCCGCAACGGCCGACTCGGCGCTCAAGCCTGACGAACCCGACACCTCGGCGGAGAACCTCTCTGTCTACGACCAGCTCTGGCACAGCGAGGTGGCCCCGAAACACAACGCCCGCCTGATGATGACGGAACTGCTGTATCTCGCTCCGAACGAGCGGTACGATCAGTTGATGGACGACCTCCGGAGTACCGGACAGGACACACTCAGGCAAATCAACGGCGGCGACCGTCGGGCGATTGCGAAGCTCACCCATCTCTCGGACATGCCGATTCTCGTCGAATACGCCCGCCGCCGCCTCGATATTTGACGTGACCGCGAGAAGTGCGGCAGGTTTTTTTCCGCCGGCCCGGAGATTCAGGTGATGGGAACCCCCATTGGTGTGGTCGGTGACAACGCCCTAGCAGACGTGCTTCGAGACGCCGGCATGGCTGTTGAACGGGGTCGTGACGGCGCTGTTCCGAAGACCAACCGGGTCGTCGCTGTCGGCGAGGACGCCGTTGCTGCCGTGGCACGGGCTGTGGGTGACCCGCTGGTGTTACCGGTCGCGGCGGGTCGCGGCGTCCGGTCAGTACCCCGGGACGACGCTGTCGCTGCCGTGTCGGGACTTGCTGAAGCACGGGTCGAAAGACATCCAGTTCTCCGCGTGACGATGCCTGACGGGACGGTCGAACAGGCGTTCTGGGACGTGACCCTCGTTACCGCAGACGCCGCCCGTATCTCCGAGTTTACTGTCACGTCGACGGCCGACCGCATCGGACAGTTCCGGGCCGACGGCGTCGTGATCGCAACGGCCGCTGGCTCGCCGGGCTACGCCCATCGCGTCGGCGGCCCAATTCTGGCACCGTCGGAGCAGGCGGTGGTGGCACCGATCGCACCGTTTGCGACTGATCCGGATCACTGGGTCTTGCCGGCCGATGGCCTCAATGCCTTGGTTGAACGCGACGAGGCGACCGTCAAGCTACTCGTCGATGACCACATATCGCGGCCCGTCAGCTATCAGGAGCGTATCACGATCTCGCTCGGGTCCCCCGTTCGAACCGCCGTCGTTGACGAGAGTCGGTCCAGATTCGAGTGAGATTGGAAAGACACTAATGGACGGTGGACAGAGCTTTGCATATGCAGCCATCCGTAACGTTCTTTGGGCCACTGGATACCATTCTGGGGAGTCCCACAGTCGGCGGTGCGCTCCTCATCGAATACATCATCTTCGGAGTGGTAATTGTCAACTTCCTCACGCGGCAGCTCGCCCATAGAAGCCACGTCAAGCAATATAAAAACGATGGCGCAGAGGCGATCAGCCGTCACCCGGCACACACGTTCAGCAACATCGCACTGGTCGTGTTGTCGTTTTTCTACATGACGCTCCACCATCACGGTGGGATGGTCCTGTCCGTACTCGTTCTCGGCGCAGTCATCACTGACTTCTTCGAGTTCGAGTCCCGCAAGGTCGAAGCCCGCCGTGACATCCCGCTGGAACGGCCAAAAGGGGCCATCGTCGCCGCTCTTGTGGTGTTCATGTATGCGGGCTACCAGAGCCTGTTCTGGCTCATCAAGGGCCCGTGGAGCGCCATCGTCTGAAGACAGATTCTCGTTTTACCGACTTCGTCTACCTGTCGCTTCCCAGCCGCGTCTATCGATAGCGCTGCGCGTGCGGCCGGCAATCACCACACAACTACACAACCCCGTATGTGTGGTTTTAGTTTGAAATACTATTTGAGTGTGTAATTGTACTCGCGCACACTGTATGAACAGACGAAAATCTGGCGAAATAGTTTAATACCACCACAACGTTGTGTCGGTGTAGAGGAAGATGTCACACAGGTCCCTCACAACGGCGCTGACGCTGTACCGCGGGGAAACATTCACACTCGAAGAAGCAGCGACGTACAGCGGGGTGTCACCGAGCAAGTTCGCCACGGCGCTTCGGTCCCGCGGGATTCAGGTACGCGACGAAGACCACACGCCGGTGGATCGGACTGCAAACTGAGGGCGGCGTCGGCCCCGATTAGAAAGACATAACGACTGCGTCCTGTTATGCCGACCGCTCGTTGAGGTACGCCTGGAATTCGCTGATCAGCGGGAGCACGACCCAGAAGGTCAGTGCGCCCAGCACTGCGAACCAGAAGAACGCGTCGCCCATGAACAGGGCGATCTGGTCGAACGTGGTCGGTTCCTCGATAGTAAGTTCGCCAGTGAGCTGTGCCCCTTCGAAACTCGGCGTGTTGTACCATCCCTTGATGGTCATCCAACCCAGTCCGCCGACCATGAGGCACGCGAACCCCTTCATGAACTCGTCAGCCATTATCCGAACGTTAGGTAGCGTCGTCTTTAGACTTTCCCATTTCCTCGGTACGGAACCGCGTCGAGAACGCGTACACGACTGTGCCAGCGAGAATGCACGCGATTCCGGCGATGCCGACCGGCACGTCAATCTCCGAGGCCGGCGCTGAGGCCCGCTGTGTCGCCACGTCGACGAGGATGAATCCGGCGACGACGCTTATCACCGCAAACAGCGTCGAGAACACCGTCACAGCCTTGTACACGCGCAGCGGGACCACGACATCCCGCCGGTCCGAACCGTCTTCAGTCCCCGCTGGCTGGTCCTCTGTCATCGCTACTACTACGGACGGGAGCCACTTTACTGCGGCGAGACGAAGTCACTACGCTTGCGGTGGAACTGAGCTGCGGATGCAAAGAAACGACGGAGAAACTGGCCGAGTCGGTTACTTCGGCGGTCGCAGCCGGTAGTACCGACGGTTGAGGTCGAACATGTAGCCCTCGCGCATCGTCTTGAGCACCGCGTAGGTGATCGTCGCGCTGACGATGGGGACGAGGAACGTCAGGTCAAACAGCAGGTGCGAGTCCATCGGAACGAGGTTCTTGATGGACAGTGCGGCGATGGTCAGGCTGAAGATGACGCCGGACATCCCGACCGCGGCCCAGAAGGGCTGCTCGACGGGACGGCGCGCGGACCCCTTGTTCAGGAAGGGGACGATGGCGACGAAGCCGACGACCACGACGTTTGCCAACACACCGTAGGTTCGGTCGGCCATGAGCTTCGAGCCGCCGAGGATGCTCAGGTCGGGGTTCAGCGGACCGAGCTTGAGCAGGCCAAAGGACCAGTAGAGATACCAGTCCGGCAGGATAATCGCCGGCGTCACACTGGAGTTAGCAGGGTTTGGCATCTCCGGGGGCAGCGTCGCCGAGACGAACAGGATCATGCCCACGAAGAAGGACGTCAGCGCGATGTTGCGCATCATCTCGTGGGGCCAGGCCGGGAACGCGAGCACGTCACGCTCGACGTAGTCCGACTGCTGGCGGAGGTCCTGGTCCTCGCGGCGTGCCCGTTCGAAGTACTCGTACGTCAGCCGGGAGAGCCCCTGTGTCCGTTCCTTTCGCTCGGACCATGCGGGAGTCTCGTCGTCCGGCGAAACGATACCGGTGCCGGAACCGTCCGTGCGAACGTCGTCTGTGTCGTTGTCGCTCATAGTATTAGTGTGGTTCAGCGATCCCCTGCATCCAGACGATGCCGATGTGGACCGCGATGATGGCAGTCGTGATGAACGGCAGGAAGAACACGTGCAGGATGTACATCCGCTGTAGCGTGGCCTGCGAAAGCGTGAACCCGCCGAACATCAGCTGTGCGACCCACTCACCGATGAGCGGGATGGAAAGGGACATCTCGACGCCGATCTGGCCGGCCCAGAACGAGAGCTGGCTCCACGGCAGCAGGTAGCCGGTGTATCCGAACACCAGCGTCAGCGAGATGAGGACGATGCCGATGAGCCAGTTCAGTTCGCGCGGTTCCTTGTATGCCCCGGTGAAGTACACACGAAGCATGTGGAGGAACACGGCAGCGACCATAATCTGGGCGGCCCAGCGGTGGACCGAGCGCAGGAAGTAGCCGAGGTTGAGCTGGCCCATGATGAGCATCACCGAGTCGTACGCGACCGTCGGTGACCCGTCGGCAGCCGCGGCGGCCGGGGCGTAGTAGAAGCCAAGTAGCGCGCCGGATATCGCGGCAACGATGTACGCAACTGTCGAGAACGACCCGAGTGCGTACAGCGGGTACCAGTACCAGAACTTGTTGTCGAGGTTGTACTGCTCCGTGTGGCTCTTCGGCATCTGCATGTTGACCTTGTAGTAGAGATCTTCGAGGATCTCAAGATAGTCAACGACGCGCAGCCGTCGGTCGAGCCAGATAAGCACGGTCAGGTACACCGATTCGATCGGCGTCAGCTCGCGCGATTCCATCCAGCCTTTGTGATCGTGTTCGTCTTTGCGTTCGAGACTCATTGATTACTCCGTCTGTGGTGGGCGTGGCAGCGCCACGAACGTCGATTGCACGGGACTGAACGGGTCGTACACGGACTGGTGGCACTGACAGTAGATATCGTTGGCTGCGGCAAAGTTAGCGCTCCCGCTCTGCGTTTTGAACCCTGGCACGCAACAGAAGTGCGTGCATTTGTTCAGCCAGGCGATGAAGCCCTGGTCAGTCGCCTCGGAGACGAACGACTGGACGCTGCTGGGAAGCTCCGCGTACTCGCCCTCACCGTTTGCCATCTTTTCGACTTCGACGGACCTGATTATCTGCACCGGAGCGCCGTTCTTTCCGTCGCTGTTGGTCCGCCAGACGACGCTCGCAGGCTTTCCGACACCGGGGTCACCGATGCCGTTGCCCCATTCTTTGTAGTCGTCGAACATGTCGACCGTGAGTGGTTTGCCGGATTCGTACTCCCCTTGCCAAGAGAAGGTCCCGGTGTCGTTGAGGAACGTACTGTTCCGGTCGGATTGCGGATAGATGGCTGCGGTGCTCTGGATACCACAGTACTGGAACCACTGCGAGGAGTAGTCGATGCCGCTCCCGCCGAAGTCCGGTGCGACGGCTGCGCCGGCTTTCTCGTCGTACTCCGGCCAGAGGCCACTGATCTCGCCACCGTTGATCTCGATAGGGATGATCGGCATCCCTCGCGGGGCCGGTCCGGCGGTGTTCTCGACGGCGACGAACGGGGTCGTCCCGCCACCTTCGCCGGCGGCGTCTGTCGTCGCGTCGACGGCTGCGGCGCCACCGACACCGACGCTGGAGAGTGCTGCACTCCCGACGACGCCCTTTACGAAGCGACGACGGCCTGTTTCAGCCGGATATTTGTCTTCATCAAGTGGCATATTATTTCTTGTAGTATGGGTACACTGCGCGTTTGAATGTCTCTGCAAGCTTGTCGCCGTCCGCCATCGTCGTGCCGTCGACGTCTTCCTGACGGATATAGAGGTCTTCCCACTTGCGACGGCGCTTCTTGACGATCATCACGTCTGGGAGGAACTCCTTGCGGTACAGCAACATGATGAACGCCAGATCGATGAATATCGCTGTCAACACGCCGCCCATGAACATATTGGCCTCAATGAGGCGGACGGTCAGCGTTGTCCCGATACCGGACGCCCATCCGGCAATCATGCCGTACGTGAACAGCCCGACAAGGGCGACCTGAATGATCGTCAGGAGGACGATACCAACGGCCGCCGCTGTGCTCTCACGCGGCGGCTCGTAGCGGTGAATGTCGCCGTAGGTGGAACCTTCGGATGCCATTAGTTGTTCCCTCCACTAGTGTGGGGCGATTCGCCGTACTTCAACTGGAAGAAGGTGAATATCAGCGGGATGATAACTGCGAGTCCAGCGCCAAATCCGACGAAGTGGGGCTGGATCGGGACGCCGGCGTAGTGCGGGTCGACTTCGACCGGACCACCGCCACCGATTGTCTGTGTCGGGTACTCTTCGCCGACGACGATCGCACCCTTCATGTTGAGTCCCTCGTGGGGGACACAGAGGTACGGGTAAATGCCGTCCTCTTCGAAGGTATGCTCGTAGTTGACGCCGGCGCTGGACGTCGTACTTCCGGAGTCCAGTGGTCCGTCGCCGTCCGAGACGACGTTGTGGCCGCCGCCGTTGCCCGTCCATTCGAACTGGACGGTTGCGCCGTTGTCCACGTGGACAGCTGGCGGACCGAACCCGTACGCGCCGCCGTTGGCCTGCACGCCGACCTCGACAGTTACTGTGTCCTGCCCGGTCGCATCGACGGTCGACCCGTCGAAGTTCCCGACCGAATCCAGGAAACCGCCGTAGTCCGGGACGGTTTTCGCACCGTCACCGCCTTCCTCCTGTGCGGCGGCAGCGCCGGTGGCGCTGAGGGTCGCCGCAGCACCGGCGGCCCCCCCTGCTGTCCGGACGAACTCCCGTCTGTTCATATACACTGTAGAATCAGGACTGAGTTTGTATAAACCCACCGAATACCACCCGCAGGAACCGTCATTACCCGGCTTCGTCAGTTTCGTCAGCCCCCGCTTCAGACCCCGAATTCTGCGGGTCAAGCTCCGGGACGAACTCCGGTCGTTCGCCGTCCTCAAGCCCGATGGCACGCAGTCTGTCTCTGTACTCCTCGGAGCGGAAGGTATCGGAGAGTCGTGCGTTTGCGACGGTGAAAAAGAGAACGAGCGAAACGCCGATGAAAGCGACGCCAGCCACGACCAACAGCGCGATACTGGTTCCTCTGTTGCCGATGACGCCAGCGGTCGCGAGTACTGCGCCCCCCAGGAGTGCAATCCCGGCCAAAAACTGTGCCCCAGCAATCGCCTGCAGCATCCAGTTCCCGAGTTCGCCGCCACCCTCGGGGACCTCGTCCGGCTGGGGAAGGGGCCGGTCGGGGACGTTCTCAGGTACGTCGTAGGAATCCATGGAACACAGGGCGACTGTGGGCTTTACGTCACGCATGACGGTCCCCTCGCCTTCGAGACTTCCATCGGGATAGACGACCGCGTAGCCCTCATCAGAGTACGCAAGCACTCGCGGTGGGTCCCGGTGGCGTTCGATACGGGCGAACACGTCGCGGTTTGCGACGCGGTTTCGCAGGTCCCGAGCGACCCGGTCGAGGAGTTCGTCGCCGGTGATCCAGGAGTCTTCGTCGAAGGCAACGTCCCACTCCTCGGCGGTCATCTCGGCCATATCCGCCGGGCCGAAGTTGTCGAAGTCGTACTTTTCTTCGACCTGCTTTCGGAGCGCCTCCGTGTCGAGCTCTTCGTCCGGCTCACTGTCGTCACCCGACTCGCCGTCTTCGACCGTCTCACCGCCGTCGCCCTCGGCCCCGGGCTCGCCGGGTTCTGGCTCGGCAGTTACTGCGTCCGCAGGGGTGTTCCCGCGCTCGTCCTCCGTGGGAGACGTCGAGTCCGGGTCGGCCATTGCTCGGGTGTACGGACCGCGACGGCTTACAAGTTCTGACCTTCTGCATCCGGCAGTCTTTAGCGAGCACTGTCCCTAGGTCGACTCATGGTGTCGGACGGCCTCGTGGCCACAGTCGTGTTACTGTCGGTAAGCCTCAGCCTCCCCTGTTTCCTGTACGGCGCGTACTACATCATCGAGACAGAGCCAGTCACCTGGGACGTGCTCGTGCATCATCTGAAGTTCGTCACGACGGGGCTGGTGTTGACCACCGTCCCGATGGTGGTCTGGATGATCCCGCGCCTGCCGGATCAGCTCGGTGGGCTGTCCGCTGTTCACGCGATGCTCGGGCTCCAAGCCTACGCGTTGCTTGCCTTCGGTGGAACGGGCATCGTCCGCATCTTCCGTGCAAAGCGGGAACATGACCTCTACAACGAGTACGATGAAGACCTGTTACTGGACGAAATCGGTGACGAGACGTTCAGCCACTGGCGCTCACGGCTCCGTATCGGCGTGTTCGGCTACGTGATCTTCTGGCTGCTGGCGTATCTGGTCGGCATCGTCCGGTTCGCTCTCCGGTACGTCGCGTAAGTGTCGCTGACAGCGGGCCTCATTCTCGGCCTCTGCGAACAGGCTAGATGTTTCATTAGCATGGCATGTCCATCGCTAGCTGTGGTTCCAATGTACGAACACATTCTCTTTCCGACAGACGGGAGTGACGGAGCAGCAGCCGCGCTGGCACACGCACGGAATCTCGCCGAGACGCACGACGCGACGTTACACATCATGACCGTGCTCGATACGTCGTCGCCACACATCGGGATGACCTCCGCCGGGCCGGAGGAAGCGACGACCGGCATGATTGCGGAGGAACACGACGCGTCGGAGCCGGGGATGGTCGGCGAAGAGCACAACATCGAATCGTCACTGCAGGAGCGAGCGCAGGCAATCGTCGAGGCTGCGGCGGACGAGGTCGACGGCGTCGATACCGTCACCGCTGTCGAACGCGGCCCACCGCACAGCGCGATCCTCGACTACGCCTCCGAGAACGACATCGATCTCATCGTGATGGGAACCCACGGCCGGACGGGAATCGAGCGGTATCTACTCGGCAGCGTCGCTGAAAAGGTTGTTCGAACGTCCGACGTGCCTGTGCTCACTGCACGTCTCGGTGACGGCGAAAACTGAGCCGTTCGGCACGCGGCTACCACGCCTCGCCGGTGGCAAGGTCGACCTCGCTGTCGCCCTTTTCAGAGGGACAGACATCCGCGAGTACGCACGCATCGCAGTCCGCCGAACGCGCCCCACACACCGCTCGTCCGTGGTCGATGAGCAAGTGTGTGAACTGCTGCCACTCGTCTTCGGGTACCACGTTGAGCAGATCCTGCTCGATAGTTTCCGGGCGCTCCTGGTCCGTAAGGCCCAGCCGTCGTGACAGGCGTTGGACGTGCGTGTCGACGACGATTCCCTCGACGATGTCGTGGCCGTGCTGGAGGACGACATTCGCCGTCTTGCGGCCCACGCCCGGGAGGTCAGTGAGGGCTGACATCGTGTCCGGGACCTCGCCGCCGTGTTCGTCTGTCAGAAGTTCTCCGATTCCCTGAAGATAGCCGCCCTTGTTGTTGTGGAACGTGATGCCGTAGATGTCCTCGGCGAGTTGCTCCTCGGAGGCCGCGGCGTAGTCTTCGGCGCTCTGGTACTTCTCGAACAGGTCCGCTGTGACTTCGTTGACTCGTTCGTCAGTGCACTGTGCCGAGAGGACGACGGCAATCAGCAGTTCCAGCCGATTGCTGTAGTTCAGCGAGATAGCTGAATCGGGGTATTCCTCGTGGAGACGGTCGACGACCTCCGTTGCCTGTTCCTCGCGTGACTCCAGCGGCGTTCCCATACCGCAGGGCAGTGCTGGGCCCCCTTTTCCGTGTCGCTTTCCGCCGGGTCGTATTTGTATGGTGTCGCCTCACAGACTACGGTAACACCCTTGTATCAGTTGCGAGTGGAGTTACACATGCCAGGTCCAGTGTTTCTCCACGGCGACCGGGTGACGCTTCATCCACAGCAAGCAACCGACAGCGACCTGCTCCAGCGCCTATTCAACGAGCCGCAGGTTCGGCAGAACATCGGGTTCTACGAGCCACTTTCCGAGTCTGCCGCCGAAGATTTCGATAGTCGCGATGCCGATACGCACTTTGTTGTCTGTGTAGACGATGAGCCGGTCGGGTCGTGTCTGCTTCACGAAGACCGCCATCAGTGGGGGGTTGGTATACTCGGGTACTCAATCCGTCCGGATCACTGGGGCAACGGCTACGCCACCGATGCTGTCGACTGTCTCGCACAGTATGCGTTTCAAGAACTGCGGTTGAACAAACTCGGTGCGGACTGCTACGCCACCAACCCGGCTTCCGCGCGTGTGCTCGAAAAGGTGGGGTTCCAGCAGGAGGGACGACGGCGCGACCACGCCTTCGTTGACGGCGAGTACGTCGACTTGCTGGAGTATGGCCTGCTCGCTGACGAGTGGACGGCCTGAAATACACTCACACACCTACCGAAGCTTCTTTCAGTACCCCCTCGTCGGTTCGTGTATGCCCGGACCAACATTCCTCCGGGGCGAAACAGTAGCGCTCCGAACGGTCGAAGACGAAGATGTCGAGTTCCTGCAAGAGACGGTCAACGACCCGGATGTCAGACACGGCCTCTCGGCCACAGAGCCGATCTCCGAACAGGCAGAACGCGAGTGGGTCGAATCCGTCGCCAGCGGCGAGACTGATGACGTGCATCTGCTCGTCTGTGTCGACGGCGAGGCGGTCGGCATCATCGGGCTGAACGACGTTACAGACCGGATCGGAATGGCCGAACTCGGCTACTGGCTCACGCCCGACGCGTGGGGCAACGGCTACGCGACCGACGCCGCCCGGACGATCACCGAGTACGCCTTTCAGGAGCGGCGGTTTCATCGGGTGTACGCGAAGGTCTTCGCCGGCAACGAAGGCTCCCAGCGCGTGCTCGAAAAGACCGGGTTCCAGCGAGAGGGGACGATGCGGGACCACTGGTTCCGCGACGGCCGCTACGAAGACGTGTACCTCTACGGTCTGTTAGAAGACGAACTGAACCGCGATGCGTAGCTACAGCTCGGCAAGGCCACGCAGGACCGTGTCGAGAGCCGACGCGACCCCGTCGGTGTCGCCGACCACAGTCGCCGCCCGAACACGACATCGCTGGTCGACGACGAACACCGCTCGCTGCCCGTGTCCGTCCTGCATTCGGACGCCGAACTGAGCAGCGACGCCGTGGGTGTCGGCCAGTAACGGATAGGGAAGCGATAGCGATGCCGCGAGCGACCGACAGTCGTCGATATCTGCCGCGAGAACGCCGAAGACAGCCACGGCATCCGCTACGCTCGCCCAGTCTGTCTGGGCTAACTCGGTGAGGAGAGTCTGTGAATCGGGGTCGTCACTGGGAACGAACGCCACAACCGCCGGCGCGCGGTTCGTCGCAGCCGACAGTCGATAGGCACCAACACCCCTGTCAGCGGTCCCTTGCAGATCGAAATCGGGGGCAGGGTCACCGGGCGAGAGCATACTGAGCGAACGGGAGTGCGGGCCAAAAGTTCCGTGGCCTGACCAAGCGACCGCTCCCCGTGTGGAGGCAGCGCTATCGGCGCGATGGGAGCAGCCCGACGGTCGGGTTTCGAACGGACTGCGTGTGAGTGACGCCCCGCATGACGGATGTTTCAGTCGCAAAGAAGCTTTATAACCCGTCCGACCAACCACCGTCGTATGGGAATGGAGAATCTGCCACAGGAGATTACAGCCCTCGTGGGTCGCGAGGTGTATTCGAAAAACGGCGTGTTTGTCGGCGAAGTCGAAGACCTCCGGCTGGAACTCGACCGCAAGGAAGTGACAGGACTGGCACTCCACCAGCTTAACACGGAGCTATTTGACGAAGAAGTGAACGCGGCACGCGGCGTCATTATTCCGTACCGGTGGGTCCAGGCCGTCGGCGATGTCATCATCGTCAGCGATATCGTCGAACGGCTCCGTCAGCCCGAGGCCGGCGACGAAGAAGAAGAAGTTCCCGCCTAGTTGCCGTTCGAACTCTCGCTACTGGAACTATCGACACCCATCGCTTCGAACAGTTTCCGCTTGACTGCTTCTTCAGTGAGTTCTAGCAGGGTGTCTCTGTTGTCGTCGCTCGTATCCAGGCCGGTGAAGATGCCCAGTGGTATCTCGACGCTGGCGTCGGTGGAGTGGCCCGCAGTCTCGCCCATCCCGCCGAACGCGTCCGACAGCACCTTCCCGATGTTCATCCGGATGTCCTTCGAGCGCGCGGCGAGGTAGATGGTGTCGTCGGCGATGGCGAACACCGCTGTGGTCGTGATGCCTTCCAGATTCAGGAGGTGCTGGGCTGCCTGCGCTAGCGCGTCGCGGTCCCGGATGAACCCGGCGTTGGAAACGAGGTGGCTCCCCTGGACCTCGCGGTTCCGGATCGCTTCGGCGAGCACGTCGAGGGTTTCCGGACTCATCGACGGCGACTCGACCTGTTCGAGGGTGTCGTGGTCGGCGAACGGGTACAGGTACGCCGCGGCGGTCAGGTCCGCCGGCGTCGTGTCCCGCTTGAAATCCAGCGTTTCGGCGCGGATTCCGTACAGCAGCGCCGTGGCGACACTCTGGTCGAGATTGAGGTCCAGCTCCTGGATATACTTCGTCAGAATCGTCGACGTGGCCGAGATGTTCGGCCGGATGTCGGAGAAGGTGGCGTCGTGTTCCAGTTCGTGTTCGTGCTCGTAGTGGTCGACGACGATGTCGACCGAGTCGATAGCCGGTTCGCCGCCCTTGGCAACGTCCACCAGCGCGAACGTATCGTACTCGTCGAGGTCGACATCCTCGTTCGATGTCAGTTCGATACCGAGGAGATTGACGAACGCGCGGTTCTCCTGGTGACCGATTTCCCCCTCGTAGATGATGTCAGCCTCGACATCGCGGCTCGCGGCGATGGCCCGCAACGCGGCGGCCGAGGCGATGGAGTCCGGGTCCGGCGACCGGTGAATCAGAATCGCCATACGCTCTTCGGTCCCATCGATGACATCGCCCAGCTGTGAGGCCTTGTACTCAAGTTCGCCCGTTTCGAGCGCCCGGAGCGCAGAGTCCGCGATGACCGCGGAAGGGTTGATGACTATATCGGCACCAAGTTCAGTAAGGTCGTCGGCCGACACCGGGTCGTCGGCGCGAGCGACGATGAACTGTTCGCCGCCGGACTCGCGGATGTTTTGGACTGCTTCGGCGTTGGCGTTCACGTCCGGGGACATGATGAGAACCACGTCGCGGTCGGCAACTGTTTGAGCGACGTCAGTCTCGCAGATGTCGGCTTGCTGTGCGTTGAGGTCCTGATCACGGAGCGCCTCGACTCGCCCCTCGTCCGCGTCGAGGATGAGTACGTCTTTCCCCTCCTCGACGAGTTCTTCCGCCACGGCGTGGCCAACACTCCCACACCCGAGGATGGCGTAGGTCGACATAGAGGCCATCGTGATGCCGCTGGCTGTGCTCATTAGTGTCTGTATCGCTTGGCGTCAAGCCTCTTTAATGCCAGCTATTTCCCCAATAACTGGGAACGTCCACCAGACAGGCTGGTCTGAGAGGCCGTCAACCGTCGTTCAGAACCGTCACAGGAGTGCCCCGGTTCTTACCACAGTCAATCGCCGCTAGCCGAGTGTTGTGTGCAAGAAGCGTGAGACCGACCGACACGAGGCGTCCGAATGAAAACCTATTTTACCAGGCCGTCCAGAGCAATGAGTGCACTGGGCCGGTAGCTCAGTCTGGCAGAGCGACGGCCTCTTAAGCCGTCGGTCGAGGGTTCAAATCCCTTCCGGCCCGCTTCTGCGAGGAATAGACCCGACGAGCGAAGCGTCCACGGAGGGATTTGAATGACGGCACGAGCGAGTGTCAATGAGCGACGTGCAGGTGGTTCAAATCCCTTCCGGCCTGTCAGACGGGCACGTCAGCCATTCAGCCGCTTTCGCATCTTGACGTGTGGAATGCCTGCTTCCTCGAATTCGTCACTAACTGTCTCGTAGCCGAGTTGTGCATAAAACGGCTCGACACGAGTCTGTGCGTGAAGCTTGAGCACTGTTGCGCCGTCGTCACGCGCGGCGTCTTCGACGGCTCGCATCAGTGCTGTCCCGACGCCATCGTCCCGATAGGGCTCGCGGACCGCGACCCGCTCGACCTTGCCGACCGTGGGTTCAGGAAACCGGAGCCGGGCAGTGCCGACTGGATACTCGCCGTCACAGGCCAGAAACTGAACGGCGTCCGAGTCGTTCCCGTCGAGTTCTTCCGCCTCAGAAACACCCTGTTCCTCGACGAACACCGCCTTTCGAACGGCAGTTGCTGCATCTGCGAATGTCTCCCAGGTGCCGACCTCGACTTCTAAGTCACTCATGGCCGGAGGTTCGAGCGGGTCCCCTGTATGTGCTGTTACTGAGAACCGCCGAAACCATCAACACAGACCCGGGTGTAGCGGGCATGCATGACGTACGACTACGCTCGTGACCACGAGCACGAACTGTCGGCGGAGTATCTGTACGCCTCTGACGCGGAGGTCCTGGGAATCTACGACGCCGATGACGCTCTACAGGTCGACGTGGCGGTCATCTGCCCCGAGTGCAGCGAGACACTCCGTCTGGAGACGACCGTCGACAAAGTCACGTCGTCCGGGACGGAGCTGCCGCTGGACGAAGACTACTACGACTGACCGCCAATCCCGAAATAATTTTTTCCGCGGCGCGAGTACAGCGGGTCGCTATGTCCGACTTCGATACGTTCGAGTGTTCGAGTTGTGGTGAGTCGTTCAAAGCGTACCCCGACGCGAATGCGGCACAGAAAGAAGCGTGTAGTCCGGTCTGCGAAACCGCGTCGTAGTCGACTGCGGGCTTTTCCTTAGCTGTCGGGGCTGTAGTTGGGTGCTTCGTCCGTAATCATCACGTCGTGTGGGTGACTCTCCTGCTGTCCCGCGGCAGAGACCCGCACGAACTCGGCACGTTGCTTGAACTCGGGAATCGTCTCGGCCCCGACATAGCCCATCCCGGACTGCATCCCGCCGACGAGCTGGTGGAGTTCGGAGGCCAGCGAGCCCTTGTACGGCGTCGCGGCCTCGACACCCTCGGGGACGAACTCTTCGCCCTCCTCGTCGTCCTTGAGATAGCGGTCGCCGCCGCCTTCGTTCATCGCGCCGACGCTGCCCATCCCGCGGTACTGCTTGTACTTCTTGCCGTTCATCGTGATGACGCGGCCCGGGGCCTCGTCGGTGCCGGCGAAGTACGAGCCGAGCATGACCGCGTCCGCGCCGGCGGCGATGGCCTTGATGGCGTCCCCGGAGTAGCGGATGCCGCCGTCGGCGATGACCGGCACGTCGTGCTGGCTCGCCACGTCGGCGACCTGCGCGACGGCAGTGATCTGAGGCATTCCCGAACCCGTGACCACGCGAGTCGTACAGATAGAACCGGGACCGATTCCCACCTTGATGCCGTCGGCGAAGTCGACGACGGCCTCGGCGGCCTCCCGGGTCCCGATATTGCCGACGACCACGTCGGCGTCGACTTCGGCCTTAATCTCGCGGGCGCTCTCGATGACGTTCGCGTTGTGGGCGTGCGCACAGTCGATGAACAGGATATCGGCGCCAGCCTCGTCCGCGACCTGCGCGCGGTCCATCTCGAAGGGGCCGACAGCCGCGCCACAGCGGAGCGAGCCGTCGTGATCGCGGGCGGCCTGGTCGTACTCGCGACGCTGGAGGATGCCCTGCATCGTGACCAGCCCGACGAGTCGGTTCTCGCCGTCGACGATGGGGACGCGCTCGATCTTGTGGTCGTACATCAGCTCCAGCGCTTCGCGGGGCGTCACGTCTTCGGGGGCGGTGACGACTTCGTCGGTCATCGCGTCCGTGACGGCGTCGTCCTCCCCGACTTCGAGGTACGGGCGGATGTCAGTCCCGGAGATTATGCCAAGCACTTCGCCGCTGTCGTCGTCGACGACCGGCGCGCCAGAAACGCCCTCCCGTTCCATCATCTCGTCGACCTCGCGCACGGTCTGGTTCGGGCTGGCTGTCACGACGTCGCGGATAATGAGTTCGTCGGCGCGTTTGACCCGCTCGATTTCGGTCGCCATCTGGTCGGCGTTCATGTTGCGGTGGAGGACACCGATACCGCCCTGCCGCGCCATCGCGATCGCCATGTCACTCTCGGTGACGGTGTCCATCGCCGCGGAGAGGACAGGGACGGTCAGTTCGACCGACTTCGAGACCCGCGTCGTCGTGTCTGCCTCGTCTGGTTCGACGCGAGACTCCTTGGGTCTGAGGAGTACGTCGTCGAACGTCAGCGCCTCCGGTACTCGGAGCTTCTCTGAGAAAGGCTCGGAATCGTTCGCCATGTAAATCGTCCACGACGGCCCGGCAAAAGCGTTGCGAGACTCGGCGCTACGTGGGGTTCGATGCCACACCTGTCCTCGGCAGCATTCCAGAAATCCGCTCCTGACCACTCATTTGTCACACCCTGCTGTTGAAGGTGAGACATCCGTCCACAAACGACGGGGTATTCCGGAAAAACGGTGGCGCATGTGCGCAGTTCTCACGCAACGATTATGTGCGAATGAAGGATAATTAAAAACATGCGACTCACCGAACCCGCACGGAACGGTACTGCCCGTCAGATGACGTCCACAGCGTCGGGCAACACAACGTTCACGTGGTTCGGTAACAAGTTCTGGCAAGCCTGTCGTGTTCGTCAGGACCGAGTGAGAACTTCCCGACGAGAGTTGGGTTACGCTCGACCGTAACACGACATGAGTATCTCCAGACACCCGATTGCTCTCGACATCGAGCAGCAGGTCGGCCGCGGTGGTCGGCTACTGGCGACTGTCATGGGTCTCCCCCTCGTCGACGGCATTTTCCCGGTACTCGTCCTTGCAGGGGCACTTTCGACCTGGATGGGCGTCCTTGAAGTGGGCTTGCTCGTCTTCGGCGGATCGGCCACTGTTGCCGTCGTGTTAGCCGAACTCGAAGGCGGCCCCCGACAGCAGGCGCGCTCGGTCCTCATCATCGGCGCTGTGTTGATGCCGATTGCGCTCGTTGAAGCAGCCCTTGCGCCGACGATCGCCGGGATCGTCAAACTGGCGACCCTCGAACGCTTCGCCGGCCTCGTCATCCTCGCAATCGCCGCACAGACCGCAAGCGCCCGCATCGGCGAGTACCTCCCGCGGCCGGCCGTTATCGTCATGCTCGGCCTGCTAGCCAGCCTCGACCCCGCGGGCGCAAAGCTGGTCACCGCCATCGAACCCGGCGTCTTGCTCCGCGCCGCCGCTACCACCGGCGTCGGTATCGGCTTCGCCTTGGCTGTCGCGCTGGCGAGTCCGTGGCTCCGCAACGCTGTCGACATCGACCGGTTCCGCTTCGGTAGCGCTGTCGCGCTCGGCGTCCTCGCCCTTTCTGTTCTCGGCGTGATGCCGACCGACGCGCCAGTGGCACTGGCTGTGCTCGCCGTCACGGCGCTGCTGTCGTTCGACCCGGAAAACGCCCGCACGCGCCACACGGAATACCGACCTGACGCCGTGGACCTCACCGCTGCCTTCGCCGACGGCGGCGCGTCACAGGGCGTCGCCGCCGACGAACAGACCGACGAAGGAGCTGCGGTCGAGTACGAACCCGAGCAAGAACGCGCCCCGTGGCTATGACGAGGGAGAACTTTTAGGCCCATCAGGCCCGGCTGTCCGGTATGAGCGACAATCGCGTGGTCCAGGGACGGATGCAGACCCCTGAGAGCCTAGCCGAACTCATCGAAGGCGAGGACGTCATGGACGCAGAACCGATCGAAGACGCCGATTCCGACTGTCCGGAATGTGGTGAAAACGTCATCTCTGTAGGTTACATGCCCTCTGCACTGGAATTTGTTACTGGATACAAGTGCCAGGAGTGCGACTGGGCCGACACCGACCGCGACTGATCGCCGTCTGCCAATCGAAATCCCTTTAATGCGAGTCGGCTTACGCCGGAGTGCGGGGTCGTGGCCTAGTCCGGGAAGGCGGCTGACTCCAGAGGCCACGCGCCTGGGACGACACTTCGAGGGCTGATATACTGAGCGGCCGGCTGATCACCGGTTCGCGACGATGACCCTCTGGAGTTCCGAGGCGCAGGACGGAGATATCAGCCGATCGGGGGTTCAAATCCCTCCGACCCCACTCCGTATAAAAGTAAAGCGGTTTATTTCGCCGCTTTCGCTTCACCACTCCAGAGCGGTTAGCACGAGGTGGTCCGCATGAGCCTCGACCGCCGCTCCACTGAGGGGCTTCCCCTCATCTGCGAATTCTGCGGCGAGGTTATCGAGGACGACGACCAGCGCTGTCCAGCCACCGACGACGGCCGGAGGTGTCGTCCCTAATGCGCTGGCGCGAAAAGAGGGTTCTTCAGTCCCTCTACATCGACCAGAAGCTTTCGATGGAAGAAATCGGTGAGCGGCTCGGATGTAGCGCCCGGACCGTCTGCCGATGGCTCAAAAAACACGGGATCGAATCTCGCGACCAGCATCAGGCACATTCTATCAGGCACGACGCGGTTCCGTTCAGAACTCACACAACGAGCTACGAGCGGTGGCTGCATCGCTACCGTGGTGAGCGAGAGTCAGTTCGTGTCCATCGTCTTGTAGCTGTTGCTGAGTATGGATTCGACCAGGTTGTTGGTAAGGATGTCCACCACAAGAACTCAATCCCATGGGACAACAGACCCGAGAATTTGGAGCCGGTGTCCCATGCAGAGCACAGTCAAATACACGGCTTAGAGCGGGCTGAGAACGAAAAGCGAAATCGAGGTGAGTCCGCGTGACGCCCGAACCCACGCTGGAAACGCCGTGCCTGGCGAACGGGCGCTGGCAGCGGGCCGCCGTAGACTCGACGCGCGTCGCCGACTTCGACTTCTGTAGTCAGTGCTTCCCCGACGGCGAGAGAACCGTCGACGAGAAGGATATCGAGACGTTTCTGGTCACCCCGAAAAACGGGTCGAAGCTTCACCGGAGCATCGATACCGGCGACGACGCCGATACGAGTGAGTTCGGCGACCACGACTATCCCGAAGAGACCCTTGCCGCCCAGCTCGCCGATCCCTCTACCTCGCTTGATCACGAGTTCGAGTGGGACAAGCAGGGAGGTGATGCGTAGATGGTCACCCACGACGACGAGTGTGACTCCTGCGGCGCCGTCGGTCGGACCTGTCGAATGCGGTGGCCCGATGGTGAGGCCCGCGAGATGTGCGGACCCTGCGAACGGCGCTGGACGTACATTTGGCGGTGGTTCTGTGAATCTCAGCCCCGACAGGCCAACCGCGTTCGCGCGAAAGCGAACCGAAAGAGCCGTGCCCGCCCCGACGGCGGCGAGCCGATGACCGACGGTGGGCAGCCTATGGATGGTACTGACCGCTGTCTCGACTGTGATAGCCGGCTTCCACCGGGTGGAGGTATCGACAGCGCGTTCGCTCGCGAGGACGGCCAGTACTGCCACGAGTGCGTCGATACGCCGCGAGTCGCGTTCGTCGCGTGTGGCTCTGCAAAGCAGGATCTCGACGAGGGCGAGACTGTCCCAGCAAAGGACCTCTACACCTCACCGTACTTTTCGCTGAAGCGTGAGTACGCCGAGGAATGCTGTGATGAGTGGAAAATCCTTTCGGCGAAGCACGGTCTCCTCGATCCCGAGACGGAAATCGAGAGCTACGACGCCTCGCTGAACCCTCGGTCAGACAGCTATATCGGCGACTACGAGGCCGGCGTGTGGGCTGTCGAGACCGCTCAATCGCTCTCTGTCTGGACCTCGATGAAGATACCGTACACTCGCTACGTCGTGCTCGCTGGAGAGGACTACGTCGGCCACCAGCACATCGAGGACGAACTTGATCGTCACCGACACGTTGCATTTCCGTTCCGTGGGGATGATATTGAAGGGATCGGCGATCAACAGAGCTGGCTCCGCGAGGAAATCGACAGCTACCATCCACCCGGGCAGGCGGACATCCAGCACTACGTTGCTACCGACGGTGGGGGATCACTACGCACGGCCACCGACCAGGAGGGGTCGCGGTGAGCGCCACGTTCGACTGCGACGGGTGTGGTGAGGAGACGCCGACGGACAAGCGCTACCGCTACCTCCGTCCCAACCAGCCCGACGACGAGGGCGAGCCCGTCACCGACGAACTCTGCCCGCGCTGCTCAACGGGGAAGGATTCGTCGCGACTGTTCCGTGCTGACGCGGACCTCACAGGAGGTGATGACGGTGCGTAGCATCACCCGCGAGCACCTGCTGGGCGCAACCGTCTGGGCATACAGCAGCGGCGGCGTGAGCGTCAAGCCCTGGACTCGTCGCGAGCACTTCTCGCGGTTCTGGAGGGTCGCCTGATGAGCACCGACGCGTTCGCCCAGCCGAAGGCGATCGGGACGGACATCGAGACACTGGTCGTCAACGCCCTCGGTGTCCTTGATGCAGCTGATAATGACGATGCGCATCACGACGCCGTTACCGCTGGGCTGCTGGAACCCTCCTCACTGGATGCCCGTGTCCCTGTCGTCTTCGCCGGTACACCGCTCGTTGAAGCTGGAACGCTTGTCGAAATCAAGGCCGCGAAGCGTTGGACGAGCAACGGTTCCGGTGACGTTCGAGGACGGTGGGTCCTGAAAGGTCGCGATGCAGGCCAGCATGCTACGCTATTGGACAGCGCCGCTATATACGCCCTGACAGTCTACGAGACGACGCCCGACGACGAGCGACGACTCCTCGCTATCGCGATTATCCCTGCGACACTACTCGATGAGCATCTCCGCGGTCGATGGCGCGATACTGACCGTCGCGAGGGAACACTCGCGAAGCTCGGCTGGCCTCACGTGTTAGCAAGGGTACTCGGAGGTGACGGTGCGTAATGCCGTCGGAGAACCAGGCAGGAGACCGCCGCGAGCGGCTGCGCTGTCCCAGGCTTGTCGAGGATATCGGCGAGGACCCTGCCCGCTGGCTGGATCAGGACCTGCTGTCGCACCCGGATCGCCGCAAACTGGTCTTCTCGCTCATCGACGGCATCGACAGTATCGAGCGGATTCGTGCTTGGCGAGGTACTGAGCGAAAACTCGCGAGTGACCGTGTTGCCGAGAAAGCGCGAAACCCGCTCGAAAAACCGCGGGCGAAGATCATGCAGCGTCTGGAACAGCGCGAGAAGTGGCTTGAACTCCACGGCGAGAGACCAGACCGGCTGCCGTGTGGCCCACGTCGCCCTTGTGACTGTTGCGACGGGGAGTCGGAGGTCACGCCCGAGGATCTCCGGGAGCGTGACGAAGCTGCCGCCCAGCGGCTCGTCGAGAGCTACCAGGCTGACGGCGTCGATACGAGCGAGACGAGTCCGGAAACGGAAGCGTCGACGCTTGGAGCGTTCGCGACCGACGGGGGTGAACCGCAGTGACGCACGTCGAGCCACACATCCACGAGGCCGATGCGTGGCTGTACTATGGCCCGGTCACCGACGGGAACAGCAAAGCCGACGATTACGACGGTCTCGACCCATACTGGGCACTCGCCGACTTGCTTATCAACGAGTGCGACGGCTACACCGAGGTCTCCGAGGTCGTCATCGACGGCGAAGTGTGCGACCTCCGACTGAACTACTCGGGTTCGGGCATCGCGCCACGGCTGACTGATCCCGTCGACAGAGACACGCTGTACGAGTTCGACATCCACGTCGACGGTGAAGGTGAACGTAAGTGCAATTTCAACGTCTCGCCCCGCTTCCCGGAGATGCGGAAACCGGACGGCGAAGCGCTGACGTTCCCGTTCCACCACAGTTCTGCTGACTCCGGAGTGAGTGTGCACGCCCAGCCATCGAACATCGACCTCGACGAACTCCCGAGCCTGTTGGCGCGGGCGATATTCGAGCTGGCCAACGACGCTGGCATTGGTCTTTACCACGGATACTTCGACGCGCCCTTTGACGGTCACGTCAACGCTGTTGAGCGGTACATTCGACTCACCCGCTCAATGAACGAGAAACTCATCGGGACCGGCGGTGTTTTCGACCGGCTGACGATGCTGCTGTCCGATGCGGATGGCACTGTCGGCGAGTTGAAGTGGGACAACGAGGAAGAGCGCGGCCATCTCCACAGACTCAAGCACGGGTCTGTCAGCGCCCGCGAACTGGTTCCGAACCACCGTCTTGGCGGGCAAATCAAGAGCTACCTGCCAGAGAATCCAGAGAACTTCACACCCGACGATCCGCTATACCACCCGAAGCTTGGTGTGAAGTTCGGCTCGGGGCGCACGTCGACGGGCTCGGTCTCGTGGGCCGACCGCCACGACGTGGTTCAGGAACTCGATGAACGTCTGCTGTCGCTGCTGTCGTGGGCAGACGTGCCGACCGAGGCTGGCGGAACCACGTTCGTCGCCGACGATCACTTCGAGGCAGCCCCCGCAGACTCTCCGGTTCCGATCCACGAGGACCCGCTGCCACGCCTGGAGGCACAGCAAGAACATATCCTGATGTCTGTCCTGCGCGACATGACGCCGTCAGATAAGAACCTGACTGAGACGCTTGCCACCGACGGTGGGATGCCCGCGGAGGACCTTGCCGACGCCACGGACACATCTCTCTCGACTGTCTATCGAATGCTGCAGCGGTTAGAGGGAGTCGTCACCAGTGACAATGGTCACGTTCGATTCGTCTCCGAGAAGCTCCGGCAGGAGGTTCGTGGGCTCGTTGAGTCCGTCGAGCACGCGATAGACTCTGCTGCCGACCGGGCGGCGCGCATCGTCGATATGGATGTGCGACAGTCGGTGTCGAGCGCGTTCGACCGCTGGCTCGCTAAGTACGGAGCTGAGTTCGATGCCCCCGATCACGACGGACAGCGACCCGTCGTCCGCATCGACACGGTGCTGTCCGAGCTGCGGTCAACGGATAAGCCGCTCGTCGGTAAGGTCATCACCGAAATGATGCGTGCATGGCGGAAGGACGGTCGCGACCCAGAGACACTGCTGGACGCAACTGTCGATGTCAGCATCGACGGTTCGCGGTCTGAGCGCCCGGTTCGGACCCTCCGGTAACGCCCGACAGCTGAGAGGCATCACTGTTCTGCGGCCCGTTCCTTTATAAGTGGTCCCGCGTTTGACCACGGGCCACGGTCTCGCATCGAGTCGCTTCTGGTCTGGTGTTGCGTCCGTCAGCAGTTCGGCGCTGGCCGCGTTCCCGCCCGGCGGGCAAACCCCCTTAGCGGGTGTGGCTAAGGCCACGCCCCTGCGGGGCGCAAAAATACACACCGCACCGCTCCGCCATCGGTTGTGTAGAAGATATATTCTATCGCTTGTCTTAGCTATCTACAAACCCCCAATCGCCAGATTATAGCAAAGCTTTACAATCCCGTGTTGAAGATATCTTCTGTATGACCAAGTGGACAAGCCGAGATAAGATATGGAACACCGCACTCAAGAAAACCGACGAGATTCGGCCTGAAGCATTCGCCCACGCAATCGGCGTCAGCGAGCGCACAGCGAGGGACTGCCTCGAAACGATGCACGAGTCGGGCGTGTTATCCAAACAGGGCGGGAAAGGCAGAGAACCTGCCGTCTACAGTTCACTCGTCGACCATCCCGAAGCCGCTGAGTGACCCAAACATATATTTTCAGAATGTTCGTAATATCAGATATGAACTCCGGAATGCAGGGGTTTGTTATCGTGTCGGGGCTTGTCTTCCTCACATTTGCGTACTATCTCTATACGGTCTATCGGGACGGGTACGACCCGCTAGCACTGATCAAGACTGGTGAATTAATCGAGCGCTAATCGTCTGGTTCTTTCAGTTTCTTTGCCGGGACTATTACAATCACTCCAAGAATCAGCAGACCTGCTGCCGGAAACCCGGCTAGGTAATCAGACACCGCCACGGATTCAGGGGTGAATACGCCGATCAGCGTTGTACCAGAGGCTGCAACGATGATTGACCGCAGTGCATCATCCAGTGTCAGCCACTCTAACAGCCCCGCAGGCCCTGACACTCGCTCGGACATGATACCGATTACGAGGATCAGGAGGCCGGCAATCGGTGTCCCATACACCCGTAGCAACTCGGTGTTCTGTGTGTCGACCGCGTACAGCACCGATAGCGACGTGCCGATGGCGACGACACCGATTCCATTAACCCGCGAAAGATAGTTCCAGATATTTCGACTGGTGAAGGTCTGGATCAACACCAGCAAGCCGACTAACCCTACCGCGGTGATAGCTGCTATAGTCGCCAGTCCTGACTCAAAACCGGTCAGTTCAGCAGTCTGCTGTGCAACAGTCGAAAACAGTGTTGTGAATGCTTGTATCATACTATTTCAGATTGCCCTCCGGTCGACGGCCGGGTTAGTTTCGTCGCCCCAGTAGGCTACTAACTGCCCGACAGCAAGACTCGACAGCGCGAGCCCCAGCCACCACAGCATCGGGCCGCCGATCCCCACGAGCCCCAGCCCGACGACCAGCGCACCGAGCTTCCGTGGGTGGCCGCGCGCCTCTTCGACCCACGAGCCCTCGGGCACAATCACGAGTCTCCCCCCAGCGCCCGGTCAAGACTGTCCCGCATCCCGGCCAGCACCTCGTGGCCGTCCTCGGTCACCGAGTACGTTTCTCGTCGCTTGTTCGGTCCAGACGCTTCGACCAGCCCCGCCGACTCCAAGTCTGCAAGCGTGCGCCGCACATGACGCTCGCTGGTGTCGAGTCCCTCCTGTGCTTTCTGCGTGATGAGTCCGCGCCACCCATCGCCGTCGTGGGCTTCGACCAGCAACAGACAGGTCTGTGCGACCGGCGAGAGGTTCTCGAAGGCCGCCCAGTCCGGGTCGTCCTCGACGCCATCGAGGTCCGCCATTACAGCACCTCCGTTGTGAGCCAGTCGACGGCCCCTTTCCCAGCCACGTCCCACGCGGTGCCAGCCCCAGAGACGATATCACCGATCATCTGGCCCACGTCGACGCTAATCCAGCCCGTCGCCATCCCCAGCACGAGCGCCCCGACGGTGAGCGCGCCGAACGTCGCGACTGTGCCGACGGCCGCCACCAGCCCGCCGATGATACTCTTGATACGCCGGAACTTGTAGCCGCCGTACACGACAGCAGTGACCAGCGCGACCTCTTTCCCGAACTGTGCAACCAGCGCACCGAACCAGTCGAACATCAGTCGTTACCCCCACGGAACTCCCGGACGAACACGCCCTCGACTGGTGTCTGACACAGCTCCCAGTCGACCCGCTCGCCGGGATCGGGCGCACGGTCGGAACGCATCACGACGACTGGTGCCCACTCAGCCATCGGCCGCGTGTCTCGCCACGGTAGCCACTGGTCCAGCCGACTCGGGGCGTCGTCGTTCAAGACCACCACCGTATCCTCGCCGGCCAGTCGTTCGAGGTCTTCGCCGGTTCGGTAATCGCTTCGCTCGTTGGCGTCCAGCACTTGCACGGCCGAGGCGTCGGCGAACATCAGTCGTCACTCCCTCCGTTGCCGCCACTGCGACGAGCGATGATGTTCACCTGCGGTTGGTCGTCGTCCGGCGAGTTGTTCGCGCGGTACTCCCGCACGAGCTGAACCACGGCGTAGCCGGCGATGACCAGCACGATCACGAACGCATCGGAGTTCACCAGTGCCGTCAGCAGGTCGCCCTCACCAAGCCATTGCAGCGCCAAAACGCCGAGGACACCGACAATAACGACCCATCGCGCCGTCGTGAACTCGCCGATCCGCTGCAGGAATACGAGCGATCCGATAGCGAGACCGGCGACGGCCAGCATCGCGCCCAGTTCCGGCCCGATATCGATGTAGCCCGACTGAATGGCTGCCACCAGTGCCGCCGCGCCGACGGCGCTCGTTAATATGGTGTTCTCTCCCAGCGTGACAATCGCATCGCCGAGCGCTTCGATGCCGCTGGCGACACCGTCCTCGACGAGCCCGCCGACGCGGGGCAGCTGTCCGGCCGCCGACCCAGCGCCGGACGCAAGCGAGTCAACCACGTTACGGGAGCGCTCGGGCCGCCGGCCGATCACGAACAGCATCGCAATCGAGCCGAACAGTGCGACCAGCCCGACGAGGTTGCCCTGGTCGGCCGCGCCGAAGATTGTCGACGCCCCGTCCGGGTTGGCCGTCGGTGCGGGCGCTGTCTTGACTCGAATCACCGAATCGATGTTGTCTTTTGGCACCGTCATCGGCTCACGGCCTTGCACGCGGTCGAATCGCTTGGTCGTGTCAACCTCATAGACGCCGTACCACGAGCCTTCGGTCGCGCCCAGATACTCGACGGTGAACGACTCACCCGAGCGCTGTCCTGGAGCGACGGTAAACGCCGGGCTGGTGGCGTTCGTCTGTTGTTCTGGCACGCTCGCCCGGATAGTGCCATTGACCGGCGAGAGTTGGACGGGTGCGGTTCGGACACCGACCTCGCTGCCTGCAGTGGCTTCCGGGAAGTGAACCTGCTGGGCGTGGCGTGTCGAGAGTTCGGCGTAGTCGCCCTCTGCCGAGTAACTCTCGTTGACGCCGTAGTGAAGCTGCTGGGGCTGTGACGTGTTCCCGACGCTGATGTAGGAATCGCTGGCCCAGCTGTCCAGTCGGACCCGCGAATTGAGATCGGTCCCGACGGGCGTGGCATCGAGGACAGTCACCGCGCCGTTATGAACGTCGACCTTCGAGCCGACCGAGCGCACTTCGACGGTCGTTCCTTTCGGGACGGTGCCGCCGGTCAGTTCGGCAATGTCGATCTGCAGTTCCGTGCCCTGCATAGTGCGGGCCGACGCCGGTATCTGGGTCCAGCTCCCGGACTGGCCGACCCGCACTTCGAGCGACCGCAGGGAGATGATGTTCTGTGCGTGCGGTATCGTCAGCGTGGCACTCTCGCGGCTGGAGAGGTACGTTCGCGAGATGTTGTAGCGCTCGCTGAATGCCTCGTCTTGGAAGGTGACCGCCCGCCGGGTCGTCAGCTCGTGCTGGTAGTCAACGTCGACGGTCGGCGCTGGGGCATCAGTGCCGGTGTCGCCGTCGCCAGCGACGACGGTGACGTTGTTCTGGCCGGACTGCAGCCAGCTCTTATTCGCCGTGAGCGTCGTCGTGTCGTCTTGGCTGAGTGTGCCGGACATCCGCACCGGCTGGCCGTTGATAATGACACCAGCGTCCTCGGTGACCGTGCGTTCCGTGTAGCCGATATCAACGTCGACAGCGCCCGATTGCGTGCCGACTGTGGCATTGCTGACCGACGAGTCGAACTGGTCAATCTGGACGGTCTGGGATTCGCCCTCATTGAGCTTCCCCAGGTATTCCGCTTCGGCCATCCCGTCGCCGTCGATATCCAGCGTTGGGTCCTCGGTCGTCGTGGTGATCGTCGAGCCGGCTTCGACGCCGACCTTGTGGCCGGTCGCCACCTGTGCCGTTTGTGACCCGGACTGGATATCTGGCAGTGACCGCGTGACCGTCTCGCCAGCCATCAGAACGCCGTCATAGGAGGCATCGGCCGTCCCGTCGTCGTTGATATCTATCGACGGGTTCTTTGTCGCCGTGCGCTCGGTGAACGAGAGGTCTGTATCGACTTTACCACCGTCAAGTGAGATGGTTGCAGTGTGTGAGCCGGTTGGGACGT
>NZ_QPLQ01000004.1:0-448620 GCF_003665985.1 Haloarcula sp. Atlit-47R | reverse complement strand
GGAGACCGACCGAGACCGGTATCCTCGCGGTTCGATTCCGCGACTCGGCGTTAGGCGGCCACAGCGGCGGGGTTGCCTCCCGTACCCATCCCGAACACGGAAGATAAGCCCGCCAGCGTTCCGGGGAATACTGGAGTGCGCGAGCCTCTGGGAAATCCGGTTCGCCGCCACCATTCATATCTTACACAGCCCACCCGGGAGAGACATCTCTCCCGAGTGGGCTTTCTGTATGTATAGACGAGCGCACGCGGACAGCCGCAGCGCCGTCCGATGCGTTGGATATGAAATATTAATACCCCAACGCGACCGAGTTATTACATGGGCGTAGTCAGCATCTCGATGCCGGACGAACTGGAAGAGCGAATCGACACGTTCGCCGACGAACACGGATACACGGGTCGCAGCGAAGTAGTTCGTGAAGCAGTCCGGAACCTGATGGGCGAGTTCGAGGACAAGCGACTGGAGGACCGCGAACTGATGGCGGTCGTCACTGTGTTGTTTGACTACGAGACGACCACGGTTGAGGAGAAGATGATGCACCTCCGCCACGACCACGAGTCGATCGTCGCGTCGAACTTCCACAGTCACGTCGGCGACCGGTACTGTATGGAACTGTTCGTCTTGGAGGGACAACTCGACGACATCTCCGCGTTCGTCGGCAAGGTCCGGGCGACGAAGGACACGCTGTCGGTTGATTACTCGGTACTGCCGGTCGACGACATAAACATGTTCACCTGAATGGTGTCGACGCCGGAAAGCGCTGCCGCGGCCCGGGAGACAACGAACTGTTTGGGACCTTCAGTAGGCGTTTAAGTCGGGGCCGCGTAGCCGGCGGCGATGAAAGACTCCATTCTCGATACAATCGGGTCCCCGCTGGTCTCGGTCCGCGCGCCGGAGGGGGCAACCGTCGCGGCGAAGGTCGAGTCGTTCAATCCCGGCGGCTCCGCCAAGGACCGGCCGGCCAAGTACATGATAGACGACGCCGAGCAAAACGGGGCACTCGAACCGGGTGATACGCTCGTCGAACCGACAAGTGGGAACACCGGCATTGGGATGGCGATGGTCGGGTCGACGAAGGGGTACGACGTGGTGCTGGTGATGCCGGCCTCGAAGTCGCCCGAGCGCCGCCAGATAATGAAGGCCTACGGCGCGGACATCGAACTGGTCGAGGGCGACATCTCCGACGCGAAAGAGCGCGCCGACGAACTGTGTGACCGCGACGACCACGTCCAGCTCCGGCAGTTCGAGAACCCGGCGAACCCGCGGGCACACTACGAGACGACGGGCGAGGAGATACTCGAACAGGTCGGCGACCGGACCGTCGACGCCCTGGTCGCGGGCGTCGGGACCGGCGGGACCCTCACCGGAACCGGCCGCCGGCTGCGCGAGGCGTTCCCCGAGATGGACATCGTCGCGGTCGAGCCGGCGGACAACGCCGTCCTCTCGGGAATGGAACCGGGAACCGGCGAGGATAGTTTCCAGGGGATGGGGCCGGGCTTCGTCAGTGACAACCTCGACACCGACTTGCTGGACGACGTGGTGACGGTCGAACTTGCGGACGCGGAAGACGAGTGTCGACGCCTCGCCCGCGAGGAGGGTATCCTCGTCGGTCAGTCCTCGGGCGCGTCGAACCTCGCCGCGCGGGAGGTGGCCGGGCAACTCGTCGCCGACGGCGTCGACGACCCGCTCGTCGTCACGGTCTACTGGGACAGCGGCGAGCGGTACATGTCGACCGGGATGTTCGACGACTAGTCGAGCGGGCGCGCGTCCCGCCTGTAGGCCTCGTACTTCTCGCGGGCCCACTCGTTCATCGCCGCGGTGTCGTTGTTGATGGTCCCCTTGATACCTGTCTCCGTGTAGACGACGATACCGCTGACGGCCCCGTCGGCCCTGTCGGCGGTCCAGACCGCGTACGGCATCGGTTCCCCGGTCACGTACAGCGAGACGTTCGACAGGTCTTCGAGCGTCTCACGCCTGTCGGGGAGCGCGCTCTCCAGCGACTCGGCGACGGCCTCCGTCACCACCAGTTCGACGTCGACGGTCGTGTCGCTCCACAGGGACTCGATGACGTCGACGTAGCGCGGGAGGACGGCCGGGCCGGTCCCCTGAAACGACGTCGTTCCGTCCAGGACGTCGACGGTCTCCTCGGTCGGGACGGTCGGTGCGGCCGGCGACGCGGTCTCTACGTCCGCGCCGTGGAGGACAGCCGGGTCGATGTCGACGTCGGCGGGCAGCGCGGAGAGAACGGGATGGGCACGCTGGAGGGCGTCGAGCCGGTCGCAGAACCCCTCGTAGGCTGCCGTCGCCTGTCGGCCCGCATAGGTGACGACGTACTCGCTGCCGGTCCGTTCGACGAGGTCGGCCTCGCGGAGCGCGCCGACCGCCCGGTCGACGGTGGACCGCGACCGGTCGAGCGAGGCTACGAGTTCGGGTTTTGTTTTCGGCGCTGATAACGCGACGAGGAACTCGTATCGCTTCGTGACGACGTCGACCACCGGTGAGGGCTGTCCCATGTCCGTCTCGTCGTTCGTCGCTATCCGGTATCGTTCTTGCTCTTCGCCCCAGTATTTCTGAAAACAGGCATTGATTCTCAGGGGTCGGGAACTTTCCCGGCCATTCGGTATATACGGTTCGGACGGGTGGTGAAACCGTGGGCGAACAGCCCGTCGGCAGCGCCCACCCGGAGTGCCCGTGCCTCTGACACCCGGGCGCTTTTCTCAGGCACCGAACTCGGACTCGGTCACCCGCACGACGAGCGTGTCGTCCACGTCCTGCAGGTCGTACTCGGGAATCGTGTCGCCGGTCCGCGTCAGAAGCATCGGCTCGACAAGTTCCGGCGGTCGCTCGGCCGCTGCCTGGGTGTCAGCCGTCTCGTCCGCGTCCGATGGCTCGCTCTCGACGACGCCGTACACGTTGAGAAAGCGCCCGGTGTCCTCGGGGGCAATGTCGTCGTCCCGAATCGCGGCGGCGAGGTCTCGGGAGAGCCACTCCGTCTCGCTGATGGAGGGGTCGCGGACGAAGGCGGCGTCGGCGAAACGGACGAGATACCAGTTCAGGTCGTTCAGGAGCGCCACCGCCGCCCCCAGGCTCACGGTGTCGACGGCGACGGTGTTCGCGAACGGTTCCTGCAGGTCGTAGGTGGCAAGCGCGTTCCGTGCGGTCTCGCGCGAGAGGAGTTCGTACCGGAGGTTCACGTCCTCGCTCCCGACGAGACAGACCTGCGTCATGGCTCAACTCTGGCCCGCCCCGGAAATTTAGCTTTCGATGGGGACGACGGCGCGGTCCCGGGCGCGGGCCTCGGCTCGGTCGAGCAGGTCGTCGGGTTCGGCCGCTCGGACCGCTTCGAGCGAGGCGTTGGTCTCGGGGTGTGACGGCGCGACACGGTTGCAGCCGGTGTCGATTGTCGAGTCCTCGAAGGTACCGATGGCCCGCGCGCGGTCGGTTATCTCGGATTTGTCGACGGTGAGGTTCGGCCGGTGGACCGGGAGCGTCGTCGCGGCGTCCGTGACCGCGATGTTCGCGCTGGTCTGGCTGGACTTCTGGCCGATGGCCTCCCCGGTGACGATGCCGACGGCGTCGCGCTCGCGGGCGATAGCCTCGGCGACCGCGAGCATGAACCGGCGGAGCGCGAGCATCCGGAGCGACCCGAGGTCTTCCGAGAGGTCGGCGACGACGTCCCCGGCGTCGACCACGGAAAGCGAGAGGTCGTGTCCGGGCGCGTACGCGGCGAGCGTCTCGACGGTCGAACGGGCCCGGGCCCGGTGGTCGGGGCCGCCGTAGTCACCGAGGTCGACGTAGACGGGAATCACCGGCGCGCCGCGTTTCATGAGCTTCCAGGCGGCGACGGGCGAGTCGATGCCGCCGCTGACGAGCGCGACGACGGGTCGCTGGGTCCCCAGCGGGAGCCCGCCCGGGCCGGCGCGCTTCTCACAGAAGACGTACGCCTTGTCGGCGCGACACTCGACAAACAGTTCGAAATCGGGCTCGTCGAGGTCGACAACGGGCTCGCCGCCCATGTCGGTTATTGTTTCCCCGACAGCGGTCCCGCCGGTGGACTCGATGTCCGAACTCGAAAAGGGATGTGCCGATGGTGGCCCCGCCCGGCGGGCCTCGACGGCAAATGTGCCACCGTCGTACTGCTCTCGCGTGGTTTCGGCCAATGTGTCTGCGATTTCGGATAGCGTCGGGTCGGTCGTCGCGACTGCCGATGCGGAGGTGACGCCGAACGTGTCGGCCGCAGCCGCAGTCACGCCCTCGGGGTGGTCGGTGTGGATGAACAGTCGGTTCCGCCGCTGGTCGATATCTCCCGGCAGGTCGCGGGCGTCGAGCATCGCACGGAGGTTGTCCGCCAGCTGGTGTTCCATCTTCCGGCGGACCTGGTCGCTTTTGACGCCGAGCTCGCCGTGGCGGACGAGTACGCTGTCGGCGTCTGGGGGATGCATGTCTGCGAGTTGACTACCAGCGAGTAAAGGGATATCGCTTGGCCGTCTCAGAACGTCGAGAGGTTCCCCTCGATGACTTGTCGCGTAATGTCGGTCACGTCGGCCAGTTCGTCGTCAATCGTGGCCTGAATCTCCGATTCGACGTCGCCGACCGCGATACCGTCTTCGGTGACAACTGTGGCATCGGCGACGTGGGGTTCGTCAATCGGTGACCCGATCTGTGAGAGAAGGCGCATCTGGACCTGTCGGATGCCGTCAACCTCATTCGCGACGGACTGTGCTATTTCTGTCGAGAGAAGATTATATATTTTTCCGATGTGGTTAACTGGGTTCTTGCCGGATGTCGCCTCCATGCTCATTGGGCGGTTCGGCGTGATGAGCCCGTTCGCGCGGTTTCCGCGCCCGACGGAGCCGTCATCGCCCTGCTCGGCGCTGGTCCCAGTGGTCGTGAGATAGATTGACTCGGCGTCGTAGTCGTCGGCCGTGTTGACGTGGACCGTTACGTCACGGTCGGTGTACTCCTCTGCGAGGTCGGTAACGAATGCTTGAACGTCCGAAACAGCGGTTTTGTACGCTTCGAGGTCCGGGACGTGTTCGTCGACCATTGCGACGGCCACGGTCACATCGATGTGGTCGCCCTCGCGCTTGCCCATCACCTTGACGTCCTGGCCGACGACCGGGTTTGCCTCGGCGTATTCGCCGGTCAGTTTCTGCTCGGTGTTTCGGACGATCTGTTCTGTTTCCGTTAGCGGAGCGTGGCCGACGCCATAGCTCGTGTCGTTTGCCATCGGAACTGTCGCCTCCTCGCCGAACACTGTCTGGAGATCGCCCGATCCTTCGCCGAACTGAACGTCGACGATGACATCGGACCCGAGGTCGAGATGTGGGAACTGCTCGTCGAGGTAGTCGCGTGCGGCCCGAAGAGCGATGCTTTCGGCCGGGATGCGTTCGCCGTCGAACTTCTTCGTCGCTCGACCGACGACCAGAATGTAGATCGGCTCAAGCACCTCGCCGCCGCCATACGCCGGGGCGGCGGTGCCAGCGACGAGCTGTGTCTCGTCTGTGTTGTAATGCAAGACTGTGCCAAAGCGGTCGATGTACGTCTGTGCCAGCGCACGCGACACCGTCTCCGCGATGCCGTCACAGATTGAGTCCGGGTGGCCGATACCCTTGCGCTCTACGACTTCGATGTCTTGATCTTCGACGGCGAGCCCGCTCGCAGGTTGGACGTGGATGTTCCGCTCAGTCATTGCCTCGACTTCGTCTGGCCGGGTTCTATAACTTACGGGAACAGATAACGGCTGAATGATTACTCGTTCGCATCGCTAAGTAGCATACCGAGATAGGAGGTCCGTTGCTGCTCGTCGGGATTCAGACCGAGGTCCCGAAGCACCCCGTAGGCCCCCTCTCGAACGGGTTCGATGTCGCCGTCAGTCTCTCGTTCGACTTCAACGAACTCGCCGACACCGTCGACCGCGTCAAGCGTGACGTCGTATTCCCGGACTTCGTACACCCGGCGGTTCTTCCGGACGGTCGCCGCCGGCTCGAAACCGAGGTGCTGGACGATTGCGTCGATATCGTCGCCGTTCTCGACGCCTGTTTCGAACTCCTCTCGGCTCTTCGACTCCGCTTCGAGGAGTGGGCCCTTATAAGTAACTTTCGCGTCCGTTTCGCCTTTTCTGGTTTCACGGCGGACCCGGAACGCCTCGTCTGTCTCGGCGAAATTCCGGTGGGGCGCATCGTAGTACGTGTCCGTCTGTATCACCGTATCGACCTGCTCGGCCCCGAGTTCGTCGAGTCGCTCCGCGACAGTCTCGATGTCCGCTGGCACTTTCACCTCGACTTCGTACATACTGTGGGGCTGGGCCGGGCCGCTGAAAAACGCTCCCGTCGACCGCGCCATTTACTGTGTCCGCTCTCTCGGGTAGTAGTATGGCCGGTCGCTACGAGCCGATCGACTCCCCGGACGAGACGACCCTCTTTCCGTACCACGACCTGACGCCGCCGACAGTTGCAACGGTCGCGCGCGCCCGGCAACGCATCCGGCAGCATCTCCCGGAAACGCCGCTGGTCCGTAGCGAAGCCCTCTCCGAAGCCCTCGACGCGGATGTTCTGCTCAAGCGGGAGGATACGCTCCCGACTGGAGCGTTCAAAGTCCGTGGGGGTGTAAATCTCGTCGCCTCCCTAGACGAGGAGTTCCAAGACGCTGGACTGCTCGCCGCGAGTACGGGGAACCACGGCCAGTCTATCGCCTGGGCCGGCCGCGAGTTCGACGTACCGGTCACCATCGGTGTCCCGGAAGAGGCCAACGCCGGAAAAGTCGATGCGCTGGAGCAACTCGGCGCAGAAGTCATTCAGCATGGCGAGGACTACGACGAGGCCCGCGAACACATCGAGACCCTGGCGACCCAGCGTGCGGCGCGCTACGTCCACTCGGGCAACGAACCGAAGTTGCTCGCTGGCGTCGGCACTGCCGGGCTGGAGGTCCTCGACGAGCGCCCCGATGTCGACCGCGTGTTCTGCCCCGTCGGCGGCGGCACCGCCGCAGCCGGGTACTGCATCACGCTCGGGGCGATGACCGACGCCGCCGTCGTCGGTGTCCAGGCGGCGGGTGCGCCCGCGGTGTACCGCGCTTGGAACGAGGAGACGCTGGAGCCCCTCGACAGCGTCGACACCATCGCCGAGGGCGTCGCGACCCGGGTGCCGTTCGCGCTCCCGACGCAAATACTGCAGGCGGGACTCGCTGACTTCCGGCTCGTCTCCGAAGACGAAATTGCGGACGCCGTAGCACGCCTGTTCGAGACGGACCGAATTGTCATGGAAGGGGCCTGTGCGACGGCTGTCGCTGCGGCGCTTCAGGCTGGAGACGAACTACGGGGTGAAACGGTCGTTCTCCCCATCTCGGGGCGGAACATCGGCCGAGAGAAGTTCGACCGACTGCTGGCTGAAAGCGAGTAGTAGCTGGTCACTTCCGAAGTTGCTCGACCGCTGTTGACCGGGAAACGTTGTCCTTAAGAGTGCCACGACTGACGAACAGGGTATGAGCAACGAGTCTGAGACTGAAGTCGATGAAGAAACCGCAGACGAAGAAGAACAGGCGGAGGGACTCCAGAAGGGCGATGTTGTCAAGCTCGCCTACACCGCCCGCACCGTCGACGGCGGCCAGCTTGTCGACACGACTGACGAAGCGGTCGCCGAGGAAGACGGCATCGATACCGAACAGCAGGAGTTCGGCCCGCGAACCATCGTGCTGGGCGAGAACCACATCTTCCCGGACGTCGAGCAGGACATCTACGGCAAAGAGGTCGGCGACGAGGGCAACGTGACCGTTGCAGCAGCCGACGCCTTCGGCGAGTACGACGAGGAAGAAGTCCGGACGGTCTCAAAGGACAAGATCCCCGAGGATGACCGCTATCCCGGTGCACACGTCGACATCGAGGGCGAGCACGGTCACGTCGAGACCATCATCGGCGGGCGCGCGCGAGTGGACTTCAACCATCCGCTGGCCGGTGAAGATGTCGAGTACGACTACGAGATTCTCGAAGAGGTCACAGACCGCGAGGAGAAGGCACAGGGCATCATTCAGATGATGCTCGACATGGAACTTGACGTGTGGTTCCAGACCGACACCGTCGAGGAAGAACAGCTCGTCGAGAGTGAAGACGACGAAGGCGAGGACGAAGAGTCCGAGCCTGAGTACGAAACTGTCGAAGTCGAGAAAGAAACGCTCTACATCGAGGCGACGCCGCAGCTGACGATGAACCAGCAGTGGATGATGGGCAAACAGCAGATCGCCCAGCAGCTCACCCAGCTGCTCGACATCGATCGCATCATCGTCCAGGAGGAGATCGGCGGTGGCGGCATGGGCATGCCCGGTATGATGGGCGGCATGGGCGGTGCCGGCGGCGCAGACATCGAAGACGCGCTGGAAGACGCCGACGTAGACGCCGAGGAGATCGTCGAAGAGATCGAAGGCGCTGAAGAGTAACTGCGCCGCGAACACGCCGATCGGGTCTGCAGAGCTGTGCGCCAGCGAGCGGCTTTATGACTCCGAGCGACTGCTATTCTCCGAGGACACACGGGCGAACCGTTATACGCACGACACGTCATCACTACGCATGCGAGTGTCGTTGGTGTACCCGTCACTGCTCGCGTTCCCGCCGGGAATCGCCTTCGGCGTCGGAACGGTCGTGTTGACTGGAAGCATCGGCACCGGACTGGCAGCGGGTGCCGGTGTTGGTCTCGGACTGTTCCTGTTGATACTTGTCGGTACTGAGTTCGGGTCGACAGACAGAGAGCCACGGCCCGGCGGCGAATAGAATCAGGCGATGTCGCGGCTGGTGTCGATGCTGACCTCTTCGACGAGGTTGAGCTTGATGATGTCTGTGGGGGCGCGCCCGCCACGGAACTTCGGAATCGCGAGGCGGTTTTCCACCTCGTCACCGTTCGTTGTGGTGTTGAGCTGGAACACCACGTCCGCGAAGTGCTCGGTCGTATCCCGGAGCGGTGGCACGTCACGTCCATCGAGGCAGTGAACGATAGCGAGGCTGCCGGTGTTGACGATGTGGTTCTGTAGGTCGTTCATGAACGCCCGAAAACGCGAGTGTGGCTCCTGTGCTTCCAGTACGTCCAGTGGGTCAACGATGAGGTTCGAGGTTTCCGGCAGCGCCGAGACGAGCTTGCCGGCGTTATCGAGGGGTGCTTCGCCGGAGATGTGCCGCACCGTCGGATCTCCAGTGTTGGCCGGCGTCTGCTCGATGCTCGCGATGACAGATTCGGCGGTCCGGTCGAGTGACAGCCACAGCGTCCCGCGCGTGGCGGTGAGTTCGTAGAGGAACAGCTCCGCTTGGCTAGCCGGCTGGGCAGAGAGCACGACGATACTCCCCGCAGGGATGCCACCATCGAGCTTTCTGTCGAGGACATCAATCCCCGTTCGCAACCGGTTGGCCATACCACTGAGAAATTATTTTCCCACGAGATTAAGTATTCCGCTTGGTGAGAACGTCCGCTATCTCGACGTATCGTGCCCTCGCTCGGTCCGATTCCAGCGGCTTCGACACCGACGGGACGTGAATCGTTTCCGGGCAGCACAGCAGGGTCGACGGGTCTACGGACCCGTCGCTGCCGACGAGGACCGTAAGCGCAGGCGGTGCATCGAGCGCGCGGGCCATCGCCGCAGTCTTGGCGGTGTCGGTGAGACTCTGACGTGTTGGTGTACTTACGAGCACTGTTCTGTCAGCCCCCCGTAGCGGACGAGCGGCGTCCGGACCAGCACCGGCCGGGCAGTCGAGTACTACGGGCCGATCAGGTCGGGACAACCTGTTGATGGCATTGTCGATAGCGGTCCCGGCTGCGGTCTGACAGGGGAGTACGTCGACGCTTTCGACGGCCGTCGCGCGCTGTGCAACTGCGGTCGGCTCAGCCGAGGCCGTGACATCTGTGATTCCGGGCGATGGATTGACCCCAGCACGTCGGTGGAGGTTTGGCATATCACGGTCGGTGTCCACGACCAGCGCCGGTCTAGTCGGCGTCCCCAGTGCTTGCCCAACGCCGAGGGCAATGGTCGTTTTGCCACAGCCACCTTTGCCGCCAGCGATTGCGAGCATACTGTGGTTGGACTGTCTATCGGGTTTGAATCCTTGTGTCGGCCGTCACGAACAGGACTACCGTGGGCTGAAAGGACTGACTTACGACGGTTGGTTGTTGCCTACTTTTATACGGTCGTTGTTGCCACACCCGCTGTCCACGGTAGGTCTGTGCCTTCGATGGCGGCGATCCCAACAGGCGAACTGTTCGAGCCGTCCTCAGTGCGGGTTGATAACGTGTATGTAACAATAATGAGTACACTCCAACTATGGATATGGGCAGTGGACCAAACACGGCCCTTCAGTTATACAGTATCCGTACCCTATCCGAACCGCTCCCTGAAATCCTCCGCCGTGTCGGGGCTGCAGGCTACGACGGAGTCGAATTCGCACACCGGTTCCACGAGGAATCGCCCAGAGATATCGCAACGGCACTTGATGACGTCGGTCTTGAACCGGTTGCTGTCCACGCGGACCTTCCCGAGGTTGAGGCTGCGCTGGATGGTGAGTCAGACCTGCTGGTCCGGTGTCGAACAGTGGGGTGTGAGACACTCGTTATCCCACATCTCTCGGCGTCCGAGCTTCGGACCCGGAGCGACATCCGGTCGCTCTCCCACCGGCTCCGCGACGCCGCAGCCGGTCTCGAAGCGTGTGATATGCAGCTGGGGTATCATACGGGACGGCGGACGTTCCGCCCCTTGCTTCCGGACGCGGCGGGACGGCTCACCGACGAAACGCCGATACCCACCGCTGTCGGGGAGTACACACACCGGTTGCTGACCGCCCTCCGGGCACACGACCCGACAACGATACCGAGCGAGACGCCTATGTGGAACCTCGTTGCCCGGACCAAGCCGTCGGCGCTCATGTTCGAGCCGGAGGTCGCGGAGATCCGTGAAGCCGGCTACGACCCGTGTGCCCTCTTCTCGCTGTGTAGTGACCGAATCAGGATGGTCCATATCCGGGACGTGGCCCCGGCCGGGCCGTTCCAGGGCTACGAGGATGTCCCGCATGGCGAGGGGACCGTGGACATGCATGCGGTTCTGGACGCCGCGAGCGACGCTGGTGTCGACTGGGTGATTTACGAAAACGAACTCGACAGCGACCCGACGGGGAAGATCGATCACGGGGCGGCCACGCTGGAGCGCCTCCTCGACGGAAGTGGCTCTTCGCGGAGCGCCACACGGATTCCTGCTACGAGTTCTTGATCGCCGTTGGTCGGTGTTAGCCCGGCCATAACAATAGCGATACACCCGAACGGCTGGGACATGAACCTCCATCACGAGCGCATCGAAGCCTCGCCGCCGGCGAGTACGATGAGCTTCTGTCTCACGACCGACCTCACGGGGAACGGTCGGCCGGACATCATCGTCGGGGCGCTCGGCGACGAGCACGAGGTCGAGTTCCCACTCGTGGATAAGTCAGTCGACTTGCTGTCCGTATTCGGCATGGGGCCGCTGGCCCGCTGGCTCCAGACGAACGTGTTCTGGTACGAGAATCCCGGCTGGGAGCGCCACGACGTTGCCAGCGCACCTGAACTCTCCGTCGGCGGTTCGCTCGGTGATATCACGGGCAACGGCCGCCCGGATATGGTGGCCGGTCAGAACATCTACCGGCACAAACTGTGGTGGTTCGAGATACCGGACGACCCCCGAGAGCAGTGGACGCGTCGGCTCATCACCGACGACTTCGAGAAGTATCACGACACCGCCGTGGCGGACGTGGACGGCGACGGAGAAAACGAGGTCGTCGGACTGTCTCAGGAGTCTAAGACGGTATTCTACTACGATATTCCAGAGGACCTGACACGAGAACCGTGGCCGGTGGCGAACCGCCACGTCGTCGCCGAGGACCTTGATGTCGAGGGTGTCGCTGTCGAGGATGTCGACGGGGACGGCGAGGTCGAAATCGTTGCCGGCCCGAACGTCTTCCATCGGACGGCCGACGGCTGGGACAGAGAGCAGATCGCCGATGGCTGGCAGTGTACCCGCGTCGCTATCGCGGACATCGACGGCGACGGCGACTTGGAGATAATCCTCGTCGAGGGCGACGAACCGTATCTCGACGACCGCCCGGCCAGGCTGGGCGTGTTCGACCCGCCCGAGTGGGATCTGACCCTACTGCACGACGACCTCTCGAACCCACACAGCCTCGACGTGGCGGACTTCGACGGCGACGGTAACCCCGACATCTTCGTCGCCGAAATGGGTCTTGAGGACGGACACGAACCGCGACAGTTCGTGTTCCACAACGACGGGGCGGGGACCTTCGAGCGCAAACAACTGAACACCGGCATTCCCACCCACGAGGCGAAAGTCGTCGACCTCGACGGTGACGGCATTCCCGACATCGTCGGCAAGGCGTACACAGAGCCACGCGTCGATGTCTGGCAGAGCAATCCCTGACTCGGACTGTATTCCCGCCGCTGGCAGTTCTGCCCTCGATTCCGCCGCTCTCGAAGTAGACCCTGATGATGTAAGCGACCGTTCAATTCCCGTGTCGGGGGATTCAAGACCGTCCGGAGCGCGGTACCGAGTGAAATGCGGCACGACCACATCATCAGCGCGAAACAACTCTCGCGGGGCGACATCGAGACGGTGCTCGACCACGCGGCCGACATCGCGGCTGACCCGGGGGCGTTTGCGGACCGGCACAGCGACACCTTGCTCGGCATGCTCTTTTTCGAGCCGAGCACCCGGACGAAGATGAGCTTCACCACGGCGATGAAGCGCCTCGGCGGCGACATCGTCGACATGGGCTCGGTCGAGTCCTCGAGCGTCAAGAAAGGCGAGTCGCTGGCCGACACCGTCCGCGTCGTTGAGGGCTACACTGACGCGCTCGTGCTCCGGCATCCCATGGAGGGGTCCGCGAAGATGGCAAGCGAGTTCGTCGACGTGCCACTCGTCAACGCCGGCGATGGGGCCGGCCAGCACCCGACACAGACGCTGCTCGATCTCTACACCATCCGTGAGAACGCGGGCTTCGACGACCTGACTATCGGTATCATGGGCGACCTGAAGTACGGACGAACGGTCCACTCGCTGGCCCACGCACTCACGACCGTCGACGCCCGACAGCACTTCATCAGTCCCGAATCGCTCCAGCTCCCCCGCTCGGTCCGCTACGACCTCCACGAGGCCGGCGCGGAGGTCCGCGAGCACACCGACCTCGACGAGATTCTCCCTGACCTGGACGTGCTCTACGTGACACGCATTCAGGCCGAGCGGTTCCCCGACGAGAGCGAGTATCGCGAAGTCGCCGGCCAGTACCAGATCGACGCCGACACGCTTGCGGCGGCCAAAGACGACCTGACCGTGATGCACCCGCTCCCGCGTGTCGACGAAATCGCTCACGATGTCGACGAGACCACCCATGCACAGTACTTCCAGCAGGCCCACAACGGCGTCCCGGTACGGATGGCGCTGCTCGACCTGATGCTCGGAGGCGACAAATGAGCGACAACGACCAGCAACTCCGCGTCTCGAAGATTCGCAACGGCACCGTCATCGACCACATCGCGGGCGGCCAGGCGCTGAACGTTCTGGCGATTCTCGGCATCGACGGGACCAGCGGCGACTCCGTCTCCGTCGCGATGAACATGCCTTCCGACCGTCTGGGGCACAAAGATGTCGTCAAAGTCGAGGGCCGCGAACTCTCCCAGGACGAGGTCGACGTGCTCTCGCTCATCGCCCCCGCGGCGACGATCAATATCATCCGTGACTACGATGTCGTCGAGAAGCGCCGCGTCGAGCGGCCGTCGGTCGTCGAGGGCGTCCTCGAATGCCCGAACCACAACTGCATCACGACCGAGGACGAGCCCGTCGACTCCCGCTTTGCCGTCGGCGACGACGGCGTCCGCTGTGAGTACTGCGATACGATAATCCGCGACGACTTGCCGGCACACATTCTCGCGGAGTGAGCGCTCCGACCGGACTGCGCTGATTACGTGACGGTCTCGACACCAGTAAACTCGAACCGCGCGCCGCCGGCGTCGCTTTCGCCGAGAGAAACGGTCCAACCGTGAGCGCGAACGATCTGTCGGATGCTGACCATCCCAAATCCGGTCCCGTCCTCTTTCGTTGAGAAGCCAGGCTTGAACACCTCGTCGGTAGTTCCGTCAGGGACCCCTTCGCCGGTGTCCTCGTAGTAGAATCCGTCCGACAGCGTCCCGATACGTATCCCGGCGTCCGGCCCGCCGTGTTCGAGCGTGTTCCTGACGAGATTCTCGGCCAGTCGGGCCAGCGCTTGCTCGTCTGCGACGATCTTGCGTGAATCGACGATATCTACCGACCGCGACACGGTGTCGAACTGGTCTAGCGACCGGAAGACGGCCGCGAAATCGACCGACTCCGGGTTGGTAACCAGTTCCTGTTGGCGCATGACGTTCGAGAGGTCGTCAATCAACTCGTCCAGCCGCGCCGCGGATTGCTTTGCCTCCGATAATCGGTCCATCTCACCGGTCTGTAACGCCAGTTCGATGTTGCCGCGTATGACCGACAGCGGGTTCTTGAGATCGTGTGAGACGACCTCAGCAAACTCATTCAGCCACTCGATCTGATCTTCCATCTCGTTGCGATGTGCGATGAGTTCGGTCACATCGCGCTGGAATCCGACGAAATGCGTCACAGTTCCGCTGCCGTCTTCGATTGGAGAGATTTCGAGGAAGTTCCAGAACGGGTCGCCGTCGGCGGTGTAGTTCAGCACTGTCGTCGATGTCGTCTCCCCCTCGGCGATGGCGTCCCGAATCGAGGCGACCGTCTCGGGGTCGGTTCCCTCGCCCTGCAGGAACCGACAGTTCCGACCCAGGATCGCGTCCCGGTCGTAGCCGGTGAGGTCCTCGAACCCGTCGTTTACGTAGATGAGCGGGTTGTCGTCTCGGTGCGGGTCCGTAATCGTCACGCCGACGGAGGTCGCGTTCAGGGCCCTGGTCTCGAGCGCCTCCTCGCTCGACGGTCCAGTGTCCTCGGCGACGCGCTGGACGAGACAGACGTGGCCGCCGTCGCTCGTCGGCGTCAGGACGAGCCGCTCGTGGACGGGATCGCCGGCCTTTGTCAGCCCGGTTGCGACGCCGCTCCATGACCCGCGCTCGTAGAGTTCTGGGAGGACCTCGTCCGTGAATCGGTCGACCTCTTTGGTAGGGTACAACATCTCCCAGTGCTCGCCGATTATCTCGGAGCGGCCTCGGTCGTAAATCGCCGCGTACGCGTCGTTGAGGTACTGGTAAACGCCGTTCTCGTCGATGATTCCGATTCCTTCCTGTGCGGATTCGATGGCTCGAAACCCGCGCTGGACTTGTTGTTCCGCCCGGTGTTTCTCGACGAGGTTTTCGATCTTGTTTGCGAGGATGGTGTACTTTTCTGTGCCTCCCTTCTGGAGGTACTCATCGACGCCCTCGGAAATCGCCCGGCTCGCGATTTCCTCGCTCCCCTTTCCGGTGAAGAGGATGAACGGAACCGTGATCCCCGCGTCTCGCAGTTCGGCCAGCACCGCCAGGCCGTCGCGTGACGGCATATCGTAATCACAGACGACGCAGTCGTACGTGCCTTCGATGGCCTCGGTGAGTCCAGCCGTTGGCTCGACCACCGTTGTCGTCTCCGCATCCGGCAGCTCCTGTTCCAGGAAGGTGGCAGAGAGATCGACCTGGTCCGCGTCGTCGTCGATAAGCAGTATCGACAACCGCTTGTCGTGCATCCCGAACGGAGCCGCATTGCCCAGTGGGGATGGTGGCATGACACATACCATGGCTGTGGTATACTTAAACATCACACATAGGCCGATACTTGGCGCCGCTCGCCGTGAGTGACTCCCCGCTCGACCGCCTCGGAGCCTTGACTTCCACCGGTCTCACGTGAGCCAGATACTCGCAAACGAGTCGAAGTACTCCTCACCGGTATCGACCAGCACGTGGTCCGCGCCCAGCGCGGTCACGCGGTTCGACACCGAGTCGATGTGGGCGTCGAGCCGCGACTGATACGTCTCGGCCAGCGAGCCGCTGAAGTACGACCGGCGTGTCTCGTCGCTTTCCGGATCCGCGAACAACACGTCGCCGACGACGCCGGGGTCTCGCTCCTCCGGGGCGACCACGCGGACCAACAGTACGTCGGCGTTGTTGCGGGCAAGCGCGGCGATACCCGATTCGAGTGCCTCTGGCTCGGTCAGGCAGTCGCTGAACACGACGACGAGCGAGCGCGATCGGATGCGCTGGGCGTACCCCTCAAGCGACGAGCGGAAGTCCGCCGTCCCGTCGGGCGTCACCCCGTTCAACTGGTCGATGAGCGAGAGTATCTCGCCGCGGTTCGACTGGCCGGTGTCGATACGCTCGACCCGGTCACGCAACGTACAGAACTGGAAATCGTTGTTCTCCTCCGCGGTGAGGTAGGCGAAACCAAGGCCGAGCTTGGCGGCGCACTCGAACTTGTGACTCGCCGCGTCGCCGAAGTCCATCGACGCGCTCGTGTCAACGAGCAGGTGGACGGTCAGGCTCCGCTCCTCTTCGTACTGCTTGATGAAGTACTCCTCCGTCCGGGCGAACAGTTTCCAGTCGATTCGCCGCGTGTCGTCGCCCGGCGAGTACCGCCGGTAGTCGCTGAACGTGAGCCCCTCGCCGACTCGGGGGGACTCCTGATCGCCCTGTCGAATCGAGGTCGTCTGGCGGTTCAGGGCGGCAGTGAACCGGCCGAGTTCGTCCAGGAAGTCGGGCTCGATAGTCACGGTCGACCCTCCAGGGGGCAGGCCCGCCAAACTGCGGTCACTGACTCGCTCATTCCAACAGCGACGCGATAAGGTCGTCTGCTGTCTGACCCGCTCGCTCAGCCCGGAAGTCCACAATGATCCTGTGGCGGAGGACGGGCGCGGCCAGCGCCTCGATGTCCGCGCCGGTGACGTGCGAGCGGCCCTGCAGGAAGGCCCGCGCTTTCGCTGTCTGGACGAGCGCCATACTCGCTCGCGGGCTGGCACCGAACTCGATATCGTCGGCCTCACGGGTCCGGCGGACGAGCTGGACCGCTCGATCGCGCAGGTCGTCGGCGATTGGCATCTCGCGGACCAGCTGCTGAATCTCCTGAATCTCCGAGCGGGTCAGCGAGCGCTCGACCGGCACCTGCTCCGCGCCGGCGGTGTACATGTCGACGATTGTCCGCTCCTCGTCGTAGTCGGGGTAATCGACCAGCAGTTTCAGCATGAAGCGGTCGGTCTGGGCCTCCGGGAGCGCGTAGGTACCCGACTGGTCGATGGGGTTCTGCGTCGCCAGGATGAAGAAGGGACGGGGCAGTTCGTAGGTCTCGCCCGCAGCGGTCACCTGTTTCTCTTGCATCGCTTCCAGCAGGGCGGCCTGTGTCTTCGGCGTCGCTCGGTTAATCTCGTCGGCCAGCACCACGTTGGCGAACACCGGCCCCTTCTCGAAGACGAACTCACGCCCGCTGTCGGTCTCGCGGATGATTTCGGTCCCCGTGATATCGGACGGCATCAGGTCGGGGGTGTTCTGAATCCGGGAGAACTGAAGGTCGGTCACCTCCGCGACTGTCCGGACCATCGTCGTCTTCCCCAGCCCCGGGTTCGATTCGAGCAGGGCGTTGCCGTCGGCCAGGATACAGATGAGCAGTTGCTCCAGTACCTCCTCCTGGCCGACGATTCGTGTGCTGATCTGTTCACGTGCGTCTGCGATCTTCTGCTGTAGTTCGTCGATGTCTTGCTCTGGGCTCATGGGTCGGTATCCTCGTCGTCCGTGTCCTGCTCTCGAATCCTGAGGTTGTACTCGCGGATGAGGTCCGCGTCCTCGACTTCCTCCTGGCCGGCGAAGCCGGCCTGCTGGCTGTCGACCGTGCCGCTTCCGCTCCCCGGCCCCCCGGCGTCCGGCGACGACGGGAACGACTGGCTCCGGTCTATTTCCTCCTCGCCGCCGGTCGAATCTATCTCGGCGGTGAGGTTCTCGTCGCCGGCCTGGACGTCCTCGCTGTCCCCGAGTATCGCGTCGCCGTCCTCCAGTCCCTCGTACCTGCTCGGCCGGTCGGTCGGCGACTCCGTCTCGGCGGGGTCGCGGTCCAGCAGGCCCACGTCGACGACCGCCACCTGCACCGTCGCCAGGCTCAACAGGACGACGACAACAAGCGTCCCGATGAGTCGCCGGCTGTCGACGAGGGCGACGCTCGAACTCTGTTTCAGCCCGTCGAGGACATCCTCGTAGAGCCTGGCGGCCATCCGCGTCTCGGCCCCGTCCTCGACCGCGTCCCGGGCCGTCCGGAGCGCGTCGGTGACGTTCGCGTTCGCCGCCTCGAACTGCTCGACGAGGGGCTGGCGGACCCGGTAGAGATACTCGCCGACGAGCCAGGCCGCGCCGGCGACGACGCCGACGACCGCGCCCGTGGGGAAGGATAGCCCCGACACCGAGCGACCGACGGCCGTGCCGACCGGGTCCGTCACCGCCGCGGGGACCGACAACTGCGTCGGGAGCTCGACCGGCGAGAGGACAGTCAGGAGGAGGTTCACCAAGAGAAAGATCAGCACTGCGTCGACGACGGCATAGACGAACGCCGCCTTCTTGCCTTCGCGTCTAACCTCGGCGATGGCGGCGGCCATGCGTTCGCGGGCTTGCGCCCGCCCGTCTTCTGCGGGGCCCTCGCCGCCGGTTTCTCCGGTGTCTGTGTCTGGTTCGTCCATTAGTAGCCCTCACAGGTGGCTTTGTCTTGGTTCTCGGGCTGGCTACAGAGCGTCTCGATATCGTCTCGCAGCTCCTGGTTTTGGCTTTCGAGTTCTTCGATATCGCTTTCGAGCGTACTTATCCGTGATTCCAGGCTGTCGATCTCGTCTTGCAGGTCGGACACCTGGTCCTCGAGTTCGGCACGCTCGTCCTCTAGCTCCTCGTTTTCGCTCTCCAGATCGTCGATTGTCGACTCGAGGTCATCGACTTCGCTCTCGAGCGTGTCGCGCTCGTCTCGCAGGTCACCGACTGTCACCTCCAGCTCTTCGACGCGGTCCTGGCTCTCGCGGAGCGACTGCCGAGTCTCCGCCAACTGGCTCTCTGTCGCGTTCAGTTGCTCTTCTGTCTGGTTCAGGTTAGTTGCGACCTGGTCGACGTCCTCCGACCGCGTCTCCAACTGGTCTTCGAGTTCGTCGACGCGGGTCCGGGTAGAGTCCAGTTCACTCCTGGTGTCATCCAGATCTTCCCGGAGGTCGGCGTTTTGCTGGCGCAGTTCCTGGTTTTGCGCACGCAGTTCGCTGGCTGAGTCCTGGTACAGCACCGTCGTTCCGCCGGTGCCGACCATCGACAGGACGACGAACACGACGAGTCCGACGTTGATGCGCCGGCCGATTGCGCTCACGGGAGACCACTCTCCAGGGAGGTGCGACCGCGGTACACTTGAACGCGCCGGGCGACCACCTCGCCGGTGAAAAGCAGGAGCGCGCCGAGCAGAGCGACCCAGTCCCAGTTCTCTCGAACGGTTCGGACTCGAGTGGATTTCTGGCGTGCCTCGCTGGCTATCTGTTCGCCCTGGTTCGGACTGAACGTCTGCCCGCCGGTCGCTTCGACGAGCGCATCGAGGCTCTCACTCGGCCCGAACGAAGCGTACTCGACGGGGTAGTTCGCCGCGTATTCGGTGTCAAGTGCCGTCTGATACCCCGCTTCTCTGGGCGTGAACTCACCACGATATCGCCCGTCACCGACCTGGCGGAAGGAGATGTTTGGCGCGGCAGGGCGGCTGTCTCCCTGATAGGTCAGCGTCGTCGGACTCCCGACCCGGGCATCGCCGACCGCTATGACGCCGGTCTGCGTGCGCATTGGGTCGCCCACCGCGTAGTTGACCGATTTGGTGACCACCAGCGAATCCGGCCGGTCGAGCAGGCCGCCCATCGTGTTGTCCGACTCGTAGGCGGTGATCGAGACCGCGCGGCCCAGCCCGAACCGCCAGGAGGCGATGGCCGGCTTCCCGTCGGCAGTGGCGACCTGATAGTCGGCCCCGGGCTTGACCTGCACGTTGTTCGCCTGGCCGGGATTGGCCGTCAGCTCGACGCCCGAGGTGATGAACGTGTCTTCAGTGACGATGGTGAGGTTCTCCCCCTGGTAGCGCCGCGAGGAACCGCCAAAGAGGAGCCGTAGCCGCTCTGTCTCGTCGGCGGCAAAGTACGAGCCGCCGGACTCGCCGGCGATCTGGCGCATCGTCGCGACGCCGACGCGCTTGCCGACGCCGACCGAGATGACGCGGGTCCCCTCGCGGCCGAGTTGGTTGGCGACGGCCGCCGGCGGGCCGAGCCGGTCCTGGCCGTCGCTGAGGAGGATGATCGTCCCTTCGCGGTCGCCCAGTAGTTCGTCGGCCCCCTGAAGTCCGACGGCGATGTCAGTCGCGCCGCCGCTGTTGAGCCGCCGTATCTTGTCGACAGTCTCCGCGCGGTTCTGACCGAGCGCTTGCATCTCCGAGACGCGGTACGCGTTCTGGTTGAACGCGACGACACCAACCCGGTTCTCGTCGCCGAGCTGGTCGAGTACATCCAGTGCGACGGCTTTCTGTACCGAGAGACCGCTCTCGGCGCTCCCGGACACGTCGACGAGGATGACGATGTTCGACTCGCCGCCGGTCGCGTTCCCGACGCGGACCGGGAGCATCGAGGCCACCGGCGACGTTTCGTAGCCGCCGTTCTCGTAGGCGTTGTCGCCGCCCGCGACGACCAGCCCGCCGCCGTTGATGACGAAGTCCTGCAGCGCGGTCGTGTTCCCCATACTGCTCGACGGTGTGTCTTGGACGACGACGGCGGCGTAGTCATCGAGGTCCGCCGGGACCGACGAGGCCGTCGAAACGTTGTACAGCGAGTCGAGATAGTTCCGCAGTGGGTACTGGCCTTGCGAGACGTACAGCACGTCGGGCTGTTCGACGACGCGGACGCTCTTGTAGAACACGTCGTTTCGTGCGTACTCGTCGTCGCCGGAGAGTGTCGCAGTCACGCGGTGTGAACCAATCTCCTCGAACGTGTGGTCGACGGTGAGCGTGCCATCTGGCCGGAGTTCGCCCTCGGTGACCGTCTCGCCGTCGATAGTCACTTCGACGGGCACTGATTCGAGGACGCTCACGCCCGCCATCGAGACGGTGTACTGCGACTGGACGCCGCGACTCACCGTCGACGGCCCCGCTATCGCCACGGCTCGCTCAGTGCGTGGCGACTGCGGGGTGACGCTGTGGACGGTCGCGTTGAGCCCGGCTGCGTCCTCTGCGGCCCTCGACAGGCTCCGCCCCTCTGTGACGCGGCCGTCGGAGACGACGACGACCGTCCCGTTCTCCCGGAGATTTGCCGCTACGCCGTCGCCGAGCCGCGAACTCGACCCGCTGCCGATCGTCGCTCGCGTCACCGGAACACCCTCGTTTTCGATGTCCCGTACCAGTTCGTCGGTCGTGTTCGGATAGATGCCCATGCTCGCGGACTCGTCCGCCAGCAGTGTCACGCCCGGCTCGCCCGGCGTCTCTCTGGTCTGGACGGTGTACGGCCCCATCGCGCCGAGGACGAGCAGGCAGACGATAAGCACGCGGCTGGCAAGCAGGAGTCGGCGACTCCGGTTCGAAGCCGACCGCGGTCCGGCGTCGCCACGCCGGACGAGGTACGCGAGGAGGCCGACGGCGACCGGCAGGACGACCAGCGGCCAGAGGTGCTCGACGCCGACGGTGAGCCCCTCCGCGACGGTGTACGAGACCGCCATCAGAGGTCACCCCGGCGGCGCAGATAGCCGACCTCGGCCAGTGCGAGCACCAGCCCGCCCAGCGCGAAGTACTCGGTCAGCGGCCGCGGCACCGACCGTCGCTCGATTCGGGTGAGATTTCCAGCCGTCCCGGAGCGCTGGTCGAGCGCCTCGACGGCGGTGTTTGACTCGCTTTCGTCCAGCAGCGACGCGCTGACCTGCCGGGTCTCGCTCCGGTAGAAGCCGGCCCGCTGGAGCGGGACCGTGGGTCCGGAGACGGAACCGGACGGCCCTTCCACGGTGGTGTTGCCGAACCGGACGGTCTCGCCGGTCGCGTGGTTCAGGGCCGGGAGCTGTTCCCTGTCGGCGAGGTAGTACACCGCTCGTTTCCAGAACACGGGGTATTGGTAGTTGAACTTGAAGCTGGATCGGTCCTCGATGTAGCCGTAGTACATGACCCGCCCGCCGTTCCGGTCCTCCGTCGCGATGAGCGGCGTCCCGTCACCCAGTTGGACCTGGGCCGACCCGGAACGTAGCGACCCGGAAATGTACTCGTCCGGGGGCTGGAAGTCGATGCCGCGGGTGAGCTGTGTCTGTGCCGTCTGGCCCACCGTCGCGCTTGTCCGGGTCTCGCCGGGTTCGATGAGGAGGAGATCTCGGTATCGCTGCGGGAGGGTGTCCTGTGCCAGCACCGCAACGCCGCCGCCGTCTTCGACCAGTTCGCGCCCGGTTTCGACGTTCCCGGGGAGCAACGAACTCCTGTCGACGTTGCTGTACAGAATCACGTCGTAGTCGCCCTGAATCGTCGTCGGCGGCTGCCTGACCGTCACGTTCACCCGGTCGACGACCGACAGCGCGGTAATCAGGTACCGGTTCCGGTCGTTTGTCAGCACCAGCACGTCGACGGCCGCGTCAGTCGGCGCGGCGATATAGACGCTGTCGTCGGTCCCGAAACTGTCGCCCGGGCTGAGCCGGGCTTCGCTCCCGCCGGCGGGGACCGGTAGCGTCACTGACCCCACGTCGTCGGGCCCGAGCTGTAGTTCTCGCTGGGCGTTGCCGAGCTGAACAGTCCGGGTGACTGACGAGTCGCCGTAGTTTTTCACCGACAGCGTCACCGCCGAGCCAGAGAATCGGCGGTCGATGAAGCCGACGTTCCCGTCGCCCCCGCCGTCGAACTGCTGGAGGTCCACGGAGAGGCCACGTCCACGGGCTGTCGTGACCGCGGTGGTCCACTCGTCGCCCGCGAAATCGCTCAGAACGACGATTCTGGCGTTCTCGCCGGCTAACGAGGTCGCCTGCGAGATGGCACCGCTGAGCGCTTCCGGTGTGTCTGTCGGGCTGAGTCCGTCAAGCGTTCCCTCCGCCGCTGTCGGCGTACCGCGCTGGAGCACCACCTCGCCACCGTTGGTCGTGGTGACGATAGAGGTCGTCCCCGTCACCTCCTCCCGGGCGGCTGCGACGGCCCGCTGGAAGCGCGTCTGGCCGTCGGCGTCGGTCTGCATGGACGCGCTCGTATCGACGACGATGACGGTCTCCTCCACTGTCGCCCGCTCGGAGACAGTGACGTACGGCGTCGCCAGTCCGACCGCGAGCACCAGCACGATCAGCACCTGTAACAGCAGGAGGAGGCTGCGCGAAATCCGTTCAAGAAACGGCGTTGCTGACTGCTGGCGCTCTCCAGCGACGAGAAACTGGAAGGTCGGTAGCGTGAGTTCCTGCGGGTCCGGTCGAATGAGGTACAGCACCACAATCGGCACCGCAAGAAGGAGGGCAGCTAGTCCCAGGGGGGCAAGCAAAACGTCCGAGAGGACCATTACCTGTGTATCAGGCGGAGGCGGCATTTATCTTGTGACTCTGGTGACACCAATCCCACGTGCCAACCGACGCCGTCTACAGGTCGCGACGAACCACAGTGTACGTCCGCGGCCGTCGTGACCGCTGGCGCGTATTTGTTCATGAACGTTTGGTACGAACCTATCGCTATCTGCCGATTATGGCGATATACGACAAAATGCATTTAAGTGAAGATAGTCGAGTGACAGTCAGAATGGGACACTCCGAAAGCGGGCCTACAGGGGCGACATCGGGCACCGCCACCGAACGGACCCTCAAGGTTCTGTTCGAAATTGAACTGTCCGATGACTGTTCGTGTCCACTTTCGGAGCCGGATGCAGACATCGAGAACGCTCAGAACCAGATCGACGACGGCGTCTGTCACGCGGAGGTGACTGTCACTGACGAGACCGGTACCGCACGGGTCCTCCATTCGACAAATCAGGTCGGTGACGCCTGTCTCTGTCTCGCGTTTAGCGAGGTCGGGTGTGTCCCACGAACGCGACGCGTAGACGGTGACTCGCTTTTCATCGAAACGTACGTCTCAGACCGAAGCGTCATCAGTGAGCTAGTCGGGCAGTTGCAATCGGCCGCCGAACGAGTCCGTCTGCGACGGCTGACATCCCGTCAAGACGACGAGACTGAGTCGGAGCCCGCGACTGTCGACCTCTCCTGTCTCACGACAAAACAACGGGAAGCTGCGATAATTGCGGTCGACGAAGGCTACTACCAGCAGCCCCGACAGACGACCCTCGACGAACTCGCATCGACACTCGGTATCTCGAAATCAGCCCTCTCTCAGCGCCTGAACGCCGTCGAATCGAAACTCGCGACGGCCGCCTTCGATCCGTAGACTCGCCTTTTCGGGCTGGATGCACTGGCGACGGAGTGACTCCTCCCAGTCATCGAACGACTTGCGCGTGAACAGAGCGTTCTCCGAGTGTCTGTTTCGGCTATGTCCTGGGTCTCTGGCATACGCTCGATCGGTCTGACCGCGGACGGGTACACCCGCCGGTACTTAAATCCCTTCATAATACAGCGCCCGTCCTACCGAGGTCCGAAAGAAATCGACAATTAGAGCCATGAATAACCCACAGCAGCCGAGATTGACGCCGATTGATGAGTGGGAAGATGAAGCAACAGCGATGCTTGACGGCGTCGAGTACGACACTGAGTTGGGGCTACGGATGGCTCGTGACGCGATTCGCGTCTCGAACGGGGAACTGAGCGACGCCGAATTCCATGAAAAGTACCACGAGGAGGTACTGGCGGAGTTCGGTGAAGACGAGCGGCCGACCAAACCTGAGGGATTCGACGATGACTGACGACGACGGCGTTTACCGACGTGACGTACTGAAAGCCAGCGGAGCAGCCGCTGCCCTCGGTCTTGGCGGGGGCGAGTTCTTCCAGACGCTGGCCGAAAGCGGAGACGGAACCGGGCCGTCAAACCGCGATTCCGGTATCGAGAGCTACGTCGGGCAAAACGAGGTCATCCAGACCGTCTGCTCGCCGAACTGTCGCGGGAAGTGCCCTATCGACGTCCACGTCCGCGACGGCCAGGTGAAGAAGGTCGAGCCACACCCGCCGGAAGACGAGCAGTACAAGCGGGCCTGTGTGCTCGGCCTCTCACACACCCAGCGTGTGTACGACCCGACGAGACTGAAGTACCCGATGAAGCGCACAGACTGGTCGCCCGACGCGCCAAACCCCGACGGACGCGGTCCGGACGCCGAGTTCGAGCGCGTCTCGTGGGACGAGGCGCTTGATTTAGTCGCCGACAAGATGCAGTCCCTGAAAGACGACCACGGCGCAGAGAGCGTCCTCTTCCACGAGGGGTCGGGGAACTATGGGCAGACGGGTAAGTCGTTCAGCCGCCTGGCCGCTCTGTTTGGCGCAACCCAGTCTGCCTGGGGTATCGACGCCAACGTCGGTCGCGGATTCAACCGGGTCACTGGGACTGGGTTCTTCCTTCCGCCGACGAACGAGGCTGAGGACTGGGAGAACGCGAACACCATCATCGTCTGGGGGTCGGACATCTTCTCCAGTCAGTTCCAGATGGACGCTTCGAAGGTTCTTGACGCCGTCGAGAGTGGGGCGAAACTTGTCGTGGTGGACCCGGTGTACACGACGACAGCGTCGAAAGCCGACCTGTGGCTTCCGGTCAAGCCCGGGAAAGATGTGCATCTTGCGCTTGCGATGATGCACACTGTCTTCGAAGACGGGACGTACGACGAACAGTTCCTTCGCAAGCGGACGACCGGTCCCGCGCTAATCCGAAAAGATACCGGCGACCTACTCAAGTCGAGTGCCGTCTTCGACGACGGCAGCGACGACCAGGTTGTCGCCGTCGAACGGGGCAGCAACACGCCAGTCGAACTCGAACCCGAGACCGACGGCCCGTATGCGCTGTTCGGGGAGTTCACTGTCGACGGCATCGAGTGTGAGACGGCACTGACCAGACTCCGAGACCACGTAGCTGACTACGCGCCGTCGGAAGTCGCCGAGCAGACCGGTGTCGACGCGGAGAACATCCGCACTGCAGTCCGGTGGCTGGCGACTCGTGGCCCCGGTGGCATCGCCCCGAGCTACGCACTCGGGCGGTACAAACACGGGCACATTTTCGGCCAGACCTATGCGATGCTGATGGGGCTGACCGGTGACTACGGCCGGCACGGGAACATCCACGCGCACCACGCCGGCGGTGCGACGCTCAGCGCCGGTGGCTGGAGCGCTCCCGAGGACGCTGACCCCGGCCCGTCGCTGTTCTTCCCCGAGTACCCGGACGCGATACTCGACGGTGATCCGCACAAGGTCAGGGCCGTCTACTCGATCGAGTCGAACATGATGGGCAACCAGTTCCCGGACCGGCAACGGTTCAGAGAGGCCATCAGGAGCCTTGAACTGTACGTGGTCGCGGATATGCACCACACGGATACGGTCCAGCATGCGGACATCATCTTCCCGGCCCCACACTGGTTCGAGCAGGAGGACATCACGTCCAGCTGGGGGTCCCATCCACACATCAGCTATCGACACAAGGTCCAGGAGCCGATGTGGGAGGCCAGAGACGACTACTACGCGATCCGCGGGCTCGCAGAGCGACTCGGATTCGGCGACTACTTCCCGGAGACGAAACGCGAAATGCTCCGGGAACTCGCCAGCCGGGACGATGCAATCGACTTCGAGACGCTGTTCGAACAGGGGACGCAAAAGAAACAGAACGTTCCCATCGTCAAATACACCGACGAGTTCCCCACCGACACGGGGCGAATCAAGATGTACGACGACGACGCCCCGAGCGAGGAGGGCGTCACGTTCGACGTTCCCCGCCCACTCGAAGACCGGACAGCCGACGACTACGAAAAGGCCGACGAGTACCCGCTGATGTTCATGCAGAAGCACAGTCGGTTCCGCATCCACTCGCAGTACGAGATGCTGAACTGGGTGCGTGAGGTCAACCCCGAACCACAGTTGGACATCCACCCGACGGACGCGAAGGCCCGCGGCATCGAGGACGGCGAGTACGTCCGGGTGTACAACGACCGCGGCGAGATGATCGTGAAGGCGAAGTACAACGAGGCGTTCCAACCGGGGCTGGTAAACACTGACCAGGGATGGTGGTCACGCGACTACATCGCGGGCCACCACAACGACCTCACGCACAACGAGGTCAGTGAGGTCGGCCAGACGATGGCGTTCTACGACGTCCGGGTCGAAGTCGAACCCGCCCCCGATGATGTCGACACAGACAAGTACGAAGCCGATAACCCGCGCGGAGCAGGTGCCGACGCACCACGCGCAGGAGGTGACTAACGATGACGAACTACGGCCTAGTAATCGACCAGGAGCGGTGTATCGGCTGTCAGGCATGCGCAGTGTCGTGTAAACAGGAGAACAACGTCCCGATGGGACAGTTCTGGAACCGTGTCCTGACGGAGGGCGGCGACAAGATCGACACCCCGTCCGGTGGCTATCCCGAAGACGGGGGGAGCGGGTCGCTGGATATGGAGTACCAGCCGACGGCGTGCCAGCACTGCGAAAACGCCCCCTGCGTGAAGGTCTGTCCGGTCAACGCGACGTACACCCGGGACGACGGGATCGTCGAGATCGACTACGACAAGTGCATCGGCTGTCGCTACTGTATGGCCGCCTGCCCGTACAACGCGCGGGTGTTCAACTGGGACGAACCCGAGCAGATGCCCGAGGAGGGGACGGGCGACGTTGCCGCGCGGCCACAGGGCGTCGTCGAGAAGTGTACGTTCTGTAGCCACCGCGTCGACGAGGGACTCGACCCGGCCTGTGTCGTCAACTGCCCGGCCGACGCACGCATCTTCGGCGACCTCGACGACGAGGGGAGTACCGTCTCGAAGTACATCAACGAGTACGAGACGGACCAGCTCCTCGAAGACCGCGGAACGGACCCGAAGACGCACTACATCAGCGGCGAGATGAGTCCCGGTCGGCCGCAGACGTCGGATAAGATGGAGAGCGAACTCGACGATGTTTCTCCGTGGTCCGATGGGACCGAGGACGTGCCATCTGAGGCCGGTGGCAGCGACAGTAGCGGCTCGGGTGGCAGCCACCACTCCATCGAGGGTGATGCAGATCCACACGTCCCGGCAGTGGGGTCCGGAGGTGATGACTGATGGCCGCTGACTCGTCACGGATCGCGATTCCGGCCTTCGGGACGAAAGGAAAGCTGTGGCTCGGGCTGCTCGCGACCCTCATGGTCGCTGGACTGGCAGCCTGGGGCTACCAACTTACCACTGGGCTGGTCGCCACGGGGATGCGCAACGTCTTCTCGTGGGGGCTGTACATCATGATGTTCGTCCTGTTCGTCGGGCTGTCTGCCGGGGGGCTCATCATCTCCAGCGCACCGAAGTTCTTCCATTCACACCGCTACGAGGGGTTCGCACGGCTCGGCGTGCTGGTCAGTCTCGCCTGTATCACCGTCGCGGGCCTGCTCATCCTCCCGGACATCGGGCGGCCCGAGCGGCTCTACCAGTTTGTCACCTCGCCGGACTTCCGCTCGCCGATGGTGTGGGACTTCGGCATTGTCATCCTCTATGGCGTGCTAAACCTCTGGTATCTGTGGCTCTTGACTCGCCGCGACCTTGCTGCGCGGGGGTCGCCGCTCGCACTGGGTGTCGATGACACCGACGCCGGACGCGAGCGTGACCGCACGCTCATGTTCTGGACCGCGGCACTCGCCCTCCCGACCGCCGTCGCACTCCACTCAGTGACCGGGTGGATCTTCGCGACGCAGATCGGACGTGGCGACTGGTTCAGCCCCCTCGTCGCACCCGTGTTCATCGCCAAGGCGCTTGTCTCCGGGCTCGGGCTGTTGCTGGTCGTGTCGGTACTCGCAGACCGGCTCACGAACTACGAGGTCGACCGCGAGGAACTCACGAGTCTCGGGAAGATACTCGGCATCTTCCTCGCGCTGCACGTGGTCTACCTGCTTGCGGCCGAGCGACTGCCCCACGCCTGGGCGAACCACTTCGAGTTCTGGGCCATCACCAGCAGCTTCCTCATCGGCGAGTCCGTCTACTTCTGGCTCTGGACCGTCGTCGGCGGGGCAGTCCCGCTCATCATGCTGATGATTCCATCGCTTCGGAAGCGCGTGTCGGTCATCTTCACCGCGAGCCTCCTCGCGGTCTTCGGCACGATGTTCGAAGGGATCCGGCTGGTGTTCACGGGATACGAAGTCGCTAACATCGACCTCCCACCGGGCATCTCGACCGGTGGCGAGTACGCCGGCATCACGACAGACATCTGGGCGACTGCGGGGGCCTACACCCCGACGCTGGTCGAGGTGGTTGTCACCCTCGGTATCGTCGCCTTCGGCGCACTCATCGTCACGCTCGGCCTGAAATACGTCCCGATTCAGCGAGTCGAGAGACCGGAGTCGTACGCGACTGACGGCGGTCGACAGGAGCGACAATGACTGGACAGACTGATGCCCCCGCCAAGCGTGAGCGAGCATCCGAGCGCAGCACAGACAGCGACGGATTCCGCTCGGACGCCGCAGCGACCTACGCCGTCCTCGCCGAATGCTGGCGGGAACCGACCGAACAGTTGGTCGAAGCCGTCGAGACCGGCGAACTGGTCCCGGTAGTCGGCGACGTTGGCTCTGTTGACCTTCGCCGTCTCAGCGCCGAGTACACCCGGCTGTTTATCGGGCCGGAAGGGCCACCGTGTCCACCCTACGAGAGCGTCTATCGCGACGGCGACGACCCGGACGAACTCGGCCCGGTCAAGGGACCAGCTACGATGGCTGTCGTGCGCTGGTACCGGGAGTTCGGCGTCCAGCCTGCGGCCGACCATCCGGACCTCCCCGACCACATTGCGACCGAACTGGAGTTCGCCGCTTATCTGGCAGAAGCGGGTCTCGACGAACGGCTTTCCCAGTTCCGTGCGGAGCATCTTGATGCGTGGGCTGACGAGTTCCTCGGCCACGTCGAGGCAGAGACACGCGAAGCGTTCTACGCGTCACTGGCAGCCACGACCCGGGAGATGCTCGGGCAATAGCGGACCTGCGGGGCACTGACCGGGTTCGTCGCGGCGGCTGACTGTTTCCTCATCCATTTTCGCGGTCAATACCCGCTCAGAGTCGTGTGCGCCGTCATCGCCATCGCGACGAGTACGAGAGACAGCTCCCGCAGGCGGTCGCACAGTCGGTCACAGCGACGAAGCCCAGCGGATGCAGGAGAGCGGGGCCTGACAGACGAGAATCCGGAGCGGCGGCGCGGTCCTACTGTGCGTCGCGTCGTTCCCACGCCTGCACCGTCGGGAGCGACCATCCGCGACCGATGCCCAGCCCCCGGGCCAACAGCACCGCGAGCGCGCACCCGGCCGATGCTACGCTGAGCGGCACGCCCATCTGTGCCAGCGCCCAGAAGGCGAGACCACCGATAACGGCACAGGACGCGTAGAAGTCCTCGCGGAGGATGAACGGCGTCCGGCCCAGCAGCAGGTCCGATATCGCGCCGCCGCCGGCCGCGTTGACCGTCGCCAGCGCGACGACGGCAAACACCGGGAGGCCGGCCTGATGACCCAGCAGCGCTCCGGTGGTGGTGAACGCCGCCAGCCCGATGGCGTCGGCCGTCAGGACGACCGGATGCTGGTGGCCGTCGTCGAGGAAATGCACGAGCAAAACGGCGGCGGCGACGCCGAGGAGCGACAGGGCCACTTCGCCGGGCGACTGCAGGGAGTTCGGAACGCGGTTCAACAGCAGGTCCCGCGTCGTCCCGCCACCCAGCGCCGTCATCACGCCGACGACCGTGACGCCGAACACGTCGTAGCGCTCCTCGACAGCCTTCGCCGCGCCGACGAACGCGAACCCGACCAGCCCGATAGCGTTCATCACCGCAAACGCGTCGGTCACGCTACCCCTCCGACCCGCCGGGGCACGGTGCGTGCGCGACCCCGGGGGAGTCGACCCGCTGTCACGAGTATCGCGGTCATTATGCTACTACTACGGGTGCGGACAATTATGCCTTTAGTCCTGCCCGCGAGGTATGTCCCCGGCTATCACTGTCGACTGCCAGCGACCGTCCTACGGCTTGACAGTCTCCAGCACCCAGTCGGACGGTGTCGCTCGGCGGACCTCGAACGGGTCGAAGGCTTCTCGCGGGGCCTCCGCGAGCCGGCCCAGGAACTGCCCGACCGGCGTCGGGTCGCGGTCGCTGACGAGGACGAACGACTCGCCGCTGTCCAGCGCGGTGAACTGCTCTCGAACCAGATCCTTGCGTTCCTGTGGCGGCAGGCCCCGGATATCGGCGGTTGGTTCGACGCCCACCTCGCCGGCGGTGTCGAGGGCCGATTCCACGGCATCCCCCAAATCGCTGACCGCGCTGGGCACGTCGCCGGGCACTGGCGTTTCCTGCAGGTCCTGCGAGAACGGGAGTTCGGCCAGCACCTCGGCATCGAGGTCTTCAAGCGCACTACCGGTGAACAGGTCGTTGGGCTCGCCACAGCAATCACAGACGTATTCGGCCATGTTGACGACGGTTCCCAGGACCGGCACGTCGTTGTCGCGGAACAGCTCGACCGTTCGGCTGGTGTCGCTGACGCTGGCGTGAAACGGCGTCGTCACGACGACGACTCCGTCGACGGGGACCTCCTGTAGCGTCGTCAGCACCACGTCACCGGTTCCGGGGGGCAGGTCAAGCACCAGTATCTCGTCGTTGCGCCATGCGGTGTTCTCGAACAGATCGTCGAGGGCGTCGTGGGCCATCGCGCCGCGCCAGGCCAGCGGCGCGCCGCTTTCCATCAGGCCGACGCTCATCACGTCCATGTCGCCCGCTCGGACCGGGAGCGGGTCGCCCTCCTCGCTGGAGTGGACCGGGCCGCTCACGTCAAGCAACTCGGGGACGTTCGGGCCGTGGATGTCGGCGTCGAACAGCGCCACGTCGCTGTCGGCGGCCAGCGCGCAGGCCAGATGCGTGGCGACCGTCGACTTGCCGACGCCGCCCTTCGCGCTGGCGACGGCGATAACGTGGTCGAACGACTCGACACCGGCCTGCCCCTCGCTCGATGGCGTCGTCCGTTCGACGTGGACGCTGTCGACGCCGTCCACGTCGTCGACCGCGTGGAGCATCGCCTGGACGACCTGCGTGCTCGTCTGGCCGTCCAGCGCGGTCAGGTCGGCCTCGATCGTCACGTCGCCGTTGGCCGCGTCGATGTTCTCGACGAAGCCCGCGTCGAACACGGAGAGGTCGGCGTTCGGGTCGCGCACGTCTCGCAGTGCGGCTTCGATACGGTCGGTCAGTGTGGTGGGCGTTCCGTCAGTCATCGTCAGAGGTCGGGCATCCGATTGAGTCTGTCTTCGCCGGGCAGGAGTCGGGCGTCGTTCTCCAGCGCGCCGCCGAACTGTCGGCGGAACCGTCCGGGGTCCGCTTCGAGGGACCGCTCGGCGGTCTGGCGGACCACGGTTGCCGGGTCGTCGGTGAGTTCGCGGAGTCGCTCGCGAGCGCGGTCCTCGTCGACGCCGCCGAGCATGTGCGCGGCCCACTCGCGGACCCGCTCGCTGTCGTCCCGGCTCTGCTCTAACAGCAGGTCGGCCATCCCCTCGCCGCGGAGTTTGAACAGCGAGATGGCCGCGTTGCGCCGGACCGCGTGGTGGTCGTCGTGTATAGCGGCCGCGATATCCTCTTCGTGGGCCTCGCGGTCGACGTTGTCGAGCGTGACGACGGCTTCGGCCCGGACCCACGGGTCGGGGTCGGAAAGCAGTTCCACCGCCACCGCTGCGGCCCGCTCACCGCCGTGGGCGGTCAGCGCCTCGACGGCGAACTGGCGCACGTCGCTGTCGTCGTCGGTCGTCGCGGCGCGGGCCAGTGCCGCCACGATTTCGTCGGTGGACGCGCGGTCTTTGAGTTCGAGCGCGGCGCGGCGGCGCTCGGTCTTTTCCCCGTGTTCGATGTCGGACAGCAGCGACGCCGCCGCGTCGTCCTCGACAGGTTCGGTGTCGCTCGCGGCCAGTTCCTCCGGTGTCGCCTCGCCAATCGTCACGTCTTCGCGGCTCACCTCGATGTCCTCCAGCGCCTCGATGTCGGTGTGCAGGCCCGGGCTGCGCTCGGGGTCCAGTTGCGGGTCGGGGTCCTCTTCGAGGTGCTTCTCGAACTCGTCGTCGTCGTGGCACCCGGTCATGGCTGTCCCTCCCCGCGCGTGAGCGCGGCGACCCCGAGCGCGAACGGGAGCGCCCGCGGGAGCGAGGCCGGGACGCCGGCGAACGCGACCAGCGCGACGCCGGCAAGCAGCGTCCAGCGGCGGGTCCGGCTGGCGGCGCTGGCCGTCGTCACCGCGCCGGCCGTGGCCAGTGCTACCACCGGGAGGCTCGTTCCGACAACGCCGCTGCCGGTGAGCGTGACCGCGCCGGTGACGAACGGGACGGCGCGGCCGACCGCGAGGACGACGGCGAAGGCGGCGACGCCGCCGAGTATCGCGCCCCAGTCCGCCGTCGACAGCGATCGCCAGTCCGTCGCGGCGAACGCCGGCGTCGCCGCGACCCCGAGCAGCGCCGCGGTCGAGGCCGCCGGTCGGAGCCCCGTCCAGCCGCCGACGCCGCTCGCCAGCCCGACGCTCAGCGCCGCGACGAGCAGGGCGGACGCGGCCGCCGAGACGGGGTCCAGCCGTCGGCCCGAGACCGCCGCGACCGTCGCCGTCCCGAGGACGACGGCGGCGGCCGCCGGGAGCGCCACAGCGCTACTGACGACCGACAGCAGGCCGAACACGCCGACGAACAGCAGGCCGACGCCGGCGGCCGGGTCGGCGTCGGTGACGGCGACGGTGACCGCCGCGGCGGCGACGACGGCCGTGGACGCGACCGTCAACGGGCCGGGCGCGACCGGGACCCCGTATCCCGGCGCGTTGACGAACAGAACCGCGAGGTAGCGGGCGGCCACCGCGACGGCCGCCGTGCCGACCGCGAGGTCCGCGAGCGAGCGGTCCCCGCCGAGCAGTAGCGGCCGGACTCGCTGCTGGAAGGTGGCTGTCATCGCTTCCCCTCCAGTCGGTCCGCGAGGTCGTTTCGGTCGGCCCGGACGAACGCCTCCAGCAGTTCGCCGAAGCCGCCGTAGATGTCGGTCCCCGGCTCGTCGGCCAGCCGGTCGGCGACGCCGGCCGCGGCGTGGCCGAGGTGGCGGTCGTGGAAGTCAAGCCTGGCACTTGCGGCGTCGTCTCCGATGGCGGCTTCCCGGCGGGCCAGGTAGCCCGCGAACTCCAGTTCGTAGGTCACGGCGTCGTGGTTGTCCCGGGTCTCCTGGTCGATTTCGAGGCCGTAGTGGCTGTAGGCCCGCGAGAGGTCGAGATTCACGTCGTTCCAGGAGTGGTCCGGCCGGTATTTGGACTCGTACAGCGGGACTGGCGGCCCCTCGGCCTCCAGCGAGCCGTCGGTGCGGTCGGTGTACTCGCTGTAGCCGAGTTCGAAGATGTCGTTGTAGCGGGCCGCGAGCGTCTCGTAGTCATCACCGGTGGTGAGCGACGGGACGGTCACGTCGAGGCCTGTCCGGTCGAGACACGCTTGCAAATCCGCTTCCAGCGTCCCGTCGGCCGCCGCGCTGTGGAACGACTCCTCGGGGTACTCGAACGCCTTGGCGAGCGTCGCGTACACCGCGCCGCGGGCAGCGGCAGTCTCATCGAGGTCATCTATCGAGTCGGCTGGCGTGCTCGCCATCACTCGACCCCCCGTGTCCGATAGATGCCGAAGCCGGTGACGCCGACGACAGCGACGATGGCGATACCGGCGACGGTCCACAGCAGTGTCTCGTAGGGCGGGCCCTGCGGGCCGCCGCTGAACGGGTAGTAGTGCCACTCGCTGACCGCTTTCTGGCCGGACCGCTCGCCGTTGGAGCCGTTCCAGACGGCGAAGGCCACGTCGAGGTCGCCGTCGGTCTGCAGGTCGGTCCGGTTCTCGGTCGGGGCGTCAAGCTGGCGCGAGTAGACCACCGTCCAGGTGGCGTTGCCGCCGGTGCCGCTGTGACTCGCGTTGGCCGAGACGGTCGGGTTCTCGAAGGCGGTTGTCGAACCGACTCCGCCGGCCAGCAGTTCCTGCGTCCCGGTCGACCCGCTCCAGTACCAGACGTTGACGCGGTTGTCCGGGCCGCCCATCGCTATCGGCGGCCGAGAACTCGTGTTGACCGGGAACTGGACCGCGACCGCGTCGGCGAACGCCCGTGTGGCGCTGGCGTTTGTATCCCGTGTCGCGTCGTGCCACTGCAGACGGACGTACAGGCGCTCGTCAGTCCGGGCCGCCTGCACGTCGACCGTCTCGACGGACGTGTCGTCGGCGTTCGGGACGCTACTCGGGGCGCTCGAAAGCGGCACGTCAGAGGCCGGCACCCCCGTCCACCCGTCGGCGTCCGGCTGTGCGAGGTCGGCCGTCGATACCTCCGAAACCGGTATCTCGTGTGCTGGCCGGGCGCTGGCCATCGGCGCGGCCACCGTCGAAACGACGATGAGCCCCGCCAGCACCGCCGTGAGTGTGAGCGTGTGTCGGTGGTCAGTCATCGTCAAAGACCTCCAATCGGTACTGTTTGGCCGGGTTCTTGTCCTGGAGCAGTTCCATCAGTTCGCTGTCTTCGCCCTGTCGGGCCCGCTGGCGCTCGCGCTCGATGGTGTCGAGGGCTTGGTCGACGCCGTCGCCGAACAGGTCCCGGAGGTACTGTCGTGGGATGCGGTCGATGTCGACTGTCTCCCCGTCTTCCGTGTGCTGGCCGGGCGCGAAGGGCGGGATGTAGTAGACGTTGGGCTGGGTCCGGAACTCCGGATGGAGCGGCAGGGCAACCTCGTACTCGTTGACAAGCTTGTGAATCGGACCCTCCTCGTCGTCGAGGAAGCCGACCAGCCGGAGCTGGGGCGGGCACTCCTCGGCACAGGCCGGCGCGAACGTCTCTCCATCGGGACCTTCGCCCTCGATGCGCGGGTAACAGAAGATGCACTTCTCCGATTTCTTCGAGACGGTGTTGTAGTACACCTTCTTGTACGGACAGCCCTCGACGCAGTAGCGGTAGCCCCGACAGCGGTCCTGGTCGACGAGAACGATGCCGTCTTCCTGGCGCTTGTACAGCGCCGAGCGCGGGCAGGCCTCGACACAGGAGGGGTGGGTACAGTGGTTGCAGATGCGCGGGAGATAGAAGTAGTAGCTGTTGGGGTACTCGCCGGCCCCCTGGTCCTCGTCCCAGTTGGGGCCCCATTCCGCGCCTTCGCGGGGCCGGAGCGGCTCGTCGCTGCCCTCGTACATGATTTCGCTGTGGTTGAACTCCCAGGCGCGGCCGTAGTCTTCCTCGGCGGGAATCTCGCCCGGCGAGCGGTCGGAGTGATCGCTGGACTCCCAGCCGCCGCCGGAGTCCTCCCAGCCCCGCGGGTAGCCCTCGCCGGGCTTGGTCTCGACGTTGTTCCAGTACATGTACTCCGACCCGCCGTCCTCCGTCCAGAGGCTCTTGCAGGCGATAGTACACGTCTGGCAGCCGATGCACTTGTTCAGGTCCATCACCATGGCGACCTGGTGGTCGACGCCGTCGGCGACGTTGACCAGCGTGTCGTCATCGCCCTGGTCGTCCTGTTGGTCGGTGCTCATTCGCTGTCACCTCCGGTCGGTCGGACGTCGACGCGCACGTCGCTGTTGACCCCCGTCGGCCCCCAGTAGTTCGGGAAGAAGTGCAGGTGCTCGCCGGTGTCTTCGGGGTACTGCACTAGCTGGGTCGGCTTCATGTACATCGGGACGAGCGTGTTGAAGTTGTCCCGGTCGGGGTACTGGAACTTCTCCCAGGAGAAGAAGTGCCGGACGGTCCCCGGCTCGCTGGACGGGTAGATTTTGGCCTGCACCTCGACGGCCCCGAGGTCGTTGTACACCTCGACGGTGTCGCCGTCCTCGATGCCGCGCTCCTCGGCGTCCTCGGGGTTGATGTACACCACCGGCTCCCCTCGCTGGAGACGGAGCATCTTGGGGTCGTCGCGCCACGTCGAGTGGATTGACCACCGGCCGTGGGGCGTGTTGTACGACAGCGGGTAGTCCCCGCCGGTGTTCTCCGGCCCCTCCTTGTGGGTCGGCAGTTCCTCGCCGAGTTCGAGGTACCAGTCGTGGTCGATGTAGTACTGCTGGCGGCCGGTGAAGGTGGGCCAGGGGTTCTTGTCGTGGACGTAGTCCTGCCACGGGACGTACGCCTCCCCCTCCTTGATGTCGGAACTCCAGTGGTCGCCAGCTTCGAGGAACCGCTGTGGTTGCTCGTCGATGTCGTCGAACGTGATCTGCTCGTCGGTGTCCTCGGGGTTGGTCTCCTCGGAGTGTTCGAGGATGAACTCCGCGGCGGCCCTGTCTTCCTCCAGCGCCCCCTCCTCGCCGGTCTCCCAGTCGCGGACGTAGTCGTCGTGGATGGTCGTCAGGTCGATGGTCCGGTCGAACTTCCGGTCCTCGACCGGCTCGACGCCCCGTTCACGGGCCCGCTCCTGTATCTTCTCGGCGAGCAGGCGGAAGATTTCCCAGTCGGTCTTGGCCTCGCCCAGCGGCTCGACGGCCGGCGTGAACGGGTGCACGTAGGTGTGCATGTCCGTCTCCGAGAGGTCGTGTTTCTCGTAGTGGCTGGCCGCCGGCAGGACGATGTCCGAGTACATCGCCGTCGAGTCCATCCGGAAGTTGATGTCGACGACGAGGTCGAGTTTGGGCCAGAGCTGTTCCTCGACGGCGACGTTGCCCTTGGCCTGATTGAAGTAGTTGCCCCGCCAGATGAACATCGTCGACGGGTCCGGCCGGCTCCCGTCCTCGCGTTCCTCGGGGTAGACCGGCATCCATCCCTCGTCGATGGACTCGCGTATCTTCTCGGCGGTGTCGGGGTCGGTGTTGTCGAGGATGCCGGCGTGGAAGTACGTCCACAGCGTCGTCGGGACCCCGCGGACGCTGCCGGTCGGGAACGAGAGCACCTTCCAGCCGTGGAACGACCAGATCTTCTCTTGGCCGACGTAGTGGTCCAGGCCGGTGCCGGGGTCGCCCAGATTGCCCGTCAGCGTCACGAGCAACTGGATGGCGCGGTTGCCCAGATCGTTGTGGTACCAGTCGTTGACGCCCTTGCCGTGGATGATTTTGGCCGCGTCGGCCTCGGCGAACTCGCGGGCGACTCGCTGGTAGGTGTTTTCGCCGACGCCGGTCTCCTCGTGGACGAACTCCGGCGTATACTGTCTGAGTTCGTCAGTGAGGTTCTCCCAGACCGACCTGACCGCGACGCTGCCCGCGTCGGTCTCGATGGTCCGCTCGACCGACAACTGCGGGTCGAAGTCGAGTTCGATGCTCGCCGAGTAGTCCTTCTGGCCGTCCCGTTCGCCCAGCGAGCCGGGCGCGCGCCGGAGGGTGCCGTCGGCGTCGACCATGACGAACACCTTCTCGGGGTCGTCGGCGTCCTCGGCGAGGCCGACTTCGCTGGCCCGGAGGAACTTGCCGGTGTCCTCCCGGACGAGCAGCGGCATGTCGGTCTGCTCTTTGAGATGCTCCTCGTCGTACAGCCCCTCGTCGACGATGGTCTGGGCCATCCCAAGCGCGAGCGCGGTGTCGCTGCCGCCGTGGGGCGAGAGCCACTCGTCGGTGTGAATGGCCGTCTGGGAGTAGTCGGTGAAGATACCGACCCGCTTTGCGCCCTCGTAGCCGGCGTCGAGGAAATACTTCGCGTCGGGGATGCGCGTGACGTTGATGTTCGACCCCCAGGCGATGATGTAGTCGGCGTTGTGCCAGTCGGCGGACTCGGCGTTGTCGGTCTGGGTGCCCCACGTAATCGGCTGGCCCGGCGGCAGGTCCGAGTACCAGTCGTAGAAGCTGTGGGAGACGCCGCCGAGCAGGTTCACGAGCCGGGAGCCGGAGGCGAAGCTCACCGGGGACATCGCCGGAATCGGCGTGAACCCGGAAATCGCGTCGTACCGACCCGCCTGTACCTCGTCGATGACGTGGTCGGCGATTTCGGTCAGCGCCTCGTCCCAGCTAATCCGCTCCCACTGGCCCTCGCCGCGCTCGCCGGTGCGCCGGAGCGGATGGAGCACGCGCTGGTCGGCGTTGACGTAGTCGGTGTAGCAAGCCCCCTTCTGGCAGCCACGCGGGTTTGGGTCCGGGAGGCTCTCGTCGAAGGTCGGGTAGTCGCCGGCCTGCTCCTCGCGCCAGACCTGGCCGTCCTTGACGTAGACGTTCCAGGAACAGGAGCCAGTGCAGTTGACGCTGTGGGTCGAGCGGGCGACGGAGTCCCAGTCCCACTCGTCGCGGTAGAGGTCCTCCCAGTCCCGGTACGGGTAATTGCCGATGGGGTCGTCGACCGCTTGCAGGCCGTCCATGCCGTCGTCGGCGAAGGACAGCCCCGTCGCGCCCAGCAGCGACGCGGCTCCGAGGCCGCGCACGAAGTCGCGGCGACTGATTCCAGCACTGTCCGCCTCGTCGTCGGTCGGGTCGTGTCTACTCATTGGTGATGAACACAGTCGCAGTCGCGCAGGCGGTGCCGGCCACGGCTAGTGCGATGCCGGTCGATGTGCTGCCGCCGACTTCGAGGCCGGCGGCGACCAGCGCGAGGCCGACCAGTTTACTCGTCGTATCCAGCAGGCGATACTGTCGCTCGCTCAGTTCGACGCTCGTCGTCATCCCTCTCCCTCCCGTTCGGTGGCGTCCGCGTCGCTGTCGACAGCGCCGCCGTCGGCGGCCACGTCCCCCTCCCGGGACGGCGACGGCTCTCCGTCGCGCAACAGGAGGTACGTAATCCCGCCGAAGACGGGCGGGACGACCAGCAGCGCGGCCGTCAGGATGGGGTTGACCACGCCGGTCGTCGTCCCAAGCACCTGGCCCGCGAGGATGTTGTTCATCCCCGCGATGGAGGCGATCATGATGAACGCGACGGCGGCCACGCCGACGCCGGTCTGCCAGGCCCGGTCCAGCGGGTCCGCGGTGAAGTGGGTCGGCTCTGTCCGGTCGATGAACGGCCAGATTGCGACCGCGGCAAACACCAGTCCCGGGAGGACGATGCCGCCGACGAACTCCCCGTTGATGTGGGCGGGGCCGACGTTGAAGCTGATCTGTGGCAGGAGCTTCAGGAAGCCGTACACCCACATCAGGAACCAGTCCGGCATGATGAGTTCCGGCGTGGACGCGGGGTCGTTCGGACCGTACTCGGCGACGTTGTGGACCGGCAGCAGGCCCGCGAGCGCCGACAGCGTCGCCGCCGTGGTGAAGAACACGACGGCCGACACCGCGGCCTGGTTCGGGAAGGCGGGCAGGCCGATGATGACGCTGTCGTCGTCCTCGTCGACGGGCTGGCGGCCGGCGGTCACGTCGCTCTCCCGCGGGGCCTCGGTGTGTTTCTGCCGGATGAGGATGGCCATGTGGACGGCCAGCCCCACGGCGATAGCCGCCGGTATCACGAGGACGTGCAGGAAGTACAGCCGCGGGATAGTGGCGCTGGAGGGGAACTCCCCTCCGAACACCACCTGGCCGAGGAAATCACCTAACAGGGGGATGGAGATGGTGAGGTTGTAGCCGATGCTGGTCGCGGTGGCGGCGAACTCGTCGAACGGCAGGGCGTAGCCGGTGTAGGCCGCGCCCATCGACAGGGCCGCCAGCCCGGTGCCGACGACCCAGTTCGGCTCCCGCGGATTACGGTACGCCCCGGTGAAGAACACCCGTAACATGTGCAACCCTATCGAGGCGACGAAGAGGTGAGCCGCCCAGTGGTGGAGCCGGCGGATGAACATCCCGAAGGGCACGTCGTAGGTGATGTGCAACACCGAGACGAACGCCTCGGGCATCTCCTCGCCCTGGAACTTCTGGACGCTGCCGTCGTACTCCACGTCGGACGTGGAGGGTTCGAAGAAGAACCCGAGGAAGACCCCCGACAGGATCAGGAGGAGGAAACAGAACAGCGCCACCTCCCCCAGCAGGAACGAGTCCTCGGCCGGGAACGCCTTCCCGAGGAACGTCTGGCCGTTCTCCAGGTCGAGGCGGGTGTCGAACCAGTCGTAGACGGCTTTGGCGCGGGACATTATCCACCTCCGGGGCCGACTGGCCCCTCGAAGTCACCCGTGGCGACGAGGAATCCGTCGCTGGTCACCGTAATCGGAAGCTGCGGGAGCGCGCGCCCCGGCGGGCCGCCGCTGACCGCTGCCCCTTCAAGTACGTTGAACTTCCCGAAGTGACAGGGACAGACGACGAGGTCGTCCTCCCGGTCCGACACCATACAGCCGGCGTGGGTACACACCTTCGAGAAGGCGGCGTAGCCGCTGACGGTGAACCCCTCCGCGACGCCGCTACCGTAGTCGGACTCGGCGTAGCGCACCAGCAGCGTCGGTGCGTCCTCGATGCCGGGCCGGGGCTCCGGGAACACGGTCATATGTTCGCCCTCGGAGAGCCGGCTTTCCGTGATGCGCTCGCCCTCGCTGTCGACGAGGTGGATGCCGTCGGAGTACACCGGCCCCTTGTACCCTCGCTCGAACACCTGCGTGGTGCTGGCAAGGGGTGCGGTGAGGCTGGCGACGGCAGTCAGACCGCCGACGGTCGCGAGGAACTTCGCGAAGTCACGCCGGCGGAGTTCTGCGCGGGCGTCCCCGTACAGCGTTGGAGACGTACCGGCGGCCCCGTCACACGAGCAGTCGTTGCCCTGTTCCTCGTCGTCTTCATCGGGTTTCGGATAGTCTATCATTCGTGCCCCCTGATTTCGGCGACTTCGACGTGCGGCATGAACCAGGCGTAGTACGCGACCGTCGAGAGCGCGAGCGAGAGAAACATCCCGGTCGCGTACAGCCCGAAGTACTGGGTCCGGGCGAGCGTGAGGTACTCGCCGGTGAACAACGCCGCGAAGACGATAGACAGGACCGTCAGTCCGCTCATGGCGACGAGTCCTTCGATGGCGTCCGAGGCGTCGTGGTACTCGACGACCCAGCGGTTCTCCGTGTCGAGCCACGGCAGCGAGACGGTTCCGCCGTCGGTGACCGGTTCGGTGTCGTCGGGTGGCCGGACCGCTCTGTTCATGAACTGGTGGGCGGCCGTCAGCACGCCCACGAGGCCGAACAGGGCGACCCAGACGACGACGCCGACCTGGCTCGGCGACAGCTTGTTCGGCGTCTCGACCGGGCCTTCGAGCGGCCGGATGTCGCTGACGCTCTCGTCGATAGCGATTTCCTCCGACGGTGGCTCGCCGTGCAATGCGACGTACCACATCGGCAGCAGCACCGCCGTTATCAACAGACCGATGAGTATCGTGTTGCGTCTCATAATCTTGTGTCATCTCGGTTCGCCAGCGATTCGAACGGCTATCTGTGTCGCTGTATTCGGGGTTTGTTCCAGCATCCCGATGAACTGCCAGCCCGACATCTTAGGCCCATTATATGGCGGTTTTTTATACGAACATGTTCGCACAGACTCTTTTATGCTAGCCGGGGGATTCCCCACACATGTCGGGCCGAATGCTTGCCGAGGTCGAAGTGTTCGGCCCTCGGTCGTGTCAGGTGCAACCGCACGCTGACGAGGAGTGGTCGGTGTCGTCAGTCTCCCGGAGCGCAACGAGTGGCGGTGCTGGCCGGGTTGTCGAAGAGTTCACGCTCAAAGGCAGTGAGGGAACGCCGTCAGTGCTACAGAGTGCAGACCCAAGCGCCGACCACGTGTTCGCCTACGACCAGCGACACGTGTTTCAGCTGTCTCGGGCAGCCGGACAGGGCTGCGTGTGTGAACGTATCGAAGCAGCCGGCTGCGTCGTTCAGGAGTTCTCGGCAGACACCGACTCCATCGTCGTCACGTTCCTCGTTGACGACATCCCGACCCTGCGAGACATCGTCGACGACCTCGAATCCGAGGGTGAGACGGTCAAACTCCGACGGCTACTGGAGGACACGTCCACAGAGACGGACCAGCCGGTCGTCCTCGACCGAGCAAAACTGACCAGCCGCCAGCGTGAGGTGCTGACCAGGGCCCACGAGATGGGGTACTTCGAGCACCCGCGCGAGGCGACCGCCGGCGACGTGGCCGACGCGCTGGACATCTCTACCTCGACGTTCACCGAACACCTCGCTGCCGCCCAGCGGAAGCTCCTCGACGACCTGCTTGACGCCCGCTGAGTGGCACGCCCTCGAAACATGTCAACGATGCATACGTATTTCACAGCAGTTATTTCAGCCCGAACGCGAGGTGCCACCGCTGCCAATGATACAGGAACTTGGTCCCCTCGCTCGAACACTGTCGGTCCCGTACTACGAAGACGCCCTCCCAGCCCACGACCAGTTTCACGCCAAGCGAGTCAGAGACATCGCACTTCGACTCGCGGACGACTGCGACGGCTCGGTCGACCGGGATATCCTCGCCGCGTCGGCGTGGCTCCACGATATCGGTCGGCCCCGGGAGCGGGCCGGTGACATCGATGACCACGACGAATGGGCCACAGCAGAAGCCGCGCAACTACTCGCGGCCGAAGGTGTGGAACCTGATCGAATCGGCCGTCTGAAACACTGTATCCGAACACACAGTATCCGGGCGAGTTCCCCGGAACCGGAAACGCTGGAGGCGAAACTCCTCTTCGACGCGGACAAGCTGGACGCTGCCGGCGCGCGGCCTCATTCGACTGGCCTGTATCGTCGGCGAGCGGTCCGGGCGGATGGGTGAGAAATACGCGGTCATCGATGACACGTCAGCTACCGATGTCGAGTCCACCGATTCTCCGGATATCGCACTTCTCCGGGACTGGGCGCAGGAACGCGTCGATATGCTGTACACCTACCCCGGCCGGCGTCTTGGTCAGCAGCGTCGGGAATTCATGGACGAGTTCTTCACGCAATTCGCCGGTGAAATCGGGGTTACAGGGGAGCGATAGCCGGTGTCCGGCCGGAGCCGATAGGCACCGAAACCCGACTTCGAGCGCGTCGGTCTCGACCGGGTGTGCTGTCCCCGGCGTCACAGAACCCTTTACCCTCGCCCCGGCGACACTGCAGCCATGACCGAGTTCGACGCCGAGAAGTTCGACGAGAAGTACGCCTACTACTTCGAGGAGCTCGAAGCGGCGTACTCGAACGCGTATCAGGAACTGCATGGGCAGTACGACTCCGAAGTCCTTCGCGGGATAGACCGGCAGATTCTCAGCGAGAGCGAGCCGGTGTACGAGGGGGACGGGACGTTCAGTATCCGGCTGCCCGACGACACTGCGGCGCGTGCGCAGTCTCTGCCGGGCGACGAAGCGACGTTCGACACAGTGCTGTCGGCGTTCACTGACGCCATCGAGCGCGAGCTCCGTCGGCTGTTCGAGTTCGAGTAATCCCCGATCGCTGCCCGACGGCTCGCTCGATAGCGGGCGTGCACAGCCTGTTCGCCTCCCCTCCGGTAGCGGTCGGCCCGGCGGATCGAAAACACCAGAATCAATGCAGTTCCGGTCCTAGCCGAACCAATTATACTAATGGCGACCGATTCAGATCTTCACTGTCTCTTTACCGCACCCGTCGAGGAGCACAACGACTCGTACGTGATCGAGATTCCGAAACAAGAGGTCGAACTGGGAACGCTGGCCTCCGAGACGCTGTACCGGATCGCGCTGTTCGAGCCGGCGGCCGAGGCACCCACACCCCAGTCACCGTCTCAATCCAGTCCCGAGCCTCGGTCCAATTCCCACTCGGAGCCCGGGCCTCGGTCCAATTCACAATCCAAGTCTGAGACCCAGTCCGATTCCCGGTCCGACAAACCGGGCGAGGAACCTGAGTTCGAACCGTCGTCCCCGCCCGTTGCTGAGGGTGAAACGCGTGTCGTCGAAATCGACAACATCGGCGACAAGGGCGACGGCGTCGCACGTATCGACGGCGGGTACGTCGTTATCGTCTCCGACGCCGATGTGGGGGAGCGCCTCCGTGTCAAAATGAATCAGGTCCGCGAGAACGTGGCCTTCGCTGAGATCGTCGAGCGGCTCCCATACTACGAATAAGCACCGCTCCTATCGACTGGCACTTGTCGTGGACGCTGCTAGAGTTAGTGCGACCGCCGGCCACGCAGCCGAGGGTATATTTTGCCGCCGACTGTCATCCCTTGTATGGGACACGACCACGACGAGGACGCCAGCGACAGCGAGGTGGGACACGACCACAGGGAACACACCCACGACGACCATCACGCCCACGACGCTGAAGGGGTTGAAATAGGCGTCCTCACCGTCTCGACCTCGCGAACGCTGGACGACGACCCAGCAGGTGACAGCATCGCTGCGGCCTGCGAAGCCGCGGGCCACGAGATCGCCGAGCGTCGGCTCGTCGCAGACGAGATGGACGCTATCGAAGACGCCGTTGCCAGCCTGCTGGATGACGGGGTCGACGTGGTTCTGACGACCGGCGGGACTGGTCTCACGCCCGACGACGTGACTGTCGACGCCATCGAACCGCTGTTTGACCGGCCGATTCCCGGCTTCGGCGAACTGTTCCGCTGGCTCTCCTACGAGGAAGTCGGGCCGATGGCGATGGCCTCGCGGGCGACCGCCGGCATCGTCGACGACCGGCTGGTGTTCTGTCTCCCCGGCAGCGAGAACGCCGCTCGGACGGGCGCGGAGCGACTCGTCGCGCCCGCTGTGGGCCACCTGCTGGGGCTCGTCCGCCGGTAGCACGGACCCGCACGGTTTTGGGCCGGCATCGGCTACAGGGAGGTATGCCCGAGGAGTTCACGCACGTCGACGAGGAGGGGGACGCACAGATGGTTGATGTGGGCGACAAGGCCGAGAGCCAGCGCCGCGCAGTCGCGCGCGGACAGATTCGGCTCACCGAGTCCACGCTGGCGGCCATCGACGCCGACGAGGTGGAGAAAGGCGACGTGCTGACGACGGCCCGCATCGGCGCGATTCAGGCGGTGAAACACACGTGGGAGACGGTGCCGATGTGCCACCAGATCCCCATCACGAACGTCGAAGTCGAGTTCACCGTCGGCGACGAGGCCGTCGAACTCACGGTTGCCGTCGAGACAGTCGGCAAAACCGGCTGCGAGATGGAAGCGCTGGAGGGCGTGACGACCGGCCTCAACGTCGTCTGGGATATGGTGAAGGCAAACGAGAAAGACGCCGACGGCGAGTACCCGACCACGGCCATCGAAGACATCCGCGTCGTCGAGAAAACCGTCGAGCGGTAAGCCCTGCGAGGCGGACCGCCCCGGTTACTCACTCCGGGACGCCGGCTGTACGTACACCGTCGCCGGGCTCTGGATGACGACGGCCCGGACGACGACGCCGGTGACCGAGTCGTACGGCTCGGTCATCGCGTCCACGATCTCGTTATTGTCTGTGCTATCGACCATCGTCTCCGTCAGTCGCTCACCTGTTGGGTTTCAGTACCTTGGGCCGTGGTCACCGGCGCGGTCGTGATGGCTCCGACGGGGAGCTGGTACGCGAGTGTCGTCTCCCGGACGGTGCCCTGGTCGCGGCTCCAGACGATGAGCCCCGCGGCGTTGAGCTTCGGGAGGTGGACGTGGTGCAACTGGACGCGCGCCCGATGGACCGCGTCGTCGTTGCCGTCGACTGCGAGGTGGGCAGCCACGTCGTCTATCGTCACCTGGTCGTCCTCGTCGACCAGGAAGCTCAGGATGGCCCGCCGTTCGTCGTTCGCCAGGCAATCGAAGACCGAACTCCAGTTCAGCGTCTCTCTCTTGGACATCTGTTCTGAGAAACGTCACAGAACGGTAAGGCACTATTACCTGTTATATCAGCCATTTATATATCGACACCTGTTATCGCTCCCACTTCGGCGAGTCGAACATCACTGAGTGGAGTACCTTGTTGGTCGCGCGGCGGATGCTCTCCGAGACCGACTGCTCCGAGATACCGAGTTCCGCCCCGAGTTCGCCCAGCGTCGTGCCACGCGGCACCTCGAAGTAGCCCGATTCGACGGCCAGGACCAGCGCCCGCCGCTGTGAGTCGGTCAGGTCGAACATATACCCGCCGTCGTACTCCTCCGCGAGCGTGTACACGCGGTCCAGCTGGAACACGATGTCGTGGTCCGTACAGAAGTTGTGGAAGTCCGTGAGCCCGCTGTGGTCGTCGAACCGGATACGGAAGAACCACTCGACGTTGCCTCTGGCCTCCAGAATCGTGGCGTTCGTCTCCGCCATGCCGTAGATGAGACTCTCCACGTCCTCGGCCCATTCGACGCGGTAGAGGGCGCTTTCCCCGATGCGGTCGAGCGAGCGCAGTGCTTGGACGTACGTACTCGACTCGACAGCGACTTCGAACTCGTCGAACGCCCCGCCGTGGACCCAGATGTACGGCATCACCCGCCCCGAGGCGGGCACCACCCGCTCCATCTCCACGTGCGTGTTGTCGCCCCTCGCCAGCACCTTCCCGAGAATGAACTCGTCCGAGTCGATTGTGAACTCGGCCACGACAGTCATAGCGTCGCTACTCTCCGGTAGGTAATCAATATAGAGTACGACCACCCGCGGCATGCCCCCGTCGGACTGGTAGGAGCCGGGTACCGCGTCGGCTACTGCCGAGCGGTAGACACGGCCCCGCGGTCAGGAACAAGGCCTATCTACGTTCCTGTGTTAGAGGCGCGCATGCACGTGCTGGGAATCGTCGGCCACTCCGAGTCGGGGAAGACCACGCTGGTAGAGCGGCTGACACAGCGGCTCTCCGAGACCGGACGTGTCGCGACGGTGAAACACTGTACGCACCCGCCGGATGTCGACACGGACGGGAAGGACACGGCTCGTCACCGCGACGCCGGGGCGGCCGAAACGGTCGCACTCACTGACGACGGCGAGTGGTACGCGACGGGGCGGTCGCAGACCCTCGATGAGGCGTTGGACGCCCTTGCGCCCGACTACGACTACGCACTCGTCGAGGGGTACTCGGACGCGGCGGTACCGAAGGTGGTCCTCGGCGACCGCGAGGCCGCCGACCCCGTCCTCCACCGCGCGCCCCACGGCGCGGACGCTGACCTCGACGACATCGTCACGGCGCTGGAGGAACGGGACCCATACATCACGCTGGAAACACTCGTCGCGGACGTAAAGCGGGACCCCGACGAGGTCTACTCCGGCGCGATTGCGACGTTCACCGGGCGCGTCCGCGCACAGGAGGGACCGGAGGACCCGCCGACGGAACTGCTGGAGTTCGAACGCTACGACGAGGTCGCCGCCGAGAAGATGGCCGCGCTCCGGCGGGACCTCGAGGCGCGGGACGGCGTCTACGCGGTCCGCCTCCACCACAAGACCGGCGTGGTCGAGGCCGGCGAGGACATCGTCTTCGTCGTCATCCTGGCCGGCCACCGCGGCGAGGCGTTCCGTGCAGTCGAGGACGGCATCAACCGCCTCAAGGAGGAAGTGCCGCTGTTCAAGAAGGAAGTCACCGTCGACGAGGAGTTCTGGGCCCACGAGCGGTAAGTCGGCGTTCTTTTCGCGTTGCCGGCCCGCTACCGCCACGGCGTCGCCCGGAGCGCGTGGACCACCAGCAGCGTTCCGAGCGCGACGCCCAGCAGGACGACCGCCACCGGCAGCGCCGCGTCCAACCCGTCCGAAATAAACGAGGCCCATATCTGGACGGGGAGCGTCCGCGGGTAGTACGCCAGCATCATCGTCGCGCCGAACTCGCCCATCGCGCGGGCAAACGTCAGGACGAGGCCGGCGAGTAGCCCGGGCTTTGCGAGTGGGACCGTCACCGAGCGCATCGTCCCAACCCAGTCGCGCCCGAGTGACCGTGAGGCTTCTTCGAGCCGGTCATCAATGCCATCGAAGGCGGCTTTGGCAGTGACGACGAAAAACGGCGACGCGACGAACGTTTGGGCGGCGATGACGCCAAGTAGCGACCGCGTCACCGTCAGGTCGGTGAGACCGCCGAGTCCGTTCGGGCCGACGACTGTCAACAGCAACATCCCGCTGACGACTGGCGGGAGGACGAGCGGGAGGACGACGGCACCCATCGCGACGGTCGCCAGCACACTCGTGGTCCGCGAGAGCCAGTAGGCCAGTGGCAGGCCGAACACGACAGCGATGACTGTACTGCCGAGTGCGGCAACGAGAGACGTGACTGCGGCGTTGATGACGTACGTCTCTGTCAGACTCGTCAGCAGCGCCGTCGGGGAGTACGTGAGAACGAGCACGAGCACTGGAACGACGAAATACAGGAGCAGCACCGCTCCCAGAACGGGAACGAGCTCGCGCACGCCGACCGTATGGCCGGCTCTGGTCTCACCGCGTGACAGTGCTCGGGACATCTCCCACCAGTCGAGGATACGCCTGACGGACGGTAAATCCGTGTGGTGCGAGCCAGTCTCCGGACAGGACTGCCTCGAAGGCTGTACGCGCCGGTTCTGCAGCAGCACGGCGGACAGCCCCGTACTCGATAGGGCTGCCAGTGAGTATCGTGCCGTTCGGCAGTTCGTAGGTGGCGGCCTGATACTGTTCGGCCTGCGCGGGGTCACCGAGGTGTATCTCCGGCGGGAACTCTCGGAACGGGTAGTCGCGTTCGACCGCCATGCTCCGGTAGACGAAGGCGGCGTCGACGGCCCCCGTCTCGAACTGCGCGAGCAGTTGTGTCTCGGGGTACGTCTGGTCCGGCGAAAGGATAGCATTGGACAGGTCGGGCTCGTCGTAATAGTCCGCCGCGAGGGCCAGCACGAACAGCGTTCGATAGCCAAGCGGGTCGAGCGACGGGTCGGTGCGGCCGAGCGAGACGCTGTCGCGTCTAAGCGGGGCGTACCACGGCTCTGCGTCCGCGATGCGCGTCCCGTCGGTCGTTTCTGGGTTGTACGCAAGTACCATCTCGTTGCCGGCGATCACTGCGTGCCAGGCAGTGTCCATGACTCGGCTGAACAGGGTCGGGTCCGCTAGGGCGACAATAGCGGGGTCTCGTTTCCCGTCGGCAACGAGACGAGCAGCCTGTACTGATCCGCGGGCTTCGACGGCCAGCTCGATGTCTGTCTGGCCCTGGAGCGTCTCACTGGCCGCGTTCTGCAGACTCCCCGCGACCAGCACGTCCACTCGCCCTCGACCGAACGCCCCGCAGCCTGCAGTTGCGGCGATACCACTTCCCAGTGCCGCAAGCACTGCACGCCGGGTACGTCGGGCCATTATTCGGTCATTTCTTGTTCGGGTACATCTGTGTTGGGGTTGTTCCCAGTATTGACAGGGCGCCTTTCACATTTTTGACCACGGTGTTTTATAACTAAGTAGTATAACTTAGTAATCATGACGCAGATGGAAGCAGCGCAGAACGGGACCGTCACGGAGGAGATGGAGCGAGTCGCCGAACGCGAGAACGTCGACCCGGCGTTCGTCCGACAGCAAGTCGCTGACGGACAGGCGGTGATTCCCGCGAACGTCGGCCACGACGCGCTGGACCCGATGATTATCGGCCGGGAGTTTGCGACGAAAGTCAACGCAAACATCGGCAACAGCGAGGAGACAAGCGACATCGAGGGCGAACTGGAGAAGCTACACACGGCTGTCCACTACGGCGCGGACACGGTGATGGACCTCTCGACCGGGAGCAACCTTGACGAGATACGGTCGGCCAACGTCGAGCACTCGCCGGTCCCCATTGGAACAGTACCCATCTACGAGGCGGTCAAGCGCGCCAGCGACCCGGGTGAGATTACCCACGAACTGCTGCTCGATGTCATCGAGAAGCAGGCGAAACAAGGTGTCGACTACATGACCATCCACGCTGGCGTCCGGATGGAACACCTGCCGCTGACCGACGGCCGCAAAACGGGGATTGTCTCTCGCGGCGGGTCCATCCTGGCGAAGTGGATCGAGGAGAACGGCATGGAGAACCCGCTGTACACGAAATTCGAGGAGATTTGCGAGATATTCCGCGAGTACGACGTGACCTTCAGCCTCGGCGACGGGCTCCGGCCGGGCTGTCTCGCTGACGCCGGCGACGACGCACAGTTCGCCGAACTGGACACGCTCGGCGACCTCACGCGGACCGCCTGGGAACACGATGTGCAGGTGATGGTCGAGGGACCGGGCCACGTCCCGATGGACCAGATCACAGAGCAGGTCGAACGCCAGCAGAACGTCTGTGACGGCGCGCCGTTCTACGTCCTCGGCCCGCTCGTGACCGACGTTGCGCCGGGCTACGACCATATCACGAGCGCCATCGGCGCGACGGAGGCGGCCCGCGCCGGCGCGGCGATGCTCTGTTACGTAACTCCCAAAGAGCACCTCGGGCTCCCGCAGAAAGCCGATGTGCGGGACGGACTCGCGGCTTATCGCATCGCCGCTCACGCCGCCGACGTGGCAAACGGCCGCGAGGGCGCACAGGACTGGGACGACGCGCTCTCGGAGGCCCGCTACGCCTTTGACTGGCGCGAACAGTTCGAGTTAGCGCTGGATCCCGACCGCGCCCGCGAGTACCACGACCAGACGCTCCCCGGTGACAACTACAAGGAGGCGCGTTTCTGCTCGATGTGTGGCGCGGAGTTCTGTTCGATGCGCATCGACCAGGACGCGCGGTCCGGCGGCGAGATGGAGTCGCTAGACGCCGACGACCGGACGACTCTCGAAGACACGTCAGCGGCAGCGGTAAACCGACCGCCCGTCGGTACCCACGACGAGGCGGATATTCCCGGCTCTGACGCCGACACCGGCTCTGATACCGGCGAGCATGCCGACGATTAGCACGGCGATAGTTCTTTATAATCGGTGTTCGTTTGTTGAAATGATGCAAAAGAAAGTCATCGCCCTCGTCGCGGTCGCGGCGCTTGCCCTCGTGTACGTTGTCAAGCGGTAAGGCTGCCTAACTCGGCTGTATCGCCCTCTAAACCTACTGTCGGCCGCCCTGCCCACTGGTCCCCAACGGCGTCGTATGAGGGGGCCCGACGGTCGGCAGTATTCTCTCAGTTGTTTCGTCGGCAGTGCCGTCGCTTTCCGAACCCTTACCCGGTGAACCGCCGTACCAGCGTGTATGTACGGCGTCGTCACCCGTAACGAGGAGGAGACGGAGTGGTCCGAGTTCGACCGGGCGTTCTACGAGGTCAAGGACGTGACCGGCCGCGCTGTCGAACCGATTGCGGGCGCGGTCAACATGGTGTCCTGTTTTGGCGACAACGCGGTCGAGAGCGAGGAGGACCTGCTCGCGTTCGACGACGAAGGAACGCCGGCGACACGGAATCAGCCCTACTTCGACTGGACGTACGTCTGTCCGACCCACGACCGCTACCGCGAGGGACTGCTCGACATCATCGAGGAGGCGGCAACTGTCAACGAGGATGTCCGCCTCGACGATGTGGGCTTCCCCCGGGACGAGTACTGCCACTGCGACCGGTGCGAGCGGCGCTTCGCCGAGAGCGACTTTGATGACTGGTCGGCCTGGCGCACGAACGTCATCACGGAGTTCGTTGCCGAGGCCCGCAAGCGCGTACCCGGTGAGATGTACCTCACGCTGTATCCGGACCCCTATCCCGGCCATCTCGAAGCCCGCTCCGGCGTTGCTGTCGACGACATCGCTGAGTACGTCGACGAGTACGTCGTCCCCATCTACGACATGGCGTACTCGACGACTTACTGGCTGGAGATTCTCGCGAAAGGCTGGCAGGACCGCCTCTCGACCCCGTTTAGCATCGAGCTATACGCCGTCGACGTGGACGTTGACGACCTCTCGAAGGCTGTCGAGGTGGCTGACGAGTACGCCGAGAGCGTGCTGTTCGGGTACGACGCCAGCAATGCCCGCGCGACCATCCGGCGGATGAACGCCGACGCCCGCGAGGGACAGTCTTTCGGGCCGGAGTAGCGGGTTCAATCTCGACGGATTACGCCCCGTCGCCGAACCGCTGTCCGCGCCACTGCAGAATCTCCTCGCGGTCGCGCGTGTCGGCCGGCAGTTCGTCGAACCACCGGGCCTCACTGATTTCGTGGTCCGGGTCGTCGACGGCGATGCTGGTTGTCTCCGCTCTCGCCTCGTACACCGGTAGGACGCCCCAGGCCATGTTGCCGTCACAGTAGAACTCGACTCGTCCGAGCATCGCCAGTCCCTCAATTGTCGCTTCAATGCCGCTCTCCTCGTTTAATTCCCGCAGTGCAGCCTCCTGAAACGATTCGCTGGCGTCGAGTTCACCGCCGGGCAGAACCCACATGTCGACACCCTCGTGGCGGACAAGCAGTAGTTCGCCAGTGGGTCGGTAGGTGAGCGCGTGCGCGCCGTAGGGCGCACCGTGGTCCCGGGCGACGGTGGCCACGTCTCGAAACCGGTTCCGCGGGACGTTCCGATGGCGCGTGAACTCGACGAAATCCGTGTAGCGCTTCCGGAGGTCGTGATACGTCTGCTCGGCCGTTTGACAGGCTCCGTCGGAGAGGTACCACAGGTCGTCGACGCTCGTCATCTGTGTCCTATCTGTGTCTGACACCTCGACGAAACAACCGTCTCGATGGGGGAAGGCGGTGGGCTGACCATGTCGATTGATAGTTTAGAGAGTCCCATAACAGTTGTTGTGACAGATGGGCTGTCGTGGCTTCTCCCGGGCGATTCCGCCGCTGTATCCAATGCGCTGTTATCAATAAATAGACATATTATCGCGGATACATGTTGGGCTGACTCAGCCGAAGCGAAACACGGGAAGCGGTCCGAACAATGATAGCCACGCTCCCGTGTAGCAGGAACTCTTTGGCTGTTGTGACGACCTGACGGGTCGTTCTACCCACTCGATCTGTACGCCTTTGCGTTCCGTCAATCACGGAACGCACGCCAATGTGGAACTCCTGTCCACTTAATTCTATTTATCTAAGCAAATATTTAGACCAGTCTAATCTCTCCCATTTCGTAACGGAAGCGATAGAACCCAATCGAGGCGGTCGTCTCTTGTGGCCACACCGCCTACCCTACGTCCGACCGAGTTTTGTCGCCGTCCCGATTGGTTCAAACAGGACGTATCACGGTACACTTCCGACCACGTCCGCGGCTGAGTCGAGCAAACCCGAATCAGTCCCTTTTTGACGAGCCACCGAGTACCGCACGGTATGGCATTCGAAGAGGACGACAGCGTTATTCTCCACGACGAGCACAGCGACTACGACGGCGAGGAAGGCACTATCACGCAGGTCGTCGAGACGATGTTCGGCGACGCCAACTACACGGTTTCCTTCGAGGACGGGCAGGAGCAGGGCGTCCCCGAAGACAACCTCGAAGCCGCTGAGGACGAGTAGGGCCTCGATGTCGTCGGTTCCGTTCCACTACGTCGACCTTCGGACCTTTTGCTACGCGACGGAGGACGACAAACGTGTCGAGCAAGCGCTCCGAACGTTCCTGCCTGAGGACTACCCTATCGAGCGCGCACAGAGCGATGGACACTACGGCGACCGTATCATCGTCCTCTCGGCTCGCGTCGAGAACGCCGACGATATCCGGCATGTGCTCACGCAGGTCGCGTCAGCGCCGGACGTCGACGCGGTGCGTGCGGAACTGGACGACCGGGTCGACGACAACTGTTCGTTTTTCCTCACCTTCGATAAACAGGCCGCGTTCGGTGGCGACGTCGAGCGTGGCGACGGCATCACGCTCCGGGCGAAAGTCGAGGCTTACCCCGCAAAGCGGGAGAAAGCCGTCGCTAACGCCCGCGAACTCTTAGAGGAGTTGTGATGTACGAGGCCGTCTACGCCCACCCTGACGGTGACAGTACCGTCGCCCGGCACGCGCTGACGGCCGCCGATTCGGGCTACGACGGTATCGTCGTCAGGAACCACGGCGACAAGCCAGCCGAGTACGAGGCTGACGCTATCAGTGACGCGTGCGGCGTCGATGTCGCGGCCGGGGTCGAAGTCCGGGCGGACGACCCCTCACGAGCGAGTGGGTTCGTCGGGAACTACCGAAGCGACCGGACGGTCGTCGTCGTCCACGGCGGCAACCGCCGCATCAATCGGTTCGCTGTCGAGCAACCGACCGTCGACGTGCTTGCCCACCCGATGCGAGAGGACGGCGACTTCAACCACGTTTTGGCGAACGCGGCGGCCGACAACGGCGTCCGCGTCGAGTTCGACTTCGGCCCGGTGCTCCGGGCCTCCGGCGGCACTCGCGTCCGGGCTATCAAGGAACTCCGGAAGCTCAGGGAACTGGTCGAGGACGCCGGCGCACCTTTCGTCGTCTCGGCGTCGCCGAGCAACCATCTCCAGATTCGCGCACCGCGGGACCTCATCGCGGTCGGGGAGACCATCGGCTTCGACGCCGACACCGTCCGCGAGGGATTGACGGAGTGGGGCCGAGTCGCGGAGCGCAACCGCGGGCGCCAGAGCGACGCCGTCATCGAGCCGGGCGTTCGGATGGCAGACGACGCAAACGATGCCGACGGTGGCGAGCAGTAGCTCTGCTACCGCCACCCTGACTGGTCAGCACACCGCACCGCTCATTGTGCTTCGTTCCAACGCTTGTGTATGAAACACCTCCCGAAACACCTCCGGCCCCGGTGGCGGTATCTCGCCGTTGCCATCGAGACCTGGCCGGATGCCGCCTTGGACCGCCGGGCGTTCCAGCGCGAGGTGTGGTACGCCGCCCAGAACCTGCTGGGCGACACCGGCAGCGCCGAGACGGATATGACCGTTCTCCAGTTCCACGACTACGACGGCACGGCCGAGGCCATCGTCCGGACCAGACGCGGCCAGACGGACCCGGCACGGGCCGCACTGACCTGCCTGAACACCGTCGACGACCACGAGGTTCGGGTCCGCATCCGGGGGATTAGCGGCACCGTCCGCGCCTGTGAAGAAAAGTATATACGCGGGCCGCCGGAAGCCACTGAACAGAGACACGTCGTGTTCGAGAACGCAGACCGGAGCGCTACCGTTCGGCCGCCACGCTACGACGTCGAAACGGCCTCCGATGGCGCGTTCGTCGGCGCGACAGCACTCGATTTCCGATAACTATGCAGGGACAAAACCAACAGCAGGCCTACGACCGCGGGATTACTATCTTCTCCCCGGACGGACGCCTCTACCAGGTCGAGTACGCCCGCGAAGCGGTCAAACGCGGCACAGCAAGCATCGGCGTCAGAACGAGCGACGGCGTCGTTCTCGCCGTGGACAAGCGCATCCGGTCGCCGCTGATGGAGCGCTCCTCGGTCGAGAAAATCCACAAGGCCGACGACCATATCGGCATCGCCTCGGCCGGCCACGTCGCCGACGCCCGACAGCTCATCGACTTCGCCCGCCGACAGGCGCAGGTGAACCAGCTGCGCTACGGCGAGCCGGTCGGCGTCGAAACCCTCACCAAGGAAATCACCGACTACATCCAGCAGTACACGCAGGTCGGCGGCGCGCGCCCGTTCGGTGTCGCGCTCATCATCGGCGGCATCGTCAACGGCGAGCCCCGCCTGTTCGAGACCGACCCCTCCGGCACGCCCTACGAGTGGAAGGCCCTCGCCGTCGGGGCCGACCGCGGCGACATCCGGGACTACCTCGAAGAGCACTACGACGAAGGGATGGACCTCGATGAGGGCGTCGACCTCGCACTGGCCGCGCTCGCGTCGGTCAATGACGACGAACTCACGCCGGAAGGCATCGGCGTCGCCACGGTTGACGTCGAAACGGAGACGTTCGGCCAGCTGACCGACGAGGAGAAGGAGACCCATCTCGCGGAGGCCGACTTGCTCGACACTGGCGACGACGAGGACGACGAAGACACCGAAGAAGAGTAACGCTTCCGACAGCCTTCGGGGCGGCTCGGCTCTTTTCTGTCCGACCACGCAGTAAGGCCTTTAAGTGGTCCACTGCTACCGATGGGTATGATATCGCTTGACGAGGCGGTGACGGCGCGCCTCGAATCCCACGGCCAGCGGTTCGAGGTACTGGTGGAACCGGACGCTGCGCTAGCGATAAAACGCGATGACTTCGACGGTGACCTCGAAGACGTTATCGCCGCGGAGGACGTGTTCGAGGACGCCTCTCGGGGTGACCGACCGCCCGAGAACATGCTCGAAGAGGTGTTCGACACCACGGACCCGATGGCCATCATCCCCGAGGTCATCAAGCGAGGGGAGATTCAGATCACGGCCGACCAGCGCCGCGAGATGCAGGAGCAAAAGCACAAACAGCTCATCCAGCGCATCACGCGCAACGCGGTCAACCCCCAGATGGACGACGCGCCACACCCGCCGGAACGCATCGAGTCGGCCCTCGAAGAGACCGACTTCAGGGTCGACCCGATGGAGCCCGTCGAGGCACAGGTTGACGACGCCCTCGATGCACTCCGGCCGGTCATTCCGATCCGGTTCGACGAGGTCACCGTCGCGGTGCAGGTCCCCGCAGACTACGCCGGGAGCGCACAGGCACAGATCCGGCAGTTCGGCGACCTCGAACGCGAGGAGTGGCAGTCAGACGGCTCGTGGGTCGGCGTGCTGACGTTCCCGGCCGGTCTCCAGAACGACTTCTACGACGTGGTAAACGAACACACAAGCGGCGAGGCGGAGACCCGAATCATCAAAGACGAAGACGACATCAGTACGCGCTAACGCCGCGGCGTCGCGTTACCCTTTCTTGAAGCCGACGAGAAAGCCGGCCGTGAAACCAGCGCTGACCGGCAGGGCCGAGAGCAGCGACGTGACCCAAGACGGCGGTTGTGTCGCTGCCGCGTTCCCGGCAGTCCCAGTCGCGTTCTGTGCGGCTCCGCCTATCGCGTTCCAGTTCACTTCGAGGATTCCGCGTGTCTCGAGGAACTTGAACAGCGCCAGTTCGATGCCGACGATGACGGCAATGAGCTTTGCGACCTTCTTGGCAGCGAACCCGATGATTCCGCCGATAAGGCCGCCGCCACCGAATTCGAGGCCCATCTGCTGGAGGCCCAACCCATCTAGTTGGAGTACGAACTCACCCATACCGCGTACCTGACCGTCTGCTTTTAAATCCTTTGTGCTCGCCTCTGTCTCTGCTTATATCCGAGTGTGTCAGAAAGAAATAGTTTTTCCGCTGCCTGGGTTACCCGAAGAATTCAGGGAATTATTTTCGACACGGTACTATTTCTTTACTCATATCCAAAGATTTGTATCCGAGGGACGAATCCTTCTTACTGTTAAGATGGCAGAAACACCGAATTCCGATATGAGCGGTGCCGCAGGCGGACGTTCGAAGCGACCGAAATCTAACCAGGATTGGTGGCCAAACAAGCTCAATCTGGAGATCCTCGACCAGAACGCTCGGGACGTCGGCCCGATGGAAGACGACTTTGATTACGCCGAGGAGTTCCAGAAGCTCGACCTCGAAGCGGTGAAGTCGGATCTCGAAGAGCTGATGACCTCCTCACAGGACTGGTGGCCGGCTGACTACGGTCACTACGGCCCGCTGTTCATCCGGATGGCCTGGCACAGCGCGGGGACGTACCGGACTGCCGACGGTCGCGGCGGCGCGGCTGGCGGTCGACAGCGCTTTGCACCTATCAACAGCTGGCCGGACAACGCGAACCTCGACAAGGCACGGCGGCTGCTCCTCCCAATCAAGCAAAAATACGGCAAAAAGATCTCGTGGGCTGACCTGATGATTCTCGCAGGGAACGTCGCCATCGAGTCGATGGGATTCAAGACATTCGGCTACGCTGGCGGCCGCGAAGACGCCTTCGAGGAGGACAAGGCTGTCAACTGGGGGCCAGAAGACGAGATGGAAACCCAGGAGCGCTTCGACGAGCCCGGTGAAATCGAGGAAGGGCTCGGCGCATCCGTGATGGGCCTCATCTACGTGAATCCGGAAGGGCCAAACGGTAACCCGGACCCGGAAGCGTCGGCGAAGAACATCCGCCAGACGTTCGACCGGATGGCGATGAACGACAAGGAGACAGCCGCACTCATCGCCGGTGGACACACGTTCGGCAAAGTCCACGGTGCTGACGATCCCGAAGAGAATCTCGGTCCCGAACCCGAAGCAGCCCCCATCGAGCAACAGGGTCTTGGCTGGCAAAACGAGAACGGGAACAGCAAGGGCGGCGAGATGATCACGAGCGGTATCGAAGGGCCGTGGACCCAGTCGCCGACCGAGTGGGATATGGGATACATCAACAACCTGCTCGACTACGAGTGGGAGCCGGAGAAGGGCCCCGGCGGCGCGTGGCAGTGGGCTCCGAAGAGCGAGGAGCTGAAAAACAGCGTCCCGGACGCCCACGACCCGGACGAGAAGCAGACGCCGATGATGCTCACGACGGACATCGCCCTGAAGCGAGATCCGGATTACCGGGAGATCATGGAAACCTTCCAGGAGAACCCGATGGAGTTCGGGATGAACTTCGCGAAGGCCTGGTACAAGCTTACCCACCGCGACATGGGCCCGCCCGAGCGGTTCCTCGGACCGGAGGTTCCGGACGAGGAGATGATCTGGCAGGACCCGCTCCCGGACGCCGACTACGACCTCATCGGTGACGAAGAGGTCGCCGAGCTCAAAGCAGAAATCCTCGACTCGGACCTCTCTATCTCCCAGCTCGTCAAGACCGCGTGGGCATCGGCGTCGACCTACCGCGACAGCGACAAGCGCGGCGGGGCCAACGGCGCGCGAATCCGCCTCGAACCCCAGAAGAACTGGGAAGTCAACGAGCCCGAACAGTTGGAGACGGTCCTCACCACGCTCGAAGGCATCCAAGAGGAATTCAACGGCGCTCGGGACGACGACACGCGTGTCTCGCTGGCCGACCTCATCGTCCTCGGTGGCAACGCGGCCGTCGAGCAGGCGGCAGCCGACGCCGGCTACAACGTCGAGGTTCCGTTCGAACCCGGGCGAGTGGATGCCGGGCCGGAACACACCGATGCCGCCTCCTTCGACGCTCTCAAACCGACGGTCGACGGGGCTCGAAACTACATCCAGGACGACATCACGCGACCGGCCGAAGAAGTGATGGTCGACAACGCGGACCTGCTGAACCTCACGGCGTCGGAACTGACGGCTCTGATCGGCGGGATGCGCTCCATCGGTGCGAACCACGGGGACACCGACCTCGGCGTCCTCACCAACGAGCCGGGGACGCTGACCAACGACTTCTTCGTGAACCTGCTCGACATGGGCACGGAGTGGGAGCCGGCAGCGGACTCCGAACATGTCTACAAGGGTCTCGACCGCGACACTGGCGAGGTCAAGTGGGAAGCTACACGCATTGACCTCATCTTCGGCTCGAATGACCGACTGCGAGCCATCTCGGAAGTTTACGGCTCTGCCGACGCGGAGGAGAAGCTCGTCCATGACTTCGTGGACACGTGGAGCAAGGTCATGAAGCTCGACCGCTTCGACCTCGAATAGGCCAGCGCAACGCCACTGCCGTGGTGGCTATCGCGAGCCGGGGGCTCCCATCTCAGCTACCGGTCGCTATTCACCCACGGAATCTGCCGTGTTACTGCCGAACTGCCGGCTCACTGGATGTTGCCGTGAACCGCCCGGGGGGTTAAATAATCGGACACCGTATCTTCACGACGAGTGACGGCGACACACACCACCGAACGAGCGGTCATCGCGAAACGCGTCGACAGTGGTACCGCTGATACGACGGAAATCCGGGACCTTGCCCGGGCGGCCGGGTACGATGTCGTCGGCGAGGTCACACAGACCAGAACGGAGGACCCGGCGTACCACCTCGGCGAGGGGAAAGTAACGCGGCTGAGCAACGTAGTCGCCCGCGAAGGGGCTGCCGTCGTCATCTTCGACAACCAGCTTGGGCCGTACCAGACATACAATATCGGGAACGAACTCCCCGAGCGGGTGCGTGTCATCGACCGCTTCCGGCTTATTCTCGAAATCTTCGGCCAGCGGGCCCAGACGCGGAAAGCACAGCTGCAGGTCGAACTCGCGGAGCTTCGGTACGAACTTCCGCGTGCCGAGGCCAAGGCCAGCCTCGCCAAACGCGACGAGCGTCCGGGATTTATGGGTCTCGGCGAGTACGACGAGTCCCGCGAAGAGGACATCAAAAAGCAGATCGCCAACATCCGGGATGAACTGGAATCCATCGAGGAGACCGAGCGACATCGCCGGGAACAGCGTCGGGAGTCCGGCTTCGACCTCGTCGCGCTGGCCGGCTACACCAATGCCGGGAAGTCGACGCTCCTGCGCCGCCTTGCCGACGACCTCGATGTCGACGAAAACGACGACCTCCACCCCGACCTCGACACGACGGCCGAGAGCGAAGACCGGCTGTTCACAACGCTCGGGACGACCACTCGCCGCGCCGAGGTCGGGAAGCGCGAGGTGCTGGTCACCGACACGGTGGGGTTCATTCAGGACCTCCCGCACTGGCTCGTCGAGTCGTTCAAGTCGACGCTGGGGTCGGTGTACCACGCTGACCTCGTCTTGCTTGTCGTCGACGTCTCGGAGTCTGTCGAGGAAATCCGGGAGAAACTGGTGACGAGCCACGATACGCTGTACGAGCGCAACGAGGCTCCCATCGTCACGGTCCTCAACAAGACCGACACGGTCGACGACGAAGAGGTCCGCCGCAAGAAGGACGCCCTTTCCTCGCTGGCCCCGAACCCCGTCGCCGTCAGCGCCAAACAGGGGCTCAACATCGATGACCTGGCCGAGCGCATCGACCACGAACTGCCGGACTACGAGCGCGAGCGGCTCGTCCTCCCGATGACCGACGACACGATGAGCCTCGTCTCGTGGATTCACGACCACGCCAGCGTCGAGACAGTCGATTACGGCGACCAGGTGGTCATCGAGTTCGAGGCGCGGCCGGCGATCATCGAGCAATCGCGGGCAAAAGCGGGGGAACTGGTCGGTGCGTCGGCCTGACTGCGGACGCTACGCTTCTGCTTCTTGCTGCCACAGCACGCTCGGTATCTCCTCCAAGAGGTCCGTCGCGACCAGCCCGTAGCCACGCTCCCTGACGACGCGGTCCCCGACGCTGCCGACAGTGTAGGCAGCGATAGCGGCCGCATCAAGTGGGTCCTGACCGCAGGCGAGCGCGCCCGTCACACCCGCAAGCACGTCGCCGGTTCCGCCGACCGTCATCCCCGGATTGCCCGTCCGGCCGACGCGGGTCCGCTCGCCGTTGGAGACGATGTCGTACGGGCCTTTGACCAGCAGCGTGTGTCCGATCTCCGCTGCGAAAGACTCCACGAGGTCCGCCCGTTCCCGCCAGTCCTCGGCTGTTTCACCCCCCATCCCGACAAGTTCGCCCTGGTGGGGCGTGCAGATGAGTTCTGCGTCCGTCTCGACGTCCGGGACCACTGACAGCGCGTCGGCGTCGACGACGGCCGTTCCCTCGAACCCGGACAGCAGGTCCGCGACAGCATCCAGCGTCGCGTCGGTGTCTCCGAGCCCTGGCCCGAGAATCAGCGTGTCGTGGTCCGCCGCCAGCTCGGCAAGGCGGTCGACGTGCGGCGGCGCGAGGTGGTCCCCGTCGAACGGCCGCACGATGAGGTTCTCGCTGTAGGACTGGATTTCGCGCGCGACGACAGCGGGGCAGGCGACCCGGACGAGGTCGGCCCCGCCTCTGAGCGCGGCCTGTGCGCTGAGTGCCGGTGCACCGGTGTACGGGCCGCCGCCGACGACCAGCACCTCGCCGTTGTCGCCCTTGTGGCTCGCGGGGTCCCGTTCGAGGCGAGAGAGGTCGCCCCGCTCGACGAACAGCTCCGCCGCCTCTGGGATGCCGATGTCGGCGACGGTGACCGGCACGTCGAGGGCGGGGAGGCCCGGCTTGGTGTCGTGGAACGTGACGACGTGGTCGGGGTCGACGGCGTTGTCGGCCAGTCGTCCCGTTTCAGCGTCGAGGCCGGACGGCACATCCACCGAAAGAACGGTCGCGTCGCTCTCGTTCATTGCCTCGGCGGCCGTCGCCGCTGGCTCCCGGAGATCACCGGCGATACCTGTGCCAAGCATCGCGTCGATGACGATGTCGGGAGTGCCGAGGTTCAGTGCCGAGGAATCCCTGACCGTCTCTGTCGGATACTCGGCGTGCTGGAGGGCATCCCAGTTCTCCCTGGCAATCGTCGTCGAGATAGCACCCGGTCGGCCCAACAGGAGGACTCGGAGGTCGTAGTCGTCGAGAAAGCGGGCGGCGACGAGCGCGTCTCCACCGTTGTTTCCCCGTCCAGCGACGATGACGACCTGTTCGCCGGGGTCAGCGATGGTACGGATCGCCTGCGCGACGGCGTGACCGGACGACTCCATCAGCTGCTTGCGCGGGACGCCGAGCGCGGCGGCATTCTCATCAACGACACCCATTTCGGAGCCGGTGAGCATACCCGCGGGTTCGCCCGCCAGCGAAGTAACTCTACGGGACTTACCACTTGACCTCGAAGCCCTCGATGCCCTCGGGGTCCCCGTACTCGACTTCGACGTCGGTGACGTTCGCGCGTTCGCTCCCTTCGTGACAGAACTCGACCATCGCTTCCACGTCAGCTTCGGGGCCTTCGAACACCGCTTCGACGCGCCCATCGTCGAGGTTTCGGACCCACCCGTCGACGTCCCGGTCCTGTGCGCGTTCCCGCGTGGTCGCTCTGTAATAGACACCCTGAACACGACCGGAGACGAATACGTGTGCTCGCGTTCGAGCCATGGCCGAGAGTTTGCTGGCGGACTCCGTTATACTGTCGCCTTCCGCTACGCGTCTCACTCCTCGTTACTGCCCGTTCGGAGATAATGGAACAGGTACGTCTGCGTGTAGCCGGCGTACTCCCCACCCAGTGCGGCCCGGATGGCCCGCGACGTGTCAGCGTAGTTCCCCCGCTCACACTCCGGGTAATACTCCTCGATGGTCGTCCGAATCCAGGTGTCCAGTGGGACCGCTTCGAGGTAATCAAGCGAGAACAGCAACACGCAGTCCGCGACTTTGTCACCGACGCCGACAAAGCGGGTGAGCGACTCTCTGGCGTCCTCGTAGCTTAGTCCAACGGCTTCTTCCGGATGGGCTTCGCCAGTGGCGACCATCTCTGCGGTGCGCTGGACGTACGGCGCGCGATAGCCCAGTCCGAGGTCCCGGAGCCGCTCCTCTGTTGTCTCTGCCAGCGCGGACGGCGTCGGATAGGCGTTGTACGTCCGCCCGCCGACCTCAATTGTCTCGCCGAACGCGTCGCGGAGCGCCTGCTGCATACTGTGAATCCTCGCCACGCGCATCTGGGCCGAGCAGATGAACGAGATGAGGGCGCCAAACGGGGGGTCCTGAACGAGTCGCATCCCCCAGAACGTCTCATAGGCCGACTGGACCACGTCGTCGTCCGGTGCCGTCGCCCGAATCGCGTCGAGGTCGTCGTCAAGTCGAAGGAGTCGCCTGAGCGCCGTCTCAGCGTCGACTGTCGATTCCCATTCGAGCACCCCGTCTCGCTGCCGGACGCGGATGACCGCTGGTGACCCGTCTCGCTGGATTGTCGTCCAGTACCACGCGCCGCCGCCGGTTGCCCCGTCGCGCTGGTACATTTCGCCATCCTCTCGGTTCCAGAGGTAAGACTGTCCGCTCTCGACAGTTGCCTGCAAATCGATACCGCCGGCAAGCGACCCGACATCGATGACGCCCTGCTCCATTGTCCGAGTATACGGCCCCGGAGGTAATGGCGTTACGAGTTCTGTCCGCGCTGTGTTGGCACACACTCGCAACTCGGAAACCGCGGGTTGCTCGCATATCCCTGCGTTTCGTCGTCGTGATGTTTTGGAGTAGCCGTCTGTGTACCGCTTGATCGTCCGTTCCGTCTTGCTGACTCCTGATATCCGTGGCGTGTGGTACTCTCTGGGTCAGGGCTAACCTTCATTATATTGGGAAACAAACATACTACCATGAATTGCCGAGTTGTTGTCGAGGCCGCAGTCCCAGTGTACGACGTGGCATCTGCGGATGAGGCAGTTCGCATCGCCATCTCGAAGACGGGCGAGATGTTGAATCCTGACCTCAACTACGTCGAAATCAACATGGGAGACCGGCACTGTCCGCACTGCGGTGAGACACTGGAACCTGCCTTTCTCGCAGCCGACGAGAGTCTCGTCGCACTCGAACTGGAGATGACTGTGTTCAACGTCGAACGGGACGAACACGCCGCCCGGATCGCCCGCAAGGAGATCGGGCAGCGGCTGGAGAACATCCCGCTCGACGTGCTGGAAATCGAGGAGATTCCAGAGGAGTCCGACGAGACGACTGAAGACGAGTCCTCGTCCGCGGAACCGGCAGCCGAATCCGGCGACCTGCCATCGGACCAGTCCGGAGACGAATCGGACGACGTGTTACCCGAGTTCGAGGAATTAATCGACGAGTAAGTCTGGCTTCCGAGCAGCGGAGTGCGCGACACTCTCGGCGTATTGTAACTCAAGCATATCTCTGATAGCGGTTATACAGTCACTAGCCGCAGTGCTCGTCGGGTAAATCGCGTAGAAGCTACGGAGAACCGTTAGTCCGCGGCGGCAGAAACAGGCTCTTTGGTTTCGTCAGCCATCTCGGAGGCAATACCGTCAGCAATCGCAAAGACAGCGGCCTTGTGGTCTGTTTTCGACTTGTGAATCGATGTCGGCTTGACGCCAAGTTCCTCGTATTCGTCGTGGTCTACTTCTGTCCCGGATTCGGCTTCGTAGTGGTTCTGTACCTGTGCAAGCAGGCCGTGAAGGTGGATGAGCTCCTGCTTTTTCATAGTCAACCCAAGGTAACAACTCGAAGGTTATAGTACTACTCTGATGAAGGTTAACACACGGCTGTGCTAGTACTACGTAATAGTTTATGCATAATTCTTGCCACGGAGTATATTCTAGGTATTTTGCGCTAAATTTTATCATTTCTAAAATATCATGGAGGATTGGTAGCAAAATACACACTACTGTTGACGGACCGAGCCAGCCAGCTCAAACGTGTTGCAGGTGCCGACGACCGGCACCCAGAATTATGGACCGGCTACGCCTATTTTCAACATGGATAAAGCGACCCTTCCCTCGGACACCAAGATTGGTCGGGTGGCCCTGACTGTTGCTGAGTTATCACCGACTGTCGAGTTCTACCGTGCTGTTGTCGGCCTCAACGTTATAGACGCAGACGCCGACCGCGCGATACTCGGTGCGGGCGGACAGGCGCTCTTGATTCTAAATCACCGTCCAGACGCACCAGTGAGAGAGGATTCAGCGACCGGGCTGTATCACGTCGCGTTTCGCGTCCCATCGCGAGCGGCGCTGGGTGACGCACTCCAGCGTATCAACTCGGAGTGGACACTCGACGGCGCATCGGATCACGGTGTCAGCGAGGCGCTGTATCTGTCGGACCCGGCCGGGAACGGCGTCGAAATCTATCGGGACTTTCCGCGGGCGTCGTGGGAGGAGACACCGTCGGGTCACGTCGAAATGGTAACCGACCCCCTCGATACGCAGTCAGTCGCGGCCGCTGCGACCGGCGAACAGTCGATGCCCGCCGACTCCGATATCGGACACGTGCATCTGGAAGTCTCGTCAGTGGAGACGGCCCGGGCGTTCTACGCTGATGCACTCGGACTCCGCGTCAGGGCCACATACGACGGCGCGGTGTTCTTGGCGGCCGGTGACTACCATCATCATATCGGGGCCAACGTCTGGAAACGGCGATCCAAGCCCCACGCCGGGCAGGGGCTGGCATGGTTCGAAATTCGGCTCCCCGACGAAGCGACCCTTGATGCGACACAGAAGCGCCTGCGTCAGTCCGACTACGCTGTCTCCGAAACCGGTACTGGCCTCACAGTACGCGACGGCGACGACATCGAACTCCGCCTGCGAACCTGAATACGTGACAGTTAGGCCGACTGACCGATGTGCCAAGTCAAGTGTCTCCGGGCGCTATCTGGAGTATGCACTCGACACTGTGGCCGACTTGGAACGCCGGGCGACCGAGAACAGAAACTGACTGGACGGGCGTGACAGGACGCGGCCGACGGCCGGGAAGAGAGCGATGACCGGCCCTCATCAGGGGCAGCAGCTCGTGACCGCGGGCACCGCGCCGTCGCAGGCGAGTGCAGCGGCAGTGCTGGTCCACGGTCGGGGTGCGACGGCTCGAAGCATCGTCCAGATGGGGGCGGAGTTCCAGCAGGACGGACTGGCTCTCCTCGCGCCACAGGCCGCGCGAAACACCTGGTATCCCAATTCGTTTCTTTCGCCGGTTGAGCAGAACGAACCCGGTCGGACCTCGGGACTGCAGGCTATCGAGGACGCCGTCACGGAGGCCGAGGAAGCCGGGATTCCGACCGAGCACGTGCTCGTGCTGGGCTTCTCTCAAGGAGCCTGTCTCGCAAGCGAGTTCGTTGCTCGTAACCCACAACGCTACGGCGGCCTTGTGGCCCTCAGTGGCGGTCTCATCGGCGAGTCTATCGACGAGCGTGAGTACGAGGGCGACCTTGAGGAGACGCCGGTGTTTCTGGGCTGTAGCAATGTTGACCCGCACATCCCCGAAGAGCGCGTTCACGTCACGGCCTCGGTCTTCGAGCAACTCAACGGCGACGTGGAGGAACGCATCTACGAGGGAATGGGTCACGGCGTGAACGAGGACGAACTGACATACGTTTCGTCGCTGGTCGATACCCTCGTCAGTTAGGCGGCCCGACCGCTGGACCGTTCACCGAAATCTCTTGCATAAGTGGCTGAGCAGGGAGTTACCGGTCCCTCACCGCGAGACTTAGTGGTTGGGAAATGCATATATGATATGGAAATTTCCCGCCGACGGTTTCTCGCTACGGTTGGAGCCGGTGTGACGCTCGGCGGCGCAGGCTGCGCGGGAGATGACGGTGCTACTACTGGAGCCGGCTCGGCACCGGGGTCTAGTACTGGAACCAGCGCGGCGTCGACGGCAACCGATCAGAACGACAGACCAGAACCACCGACAGCGGACAGCCGCCTGCATCTAGACTTCGAAATCGGGACACTCGAAGAGAACATCGTCAGCGGCGGTGTTCGTAAAGACGGTATTCCAGCCATCGACGACCCGACGTTCGCCGACACGCCCCCGGACGGACTGGCTGCGGACGACCCGGTATTCGGTCTGGTCCGGGATGGGGAGGTGAAAGCCTATCCGCAGTATATTCTTGTCCACCACGAGATCGTGAACGACACCATTGCCGGCGACGCCGTCGCTGTGACGTACTGCCCGCTGACGGGCACCGCACAGGGGTTCGAACGTGGCCCGGTGGAGTTCGGTGTCTCCGGGCGACTGGTAAACTCAAATCTGACGATGTACGACCGGGGCACGGATAGCTGGTGGCCACAGATGCTGGCAACAGCGATTACAGGCCCGCTAACTGGCGAGTCACTGCAGGAGTTCCGGGTCACTTGGACGACGTGGGATCGCTGGTCTAGAACCTACCCGGAGACGCGAATCCTCACCGAAGACACCGGTTTCCAGCGGCGCTACGGCGTTGACCCGTACGGCCAGTACAACGAGAAGCGCGGCTACTATTCGAGTACGCGGACGCTGTTCGAGCCGCTACACGACGACAGCCGCGCACATCCGAAGGCTGTCGTCATCGGAACCCGGACCGAAACAGGGGCGCTCGCATTCGACAAGGAAACACTGCTGCGCGAGCGGGTGCTGACCGGTCGTATCGACGACACGCCGTACGTCGCTGTCGCGGATACTGCCCTCGAAACCGGGTACGTGTACGCGAACCCGGAATCGCTGTCAGTTACCGCATCGGACGACGGCTACACGATTGCCGGGGCGGCGTATGCTGCCGATTCACTCCCGCTGGACCGCACGCTGTCCTTCGACGCGATGTGGTTCGCCTGGGCCGGTTTCTATCCGGAGAGTGCGTATGTCAACTGACAATCCGACCGACCGGGCTACTGTGGCTGCCAGCATCCAACGCTTGTTTCGGAACACCGTGGTTGCGGTCAGCGGAGCGCTTAGCCGCCGTGACGGACAAGTGGGCCTGGCTGTGTCTGGACTGACGTACTTCCTGCTGTACCTCGCTGGTCTCAGACACCTCGGTCTCGGCCCCGCCGGCTACGAGGTGTCTGTCGTCAGTAACCCGCTTACCCGTGCGTTCCGACAGGTCGGCCCGTTCCAGTGGGAACCGATTGCACTAGTGGTCGTCGGCCCGGTCGAACTGCTCGTGGCCCCGCTGAATATGCTTCTCGGGGCAGTCCTGGCATTGCTGGTCGGACTCAACCTCGCTGTCTCCGTCGTCGCGTGGCGCGGCCCAGCGGCCTGCCGTCTCGGCCCGGGTGCAGGGGCTGTGTCGGGACTCCCGGGACTACTCTCTGGGTTCGCCTGCTGTGGGCCCACTATCCTGCTCGCTGTCGGCGTGCAGGCAAGCGCTGGGCTGCTCTCACTGTTCCAGTGGCTCCTCCCGCTCACCATCGTGGCGCTGTTCGGAACCCTTCTCTGGGTGGGGAGTCGAGTTGAGACAGCGTGACGGGCACCGTAGATAGTTCCTACCGCCGCAGAACAGATAGTAGCAACAGGCTACCGAATCGGACGGTGCGTGAAACTTTTTTCCTCGATTTGAGGGAAACATATAATCACTCCGTACGACCCATCTACCAGTATGACCGCTACTGTCGTGAGCGAGGTCAACCGACCCTACGTGCCGACGGGCGGGGCGAAACTGACCGCTGAAATCGAAGTTGAGCCCGGACGGTTGGAGGAACCACCCACGCGACAGATCGCCCTCTGTATCGACGCCAGTGGGTCGATGGCCGGCGACGACATCGAGCAGGCACGCGCCGGCGCTGAATGGGTGTTCGGGCTTCTCGACGAAGACGACTACGTCTCGATCATCGCCTTCGACAATGAGGTCACGACGGTGCTTGCGCCGACGCGGTGGGGAACTATTTCGCGCGAAACGGCAGTGGACGCGGTCGCCGACATTTCCGCTGGCGGGGGCACTGATATGTACAGCGGCCTGCTGGAAGCGAAGGCGTCCCTGCAGGATTTACCGACCGACGACAACACGGCCCGGCGGGTCCTGCTCCTCTCTGACGGGAAGGACAACTCCCACGACCCGGAAGCGTTCGGGACGCTAGCACGCGAAATCGACACTGAGGGCATCAGAATCAAGGCGGCCGGCATCGGGAGCGACTACCGCGAGGAGACGATTCGGACGCTTGGGACCGTTGCTCGCGGCGAGTGGACACATCTGGACGCCGCCGGTGACATCGAGTCGTTCTTTGGCGACGCAGTTGAAGAGGCCGGGACCGTTGTTGCTCCTGACGCCCGTCTCGAACTCGACGTGGCTGACGGTGTCGAAGTGAGCGAGGTGTACCGTTCGCTCCCACAGACGCAGTCCGTGAACCCCGACTGGGAGGACAACACGGCGGTCGTGCCGCTGCCCGACCTGCTTGAGCGGGAAACCCAGCGGGTCGTACTGAAAATACACGCCCCGGCCAATGACCCGCAAAACGCCGTGACTCTGGCGGATGTCACGCTGCACGCCGGCGGTGAGACGACGCGGGAATCAATCACCGTCGACTACACCGACGACGAGTCGAAACTTGCCGAGCACAACGAACAGGTCGACGTGGACCACCGCCAGACTGTAATCAAGACGGAACTCGGCAAGGGCAACGTCGCCGAAGCCCAGACGCAACTGGAGCGGATGACGCGCATCCACGGTGAGGACGCCGAAGCCGTCCAGACAGCCGAGCGGGAGACGCGCATCGTGATGGAAGGCGGGCGCAAAGAGCAGAACAAAGCGACGAAAATCGTCACTGACGAAGGTATCCAGAAGTGACCGTCCGGATCTGTGTTGTCAGCATGGCCGCCACTGGCCGGAGAAACAGGTGATTCATGAACTGGGAACCTGAGAGCGGTGATGTCATTGCCGGCCAGTACGAACTTAAAGAGTTCCTCGGCAAGGGGGGGTTCGCAAAGGCGTTCCGCGCCAGAGACATCGACAGCGGCGAGTCGGTCGCCGTGAAATACCCCAACTACACCGAATCCCAGAACGACCCCGACATCATCGAGGAATACTTCAAAAAGGAGGTCGGCTCGCTGGAACGCATTCGTCGGGCCGGCGGCCACGAGAACGTGATGGACTACTACGACCAAGTCACGGAGCGTAACGTTCCGTTCTTGGTCGTTCAGCTAATCGTCGACGGGATCGAACTTGACGAAGTCATCGACCAGCACGGCCCGATTGACGACAGCGAACAGGTCCGTCAGATCGGCATCGACCTCTGTGATGCGATGGGATTTCTCCACGAGAACGAGATCGTCTACCGGGACCTGAAACCGGAGAACGTGATGCTCACGCCCGACATCACGCCCACACTGATCGATTTCAACACGGCGACGGGCTTCGACGCCTCCGGGGACCCCGCCTCTGGGAACACCGGGACGACAATTCTGGGGCCGTTCAAGCCCCGTGAAGTCGCCGAGGCCAGCCGAACCGACGTTCGGCAAGGTCCCTGGTCGGACGTGTATTCGATCGGAAAGATACTCCTGTTCCTCCTGAAAGGGAGCGTCCCGAAAAAAGACGGGGTGAACCCGCAGGCCTTCGGGGCTGACTGCGACGATTATCTGGCTGAAATCGTCGAACGGGCCACGCAGTCACATTACCGCGACCGATACCGGAACGCGACGGTCCTCAAGGAGGTGCTTGAACGGCGCGATCCGACGCCGCCCGCGACAGCGTCGGTGACGTACATCCAGGCGGACAGGCAGTTCACCGTTGAACCGGGCGACACTATCGGGCGACAGGGCGCGAGCGGTCCCCCGGCATCGATAACAATCGAAGATCCGCAGGGAGAGTACATCTCCTCGGTGCAGGTACAGTTCGATATCGAGGACGGCGAGTGGGCCCTCCACGACCGGAGCCTCAACGGGACGTTCGTCCAGAAAGGGGCTGGCTGGCAGCGAGTCCTCTCCGAACCCGGACGCAACCGCCTGCGTTCCGAAGGCGAGGACCCGACCGACAGACACGGCGACGTGCCCCCCGAATCGGTGACACTCAGTGACGGCGATCTGGTGTCGCTGGTCCATCCGACCTACGGGGTCACGTTCGAGTTCCACCCGGAGGAGTCATGAGATACAGTACGAACTATGACATCGGCGACAGGAAGCGAGGACAGGGCATCAACGAGGACAGCGTCTCTTTGACGGTGTTTGAGGAGGGCCATCGAGACGGCTACCGCGGGCAAGACAGACCACAGTCGAAGGAGCCGGTCACAGCAGGCGGCGACGAGACGGCGGATGTGACAGGCGAGACAGCCGGTACTGAGACGGCGGCCGATACCGCTGACGACACGGACGCAGCCGACACTGCCGACGCAGATACGTCTGACACCGATGGCGATGGGAAGCCGATGAACCGCTCGGCCGGCGTGTTCGTGGTCGCTGACGGCGCTGGCGGACACGATGCCGGCGATATCGCGTCGTACATCACGACGACTATTGTGGCTGAACAGCTTGCCCCCGTGGCGATCCGGACGGCCCGGAGCTATCCCGGAGGCTTCGATGTGGATGTGGCCCGTGACGTCCTTCCGGACCCGCCCGGTGAGCGCGAACTCGAAACTGCCGTGGCGGAGGCGATTACGGCGGCCCACCGCGAGATCATCCGGTACGCAAACGAGACCGGGACCCAATCCTACACGACGGTTGTCGCGGGGATCTACGCCGACGGCAAGCTCCATTACGGCTGGGTCGGTGATAGCCGGGCCTACGTCGTCAACAGTGTCCGTGAAACGATCTCGCCGTTGACCAGAGATCACGCCGTCGTTCAGGAATGGGTCGACAACGACGAAATCGACCCCGTCGAGGCACACGTCCACCCGAACGGGAACGAGATCACACGCGCGCTGGGCGGGTCCGGCTACGAGGACCCCGACGAGGCGACTGTCGGGGTGGACACGCGCACAGTCAGGCTGTACGCGGAAGACACGGTGTTGGCGACCAGCGACGGACTCATCGACGCCCAGACCGACGCACCGGAACTGTACGAGGAGTACGTCGATTCGGACCACGCCGATACGGTGGCCGAGCGTATCCGCGAAGCGGCTGTCACGGACGACGAGATCCGTGACGTTGTCCTCGACGCAGCGTCCCTCGACGCGGCGAGTCAGGAGTTCGTGTCACTGGCAAACAACCGCGGCGGGAAGGACAACATCTCCGTGCTCCTGTTTGCTGATAGTGCGCTCCCGAAAACGCCGGAAAGCGGCGGTATGCCAGTTCGAGATATCGATCCAGACCTCGATATTTCCGAACGTGACACAGTGATCATGACAGACGAGTAGAGAGAAAGTTTCGTGGGACAAGTATTTTATTTCTCGACTCTGTAGGGCCTAACGAAATCCATGCCTGAATCCGACCGCACGGTAAAATGCCCCATATGCGACGAGGATTTTGATCCGACAGTCGCGGGCGGATGGTGCACAAACCCGGACTGTGGTGAGTGGCAACACACTGACGAAAGCGCCGCCGATTTTGCTACCGATGATGGGGTACCGGACGACGCCGACCTGATACCGGAAGGCACGGACGAGACGGACCCAATGGATGGCCGGGCCGTAGAGGCTACCGACGAATCCGACACCCCTGATAGCCACACCGAAGACGAAGCATCGGCGGATGCGGCCTCGGATACTGGGGCAGCCGAGGTCGGTGACGAGACGGCGGAAACGGCAGAGACAGTGACGGAACACGAAACTGACGCCGACATCGAGGCCGAAAACGGAACCAGGCCGAACGGTACGACGGAACCCGACGAGGCCGACGGGACCTCGAAACAGCACAGCAGTGACTCTGATGAGGACGCCGAGACATCCGACGAAACCTCGGAGGCAGATGACGACGTGGCGACGATTAGCTGTCCGGACTGTGACTGCGAACTTGACGCCGATGCGAATTTCTGTGTCGCCTGTGGTGCCGACGTACAGGACATCACACCGGAAGACGACGGTTCACTCGACGCGTGCCCGTCCTGTGACACCGCTGTTGACGACGACGCCAGTTTCTGTGTCAACTGTGGGGAAGATCTCGACGCGCATCGCGGCGACCGTGACACATCGACGGCTGATTCGACAGCTGAGTCGTCGACTGCCGACGAGACGGAGAGTGAGCCAGCAGCCACGGGCAACGCCGTCGACACACTCGCCTCACAGTCCACCGACGACGCGACGGTCCCGGACAAACTCGTCCTCGCGGTCGAAGGTCGAGACATCACCGTCGAAGACGGGGACCGCATCGGCCGGGAAATCCGGGCGGCGCTACTGGACGCCGGGCGACCGGAAGACGAAGCGGTCCGAATCCACCGCGAACACGTCCGGTTTGACCGACAGCCCGACGGGTACTATGTCGTCGATCTCGGGGACAACCCGACGCGGCTGAACGAGACCCAACTGCAGAAGGGCGACCGGGAACCAATCCAACCGGGCGACGAACTCGAACTGTCTGGTGTCGCCACGATGACAATTCGGGCGGCGTGACCACCCATAATTAAGCGGTCGGTCGGGAAACATCAGGCTGATGGAGCGTGGTCGACTGTGGCTGGAAGTCCGTGAGTCCGCCGCATTACTGCGAGTTGAAACCTGGCTGTTTGTTGGCATGGGCGTGGCATGGCTCGTCTACGGTGGCTGGGTACTCGCGACGGGGCTGCTGCTGGCGCAGTTCTCGGGGCTCGAACGACCTGTTCTCGCGACATTTGCTGGTCGAACCGTCTCGCTACGAACTGTACTTGCCACTGGTCTCTGGCTCGGCGGTCCGTCGCTGGCCACCGTCGTCCTCATCAACCGCCGGCTTCGGAACAGGCACGGCAACCTCGTCGACGCGTATCGGCTGGACCACCCGAGTCTGTTGCTCGCTATCCCCGGCAGTGTGCTCCTCGGCTGCCTGCTGGTGAGTCTGAGTCTCGGTCAGCGAGGGCCGCTCACGGTGGTTGCACTGTTCGGAACAGTGCATCTGGTCGTTCGGACCGTCGCTTACGGTCACCGTGTGTACACACTTTCGGTCCCCTCATTCCTGTCGCTGCTGGTGTTTGTAAGCGCAGTCTCGCTTAGTACTGGGTGGCTGGTCCAGATGGTCACCGCACCCGGCGTCCAGTCGGGGCTGTCACCGTGGCTGACTCAGGCCGGCGTTAGTCCCGTGGGTGAGGCGGCACTCCAACTGATGGGCGTCCAGCCAGCACAGGCCACACTCCTCTGCATTGCCGTCCCCGGTGTACTGGCGAGTGCGTACCTCCTCTTCCAGTTGCTCGCCGGGGCCGTCGTCAGAATCCGCGCACCGCTTTCGAACCCGCAGCGCCGTCCTGACCAGCGGTTCCCGGTTATGCCGCCGGTCGGGACGGCGCAAAACGGCGAGGGGAGCCCAGCTGCCGAACAGGCTGCCGACGCCGCACCGGAGTCCCGGGACCAGACTGGAGAGGAAACCGACACGGAAGCCGCTGGCAGTGACGTGGAGTCACCGGGGCACACCGGGACACGAGTGTTTTCACCCGACGAGGTTCCGGCGGCGGAACCGGCAGCTCACGAATCAGCACAGAACAACGCGCAGTCGTCAGACGACGACGCGGACCCTGAGGGCCCGGTCGACCACAGTGGTACAGACATGGACTCGGAGACGGCTGGACCGGGCGATACGAATGAGACAACCGACGAAGCGTGGATGGATGATACGTCTGTCTTCACGCCGGGCGGCCGCGACGCCGGCCAGTCGTACTGTAGCGAATGCGGCGAGTCGCTTCCGTCTGATGCCGACATCTGCCCGTCCTGTGACGACCCTGTCGACGGGTGAGGCGGTCAGCGGTTCGAAACGGGAATATCACCGAGTGCGACGGTGTATTGCGTCGACTGTACTCCGTCCCCGTCCGGATACACAAACACCGTTACAGAGACGCTTTCCGGGCGCTCGCCGGGAGGGAGGAGCCACGACTGCGTTACGTTATCAGTGTTTCCCACTGGTAGCTGTCCAGTGCTCGCGGTATCCGCAACCGTCTCCCCGCCGCGGGTGGTAACGCTGTCGAGACGAACCGCTGCGGGGTCTGCCCCGGTGTTCGTCACGTTGACCGTAAGCGTGAACCGCCACCCCTCGTCAGCGGTGACGACAGACGCCGCATCGATCCGGGCCGAGACATCCGCGGATTCCAGAATCGGGTCACCGACGCCGGCACCAGTCTCCGCCGCTGTCGGCGTTTCGGGGACCGCTTCAGCGCCGGTGTCTCCCAGCAAGTGATGCCCCATCATACTCCCGAAGGTAACGACTTCGATGAGGATGGGCAAACCGATTCCGACGATGATGAGGAGTCGTAGCAGCGTTTTCTGCTCCGGCCCGTCGACGTCTTCGAACATGATGAGAGAGTAGTGAAGTGGTGTTAGACTGGGATTGGCGGGCTACCGGGCGCGAATAGTCCGTCAGCAACCATGCTGGCGAGCGGCGGCCCGTAGGCGATGACGATGAGCAGCAGGGCAATCGCCGTCCAGAGCTTGTAGTTGTCGAGGATGCGCGGGCTGTGATCGGCGCCGGACAGCGGTTCCGGGATATTGCCGTTGACCGACAGCGTCCCGCCACGGCGAGCGAGCAGGGTGTCGGCCATGACGATGAGGAACATCGCCGCGCCGACGAACAGCAGGAAGCCGCCGATAGCGATCTGCAGGCGCATCTCGCCGACCGTTCCGGCGACACCCTCGAACGCGAACTCGTCGTAGGTCGGTTCGGCAGTCCGTCGCGGGATACCGGCGAGGCCCGCACGGTGCATTGCGTTCGACATCACTGCCATGCCCACGAACCAGACGTACGGCTGCACTGAAGCAAGGCTTCGCTGTCGGAGTTTCTTCCCGGTGATCTGTGGGACCAGCCAGTAGCTGATAGCCATCGCCGTCAGTGCGAACGCGGTCCCGACGGTGAGGTGGAAGTGGCCAGGCACCCAGATGGTGTTGTGGATGAGGTAGTTGATGTTCATCCCGGCGTTAATCATGCCGGAGAAGCCACCGGCGGCGAACATCAGCCCGGCGAGCATACAGCCGGCGAAGGCCGGCTTACCCCAGGGCAGATCCCGAAGCCAAGAGATGTAGCCCTTTGCACCCCGCTGGCGAGCCCCATGCTCAACCGAGGCAACCACGGTGAACGCGGTCAACAGCGAGGGCAACAGGAGGAACATCGTGTTCGTCATCGCGATGAACTTGTACCCTGACGGGATACCGGGGTCGGTGTACTGGTGGTGGAAGCCGACCGGGGTCGACAGCAGGAGGAAAGCGACGAAGACCACGCGAGCGAGCGGGTCACTGAACAGTCGCCCGCCGGCCAGTTTCGGCAGGATAGTGTACCAGACGAGGTACGCCGGCATGAGCCAGAAGTACACGACCGGGTGGCCGAAGTACCAGAACAGTGTCCGGGTCAGCAGCGGGTCGATGTTCTGGATAAGTCCGAGCGACCACGGGATGAGGAATACGACGACCTCGACGGCGACGCCGATGGTGGAGACGTACCACATCAGCATCGTCGTCAGGACCATGAACGTCTGCAGGGGAATGCGCTCATCCGGGTTCTCAGAGCGCCACTCCCACAGCGCCTTGAAGTACGCGAGGCCGGCGATCCACGAACCGACGATGATGAGCGCGGCACCGATGTAGAACGCCGGGTGCGCCTTCATCGGGGCGTAGAAGGTAAACAGCACGTCGGCTTCGAGGTCGTGACCCAGAACCGACGGCGCGCCGACGATACCACCGATGATGGACACGGCCGCGAGCACTGTCCCCGTGAGCATTACCCAGAAGGCCGACCAAGCGATGCGGTGTGGTAGCTCGCGTTCGAGGCTGTTAGCGACAGCCCACGTGAACAGCCCCGCGATGAAGAACGTGGTGAACACGAGCGCCAGCAGGACGCCGTGGCCCGTCAGAATCGTGTAGTAGTCCGCCGAACTGACGAACCCGCGGAACACGCCAGTGCGGTGAAGCGACTGGATGATGCCAAATAGCGCGCCGATTCCGAGGGCGGCAAATGCCACAATAAACTCGCTCCGGACGAGTTTCGACGTTTTCGGATAGGAGTCGACGAACACCATTACTGATCCGCCTCCTCCTGGGCCTGTGCATCATCTGCGGACTGACTGATGTTCTCCTGTTGCATATCGTACTCCTCCGGTGGGACGACTTCGACGGAGCCACCCATCGTGTGATGGGCCGCCCCGCAGTATTCGTGGCAGATGAGCCCGTAGGTACCGGGTTCGTTGAACCGGGCCGAGACTTCGGAAACTTGGCCCGGGATGACCATCGTGTTGATGTTGGTTTCGACCACAGAGAAGCCGTGTACCACGTCTGCACTGGTTACTCTGAACGTTACGTTGGCACCTGCGGGCACCTGCACCGGATTGTCTCCGCTTCCCGGAACGAACTGGAACTGCCGGGCGACGACGTACACGACGTACTGCCCGTCCTCTTTGACGACACCGGGGTCGTCGAACTGGGTACCAGTGTTCCCGTTCTGTACCGCCTGTGCGCTGATCTGTCCGCCCGAATCATCGACCATCCCGACGCCAACGCCGACCGAACCGTACGCGATGGTCGCGATGAACCCGACGATGAGCAGTATCGCTGCACCGAGCCAAACTTTTTCGAATCTATGAACCTGCATGGTATCACCCGATTATGGAGACGCGGCCGAGGAACTCGACGAAGTACATGAACACCCACAGCAGGGCAATCAACACGAAGTAGAAGGCGACCAGCGCCGCCGTTCCCTTCGGGTCGTACTCGTCGTGGCCCAGCTCGACGGCCGGTTCAGTTTCGGCAGCCTCTTCAACCGGCTCCGGGCCGGTCGCCCGACGCAGCTCGCCACTGTCTCCCGTCTGTGGCGGCCGCCCGTTCTGGCGGCGTCGCATCGCGACTGCGAACAACAGCGGCGAGAAGAACGCAAGCAGGACCGAGCCTGAGAGGAGCCACTGCGGGCCGGAGAGTTCGATACCGCTACCTTCCTGTCCGCTTCCGCCGCCACTGCCGCCACCGCTGCCATCGAGCGGGCCACCGACAACGACAGCGCCCTTCATCCCGAGTGACGCATGAGGCGTACAGACGTACTTGTACACGCCCATCTCTTCGAAGGTATGGCTGTAGGTGGTCCCCGATTCGCTGACTGGGTCACCGGAGTCCAGCGGGCCATCGCCATCCGAAACAACGTTGTGGCCGCCACCCTCACCAGTCCACTTCCACGTCACTTCTGTCCCAGGCGTCACCCGCACTGCGGGCGGGTCGAAGGCGAACGCGCCGTTGTTCCCCTGTGCCCCGACCGATATCTCGACGCTGTCGTCGCCAGTTCTGTCGACGGTAGTGCCGTCGTAGTTCGAAACGTCATCGAACCAACCGCCGTAGTCTGGGTTCGCTGGCGGTCCTTGCTGTTGTTGGCCGCCGGAGCCGCTGCCCCCGCCCGAACTGCCGGGCCGAACGACGACCGCACCTTTCATCCCGAGCGCCTCGTGTGGGATGCAGACGTACTTGAAGATACCCTCCGATTCGAAGGTGTGGCTGTAGGTCGTGCCGGCTTCGCTGACCGCGCCCCCGGAGTCGAGCGGCCCGTCGCCGTCCGAGACGACGTTGTGGCCGCCGCCCTCGCCGGTCCATTCCCAGACGACCTCCGTGCCAGGACTGACCATCACCGCGGCCGGGTCGAAGGCGAACGCGCCGTTGTTCCCCTGCGCGCCGACAGTGATCGTAACGGTGTCTTGCCCGCGCTTGTCGACGGTCCCGTCGTAGTTCGAAACGTCATCGAACCAGCCGCCGTAGTCCGGTTCCTCCTGTGCTGTCGCCGTGCCGGTTGCGGCCAGTGCCGCTGTCCCGGCTGCGGCACCGACGAACTGTCGACGACTCAGCGCCATCGTCGCACCCCCACCGCGTCGTGCGAATCCGGCAGCTGACTGCCTCTAGCTTCGTGCCGTACCATATCTGGGAGAATAGCAGATTACCTAAAAAAACCCCTGATGGTGTTTTCAGCAGGCAGGAACGACCCATTTCTTTTTATAATCCCTCTAACGTACGGCCAGACATGTCTGCGTCAAGCCCCCGGCTGGTAACGTTGCTGGTGTTGCTCGGGCTCGCGCCGGTCGCATACTACATGCAGGGAACCGGCCGCTCCATCGTCGCGCTCTCGCTGGTTAGCGTCGTCATCATCGCCGGCAGTCTGTTCTGGATGACACAACCAACAGAGTCGAGTACCGTCTGACATGCAGTTCGGGACGGCGGGGCTGAGTTCCGGTGAAACGGCCGGGCTCGCGGCGTTCGTCGGGCTGGGACTCATTGGGAGTGTCCATTGCCTTGGGATGTGCGGGCCGTTAGTCACAACCTACGCCGACAGACTCGACGACGGCGGGCCGGTGTCAGGCCACGAGATACGCCAACACGCGTTGTTCAACGCTGGACGGACGGTGAGCTACGCGCTCGTCGGGACGGTACTTGGCGCTGCTGGCAGTGTACTGTACGACGTGGCCGGCCTGGCACGCTTCGGGACCGCCGTCCGTGGAACCGTCGGGGTTTTTGTCGGCCTCGCTATCATTGCCGTTGGACTGGGGTATCTCTCCCGTGGCCGCGCCGTCGACGTGGCCCGGTCGCTGCCGCTGGTCGGAGACTTGTTCCAGCGACTCTCCGCGTCGCTCGTTGCCAGGGTCGATAGGTGGGTCGACGGCCCCGGGATGGTCGCGCTGGGTGCGATGCACGGCCTGCTCCCCTGCCCGCTGCTGTACCCGGCGTTCCTGTACGCCTTCGCCACCGGCTCCGCGCTCACCGGCGGCCTCTCGCTGGCCGCGCTTGGTCTCGGGACGTTTCCGCTGGTGTTCGCCTACGGGACTGCCTTCGGAACACTGTCGCCGGGCCATCGCGCGACGTTGCACCGGGCGCTCGGTGTCGTTTTCATCGCGCTCGCGCTCGTCCCGCTGTCGAACGGGCTTGCGGCGTTCGGTATCGCCATCCCGAAACCACCCCTGCCGATGCCCTGGACATGACCCACTGTACGCTCTGTGATCTGCCGGTCGACACGCCCGTCACCGACGATGCCGTGGAGGGGACGTTCTGCTGTCGCGGCTGTCTGGAAGTCGCACGGACGCTCGACGACCCGGCGACGGAGACCCGCGACGCCGCCGACACTGGCCCCGACCCGGACGACGCCGACGGTGAAACGGCTTTCCTCTCGGTCGACGGGATGCACTGTGCGACCTGCGAAACGTTCCTCGAAGCGCGGGCCACAGACCACGATGGCATCGTCGCCGCGGCCGCCAGCTATCCGACGGGGACGATGAAACTCACCTATGACGCCGACGCACTCACGGAATCGGACCTCACAGACGCGGTGGCCGGCACCGGCTACGGCGCCAGCCTGCAGGCCACGGAGACCGACGACGAGTACGAACTGGAGGGCCGGCTCATCGTCGGCGGCTTCTTCGGGATGATGACCATGCTCTGGTACATCCTCTTTCTCTACCCGGCGTATCTCGGCGTCGATTCGTCCCTGTTATTGTTCGACCCGTCGGGGCAGGCAGGAGCTTACCTGCTGTGGAACATGGCCGTGATGACCGGCGTCGTGGTCGGCTACACCGGGTGGCCGTTGCTTCGCGGGGCCTACGTCAGCCTCCGGGCCGGCCGGCCGAACATGGACCTGCTGGTGGCGATGGCTGCCGTGACCGCTTTCCTGTACAGCGTCGTCGCCGTCATTTTGGGACATACAGAGGTGTACTTCGACGTGGCGACGGTCATCGTCATGGCAGTCTCGGTCGGCGACTACTACCAGGACCGGGTCCGGCGGCGGGCGCTGGACCGCCTCACCGAGTTCACGACACAGCGGGCCGACAGCGCCCGGCGACGCGCCGACGGGGACCACGAGGAGGTCGCGGTCAGCGACCTCGACCCGGGCGACGAAGTCGTCGTCCGGTCCGGCGAGCGCGTCCCGGTCGACGGCACGGTCGTCGAGGGGACCGCGGCCGTCGACGAGTCCCTCGTCACCGGCGAGTCCCTGGCCGTCCGGAAGACCGCGGGCGACGAGGTCATCGGCGGGTCGCTGGTGACACAGGGCGGCGTCGTCGCCCGCGTCGGGCCCGACGCCGAGAGCACCGTTGACCGGCTCACGAACCTGCTGTGGGAGGTCCAGAGCACCCGCGGCGGCGTCCAGCGGCTGGTCGACCGAATCGCCGCCGTCTTCGTCCCGCTGGTGGTCGTTCTGGCTGTGCTCGCCACCGGCGGGCATCTCGTCACCGGCGCAACGCTGACGGACGCAATGCTGACCGGGCTGGCGGTGCTCGTGGTCTCCTGTCCCTGCGCGCTGGGGCTTGCGACGCCGCTTGCGACCGCGGCCGGCATCCGCCGGGCGCTGGACGGCGGCACCGTCGTCACCGGCGACGCGGTGTTCGAGACGGCGACCGACGCGGACGTGGTTGCCTTCGACAAGACGGGCACGCTGACGACCGGCGAGATGGAACTGCTGGAGCGGGCCGACGACCGGGCGATGGCCCGGGCGGCCGCCGTCGAGCAGTTCGCGGACCATCCCGTAGCCGAGGCGGTGACCGACGCCGTTCCGGTCCCCGACGCGGCCGTCTCCGAGTTCGAGCAACACCCGGGCCAGGGCGTCAGCGCGACGGTCGACGGGGACCGGGTCGTCGTCGGGACCCGGGCGCTGCTCGAGGACCTCGGGTTCGAGGTGCCAAGCGGGCTCCGGAGCCGGTGTGAGCGCGCGACCGAGAACGGGCGGGTCCCGGCGCTGGTCGGCTGGGACGGCACGGCGCGGGACGTGCTCGTCGCGGGGGACAGGCTCCGCGCGAACTGGGAGTCGGTCGTCTCGACGCTCGCCCGGGACCGCGACGTGGTCGTCATCACCGGCGACCGCCCCGAGGCCGCCGCCCCCTTCGACCGCCACGACGGCGTCGACGAGGTGTTTGCCGGCGTCCCGCCGGAGGCGAAAGCCGAGGTCGTCGAGCGGCTGCAGTCCCGCGGGACCGTCGCCATGGTCGGCGACGGGAGCAACGACGCGCCGGCGCTCGCCGCCGCCGACGTGGGTATCGCCATGGCGTCGGGCACGTCGCTGGCCGCCGACGCGGCCGACGCGGTCGTGACGACCGACGACCTGCGGGCCGTCCCCGACGTGTTCGCGGTGACGGCCGCGACCCGCACCCGCGTCCGCCAGAACCTCGCGTGGGCGTTCTGTTACAACGCCGTTGCGCTCCCGCTCGCGCTGCTCGGCGTTCTCAATCCGCTGTTTGCGGCCCTGGCGATGACGGCGAGCAGTCTGCTCGTCGTGGGCAACTCCACGCGGACGCTGGCGGGGACAGCGTCACACGGCGAGGCGAATGCTGACGAACCGGCCGCACCGAAACAGCCAGCAGCGGCCGACTGACATCGTATTGTGGACTGCAGCCGTCTCAGTAACTGCAGCCGGTTGTCATATGGTATCATGTCTGAAACAGATTTAATATATCACCGGTTCTGGTCGTATATACGTCGCTTTCACCGACGTGGTGACCCATGACCTACGCAATTCCCGTTCCCGCGCCAACGTCGTTCGCTCGCTGGCTGTACAGCGGGCGGTCGGCCATCGAACGTAGCCTTGATGCTACGGTCGAGTATGCACCCCTTATCGGGGAACGGGCTGCCGCGGACACCCGCTCGGTGAAGATTCCGTTCGTGGCACCATAGACCGGTTCGCCGCCGTGGGACCGGCGTCCCACTCACGGACGCCGCACTGCGGCGGCGATTCGATCCGGCTCACTGTCGAGTAGTGAGGCTCCGCTTCCCGGTCGGCCCACCGGCTCAGATAGGTTCACACCGTCCGGTGTGGCCTGTCGGCGTGTCGGGACTCGCCCCGGAGCCTGTACTGTGCCGTGTAGCTATCTCGCTGTCCAGCTGTCGGGTTCCCCATCGTCCCGGTGTGGGAATCCTGTACCGGCCGCTCCGGGCCGGACGTACATGCCCGCCACCCGTGCGGTTCCCGACCGACGCGACTCGACTGGTGAGTGCCCTCGTGGCCCGGTTCGACCCCGGCCGTCGGCGTTATGTCGCTGCAGGCGACCCCCCCGACCGAGGTATCGGCCGACGTATCACTGCGCGTTCCGCGTGGCGGGTCCGAGACCCTCGCAGCCGGTGTCGCCGACGTCCTCGCGGCCGTCGACGGCGTCGAAGACGTGGCCGTCGACCGCGTGACCAGCGTGCGGCCCACCTGGACCGATATCCGAGTCGACGCAGATGTGTCGCTGACGATGCAGGTCGACGGCGACCGCACTGAACTCCTGCAAGAAGGGTTCGGCGTGATGGCGGTCAACCGCGTCGACGTGACCGGTGATGCGTAAGTCCCGCCTTCCTCCATCGTCGCTGTCTTCCCGAACATTCCAGACGGATCCGGGCCTCCGCCCGGTGCAGGTTCGATTCCTGCCGGGAAGTCCACACCCATGCATCGAATATACCTCGCCGCCGTCATCGGTAGGCGGCGACGCGACTCGAAGAACAGAACCCGGTCACGCCGCACTCGGCGGCTGTAGCCGCCGGGGCCGGTCACAACCGGTACCCTCGCTTGCGGTCACTGTGAGCCGAGCCTGTAAGATACTGGCGCACGAAGCGGTATGTATGACCGTCCATACGTCCGACGACCGGTGGCTCAATGCGCCAGTCGAGACGGTGTTTGCGTTCATGGACGAGCCGTCGAACCAGGCGGCCGTCACGCCGAGCCTGACCCGCGCCGAGCGCATCGAGCGGTTGCCGAACGCCGGGAACCGTGCCGCCTACGAGTATACCATGTTCGGACTCACGTTTACCGGCGAGGTGCAGGCGTCGACGTACGAACCGCCGGCGCGAATTGTCTACGAGATGCATGGTGACCTGACGGGACGCATCGCCTGGTGGTTCGAACCCGAGGACGGCGGCACGCGCCTCACTTACGCGGCCGATTACGAGGTTCCGGGCCCACTCCCAGAGGCGCTCCTCGCACCGCTTATCCGGTGGTACAACCGCCGGGAGGTGCGGCGGCTGCTGGACAACGTCGCCGAGGCAGTCGAAGGCAAAGCGCAGGCCACTACGGCGTAACCCTACTCGTCGGTCCAGAGGGCGTCTGAGAGCGTCCGCTGGACCGCTTCCTCGCCGACGGCCGTGGCGAGTGTCTCGAACCCGTTTCGCTCGACGGGGTCCTTGGCGTTCGCGACCAGTCGGGAGACGATGAACTCCGGTGTGGATTTTCCGACCGTGCCAAACCGAGGCTGGTAGTCGACCTGCAGTTCGAGGTCCTGATTCAGCCCTTCAGCGAAGATGCCGTCGACGCGGGCCTCTGTGGGCAGCGGTTCCAGGTCGTCCGCGAGGTGCGTGACGAACACGCCCAGCGCGTCGCGGTCGACAGTCAACGTCACGAGTCCGTGGAGGAGGTCGGCGGCGGAGCCGGGTTCGGTGATGGCCTCGAACTCGTCGACGAGCATCAGCGTCCGGTCGCTCTCGGTCAGCGGCGGCACGACAGAGCGCAGCGTCGATTCGAGGACGCCGGCGTTGAACGAGGCGTGCCGGCGGTGGAACACGACGGTGTCGACGACGCTCACCTCGGCGGCGTCGGCGGGCACGGGCAGCCCCATCTGGGCGAGCAACTGGACCTGACACAGCGTCTCCAGCAGGGTCGTCTTCCCGCCGGAGTTCGCGCCAGTGAGAACGGCCACCCGGTCGCCGCTGGGCGGTCGGTTCGCCCGGTCTAGCTCCAGCGTGTGGTCGCCGATGGCGTAGGTGACCGGCTGGACGCTCTCCACGTCGGCGATTGTGAGGTTGCGGGCCCGTTGCACCGCGATAGTCTTGCGGCCCTCGACGAAGGTGGGGCGGGTCAGGTCGAACGCGATGGCGAACCGGGCCAGCGACACCGAGAAGGCGATGTCGTCTACCGCCTCGACCGCGGCGTCGATCTCCGCACGCGCATCGGCGAGGTCGTCTTCCAACCGGTCGGCGACCGCCTGCTCACGTTCTTGCACGTCGCTTCGTAGCGCGGTCCGGAGTTCTCGGAGCGCCACGTCGACGAAATCACGGGCATCGGTTGCTTCCCGCGGCATCGCATCGCGCACCCTGGCGGCGTCGATGCCCGTCTCATCCGTGACGTGGCGAACGAGGGCGTCCTGGAACTCGTCGGGCCGCCGCGCACCTTCCTGCACGGCCTCGACGACCTCCATCGAGGCGGCCGCGAGGTCTTCGATTTGCCCCAGCTGGTCGCGCAGGCGGTCCAGTCCCTCGTCGGCTCCCTCGCCGACGGAGTTACCGTCGCCCGCGAGGCCGGCGAGAGCTGCCCGGCCGGCCGACAGGGACTCACCGTCGATAGCCGCCAGCGGCTCGAACACACCGCTCTCGATGCCGGTGTCACGGAGGGCGAGCGCCACGTCGACCGCGGCCAGTTCTCCTCCGTCCGCGTCGAAGGCATCGAAGGCGTCGAGGACGGCCCGCTGGTCCTCGTCGGCGAGGCCGGCCCACGTGTCCCGCGCTTCGAGCACGTCGTCCAGCCGCTCGTCCATCGCCTCGCGGGTCGGCAGCGGCGTCAGCACCCGGATGCTGTCGGCCGCAGCCGCCGTGACCGCGTATTCCTCGGCGAGGTCAAGCAGTTCCTTGTACACGTCGCGGGTGTCTCTGGTGGCGAGCAGGCCCATCGATTCGGCCCCGGTCGCCCGCCGGAGGATGCGCGTTGCGCGCCCCCGAGAGAGGCCAGCCGTGGTTAGCGCTCGTGTATCCGCCGACTCGATTGCCTCGATGGCCCGCTCGACGCCCAGCTCCTCGGTGAGCAGTTCGGACGTCTTCGGGCCGATGCCCCAGTACTCCTCCAGTCGCATGCACGGGTGGAGAACGGCGGCCCGCTTAGGCGTTTTCAGTCGTCGGACTCGTCGTCGATACTGAATCGCTCGTGCAGCGGCCCCGGCTCTCCGCGGGCTTGCCGGTCAGCCCGTCGGGCGGCGCGACGCGCGATGAGCGCGCCCAGTGCCGCCGGAATCGCCAGACCGAGCGACACGAGCGCAGTCTGCTCGGAGACGACTGATGGGCCATTCGACAGGCAGACCTCATATCCCACTACGACCACGACGACGGCTACACCGGCGACGACGAGGTACAGCCCGCGGGCCAGCACCTCGCTGGGATTGCGAAGCCGAGAGAGATATGCGGCCGGGACGAGCCAGCCGGCCAGCAGGACGCCGACGGCCACGGGAAGCGAGAGATCGCCGACGAGGATGACGACCGCGTACAGCACGAGCGGCGCAATGGCGATTCCGAGCGAGAGGCCAGTGAGCGTGACTGCCCACGTCGGCGCACCGGAGTCCATCGACTCAAGCGTCTCGGTCAGGCGCTCGTCGAGCATCTCGGTCTGTTCGTCGGTGAGCAGCGTCGCGTCACAGTGTGGGCAGGTCATCGCGGTGGGTTCCAGCGACTCATCACACTCTGGACAGGTGGGAGCCGACGCGTCACGCCACTCGGTCATGCTTCCCTTTGTGCCCCGAGTGGTTTGAGTGACCCGGATAGTGTCAAATACACAGAACTTGGTCGTTAGATGCTATGATACTAAGCCACAGCATTGCACGACCAGTGGAGTAGAATGCGCTGTCTTTGCGGTGTGTTTCCGGGCCGTAGTATCAGTTGGATGATAGAAAGAAATAATCCAGTACAGTCCAACCAAAGCATATGGGGAGCGTTGACATTCTACATGTCGATGACGATAAGGGGCTTGCTAGCCTGACTGCCGACCTCCTCGAACGCAAGGACAGTCGGTTCAACGTGGAGACTGCTGCAAGCGCGACAGAGGGGCTACAGCTACTCGACGATTTCTCCCCTGACTGCATCGTTTCCGACTTTGAGATGCCCGGTATCGACGGACTTGAGTTTTTACAAGCCGTCCGGGCGGAACACTCCAAACTCCCGTTCATTCTGTTTACTGGCCGAGGAAGCGAAGAGATCGCAAGCGATGCGATCTCTGCTGGCGCAACTGACTACCTACAGAAACAATCCGGAACTGATCAGTACGAACTACTGGCCAACCGTATTAACAACGCTGTCACCCGGTATCACTCGGAAAAACAGCTACGCGAGACCAAAGAGGAGTACGCCGCTGTTTTCGAGAACGCGCGGAACGGACTCCTGCTTGTTGATGTCGAGCAAGACGGGTTTCGCTTCCGTCGGTGTAACTCACGGGTTCAGGAGTTTACCGGACTTGCAGAGTCAGAACTTATCGGTAAGACCCCACAGGAGGCACTCGGCGACGAGAATGCCAGAGCGGTCGCCGGCGCGTATCGGAAATGCGTCGACATGCGAGAAACAATTTCATATACGGTGACCCTTACTCATCCGGTCGGCGAAGTCGTCCATGAAGTCAATACCACGCCGATTATCAGAGACGGTGAGGTCGAGCAACTCGTCGTCGCGTTTACCGACATCACCGAACGGTACGCCCGTGAGCAGGAGTTACGCGAGGAGCGGGCGGTCATTCAACAAGCGCTCGACACGCTCGATGAGCCACTGTTCGTTACAGATACTCATGGCACCCTCAAGCACTGTAACCGCCGCGCACTCGAGGCTACTGGCCACACCGAACAGACAGCCGTTGGAACGGCGATCACTGACTTGTTTCCTGACGACGAGCGGGAGATGATTACTGACGCGGTTGACAACGCACTCCGTACTGGCCGAACGACTGTCACGGCCAGCCTTCGACTCGACAGCGGTCAGCGACAGCCATACAAGTTCCGCGCCCACTCTCTGACTGATCTGGATAACAACATAGCGGGGCTGGTCATACTCGGTCAGGATGCCCTTGACACCTGATCGATTGGGCAACTGTCGCAGATACCAGTCGGTATCGACGGCTCTATGTGCTGATGGGCCGCCACGCGCAGGCGCCCGTGTCCGTCGATACGCAATTTCTTCGCCCCGTATCGCCCTGAACTTTATACTATATGACGGTTGAATTGCACACTACCAATGAAAGACGTGCTTTCCAGAATCGGCATCGGGTCTGCTACGGTGGACACGGTCTTGCCGGAAGATTCCGTCAGAGCCGGTGAGTCCGTCCGTGGCGAAGTTCACGTTGAGGGCGGCTCGACGGACCAGGATATCGACGCGATCTACTTCGCGCTGGAAACTGAGTACAGATCCGACGAGGGGTACAAGGACGCCATCATCGACCAGTGGCAACTCACCGAGCCGTTCACCATCGAGGCGGGTGAGGAACGTCGCTTCGAGACGACCGTCCATATTCCCCGGGTGACGCCTGTAACGACACGCTCGACGGCCGTCGAAATCGAGACCGGACTCGATATCTCGATGGCGGTCGACCCCGGTGACGAGGATTACATCGAGGTCGAACCGACACACCGCACGCAGGCAGTGTTCGACGCGCTCGATTCGCTCGGCTTCTCGCTCCATGCCTCTGCCTGTGAGGCCACAGCCGGGAGTCTGTTTACCACCTCGACGAACTTCGTTCAGGAGTTCGAGTTCCGGCCACAGCGCGGCGAGTTCGCGGAGCAGGTCGACGAGGTGGAAGTCGTCCCGGTGTTCGACGACAGCCATCTCACGGTGTATCTGGAGGTCGACCGCAGCGCCGGACTGCTCTCGGAGATGACCGACGCCGACGAGCGACACACGAAACTCACGATAGAAGCGCCTGAGCCTGCTGCTATCGAGCCGCGACTCGCGGAAGCGATCCGGGAATTGAGCTAGGCTGCTGGCGTACGCTGGCCCTCAACCCCAGAACGACTGGGTCCGCGCGTACTCTCGCTCCTGACGAAGGATGTCCCGGTAAAACTCGTCTTCGTCCTCACGCAGATGATTGATGATGCGGGCGGCGTTGTGCGGACCGACGCCGCGGGCCGCCAGCGCGACCACCGCTTGCTTCCCGTGACTCTGGACCAGCGAGGCTGAGCGGTAGGCTCGTTCGGTCATCTTCTCCTGCTCCTCGTCCTTGTCATCGGTCCGGACGGCCGAGACGACTTCCTCGGCCCAGGGATTCAGCGCGGCGATGCGGGTCGAGCCACAGTGCGGACACGACGGCTGGTCGCGCACGCGCTTGACCTGCTGTTTTCGGTCCCACTCTTTGCAGTGTAAACACATGAGGATGACACGGTCGCTTTGGATGCGCTCCCTGACGGTGTTGATGACGCTCGCGTCGGCGTTCTCCGGGGAGAGCAACTCCCGCCCGGAGGAGCTACCGCCGGTCCCGATGGGCGTGTGCTCACCCACTGTTTCGAGCGCTACGTCGCCGCTCTGGATGTCTCGGAGAAGGTCGGCCGTCGCCTCGATGGCGAGGTCCTCGTGGCGCACTTCGCGCAGGGCTTCGTCGTACATCGGCGTGTCCTCCAGCGCAGCGAGCAGACGGTCGCGGCCGAAGTCCGTCGACCCGCGACCGCGCCAGCGCTTGAGCGAGCCGAACTTCGTCGCTACCTGTGCAAGCTTGAACTTCAGCGCGTCGGCGTTTTTCAGGCTGAGTTCGATAAGCGCCGGGAGGTGGTCGGGGTCGGTGTCCTCGATGACTTCGATGACGTCGCCGGCGGTGATTCGTCGCGGGACTTCCAGCGTAATCCGGTAGGGGTCGACCTCCATCGCGACTGATTCGCCCGCTCGCTGGCCGAGCAGCGCCGAGAGGATCCGTCCCAGCGTCTCGTTGATTTTGTGCCCATAGCAGGCATTGATGATAACTTCCCGGCCGTGGAACTCCACCAGAATGGTCGTGTCGTCGGGAATCGGCCCCTCGTGTTTCTCGACCTGCGAGAGGCCGTCCGCGACAGTCTCCGGGCCGGCGGCGTAGCGAGTCGCTACGTCTCTGGCGACGGCGTCGGTGTCCGCGCCGTCTTGGAGTTGCCGGCCGGCCACGCGGCGGAGTTCGCCGACCTCCACGGCGACGGCCCTCGGAACCGGAATTTCCTGCCCGACCCACGATGGCACCTCACCGGCGGGGTCCTCGATGGGCGAGACGGTCACGATCTCCTCCTCCTCGTCGATGTTCGTGATGCGCCACATCTCCCCGCGCTGGACGAACACCTCGCCGGGCGTGGCGAAGTTGACGACGAACTTCTCATCGAGGGTCCCGACCTGCTGGCCCGAGGCTACGTCTTCCACGTCGTAGGTGGCCTCGTCAGGGATCATCGAGAGGTTCTGATAGAAGTACTGCCAGGTCCCGCGGCGTTTCTCTAAGGTGTCCCGGTCCTCGTCGAGCCAGATGACGTTGTTCGCTGCGAGTTCTTCGACGACCTGCTTGAACTGGGCCTCGCCGAGATCACGGAACGGGTACGCGCGGGTCAGTATCTCGTAGGCCCGCATCGCCCGGATTTCGCCGGTGTCCATCACTAGCCCGGCGACCTGGTTAGCAACGGTATCGAGGCTGCCATCGTGTATTTCGGCCGGTTCAACGTCGCCAGCTTCGGCCTGTCTCGCAATCGCCAGCGCCTCCAGCGTGTCGTCGGTGTCGGTGGTGACAACCGTGCCCGAGGAGACGAGGTCACGCCGGTGGCCGGCCCGGCCGACCCGCTGGACGAGACGGGACACCTGCCGGGGACTGCCGTACTGGACGACGTGATCGACGTGGCCCACGTCGATGCCCAGTTCCATCGAGGAGGTACACAGCAGGGCGTCGAGGTCGCCGGCCTTGAACCGGTCCTCCACGTCGATACGGGCCTCCTTCGACAGCGAGCCGTGGTGGACGCCGAGATCGGTTCCCAACTCTTTGAACCGCGAGCCCAGCGCCTCGGCTGTCTGTCGGGTGTTGACAAACAGCAAGACGGACTCGTGGTCATCGATGAGGTCCGCGATGTAGCGGACGTGACTGGCCGTTCCAGCGTCGGTGACGAGCGTGCTCGACAGTTCTTCGTCACGGTCGGTAATCTGGGGCCGGACCACCTTGATGTCCAGTCGACTGCCGATGTCCACTTCCACGATGGCACACGTCCGGCCGCCGGTGAGAAACCGGCCGACCTCGTGTGGGTCGCCGACAGTCGCCGAGAGTCCGATGCGCTGGAACTGCCCGGACAGCTCTCGGAGCCGTTCGAGTCCGATGGTCAGCTGCGCGCCGCGCTTGGCCGCGGCGAGCTCGTGAACCTCGTCGATGACGATATGTTCGACATCTGCCAGCGCAGTCCGGAGCTTCGACCCGGTAAGCATCGCCTGGAGCGTCTCGGGCGTAGTTACGAGCACGTCCGGCGGGTCGTCGGCCTGCTTCTGGCGCTGGTAGTCCGTCGTGTCGCCGTGGCGAACATCCACTTCGAGGCCGAGCGTTTCGCCCCACCAATCCAGACGCTGGCGCATGTCGCGGTTAAGAGCCCGAAGCGGCGTGATATACAGCGCGCCGATGCCAAAACGGTCCTCGGACTGTGCTAATGCGTCGAAGACCGGCAACATCGCCGTCTCCGTCTTCCCGGTACCGGTCGGTGCGACCACCAGCGCGTCCCGCCCGTCAGCCAGGGTCGGAATTGCTTTTCGCTGTGGGTCGGTCGGCGTCGTGAAGCCGCGCTCTGAGAGCGCACTGCGGACGGCCGGACCGAGTGCGGTAAAGGCGTCATCGCCGCGAGCGACCCCGTCAGTCATCGCCCCTTTCTAGCGACTACACCGGGTTAAACACGTTGTGTCACATCGTCTCGTCCGCTGTCGGTAACCGAAGGACTGCGGGCGTTGCAGGGGAATGGCGGGTACAACCTTATGTCGTTGCACAGAGACATGTGAAACCATGACTGACGCCTGTGCAACTGCGACCGGTGATGGCCCGTGAACACGCTCGATGAAATTGAACGAGCGGTGAAGGATACGGCGCATTACGTCAGCGGGAACCTGGCGAACTACGCCAACAGAGCTGCCGGCGAGAACCCGAGCGGGGAACAACAGGTCGGGGGCGACGTGTGGGCCGACGACCTGTTTTTCGACGCGCTCGCACACATCGACGGTATCGGCGCGTACGCGAGCGAGGAGCGCAGCGACGTAGTCGACTGCGGCGAGGGCTACAGTATCGCTATCGACCCGCTCGATGGCTCCTCGAACCTCGCCTCGAACAACTCCGTGGGGACGATTATCGGTGTCTACGACGCCGAACTGCCCGCGGCGGGCCGGGAAATGGTCGCGTCGCTGATGGTACTATACGGCCCATACACGACGCTGACAATCGCACGGTCCGACCGCGATGTCGTTCAGGAGCACCTCCTCCGGGACGGGCACAGCGAGCGCTGGGGCCAGTTCGAACTGCCAGCAGAGGCGACGGTAGTCGGGTTAGCGGGCAAGACCGGCGAGCGAAGCGACGCGTTCAACGACATCGCACAGTCCTTCGAGCGGGACCTGAAGCTCCGCTACGGCGGCGCGACCGTCGCCGACCTGGCGCAGGTGCTCGAATACGGCGGGCTGTTCGGGTATCCGGTGACGTCGGGGTATCCAAACGGCAAGCTCCGGGTCCACTTCGAATCAGCGCCGCTCGCGTACCTCGTCGAGGCTGCCGGTGGGGCCTCAAGCGACGGCTCGAAGTCCCTACTCGACGTCGAACCGGACGGTATCCACGACCGGACGCCGACGTTCCTCGGCAACACCGAACTGGTCGACGAACTCGAAGCGGACCTTTCAGAGACGTAACCGAGCCCAGATGTCCCCCACAGCCTCGGGAGATAGGCGACCATCGAACTATTTCTCCGTAGATTCAGAGTATGTATCTCGACGAACCGTTCGATTTCTGTCCATTCTGGACGGAGTGACCGTGGGAAAGTACGCGGGGTCCGGTGCTGCAACAGAGCGGCACCACTCCCTATCGGCGAGCCACGGGAGAGATCCGTCGCTCAGTCAGGGGTAGCAATGCCGAAACGGCTGGTTCGACACACGCACTGTAAGCGAACGACGACTAAGTGTGTCTCACTGTAGACTGGCCATCTCTGATCAGAGCTGTTGATGTTCAAGCCTTCTGGCGCGCCGATGACGAACTACCGTTCCTTTTGGTTGGCCTAAATCCGCAAGGCATATGAACTATTTAGGCAACCCTAAAGATATGGGCTGTACTATCATTCAGGTTGTTTCGCGGCCGAGAAAGGGGTGTCGTCATGGCTACTGAGACTTCAACCGGGTCGGGCCCAGCCAGTCGCCGGGAGAGATGGCTCTGGTGGGTAGACGGGCAGTTAGCTACGGTTTGTCTTGGAAGTGTTCTCATCATCCTGGCGTGTGGACTTGCTCAGGTCACCTTCGGCGCGTACAAAATGACGGTTTCACAGGCCTGGCAAACTGTACTTGACCCAGATATACTGTTCAACTTTGAAGTCATGAAATCACTCTTTTTCGGGGAACCTGTGCATGGTTTGAGCAGCAGTGGGTCAATTATCTGGAACGGTCGGCTGCCGCGCGTGTTCGTTGCTATCCTTGTCGGGATGAACCTCAGCGTTTCGGGAGCGATATTCCAGGCAATCACGAGAAACGAGCTGGCCAGTCCATTCATCCTCGGCGTTTCTTCGGGTGCGGGACTGATGATCCTCGTTGTACTGGTCGTCTTCCCGGGAATGCTCATGTTGCTACCAATATTCGCCGCGGTTGGTGGTGCCGGTGCGTTCTTGCTTGTCTATGCGATTGCATGGAAAAATGGGACTTCACCGGTGCGTCTAATACTGGCGGGGACTATCGTCGGGACAATATTCGGCTCAGTTCAATCTGGACTGTTCTTTTTCGCGGAAGACATCACAATAATTCAGTCTGCGATGCAGTGGACCAAGGGCTCTCTGGTTGGAGCAGGGTGGGCACAGGTCCGGATGGCGTTGCCGTTTACCGGAATCTGTATCCTGCTCTCGCTGGTCAGTTCTCGCCAGCTCAACGTACTCTTGCTCGGAGAGGATACGGCAGGATCTCTTGGAATGAACGTTGAGAGAGTTCGGTTTGCGATGGCAGGTATAGCGGTGCTTTCGGCCGCTGCAAGTATCACTGTAGCGGGGTTAGTCGGGTTTGTCGGACTGATCGTTCCACACGTAGTTCGCAACATTGTCGGAAGTGAGTACAAGAAACTCATTATCGGCTGTGTCTTCGCCGGACCGGCAATGATGGTAGCTGCCGATGTCGGTGCCCGTTTAGCGCTAAGTCCTGTCCAGATTCCGGTTGGAATTGTAACCGGTCTTATCGGGGGACCGTACTTCCTCTATCTGATGCGAAAGAAGGAGAAATTGGGTGAACTCTGACATCATACAGGCGGCACGCTCCGCCGACCGAATGGTCGCACTCAGAGACGGACCGGTTCGTGCCCGAGGAGATCCCGACGGAAGAACTACTTGAAGAAGTGGTTCGGATTGGTGCCACTGTCTCGCCATCCAAACACACTCCAGATATCACTCCTCGCGACCTCCCAGTGAATCTGAATAGAAATAGAATTTGTGGGCTGGTCGGGACAACGGAAGCAATGACATGCGAAGGGGTTCTATCTACTTGGTCTCGATTGTAATCTTTCCAGACAGCTAGAATAGAAGAGACTAAGTCTTTTTAGGCTAACCTAAAATATATGCCGTGCGACGATAACAGCCACGAGAGAACGACTCGACGGGAGTACCTGACGTATAGCGGTGTGATCGCCACTAGCGGTTTGTTTGCAGGCTGTGCTGCAAGTCAGAACGCAGGGGTAGATGACACGCCGACCACAGAGGCGTCAACACCGACCAATACCGTAACAGGAGCCACGACATCCACGGCGGGCGACTCGTACTCGGTGAGGATGGCCCCAGTCGGAACAGTGGAGTTCGATAGTGTCCCTGAAACAGCGGTCCTGATCTCCAACAATGTTGCCGACCATCTTGTTGCTCTTGGTCAGCAGGACCGAATTATCACCCTCGGATATCCCGAGGAGTACTACACTGGATTTTATGACGAGTTGCCGGGTGTCGAATTCGAGACAGGCGACCTTACACAACTTCTGGGCGGGTCGTTCTCCAAGGAGCTGTTATACGAGTTGGATGCCGATGTCCATCACATCGATCCAGTCTTTCGAACGCAAACGAACTCTTTGTCGCAAGCTGCTATTGACGAAGTCGAGCGAAACGTCGCTCCGTTCTTCAACAACTGGTACAGCCGTGCTCACGGATATCAAGGGGACCAACCATATAGATATTATTCACTCTGGGAACTCCTTGACAAGTTCGCACAGGTATATCAGGTACGTCAGAGAAGTCAGGCGCTAACTCGCGTTCGGAATAAAATGGTGGCGGAGATACAGGCGGAACTACCGCCACAGAAAGACCGGCCGCTAGTTGCGCTTGTAACTTACAGTCCAACAAAAGACACCTTCCGACGTCACAAGCTGAACGGTCCGGGATGGGGGAAAGCGCATACTCGACCTCTGGGTGCGAATGGGGCGTTTGAAGATATGGAACTCGCGGACGGTTCGGGAAGTTTCTCCATGGAGGCGATGGTCGAAACTGATCCTGACGTGGTCATCTACAATCACGAGTGGGTTAGTCCCGGTGGCCGTTCTGAGAAGTTCTTAGCGCTCAGCAGCCACCCGATTGGGAAAAACATCACGGCTGCTCAGAACGACCGGGTGTATCTCGGTGGGACGACGACTCAGGGGCCGATTTTCAATCTCTTTCAGATCGAGCTTACGGCAAAACAGATTTATCCGGATATCTTCGGTTCCCCCCCTGAACCCGGTGAGTCCGTTCCGGAGAGCGAACAGATGTTTGACCGGCAGCACGTCGCGGACATCATCAACGGCGACGTCTAAAGGAGACGGCTGCCACTCCTACCCTCCGGCCTGCTGTTTTATCTATCACACATTTACCGGGAATTTGAGCCACACATCGAAAACCACTCCAAGGTTGTGTCCCGCTCAGACCTGCTGGTAGGCCCCTAACCGCGTGCCATCGAGCAGGAACGCCTCGGCATCCGTCATGCCCTCGGGCAGGAACGGGGCGAGGAACTCCTGGCCGTCGACGTTGACCCACGTCCCCCCGGAGCGGTCGTTGAAGGCAGGAAAGACGACGATATCCGGCGCGTCGTCGACCGGCTGGTCGAACTGCTCGGCAAAGGGATCAGTCGCCAGCGAGCCGCGGAGCCAGGCCCGCTCTTTCTGTGCGCCGCCGACGCTGTCTTCCAGTCGGACGACCGGGTGTTCGTGGCCGACACAGAGAACGTCGGCTTCGAGCACGTCCGGTGCGGGCCAGGTGTGGCCGTGGGCGAACCCGACCGAACCAATGCGGGTCCCGTGTCCCGGCGTCACCTCGATATCGGCGGGAAGGTCGGATAGGACCGGCTCCAGACTGCCGTCGTGGTTCCCTTTCACCAGCGTCACGGGCACGTCGAGTGCGTCGAACAGCGCCGCGAGTTCCGCCCGCTCGTCTGCGAACGGGTCGCCGATGGCGTGGCCCAGGTCGCCGATGACGACCAGCCGGTCGGCGCGGGCGCGGTCAAGACACGCCAGCAACCGCTCCCGACGGGCCTCGGCGGCCGACTGGAGTTCGACCCCCTCGTATCTGAGCCCCGCTTCGATGCCGGCGTGATAATCGGCTACCGCCAGTAGTCGCTCTCCGTCGGTGTCGACTGTGGCCGCTGGAACGCCGGGAAGCGGTTCGACGCGCATCGCTCCTGTGTTAGCCGTCGGGCGAAAAAAGCACCGCGGCTCGATCCCAGAGCGCTCCCGGAACCGGCTATGAGCCGTCGTTCGGTTATATTGGCTTGAGCTTGCCGTCCTCGGGCTCGTAGCAGCGACCGCCCATCAGCGCGTCCTGGATGGCGTCTTCGACGGCGTCAGCGTCCGCGCCGTAGCGGCCCGCGACCGTCGAGCGGAGTTCCTCGCGGTCGGCCCCGCTGCCGTCGTCGAGTTCGTCCATGACTTCCATAGCGGCGTCTTCGAGGTCCACGTCCTCTGTGGCGTCCTCGCTTGCGGAGTCGCCGGCAGTGGTCTCGTCGGCCGCCGCGTCGGTCGCAGTCTCGGGGGTTTCGGCGGGAGCGTCGCTGGTGGCGGCGTCGGCGTCCGGTTCGGGGGATTCATCGCCGGCGGGTGCGCCCGGAGATTCGGGGGCCGGTTCGGCGTCGGCGGCGTCTGCGGGTGCCCCTTCTTCGGCCGCATCGGCCAGTTCCTCGGGGTCCGGCGTCTCGATGTCGGCCTCGCCGGGCTCGTCGACCTCGGTCCCGCTCTGGAAGTCCGTGCCGTACTCCTGTTCTATCTCCTCGCGCTCGTCCTCGTCCAGTTCGAACTCGGTGTCGAAGTCGCCGAGGTCCTCGTCCGCCCCGGGTTCCGACGACGATTCAGGCTCGTCCTCCACCGTCGAATCGGCGTCGGTCGCCGGCTCGCTCGGTGCCGGAGATCCGTTCACGGACTCACTCGGTGTGGGCGTCGTGGGCGCGTCCTCACCCGCGGAGTCGCCGGCGGTCGTCTCGTCGGGTCCGGCGTCGGTCGCTGTCTCGGGTGTTTCGGCGGGTGCGTCGCTCGTAGCCGCGTCGGCGTCCGGTTCGGGCGATTCGTCGCCGGCCGGGGCCCCGGCCGACTCTGGGGCCGGCTCGGCGTCGGCGGCGTCTGCGGGCGCACCGCTCTCGGCCGCGTCGGCCTCGTCGGCCGTCGATGATTCGATATCTGACGCTTCGGCCGTCTGTGCGCTCGGCCCGGTCGCTTCCCCGTCGTCAGTCGCTGCCTCCGATGGCGACCCCGATTCGGCCGTCGCGGCGATGTCTTCGTCAGTCGTCTCCGGGGTGGAAGGGTAAGTACCGAGGTCGAGGGAGGCAAGCAGCGGAATCGGGTCGTCAGTCCCGTCGCCCGGTGACAGCGACAGCCCCTCCGCCTCGTCCGTGTCACCGGCGACGACGCGGGCGGCGTCGAGCGCCGTCGTCCGGAGCGCGTCGAGGTAGTCGCCGGTTGTGCCGTAGTGGTCCAGCGCGAGCGTGATGCCGGCCGCGGCGCTCTCGTCGATGCCCTGGTCCAGCAGCGCGAGTCTGAGTTCGTCGCCGGTCAGGCCGGCCTGCTTCGCGCTGGCCAGCTGGCCGATGCGCGAGACGGTCTGCTCGGCAGCCTGCACGACCCAGCGGTCCCGTGTGTCCCCGTCGACCTCGCTGATACTCTCGGGCCGAACCGAGGTGAACACCCGGTCGCTGTCGTCGGGCTGGAAGGTCCGGGCCTTCCCCGTGACGGCGACGAACATCGGCGGGTCGGCGGCTTCGAGGAAGGCCAGTTCGTCGGGCTGGTACTGGCCGGCGTAGACGACGAAGGGGCCGGTCGGGTCCACGACACGGGCGCGCAACACGTCGTCGTTGACCTGTTCGAGCTCGGTGAGGACGCCGACGAGGAACAGGCGGTTGACCCGCGCGCCGGTCGGCGTGACGACGTAGTTCGGCGCGCGCTCCTCGTCGGACTCCGAATACGAGAAGTCGGCGTCATCGAACTCCGCGGCGAACAGTCGATGGGCGACCTCCCGGCGGCCGGGGCCGCTGTCTCCGGATTCGCTCATGTGTCTGCCTCCTGTAGCAGGGTCCGCGCACGCGTCGCCGGGTCGTCGTCGGCCTCGGCGAACGTCGATGCGGTGAGGTTCGCGCCGTACTCGTCGACCGACAGCGACCCGCGGACGACGAACTCGTGGCCGACGATGCGGTCGGCGATGCGGTCGGCGACGACCTCTTTATCCATCGCGTCCCGGGCGTGCTCGCGGGCGTCGTCGAGGTCGCCCCCGTACACCCTGGCGGTCAGTTCGTCGTCCAGCACTGCGGTGACGGTGGCGGTCCCGTCGTCGAGAATCGCCTTCGTCCGCAGGTCGTCCTCGCCCTCAACCGCGCCGTGGGAGCGACACTGCCCGTTCTGGATGACACGGCCACACTCCGGACAACGCTCGATGAGGCCTGAGCCGTCCCGCACCTCGATGACGTTGCCGGCCAGTTCCACGTCGAACAGGCCGCCGCTCTCGACGGCCTCGCGGATGGACAGCCGCGGGGCGTCTTCGGCTACCTCGACCGTGCGGTCCAGCGCGGTCACGGTCGAGAACTCCGAGACGTTCACCGACGGCGCGCCGCGGAACTCGCGGACGAACGTCTCTTCGAGGCGTACGGACGCCCCTTCCTCGATCTCCGCGTGGGGTTCCCAGTCAGTAAAGGGGAGCCGGCCGCTCTCGTCGCCGAGGACGCCGCTGAGAATCGTCGTCTCGCCGTCGCGGCCGTCGATGACCTTCTGCTCGCACTCCAGCACCTGCACCTCCACAGTGATGCCGCGGTCGCCCGGCGCGAGGTCCTGTAGGGCGGCGCGGCCGCCGACCTCGTAGTCGATGTCCAGCGTCTCGTCGACGACCTCGGGGTCGGTGCTGTCGCCGAGGTTCAGCTCGGGCTGGCCGTCCCACTCCCGGACGCCGGCGTTGCCGAGCCGGACGGTCTGGCCGGGCTGGAGGTCGCCCGAGAAGCCGTCCCAGGCGGTGTAGGATATCTTCCCCGTCTCGTCGGCGAGTTCGCCCTCGCGGATGACGTGCTGTTCCCCGTTGTACTGGATGGACCGGCGACCCGACGTGAGCACCACGGCGGTGACTGTCACGTTCGAGTCGTCGGTCGAAACCTCGTTGATGGCCTTGCTCGACGGCGTGTTGTCGCCGCCCGAGCTGCCGTCACCGTACTTCCGTCTGAGGCTCTGCTTGGCCTCGTCCATCGGGACGGAGTAGTTCACGAGGTTCTCCAGGTCGCGTGTGACCTCCTCTTTGTCAACACCGAGGTCGGAGGCGAGCTCCTCGGCATGGTCTTCGAGAGACATCGACTGACGGTTCGACGGGAGCACTCAAAAGCGTTTTCGGCCAGCCTTTGCGGGCATGGCCGTCGACACCTGTTTGAAATCGCCCAAAATTCTTATTTGTGATACTGCAATCTCTCAGTGTATGCTCTCTGACCGAGTTAGTGTGTTTCAGACGGCCGAAGGTCCCGTTACCGAATCTGTCAAGCTAACCGGGCAGGAAAATATCGGAGCTGATACTGGGCGCGGACATCGGGGGGCCTGACTATGGGAAGTCTGTTCGGGTCGAAACCATCCGAGGCCCACGTCATCTGGCGGAGCGGTCGGAACAACGGCGGCACGAAGAAGTTCGATTTCGAGTATCTGGAACTGTGGGCCGCACATTTCGGCGTCGACTTCGAGCAGTGGACCCGCGTCGACCACGATCGCGGTGACGAGCCCCGCGAGCAGTTCGCCTGCGTGTTCCGCTGGGCGAAAAGCGGCGGGCAGGAACTCTCCGTCGGTGACGAGGAGTGGACGATGGGCTCCCAGCGCAAGCCCCGCACGTTCCTCGAAATCGACGAGGAAGGGATGGTCAGGCTACGGGGCTGGAGCACGGAGACGACGCTCGACGTCGAAGAACTCGTACTGAAAAAGACGGTGCTGAAGCTGAAAACCGCCGACGGCACCGTGAAGAAACTCGATGTCCGGAAGCTCTCGAAGCGCCCCGAGACGACCTCCACCCGAGCGTAACCCAAAAGCCGTTTGACGTGTCACCGGCACGAACGAGTATGCACGTCGTCGTCAACGCCGCGATGAGTGTCGACGGGAAGCTCTCTTCCCGCCGCCGCGAACAAATCGCTATCTCCGGACCGGAGGATTTCGACCGGGTCGACCAGCTCCGAGCCGACAGCGACGCCGTGATGGTCGGTGTCGGCACGATTCTCGCCGACGACCCCTCACTGACTATCGATGACCCCGACCGCCGCGCCGCCCGGACTGACCGCGGCGAGCCGGAAAACCCCGCACGCGTCGTCGCTGACTCCCGCATCCGAACGCCACCGGACGCCACGGTACTGGACGACCGCGCCCAGACCTACCTCCTCGTCAGCGAAGCCGCGCCGCCGGACTTCGTTGAGGAGATGGAAGACGCCGGGGCGTACGTCATCGCTGCCGGCCAGGACCGGGTCGACCTCACGACGACGCTCGCGAAGCTGGAAGGCGACGGCATCGACCAGCTCATGGTCGAAGGTGGCGGCGAACTCATCTTCGGCCTGCTAGAGGAGGCGCTGGTCGACGACCTGTTCGTCTACATCGGTCCGAAGGTCATCGGCGGCCGGGACGCGCCGACGCTGGCCGACGGCGACGGCTTCATCGAGGACTTCCCGGAGCCGGAACTGGCCGACGTCGACCGGGTTGACGACGGCGTGGTGTTGCACTGGACGTTTTAGGAACTCGGCCGTCGGAAATCAGTGGTCGTGGCCGGTCAGCTCGGCGAAGGACTGTCCGAACCGCTCCTCGAACAGCTCGCTGGTCTCCGCTTCGAGCGCGACGATCTGCTCGTCCGGCTCGCCCTGAGCGTGGTGGACGGCGCTGTGAATCCGCTGGGTCATGCCGAACATCGCGATGTCGCCGACGACCTGCGGGTCCGTCTCCTCGGGCGATTCCCGGAGGATGTCCACGAGTTCGCTCGGGACTGTGAGTTCGTCGGTCTCCTCGCCGTCGTCGATAGTCAGCGTGACAGTGTCGGTTGCCATGCCACCGACTCAGGGGGCTATCCTAAAGGGTCTGTGGATGTAGCGACGACAGCGAAACAGAACCGCTAGTCGTCGGCTTCTGCCGCAGCCTCGGACTCCGCCTCGGCGGCGGCCTCGGCCCGGGATTCGAGGTACTCGTCGGCGTCGATGGCGGCCTTACAGCCCATCCCGGCGGCGGTGACGGCCTGCTGGTAGTGGTAGTCGACCACGTCGCCGGCACCGAAGATACCGTCCACGTCGGTCGCGGTCTGGTCGCCGCCGGTGCCGCCGTGGGTCTGGATGTAGCCAGTGTCGTCCAGTTCGACGCCGGTGTCTTCGAGATAGTCGGTGTTCGGCGTATGGCCGATAGCGATGAAGACCGCACCCACGTCGAAGTCGAAGCTCTCGGTCCCGTCGTCGTCGAGCTTCTCGCTGGGATGGCCCTCGTCGTTCTGTGCGAGGGTGACGTGGTCGACCCCGTCCTCGGGGGAGCCGTGCATCTCCAGCAGTTCGGTGTTCCGCATGATCTCGATTTCGCCCTCGTCGACCTTCTGCTGAACGCGGTCGATCCAGTAGTCCTCGGCGCGGAACTCCTCGCGGCGGTGCGCGATGTAGACGGTGTCGGCGAACTTCGTAAGGAAGTGGGCCTCCTCCATGGCTGCGTCGCCGCCGCCGACGACGAGCATGTCCTCGCCGCGGAAGAACGCGCCGTCACAGGTCGCACACGTCGAGACGCCATAGCCCATCAGCTCGTCCTCGCCGGGGACGCCCAGCGTGCGGGCGCTGGCCCCGGAAGCGGCGATGAACGCGTCGCAGGTGTAGACATCGCCGTTCGACAGTTCCACGCGGAACGGCCGTTCGCTGTCGTCGATGTCGGCGACGATACCGTGTTCGAGTTCAGCGCCGAAGCGCTGGGCCTGTTCTTTCATGTTATTGATGAGGTCCGGACCGGAGAGGCCCTCCGGGAAGCCGGGGAAGTTCTCGACTTCGCTGGTCAGCGTGAGCTGCCCACCGGGTTCGTCGCCTTCCAGAACGAGTGGGTCATTGTTGCTTCTGGCGGCGTAGATAGCCGCTGTCAGTCCCGCTGCGCCCGTTCCAGCGACGATGAGTCGTCGGTGTTCGACCGATTCTGTCATTAGCCAAGTTAGACTACCAGGCCGTATTTAGCTTGTGTTGTCGTGCGCCGAACTCGAACCGTGACGACACGCTTAGGCCGCTGCCGCCGCTCGCTGGGGGTATGGCCGCCGACCTCGAAGAGAAAACCGACCGGTACGAGGGACTGCTTGCCGAAGCACTTGACGCGGCATCAGTCGCTCCTCCAGATGGAACGCCGATGCACGACGCCGCTCTGGAGTGCGAGGAGATGGCGTCGTCGTATCTTGAAGATGGGCGTCACTTTAGAGACGACGACGACCTCGTGAACGCGCTGGCGTCGTTTTCGTACGGGCACGCGTGGCTGGACGCGGGCGCACGTATCGGGCTCTTTGATGTCCCGACCGAAGGACATCTGTTTACGGTCTGAAACTATGGTCTAATTTGGGTCTCAGTTCGGCAATCGGTTAAGTGTCAACAGTCCTCCGAATCTCCCGGGTCACATCATGAAACAGACTAGGCGCAGTGTCCTGCGGAGTATCGGTGCCGGAACAGCAGTCGCAGTCGGGTGCGTCGGTGCCGCGAGCGCCGCGCCGCCGAGAGACGGCGAGACAATTGCCGACATTGCCTCGAATGACGACCGATTCACGATCTTGGTTGAGGCACTGGGCGAAGCAGGCCTTGTGGCGACACTCGACGGAAACAGACAACTGACCGTGTTTGCGCCCACTAATACGGCGTTCGAAAACTTGCTGCACGTCTTAGGTATTAGCAAGGACGAACTCTTGGAACGAGACGACCTCGCCGAAATCCTCACGTACCACGTGGCACCGGGTCGTCGCGACGCCGAGTCGGTCACTACCTCCGATCAGGTGCCGACACTCAACGGAGCGAAAATAGATGTGGACGGGACCGTCCTCAACGGCGGCCAGGCCACCATCGTCGACACGAACATCGAAGCCTCAAACGGGTACATTCACGCCATCAACGGCGACAACGTCGATGGCACTGGTGTCTTGCTTCCATAGCCCGGCGCACACCACAGTTTGCGTGGGTATGACAGCAAACCAGAACGGCCCTCCTCCGACGATCACCTCCTTTTTGTCCAGCCGGGTCGACCCGGGTCCCGCTGCGTCCGCTGATGCATAGCCGCCCTGGTTTCGGTCGTAGGCAGCTATCATGGAGTTGGCCAGAGGATATACGTGTGCCCGGAGAGTTGAGTCCGCTGATGGAGGGTGTCCTCTGGTATGTTCTTTCAGGGACCCGTGGGGGGCCAAACAGAGCCCGTATCCTCAAGGCCCTCAAGCGACGGCCTCGGAATGCCAACCAACTCGCGGAGGACCTCGACCTCGACTACAAAACTGTCCGGCATCACCTCGACGTGTTGTTGGACAATGGCGTTGTCGACAACACCGGCGGCGACTACGGGTCCGTCTACACGCTGACGGACAGGACTGAACAGTACTGGGACACCATCGAAGAAATCATTGCGGAGATAGAGTGACAATGGCTGAAATCGAGCATGGAGTTTTACCACGAGCCGGCATAGGAGGGGACAGATGGCAGTCTGGGTGACCGCGGCAAGTGTCGCGTCTGCGCTCAACGTCGTGGTGCTGCTTGCGTTGCTATCTGTCTGGGCCCGCAACTACCTGTCGGTGGGCTCGAAACACGCACTCGGACTGACGGTTTTCGGGTTCCTGTTACTCGCCGAGAACTGCCTGTCCGTCTACTACTACGTGCTTGACCCAGAGGTCGCCGTGTTGTTACGAAACGCCGCCCCTGTCGCCGGCCGCGCGATGACGTTTGTCGCGATACTGGAACTGGGTGGGCTGCTGTTTCTGGCGTGGATCTCACTCGATTGAGCGGTCGCAGCGATACTTCCCAAACAGGATGTCACCGTCATTGCTGTACGTATCTGGAATGTATATGCAACTAAAATGTGGTGACTGGTAACATCGTTCTTTACACCTCATCACCCCTCCACGATGTGCGGAACCACACTGTGACTCCCACTGGCCCGATAATTTCGGGGCCCATTCGCTGTCTCCGACTGAATCGGGGTGACTGTAGCAGCAAGGCGGCGGTTGTTCTGCAGTACACCGACAGAGTCACACGATGTTGCGGCCCCCCGATTTGTGCGCTACACACGGGAGTCGGAGACGACCGCCAAAATTATATACCCTTACAGCGAGCCATGGTGAAACCTATCATGCCGTTGTATTGCGGTTCGAGGGAAAAAGCGGCGAAAGGTTTATATACTTTACGAACTAACTATAGGGTAAGACAGTTCCCCAACCAATATTAAAATTTCTGCACCCGGCAGAACAGGACTCCCAATCATGAGTGAATCAACAACGCGGACAAACACACGAGAGCGAGACGAGAAAATAACCGAACCGACGGAACAGGAGGCTGTAGAGACCTGTCCCGAATGTAGTGGCAACGTCGTTACCGACGCCGAGCATGGCGAAACAGTCTGTGAAGACTGTGGACTGGTCATCGAAGAGGACGAGATTGACCGCGGCCCGGAATGGCGTGCATTCAATTCCGCCGAGAAGGACCGCAAGTCCCGCGTCGGCGCGCCGACGACAAACATGATGCACGACAAGGGCCTCTCGACGAACATCGGCTGGCAGAACAAGGACGCCTACGGGCGCTCCCTCTCCAGCGAGCAGCGCCAGAAGATGCAGCGGCTCCGGACCTGGAACGAGCGGTTCCGGACCCGCGACTCCAAGGAGCGTAACCTCAAGCAGGCGCTTGGCGAAATCGACCGCATGGCCTCTGCGCTGGGCCTGCCCCAGAACGTCCGTGAGACGGCCAGCGTCATCTATCGCCGCGCACTCGGTGACGATCTGCTCCCGGGCCGTTCCATCGAGGGCGTCGCCACGTCCGCCCTGTACGCGGCTGCCCGCATGGCTGGAAACCCCCGGTCGCTCGACGAGATGGCCCGCGTCTCCCGCGTCGAAAAGATGGAGCTCACACGGACTTACCGCTATATCGTCCGGGAACTCAGCCTCGAAGTCCAGCCGGCAGACCCGGAACACTACCTCCCGCGGTTCATCTCCGACCTTGACCTCAGCGAGGAGACTCAGCGACAGGCCCGCGACCTCGTCGAAGGCGCTCGTCAGTCCGGGATGCTCTCCGGCAAGTCGCCGGTCGGCATCGCCGCTGCAGCCGTCTACGCCGCCGCGTTGCTGACAAACGAGAAAGTCACGCAGAGTCAGGTCAGCGACGTCGCTGACATCTCCGAAGTGACAATCCGAAACCGGTACAAGGAACTCCTCGAAGCCGAAGATCTCCCGGCCTGACGCCCGGGTGAAGGCAGACCTATGGGGAGACGCCAAGGCTTTTAATCATCGGGTATGTGTGTGAGTAACATACATGGAAGAAGCGTACGTGCGATTGCTCTGTCCCGAGTGTAAGAAAGACTGGGAGTCGACGCCGACAGATTTGCCGCGCCACGACACGACGTTCCACTGCCCGAACTGTCATGCGAGCCATCGGCTCGCTGTTTTTACCCGCACGGAAAACGACTTGCAGACGCTGAAAGGACTGCAGTAACTACTCGCTTGTTGCCGAGCGTGCGCCGCATGCCTCACAGCGGAGCAACAGCGCGCCCTGTTCCCGTTCCAGTTGCGTGTCCGGCAGTCCACACTCCGAGCAGAGCACGAACTCCTCGACGTACTCGTCGATGGACGCCTCGATACGGTCGGCGTCGAACTCGCCGGTCAACCGCGCCCGCCCGCTCTCGTCGATGTGGCCACTCGTCCCGAGGTCGTTCTGCAGGAACTTCATCACGTGGTCGTCCTCGCGTCCGAGTCGGGAACACGTCGACTGGAAGTTCTCGTAGACGGTGACGTTCCCCTCCTGTCGGACATCCGGGTCCGGGACCTCGAACCGTTCACCTGTGCCGTCGATATCCGGCGTTTCCTCCATCGCCCGGTCGAGCATATCGTCGTATTCCATACTCCAACGTCACAGAGCAGCCACCAAAAACTTTTCAGCCAGTGGTCGTCCGCTATCGCCAGGCTGTAAGTGTACAGGTCTCGTCCGCTACCATCGAAATCCAGGTGTCATCGTGGGCAATATCGGCGATGACGAACCGCTGCTGGCCGTCGACATCGTCGACAGCACACATCACATCAGACGCAGTTCCCGACCGACGGGTGGGACGTTCAACCTCGTAAGACACAATTGTTCATCTAGGATGTGCGGTAATGAATGTGTCGTACTCGTTTTGTCTTTTGATACTCTGAAATCCGACCGTATACGCAAGAAAACGACTTACGTCTTGCCATTACCGTTGTGAGTATCAAGGCCGATTCAACAATCGTCGATGCCAACGGCCGGAGACAGCCGCGCTGAATCGCCGTGAGGGGTCCCAGATACGTCAGGGCGCGAGCCGGTTCTTGCGTCCCTTCATCTCCCGTTCGTAGTACTCGAAGGTCTTGGGACACCAGTCGGCCGCCAGGTCGAGCATCTCCTCGGTCATCTCCCGGATTTCCCACTGTGCGTCTGCCGCCGCTCGCATATCCGCGACGTGCATCAGCATCCGGGCGTTCATCGACATCACAATGTTCACCCTGGTGCCAATCGGCAGCACGAACCGGGCGTCCTCCGGCGGCATTCCGAGTTCGAGCAGTTCCTGATACGACTCGACCGCCTGCTCGATGGTGTCTTTGAATACCTCCGTGCGCTTCTCGAACTCCTCGTCGGAGACGCTCGATTTCTGCTGATTCCGGCCGATCCAGTCCGGGTCTGTCGCGGACGGCGGTGTCACGACCAGTTCGCCCTCGCGGACGGCTTCTGGGTCCACGTCGTCGAAGGAGACGTACCGCATCGACTGCACGTCGAAGGAGACGTGGCGGTGGCGGGTGATCTGTGCCATACAGGAGCGGGAGACGCCTTCGACGGCGAAGGTGGCCTGCGCGTGTTCGAAGGGGCCGAAGTGGCCGTGGTCGAGCAGATGCCCGATGAGCGTCTCCTTTTTGTCGTCAAGTGTGTCGCCGTCGACCTCGGCCATCGTCGCTTCGAACGACTGGCTGCCGACGGAGGTGTCGCTGTAGTCGTTGCGTGCTGCCTTGCAGATGAGATCCTCGGGGTCGTCCGTCGCTTCGAGCAGCTTTACGTCCATATCGGGTGGGTGTCCCGGAGCGGCAAAATACTTCCTTCCCGGGCCGGCAGGGCGTTCGGACCTCCCGCGGATGGCTCCGAACTCAGATATCCTGCCAGTCTGTCGGCTCGCCGGCGAGGCCAAGCACGCGGGCCTCTCGGCCGCCGCCCTCCGCGTCGCGCACGTCGATCATCCCGTCGAACGCCTGCTTGATTACCTGCAGGGTCTGGTCGTCGTGGGCGCCCGAGTCGATGGTGAACACGCCGATGTAGCCCGCGGAATCCAGCCGCGAGGACAGCACGTGACAGAACTTGAAGACGGTCTTCTTGTCCGTGTAGGTCAGCATCGTCGACAGCGAGACGAGGGCCAGCCGGCCCTGCTCGTTACCGGCGTTGTGCAGCCCCTCCAGCGCCTTCGTGATGCCGATACCGATGCCGGTAAGGTCCCCGGGCGAAGAGACGTGGTGCGCGTGGGCGTTGCCGATTACCTCCTCGTCCGTGCCACCCTCGCCGCGACAGTCGATGACACCGAGCTGGGAGTCGTCGAGGTCGGGAACGAGCGACCGGAACTCCTCGACGACGCTGCCTGCGCCGTCACCGGTCGTCACGACCACCGCGCCGTCCCCCTCGCGTAGACCGTCGGCGAGAATATCGTATGCGAGCCGGTCCTTCCCGCTCATTGCCGGGCCGGAGATCAGGATGCTGGACCCTGGCCGGACCTCACTGAGCGCATCGAACTCTAGTACTGAGGTGAGATCATACATTGTTTGTCGCTCAGTTGTCTTCATCGTTGCTCAGTCCGCGAAGCGTCGCGATGAAATCGGAGTCGTCTTCGATGCCACCGAGTGTGTCCGAGAGATCGTCTCGCATCTCCGCGACTCTCTGGGTCAGTTCGTCGTACTGGTCGCTCTCCGCCAGCTCTGCGCTCGATTTCGTCGCTTCGAGCGTTGCCTGCTTCTCGACGAGTGCGTAGTACTCCTGCAGCAGGGAGTCGTATTCGGAGCGGTCCAGCAGATTGTCGACCGTTTCGTGGAGCTGTTCGCTCCGGATCGGCTTCGAGAGATATGCGTCAAAGCCCATCTCCAGAATGTCGAAGTCCGGCTCGACGGCGGTGACCATCGCCACCCGACAGCCCAGATTACGCTCTCGAATGCGTTCCAGCACTTCGTCCCCGGAGAGTCCGGGCATCATCCGGTCGAGCAAGACGACGTCGACATCCGCGTCTAGTTGCTCCAGGCCCTCGTCGCCGTTCTGTGCCATGCGGACCTCGTACTCCTGTTGGAGCCACAGTTTGTACGTCTCGGCAACGTCTGGTTCGTCTTCGACGATAAGCACTACAGGTAGGTCCGAATCTGACATGATGTTCTACTATCCCCCGTTTGCATATCCACGTACATAGCCCTGTGGGTGCGGGCGTGCAGCGCGTCTCGACCGGTGACAGAACGACACCCACATCCGGCATGACGGCAAATAGGCGGGTAATGATTCGAAATCTCGCCCGCGGGCAGCAAGCCTTCACGAGCAACGTGTTTCTCGTCACCGGGGACCGAACTGTGCTGGTCGACGTCGGCAACGAGTTCGACGTGGTGTCGGCTGTCAAAGAGCACGTCGACGATATCGACGCTATCGCCGTCACTCACACCCACTACGACCACGTCGAGAACCTCGACAGCGTCGTCGACGCTTTCGACGTGCCGGTGTACGGCTACGACACGGAGCAGGACGGCATCGAGAACGCTATCGCCGACGACGAGACGATACAGCTGGGCGACCACGGCTACCGGGCGCTGCACACGCCCGGCCACAAGAACGACCATCTCTGCTTCTACTCTGCGGACGCCGGCGTCCTGTTCGCCGGCGACCTCGTGTTCGCCAACGGGAGCTTCGGCCGGACCGACCTCGACGAAGGGAATCGTGACCTGCTCGTCGAGAGCATCGACCGAATGCTGTCGGTTGTCGACGAGGACCTACAGGAGATGCACACCGGTCACGGACCGAGCGTTACCGATGCGCCGTATCAGGACATCGAACTGGCGCTGCAAGCCGCAAAGTTCTGAGAGCGCGGCCGAGCGCACAGTTTTCAGTCGAACGCACAGGCCAGCAACGCGTCGTAGGCGTGGTCGTAGGCATCGGCGACAGCCGCCGGGTCACTGCGCTGTTCGCTGTCGAGCGCGGGGAGCCGTACTGCCGCGACCTGCTCGATGAGGTCGACGACGTTGGGCACCCGTTCCTCCAGCTGGCCGTCGCCGGGGCCGCCCGTGGCAATCTGACAGGCCTTGGCGTACCGGTCGCCGTCGTAGATACGCGCTCGGCCCGGTTCGACGACGGCCACGGCGTCGGGTTCGATACCCGACAGCGGCCGGGCCACGTCGCCGTAGGACTCGACGACCGCCCGGTCGGCCGACTCGATGTCAGCGGCGAGTGACTCCAGGGCCTCGACGTGCATCACGCGCATCAGGTCGTTGAAGTCGGCGACCGAGGTGACCCGCGGCGCGTCGGCGAGCGGGAGACGCTCGGCGACGGAGTCGGGCACGTCGACGGTCCCGTTGACGACGTACTCGACGCCGGTTTCGGCACTCGGGCGGCCGACCCGGTCGACGACGAACTGCTGGTTCTCCTTGCCGAGCAGGCCCGTCTCCGCGCCCGGCGAGGGATGCCACAGCCGGTGAATCGGGTTGATTTCCTCGGGGACCACGTCGCCCGGGGACGCGGCCGCGAGGCGCTTGGCGTCCTTGCCGTACAGCCGCCCCTCGCTTGTTGCCCGCTGATAGTCGTCGTGGTCGAACCAGTAGTTGTTGCCCGCTCTGGGCTTGAATCCCTGGGCGCTGGTCCGTTTGAGCAGGCCGACGCTGAACGTGGTCTTGCCCGCGTCGACGCGGTCATTGCCGGCGACGAGGAGCTTCATGACTCGGCAAGACCGTACAGTCCGACGACATCATCGTCCTGCGGGTCGGCGATGACGAGGTCGTCCTGATTGAATATCATCCACGGGATGGCCCAGTCGATGAACACCGACTCGTTGGCCTCGCTGAGTTCGGCGTCCGCCGGGAGCCCCTGCAGGAGGCGGGCGATTTCCGGGATAGTGTACAGTTTGTCGGCGTCGAGAATGTCCGCAGGTTCGTGGAGCTCGAACGACAGTATCTCGTCGAACTCCTGCTTGTCGACAGGCATACCTGCCGGTATGCCGAGCGAGTGGGTAAATCCCTCGAACCGGCGGAACTCATTTACTCGCTGGGCAGGAGTGTTCAGTAATGGCAACGCTGCTTGTTGCGTACGCCTTTCTTTTGCTCGTCGTGGCCGTTGTTCTCGGGACGCTGTCGGCGTACGCGTGGGGGCGGCGCGACTACACCGGCGGGACCGCACTCGCGGTCCTGCTTGCCGGGCTCTCGGTCTGGGACCTCTGTGTCGCGGCCGGTGTCTTGACGCGCGGGACCGACGTGGCTCTTCTCTTCGCATATGGCCTGTACGTCGGCGTAATGCCCGCGATAGCCGGACTGTTCGTGTTCTCTCTGGCATACACCAACCGCGACCGGTATCTCAATCGGTGGACTTACGCGCTCCTGAGCATCGAGCCAGTCGTGTTCTTTACTGCGCTGCTCGCCGGCTCTGACGGGCTGGTATACACTGTATCCGGCCCGACGGACACCGGCATGTACGGCTGGACGATCACAGCCGGGCCTGTTTTCTGGGGACATCTCGTGTACTCCTACGCACTCATCGCCGCGTCGAGTGCGCTCATCATCCACTACGGGCTCGGCTCTGGTGAACTGTACCGAAAGCAGGTGTACGCCGTTCTGCTGGCTATCGGCCTCCCGTGGTTCGGGAGCGTTCTCAGCATCTTCGGCGACACCAGCATCGAACTCACACCGTTGTTGCTGGCAGGAACCGGAATCACGCTCTCGTGGGCGTTCTTCAGGGGGCGACTGCTGGACATCTCGCCGGTCGCCCACCGTGAGGTCGTCGAGTCGCTCAACAGCGCTGTGTTCGTCGTCGACACGAACGACAGGATACTCGAAGCCAACGACGCTGGCCGCCGCCTCCTCGGAGACGAAGCTCTCGTCGGCCAGCCCGTCGCGGCTGCGCTCGAAACGTCGCCTGAGCTTCTCGAAAAGTACCGCAGTCTGAACGACGACGCCGAAGAAACAGCAGCCGTCGTCGAGCAACGCGACCGATTTTTCGACATCCGGCTCACACCGCTGCACGACGCCCGCGACGCGCTGGTCGGGCGTGTCTTTCTCGTCCACGAAATCACCGAACAAAAGCAGCGGGAGCGAGAACTGGAACGCCGGAACCAGCAGCTCGACCAGTTCGCCGCCGTCCTCTCACACGACCTGCGGAACCCGCTGAACGTGGCTTCGGGCCGATTGGCGCTGGCCCGGGAACGCAACGACCCCGAGGAGTTCGACCGTGTGGAGAAAGCCCACGAACGGATGAGTAGCCTCATCGACGAGGTGCTCGCCTTCGCCCGCGACGAGCAGACGACCGACCGGGTCGAGCTACGGCTTTCGGCGCTGGCGAAGGCGGCCTGGGGTCACGTCGACACCGGCGAGGCGACGCTGCAGATCGACGGCGACAGAGAGATTATCGGCGACCGTGACCAGCTCCTGCAACTGTTCGAGAACGTGGTTCGGAACAGTGTGGAGCACGGAGCCGCAGGCGGGCGGTCGGACGACGCCGCGGACAGGGCAGTGACGATACGCGTCGACGCCACCCCCGAAGGGTTCGCAATCGGCGACAACGGGCCCGGCGTCCCACCCGAGAAACGAGCGGAGATATTCACACACGGCGTCAGCAGTTCCGAGTCGGGGACCGGCCTCGGACTGGCAATCGTCCAGCACGTCGTCGAGTCCCACGGGTGGGATGTCGAGATGACGGAAAGCCGGTCAGGCGGCGCGAAACTCGTCGTCTCGGGACTCGGAGCGGAATCAACGCAACGGTCCGAGTCGGTGTCATAGCCAGTCGACAGCCTAAGGCCCGCCCGGTCGTGAACTTCGGTATGGCTGATGAGGACCACATCGAAGCGCTGCTCGCCCGGCTGTCTCGCGCACAGAAACTCGCGCTCGTTCGCGGCGCAACCGACCCAGAGGGCACAGCGACGGGGTACCTCCCGGGCGTCGAAGAGGCCGGGATTCCGCCGTTTCGTCTCGTCGACGGGCCGCTCGGCATCCGTGCAGAGGGCCATCGCGCGACCGCCTTTCCCGCGTCGATTGCGACGGCAGCGACGTTTGACACCGATCTGGCCCGGCGACAGGGCGCGGCGATGGGACGCGAAGCGACGGCACTCGGACAGGACGCGCTGCTCGCGCCCGGTGTGAACGTCATCCGGGTCCCGCAGTGTGGCCGCAATTTCGAATATCTCTCCGAAGACCCCGTCCACGCCGGCGCTGTCGGAGCCGGCCTTATCGACGGCATTCAGTCCGCTGACGTCGTCGCCACGGTGAAACACTTCGTCGCTAACAACCAGGAGACCCACCGAACGACCGTCAGCGCGGAAGTGGACGAGCGGACGCTCCGGGAGCTGTACCTCCCGCCGTTCCGTTCGGCCGTTGACGCCGGCGTCGGCTCGGTGATGACGGCGTACAACCGAGTGAACGGCACGCACATGAGCGACCACGAGCGCCTCGTCGGTGACGTGCTCAAAGGTGCGTGGGGGTTCGACGGCTACGTGGTCTCGGACTGGTACGGGCTGGAGAGCACCGTCGGCGCGGCCAACGCAGGTCTTGACGTGGAGATGCCCGGCGTGGCGGAAGTCCCCGACGACGGAACCGGGAGCTACGAGTGGCCCGACGGCATCCCGGACGCGACACGCGCGGGCCTGTTCGGTGACCCGCTGGCAGCGGCCATCGACAGCGGCGAGGTTCCAGCCGACCGACTGGTGGACATGGCGCGGCGGGTGCTCGGGCAGATGGACCGGTTCGGGCGACTGGACGGCGGCCGGACTGCTGCCGACGACGGTGAAAACGACGATGAGGTGGGTGAAATCGACAGTCAGCGCCACCGTGACATTGCGGCGGACGTGGCGGCCCGCGGGACGGTCCTGCTCGACAACGACGGCGTCCTGCCGCTGGCCGATGGGGCGGACGTGGCTGTTATCGGGCCGAATGTCGATGAGCCGAAACTTGGCGGTGGTGGCTCCTCCGAGACGTCGCCGGTCCACTCGGTCACACCAGTCGAAGGAATCGAATCTCGCGCCGAGGGCGCTGTCACGACCGCGTTTGGCATCCGACAGATCGAGTCCGTCTCGCTGTTCGACCTTCTACCGTTCGTCGGTGACGACGATGCTGATGGTACGGCTGAGGACGACACCCGACGGGAGCCGTCGCTTGACGACGCTGTCGATGCAGCCGCGGCAGCCGATGTCGCCGTCGTGTTCGTCCGTGATGCAACGACGGAGGCCCGGGACCGCGAGTCGCTCGAACTGCCGGGCCGACAGGACGCACTCGTCTCGGCTGTCGCCGCCGCCAACGAGAACACCGTCGTCGTCGTCAGGTCTGGCGGCCCAGTGGAACTCCCGTGGCGGGAGGACGTGGCCGCGGTCATCGAACAGTGGTACCCCGGACAGGCGGACGGCGACGCGGCGGCGGCAGTCCTCTACGGCGACTGCGACCCCAGCGGCCGGCTCCCGGTGACGTTCGCCCCGGAAAGCCAGTACCCGACTGCAGGGCCCGAGCGCCGCTACCCCGGCGTTGACGATCAAGTCCACTACGATGAGGGCGTCTTTATCGGCTACCGACACTTCGACGACGAAGACGCGAACCTGACCTACCCCTTCGGGCACGGCCACTCGTATGCGACATTCGCATACGGCGATGCCGAAATCACAGACGAGCAGACCGTCGCAGTCACAGTCGAGAACGTCGCCGACAGGCAGGGCCGGGAGGTCGTTCAGGCCTACGTCCGACCGCCGTCCGTCGAGGACGCTGACCGCCCCGTGCGTGAACTCGCCGGATTCGAAGCTGTGCAGTTGGACGCCGGTGAACGACAGACGGTGACACTGACGCTGGATGACCTCGCGTTCTCGCGGTACGTCCCCGACTCCGGGTGGACGGTCGACAGCGGAACGTACACCGTTGAAATCGGGCGGTCGTCGCGGGACGTTCGGACGACTGTGGCGGTCGACCGGTAGCGTGTCCGGTCGTTACCTCGGCTGAAACGCGGCGTTTTCCGCAGAAGCCCGTCTGAACCGGGGGTCCGTGGCCGGGGATTTCAAGCCCCCCGAATACATATAGCCGGTCATGAGTCAGACGCTCGAAACCATGGAGCCGAATCCGGTGTGGGTCGAAGACGCCTACTCCGACACTGTCGACGTTCTCACGCGCTACGCCGACGAGTTCGAGTACAAGATCTGGGGCGGCGACTGGTGCAAGGACTGCCGGGCACAGCTCCCCGACTTCGGGGCGGCGTTGAAAGCCGCCGGTGTCCCCGACGCAGTGGTCCACCACTACCCCGTTGAGAAGGAGGAGGACGGCTCGAAAACGGGACCGGAGGTCGAGGCATACGATATCGAACTCATCCCGACAGTCGTCGTCGAACACAATGGCGAGGAGGTTGCCCGATTCGTCGAGGAGGAGCCGGTCCCTATCGCGGTGTACCTCGCCGACAAAATCGAAGCCGAGATGGCCTGATTCTCACGCCGCGTCGTCAGTTCCCGCGCCCCAGTCTAACGCCGTCTTGAGGTCGTGTTTCGGTGGCGAACAGGCGAAGTTCCGGCAGCCGTACACCGTCGGCCGCTCATCGACCTGCTCGCGGCCGGCCCAGATTGGCGGCGAATCGTCCAGTCCCAGCGTTCCGAGCCACTGCTCGAAACGACTCTCGTCGGCCGGTCGGTGGGCCAGTAGACGGCGCGGAATGTACCGGTCGGAAAGTGTCTCCGTCCACTCGTCGGGGTACTCCGACCGGTCGCCGACGAAGGTGAGTTCCAGCGCGCCCTGCTCGTAGGTGTCCGTCGCCAGCGTGAGCGAGGCGTGCTGGAGCGGGTTCGAGGAGACGCGATCGGCGTGGGTCCGGATGACCCACTCGGCCACGTCCTCGAAGCGGTCGTCGTCGCTGAAATGCGACAGCGACAGCAGGAGGTCGACGGCGACGCCGGTGCTGGACGGCGTCGACTGGTCGGTCAGTTCCTGGGGCCGTGCGACCAGCGATTCGCCGCCGGTCGGCGTGAAAAACAGCGTCTCCTGTTTGTCGTCCCAGAACGCCTCTGTGATGGCCTGTCCGAGGTCCATAGCGAACGCGAGGTGCTCGATGTCGCCGGTCGCCTCGAACAGCGTCAGCGCGCCGCGACCGAGGAACGCGTAGTCCTCCAGGTAGCCGTCGATGGCCACGTCGCCGTCCTTGTACCGGCGGTTGAGTCGCCCCGCGTCGGCGTCCCACAGGTGCTCCCGGACGAACGAGAGGGCGTCGGCAGCCACGTCGGCGTAGGCGTCGTCCAGCACGAGAGCGCCCTCGGCGAGCGCCCGAATCATCAGGCCGTTCCAGCCGGCCAGCACCTTCTCGTCGCGGGCCGGTCGCGGTCGGCTCTTTCTGGCCTCGAAGGTCTGGTTCAGGGCCCGCTGGAGGCTCGCCGTGATTTCGTCCTCGCTTCGTTCGTACTCCTCGGCGAGCGCCGGGACGGGCTTTCGAACCGCAAGGACCGTCCCGCCTTCGAAGTTCCCCCGCTCCGTGACGCCGAAGTAGTCACAGAAGATGTCCGCGTCGGTCTCGTCGTCGACGGCCTCGCGGACCTGCTCGGGCGTCCAGACGTAGAACAGCCCCTCTTCCGTCTCGCCCTCGGGGTCATCGACGGGCGCGCTCTCGGCGTCCAGCGTGCTGAAAAAGCCGCCGTCTGGATGCTGGAGTTCGCGCTGGACGAACTCGAAGGTCTCCCGGACGACCGCGGCGTAGCGTTCGGAGCCGATGGCCTGGTAGCCCGCGAGGAAGGCACGGGGAATCTCGGCGTTGTCGTACAGCATCTTCTCGAAGTGCGGGACCGCCCACTGCTGGTCGGTCGCGTAACGGTGGAAGCCGCCGCCGACGTGGTCGTACAGTCCCCGGTCGGCCATCACGTCGAGCGTCTCCTCGACGACGGTCAGGTAGTCTTCCTGTCCACCATCAGCGTGTGCCCGAAGCAGCGCGTGCAGTCGCCCGTTCTGGGGAAACTTCGGCCCGCCGGAACCCCAGCCGCCGTCCTGTCGGTCCGCTCCGCGGTGGGCGATGGTCGCCGCGGTCTGGATAATGTCCTCAGCGGGGTCTTCGGGAGCGGCGGGCGTCGCTTCGAGGTCGCTCTCGATTGCCTCAGTCCACTGCTGGGCACGGTTTTCCATCTCCTCGCGCTGTTCGGGGTCCGACCACGAGTCTGAAAGGCGCTGGAGCAGGTCGCCAAAGCCCGGCTGGCCGCGCTTCTCCTCCGGCGGGAAGTAGGTCCCGACGTAGAACGGCTCGCCCTCCGGCGTGAGCCAGGCCGACAGCGGCCAGCCGCCGCCACCGGTCACCTGCTGACAGATACTCATATACACGGAGTCGAGATCCGGGCGCTCCTCGCGGTCGACCTTTATCGGGACGAAGTGCTCGTTGAGCTGCTCGGCGATTTCCTCGTCCTCGAAGCTCTCCTCCTCCATGACGTGGCACCAGTGACACGCCGCGTAGCCAATGGAGAGGAAGATTGGCACGTCCCGTTCCTTTGCGGCTTCTAGAGCCGTCTCGTCCCAGGGCTGCCAGTTGACGGGGTTGTCCGCGTGCTGGCGGAGATACGGGCTCTCCGCCTCGTCGAGTCGATTGCGAGATACCGGGTCCGTGGCGTCGCTCATACCTGTGGCTGGGAGCGCCGCGGTGAAAAGGAACGCGACGCCGGCAGCGAGGACTTACTCGCCGGCCAGCCGGATTCCACGGGCGATGACGTACATAAGGACGACACCGGCTCCGACGGCGAGGATGAACTCACCGAGCAGGGCCAGTACTGCACCCGGTACGGACCCCTCCGAACCGAAGAACACGATGGCGTAGGGGAGGAGGCTTCCGGCGACGAAGACGCCAATGAGCTTCGCGAGCGGAACGGCCTCCGAGAGTATCTGGGCCGTGTCCAGCCCTCCTGTTGCGGGGTCGATAAATGGGCGGGGCGGGGACATGTACCCGTGTGTCAGACGGTCGGGTAAAGTAGCTCCCGGTCTCCATCCAGCGACCTGTACGCGAGCGCACTCGAAACAGAAACGACCGCCACAGTCAGCGAAAACCGGCGAAAAGACAATACTTACGTGAGAGCCAATCCGGCCTTCGGGTATGTCAGAGACAGTGCTGCTCGTGGGTGGCGGTGGCCGGGAACACGCGATTGCGCGCTCGCTCGCGGACTCGCCTGGGGAGCTGTACGCCTGTGCTAGCAACCGGAACCCGGGTATCGTCGCTCTCGCCGACGGCTTCGAGGCACTCGACACGACCAATCCGAAGGCCGTGACGACCTACGCCCGGGAGGTCGACGCCACGCTGGCGGTTATCGGACCCGAGGCAGCCCTCGCCGCTGGAGTCGCCGACGCGCTGGACGACGCCGGCATCTACACCTTCGGGCCACAGGAGCAGGAGGCTCGTATCGAGACAGACAAGGCGTTCCAGCGCCGGTTCATGCGGGAACACGACATCCCCGGCTGTCCGGACTTCGAGACGTTCGAGGACATGGACGCCGCCTGCGAGTACATCGACGAGTACGACGGTGACCTCGCGGTCAAGCCCGCCGGCCTCACCGGCGGCAAGGGGGTCCGCGTCATCGGCGACCAGTGCACCGCCGAGCAGGCCAAGGAGTACCTCCGGAACGCCGACTACGACCGCGTCGTCCTCGAAGAGCGACTCGTCGGCGAGGAGTTCACCGTCCAGGCGTTCGTCGCCAACGGGCAACTGCGCGTCACGCCCGCCGTCCAGGACCACAAGCGCGCCTACGAGGGCGACGAAGGGCCGAACACCGGCGGGATGGGGAGCTACTCCGACGCCAGCCTCCATCTGCCGTTCATGGACGAGGACGACTACATGGACGCCGTCGATGTGCTCCGTGCGACCGTCGACGCCCTCGACGGCTACAAGGGCGTCCTCTACGGGCAGTTCATGCTCACCGAAACGGGACCACGCGTGGTGGAGTTCAACGCCCGCTTCGGCGACCCCGAGGCGATGAACACCCTACCAGTCCTCAACACGGATTTCCTTGACGTGCTGACCGCCGCCCGCGACGACGACCCGCTCCCGCAACTGTCCTTCCGCCCGCTGGCGACTGTCTGTAAGTACGCCGTTCCGGACGGCTACCCGACCGACCCTGACGCCGGGGCGAAGGTGACTATCGACGACGATGTCATCGCGAGCGTCGTCGAGGAGCACGCCGACCAGTCCGGTGACGCGAGCGACACCGCTCCCGAGGCGCTGTTGTTCTACGCGAGCGTCGACGACCGCGAGGACGGTATCTACACCACCACCTCCCGTTCCTACGCCGTCGTCGGCCTCGCGGAGACCATCGCGGATGCGGAAGCCATCGCCGAGGAATCGCTGGAGCGCGCCGGCACCGAAGGCCTTCGGGTCCGCCACGATATCGGCAAAGACGACCTCGTTCAGCAGCGCATCGACCATATGGACGACATCCGCGGCGGTGCGGACTGAGCGCGTGGTTGCAGCGTCAGCGGTCACGTGGTGGCGGCCCGCCGGACGGTGAGTTGCGGTGGCACTGACAACCGTCGATATCCGGTCCGCGCTGAACGTCCTCGGGGCTATCATGCAGTGGCTAGCCGTTCCGCTGGCGATTCCGGTGGTCGTGGCCCTGCTCTACGCCGAGTCGCCGTGGCCGTATCTGGTCACGATAGCAGTCACTCTCGGCGTCGGCAAAGCGCTGGCCCGGTTCCAGCGCGAACACATTCGCGACCGTGAGGCGTTTCTCACGGTGTCCCTGGCGTGGTTGACTATCGCTGTCGTCGGTGCGATGCCGTTGTACATCGAGGGCACAGGAGTGTTTGCCAGCCCAGTCAACGCCCTGTTCGAGGGGATGAGCGGCATCACGACCACCGGCGCGACGGTCATCAGGGACTTCGACGCTCACTCGCAGGCGCTGCTCATGTGGCGGCAGGTCCTCCAGTGGCTCGGCGGGCTGGGCGTCCTGTTGCTTGCGACGGCCGTGCTGTCGCGGCTCTCGGTCGCGGGCGCACAGCTCATGGAGACCGAAGCGCGGACCGAGAACGTCACGAAGCTCACTCCCGGTATCGAGCAGACGGCGCGCATCCTCGGACTGCTGTACCTGGGACTGACCGCAGGGGCAGCGCTAATTCTCGCTGCGCTCGGTGCCAGCGGTCTCGCGCCCGGGATGACGCTTTTTGACGCAGTCGCACACGCGTTCACCGCCATCGCAACCGCCGGATTCTCTCCGCGAGCCGAGAGCATCGGCGCGTTCTCGCCGGCCGTCCAGTGGGCGGTCACGCTGTTTATGATCGTCGGCGCGACGAACTTCGTCTTGCTGTATGCGCTGCTCCGTGGCGACACCCACAGACTGCGCAATAGCGAGGAGTTCCGCTTTTATCTCGGAATCCTTGCTGTCGGCTCAATGCTTGTTGGTGGCTTGCTGGTACTTGACCAGGGCGTCACTGGCGGTGTCGGGGACACTGTCCGACACGCTGTCTTCCAGGTCGCCGCTATCGTCACAACGACCGGGTTCGCCTCGACGGATTTCAATACTTGGTCTGCCGGGGCCAAGAACGTCCTCTTCGTCATGATGTTCATCGGCGGGATGGCCGGCAGCACCACCTGCTCTATCAAAACGCTCCGCTGGCTCGTCGTCACCAAGTCCTTCTGGCGGGACCTGAACGTCGCGGCCCATCCACGGAGCATCCGCCCAGTACGGCTCAGTAACGAGGCTATCAGTGAAGACACTGTCCGCGACGTGTACGCCTACACGTTAGTGGCAATGGTGTTTTTCGTCATCGGAACTGTTCTCCTCGTCGTCGATGGGGAGCGCTCTGGGGCGCCGATAACCGAGTTCGAGGCCCTCAGTGCCGCCGCGTCGATGTTTTTCAACATCGGCCCCGCGTTCGGACAGGCCGGCCCGTACGGGACCTACGAGGGCTTCGCCCGGTCGAGCAAGGTATTGATGATACTGCTGATGTGGGTCGGCCGAATCGAAATTGTCCCCGTGCTGGTGATGCTGACGCCGACGTTCTGGACGCGGTGACCGCCGGCGAGCCGACGGGTTTGATTATCGCGGCCCCGTACACGACGGACGTGAGTGGTCCACGACACGACCGGCTGCGCCAGCACCCGACGCCCGGCCCGTACAACTCCTTATTCCCGTGGCCGGACGGTAAACACCCGCTCCGGGTGATGGTCAACTACGTCGTCATCCTCGTCTGTCGCATCTCGCCGAGCCTTCGGCTCAAGAACTGGCTGCTGTCCCGGCTGGGCGTCACCGTCGGCGACGGCGTCGCGTGGGGCCTGGAATCGACGCCCGACGTGTTCTGGCCCGAACTCATCACTGTCGAGGACCACGCCATCATCGGCTACGACGCGACGCTGCTGTGTCACGAGTTCCTGCAGGACGAGTACCGAACCGGCGAGGTCGTCGTCGGTGAGCGGGCGATGGTCGGTGCGGGCGCGGTTGTCCTTCCCGGCGTCGAAATCGGTCCGGGCGCACAGGTCGCGGCGAACTCGCTCGTGGCTGACGACGTGCCGCCGGAAACGACCGTCGCCGGTGTTCCGGCCGAGCCGCTGGGCTCGGACGACACAGCGACCGAAGAACCGTAACACAGCGCTTAGCTCCGGATACGGACGATACCCGTATTGAACACCCGCTTGTTCGGGATTATGTACTCCTCACCGTCGCTTTCGATACGCGTGACGAGAATGTCCACCTCCTGAACGATGCCGCTCTGGTCGCCGATGACGATCTCGTCCCCGATGCTGTATGGCTCTGTCAACAGGAGGTAGAGACCGGCCGCACCGGCCTGCAGGATGTCTTTCAGCGCCAGCCCGCAGACGAACACGAGCCCGAACGCGTACGCCCCGAGGAGAATGAGCAGGGCGAGGGTCTCGACGCCCAGTTGACCGAGCGCGATGAGCACTGCCAGATAGAAGATACTGTACTTGACGACTTCTGGCAACACCGTCGCCTCGGGCATCTTGACGCTGCGCAGTCGCTCGGAGACGATGAGCTTGGCTTTATCGCCCGCAATGAGACCGATGATGACGGCGAACAGGGCGATAAACAGATCGGGCAGGAACGACGTGAAACGGGCCCAGTACAGTTCCGGGTCGGTCAGTTGTGCGATGTTGAGGACGGCAGTGACCGTCGTGATGTAGATGAACAGCGCCGCCAGATTCGAGACGATGCCGACCGTCGATGTCCCGAGCCCTCTCGCCGTCCGCTCGAATGGGGTTCCCTCTACTGCCTCTGGGACGCCGAGTTCGCGCATAAACCGCCGGGAGGAGCGCCAGACGAGATAGCCGAGGACGATACCGACAGCCAGTACCACGAGCGAAAGGATGAACGTTCCCTGCGGTGAGAACACCTGCCGGATGATCGTCGCCCAGTCGAAGCCGAGCTGCATCCTCAGTACTCCTCGGGGTCGATTTCGAGGACTAGCTCCCCGCCTTTGAACGCCCGTACGAGCCCGTCGCTCTCAGAGAGAACGATAGCCGTCGCGGTGGTGTCACGGGTGATCGCGCCCGCCGCCATGTGCCGCGCACCGAGTCCTTTGGGGATGTCGACCCCCTCCGCGGAGGGTTCGAGATACCGATACGCGGAGACGATTTTGCCGGCGTCTGAAATGACGAACGCCCCGTCGAGCCGCGAGAACTCCTTGAGCATCACGTTGACGATGGGGTCGCCGACGTGGACGTGGGACTTCTCGAAAGGGTTGTACGACAGCGGCCGGGACTTGTTCATCACCTTACCGGCGTCGCCAACGACGAACAGTGCACCGACCGGCTTGCCTTTCTGCCCCTTCTTTCCGAGTTCGATAGCGACCTCGAAGACGTCGCGGACGACGCTTGCGTCTGCCCGCGAGTTGACGAACATGTCGTACACACCAGAGGGCGAGAAGTCGTTCGTCTGAACCCGGACGAGCGTGTTCTCGGCACCGTCCAGCACTTCGGTCACGCAGAGGACCTCGTCGCCCTCGTCGACGATGCCCTGCTCCAGTGCGCCTTCGATACCGAAGCGGAGGCGGCCTTCGAGGTCGGTGAAATCGATGGGTAGCTCGACGAACGGCTCCGCATCGAGGGTGTTCTCCGGGCCGACAACGACGATTTCTTCATCGACGTCTGCGAACTCCTCGAAGAACGACGCGTTCGGGGAAAACAGGAACACGGCGTCGACGTCTGCGACCAGGTCTCCGAGCAGGTCGCGCAACTCGTTCATTATCAGAACGATGCTGTCTGTCGAAAAAAAGGTTGCGGGCAGTCAGCCGCGCGTCCGACGGCAGGCCCGCCGTCAGATGTCCGTCGAGGGCACTGCCAGTAGACGGTCGAACGCACCGCTTTCTCCGTGGCAGTGGCAGTACGTGCCGACGGTGTTGTACTCTGTGAGACCGTCGTGTTCGCCGTCGATACCGTCGCCTCGAACCATTTCGAAGGCGAACGACGCGTCACTGTCGAGGGTCGCAGCTGAGTAGTGGAACTCGTGGCCGCGGCGGTGTGTCCCGGACCCAGCCACGACAGAGTCTGACTGCGCCGCTAGCTCTACGTGGTCGAGCGCCTGATACCGGTCTTGCATCTCGATGTCCGCGGGGAGGACTCCGGCCATCTCGTGGGTGTCGCCGCCGGTCGTCGTCAGCGACTCCGACAGCGCCATCAGGCCGCCGCACTCGCCGTAGATGGGGACACCGTCGGCGGCACGACTGGCTAGCTCGTCGAGTGTGCCGCTGGCTTCGAGCGATTCACCGTAGAGCTCCGGATAGCCGCCGGGCAGATATATCGCGTCGGCGTCGGGGACTGGGTCGCCGGCGACCGGCGAGAACGGCTCGACGGTCGCCTCGGCACGGAGCCGTTCGAGTACCGAGGGGTAGGTGAAACAGAACGCGCTGTCCCGTGCGACGGCGACCCGACGGTCGGCCAGTGAGCCGTCAGTAGTCGTCCTCGCCGTCTCGACTGCCGGCGGTGTCCGGGCCACGTCGACAAGCCGTTCGACATCGATAGTCTCCGCCGCTGTCGAGAGCGCGTCGCGGTCTAAGCCGGCCTCTGTGCCCATGTGCAGTCCGAGATGCCGGTCGGGAATCTCCAGGTCCGACATCGGCGGAATCCGGCCGAAGTAGGTGAGGTCCTCGGGGAGCGCGTCCCTGATACCGTCGGCATGCCGGCCGCCGTGGGCGCGCTGTGCGAGGATGCCGGCCACGTCGATGTCAGCGCCGATGCGGTCGGCGTACCGTGCGAACCCCAGCGCCGTTGCGGCGACGCTCTCCATCCCGGCTTTTGCATCCACGACCAGAACGACCGGGAGGTCAAGCCCCTCGGCAACGGCTGCCGTCGACGTCTTCGTCCCGTCGTAGAGCCCCATCACGCCCTCTACGATGCAGATATCCCCTGTGCCGCGCCAGTAGGTGCGACACATACCAGCCTCGCCAGCGAGCCAGGGGTCGAGCGTCCGCGAGGGCGTGTCCACGAGCGCCTCGTGGTGGCTCGGGTCGATGAAATCCGGGCCAGCCTTGGCCGGCTGGGGCTGATACCCGGCGTCTTCGAGCGCTGTCAGAGTCGCCAGCGTGGCAACGGTTTTGCCGACGCCGGAGCTTGTGCCGGCGAGGACGACCCCGTCCATCCTCACGTCCCCTCCTCGGCCGTCGCTGAGGGCGCGTCGCCGATCAGGTCGTCGTAGAGGGCCCCAAACCGGTCCCGTACCTCTGCCATCGGGATACCGGCGCGGTCGGCTAGCGCCAGCGCGCCGCCCATTCCGACCCCTTCCTTGGCCTCGCCGGCGACGAACCGCTCCATCGCGACGTGGTCGCTCTGGTCGAATCCGGGGTCCGTTACCGTCAGGTCGAGATCGAGCCGAGCAGCGGAGGCTCGCACGTCGGCACTCTCGTCGTCAGCTACGTAGCTCGTCGTCGCCAGTCCGAGCGGTCCCTCGTAGCCGCCGTGGCGGACCAGCGCAGCGACCGCGATGCACTGGCTGCCGCCGGCGAGTGTCACGGCGGTATCGCTCTCGACGGCTCCCGCGGTCAGACCAGCGAGCGTTGCCAGAACGGGGTCACCCATCCGGCGGACCGCCCGTTTCGGTTCGTTTGCGGCGTCACCCGGTGACAACGAACTGGCTTGGAGTCCCTCGGCGACCAGTTTCTCTTTCTGTTCTGTGGGATTCTCTGGAAGCGACGATGAGACCATCCCGTCCTCACCCAATGCCCGGAGGACGCCGAGGGCCGTCGTTGTCCCGCCGGGAATAGTCTCGCCAAGATACAACTCGTCGGCCGGGAGCGCCTGCCCGAGCTGTCGGGCGGCCGCGAACGCCCCGTGGGCCGTCGACACCGGGTCTTGCTCTGCGATGTCTTTTCCCGGACGTGCGCCGACAGCGACCGTTGGCGCTCCCGTTCGCTCCGCCAGTCCGCCGTCAATAACTGTGGTATCAAACCCCAGGACTTCTCGGACAGCCCGTGTCACCAGTGCCGGCGTCGGACAGCCGCTTGGACTGACTGGTGTCACGTCCGTCCGGACCGGACTGCCGTATGTCACCAACTCTGCATCCGCCGCGGGCGTTACTGACATGAGCTCGGGATCGGCTCCAGCGGCGCTGATACCCGCCCGACTTGCGGTTTCCGTGGTTCCTGCGACGAGTGCAAAGCGCGTTCCGACACCGGGTGAAGTCATTGTGATTGTATTACCACAAATAAACTTTAATACCTTGGTGACGGGGTGGCGCATGATTTATGACGCACGCCCGCGGTTGCCCGAACATGGACGACTTCGACGAACTCCGCTCGTCGTTGACGCCGCGCGAGGATAACGAGGCGATCGCTTCGTACCAGAACACGACGGCTGTAGCCTGTCCGTCCTGTGAAGAGCCGTTCGACGATATGGTCGTCTGCAAGCAGGAGTTCACGTCGCTCAATCTCGATTTCGAGATGGACCTCTGTACGACCATCAACGACGGGAACGTCGTGCTATTCACCCACAAGTAACTGGTCGAAACCGGGACACGTCGCTGTTGTTTCTCTCTTTGTTATCTACGGCGATGGCGTGGTGCCCGGTACTGACGGCCTGACGAAAAATCAGATCTGATAATCTCGGCGGTGATTTTTTATACATCTCCCCGCTTTGTTCCAGATAGGCACCGTACTGGTGCCGCACCACCCCCACCCCCCACCCCCACATTCCTTACCTTTCCACTTCCTGTGAGCCGCTAGCTCCCACGCCAACAGTTCGTAGCTCCCAGCCGCCCCTCCGGTGTGTGCAGTAATTCTGGCCAGCCCAACTATCAGGGCTGAGCTGCCGGTGTGGCACATCGAAGCCGTTCGCATCCGCTCACGATGAATGACGGAAAATGGAAGGGGCGGGAGTCGAACCACGCGGAGCCCTTTGCGGGGTAACCACCAACCGATTCTGGCATGTTGGCTGGTAGCGCTCTACCACTGAGCCACCCTTCCAAGCTACCCAATATACGTTCCTGACAACCAAGTAAGTGATGATTCCGGGTGTTTCCGCGCGCAACGCTCCCGGCAGTCGAGTGATGTTTAGCCGGGCGTTTGCTGGACCATTGTGGTACCGTCTATCGTCGGAGCGGTATCTGTCCCTTGCCTATTCCTATCGGATCCACAACAGCTTATTTCATGCTGGCCGACGACAGTATTGGACGTGAGCTACACGAAAGTCAACTACACCGACGTGGAACCGGTCGCAGATGCGATGCACTTCCTCCGGGACCCGCTGGACTGTGAGCAGGTTGGCGTCACTGTGCTGGACTGTGAGGCTGGCTGGACCGGCAAACCGCACGACCACGCCGACGAAGGTCACGAAGAGGTGTACGTCCTCGTCGAGGGAACAGCGACTGTCGAGGTTGACGGCGACGAGGTGTCCCTCGAAGCCGGCGACGCAATCAGGCTTCCGCCGGAGGCGGAGCGAGCGATCCACAACGGCGATACTGAGAGCACGTTTATCCTCGTCGGCGCGCCCTGAAACTCGCACAAACAGATAACCCAGGCGGTGGGCAGGTCGTCAGTACGACCGGACCTTCGGTTCGTAGGTCTCTTCGTCGCCTTCGAGGATAACGGGCTTGTAGTACAGTTCCGGCTGGCCCTCGTTCCAGGCCAGCATGGTGTGTTTTATCCACTCGTCGTCCTTGCGCTCCTGGTGTTCGGCGCGCCAGTGTGCGCCGCGGAACTCCTCGCGGGCAAGTGCGCCGAGCGTGATGGCCTCGGCCACGTCGAGGATGTTGCGCGTCTCGATGGTGTGGATGAGGTCCGTGTTGTAGGTCCGGGAGGGGTCCTCGACAGCGACGTTCTCGTACTCCTTGCGGGCTTCCCGAAGGTCCCGCAGGGCCTTCTCCAGGCCCTCCTCTGTCCGGAACACGTTGACGTTCTCGGTCATCGTCTCCTGGACATCCGCGCGAACTTCAGCGTGGTTGATGCCGTCGGACTCGATGAGGGTTTCGACGCGCTGGCGTTCCTGCTCGACGGTGCTTTCGAGTACCGCCGTCGGTTCGACAGCGGCCCCGTCTGCGGCAACGTCGCCGCTACTGGCGTCGATTGCGCCGGGTTCGACCGGTGGCTCCACGTCGCCAGGCTCGCTTTTGGCGGAGGGACCAGTCTCGATCTCGGCGGTTTTCATGTCCTTGCCGGCGGCGTGGTGGCCGGCGCGAGCGCCGAACACGAGTAGTTCCGGCAGGGCGTTGCCCCCGAGTCGGTTCGCGCCGTGTAGCGACACGCAGGCGGTCTCACCGGCCGCGTAGAGGCCGTCGATGCACGTCTCGCCGTTCTCGTCGGTCTCGACGCCGCCCATGGCGTAGTGCTGGCCGGGCTTGACCGGCATCGGCTCCTCAAGGCCGTCGACGCCCTCGAAGTCCTCCGCGAGGTGGAGGATGTTCTCAAGACGGTCGAGAATGCGCTCCTCGCCGAGGTGGCGCATGTCGAGGTCGACGTACTCGTCCTCGACGCCGCGGCCCTCGTTGACTTCCGTCAGTTCGGCCCGGGCGACCACGTCGCGGGAGGCCAGTTCCCCCTCGTTGTTGGCGTAGCCGTGCTCGAACATGAACCGCTCCTCGTCGTCGTTGTAGAGGATGCCGCCCTCGCCGCGGACCCCTTCGGAGATGAGCACGCCTGTCGACGGGAGCGTGGTCGGGTGGAACTGGATCATCTCCATGTCCTCCATCGGGACGCCGGCGCGGTAGGCCATCGCACAGCCGTCCCCGGTGTTGGCGACGGCGTTCGTGGTGTGGTCGAAGGCCTGCCCCAGACCGCCGGTCGCCAGGATGACGCCGTTGTTCGCCCGGAAGCCCTGAATCTCCCCGGACTTGATGTCGTAGGCGACACAGCCGTGACAGACGCGGTCCTCGGGGTCGTCGTGGTCAGTGACCGCAAGCTGGGTCACGTACCACTCGTCGTACACTTCGATGCCGCGCTTGACCGCCTGCTCGTACATCGTGTGCAGGAGGTGGTGACCGGTTTCGGCACCCGCGTAGGTCGTCCGCGGGTAGGAGAGACCGCCGAAGGGTCGCTGGGAGACGCGCCCGTCGTCCTCACGCGAGAAGGGCATTCCCCAGTGTTCGAGCTGGATGACCTCTTCCGGGGCGTCCTTGGCGAAGGTGTCGATAGCAGGGGCATCGCCGAGGTAGTCGGACCCCTTCATCGTGTCGTACGCGTGGAGGTCCCAGGAGTCCCCTTCCTGCAGCGCGGCGTTGATTCCCCCCTCCGCGGCACCTGTGTGGCTCCGAACCGGATGGAGCTTGGTCACGAGGGCAACGTCTGCACCCTCTTCGTCCGCTGCAATAGCCGCCCTGAGGCCAGCGCCACCCGCGCCGACCACGATGACATCGTGTTCGTACATTGTGAGAGTGTCTCTTGGCGTGGTTTCGGCTTAGGATTAGCCAAACTTAAGCCTCCCTGTTGCGTTACCGAGCGTGACGCTTCTAGTGAGCTGTATCCCATTTCTGACACCGGCACGTACTGTCAGTAAAAGTGAATTTTTGACCTATTCGATGGAATTATATCACACGCTGTGAATACTTAGGAACCAACTACTGATACTAGAGCAACCGGATAGTCTCAGTACGGCCCCGGCCCGTTTCAACGCTGATGCCAGACCAGTACCTCACGTCAACTGATGATTTCGAAGCGGTGTTAGCAGAAGCACCATCAGTTCTGACAGTTACCGACACCGAACTGGTGATACGGTTCGTGAGTCCGGCTATCGAACGTATATTAGGGTATGATATGGAGTCGCTCGTCGGCACGAACTGGCTGGATCTCGTCCACCCAGAAGATACAGACCGCGTCCGCGCCACACTCGTGGGCGAACGAGAGGACGACGGGACCGAGTACCGGTTCCGAAACGCCGACGGCGACTGGCTCTGGCTCGAAACCATCGTCTCAACGGCCACTGAGACGGACCGCGATTGCCGAGTATTCACCTCCCGCGATGTCAGCGACCGGCCGCGCTTTGAGGCCCAGTTTCACCAGTTCGTCACACACACCTCCGACGTACTCACTGTGTTCGACGAGCAGGGCAGCGTCGAGTACATCAGCCCGTCTGTGGAACGCGTCCTCGGCTACGAGCAAGAGGAAATGCAAGACTCGGACCTCTTCGAGTACGTACACCCGGACGACCTCTCGACCGCGCTCACCGAGTTCGGCCGGATGATAGACGACCCGGGGTACGTCGCTGTCATCGAACACCGATATCGCCACGCCGATGGTGACTGGATCTGGGCGGAATCCCGTGGCCAGCAGGTCGCGAGCGGCCCGCTGGAAGACCACGTTGTCGTTACGACCCGCGATATCTCCGAACGGAAACAGCGCGAACAGGAACTCAAACGACAGAACCAGCGCCTTGAGCGTTTCTCGGACGCTATCAGTCACGACCTCCGGAACCCGCTGGATGTCCTCGACGGCTCGCTCGAACTCGCGCGTGAGACCGGCGAAGAAGCACACTTCGAGCGAGCCGAGCGGAGCATTGACCGAATGTACACGCTCATCGACGACTTGCTCGTACTCGCCAAACAGGGCGTCGACCCGACGGAGATCGAAACAGTCGACCTCGACGCCCTTTCTCAGCGGGCCTGGTCGATGGTCGACACCCAGAACGCGACGCTTGAAACTGTTGCTGACGACAGCATCAAGGCCGACGAAGGCGCGATGCTGGAATTACTTGAGAACCTCTTTCGGAACGCTATCGAACACGGTGGCGACGACGTGACCGTCACCGTCGGAACAGAGCCGTGGGGATTCTACGTCACGGACGACGGCGCGGGCTTTCAGGACGGCACCGCGGACCTGTTCGAACCCGGCTACTCGACGGCCGATGAGGGAACCGGGTTCGGGCTCTGCATCGTCGAACAAATCGTCGACGCACACAACTGGGAGGTCATCGCCACCGACAGCGAAAGCGGCGGTGCGCGCTTCGAGTTTATCTGTTCCGATAGCTGAACTGAGCTCTGCGCTCGTGCCTGTGATCCCCTCCAAAACCCATCTCACACAGTTCAGTGCGTGGATCTAGATCACGACCGCTGTGGCTATTCGGCTCGGGCCACCGTCGCTGTCGGACTCCGAACGCGAACCGGAAAACTAGCCAGTCGAACCGCGTTACCAGAACTTGAGGTTGTTCTTGACCGCTTCCCGCTTCAGTTCCTGGATGTGCTCTGTCAGCGGGATGTCCTTCGGACACACTTCGGTACAGGAGAACTGGGTCTGGCAGCGCCAGACGCCGTGTTCCTGTTCGATGATACGCAGGCGCTCCTGCTTGCGGTTCTCGCCTTCGCGTTCGTCCATCGCGAACCGGTAGGCCTTGTTGATGGCGGCGGGGCCGAGGTACTCGTTGTCGCCGGCGGCGATGTTACACGAGGACATGCACGCGCCACACCAGATACACCGCGTGGACATCTTGACCTTTTCGCGGTTCTCCCGGGTCTGGCGTTGCTCTTCGAGTTCGTCCTCAGGGAGCTCGTCGGCGTCGAAGTACGGCTCGACGGCCTCCATCTGGTCGTAGAAGTGCTCCATGTCGACGACGAGGTCCTTCACGACCTCCTGATGGGGCAGTGGCTCGATACGGATGGGGTCCTCGAGCTCGGATATCTGCGTCTTGCAGCCGAGTCGCTGTCTCCCGTTGACAAACAGCGCATCGGATCCACAGACGGCCTGCCGGCAGGAGTGTCGGAAGGTCAGCGATGAGTCGTAGTGGTCCCGTGCGTAGATGAGGGCATCGAGGATAGTCATCCCCTTGTGGAACGGGACGCGGAAGTCGTCGAACCGTGGTTCCTGCTTCCCCTCGACTTCGGGGTCATAGCGGAACACCTTCAGCGTGATCGTGTCTTCGTCGTCGAGCGTCTCCTCTTCGACTTCTCGCTGGGCCTGCTCCTGTGCCTGTCGTTCGTCTCGCTGTGCGCGCCGACGGTCACCCGGGGATTCGACCTCGGGCTCTGTCTCCTCGTCGGCCTCCGTTTCGGTCTCCTGTTGTTCGATTTGCGTGCTCATAGTTCAGACGAGGGTCGTCATGGCCAGCGACACGCGGGTCCCCTGCACGACGAGCAGGAGGCCGGCGATGCCGAGCATATATTTGACTGCGTTTTTCTGGGAACCGGTGAGTCCCTGGTTGACCAGCGCGTTGTACACGCCGTTGACGCCGTGGAACGTCGCGGTCACGAGGAACAGCCACATCGTCGCGAAGTAGCTGACCTGACTCATTCGGGCCTGCGTGCCCAGGAACGTGATATCTGCGGCGTGGTTCACGAAGTGCAACAGCATGAAGTGGAACGCGAGCACGCCGATCAGGAACACCGCTGTCAGGCGCTGGAACAGCCAGCGACGGCCGCCGCGGTCAAAGGAGGAGTAGTGCTGTGCCATTAGAGTAGTTTCCCCCCGAGGAACGTCGGCACGCTTGCGACGACGATGGCGCCCGTCAGCACGAGCGAGGCGTAGAAGCTCTTGTCCTGCGACTCCAGCCCAACGCCGAGGTCAACCATCAGCAGTCGAATCCCGTTGAGGATGTGGAATACGGCGACGGCTAGGAGCCCGACTTCGAGGAACCGGACGATCAGCAGCGATTCGAGGCCGCTGAGCGTGCTGGTGTAGAGGTCGGTGCCTGCCTGTGCGCTCGCCGGATCGACGCCGACCGAAGTGCTCAGCACCGCGATGTGGGTGAACAGGTAGCCCACGAGAACCCAGCCGGTGAACTTGTGGAAGATCCAGGCCCACATCCCGGCCGTGAACTCCCGCCACCGTCCGAAGTCCTCGACGGTGCCGCGATTGTAAGACTGACTCATACACTGGGGGGTTAGTCCGGGGACAGATAGTAGTTTCTACAACGGACGCGTATCGCCGGAATCCTGCCCGAAGACGTTCGTCAATTGACTACTCCGCAGTTACCAATCGTCGTCGTCCGTCCGACGGTTCCACTCGATTGCGCGCTGTGTCCGGTCATCAAGTCTGACAAGGTGACAGAGGGGGTTCCCGGGATACACCAGTGGATTCTCGAGGATGCCGACCAGCAGGCCGGTAAACGGCGCACGCATCAGCGTGTTCTCCGTCTTGAACGGGTTCGCGATCGTACAGATCACGTCGTCTTCATACACCAGGTCGCCGCGGTCGTAGTGCATGTCCACTAAACCGCCCGAGTCCGCCCGTATCCAGGTTTTCTCGCCACTGTCGTCGATGACTGTCCGCCAGCCCGGCCACCGGACCGTATCGGAGTCACGGAGGCCAAACTCCGCGAGCACCGACCGGACGCTCTCCAGTGCCGAGTCGATAAGCGGTCGCTGGAACCGGTGGGCTTCGCCCATCTCTATCGTGATCGTTGGGACGCCCGAATCGCTCAGTTCCCGCCGGAGCGACCCTGACGGGCCGTCAGAGGAGATGATGACGTTCGACGCGAAGGCGTTCGCGACCCGCGCGACTGACGGGTCGTCCATGTCTGCCCGGACATGGAGCATGTTAGTTCGCCCGCGTGTTGACGTGTGGAAATCGAGGCCCACGTCACAGGGGGCCAGGAAGTTCCGGAAAATCTTGTGTGCCATCCGCTTGGCGCTCGTCGAGTCGGGGTCACCGGGGAACGAGCGGTTCAGGTCTCTGTCGTAGATGGGCAGGTATCGCTCCTGTGCCAGAAACGCAGGGACGTTCAGCACCGGGAGACAGATTAGCGTCCCCGCCAGCCCCTCGTGGTCCCACTCGTGGGCCACTTCCCGGACGACCTCGATGCCGTTGAGTTCGTCGCCGTGTGCCGCTGCGGTGAGAAACACTGTCGGACCGGGCCGTTCCCCGTTGACGATGGTAACCGGCATTCGGACGGCATCCCCCAGATACGTCTCGCTGACCGTATAGCGAATGTTGCGGGTCTCCCCCGGCGACACAATTCCCCCGTCGTAGGTGAACGGCTCGGCCTTGCCCATGCACTCACAACACGAGGCGGCTGATAAAACCCCTCCGGCGAGGCAGGTCCGGACTGGCCGTGCCGCATGCCGCATCCGTACACCTATACTGGGGCCGGCAGAAGGCGACAACATGAGCGACCAAGACCTCACAGTGGGTGTTCTCAGTCTCCACTCAAGCAAAGAATCGAAGGCGATTCTGAACGCGGTCGACGAGATGGGCTACGGAACGGAGTGGCTTCGCGCGGAAAACACTGCGGTCAGCGTTGCTGACGGCGAGATGACACTCAACCCAAGTGTCGACGTCGTTGCGAACCGACTGCTGCTGTCAAGCAGCGAACACCCTGCCGAAGGGATCGGACTGGGGATGACCATCAGCCGGCTCGCGCCGATGTTGAACGAGCCAATGGCGGCGACGACGGCCCTACACAAGTTTGCGAGCGCTGCCGCATTGGCTGACGCCGGCGTCCCGGTCCCGGACGCGTTGCTCGCGCTGTCGAGCGATATGTTAAACGAGGAGCGGGACCGCTTCGGTGACCGCGCGGTGTACAAGACGGCCATCGGCACTCACGGCGGCGGAACGTGGATGGTCGACATCGAAAACCAGGTCAACGCACAGGTCGGGGGCCGCTACGCGTTCTTACAGGAGTACATGGAACACGACGAGAAACGCCACCACGACCTCCGCGTGTACGTCGTCGGCGACCAGATCGTCGGCGCGATGAACCGCTACGCGCCCGAGGGCGAGTGGCGGACCAACGTCGCGCTGGGCGGCGACGTTGAGGACATGACCGGCAAGCTCCCCGAGCGGGTCAGGGAGATAGCCCTCGACTCGGTGGAGGCAATCGGGCTGGACTACGCCGGCGTCGACATCGTCCAGAGCGACGACGGGTACTACGTGCTCGAAGTCAACCCCACCGCCGGGTTCCGCGGACTGTTCAAGGCAAGTGGTGTCAGCCCCGCTCCCTATATCGCCCAGCTCGCCATCGAGCGCGCTGGCGGGAGTGTCGACGACGAAACTGTCGAACGGCTCTCGGACCGACTCGACGACTCCAAGCCCGCGTGTACGCCGAAAAAGCCACAGCCGCAGGCGCAGGAGAACGTCGTCGTGGGCTACATCGAGGAGGTCGTCGTCACCGGGACCCAGGGGACCAAGTCCGTCCTCGCGAAGTCCGACACGGGTGCGACCAGAACTAGTATCGACGCCAAACTCGCCGCGGAAATCGGAACGGGACCGATTCTCGACATCGTGAAAATCAAGTCCGGGAGCCTCAAGTCCGGTCGGTCGCGCCCGGTCGTCGACCTTGTCGTCGGTGTTGGCGGGACCCAGCACACCGTCACCGCAAGCGTCGAAGACCGCGGGCACATGGACTACCCGTTGTTGCTGGGACGGGACATCCTCAAGCACTATCAGGTCGACGTGACCCGCCGTGCCGACGACGAGTCAGACGTGGAGACCGAAGAAGAGGAACAGAGCGAGGAGTAACCGTTCGCACCAGATTCCGAACCGGCTCAGTCCTCGCGCACTTCGGCGACGCTCTCGGCGATATCCTCGCTGGCCCGCCACAGATACAGGCTCGCGTAGCTCCGATACGGCGACCACCGCTCGGCGTACTCGCGCATCTCTGCGCGGCTGTACCCCTCTCCGACGACGGCTTCGAACCCCTTGCGGATGCCGAGGTCGCCGACCGGAAACACGTCTTCGCGGCCGAACGCGAACAGGAGTTGCATATTTGCGGTCCAGTCGCCGACACCCGTAATCGCTGTCAGGGCCTCGCGGATCTCCTCGTCACTGGCGTCCGCGAACGTCTCCAGCGAGTAGCCATGGTCCAGAAACGTGTCGGCGACCTCGTTGACGTAACGAGTCTTCTGCCGCGAGAGACCAGCATCCCGGAGCACCTCGTCATCTGCCTCTCTGATGCCCGCCGGCGTCACGGTGACGGCGTCGAACAGCCGCTCTCGCGTTGCGGCGGCCGACGCCATCGACACTTGCTGGCGGAGAATCGAGACGACGAGCCGCTCGAAGAGGTCCGATGCGGGGTCGAGCGTGAGTTCGCCGTGTGTCTCGACCAGCGGCCCGATGTCGGGGTCCGCACGTAACGCCTCGTGTGGCGAGTCACTCATGCTGCTGTGGTACTAGCTCGACCGAAAAGAACGTGTCTGTCCCTGTTAGCCGTCGGCGATGATAGGGTCTGGATTCGGTGAAGTGACACCGTCCGCACCGACTGGTTCCGCCGGGTTGCCGACGACTGTCGTCTCCGGCGCCACGTCGTCAACGACGACAGCGCCAGCGCCGACGGAGGCGTTTTCTCCGACGGTAATCGGTCCCATTATCGAGGCGTCAGCACCGACGGTCGCGCCGTCTTCGACTGTCGGGTGGCGCTTCTCCCGTCGCATGGACGTGCCGCCGAGCGTCACGCCGTGGTACAGGAGCACGTCGTCGCCGATCTCGGCCGTCTCACCGATGACGATACCCATCCCGTGGTCGATGAATACGCGGTCGCCGACCTCCGCGGCGGGATGAATCTCGACGCCTGTCAGGAACCGCGTGATGTGGGAGACGAGTCTGGCGAGCAGCGTCCAGTCGTTGGTCCAGAGCCAGTGCGCGACCCGGTAGGCCCAGATCGCGTGCAGGCCGGGATAGGTGAGCGCGACCTCTATGGCACTGGTCGCCGCCGGGTCCTTTGCGAGTGCTGTACGGATATCCGCTTTCAGTCGGTCGAACATTAGTGTAGTGTGGGGGGAGCGTATCGTCTGCACACGAGACAGTCGGTCGTGGTCCGAGTCACCGGGGACAACAACGGCGGCGGGGGGAGCAACCACTGATTACGGTCCGGAGCGGGCGAGTAGCACGGCGTGGGACTCGGTCGCCCATAGTTGGCTACTCTACGTTACTCGGCGGCTTAAAAAGCAGCGGTTGGACTGCTGTCGTTCCTCACTCAACGAGCGCACCCTCGGGAGACGGGTGTCTCACGTCGACAACCGGGGACTGCTCAGGTCATGCCCTTTCCGAGCAGTTCCCGGGCGATGATGTTCTTCTGGATCTCGGTCGTTCCCTCGTAGATCTGGGTAATCTTTGCGTCGCGGTAGAACCGCTCGACGTCGAAGTCGTTGACGTAGCCAGCGCCACCGTGGATCTGGACGGCCTCGTCGGCCGTCTCGACGGCGACGCGGGAGGCCTTTTCTTTGGCCATCGACGCCAACTCGGTGAGCCGGTCGGCGTCGTTGTCGACGCTCCAGGCGGATTTATGCGTGAGCTGCCGTGCCGCCTCGATTTCGGTGAACATCTCGGCAAGCTTGTGCTGGATGGCCTGAAACTCCGAGATGGACTGGCCGAACTGCTCACGGTCCTGTGCGTACTCCAGGGCACGCTCGGCGGCCCCGCGGGCGATACCGACACCCTGTGCGGCCACGCCGGTCCGGGTCTCGTCGAAGAACTGCATTATCTGGAGGAAGCCGGCCCCGCGCGTACCGACAAGATTGTCCTCGGGGACGCGCACGTCGTTGAGGATGAGCTCTGCCGTGTCCGACGCGCGAATGCCGAGCTTCCCCGTAATCTTCTCTGCCTCGAACCCGTCGCGGTCGGACTCGACGAGAATCTGTGAGAAGCCGTTGTACCGCCCCTCTGCGTCGGGGTCGGTCTCACAGAGCACGACGAAGTAGTCACCGACCGAGCCATTGGTAATCCACATCTTGTTGCCGTTGATGACCCACTCGTCGCCCTCCTTGCGCGCCTGTGTCGACACCGACGACACATCTGAACCGGTGTCGGGTTCGGAGATGGCCGCGCCCATGATGGCGTCGCCGGTCGCCACCGGCTCCAAGTACTCCTCTTTCTGGGCCTCCGAGCCAAATCCAATGAGTGCGTCCGCGCCGAAGGCGGCCGACTGGATGCTCAGACCGATGCCGGGATCGGCCGCGAACAGCTCCTCGGCGATGATGGCGTTCGTCAGCGTATCGTAGCCTGCGCCGCCGTACTCCATCGGGATGTTCGCACCTGTCAGCCCCATCTCAGCGGCCTTCTCGACGATCTCTCGGGGGAACTTCTCTTCCGTGTCGTACTCGGTCGCGACGGGCTTGATTTCGTTTTCCGCGAACCGGGCAATCTCGTCTTTTATCTGTCGCTGCTCTTTCGTTAGTTGGAAGTCCATATGTGGTGTGTTGACGTGAAATGCATTAATGGTTTGTAATCCGAAATAAACTCGAAAGTGGTTTTCTAATGAGAGAAACGTTGAAGCCTCGGCCGGCAGTGGAACGATATGTCATGGATTTCGAGGATATTGACACTATCGCCGTGCTCGGTGCCGGGAATATGGGCCATGGAATCACCGAAGTGGCCGCACTCGCAGGCTACGACGTGCGGATGCGAGACATCAAAGACGAGTTTGTCGAGGACGGCTACGACAACATCGAATGGTCGCTGAACAAGCTGGCCGAGCGGGACCAGCTCACGCAGGACGAGGCTGACGCGGCGCTGGACCGCGTGACGCCGCTTGTCGATGTAGAGGAAGCAGTCAGCGACGTCGACGTGGTCATCGAGGCCGTGCCGGAGAAGATGGAGATCAAGAAAGACGTGTACACAGAGGTCGAAGAACACGCCCCCGAAGACGCCATCTTCGCCACGAACACGTCCAGCCTCTCCATCACGGAACTGTCGGAAGTCACCGAACGGCCCGAGCAGTTCTGCGGGATGCACTTCTTCAACCCGCCGGTGCGAATGCAACTGGTCGAAGTAATCTCCGGTGCACACTCCGGCGACGACACGCTGGACGCTATCGAGGCGCTTGCGGAGGACTTCGGTAAAACACCGGTCCGCGTCCGCAAGGACTCGCCGGGGTTCATCGTCAACCGCATCCTCGTCCCGCTGATGAACGAGGCCGCGTGGCTCGTCCACAGCGATGAGGCGACCATCGCCGAGGTCGACTCGACGACGAAGTTCGACATGGGCCTGCCGATGGGGTCGTTCGAACTCTCCGATCAGGTGGGGAACGATGTCGGCCTCCACGTCCTCGAATATATGCACGAAGTGCTGGGCGAGCCCTACGCCCCGTGTCCGCTACTCGAACAGAAAGTCGAGAACGAGGAACTCGGGAAGAAGACCGGGAAAGGCTTCTACGACTACGAGAACGGCGGCGTCGACATTCCGACGGATGCCGGCCGCGAAGATGTCGAGCACCGCCTCGTCGCTGTGATGGCAAACGAAGTCGGGAAGCTCGTCGAGAATGACGTGGCCCCCGTCGCGGACATCGACCAGGCCGTCCAGCTCGGCGGTGGCTTCCCGGACGGTCCCGCGAAGATTGCTGACAAGGCCGGCCTGGAGACGCTCGTCGACACGCTTGAGGAAACCCACGAGGAGACCGGCGCGGAGCGCTACGCGGTCTCTGACGGCCTCCGAGAGGCCGCAGAGGACGGTGGCTTCTACGGCAGCGAAGACGAGGGCGACGCCGAGTTCGATAATGTCACCGTCGAATACCCCGGTGACATGGTCGGTCACATCGAACTCGACCGCCCACACCGGATGAACACTGTCAGCCCGGAACTGATGGACGACCTCGCCGACGCCGTCGACCTGCTCGAAGAAGACGACGAGGTGCGTGCTATCCTGCTGACCGGGGCCGGCGACAAGGCGTTCTCCGCGGGGGCCGACGTCCAGGCGATGGCCTCGAACGCGACGCCGCTGGACGCTATCGAACTCTCCCGCAAGGGCCAGCAAACCTTCGGGAAGCTTGAGGAATGCTCGATGCCGGTCGTCGCCGGGATCGACGGCTACGCGCTGGGCGGCGGGATGGAACTGGCGACCTGTGCCGACCTCCGCGTGGCCTCGGAGCGCTCCGAACTGGGCCAGCCCGAACACAACCTCGGCCTCCTGCCGGGGTGGGGCGGCACACAGCGCCTCGCCCGCATCGTCGGCGAAGGCCGCGCCAAGGAGATTATCTTCACGGGCGACCGCTACGACGCCGACGAGATGGCCGAATACGGCTTCATCAACGAGGTCGTCGACAACGACGCCCTCCACGAGCACGCGCTCGAACTGGCGAAGGACATGGCCGCCGGCCCGCCGGTCGCACAGAAACTCACCAAGCGCGCGATGCTCGCCGGCCGCGACGACATCGACGCCGGCCTCGAAGTCGAATCACAGGCTTTCGGTCATCTCATCGGCACCGACGACGTGATGGAGGGCATCAACGCGTTCATGGGCGACGGAGAACCGGACTTCGAAGGGAAGTAAGCTGCTGGGACCGGCAGCGCCGTCGCCGCCCTACCCGGCGTCGGTCACTCCGCTGCTGACCTCGGGTCGTCGAGTGGAATGGCGTCGTTGGACTGTGCCATGCCGGTCGTCATCAGCAGGCGGATGGCTGCCCGAACGCTGAGGTCGGACTCGTAGGTCTGGCTTTCGGGAACCATCACGAGCATCCCCTGGGTCGGGTTAGGGCTTCCGGGAATGAACAGGTTCGATGCGCGTTCATCGGCTGCCTCGGAGACATCTGCGGGGCTTGTCCCTGTTTTCAGCCCAAGCTGGTAGACACCCTCCCGAGGGTATTCCACGTACACGACGGACTCGAAGTCCGACTGCCGATTGACCACGGAGGTGGTCATCTGCCGAATACTGCCGTAGATGGTCCGAACAACAGGGACGAACGTGACCAGTTGGCCCGTCTTCCCGAAGAGCTGTTGGCCGATACTTCGCTGGGCGAGATAGCCCAGAACGGTAACGAGCGCGACGAGAACCGAGAGCGTCAGCAACTGGGCAAGCAAGACGTTGTTCGCCGTCAGCGCCGCCAGCCGCGTCCCGCGGATGAGCGGGTCGAGGAACCCCCCGACCCAGCCCAGGATGATGCGGACGATAGCGATGGTTGCCACAAGCGGACCAACGAGAACGAGCCCGGCCAAGAAGTTGCTCTTGACGAACGAACTGACCGACATATCGTGGGACAGTCGGTCTGACCGATAAAGTGTGACGACAGTTGTCACCCAATCTGGATGTCTCTGGGAATGGTACGCATCCTCAGGTAGCGTCTATTTCGATGGGGTTAAATTGGTCCACCCGGAACGAATGAGTACGCTCGGTTGGTGTAGTCCGGCCAATCATCTTGGCCTTTCGAGCCGAGGACCAGGGTTCAAATCCCTGACCGAGCACATTACTGTCGTAAGCAAATCAGTGAGCGACTGCTGTGCCCGCTACTCGACGCGTCAATATTCTGACCGGCCGGTACGTAGCCGCGAATTCAACCTCCGAGCTTCGCAGTGTCGCCGCTCTGTGTATTAATATCTGACAATTATATGGATAAAAGAACACATATTTATATATGTATATGAAGCCAGTAGTATATGAAACGGCGAACATACGTAAGTACGATCGGAAGCAGCATCGCTGCACTCAGCCTTGCAGGATGTAGTGGGAGCGACGGGGGAGACGGAGACGGAACCAGTGAGTCGACACCAACGCCGGAACCAACGTATGAAGTAGATCAAGAGGCACCGGCACGGCTGAAACTGCTCTCCGTGAGTGGGCCAAAAGAGGTCGCGTTCGGTGACACGGTCAAGGGTGACGTGACTGCCGTCAACGTCGGTGGTGAGCCGATCTCCGGGGATGCAACCATTGAGTTCGTCCACTCAGAATCAGCTGACACTGAGCCACAGACAGTCACCGTCAACGCTGACGGACTGGCGTCCGGCGAAGAAGTCTCGCATAGCTATCGTGTCGACGCCGAGTACGCCGGTGCTTGGGCGTTTGAACCGTCGTCGGACTTCTACGCCGTCGACGATACGGTCACGTCAACCGTGTCGGTCCTCCCGAAGCGGGGGAGTACTGGGGAAACCATCGAACTTGCGAGCGGCGTTCAGGCCACAGTGTCTGATATGTCCTACGAACAGATGATCGCCTACGAACTGCCCTCTGGCGAACGGGCTTTGGGAGATAACACCGTCCATGCCATTCGCGAAACGGTCTCAGATAATATCCTCCTGATTCTGAGCGTGACGTTCGAGAACGGAACTGGCGAGGCGAAGACGGTGTCGAAAGACGACTTTGTCGTTCCTGAGTCGAGCTTCGTGAGCGAGTCGGCCGCAGGCCGTGACGGAACGAACGCAGCCGGGGAGAACATCAATCCAGGGCAGACCTACAGCGGCCATCTGATTTACGCTGTCCCGAAGGCCAAGATTGACGACCTCGCGTTCGGCATAAATCTCGCAGAAGGGAGTGCAGTCGCTGATGTCGAAATCCCGCTTCAGTCACCCGGTGGCTTCCCCGAATTCGAACTGGCGAACATCGATGTTCCGCCGGAGGACGTCACGGGCGATGAAGCGATAGTCGAAATGGAGGTCGAGAACGTGGGCGACAGCGCAGGGATGTTCAAGTCCATCTTCGAGTTCAAGACGCCCGATGAACCAGGAATACTTGCCGGCTATTCCGCAGATACGTGGTACATTGACTCTGATGGCCCCTACACGCAGCGGATTCCCGCTGGGGAAACCAGAACTATCGAACTGGTGACGGAACCGGACGCGGACAGGCGGTGGGACTACCGGACGACGCCATTCGGAGCAGAGTGGACGTTCGAGGCCGTGGAATAGGTGTAGATAGGGCTTTCTCCACGACCGAATCAGCGTGACTTCTCGATAATCCGCCTCCCGAACGAGTCAACAGCGGTAGGTATTTTTCGGGGCCGGGCGACGGGCAGACCATGCAAGCAGTTGTACTCGCGGCGGGGCAGGGGACGCGTATGCGGCCATTGACAGACCACACACCGAAGCCGATGCTCCCGGTCGCGGACCGGCCGCTGGTGGCACACACCGCCGACACCGCGATCCGGGCGGGGGCCGATGAACTCATCTTCGTCGTCGGCTACGAGGCTGAGGCGGTCCGCTCGTACTTCGGCGACGAGTACAGCGGCGTCCCGGTCAGCTTTGCCGTTCAGGAGGAGCAACTGGGGACCGCCGACGCAGTGGCCGCCGCGAAGGCCCACCTCGACGGCCCCTTTGCAGTTCTCAACGGCGACAACCTCTACGACGCCGAGAGCCTGAACGCCCTCTTTGACGCCGCACCGTCGGTCGCCGCGTACCGCGTCGACGATCCGACGAGCTACGGCGTGCTGTCGGCCGATGGTGACACTGTCACCGGCATTGTCGAGAAGCCCGACGACCCACCGACGGACCTGGCGAACGCCGGAGCGTACGTCTTCCCGGCGCAAGCGCGGGACTGGCTGGACGTGCCGCTCAGCGACCGCGGGGAGCGCGAAATCACAGATGTCCTTGCGAGAGTCATTGAGGAGTCGACGGTCACTGCCGTCGAAGTCGACCGCTGGCTGGACGTGGGCCGGCCCTGGGAGCTACTGGAGGCCAACGAGTGGAAACTGGGGCAACTGGACCGGCGACTCGACGGAGAGGTGCGTGGCGATGCTGACCTGCGCGGCGAAGTCGTCGTCGAGACCGGCGCGGTCATCGAACCCGGCGTCGTCATCGAGGGACCGGCGCTGGTCCGCTCGGGCGCACACGTCGGTCCGAACGCATACGTCCGTGGGGCGACCCTTCTGGGGGAGGATACCCACGTCGGCCACGGCGTCGAGCTCAAGAACACCGTTCTGATGGCGGACTCGAACGTTCCCCACGTCTCCTATGTGGGTGACAGCGTCATCGGTCGCGAGGTCAACTTCGGCGCGGGAACGCAGGTGGCGAACCTCCGCCACGACGGCGACCCGGTCCAGATGACGGTGAAGGGCGACCGCGTCTCGACGGGCCGACGGAAGTTCGGTGTCGTCGCGGGCGACGGTGCGAAGACGGCCATCAACACCAGTCTGAACGCCGGTGTCGTCCTTTCGTCGGGCGCGACGACGACCCCCGGAGAGTCCGTTACCCGGGACCGATAGCGGGCATCTTCTATCGAGCGTCTGTCTGCGGTAACTACGTGTCGCTAGCCTTCTGTTACCAGTTCGACATTCGTGTATGTTCGTGATGTTCAGTGTAAGTATGTGAGATTAAGTGGCGTGAAAGACACTCTCAAATAAGATGGTCGACCCGACATCAGATCACCACGAAGATATCGACGAGGACGAGGCACCGGAGTGTGCTACCTGCGGTGACGCTATCGCCAACGAAGTGACTCACCGCGTCATCACATGGATAGAGGACGGCGGCGTCGAAACCGCCCACTTTTGCAACGAGGACTGCCGGCTAGAGTGGCAATAAGGCGTCTGCTCTAGCTGTCTTCTGGGCAGTGACCACCAATCGATGAGTTCGCTCGCGCGATAGGTCTGTGGACTTCCCTCGCCAACAACACCTTACTCAGTTCCTTTCAGCCGCTCTGCGTATCGATGTGGTGGACAGCGTCTGGCGAGAGGAGTCGCCCCGTTGGTAGTTCGACCCAGCCGTTTGCGAGGACGCGAACCGCTCCCTCGTGCAGGACTGTCTCTTGCTCGATATCGGCGTACACGATCGCGCTCTTGTGCTCTTTGACGAACTGCTCCACGGCTTCACCCCAGGCTGGTTCCGTCGAGATGACCATAGGTCAATTATGCTGTGGCCGCGATAAAATCTTGGTGCGACACCTTGCCCCCCACTCGTCGCCTCATCGTCTAAAACCGTTGACGGAATCAACTCCGACAAACCAATTGAGTGTTAACACCCTGCACATATTTGGGATGGCCTAGTGAACACTGCGGTATGACATGACCGCAGGCAATCACTCTGACTGGCGTCAGGCCGAGGAAGCGTATACTGACGAAGTCATCGGCGACGACACGCTGGGCGAAATGTTTGCCGCAAGCGCGGCCCGGAACGCTGACACGACCGCCCAACTGTACAAGGGTGGCGTCTACGACCGGGCACTGACTGACGACGTGATACCGGCGGCTCCCGACGGCGACTACGCCGAACTCAGCTACGAGCGGATGCATCACCTGGTCAAACACTTGGCTGCAGGGTTCCGCGACCTCGGTGTCGGCCCGGACACCCGCGTCGGTATCCTGGCAAACACGCGGATGGAGTGGGCGCTGAGCGACTTTGCCGTTCTCTCTGCGGGCGGGGTGGTGACGACAGTGTATACGGATTCCTCACCGAACCAGGTCCAGTATCTGCTGTCGGACCCGGAGGCGAGCGCTGTCGTCGTGGAGAACGCTGCGATGCTGGACCGCGTTCTTGCTGTCGAGGACGCTCTCTCGCTCTCGTTCATCGTCGTCATGGACGATATCGATGTGGACCGCGAAGACGTGTACACACTCGATACAGTGTACAAGCGCGGCGAGGAGACGTTCAGCGAGTCGGCGTACCAGTCCTGGCTTGACGAGCGCGACCCCGACGACCTTGCGAGCCTCATCTACACCTCCGGAACGACAGGCCAACCGAAAGGGGTCCGGCTCACTCACCGCAACTTCCGGTCGAACGTCAACCAGACGCGCAGGCGAATCGGGCCACGACCGGACAAGTCGTCGGACCTGCCGACCGTTACCGCCGAGACGCGTTCGATAGCGTTCCTCCCGCTGGCACACGTATTCGAGCGCCTCGCGGGTCATTTCTTCATGTACGCCTCCGGCGCGGCTGTGAGCTACGCCGAAAGCCCGGATACGCTGGCCGACGACCTCCAGACCGTCCAACCGATGACCGGATTGAGTGTCCCCAGAGTCTACGAGCGTATTTTCGACAACATGCGAACGCAGGCCAGCGAGTCCCCGCTCAAAAAGCGGATTTTCGACTGGGCGATGGACGTAGCCCGCGACTACGCCCGAACCGACGACCCTGGACCGATACTCACAGCGAAACACTCGCTCGCAGACCGCCTCGTCTACAGCACCGTCAAAGAACGGCTTGGCGGGAACATCGAGTTCATGGTCAGCGGCGGCGGCAGTCTTTCGAAAACGCTCTGTGAGACGTTCCTCGGCATGGGGCTGACGATTCTCGAAGGATACGGGCTTACGGAAACGTCGCCGGTTTTGACGGTGAATCCGCCAGAAGATATCCGTCCCGGAACGCTGGGAGCCCCGCTACCTGCTGTCGACATTCACATCGACACCGGTGTCGTCGACGCCAGCGAATTCGATGACGTCACTGGCGACGTGGGCGAACTGCTCGTCGACGGCCCGAACGTCACGCAGGGGTACTGGAACGCGCCCGATGCGACGACGCGGGCCTTCACGGAGATCGACGGCACCCAGTGGTTCCGAACCGGCGACATCGTCGAGCGGACCGACGACGACTTCCTCATTTACCACGACCGCCTCAAGGAACTGCTCGTCCTCTCGACCGGAAAGAACGTCGCGCCACAGCCCATCGAAGACCAGTTCGCGACGAGCGACCGAGTCGACCAGGTCATGGTCGTCGGCGACGACCAGAAGTTCGTCGGCGCGATAATCGTTCCGAACTTCGAGGAACTCCGCCGGTGGGCCGACAGCGAGGGCGTCGACCTTCCCGCCGATCCCGAAGCACTGGTCGATGACGAACGCGTCCACGCGTGGGTCCAGACCGCCGTCGACGCGGTCAACGAGGAACTCGAACGCGTCGAGCGTATCAAGTCCTTTGCGCTTGTCTCCCGGGAGTGGACCGCGGAGAACGACTTGCTTACGCCGTCCATGAAAAAGAAGCGCCGCAATATCCGCAGCGCGTACCGTGAAAAACTCGCCGAGATATACGGCGAGCAGCAGGTCGAAGCGGCCTGACCGGGATCACCTGCACTCCGATTCAGTCGGTAACGACCACGTCAACCGCTCGTTCGCGCGGCCCGTCACAGTCAACGAACAGCACGGACTGCCACGTCCCCATATCGAGGTCCCCGTCGCGGACGGGAATCGTCTCGCTTGGCCCGACGAACATCGCCCGGACGTGTGAATCCGCGTTGCCGTCCAGTTCGTCGTGGGCCCACCCGCTGTCCGGGACGAGGTCACCGAGTGCGTCGCTGAGGTCTCCCAGCAACCGCGGCTCGGCCTCGTTGACTGTGATGCCCGCCGTGGTGTGGCGGACGAACAGGGTACAGGTTCCCTCTGCGTCTGCGGGGATTACCTCCCGGACTTGCTCGGTAATATCCACTACATCGGTGTGTGCATCGCTTTTGACAGTGAACCGAGTCGGGCTCATATCGAATGCCACTCCCCGGACCTATGTGAAGATAGGACATTTATTATCTATGATTCGGGTGGCTGTAACGAGAAACTGCCTGTCAGTGTCGTAGGGCGGTTCTCCGCCTGCGCCGAGAGTGCCCCACAGCACTCAGGCCAGCCATTCGTCGGGCTTGGTGTTGTAGTCGATGTCGGTCGCCGTGAGGTGTTCGACCTCGGCCCAGTCCACGTCGGTGACGGTGACCTCGTCGCCGTCGTATCGGATGCGCTTGCCGACCTCCTCGGGCTCGGGCTCGCGGTCGCGCCGTTTGGCGACCTCCACGTCATGGTCGTCGAACTCCTTGACGATCGTCAGGAGGTTCACCGGGCGGCCCCAGAGTTCGAAGGTGCGCTTCAGGACCTCCTTGGCCTGCCCGATGTCGAGCATCACGCCGTTGTACCGGTGAGCCAGTAGCAGTTCGTTACGGTTCTGGTAGTTGCCATCCTCGACGACGACTGTGGGCTTGCCGAAGTTGGTGAACTGCAACATCAGCTTCTTCTTGACGTCCTCGTGGTCTGTCGAGGTCACCCGGTAGTCGCCGGAGGCGTGGGTGTACTCGTAGGTGAAGTAGTCGTTGTCGTCGACGAACTCCTGGGTGAGGAACTCGTCGAGGAAAGTCACGTCGTTGTGGCTCTCCCGAATCTCTCGCATTCGTTCCCAGCCGCGGGTGTAGTCCACGTCCTCGAGTGCGTCCGTGACGCTGTCGTAGCGCGAGTCGTCGAACATGTAGCGGGCGGTCCGCTCCAGTTCCTCCTGGCCGACCCGGGAGACGAACCCGCGGTACTGGGGCTTGACCAGCGAGTAGTGTCGCTGGGCCAGCCCCTCGTAGGTCAGCACCTTCCAGGGGTACTGCTCGATGTCGAACTCGCCGTCGCGGGCCGCCGCCAGCCCGTCTGCGTCGACCCGCGGGTCCTCGGGGTCGAGGTCGTCGAGGTGGCCCGGGACATCGGTGAGCCACTCGGGCGGCTCCAGGTGGTCCTGAACCATCTCGTAGTCGACGCTGTCGTCGAAGTTCCGCCAGGTGATGCCCTCGACGCGGAGTAGGCGCTCGATGACCTCGCGGCGGTTCTCCGTGTTCTCGACGTACTCCCAGATCTCCAGGCCGAGGCTGTAGGGGTTCAGCCCCCCCGAGCCCAGCACCTTCGACATGTGGTCGGAGTAGAGGATGAACTCGTCGTCGCCGGCGAACTGCTCGCCGGTCATCATCAGGGATTCCCAGTAGGAGGCCCAGCCCTCGTTCATCACCTTCGTCATCTTCTGGGGGGCGAAGTAGTAGGCCTCGCGGCGGAGCAGCTCCAGCAGTTCTTTCTGCCAGTCCGCCATCTCCGTGGCGCGTTCGGCGTCCTCGTCGTACTGCATGCCGTGTTTCCGGAGGAAGCCGAGCACGTCCTTCTCGGGCTCGGCGGGGAACGTGACGTTCTCGTCGTCGTCGCGCTGGGCGTCCAGCCACTCCTCGTCGAACACCTGCCGTTTGACCTCCTCGGAGAGGTCCAGGTCCTCAAGCTGGTCGGTCACGTCGGCCCCTTCGATATCCTCGAACTCCTCGGGGACCGTCTCGACGGGGCTGTAGGGGACGTGCTGGTCGATGTTGTCCTCCAGACAGAGGACGTGGTCGATGAACCGCTCGACCTCGGCCCGCTCGATGTCGGGGTCCTGCATGTACTCCTGGATGGTGTCGCCGTGGCGGGCTAACATTCCGGCGGCGTCGGGGCCGCGGCGGCGGTCCTCGCCGGAGGCATCGGTCGTCGTCCGCGAGGAGCCGTCGGTGAACATGCGGAACCACTCGTTGTTGGCGAAGAAGTCCGCGTGGGCCTCGACGTGGGTGATGACGGCCTTCTGGTCGGCCAGGGTGTTCGACTCCTGGAGGAAGGCGTGAGCAGGGTCGTCGTTGTTGACGATTTCGAAGGCCTTCCCGCCGAGGAACTGGCCCTGTTTTTGCTGGCGGTCGTACTGCATTCCCCACCGCCAATGGGGGTATCGCTGCTGGAACCCACCGTAGGCGATGAGTTCGTTCATCTCGTCGTAGTCGACAATCCAGTAGTTCACCGGGTACGGCTTCAGGCCGAGCTTTCTGGCGAGATTGCCGGCCTCCTCGACGGGCTCGTCGAGGTCGTCGGCCACGCGCTGTTTCGCGAATCTGTCGTTGTTCATTGGTCCTCCGTGCTGAGTATGTCGTAGATGGCGTCCACCACGTCTTCCGGCGAGGAGACGTACGCGACCGCGACGTTGTCGGCGTCGCGGAAGGAGCGTTCGACCTCCTCGGCGTGGGTGGCGTTGATGGCGTTGCCGCTCGGCTGGGTTTCCACGTACGCGTGGAGGTTCGCCGGAATCTGTTCCATCAGCGGGATGACTTTCTCCTCGGTGTCGTTCGAGGAGTTCTCGCTGTCGCCCGCCGCGAACACGTAGCGGTTCCACTCGCTCCAGGGGTACTCCTCTTCGAGGACCTCCGCGGCGAGTTCGTACGCGCTGGAGATGCGCGTGCCCCCGCCCGAGCGGATGCCGAAGAACTCCTCGCGTTCGACCTCCCAGGCGTCGGCGTCGTGGGCGATGTAGACGAACTCGGCGTTGTCGTACTTACCGGTGAGATACCAATCAAGCGGCGTGAACGTCCGCTCGACGAGTTCGCGTTTCTTCTGGCGCATCGACCCCGACACGTCCCGGATGTTGACGACGACGACGTTTTTCTCCCGCTCTTCGACGATTTCGGGGTAGCGGTAGCGTTCGTCCTCGCGGCGGAATGGAATCTGGTCGACGCCCTCCCGGCGGATGCGCTGGGAGGTCTCGACGCGCTCGACGTTGTCCTCCATCTCCTCGATGGAGTCCCAGACGGCCCGCTCGTCGGCGGGCAGTTCCTCGTAGGCGTCGTCTATCCACGCCTTCGAGACGGGCATGTTCTGCTCGCGGGTCCACTCGTAGACGGTAGCAGGCCCCCAGCCGTCGACTTTCAGCGCCTCGCGGACGTAGTCCTCGTCGAAGTCCATCGCGAGCTTGCGCTTGAGCCCCTTCTTGAACAGTCGCTCGAAGTCCAGCGTCGAGGAGGGACCGGTCCGGGTGATGTCCGTGAAGTCACCTTCCTTCTCCTCGATGACCTTCTTGCCCTTCGGTTCGAGGTCGAGCCCGAGTTGCTCGTCGAGTTCCTCGGCGAACTCCTCGGGGTCCATCTCGTAGTACTCGTGTTCGCCGCCCTCCTCGCCGGGGTCGCCGTCCTCGCCGTCGTCGCCGTCGCCGGGCTTGGGCTGTGGTTGGCCGACCGGATCGCCCTCTTCGGCCCCCTCGCCCTGGCCGACGCCGCCCTGATCGCGCTGGTCGTACTCGAACTCCGGCAGGTCGACAATCTTGATCGGGATGCGGACGGAGTCGCCCCGCGACTGGCCGAGGTCGCCGTACTGGATGAACTCGGCGAGGTCCTGACGGCGCTCCTCGCCCACGTCGCGGTACCGTTCGAGGTCGTCTTTCAGTCCCATCTGTAACTCACCTGGCTCATGACGTGCCTGCTCGTCAGTTCGGCCGACGCCTCGGTGTAGTCGAACATCTCGACCATGTTCGAGAGCGTCTTGGCCTTGAGGCGGGCCGTCTCGGTCCCGGACGGCGGGTTGTCCCACTGCCCGGGCTCGAAGTCCTCGTAGGTCCGCTTGATATCGTCCCAGTCGTAGCTCCCGAGGACTGTGTTGATGACTGGAATCTCCTTGGGGTTGACGTCGCCGACGCGGAACTCCTCGTCGCGGCGCTGCCACGCGTGGCGGTTCAGCGCCGTGATTATCTTGTCGGTTCGGAACTGCTCGACGGCGTGGTCGGGCTCGTTGCCGTCGTAGTTCTTCTCGTCGAACCGGCCCAGATGCTCGATTTCGAACACCTTCATCTTCAGCGGGTCGGGGTCGACAAGTTCGCCTCGCTCGTTCTCTATCTGGTCGTCCGATTCCCAGGCGTAGACGTGCTCGATGTACTCTTCGACGGTCGCCTCGTCGACGCGCTTGTCCCGCATCATCGCGTCGAGGACGTCCTGTTCCTGCTGGCCGAAGATGTAGTTCTTGACAGTCACAACGCGTTCCTCGTACTCCGTGGCCTCACCGGTCGAGAACACGGGGGCGTCTTCGAGCCCCTCGGCGACGGCGTTGAGCACGTCCCGTGGCATCAGCACGTGCTCGACCGGAAGGTCGGAGTGATGTCGGTCCTGTGGCTCGTGGAGCAGGTCGGCGATGATATCACGGACGTAGGTGACCGGGATGCCGTGGTCGCCGTCCTCGGCGGTGGTCTCCAGGTCGTAGTCGTCGATGTCGACGCGCTCGTCGCCCTCCATCAGGTAGCCGCGGTCGAACAGCAGGGCCTTGTCCACGAGGTCCAGCCCGGTGGGGATCTCGGCGCTGTCGAGCCGCGAGACGACGGCGTACAGCGCGGCGGACTCGACGGTGTGTGGAGCCAGCTCCTTCTCGGTGGCCGAGGCCACCTCGTCTCTGACCGAGATGGTCAGTGGCTCCTGAATCCACGTCTCCAGTTCGTCCCAGGACTCGGGGTCCCAGACCGCCGTCTCGTTCGTGAGTTCGCGCCGGAGCAACTGCGCCTCCAGCGAGAGGTTCGTCAGGTACGTGAACTCGTGTTTGTCCAGCCGGCGTTTCAGCGCCTTCAGCGGGTCCTGGCCCTCGCGGTCGGCGTGCTTGTTCAGTTGGGCTTCGAGGTCTGGGTTCGAGATGATGACCAGCTGGGTGTCCACGTCCATTCCGATGCCTTTGTCGAGTTTGACGTGGCTCTCGTCGGGGACGTTCAGCAGCTTCTGGAGCAGGTCGGCGTGCTGGGCGGCGTCCTCGACGACCGTAAGCAGACCGTTGCCCTGAGAGAGGACGCCGTCGTAGCTGAACGCCTGCGGGTTCTTCCGGCCCCGCGAGTCCAGTTCCCGGAGCATGCCGTGCATCCACGAGCCGACGAGCCGTTCCTTCGGCGTGCCCTCGTCCTCGGAGTGGAGGATGCCGATGCCCCGGCCCACGTCCACGACGAAGTTCTTCACCCGGAGGTGGGCAGGCTGTGTCACCGCGGAGAACAGGTCCGTCTCGCCCTGCCGGCGGTACTGCTCTTCGAGGAAGTCGTAGGCCTCCCGCGAGAACGGGTCCAGTTGGCCCTCGACGCGGATGGGGATGTGGTCGTCCAGCCGCTCGTTGACCTCGGCGAGCAGGTCCGCCCGCACGTCGTCGGGGAACACCGTCAGCGGGTGGGCCTGGACGGGGCTTTCGTACCAGTCGTCCTCGTCTTCGATGGCCGCGTTCCCGTAGGTCATGCTGGTGGCGCTGCCGCCGGCCCCGGCGACGTTCCACTCGACGGTGTAGCGCCGGCCCTCGGGCGTCTTCGAGTACTCCCGGAGGCCGTTGATGAGACAGCGCTTCAGTTCGGACTTGCCAGTCGCCGTCGGCCCCTCCAGCCAGATTATCTTCTCGTCTTTCCCGCGACCCGCGGCGATCGAGCGGAGGTCGTCGACGAAGGCATTCAGCACCTCAGTGTTGCCGAGGATGGCGTGCTCGCCGTCGTTGTACGGGTCGTCGAAGAAGCGGTAGCGCTCCTTCTCGTCGCCTTCCTCGATGACCATCCGGGTCCCCGCGTCCTCGATGGCGTCGAGCAGGTACTTTGAGGCATGCGCCGCGACCTGGGGCGTTTCGAGGACGGTGTCGACGTACTCCGCGAGGCTCATCGGGGCCTCGTAGGCGGCGTCGAGCGACTCGTCCGCGCGGTCGATGTACTCCTGGCCTGTCATTACTCTTCCATCTCGCTTTTGGCGACCTCCGCACCGGCGAACTCGAGCACTTCCTTGGCCCCCTCCTCGGAGTAGCCCTGCTCGATGAGGGCGTCGATCCACTGGTTGCGCTCCTCGTCGTCCATCTCCGAACTGGAGACAAGCGCCGAGAAGTTGATGTTGTGCTTCTTGTCCTCCCAGAGCTTTCGTTCCAGCGCCCGGCGCAGGCGGTCGTTGTCCTGCGGATTGAACGTGTCACCTTCGCGGGCGCGCCGGGACACCCAGTTGGACACTTCCTGCCGGAAGTCGTCCTTGCGGTCCTCGGGGAGATTGAGCTTCTCCTCGACCGACCGGAGGAACTGCTCGTCGGGCTCTTGCTCGCGGCCGGTGAGTTCGTCCTCGACGGTCGCGTCGTCGATGTAGGCCATGACGTGGTCCATGTACTTCTCGCCCTGGCGCTGGATCTCGTCCATGTCGTAGGCCAGCGCATGACGCACGTCCTCGATGGCCCGCTCCTTGTACTCCTCGCGGACGAGTTCGAGGAAGCGGTAGTACTTGCTGAACGACTCCTCGTCGATAGAGCCGTGGTTCTCGAGGTTGCCTTCGAGGTGATTGAACGTCGTCAGCGGCGAGAGGAAGTCACGGCTGCGGTGCATCGAGTCCATGATGGCCTCGGCGATCTCGTCGCCGATGAACCGCGGAGAGACGCCGTCCATCCCCTCGCCGATGTCGGCCATCTTCTCGGCCTCTTCACGGAGTTTCTTTACGTCAACGTCGTCGGCCTCGTCGATTTCGCCGTTGTAGGCTTTCGCCTTCTGCACGAGGTCGATGGACTCGTTGTCGGGCTCCTCGATGCGGGTGAGGACGCCGAACAGGCCCGCCATCTCCAGCGTGTGGGGCTCGACCTGAATATCCGGTAGGTCGGCGTTGCGCAGCATCTTCTGGTAGATGTTGGCCTCGGCCTCGTACTGGAGGACGTACGGGAAGTCGATGCGCTTGGTCCGGTCGTTGAACGCCTCCATCTTCTCGTCGCCCTTCTTGTCCCGGTACTCGGGCATGTTCGTCCGGCCGACGATGACCTGGTCGATGTCGATGCGGGGGTTGTTCTTGGGCTTGATTGTCTGTTCTTGACTCGCATGGAGGAAGTCATAGAGGAACTCCCGCTGGAGCTTCAGCAGCTCCTCGCCGGAGAAGATGCCGCGGTTGGCGTTACAGAACGCCCCGGAGTAATCGAAGGCTCGCGGGTCGCTCTCGCCGTAGATGGCTATCTTCGAGTAGTTGACGTCGCCGGTCAGTTCCGTCTCGTCCTGATTTTTCTTGTCTTTCGGTTCGAAAGTCTCGATACCGCGCCGCTGGTTCTCGTCGGCGACGAAGCGGACAACCTCGACGTGGTTTTCGAGGACGGCCTGCAGGTCGTCGTCGTACTCTGCCAGCAGGCGGTCCATGTAGAACTCCGAGGCCGGGTCCAGCGACTGCTCGTTCCGGATGGTGTAGGGCGCATCGAGGTCCTCGTTGATGTCCTCGATGACCTTGTCCCGCTGTGCCTGCGGAAGGAGCACGAGCGGGTCCTGGTTCATCGGCGACCGGACCACGTCGTCGGCCGGGTCCTGGTCGTGAATCACGTCACAGAGGTTCGTCCATCGGAACGTGTACATCCGCCCCTCGTCCCGGCTCGTGTAGTCCTCGAAGTACCGCCGGACCTGCCGGTCGAAGTCGGACTTGCCCGACCCGACCGGCCCCAGCAGTAGCTTGATGCGCTTCTCGGGGCCGAGCCCGCGAGCGCCGGATTTGACCTTGTTGACGAACTCGTGGATCGCCTCGTGGATGACCCGGCCGTAGAAGGTGTTCTCGCCGTCGTTCAGCGGGTCCTCGCTCGCCAGTTCGTACTCGACCACGCCGGCCTCCTCGTCGTAGGACTTGCCGTAGTAGTCGAACATATCCGCCACGCGCTGGTGGGCGTTGCGGGCGATCTTCGGTTCGTCGTACAACTGTTGCAGATACCAGTCGAACGTGTTCGTCTTCCGGAGGTCCGCCGGTATCGTGTCACGGTACTCCTTGCTCAGCGCTTCAAGTGTCTCTTTGTTCTTGCTCATGCTATCTCAGTAATCCGTCGTGGCTGCAGGCGACCGCCGGCCGTTGCGGGCTGGCCTCTGGGCTGTGTGTCCGCTCGTCCTCGGTGCTGCCCGCTACAGATGTGACCGCATACAGCCGCTGAATACCCCTTCACTGCAGGGTGGCGCGTGTACCCTTCCATGGCTGACCTGCCGGGCGGAACACGGGGACTGTTCCGACCTGGTTTGGTAACGGGAATCAGTGTCGAACTGTTTCCGATACTATTTACTGTACGAGTTCTGTTCATATAAGAACTTTGCCCTCTTGTGGGCATACCGCCGATAAATTTCGGTGCGCTGGTCGGCCGAACTCGGGGATGGCGGGCCACACGTATGTTAGCACATCTCATTATTTTTTCGCTGGTTTATATACCGTGTCGGTTGTCAACTGTTCTCTTCGGTGTGTCGGCCAGTGTTTAGCGCTGGATTGATGTGAATCTGTTGCCGGATTGATTGACGAACGAGAACGGGACACGTAGTAGTGCAACGTGACGCTTTGACGTTCCGCCGCGCCACTGATTGTCGGTATCCAGAGCTGGCGAACTCTGGGACGGACCAGCGGATTCTTGGCGGTCCGCGCTAATTCGACGATATGGACCTGTCGGGCCTTCCTGACGACTGGACGGTGTGGAACGAGACCGACGACAAACTCATCCTCGCATATCGTCCGGACGTCTTCGACTCCGAGCAGTTCCCGGCCCCGTGTCTCCCGACCATCTACCTCACGCGCGGGAAGCGGACCCGCCGCCCCGGCGCTGACCGGACCGGGGAGCGCTGGTACGTCACCTTCTATCTGGAACCCGACGTTGAGCGCGACGCCGACTCCTACGAACGCCGCGACGCTGCCGTCGAGGGAGCGGTGGAGCTGGCGACCCAGTTCGCCGACGGCGACCTGGACCACCGCTCGCTGTATCAGGTGCCCCGCGAGGCATATCTGGACAAACTGGACGAACTGACCGGGCGGTCATGATACTTTACCGTCTTCGCAGTGTATAGGCTACCATGACTACTGTCACGCTCGTCGGGACCCGCCTCGCCGAGGCCGGCGAGGAGTTCGTCTACCGCGGCGAAGCCAGCGGCTGTGAGGGGTGTCCCTACCGCGACCAGTGTCTCAATCTGACGACCGGCAACCGCTACCGGATTACCAACGTCAGACAGAGCGGCCAAACGCTAGACTGTGCGATGCATCAAGACGGCGTTCGAGCCGTCGAGGTCGAACCCGCGCCGATTCGGGCCAACGTTCCGTCGAAGGGTGCCTACGCTGGTAGTAAGGCGTCGCTGATGGGGCCCTGTCCGCACACCGAATGTCCCAGCCATCCTTACTGTGAGCCCGCCGGGGCTGATTTTGATGAGGAGTATCGGATTGACGAGATTATCGGCGACCCGCCGCATGACTACTGTATGCTAGATCGGGATTTGACATTGGTGGAGCTGGAAGCGCCCAGTGAATAGGGCAACTACCCCATCCTACGTCGCTCACTCTGTCGGCAACCCTGGGAAGATCCACCGGTAGAACAGATCGAAGCGGCTCTAGTATTCTCTAGACACCCATCGACAAGCGCGACGAACGGGCCGGCGGGCGAAACACCAGGAAAAGCCAGGTGATCAGAGCGCTGCGGGGGAAATATAAATCGAGCCGGCAGAACATCCCAATATACCAATTAGTTCCAACCTTAGATTGAATCACCAGACAGCAACTAAGGTTGGAAATTCACATACATCAAATCTATCAAACTCGAATAACAATTCCGATATTCACGGTATTTCCGGATTAGCGTCAAACAGGGCGCTGTCCCACGAAAAGAGCCACGTCGGCCAGTGAGCCACGGCATTCGTCAGCTGACTTCCCCACGTATCTAGCCAGGCTCGACAGCGATAATGTACCTTGTTTCGGAGCTGGAGCCTTGGGTTAGACCCCCAAGATCGACAAAGGACGGTGTTGGCCCGGTTTGGCATTCTCAATCGCCCTGGCTAACCTTGCAGGTTCCGTGGATCCGGCCGGTCGATGCGGTCAAGCAACTGGTTGACCATGAGAACATCCGAGAAGCCGGGTTCGTCGATAGTGAAGGAACTCGCCGGGGTACTTTCGGAATACGTTTTCTCGACACGAGGCTCGCTCTCCAAGGGGTCATTCAGTGCGGCGAGAATCTCGCGGGCGGCGTCGTGTGACATCGCGAGCTTCATCAAGGTCATTGGTAACCCGCTCGGCCTTGACTCGGCGATTGTGCTGGCCCAGATCTCTTGTCGAAATCAGCGGGGACAGCACGTCGAAGGCCACAGGCGGCCACGTCGACGCGGAGAGTGAACGGTCATTGGAGACACCGGCAGATGTCCATCAGTCACTCGTCGCACCATCGGAAATCGAACGAACGCCGACGGCGATACGAACCGGTGAGCGGTGGGCGCGTACGTTCTGGATCGGCCAGTTCCCGGAGGCACCACGAGATGAACTCTTCGAAAACCTGTATTTGACGGCTGAGACACGAACGACGGATACCCCGATGCACAAAGGGACACACAGACGACGCTGGATTCACTGGAGAACAAGATCGAGGATCTGGAAGCGGAAATGTAGTGTCTCTCGGAGAAACGCTGGGCAGGCGCACGAGGGGTCAGCAAGGACCTGCAGGACTATCAGGAACTGTACAATGTGCTTCGGAACACGTCGATGGAGGCGTTCGACGTGTCGATGTATCTCCCCAGCGAGGGGAAACGAGCGAGGATGTTACGTCCGAATCGGTTGCGAACGCGGCCAGGCGAGCGCCAGCGAATCTGACACCAGTGTCGCCGCGATGGGCACAGTTGGATGCACTCATCTCAGCCAGTCCAGTCGGTGTGGACAAAATGAATCTTGAGCAGGACACGCAGACGCCGATGCTAGGTGGGGCACTGGGAGCGATGTTCCCGTTCGTAGCGGGGCGTTGGCCGAACGCGGCATCGAATACGGGACGTACGCACTCAATGAAAACCCCCTGTTGCTCGACCGCTTCGCCAGGCAAACGGGGTACTGTGCGATGGTGATCGGTAAACACGGAGCAGGGAAGTCCTTCTCGACGAAACTGCAGTTGCTCCGGCGTGCGATGCACGATCAGGACACCGTCTTGGTGATGCTGGATCCGCTCGAAGGGTTTGCGTCACTCAACGATGCACTCGGCGGTGAGCGTGTCACAGTCGGCGGGTCCCGGTCGTTCAATCCACTGGAAATACAGCCCACACCGACGGCTGTGTTAGATACGGTCCCTGATCTGGATCCGTGGGCCGAGCAAATCGCGTGGGTACTCACGTTCTTCGAGACGTTCTTCGAACAGGTGGCAGGGAATCCCCTTGGTGATCGAAAGCAGACGCTTCGCCGGTGTGTGCAAGAGACCTACGAGCAACAGGGCATTACCCGTGACCCAGCAACGCACGACCAACCATCACCGACCGTCCGTGACGTGATTGACGTTCTTGAACAACTGCTAGACGATCCGGCGGCGTTTGGCTACGTCACAGCTGGTGAACAGGAGAACGTCCGGACGGATGCGGAATCACTGTTGATCGACCTGCATCCGTCCTTCAGGGACAGTGGTGGTCTCGCGAATCTCGCAGAACCCACTGAGTTCGATATCACAGCCAATGTCGTGTATCTCAATCTCCACCAGAAGGAGGGGACACGCGGGTGGTCCGAAAAGAGTCTGATGATACAGGTGTTGTTTAACGCGGTGTACGAACGCGCCAAACAGACGGATAAACGGGTCGTGTTTGCTATCGACGAAGCTCACTACCTGATGAATGACGCAACATCGCTAGACTTCCTCGAAACAGCAGTTCGTCACAGTCGGCACTACGACATCTCCTTGCAGTTCATCACACAGACTGGTGGTGAGTTCGAACTCACTCCGGAAGCCCGAACGATCGCAAACCTCTGTTCGATGACGATCATCCACCCCGTTGACGAGGCAGCCGAGCAGTTGGCTGACTGGTTCGGTCTCAGTGATCGGGAGGTGGACTGGGTGCGGTCGGCGAAAGCCGGGAACGGGAATGACGGATACTCCGAAGCACTGCTTGGTGTCGACGAAGAGGGGTGGTTCCCGATTCGGGTGCGAGCGAGTACGAGGTTGAGGTCATTGAAGACTAGCGGTTGAACGTTGTGTTCCGGGCCATATAGTCCGAGAAAAAATATTCTCAACCCCTACAGATTTGTCTTCAATATGGTGCGGTGGTTGACAGATTGGTGATCAAGCACCGAAGTGGTGATAAGTGAAAGGCTGGAAGCAATCTATCTCATCGGTCAACAAAGTGGTTAACCGTCCTCTCAAGCCCGTCTTCGAACGAGTACTGGGGTTCCCAGCCGAGTGATTCAACCTTCGAAGAGTCAAGCGCATACCGCTGATCGTGACCAGCCCGGTCCTCGACAAACTCAATGAGGTCTTCGGATGCGCCAACGGCTTCGAGGATTGCCTGTGTTACTTCGAGATTCGTCTTCTCTTCGTCAGTCCCGATATTGTACACTTCACCCACGTCTCCTTTGCGGAGCACTAAGTCAAGTGCTCGACAGTTATCTTCGACGTAAATCCACTCTCGTACGTTTGACCCATCTCCATAGACGGGGAGTGATTTGCCCTGCGTTGCATTCGTGATGAACTTCGGGATCAGTTTTTCGGGATGTTGATTCGGGCCGTAGTTGTTACACGTACGCGTGATTACAACCGGCAGCCCATGGGTCGTCTCGTAGCTCTGTGCGAGCAGATCAGCACTGGCTTTGGTCGCGGAGTATGGATTCCTGGGATTAAGCGGGTCTTCTTCTGAAAAAGACCCGTCGACGATTTGCCCGTACACCTCATCTGTTGAAATCTGGACAAACCGGTCAATTTCTGAGTCGGTTGCTGCATCGAGCAGTGTCTGGGTTCCCTGTACGTTTGTTGAGACGAAGGGTTCTGCACCTTCTATCGACCGGTCGACGTGTGACTCTGCCGCGAAGTTTACGACAGCGTCAACATCGGATACCAAGTCGCTGACGAGGGCACTATCCCGTATATCTCCTTCCACAAACTCGTGTTGAGGATGCTCAAGAACCCCTTCGAGGTTCTCTTTTGAGCCAGCGTACGTGAGGGCGTCAAGTGTAACGACCTCGTCGTCACTGGTTTCGATAATATGCTCCACAAAGTTGGATCCGATAAAGCCCGCCCCGCCGGTGACGAGTATGCGCATACGACACTAGACATGAGTCGTGCGTATTTAGGTTTCCATACGATGAATAGCCGGTGATGCATCTCCTGGTCCTCGGTGCGAACGGGTTACTCGGATCGAACGCTGTACAAGCCGGTTTGGAGAAGGGATGGACGGTGTCGGGCACATATCATTCAACGGCACCGGACTTCGATATCCCGTTGTTCGAACTCGACATCATAGATTCCAGCACCACCTCGGAGATTATCGAAGCAGTGGATCCTGACTGGGTTGTGAACTGTGCCGCGATGACAGATGTCGACGGCTGTGAGGAGCACCCAGACCGTGCACACGATGTGAATGCTCAAGCGCCCGGTGAGATTGCTGCCTACTGCAATCAAGCTGAGTGCGAATTTCTCCATGTCTCTACGGATTACGTGTTCGATGGCAAGTCCACGGCGTCGTACTCAGAGAATGATTCGGTAAATCCCGTTCAGGTCTATGGACAATCCAAACTTGACGGCGAGAGAGCGGTTCAGGAAGTGATGCCGGAGGCTCTTGTAACTCGACTATCGTTCGTTTACGGTGTTCACCGAGGCACAGATGAGCTAGCGGGATTCCCAAAGTGGGTTCGTGATCAGCTCGTAGCAGACAATGAGGTCCCCCTGTTCACCGATCAGCATATCACTCCATCGCGTGCTGGTCACACGGCTTCGACACTGTTGGAACTGATAGAAGCCGGGGCTAGCGGAACATACAACGTTGCGTGTCGATCGTGTGTTTCACCGTACGAGTTTGGAGCAGCTATCTGTGACCGGATGGGGGCTGCAAAGTCACTGCTCGAAGACGGCTCACAATCTGATATCGAACGGCCGGCGACTCGCCCCGCTCACACATGCCTTGATGTAACGAAAACCGAGGATAAACTCGGTCGACGACAGCCAACTCTCACAGCGGATTTAGAGGCAATTTCTGGTTGGTTCGATTCGGAACCGAAACCAAACGATCGCTAGATCTCGTACTGGTCCTTGTTCTCAAGGAAGTGCTGTTGCTCTTCTTTGGGAATCTCTTCGAACTTGAGGACGTTCTCACACCCTAAACCCGGACATTTCATTACTCGATTCGATTCGACTTCGTTCGCTGAGACGATGGTGCCACACTCCGTGCAGGTATGAGTGATGATGCGCATGGTTAGAGTTTGAGCTGCGAGTTCTCCCCCACAACAAGTCTACGACCCTCTGGGAGCAGTGAATCGGCGCTTCCGATGTTTGTACCTCGTCCAAGCAAGCTATCGACGATCTTCCCTGAGGTTGTGATTGCTGAATCGCCGATGATGACGGAGTTCTCAACATGGACGCCTTCGAGAGTGGAGTTCGGACCGATTGACGTGTACGGACCCACGTAACTCCCGGATTCAATTACCGTATCTTCGGCAATCGACACTGGCCCACGAACCACGGCTCCATCTTTGATCGTCGATGTTTCATCGAGTTCAACACGGCCTTCGACTGTGGCATTGGGTTCCACTGTCCCCTGGGTTTCGAGCGCTCGATCTTCCAAGACAAGTCGATTGGCTTCCAAGATATCCTCTGGTTTTCCAGTGTCTTTCCACCAGCCTTCAACGACATGCGAATCGATTTCGTGTCCGGTATCGAGCAACGACTGGATGGCATCAGTGATTTCAAGCTCGCCTCGCCAGGACGGTTCGAGGTCATCGATCGCATCGAAAACTGCCGGTGAGAAGACGTACATCCCAATGAGTGCCAGGTTCGTTGGCGGCTCATCTGGTTTCTCGATTAGTTCCGTCACATTCCCTGCATCGTCGACATCTGCGATTCCGAACGCCTGTGGATTCTCGACTTCCTGCAAGGCAATGCCTGCGCCATAATTTCCAGCCTCGAAACTTTCGACAAGGTCGGTGATTCCTGACTTGAGGATGTTGTCCCCGAGGTACATCACGAAATCGTCGTCGCCAACGAAATCACGCGCACACCCTGCGGCATGAGCTAGCCCTAGCGGATTCCCTTGGATGATGTACGTAATTTCGACCCCGTATTCGGAACCATCCCCCAGAAGCTCTTGAATCTCGTCACGGCCTTTGTGGCCGAGAATAATGCCGATCTCGGTAATGCCGGCTTCTTTGAAGTCTTCGATTGCGTACTCGAGAACTGGTTTGTTAGCAACCGGAACGAGTTGTTTTGGACCAGTATGGGTAATCGGGCGGAGTCGCGACCCCGTCCCCCCGGATAGTAAGACACCTTTCACAGCACCGATATGATCTTACTGATTAAAGTATTGTTCGCTTGTCCGGATTACTGACTTCGACAGAGCCAAGAATAACGTCATAAATATCTCTAATAGCTACGTATGACAATAGTTAAACAATTCGCAAAGAGGAGTCTTACCACCTTTCAGCGACTCCGAAATCGGATAGCCTACGAATCTAGATGCAGAAAGGTCCCAGCAGTGAATCTGGGCCAGCATCAGCATGTACTCATCATCACCGTCGATTGCTTGCGTAATGACCGAATCTCTCGGACTGGATACCAGAGAAAAACGACGCCCTTTCTTGACTCAATGAACTCCTTTACTCCAGCTATTGCTGCTGCACCGTGGACATTTAGTTCGGTACCGTCAATCCTCACCGGGTTATATCCACACCACCACGGTGCTACATATACTGATGATTCCTCCCGAAACCAAGACCTCACGAACCCACCCAATGGTGTTCGAGATGACGTGTATACTGTGGCAGAGTTGCTGGGTGCGAGTGGTTATGAGACGAAGTTCATAACGTCTATCGGGACCGCTGCGGTTCCGATCCAGGGTCGGTTCAAGTTCATGGAACAATATCACGATGTCGATGCTGAAACAATGTTGTCGGAACTCCAGCAGTGGTGGAACAGCGAAGCAGGGCCGAAATTCGGGTACGTTCAATTAGGGGACCTTCACGAACCGCTCCACGAACCAGAACAGATGTATTTTGATGAAGTTCCGGATATTGAGGAGATTGATAGGTGGCGATTTACTTCTGGGGACACACAGAGTGAGGAATTCGAGGATTACCGTTCCGCCCGTGGACTTCTGTACGACACGCTCGTGCGGTACGTCGATGAACAGATTAAACAGACGCTCAAGGAATTAATCGACATAGAGGAAACCGTCGTGATTGTGACCAGCGATCACGGGGAAGAGTTCTGGGAGTACAAATCATTTGAGGAGGAATATTTTGAAGACTCACGCGGTCTCAGTGGCGTCGGTCACGGTCATGCACTCGTACCGCCCGTTATCGAAGTTCCAATTGCGACGAATATCGAAGGAATTCCGACTTCGGAGTCACGGCGGAGCCTGACAGATATCGTACCGACGATTTTCCGCGAACTAGAAGCGGATTTGTCGATTAATTTTGATGGGCATCCACTACAGGATAGATCGGCAGCAGGTAAACCTGTCCTCTCTGAAGAGATCGCCTATGGACCAAATCAGATCAGCGTCACCGATGACGACGACCATCTCATATATATTCCCATGGATGACCGCTCTGTCCTGATCGACTTCGAGAGTGGAGAAGTCACCACAGATCCGGAACTGGAACAGCAACTATTGGAGTATATTCCGCGAGAACGGGAGACAGGAACCTCCGTTGATATTTCGTCAGATACTCAGGAGCAACTCTCCGATCTGGGATACACAGAATAACCGAGATTCACTCGTGAGGTGGCTCATTCCAGTCCAAAGGAACCCTCTCGGCGTCGTAGGGAATGCGTTCTTCATCGGGATCATCGTAATCGTAGAGCTCAGTCGGATAGTTAATCAATATCGAGGGGTCAGTGCTGATTGCTTTGAACCCGTGCCAGCAGTCTCCCGGAATGCGAACGACTTGCTGATTGTGTTCGCCTATGACGAACGTGTCTAGTTCGCCTTTCGTAGGTGAGTCCTCACGTTCGTCATAGACACCAATCTTGATTCGGCCCTGTGGACAGACGAAGTGATCGATCTGTCCTTCGAGGTGTCGGTGCCAGGCCCTGACGATGCCTGGATACGTCATTGAGTAGTAGGACATAGCCGGATCTATATCATATTCGGCCCAGTCTTCTCGGAACGCTTCGACAAGGTGGCCTCGTTCGTCGGCGTTTACTTGGAGGTCTCTGACTTCGACATCGTGAATAGTCGGCATAGGGGGTCCGTCTCAGAGAGAATTCTTGAAGGTACCGGTCATGTACTCCGCTACCGTGCTCAACACGGAGGACTGATTCTGATGAACTTACGAACGGACTCTTGCTCTTAGGCAATCCGTTTTATGATTGCTGGACCTGCGAGATTCCAGAGTCTCGTCCGAATTGTAGGGGATACGAGTATGGCAAGAATGTAGACAAGGACTCCGAATAGAACGACACCAAACAAGTCGATAATTGTTTGAATCTGCATCACTGAATGTAGGATGTAGACAGCTATTCCCATCACAGATGCGGCACCGGTACTCCAGGCCGCCTCAATAAATGGGAACTGTATATCTATGAATTGGTTGAGGTAATAGGCATGGAGAAGAGTGTTTGCAGCGAATGATACCGTTGTCGCAATGGCTGCACCGACGATCCCAAACTGCCAGATTAATATGACGTTCAATACGAGGTTGATAATTACAGCGACTACCGTCGCATATGCGGCAAGGTCCGGACGATTTATCGCTTGGAGTGAGCGACCAAGAACAACGTGGATAGCCTGAAGAATCTTTTCAGCCATCAATACGATTAACACTAGCCATGCTACGACAAATTCTGGAGTGAATAAAATTCGAAGGATATCCTTCGCAAGGATTGCCGTTCCAACAAACGCCGGAATCACGATGAGGAGAGCCGGGAGAATCGCTGTCGGAATGATATTCTCAATGCGACCGGTGGCTTCCTCAGCATCCCAACGACTTATTTGAGGGAATATCGTCGTCGCGATGGCTTGACTTACCATCATAGCGAACAAAGAAATTCGCCACGCATTTTCGTAGGCACCAATCCCGACACGTGTTCCAGCGATTCCGGCTCCGACAAATACAGACAAAATTGCAACATCCATCCAACTGTAGAAATATCCGCCAACTGACGAAATAATACCATACCGACCGTAGTCAAGTAGAGAACGGGCGTGTTCAATCGTTGGTTTCGATGGCCGAATTGATACTTTCCACCAACCGACAACCATCATCCCGATCGAACCTGCAATGTAACCGTAGACAAGTCCATGAACTGCATATCCTCTCATAAACAAGAAATATCCAACAATTAGCCACCCAAGTGGACGGAAAATCTGTAGAATTGCTGTTTCACCGACCCGGAGTTCCCCTCTAAGTACAGTTATGGAAAAGTTTCCACTTTCTCTGATGAAAAGAGCAACAATTAATGGAAGTACTAGATCTGCACCAAGATATTGAACTAAATATCCTCTAATAAGTAGGAGAAAACACGCGATGACAAGCAACGGAGGAAGTTTAAGTAGAATAGCTGTGGCAAGATAACGATGAACATCATTTCCCTCGCTGATGCGTTTTTCAGTCGCCCCTCGAATACCGAAATCAGCTGGTATAGCCAACATTCCAAGAAGTGCTAAAAATGGATAGTACGTACCAAGTGGAGAGGCGCCGAGCTCTCTTGAGAAGACTACGATGGCCAGAAATCCGGATAAAGATCCTACAACTTTTGCAATGATTATTTGAAAGCTTGATTTAGCGATATTCATTTAACAAGTGTCAGCTACCATCTCATAGAGAGATATAATAACTTGTGAAACTTGTTCTTCAGAAACCTGATCTAGTATTGTAGATGGAGGGGACCGGCATAATTAATTGAATGATGCTTCAGACACATTCAGTAACGACAACCTGGTTTAGGGCTGACGGAATATTTATACCGATGGACAGTCCACCAAGCAAACATCTCAATGGAGAAAGTAGCGGCAGTAATTTTAAATTGGAACAATTACGAAGATACTGCAAATTGCTTGAAATCGCTAAAATCAGTCTCGTATCCAAATTTAGATATTATCGTAGTGGACAATGGATCAACGGATGGGTCAGCAGAATCACTGAAAGATGATTTTCCTGAGGTTGAGCTGATACAAATTGGAGAGAATCGTGGTTTCGGTGGTGGAATGAATGTCGGAATTAAACAGGCTCTTTCTATTGGTTCAGAATACGTCTGGATATTAAATAATGACGTGATTATAGAGGAAAAATCTATTTTAAAAGAATTAGTTAATTCATTTAATAGAGATGACTCAATTGGTGTTGTCACTCCACTTATATACAGTTACCCAGATACAGAGGAGATTTGGTTTTGGAAAGGGTCTATTGATTGGAATACTGGAGAAGGCTATCACCCTACTCCTCCAGATCACGTCCCGAAAAAGAATATACAAAACGATTATGTTCCGCTCTGCTGCGCATTATTTCCCGCAGAAATCTTCTCTGACGTAGGATTTCTCCCTGAAAAATACTTTCTTTATTATGAAGATGTAGACTATTCCGTACAATTAGCTGAAAGTGGCTACGACTTAGTGACTCTCACTGATACTACAATATTTCATAAGCGTGGTGGTAGTTCCGGAAATCGTTTGGGTCCGATATCATCTTACTATCTAGCACGAAACCAGCGAATACTAATACGTGAGTTCAATGAAAAAATGAGCCCGTTCCATCTCCTTTGGTACTTTAAAGTTATCCTGAAAGAGACAACTCTGAGAGTTTATAATTGGAGAATTGACGGTCTATTCAGCCTTTATCGAGGAATAACGGATGGTCTTCGAAATAAGACAGGAAAAGGACCGTATCCTTAAATCCCTCAATTAGAACCGTCTCGAGACAGACTATAATCATGTAATGACTCTCAATCGTCCATCTCTAACCCTTCATAAACATTCTTAAATTCACGAGCAGTACTCTTCCAATCCTGTTTTTTCGCGTAGTCATAATTTGCCTTTCCTATGTTCGTCAGATTAGAATGTTCACGAACCGTTTCAAGCTGTTGTCGTAGCCCGTCTGGATCGGAGTGATCATAGAGAAATGGATTCTCTTCAGGAATTGTTGCTGGAATGCACCCCGTCTTTGGTGCAATAATTGGAACTCCAAAAGAGAGACCTAAATGGACAGACCCTGAATTGAGGATATTTCGATATGGAAGAACGAGGACATCCGCCATATTTAGGTAATACTGTATCTGTTCATCGTCAATATATTTGAGTACTAACTGTATTTCATCGGATTCTTTTGATTGAGATTTGAGTTCTGAAGCAATTTCCTCAGTCCAAGGTTGTCCTACGACATAAAGTTCCGAATCATCAATATTAGCATCGTTGAACGTTGCAATTAGATCAGGAACTCCTTTGTACTCTCGTATCAGGCCAAAATATAAGTAGACAAAAGAATCGGTATCGACCGATAACCAATCACGTGCTTCTGCCTTGGATACGTTGTTCTCGTAGGTGGAGATATAATTTCCATCTCCTATTACCTCCATCTTCTCTCTGTCTGAATATACATATTCTTCACATACTATTTCCGCAGCCTCTTCGCATTTGACAACAATAGAATCAAATAGTACGAATGCCATTTCATTAACAATTCTCTCAAATCTCTCATATTTATTTTCGTGGTGATGTGTGTTGTGAACTGTCCAAACAACATTTATAGATAATAAATTCACAAATATAATATCTAAGATAAATACGCTAGCCCGGCCCAAGGTGATGAGACTGTCGATGATTTTAGAACCAGTGAAGTCATCAGTCATATAGAACCCGAAAAGCCAACCAACATGAATAACATCTGCATTCCGATGAGATAATGCGGAACGAGTTAACGGGAAGGCAAGAGGCCAATCAATTTGAGTAACATCCAGACCTTCTTCCGTTAACGCTTCAAGAAGTAGTTTAACATAAGGATTCTTTGGGTTGTCTCCCAGATATAACACTGAAGTACACATTGAATTATGCTGAGCAATTGGACCTACTAAGGAATTGCCTTTCGGTATTATAGAGTATTCCTACCTCACCGTTATCAAATGTTATTACAAGTGCTTGTGCTTTGACTGAGATATTCTTTAGACAATACAATCTTCTTTAACAAAGGTCGAGTATCCACGGTTACATAAATCGTGACCAACCCTCACGATAAAAGAGCAATCTTGTCGAAGAAGATACACCAGATTGATTTACATTATCGCTCTCCCGTAGGAGATTGTTGATACTGTGGAGCCGTAGCTGTGGAGTCGAAGAGGACAGGGGCACCGCGTCAGTGGTGCCCGACACGAATGATTCCACTCGATGTGTTTGGCTCGGAATCGGTCGCAGCGGACCTGTTGGAGCAGGTTCGCTGGCGTGACGGTGTTACCTGTCCTCGCTGCCGTTTCTGACCGAACGGGTCTGATGGCTTCACTGCTGGTTCGATCGTCCATGCATTCAGTGACTCAGGCACCATCAAGACAAATCTAATCAGTGACGCGGCGAACGCGACGGCCTAATTACCAAGCCGAAGAATTCGATTGCTCAAACATAATGACAAGAACTATTGTACTGTCACCAAACATCTGAGTCACCTGAGATGACGATGGTGAAGACGAACAATAGAGTGAGGATATCACTCATTGTTCTGATCTTTGGCTCTGTGGTTGGTCTTCTTGCTGTCCAGCATTTCACTACTCTCCCGTTCGCAGTGAAGGCGAGTTATACAACACTCGGGCTCATCACAGCTTTGCTCGTCTTTGAATCCATTGAAGGGTCATTGATAACAGTACCCTATCTCGAAAACATACGTGGCGGGCGGTGTATAAAAATCATCCTCACCCTCTCAGCTCTCTCTATCGCTGCCTTGGAATTACTAGAAAGTCCCGCCATCACACTTGGACTTTTCATACCCTTGGGGTACGGATTTCTTCTCCTCCATTTCCTCAACTCAAAGAGAGTGACAGTAGGAATGATTGGAGAGCTCACAGTGCTATTCTCCATAAGTTCCTACTCAAAGTTTGCGACAACTGACTTCTATATTGGTAGCTTGGATCTCATCAAGCATGCAAGATTTACAAGGGAAGTAATTCAAACTGGGACCCCTGCTGGGATTCCCAATCAATATGCTCAATTCCCTGGGTTGCACATTCTGAGTGGTATCATCAGCTCAATCACAACATTATCACCGCACGATTCAATCGTGTTATTGGGTATTGTCTGTTTCAGTGCGCTAATTGGCGCACTCTTCGTTTTCGCAATGCACACCACCAAATCATCGGCTACGGCGTTTTTTTCTGTAGTGCTTCTATCGGGATCCTTTGGCTATCTATATTTCTCAAACTACTTTTTCCCGCAATCTCTCGCTATGACCCTCTTTTTCTTCCTTCTATTCACCAGCTCTAGTGCCTTATCGATCACACGATCCCGCCAGATACTCTGTGGCATTTTACTATCGGCAGCTTTTGTAATCACACACCATTTCTCATTCTTCATCGTACTCCCAGTGGTTCTGATGCTGATTGCGGGAGATCGATGGGAGACATATTCTTCAAGTGAAACCACGCCCGTTGGAACTGTTAAGAAACTGAATATCTTCCTGATTTTCTTCCCATACGGACTGGCGCTCTACTATTGGGGTAACGTTGCTGGCGATTTCTTTAATTCGCTCCTCGCGATCTCGACCAGTGTCTTTTCTACATTTACGTCGTACGGCATCTCGACAGGAGAGAGTTCAGGAAACATATTCCTCTATGGAGAGGCCCCAATAGAACAAACCGTAACCAGCGCGATTGCTTGGTTACACGGTGTTGAGGGAGTCTATCAGATATCACTTGTTGCGCTACTAACTCTCGGTGGACTGTGCCTACTATTTGGCAAAGACAGATCTCCAAAAGCCCTCTCAGCACTTGCCCTTGGCGTGCTGGGGGCGGTATTGATTTTAGAAACTCCATTGTCAGTGAAGTCGCTAAAGCGGCTATCATTCCCTCTGAGCATCTTCGCATTTATTCTGGCAGGTGCCGGATTACGTTGGATGACTACCGAGGTGGAGACACGAAATGCGCTTCCTGTGATCTGTATTATCTGTCTCTTTGTAACAGCTGGACCACTGATGTCCGCTGACGAAGTCCACAATTATCAAGGCACTACCGATCCAACGCAGGCATCTATTTCATCGACTGAATACGAACAACTACGCTCTGTGTCTCTATTCAGCAATCGATATGAGGCAGGCCCAGTTTCGACATTCCTTGTAGAACGGGAGATGCTCAAACTATTTGAGGCAGATACATCCGACGACATAAGATTGAGTGAATCTACAATCAACTATCGAAATTCATTGATGTATAATGACAATTGGACAGAATACCGGCTTCGCCATACAGGGGATAATCCTTATCTCAACGAAGTGAGAATGTCTGAATATTGGATGGGGGGCTTTATTGGTGAGTCTGACAAGTACTATGATTCTGGAAAAGTTGGCTTGGTGAAATAAATGTTCGAACGCTCTCCCGTAGGAGATTGTTGATACTGTGGAGCCGTAGCTGTGGAGTCGAAGAGGACAGGGGCACCGCGTCAGTGGTGCCCGACACGAATGATTCCACTCGATGTGTTTGGCTCGGAATCGGTCGCAGCGGACCTGTTGGAGCAGGTTCGCTGGCGTGACGGTGTTACCTGTCCTCGCTGCCGTTTCTGACCGAACGGTCAGAAACGGCCGCTACAGAGAGTTTCAGCGGTATCTGTGTAAGAATTGCGACCGCACGTTCAACGACAAGACGGGCATGATTTTCGCTCACTCGAAGATTGCGCTCCGACGGTGGCTGTTCTCGATCTACGCGTTCCTCCGGTTTAACACGAGTCTCCGCCAACTACAGTGCGAAATCGAGGTGACACACAAAACGATGCACCGGCGCATCGAGCGATTCGCCAGAGCGCTCGATGCGCCTTCTCTCGACTTGTTGGCCCCGTCGAAATCGACGAAGTATACGTCTCTGCCGGGAAGAAAGGCCGCGAGCGCGACCGGGAGTCGCGCTCGCGTGGCCTATCCAGGCGTGGACGTGGTACGTACAACGGCGATAAGCCACCCATTTTCGTCATCGCTGATCGCGGCACCGGTGACCGGTACGTGATCCCGTCGAAAGCCGCAGACGAATCGACGATTTGACTCCTGCTGGCCGACCGCCAGCAGGAGTCACTCACTGTCTATATCACGGCTTTCGAGCGTACGAACCGCTCGAAGCAGACGACGCATTCGACCGCGAATACGTCGTCCATGGCGATGGCGAATACGCCGATGACGAGGTACACGTCAACACCTACGAGAGCCACGCATCGCTGACGCGACAGTGGCTCTCGCCCCATCGTGGCGTCTCGAAAGACAAGTTGACACAGTCTCTCAGAGCGTTCCAACTACGCCGGGAACTGTTTCGAAAACCTGGACGAGACGCTCTCAAGCACGCCATTCGAGCGACGCTGTGAAATCAACAATGTGCTACGCATGAGCGTATATGGATAGTAGTGGTTTTGAATTAAACCTCTCAGATGTCCAAATTTCACCATCTTACTTTTATTCCATTGAATAGTTTAAATATTCAGTGGTTCGGGCAGAGTGTAACTATCTCGTTTTCTATATTATTGCTGAGATATTAAAGCATTTGGGGGAACCAGTTGAATAGACATAAGAACCTAAAATGAAGGATAATAACGTGATAGATGAGGTAGTAGTATTCCTACCTGCCCTTGAGATCGGGGGGGTTGAAAGGATGACGCTCAATCTGGCAGAAGAATTTCTGAATCGAGGCATTGATGTTACAATCGTTCTTGCTCGAGATGCAGGAGAACTAATGAATGAAGTACCTGAGAGCATATCGCTCAAAATACTGGATGCGCCTGATCCAACGCGGTTCTCACTTTTATCCGCTGTCCCTAGTTTATCCAAGTATTTATTTCACAAGGAACCAGACGTCCTCCTCTCATTTATGAAGCATGCTAATATAACATCGTTGTTAGCTCAGAAGATGTCAATGATAGACACTACTGTTATTATAGGTGAACGAAATCACCTCTCTAAAGCATTAGAAAACGAGCCTTGGCGTCGTGAAATCGCCTTTCAGAATTTAATGAAGATGTTGTATCCATCCGCAGACCACATCATTGCAACATCTGTTGGAGTTGCCGAAGATATCGAAAGTTATCTAAATAAACCCCTTCCGGTCTCTACAGTTTACAATCCGGTTGTTACACCTGAATTAAAAAAGAAATCAAAAGAAGATCCGGATCACGAATGGTTTGATGATCCAGATGTGCCAGTAGTTCTCAGTGCAGCCCGACTACATCCTCAAAAGGATTTTCAAACTTTGATCAAAGCGTTTTCTCTGGTTGATGATCGGTTTGATGCAAGGCTGCTTATCTTAGGGGAAGGTAAGGAAAGGGATGATCTTGAATCGTTAATACAAGATTTAGATCTTGAGTCAAAAACGGATCTCCCGGGGGTGGTTGAGAATCCTTTCCCGTATATGGCAAATTCATCAGTCTTTGTCCTTTCTTCTGTTTGGGAAGGTTTCGGGAATGTCTTAGTAGAGGCTATGGCCTGTGGTTGTCCAATAGTTTCAACCGACTGTCCAAGCGGCCCCAGTGAGATCCTAGATGGCGGAACATACGGTGAACTTGTACCTGTCGGAAGTCCAGAGCTACTATCTGATGCAATAGAAGAATCTCTGTCCAACCCAATTGACGAAACAAAAATACGGGCTCGTGCAGATAATTTCTCAGTAGACTCTATTGCAGATGAATACTTGAATATCATCTCTTCAGTGAAGAATAGTCAGTGAGCTCACTGTGGGATTGTGTTTCAGGGGGTAGATCTCGTAGATTTTGCCGGACCCTTTTCTGCCAAATTCCGTTTAAATAATAATCTTTGTCTGGAAGATCATGTCGTTCAAGAAACTCAAAACAGCCCAACGCTCTCCCTGAAATGTTTAATACGGTATCGAAATCGTGTTCGGTTATGACCATGCTTCGACGTAGAGGATTCAATAACTTGTTTTTCTGAGGGGAAGAGTTCCTTTATTCCTGATTGCTGACTCGGTTTCTGAGACAAAGAGAACGAATAAAATCTGATTCCTGGAATCGAACAAAGACGGCGACCTCAAGTCGGTGAGGACGCAGTTATCCAATATACCGTTCAACTGTTGCTTATTCACAAGGCGATTCGGTGTATACCTACACTAATGGTACTTTTGCCCCTATCCAGAATAGAGACACATCAATTTAAGCAGTTCAATTCCCACGTTGTCTGTCTGTTCATCAAAGTGGTAATGTACTATTCCAAACTAATAAGTTGCAGTTTGCCGTGTCCGTTCATATATATAACATGCAGAATGTAATACTGGTAACCGTTGATTGTTGGAGGCACGATCGATGTGGGTTTAACGGACATCATCGTGATACAACACCCACGTTGGATTCTATTGCAAAGGAGTCGATTGTGTTTAATCGAGCGTACTCTACAGGACCATATACCACAGAGTCTTTCCCCGGAATTATTGGTGGACAACATTCATACAATGGGTGTTACTTCGGGGATGATCCTGCGTGGAAAGCATTTGAACAAGAGGATACGACTCTTGCTAGGTCTTTGTCCAATGTTGGATACAGTACCGTAGCTACTCTCTCAAATCCCCATCTTACTAAAACGCGGAACTTCGATCTGGGGTTCGACCGGTTTCGGAATCTACGAACAAAAGGAAAAGACAATGCTAAACAGGGAGGTGATAACACCGGTTGGGCAGGGCGTATGTATAATATTCGGAGTTATATGAGACGATACTCTTCTCTGATAAACCCATATACCCTACCGTTCATTCTCTATCGATATAGGCAATTGTCTAATTGGCCTACGGTTAGCGGCGAGGACGTAGTCACAGGCTTCTTGAGCGATCTTGAAAGTACATCTCGGCCATTCTTTGGTTGGACACATCTGATGGACGTCCATGCACCAATCCATCCTGAGAGAGCTCGTGAAGGCGGATTAATGCCGAAAGAATCAAACTTACGCCAATTTTCTTGGGATGCTGCCCGTGCTTCTAGGATTCACGAACCAAGATATGATACAATGTACGATAGTGCTATTCGCTATGTTGACAAGCAACTCTCCGAACTTATTTCAGAACTCAAGAACCGCTCGCTCTGGGACGAGACAATCTTGATTATCACAGGGGATCATGGCGAGGTACTGTGGGACCGAGATCAAATCTATGGACACCCTCGGCATCATCTCTACGATGACCTGCTGCATGTCCCGCTTCTCGTGCGTGCTCCTAAAGGCAGTCACAAACGAATCAATAAACCGTTCTCCTTGGCTTGGATCCCAGATTTGGTTGGTCAACTCCTTGACGTAAACAGCGGTAATTTCCCCGAAAAAAGCAATACCGACTGGATCAACGATACTGGATCCCAGGATATAGAGTATGTGGTCTCAGATACTCTCGATAATTCGGGACATAGTGTTGCAGTTAGAACCGAAAGTCGCAAAGTGATACATCATCGTAAAGGCCCAGATAACGACTTAGTGCCAGATTACCGGTACTTTCAGGAACCAATACAATTCAACTATCTATCTGATCCAAAAGAACGTGTTGGAACAGAACCAGATAGCGATATTCGAACTCAAGCTGCTGATCTACTTACGGATGCCGAATCTCTCTCAACAGTGGGGGAAGGCTTTGATCCTGATATGAAACAGCAATTACAGGATCTCGGATATAAAATGTGAGGGTTAAATGACGGATACTATTGAAAAATCAACCCAGAGTCTTTTCATTCCCTCAGCCAAAGGGTCACTCGACAGATATATGATTAGAAGAGAAACCTCAGACGACACGGGGAGATATTTCGGATAAGGATGGAGAAGAATAACGTTATTCTCATTGGGCTAGACGGATTAGGACTAGACGAAATCGGAGAGTGGATCGCTGATGGTACACTCTCTACGCTCTCATATTTCCACGAAAAAAGCGCTGCTGAGTTGATGAGCACCCATCCCCCATGGACGCCGTGCGCTTGGCCATCCCTTCTGAGCGGACGCAACCCGGGGAAACACGGCGTCTTTGATTTTTACACTCGGGAAGATTACGATAAACGACTCATTGAACGACCGGATGTGGACTCGCCGTACCTTTTCGATGTCGTGGATCAGAGCGATCTAACCCCGATCGTAATCAACTACCCCGTAACGCATCCCGTATCGGAACTCGATCACGGAGCTCTCGTACCCGGATATCTGGCTCGCGAAGACGCTGAGTTCCACCCGGGCGATATTCGAGGACAATACGAGGAACAGTACGGAGAGTACAAGATCTATCCAGATTACGGAACTGATGACGACACCATTGAGGAGTACGTAAGTGTCGCTAAACAGCGCCGTGATATGGCTGAGTTCCTTGACGATCTCTTTGATTGGGATCTGATGGCGGTTCAGTTCCAGGTAACGGACTCGATTTTCCACGACCTCGACGACCGAAATAAGATCCGCGAGATTCTGACGAAAGTGGATGAATTCGCCGGAGATATCATCGAACTCGGAGAGGACGACCCGACCGTGTTTATCGTGTCAGATCACGGGATGGGCGACTACGATTGGACATTCTACGTCAACTCTTGGCTCGCCGAACACGGCTACTGTGAGTCAAAGGAAGGGGAACCACAATACTTCCGCCAACAAAAAGAGGGAGTCCTGAAAGGAAAAGACCAGTCCGACCCCGGACTCATAGAGACTGCAATCTCAACTGGAGTGAACACTGTCTCAAAGGTAGGAATCTCACCGCGCCGTGTTCACCGTGCGCTTGATATCGTCGGGGCTGCTGAATACGTTGAACGTATTCTCCCGGAAGACGCGCTAGTCGCTGCGCAAAACCAAGTTGTTGATCACTCGAACTCTGAGGCGTTTCAACTCTACTTCAACAGCCTTGGCGTTCACCTAAACGTGGAAGGGCGTGATAGCGAAGGGGTTGTTCCGCAAGACGATTACGAAGATGTTCGTTCCGAACTCATGAAAGAGCTACGCGAGGTTCGGGATCCTGACGGAAATCTCGCATTCGACGACGTCTGCCCACGTGAAGAGGTGTATGAAGGGCCACACCTGGAGGACGCACCCGACATTGCATTGTTCCCGCGCGATTATCAGTATGATGTTAGTGGGTCAATTCTGGATACTTTCCGTCGATATTCCCACAAGAACCACAAACCAAACGGAATTTTGCTCACGAACCGTTCGCTCAATTCGATCGATCAAGCGCAGATATATGATATCGCTCCGACGATAGCAGCCGTGTTGGGAATTCCTATCGATACACAAACCGATGGGAAAGTTCTCACACCACAGACCGAAGAGGTAGAAGAAGCTGACTGGAATGAAATTGCTGGAGACTATACCAATACTCAAGCAGACGGCGATACGTCAAGCGTTGAGGACCGTCTTGCAGATCTGGGATATATGGAGTAGTCAGATGATCACACGAGCTCTTGATAGAGACTGTAAGTTCGATCTGCAACCCCCTCCCACGAATACTTCTGTTCGACCAGCTTGCGAGCATTTTGGCCCCATTCTTGTGTCTGATCGGGGTTCTTTAAAGCGAAGCGTATGGCTTCGGCGAGGTCGTCTGGAGATCCCGGTGAGACAAGATATCCGTTTTCGCCATGGTCAATGAATTCCTCAATACCCTCAACTGCGGACGCAATAACCGGTGTGCTTGCGGCCCACGCTTCGAGTAACGTTAATGGGTGGCCTTCCCAAGCGGAGGGGAGAACGAACATTTTCGCTGAGGCGTAATGGTTCGGAACTGCCTCATCAGGTACCCGACCCTCGAATGAGACCGACTCTTCTAGTCCGAGCGCGGCCGCTTGCCTCTCTAAGTCGTCCCGTTTCGGGCCTTCACCAACTATTCGTAGATTAGCATCAGGATGTTCTTCGTGTACAAATGAAAACGCTTCGATCAGATCCGAGACTTGCTTTCTGGCGGTTAGACGACCGAGATAGAGTATATCGTCAGTCCTCTCGGTCTTGATCGAGAATTTCTCATAATCCACGCCGTTTGGGATAGTGTGAACAGAGGGATGATGCTCTTTGAGTAAGTCGACGTGTTCGTTGTTGACTGAGATTACAGAGTCGTAGTCAAAGCCCAAAATTAACTGTTTTTCGATTAATCTCTTGACGCCTGCAAGCATCGATTCGTCCCGGCCGACGCCAGTCGTTAGTGCTGTTCCATGAATTGTGAATACGGTAGGAGTCCCAGTCAATGCTCCTGTGAGGCGTGTCGGAACTGCGGGGAGAAACGTGTGTCCATGAATGAGGTCGTAGTCGTTTAATAGGAGACTTGGGAGAGGGGTACCCATTGAAGAGACTCGTCCGAAGGCGTTCCAATACTTTGTACAGGGCCTGAGACGGTGGACCTGTACTTTTCCAGAATGAAATTCTTCGTTGGCAGCGTAACGCTCACCGTCTTTCTTCAGCGCACGCGTGTAGATGTCTATAGTGCAGTTATGATACGTAGCTAGCGCAGATGAGAGTTCCCGTACATGGACTGGACCCCCACCTGTTTCGGGCCACCAGTCATCGATAATCATTGCGAGCTTCATATAATTCTCCCAGTCTCGTGGACTGGTTTGTACTGATCACAAGGGATCTCGTTGTTCAAAAGTACGGTTTTCCAAAAAGACTCGCAAGCTGGGCGACCTTCCTTAGGGTTTCCATGGATAGTAAAAAAAGTGGTACCGCTAAGTATTTCTGACATAAAGGTATGCTGATTGTGAAATAACTTGATTCTTCCGAAGATAACATTTATTTATACAGAGTCGGCAAATAATTTTGATTGAGTATATTGCACTGTCACACAGGCAGGAGTCAACGACGGTCCAGATCAATATCTCAGGCTCAGGGATTACGGTGCAGGAAGATCCCACAAGGATTTCAGGCCGATAAATCATCGCCCTCAGTACGACTATAAATTTCCAGCACCAGAATTTGATACCTGATTCGGCCTGATTTGGGTCCGTCTATTTTCTCCACCGAAACGTAGTATTCAAGATGGTTCTATTAGAAGGGATGTTCACATAGTGATGGATGTCTGTTTTGTAAGTAATGTGATTTATCCGTTCATCACCGGGGGTGCGGAAAAACGCATCCACGAAATCGGCACCCGCCTCGCCGACGGGGGCCACGACATCACCATCTACGGCCGACATTTCTGGGACGGCTCAACAGAGATAACCCACGAGGGAGTGACCCTCCGTGCGGTCGCCCCCGAAGCAGAGCTCTACGAAGATGACCGCCGGTCCATCACCGAAGCCATCGATTTTGCCGCCCGAGCACTTCCACCACTCCGTCGACGTCTCCGCAACGATGAACACGACCTTGCGATCGCTAGCGTCTTTCCGTATTTTCCAGTTCTTTCGACGAAGCTTGCTAGCCTCGGGACTAGCACGCCAGTCGTCACGACCTGGCATGAGGTCTGGGGCGACTACTGGGAGGAGTACCTCGGGTTGCTCGCTCCGGGTGGCAAGATCACCGAGCAACTGACTGCCAAGATCCCACAGCATCCGATCGCAGTGTCTGGTATCACTGCGGACAACCTCGCTGCAATCGGTCCGGCTCGCGAGCATATTGAGGTCGTGCCCAACGGACTCGACACCGAACAGGTCCGGACAGCGCCTCGCCCTGACACCGGCTACGACATCATCTTCGCCGGTCGGCTGATCGAGCACAAGAACGTCGATATCCTGCTGGAGGCGTTTGATCGAGTCGCCGACAGGCATGCTGTCACGTTAGGTATCATCGGCGACGGGCCTGAGCGTGACCGCCTCGACAGGAAACGCGACTCACTGAGCCACGCCGACCGCGTTTCGATGCTGGGCTTTCTTGATGACTACGAGGATGTGCTCGGGCACATGCGTGCTGCGGACATTTTCGCGTCTCCCTCGACGCGAGAAGGATTTGGAATTACGTTCGTCGAAGCAATGGCTGCTGACTGTACCGTGATTGCTGCAGACCATCCGGATTCGGCGGCAGACGAAGTTATCGGTGACGCGGGCTTCCTCGTTGATCCTACTGTTGACTCCCTCACAGAAACACTCGACGATGTTTTAGGTGGTGACCGCCCAGCGACGGATCCCGTCGAACGTGCGCAGCAATACGACTGGGATGCGGTTGCAGATCAGGCCGAAACCGTCTATCAGCGAGCTATTGACGGGTCGTGGTAACATGAACTCTATCGGAAACGGAACTGCGCTTTGGCTCCCCTCTGCGGTTTAATATCGAAGCCGACCCACACACCTCGTAACGAGTGAAGTGCCGTCATGGGTCCCCGCCCTTCGTTGAGCTATCAATGGCCTGAATGACGACCTCTGGATCTCGAAGTAGCCGATGTTCCAAGTAGCTTCCTTCACCCTGTCCACCCCCCGTATGATTCGATTCAGTTACCCCGAGAAACGACTGTTCTTTCAGCAGTCGGTACACGCGATCCTCGGAGAGCGGATCCGCTCCAGCCTGCTCCGCGACCTTCAGATAGAGCGTGTATATCTGATGGGTTCGAAACGCCTCCTGTTCTGGGTTGTCGACAGTAAGTAGCGCCTGCGCTCGGAGAATGTATTTCATATGTGGCGTCGTCCCACGAACGAGTTTCTCGAAACGGTTCACTTCTGCTCGCTGGACGGCGTCATCGACATGTGAGACTGTGACTGTTCCTGTCCCCTGTTTCTCAGCGAGACGACCAGCTTCGTATAGCGTATCGATCGCTTTCCGTGCATCCCCGTGTTCCTTGGCTGAGAGGGCCGCGACCTTCGGGATCACGTCGGGCTCCAACACGTCTGGTTCGAAGGCATCCATTCGGTTTTCGAGGATCGCCGTAACTGGCCGGCATCGTAGGGGTCAAAGACGAGTTCGTTCTCCTGAAGACTGGAGTCGATGCGTTCGCTCAACTGCTCGCGATATTCGATCCTGTTGCTGATGCAGATGGCGCCGACGTGTGTCTCTGCCTTCCCGCTCTCTCGAGCCTGCGAGAGGCTGCGTACCAGCTCGTCGTCGTCTAACTTGTCGATTTCATCGAGAATGACGACCAGTGAGTTAATATCGTACTCCGCAAGCAGGTCCCAAGTGATGTCACGGTAGTCGGCGGCTCCGATTCCGACACGCAGGACGTCGATATCCGCGTCGAGGCTCGCCACCAGTTTGCGTGCCATCTCTCGGCTTGCCTTTGCGTCGGTCTGATAATCGGAGCAGTCAACGTACGCCTGCTGAAACGAGATATAGTTTGCCTGTGCCTCGAAGTGAGCCTCACGAGACACACACACCCTCTACCGAGTGTAATCGCCTACTGCCCACACTAGGCTAGTTGAAGTCATGCGCGGGAAGGCATGCAGTCCACGATGGACTCTTCACCGGAATACTATGCGACACGCAGAGCCCCATCCCACACAAGGTATTTGCTCGCACGTCGACTTGACACACTACCAGGATAGAGAATGGTCCTCCCGAGCGAACACTTCATCATCGCCCTTCTCCCCGTTGCAGGATACGCCCTTCTCCGGGACAGACACCTCCCGTCGCTCCAGCTAGTCGCAGTCACGTTTTTCGGCAGCCAGTTCCCGGATCTCATCGACAAACCATTAGCGTACGAACTCCATTTGATTCCCTCCGGGCGGGTGTTTATGCACTCGCTTCCGTTCGCGATTCCGCTCTCGATTGCCGTCGTCGCGTACGCAGTCCGAACCGACCGGACCAGACTCGGGGCGGCGTTTGCGTTCGCCCATCTCTCACATCTGGTAGCCGACAACCAACGTATCCTCCCCCCGGATCCGTACGTGTCGTCGGACTTGCTCTGGCCGCTCCAGCCGCCCGTTATGCGCCCGGCAGTCCCACAGTGGGTCGGAGAGGGTGCAGTGAATCTCCACCTCTGGACCGGGTTTTCGGTGCTCGTTCTCGCACTGGCGGCGTACATTCTAGTGGTGGACTTACAGACCCAACTCGACTCCAGATTGTTGTGAGGGACATCACCAGTCAGACCCATGACGTTTTACACCGACGGGTGAACCAGAGTCACGTATGCGACGATTGCTCCTCGCCGTCTGCTTCGTTTCCCTCCTCGCTGGGTGTGGTACATTCATGAGTGATAGCCCGCCGCCGAGCGACGAGCGCGCCGTCGCGGCCGTTGAGGAAGCGAACCGGTCGATAGCCTCAGTCGACGCGTACCGGTTCCAAATGGACATGCACGTGACTGCGTCGGATGGCGACCAGTTGCGAACGGTGAGCGTCGATGGCGACGGTGCGGTGAACGCCTCCGAAAAACGGATGCAGGCGACGACACAGATGCAAGACCAGACAGTCAAATCCTACATCGACGGCTACAGAGCGTACCAGGGCTGTCAGGATCCCTGGGGCGGCTACGCTGTCGAGAATGTCTCTCGCTCCGAACCGTGGGCGACCGCGACGCCGCTCCACCGACAAGTGCTACTTTTTGAACGCTCGAACGTCTACTGGCAGGGCAATGAGACGCGTAACGGCAACCGGACTGTCCTCGTCACGGCCTCCCCGAGCGCTGACACCATCGAGTCACTGATGAATCGTCGACAGGCTGGCGACGTGGCGCTGGACCGCGGTTCGCTTGCGAACGCGACGGCGCGACTGTGGCTTGACCCGGAGACGAATCGCCCTGTCCAGTCGGAACTCGACATCGAGATCTCACAGCGCGGCGCGACCGCAACCGCGACGATTACGGTCCAGTACACTGATTACGACGAGCCAACCTCGGTCTCGATTCCGCAGGGCGTGTACAAGAATCCGTACGAACTCGGATGTCCCGGGGCCAGCTGACTCCGTCCGTCAGTAACGGCGAGAAGTCGTTTCGGTAACACTGGCTCAGATTAGAATCAGAAAGCCGACAGGAATTCTACAGTTGATTGATGGCGGATCAGTGGTCTTTCGGGTTATCAGAATGGTTCGTATTTGCCTGTAACTGTGAGGGCACCGTCATCCCATCCTTCGTTTGGTCAGTTGAACTACTTTGTTCGTCGCTGGCACGTTCGTCATCACCTTTGGCGGTGGGTTCTAACGGTGGCTCATACCGATACAAACGGTCGTCAACGAACACGACGTATTGGTTACACGATACATTCTCAATGACGCGGTTGTTCGTATCGATCGCTACGTCAACCAGTCCCTCAAGACTATCGACCGTTATCGCCGGCATCTTATCAGTATCTGACGGCAGGTGACCAATCGTGATCCAATCATCGTACTCTGCTCTGGCTGTTCGATAATCAGCCCACCGGCGCTCGGCCTCGGAAACTGACAGGCGGCCAGTTTGGCGGGCATACAGCAAGCCAAGCAGTGAACCGACTGCGAGCAAGAGTAGCAGCGGACTGCCCACACGGCGAAGGGCCCCGTACTCTACGGGGACAGATACCTGTTCAGTCTGTGACCCCGACGCAGTATCGACGCCGGGGTCTGCCACTCGGTAGACGCTGTCACCGGGGATGATAGGGAGTCGGTACGTGTTTGTGGTGTCGACTCGCTGGCCGTTTCGCGTCCCCGACACGTCTACGCGGGCGATGAACGCGATTTCGAGTTGCCCGGGCGTGTTGCCATGCTCCGCGTCAATACGCCGTGCCCGCTCAATGGCCGCGCTTGCGTTCGTGGAGAAGGGCACCGTCGCGCGCTCGGTTGGTCTCAGCGCCTCGGTTCGATCCTGCGCGACTGGGCGGGTAACGTCCCAGTACGTCGTCCCGTTGCCGTCATCGGCCGGTTCAACAGAGCGATACTTGAGTAACACTGTCGTCTCTGTCGTAAGGTTCCCTTCCTGGGCCTCGTACGCATACCTGAACGTGCCGTTCAGCTTTGGGCTCACCCCCCGGAAGTACACGGATCGGTTTTGCAGGACTGTCCCCTCGTCGAACGCGGTCGTTCCGTTGACGACCGTGGCCTGATGGGAGAACGCCCCGCTCGATTGCCAGGACGAAACCTCCTTGGTCTCCGTCGTGGTTCCCGGTTCGACGTGTGTTGTGTACGTGAGATAGCCACCGACGGCCCCTATAAGTACCACGCAGAGAACCACTAACACGTAATTAGCAGCGATGTCCTGTCTGATTGTCCGGCCCCCACCATCCATTGTGTAAGATATAATGGAGTCTTATTGGTAATTATTTGGGTTATAACACTATCTCAACCGCGTAAGGAGCCGACGAATTTTGGATGGACTATCGCGAGACCGCGACCTGACACGGCCGGTGTCGACAAGCACCGTCCCGAGCACGTAAAACGCGCCTCCGAGAAGCGCGTCGATGGTAATAATCGGGAGCCACGGATGGACGAGATACAGCGATCGGATCGTCGACTGTGGGAGGATCAGGAGGTATCGGTGCTCAACAACGAACTTTCGGTAATAGCCCCTCTCTGGCGGTGCTGTCAGCGACAGCGTCGCATTGACTGTCGAACGGGCTGGTATCACCGTCTCGTTTGGTTCGACAGCGATGCCATCTGTTGCAGGGTCAAAATATGTCACGACAGGAACGTACCCACCGTTACCGAGCCGATACTGCGTTGACTCCGTCGTTCCCTGTTCGATGACGCGCGGTCCCGGTGAGTCGAATTCAGCACTGACCACGCCGAACTCCTGTGGGCCCGCCGGCGCGACCATCGTCGCTGTTGCTGACAACACTATCGCCGCTGCGAAGATTCCGATCAGTAGCCTGACGCTCGTCCCCGTGTCCCGTGAGCTGTCCCGTCGGCCACGATCACGGTTCCCACTCAACACGAAGTCGAGCACGTACGCACCGACTGAGACTCCGAGAAGCAAGTATGCCAGCCCTTGTGTCCCCAGCAGCGAACGCACTCCAAATATCGATGCCGCTCGTTGCTGTACCCACGACAGGCCATTCCGGACTCCGTTGACGAGTGTCCCCACTCCCGGAACTGCAACAACTTCCCCACCTGGTTGCCAGGCGACAGCGACAATCTGTGCGTTGGTTACAGGGGGCTCGTCGCTATCTTGATCGGTGAAGGGATTGTTGTCACCGCGTGTTATGTATCCGCGGTCAGTATTGTCGACGACCCGGTGAGTTGTCAGTCCACCCCCTTGGATTTCCTCGGCCCGGAACGTAACAACGTCCCCTTCTTCAACGGAGCCAGCGAGGTCCGCGGGGATCGCGACGAACCCGTCGCCCGGTTCCAGTGTCGGTTGCATGCTGCCGGTCGTGACAAATCCCAGGAGGACGGGTTGGCCCAGTATCTGGCCGAGTACCATCGCGATGAGAAATATAATCACCCCCGATTCAAGCGCGGTCTCCAACCACTTTTTTAGCCGATCCATTGACACTATGCTTTATCTCTAAAGGAACATTAATAAATTGGTGGCTAGACAGTGATCGGCAAGTACTACATCGAAAGTTTCGGTCACTGAGGTGAAGAGGTCCAATAATCAGCTATCTGAGAGCGGTCTCAGGAGTCAAAATTGTCCGCGAACACAGTGACACTGTCAAGGATTTCCTCGTTAGGGTCGATACCTCGCGTATCAACAATCATGGCAAAAGACCATTGCTTACCGGGACCAAATTCTATCCGGCCACCAGAATTCTTTCCGACTGTCCCGTTGGTGTATGCAACAGCGCCGTTTTCATCTTCTGCATCAAGTATTTCAGCGTTAATTGACGGGGGATCAGATTGTCGAAGCGTCGCCTGTGAGTCATTCGTGTACCCGTTACGGACGAAGACGACCTTATCTGCATGTGGACCATCCGGATCTCCCCAGACCTCTACCGAGTGATCGGCGTTGTTTTTGATTGTGAATAGTTCGTTGACACCCGTAACTGCATCCGGGTTGAGATTGTCGAAAGTAATTTCGAGTTCACCATCCACCCCATCATCGGTCACATACTCGTTGTTGGCTCCTTCAAGTGCTAACTCTGCACTTGCGTCACCTGTGGTGCCCACAGTAAAGTTACGAGATGCTTGAACGGTGCTGAACGCACCAGTCCCAGTTGCAGCAGCTGTACCAGCCGCGAGCGATCCTAAACCGATCAGGAATTTGCGTCGTTGCATCAGTGTTGCACCTTGTTCGTGCACGCCCACCCCCCACGTGTCGTGGGCCGGACGTGACAGTTGATGCAACCGCTGACAAGGGCATTGTATTCCGCTCTTTGACAGGACGGGTTGCAGTGTTTGAAGCACAGATATGGGTCTTTGCGACCCAGCGGCTGGTGTTATACAGTCTCTTCTACCCTGTGTTTGAGAGAGCAAACCGTTATAGCGGTATTTAGATGTTTGACATTGCCATTTGCGGGAGATCACACGACAAACCCTGCCAATCTACCACTCGTCACTGTACGTATCAAAGTATAAACGACGACTAATACGTAAACAGTCGATAATATTATAACATAACATGAAAAGTAATGCCTAGACGACATGGTCGTGTCGTCGGCAACGATCGGTATCTAAGCAAGGGGCTGGGGATAATATGAGCAAGACATCGACAAGGGCGGCTGGTGACCAGTCTACAAACGTATTTGGAGATGCTTCGACGGAGACCGGATCGGACACCGCTATCGAGTCGGACACAGAACCGGATGAACTGTCGCGAGACGACGCATTTGAGATGCTCAGTAACCGGCGGCGACGATATGCTATCCAGTTCCTGAGCGGCACGCCAGGCCCTACTTCGCTCTCGGATCTCGCCGAGCAAGTTGCCGCTTGGGAGAACGAGACCAGCGTGGCCGAAATCTCGGCGAGTGAGCGCAAGACTGTGTACACCTCACTCCAGCAGTTTCATCTGCCTAAAATGGCTGATATGGGCGTTATAGAGTTTGACCAGCGGGAAGGGGACGTGCGACTCACCGAGTCCGCAGCCGACCTCGACATATATCTCGAACTCGTCGACCGCTACGATATTCCTTGGAGTCTTTATTACGTGGGCCTCAGCAGTATCGGAATCGTCCTTACATCGCTAGCCTACGCGGGTATCAAGCCGTTCGCGGCTGTCCCGTTCGTTGGGTGGACTGTGTTCCTGATCGCTGTGTTTACCGTCTCATCAGCGTGTCACTACGTCCTCTCACGCCAGATGCGTATCGGTTCGAACGCCGTTCCACCGGAGGTAGATGATGCGTAGACGGCTGTTGTTTCTGTGTGCGCTGGTGGTCGTTGCAAGCTTCGCTGTTGGAACTGGGAGTTACAGTGCGGCGTCAGTCGAGCGCGATGCGACGGTCAATGTCGTCGCCGACAAAGACGCGTACATGTCGCTGCTCTACTCCGATGATACCGTTCGTCTTGAGGGGAGTGGTGCTCACGAAGTGACGGTCGTGACTGTCCGTAATCGCTTCACACAACCAGTCGACTTTGCTGTCACAGTCACCGTTACTGCCGGCGATGGGCTGACCGTCAAGGCAGACGCGATGGAGACGACCAGTGTTTCAGCCGGTATTGGTGACGCGTTCGACGTGCCGGCGACAATAGCTTGCCAGTCACCCGGACAACACCGCGCGACCGTCGCGTTCGATGTCACTGCTACCGGCGCAGGTGTCACCGCCGAAACGACGACGTCTCGCACCATCGAGTATCTTGTAAATTGCTCCAATAACCAGGAACAAACCGACACTGAGGTTTGATCGTCTGGGATGAATAGCGAGCGTTCTCAGTTTGTTCGACCCGTATCGGACCGGTACACGCTGGTACCTGACAGCTCACCCGTTATCGAGGATGTGTTTGTGAGCGTGTCTTGCGGACCATTGCGGTAGAACCCGAGAAACCGCTCAGTCCGTCCAACTCTCGTACAGGTCCCGGCCGACCACGCCCAGACCGACGAGCGTGATGAGGTTGAGGAGGAGGCCGCCGACGATTGGAATCGCGAAGGGGACGGCCAGTAACAACCCGCCGGCGACCCCGTCCGTCGCCCTGACGGTCCCGTCGTCGCCGATGACCGAGTTGCCGACCCAGACGGCGGTAATCCCGGTGCCGACGATACCGAGGACGCCGAGAAGGAGCAACCCGGGAATCGAGATCAGCGCGCCGATGACGGTCAGTGCGAGCAGTACCAGTCCGATAGGGACCAGAATGCCGACGAGGACGCCCCAGCCGATTGCCCCGCCGGGGTCGTCCTGAATCTCTCGCACGGCATTCGTCGTGTATGCCGGGCCGATGGCGGCGGCTGCGGCGCCCAACACCGCGAGAATGATGAACCCGACACCGAACCGGATGACGACGTTGAGGGCCGGATCACCGACGCCACCAGGGGCTGTAGATTGTGCTGTTGCGACCCCGGAGAGTCCGAGTACGGCGAGCAGACTCCCGAGGCTACTGACGGCTTGCTTGGAGGGCATAGTAGCGTCACGCTAGTTTCTACTCGGCTTGTAAACTTCTTCTGGGTGCTTGTCATCGGTTACAACTCTGGGGTATCTACAAATGATTAATACTTGGAAGCAACCAGACATACATCTATGACTGACTGGCGTGAGCGTATGGAGTCCGGCTCGGAGATCCTTCGCCAACAGGCTGTTCGAGTCCCGCTCCCAGATGTGGAGGCGGAGCGATCCGTACACGAGAATATGATGCGAATTGCGGCGGCCGGCGAGCGAAAGAGCGAGTTACTCGACGACCCAGACGTGCCCCTGACGGAAGTGTACGAGGACGAACTGGACGAAATGAGACAGAGCTTCGAGCATCGCCTACAGCAGGTCGCTGGCGAGGACTATTATGAAGTCGCAACCGCGTATCTCAACGGTGAGCGTGACGACTGGATCGGGGCGCTCGCGGCGTATTACTTGGAGTGTTATTATCGCTTGCAGGAACGCTACACCGTTGACGAGCAGATATTCTTTCTACTGATTCTCCGATACCCGGATTGCTTCACTGTCAACCTCAGTTTCCTCACTGGCGATATCTCCCCTGTGGGGGTGCGGTACGAGTCATCCAAGCACGTCGAGGCTGACCTCAACGAGCGAAACAAAGAGCAGCTCTATGCCGACTGTCAGTATTCCCAGTACGACGCTTCGGCGTACCTCCGCGAGAACGTCAGCTGTATTCGGGACGCATTCCCGGGTCCGGAGACGACGCCGTTTGAGCAGCGCCGACGTGGCGGGTTCGTCCATATCACTGGCAGACAGGGCGCAACATTCACCGAGATTCTCGAGGCCGTCTCGCCGGATCCGAACCGGTTTGATGACACCGCATCGGAACCCGGGCTCGTGTCCGAGGGGCCAGAGGCCAAACGAGCGAAGCGAGAATTTCTCACCGACACCACGGTTGTTATGTGACACGCCCTCACCGCCACTGGCTGTTCCACAGAGCCGCCCCCGTCCGTGACCTCCGCTTGCCGGTGAATCAGGTCTTATCTGGCAGCGATTTCGAGACGGGGCCCGGTCTTTTTGAGGACTGGGACGTGACTGAGCAGTGTGGATGTGACTGTGTACGGGCCGCTTCGGGCGGCGACGGGGTCGAAGACAGTCGAAGTTCCGGTAGACGGCGACACGGTGGAGGCTGTAATTGCGGCCTTCATTGACGCGTACCCGCGTGCGGAGCCCCAACTGGTCAACGACGCCGGCGAACTCAGACCAAGCGTCCGTGTGATGGTCGACGGCGACAACGCTGAGTACTCGGACCGAGTTCCGCCCGGCGCGTCAGTCGAGATTTTTCCCGCAATGCGCGGCGGGTGAACACAGACGGACGCTATGCTGCTAGAGGTTGTACTGTTCGCGGACGGTATCGGCCAGTCCCCGTTCTTCGAGGAGGGACATCGGGGCGAGCATCGAGAGCTGTACGACGCCGGGCAGTCGGGCGATCTCGACACCGCCAGTGAACGTGCATCTCGCTCGGACCTCTCCCTCTGACATATCGAAGAGCGTCCCAGCCCGTGCGAACGCGTTCTCGGTGGCGTCGTTGATCGTGGCACCGGACCCGATTATCTGGAGCGGCGCTGCATCGACGACGTCGTCGACGTGGTGGTCGGCGGCGAGGGCCTCACCCGCCTCCCGCTCGGCGTCCGTGTACGGCTTGGCGATATCCGGCAGGTCCGACTCGTTCGGGAGCAGGAGCGGGCCGTCGATATCGAGATCTTTGATAACGCTCACTTCGAGCTCGGTGCGACCGCTCACGTCGGTTGTGTGAAGCGAGAGCTCGCCGTCGCCCTGGTTGGCGTGCAAGTCACCGACGTAGAGCCCCGCGCCGTCGATCTCGACGGGGCAGATGAGCGTCGCTCCCGGGCGGACGTCGTTCGAGTCTAGATGACCGTCCGTCCGGGCGTCCAGCGCTGCTTCGTCGGCGAGGCCCCAGTCGTGGTCGGCCCCGATGAGGAACTGGCCGAAGTCACCGGCATTGTGTGAATCGGGGAACTCTACCGACGGTGTCGTCCCGATGTTCCCGATGAACGGGCGGAGGTGGCCGAGCGTTCCCGGGATTTCGTCGGGCTTGTACAACAGAATCGGGTGTTGCCGGGAGTTGTCGGGCAGCGCCATCGCCTCGTCGGCGCGCTCTGCGAGGTCCGCAGCACCATCGGGGCCGACGGTGAGCCCAACGGAGCGGTCCTCGTCGAAGGCAACGGTGTAGCCGAACTCGAAGCCAAAAGACGAAGCGTTGGCCCCACAGTCCGCACATCGAATCGCGTCTTCGCCGGTGCCCTCGACGACGCTGTCGGGCCACTCGGTCCCACACTCCGGGCACCGATGGTCGACGAACGGGTCGCTCCCGAAGGCGTCCTCGCGTTCGGCCATGCTGCCCGTGCTTGTCGCGACACTCGTCACCTCGACGTCCTTGATCTGGACGACGAGCGCGTCACCGGGTTCAGCGTTCTCGACTCGGATCGGTCGCGTTACCTCGTGGCCGCCGCGGAACTCGGGGGTAATCATCGGGCCCCAGCACGCAGGGGGCGTATGTGTGCGAACGGTCCCGCCATCGGCGACTGTGCCCGCCCATTCTTGCTCCGGCCCAACGAGCCCCAGTGTAAACCGGTCGACATCGAGCTCTTGCTGGATTTGCTCTGACATACATTCTCAAGCACGGTCTACGGGAGAATAAATCATAGCGTGGATCGAACCGTTCTAGTCGTCGCCCTGCACAAGTGGAAGTCCGCCACGATGCGTGCCTCAGTTCCACCGCCAAGTCCCACCGACGAACCCATCTGTGTCACAACTGGGCGTTGGATGTCCGTTTATTACCCGTCAAGCAAGGTTCGCTTCACGCGCACCGCTGACATCACACCAGGTCGGCCGAGGATCGCGGCCAGCGTCTCGATTATCCTCGGAAACTTTTGTTTCCGCTCATAGTAGGCAGATTTAATAAAACACTGTATCGCTTTCGCTGACCAGATCTGTTCGTCAAGCCAGTTCCGTCCCTGACGCTCGTACCACTCTGCAAGGAGGTCTCGACGTATCTCTGGATACTGATTGTATATGTCTTTTTGATGACGAATGTTCTGTAGTATTTTTTTAAACCTCCGTTTTCCGGTCCATAACTTGTTTCCTTCTTGACGATAGAACGTCAGACACTCGTCGACGTAGTCGGCTTTCGTCCGCTTCGCGAGCTCTATTTTGAGGTCTGTGTCGCCCAGTTCGATGTCCAAGTCGTCTTCCTCACCCATCCCAGCCATTGGGAGGCAATCACACAGTACTTCTCGTTCCATCAACATCGAGCCTGTCCACATGGGAAACGTCTGGAACCGGAGCGCTGGTTCCAGAAAATGGCCTGACACCTCCTGTTTTGGGTAAAAATCCCCCTCATCACCACGGACTACGCCGCAGTACGAAACACCGACCTCCGGGTTCTGGTCGAGAACGTTCGCTGTTTTTGTCAGTTTCGTCTCGTAGAGGTAGTCGTCGTCGTCCAGAAACTGGATGTACTCGCCGGTCGACTGCTCGATTCCAGTCGTGTAGGCTGCCTGCCACCCCTCGTTCTCCTCTTTTATTATCGGCTTGTCTATCACCTCGTCGTACTCTGCAAGCACCGGTTCGGCGTACCCTTCGCCCGAGTCATCAACTACGATCAGCTCGACGGGTTCGTAATCCTGTCGGGCCACGCTTTCGATCGCTGTGGGGAGGAGGTCATTTCGGTAGTGAGTGGGGATAATCACCGATATTTTTCTGCCCATGCGAAGTGTATTCTGAGTGAATATTTTTTGTTAAGAGGTGTATACAGACGTTGGGCGATACGTTACAGCGCTGCTGTTTGATACTGGATCCCCGATCGGATCATTCTGAAAGTCTGGTCGTCCCTTTGCCGCTGAGTCTCACCTCTCCGCTATGAGCACCCGGTACAAACGCAGAGATACCCAGGAAGCGCCGTGACCACGTCGCGCAAATTCATTTGCGAGTCCCTCTCGGAATATCCGCTTAACAACGGGTACTCTCCATTACAGTCAGTCAAATCACACAAACCCGTACGTAGAACCGCTGCTGGTGGAATTGTCCTCCCTCACAGCTGAAAATACAGTAGTAAGCTTATAACAAGGGAAGCAGATCGTCCTTTTTCACTATATCAATGTGCAGATGGCAATCGTTGGCGTGTACTGGCCGAACCGCTGTAGCCAAAGATGGCACAGTCTGTTCCAACGGTCCCGAGGATAACAATTGAATAGATGACCGACAGAAACTCAGACACCATTTCACGGCAGGAGAAACTTGACGCGCTTCTCTATGCGGCCCGATATGCCCCAAAATTCACTGTGATGATCGTCGGGCTCGGTCTGGTAACGGCCGTATTAGAAGGCGTCGGACTGACGTTTATCATCCCTATCATTGAACTCATGCAGTCATCAGAACCGGTGACACAGGCTGATGGCATAGCGGGTATTTTCTTCACCGTTTATCAGACACTCGGGATTCCGTTCACGATCGAGTACGTCATTGGCGGAGTGGCGTTAGCGACCTGTCTGCGCTATACGTCGTCGTTTCTCCTCACGTGGCTACGCGATGTACTCCAGCTTTCCTACGAGCGCCACATCCGCGAGAACCTCTTCGATAGCGCTCTGGAGACGGAGATGGAATTTCTCGACAGAAAGGGGTCGGACAACATCTTGAACGCGATTGTCACCGAGTCGAAAGCAGCCTCAAAAGTCATCAAGCGGTTCGTGAAGCTGTTCGATCTGCTACTACTCACTGTTGCCTATCTCGCTCTCGCAACGTGGATCTCACCGCAACTCACAGCATTTGCTATTTTTATCATCGGTGGTGTGGGACTCGGTCTGCGACATCTCATCGGCTCAGGATACGATCTGGGTGATCGCGTTGCAGCGGCAAACGAGCGGATGCAACAAGTGGTTCAGGCCGGCATGATTGGCATTCGAGACATCCGAGTTTTCAATCTCGAAACAGAAATCTATGACGAGTATGAGGACGCCCTCGAAGAGTACACGCGTTCGAAAGTCGCGAACCGCCGGAATCGGGCAGCGATCAAGAAGTCACAGAATCTCGTCGTCTCCGTACTCATCTTCGCACTTATTTATGTGGCCCTGACATTCACCAATCTCTCGTTCGGTGAACTCGGCCTGTTCTTGTTTCTCATGTTTCAGCTCGGTCCCAAAGCAAGCGGGATTAACAAGCGGTTCTACAAAGTCGAAGAGAACCTTCCCCATCTGGTTCGGACACAGTCATTCATGCGGGATCTCGAAGAGTGGGAAGAACCGGACACCGGAGGGCAACCGACCCCGAAAGAGGTCGAAACAGTCGAGTTCGACGATGTCACGTTCTCATATACGGACGACGAGGTCGTTCTTCGGGAGGTCGATTTCGAACTCAAGAAAGGCGAGTTCGTCGCCTTCGTTGGACAGTCCGGTGCCGGGAAGTCGACAATAGTCTCCCTGTTGGCTCGCTACTATGAGCCAGACAGCGGTCAGATACGTGCAAATGGGAGCCCAATCGGCCAAATGGATATCAGCGAGTGGCGTGACCGAATCTCGATAGTCCGCCAGAACCCGTATATGTTCAACGACACGCTTCGACATAACCTCACCGTCGGCAATCGGGATGCGACGGACGCTGAGATCAAACGGGCTTGCGAAATCGCGAAGGTGGACCAGTTCATCACGGACCTCCCGAACGGACTCGATTCTCAACTCGGTGACGACGGTGTCCGCTTGTCGGGCGGGCAGAAACAGCGCGTCGCTCTTGCGCGAGCGATTCTGAAAGACGCGGACCTGTTAATTCTAGACGAAGCAACGAGCGACCTGGATTCGAACCTTGAGAAGGAAGTGCAGGCGGCAATCGAAGCGATGGAGCGAGATTATGCGATTATCGCTATCGCTCATCGCCTTTCGACTGTCGAGAATGCTGATCGGATCTATACGATGGAAGACGGATGGATTTCCGAGTGTGGCGGTCACGACGAACTGGTTGAAAGTGAAGGGAAATACGCTGAATTGTATGCGATACAGTCAGGTGGGTAACTGGACTGTACTCGGTGTTACCGCAGACACAGCTCAAGAAAGCTATCGCTGGTACTTCTCTATCCTAGTGTCAAACTGGATGCTGAAACTACTCACTGGCATCGCTTCGTCTAAGTATCACGTGCGATGATACGCAGAACAGATTCCACCTTTTGATCTCGGCTCACCAGGCGGGCATTTAGACTCCACTCTCACGGAATATGAACACAACCTTACAATCGCAAGTTGCTGCCCCAGACTTGTAGCTGATCCGGAAAATAAACAATAGGAACTCTATCTGGCTGCAAGACGGGGTCAGGCATCACGAATAACACTGATTCTGACTTTCGAAAAACCGTAGCAGCATACCCGAATCACCTATCCAAAATACTGGTAAAAACTCTCTACCACCAGTTAGGCAGCTTATCGCTAAGTGATGCGTAGAAGTGTATACTACCATGACCAAACTGCAGAGGTACATACCGGACATCTGGAGGTCAAACCAATTGATTGCCTCACAATATCAATATACAAATGATGGGATTTTTGACGGTATCGTGAACAAGTATTTCGACACGGTTTCACCGAGTGGCTTTGATTTGATGGCCGAGGACTGGGATAATTGCTATCTTCTTGATGCCTGCCGATACGATATGTTTGCGGATCTGCAGCCTTTTGAAGGGCAATTGAAACGGCGGCTATCCCAGGCGTCTAGTACACCCGGTTTCCTTGAGGCGCACTTCTCTGCGGGAAGATATTACGACACAGTGTACGTAACCGCCAATCCGATGCACTCAGTTGACGAGTGGTGTACCGTCGAACTCGACACTGTTTTTCATTCTGTCATCAACGTGTGGGAGACAGAGTGGGATGAGGACATCGGAACAGTGCCCCCAGAAGACATGGTAGCTGCTGTTAAAGAGGCCAGAAAAACGTATCCGAACAAGCGGATACTCGCACATTTTATTCAGCCTCATCATCCATTTATCGGCCCAACAGGCAGAGAAATGGTTGATTCCGGAATGCAAGGTCGGGAGAAAGCGAAAGGAGCAGACGTTGGTAATTCAGCGGATGATGAACAGAAAATCTGGGCACGGCTGAGACAGGGAGATGTCTCAGAACAACGTGTCTGGGAAGCGTATCGGGAAAACCTCAAACTGCTGTTCCCACATCTTCGAGAACTGCTTGACACTGTTGATGGCAAAACAGTGGTCACGTCAGATCATGGGAACCTAGTTGCAGACTGGTTGTGGCCGTTCCCCGTACGAGAATATGGGCATCCCGGAGAACTTCGTGTCCCAGAACTCATTGAAGTACCGTGGTTGGTTTTCGATGCCGATGAGCGGATATCAATTCAATCGGACCGTCCACTTGAGTCCGGCGTCGAACACGGCTCTACCGAGATCCGCGACCGGTTGTCTGACCTCGGATATCATTCGTAGTCTTGTGATGGTCTCAGCCTGATGTTGCGTGGCTTTCTTTTCGGTACCAAGTGTAACGAGTCGTCTGGCTGCTATGCCACACAGATTATCATCTCTTCCCAGCTACACACGCTACAGAAACGAAGTAAACCCCTCTGTAAAGCCAATCGAATCGCAGGGACTTCGTTTCAGCATGGTTCCGATGAAATCGTAGCACAGAGCTGTAAATCATATCTCCATCATCACATCACTAATATTTCACTTCCTCAGTCCATATCTGAATCAGTTGAATTATAAAGCTCATACCAATACAGGCCCCGTTCTACCGGCATGATTGTAGCGGATACAACTGAGGAAAATGAAGCGACCACAGCAGTCAGCCGACATGGCTCCCGAGCAGAATGGTACGACCACGGTCCCTACTCTCGGGTTCGGTACCTACCGAACCGGAGGGTACAAATGCTACAACGCGGTTAAGAATGCGCTTGATTGTGGGTACACGCATATCGACACTGCGATGGCATACGAAAACGAAGCGGCCGTCGGTCGCGCAATCGAACAATCCAGCGTTGACCGCGAAGACATCTTCTTGACGACGAAAATCAAGGGATATCCCGAAATGGTCGAGTATGAACGCTTGATAGAGGCCGCGAAGGGATGTCTCGAACGGCTGGGAACGGAGTATCTGGATCTGTTATTGGTCCACTGGTGGAATCCGCTGGCCGATATGGAAGAAACAGTCAACGCGCTCAACACACTCGTCGATGACGGGTTGGTCAATCAGATCGGGGTGAGTAACTTTTCTATCAAGGAGCTCAAGCAGGCGATGCGACTTTCGGACGCTCCTATTGCGACGAATCAGATTGAATACCATCCTTACTGGGGTGACGAGGAACTCGTCAGATTTTGCCAGGACAACGATGTCACAGTTACCGCATATAGTCCGCTTGCGGAGGGGCGAGCTGTTGAAGACGATGTCTTGCGTTCGATTGGAGATCGATACGGCAAATCGGCAGCGCAGGTATCTATCCGGTGGCTGATACAACAGGAGAATGTTGTCACGATTCCGAAAGCGGCGACGCCGAAACACATAGAAGCGAACATTGACGTTTTTGACTTCGAACTCACTGACCGCGACATGCAGCGGATCAGGAAACTTGAGCCGCCGTTCTGGTACAGAGAAAACCGCGAAGGCGGATCGATATACGAGGCTCGCAGTGTTCTGGGAAATTTCGTACCGGACAGTCTCTACAATCGGATTGCCTGAGCTTCTTTCCAAACCATTGAATGGACTCTCGGCAACTGAGAGGGAAACGCGTGTGACAACTGACTCCCGGAAGACAATGCGGGTTCTGTTCGGTCTTCCGAAAGGCGTTTGCCGTCTAACTCAGCGGATCAGCAATCTGTCTCAGTCTAGCATTCCGATTCGGTCCGCGGTGAAGCCGAACACGTCCTCGTAGCCGTAGGCTGAGAGCAACACCGGGTGGAAGGGCTCCTCTGCGACGACGGTTTCGTCGTCGGCTGCTGCCACAGGGTCGCCTTCGGGTACCGGCTCGAAGTTCCTGACGAACACTTCGTACTGCTCGGCCGCTGCCTTCGGAATCGGCTCGCCGAGCTGGAACACTGGCAGTGACGTCTCTCGCTGTGGGGGAGACTCAGCGGTAACGCCGGTCGCAGCGAGGAACTCCCGGATGACCTGCGCTGCGTTCTCGGCGGCTTCAGCAGAGCCCTGATAGCCACACTCGACTTCGAGAACAGAGTCGACTGTTGCGATCATTCGGCCCTCGTTTGCGCCCTTCGTCTGTACGACGGCGTCTACGGAAAGCACACTGCAGAGGGCTTCCATCTCCGGCGTGAGCTCGTCGACGAGGGCGAACATCCCGTCGTAGGACTGCGTGGAGTGCAGCGAAAGGACGGTGCAGTCACGGAGTTCAGACGTAATAGTTGCGGCTAACCGTGCTTCGCGAGACTCGCTGTCGGCGTCGCCGGGGAACGAGCGGTTGAGGTCAGTATCGAGATACCGCTTGTTTGCCTCGAGGGCGGCTTCGTTCGCGATAATAAACTTGACAGGTCGCTCGACCGCAGGCGGGTCGGCAAGGACGGTTTCGATCCCGTCTCGGCCACACGGTTCGTCGCCGTGGATGCTTCCCACGACGGCCACCTCTGGATCCCCGTCTCCCAGTTGCTCGATTCGCATCTACCCGTGCTAACACTTCCAGCCTTTAGAATTATCCGGATTCAGTCAGTGTTCGAGCGACTCCGCGAACTCGATGTCCTCCGGGCGACACGTCGGGTACTCGCCGTCGAATCGGATCTGCCATCCATGGAGTGCCGACGGGTCCGACAGTGCGTTCGTTACTGTGGTGCGCACGTCCAGTAAATCGACGCCGTAGTAGTCGTTGGGGACGCCACGGAAGTACTGCAGCGACGTGCGAAACAGCGACCGCATCCCGTCGTCGTCCTCGAAGTCGAAGTGCTTGTACGCGCCGGCGGCGACCTGCACCATCCCGTGGAGGAATTTGCTTTCCGTGCTCCCACGGCCGTAGTTGTACCACTCGTCCTCGAAGCAGTCGTGTGATTCGTGGAACTCCCCGGAGTTGTACAGGCGGACGCCGTGGACCACGGCCCGTCTGAGCGTCTCGTGTTCCCACTGGCCGTCGGTTCGCCATCCCGATGGGTTCCCGTCAGGGGCCTCGACGGTCGGGTCACGCGTGTGGTCGTCCATGCCCCCACTACTGGTTCAGGGCGGGTCAAACCACCGGTTCTGTCGGTTACGTGAGGTCCTCGAATGTGGTGTACACCTGCTCGCGCGACAGCACCCGCGCTCAGTATGTCTGATTGTCACTACCGTCTGGACCCGAGTCGCTTCCGTACGACATTTATACCGCACCACCGTGTGTACCGTAATGCAATACACGTGCGAGGGTAGCCAAGCCAGGAAACGGCGGCGGACTCAAGATCCGCTCCCGTAGGGGTCCAAGGGTTCAAATCCCTTCCCTCGCACTGTTGGACCGACACGGTCCCTCACAAACAGTGAGCGGCCATCGTCACGGTCGCGAGTACGCCGCCGACCCCGGTGGTATCTCGCGGAACAGACGAGGGCCGATCGGTGCTGGAAGACTCGCACGGAGCGATCTTCCCTCGCAATTCTCCGACCCGATGTGACAGAGATGTCTATCTGCGATGAGGATCGCCGTGCTCTGGTTCCGCTGTGCGGTCGTCCTGACTGGACTCTAACTCCGGTTGTCACGTGGTAAACGACGAGGCTTTCGCCTCGGATTTTCTGTAGTTATAGCAGCAGATGCAGTTACAGGTACGATGTTATTATATAGACTGTTTACCACTGGTTAGCTATCATCTTATTACTTGATACTTATCAAAAAGAAATAATTGAAACAATACAGTCAGTTTAATTCCAGTTTGTGCATTGTATGCTTCCAGAGAGGTGTCTTGGGCTACCCAAATAGTATCATTGCACAAGAAATATACCAAAGCCTTCAGTAATATTTCAGTAATGGTAAAAACGCCAATAGTAAAACCGACTGTCGTCTTCGTAATGGCAGTCGCACTCGTGTTGGCTGGTCCGTTATCAGTGATGTCCACTGTCGGGGCAACTCCTGTCGCCGAGAGTCAATCGATCTCGGTAACCGAAAACGTCGACGTGTGGGAACGGTCTCCACTCACGCTCCGAACGACATCAGAAGGGCCGACCACGATAGTGGCACCGCGGACGTTCATCAACGTTGAATCGGCTGCAACCGGCAACCTACCGCTTAACAAACGGACGGTGACGATCCACGAGCGCAACGAGTCGATCAACATGTCCTTCGAACCACGGATCGGTGCCGGAACGCGGTCGCTCGCCGGCGACGAGGCGCAACTGCTCGCTGTCAAACTTGATCAAGTACCAGCTACGGCAGGGATAAACGCCAGCAACATCTCTACCGCGTCCCTCGGGGATGTCTTTGAAAACAACTCCGACACCACGTCGTCGGAACTGCTTGATGACGCGGACGGCGTCGGCACGATAGACGAGAACGGCGATCTGAATGCGTCCTACACCCCTGAATCGGGCGGTGCATACGGCTTCGTTCTGGTGACTGTCGACGAGGGTGACGAGGGCCTGTCGGTGTCGGACGGCAACGTCTCCGTCAACGGGACCGTGACTGTCGTCGGTGTCGAGCAAGCGATTGTACAGGACAACGCTTCGACCGTCGAGCCGACTCAGAATCCGGTCAATCCAGGTGACAACGTTACGCTAGATATCGACACCGAGATGGAGGACGAAAACGCCACGCACGCAGTGATGCTGGTGAGGCGAGGCGAACTTCAGCGGCAGTCGAGCACGGTGACCGTGTCTGGCGAGCTAAATGAGAGCTTCAGTCAGGACCAGATCACTGTGGAAAATTCCTTTGACAACGTCAGCGGTGTTGCGACAGTCGGCGACAACACCAGTCTCGCAGGTATCAACCTCTCCGAAAACCAGTCGCTACCCGCAATCGGGTTACAGGGTATATTCGGCGTGGTGGTTTCTGAAGCTGAATCAGATGCCGACGGCGACGTTATCCACGCTTCAGCAACGGTCGTCAGCGCTGACTCTGACGCCAATGTAACGGTACAGACGCTGGATTCCTGGCCAAACGGCGCATACCAGTACGTCCACGTCGCAGTTGGTAATGAAACTGGCACCATCAACTCGGACACCGGTACAGTGACAGTGAGTCCGGGTGGCGGCTCTGACAACGGTGGGACGGGCAACGGCAATGGTCCGGGCAACGGCGGCGGGCCCCCAGATAACGCTGGTGGACCGAATAGCACTGGTGATGACGACGAAGACGGCGCAGAATAACTGATCGGCGGTGCCGAACAAGGCACACATTCCGTCACCGAACGTCACTGAACATACCGGTCCCACGGCGATATAGTGCCAACCTGATACCGCGAACTGGTGCGCTGTCAGTTGGACGGCGTCGAACAGTCACTTTTCTGGTACCCCTACCGGGTAAACAGGCACGTACCGAGACACAGATTCAGCGTTCGCATACTATAACTTTGAACGGTGTCTACATGTCTTCCAACCTTCATATGACACCGTGTATCGTCGAATGTCACTGCATAAGAATTATACCGTGCCCTTTCGAAAAAATTCAGTAATGTATAAAACACCAAACGGGAAACACACTGTAATTTGTGCGATTACAGTGCTGCTGGTGTTAGCCGCTCCCATGTCGGTAACATCAGCAGCGGCAACGCCAGTGGATGACGGACAAACGACGGCAGTGACGGAAAACGTAGATGTCTGGGAGCGGTCACTGCTCCCGCTTCGGACATCCTCTACCGGCCCCACGGCGATAGCCGCTCCACAGACGTACATCAACATTGAGTCCGCCCAGACCGGTGACGTCCCCCTCAACAGGGAAGAGTACACGATTCACCAGGCAGGCGAATCAGTTGATCTCACGTTCGAATCAACGACAGGGGCTGGAACCACGGGACTTGCCGGCGACGAGGCGCAACTGCTCGCTGTCCGTCTCTCTGAGGACCCAACTGCGGCCGGGTTTAGTGAAGGCAGCGTCAGAACCGATCTAGCTGATATCTTTACGAATGACTCCAACGCTAACTCTGTCGAACTGCTAGACGATGCCGAGGGGGTCGACTCGATAGATGACAACGGTGTGCTCGAAACCTCCTACACACCTGACTCGGGTGGCGCGTACGGCTTCATTCTGGTCACTGTCGATGACGGGCAGGGCCTGTCCGTTTCGGATAACAACGTCTCGGCCGATGGAAACGTGACCGTTGTCGGCGTCGAACAGACGCTGGTTCAGGAAAGCCCAGCCACAGTCAATGCGACCGCCAACGATGTCGCTGCTGGTGACAACGTGTCGCTCGATATCGAGACCGGACTGGACGATGACTCTGTCACGCACGCCGTGTTGTTGTTCGACGAGGACGAACTCCAACAGCGAACGAGCACCGTTCGCGTGACCGGCGACATCGATGAGAACTTCTCGGAAGAGCAGGTCACGGTCGAGAATTCCTTTGATGGCGTCAACGGCGTCTCGTCGGCCGATGATGACGCCACCCTCCCCGTTGGGGACTCGACGGCAGCGGGAGCGATGCCGTCTGCGGGGCTAGTCGGTCTGTTCGGATTCGTTCTCTCCGAAGCATCACCAGAGCCGACCGGTGACGACGTGTTGCATGCCTCGGCGACGACGGTGTCCGACGCCTCCGATACCACTGTCGATGTCGAAACACTGGACTCCTGGCCAAACGGGACCTACACATACGTTCACATCGCCGTTGGCGAGGACTCCAACGAAATCAACTCCGCCACCGGGACAATCACACTGTCGCAGTCGAATGAAACCGATGGCGACGACGGCGATAACAGTGGCGGTGGTGACGACGGCGATAACAGTGGCGGTGGCGACGACGGCGATAACAGTGGCGGTGGCGACGACGGCGATAACAGTGGCGGTGGCGACGACGGCGACAACAGTGGCGGTGGCGACGACGGCGACAACAGTGGCGGTGGCGACGACGGGAGTGACGATAGCGATAGCGGAGACGACAACTCCGATAGTGAGGACACTGAGGACGAACCGACGACCGATACTGAGGACCAGACTACCACGGACGACAGCACCGAAACAGAAGACGACGATGAGCAGACGGAAACGGCCACGACCGCAGGTGGTGGTGGTGCCCAGCAACCCGACGACACGGCAACAGCTGGCACCGAGGGTTCGGTCGAGACCACGAGTTCGAGCGGTCCCGGTTTCACCGTACTTGTCGCGGTGCTAGCACTGCTAGGTGCCGGATTCCTGGCACGCCGGGAGTAACGAACCCTCACAGTTTACCGGCGGTTTTGTCTATTCTCTGGCACGGCTCTCTTCCTGCGGTGTCCCCACCGAGGGCACGAGTCATTGCATTATCCGGTCACCAGCGGCTGCTGATACAATATTGCTGTAAGGGGTAATTTTATATTATTTTACAAATAACATGTGTCTGTAAGGTACACACAATGGGGGACTACGCAAAGCCATCTCGTGCGGCGAAACTCAAGTGCATCACGTGCAATTCACCGGTCGTACGCACTGTTGACGAGGAGTACATCTGTGTCAACTGCGGCGAAGCGCCGATCGAACCCGTGGCCCCATCCTAAGACGGTCGCTGTCCTTTTGCCCGTAGCGTTGGGAACGGCAGCGACAATATCTGACTGACAACTTGCCTTCCGTCGCCGGAGAGCCGCCATTCTGGCAGGCGACGACTGTTGAACGAAGTGTTATCGCGGTGGCACTCCGGCGGGGAACCGGTCGTCTCTTCGGTATACCGTCACGAGACTGTAGCTGACGGCCAGTCCGAAGACGGCCACAGGGACAGCAAACGAGAGCAGACTGTCGGGTGAATGCGCCGCAAACGACGGCGTTTTATCTGGGTTCGCCGCCAACAGCGGCCAGAACAGGTTCGGGAAGAAGTAGTACTCTGTCCCGAGCCGCACGATGGGGTAGAAGTCGCCGGCGATGTGTGAGAGGTAGCCGGCCGAAAACACCACAGCGTACCGCACATAGCCACAACGTGCAGCCAGCAGCACAACAATGGTGAGGATGGGTAGCGAGACGACCAGCGAATGGGCCAGCATTCGCCCGCTCGGAAGGATAGCGAACGTCCACGCGAGCGGTTTATCGATTACGTCCGGGAGTTGCGTCGCGACAAGCAAGAGGAGTACCATCGGCCCGGACGGGAGGCGACGCCACCGGGCCACCGTATACACTGTCAACGGGATGGCTGCGAGGAGGAAGTGGCCTGCGGGGTACACCGTGAAGCGAACGGTCCGGGAAAATAAAAGCTGTTCGCCGGGTTCGGTGTTCAAGCGGCAGGCAGTGGGACAGTCCCGAGTTACATGGGTTCTACGAGAACACGGGTTAGCCGGTTACGTTCACCCAGAGATGGACTTCCCGGTATGCGGTCGACTGGTCCACGGTGGCAGGCGGTGAGCCACGGTACAGCAGGTACTGGAGCCGAAGCCTGTCGCCAGTCATCCCGGGAGTCACCTCGTGTTGGCGCTGCCAGGTCTCGTTGTGACCTAGCGTCGGCTGGAAGCGTCGCAGTTCCGACCGCTCCCGGACCTGCGTCTCGTTGCCGACGCGCTCGACGCGCTGTAACTCGGCGACAACGGTGTACTCTGTCCGTTCGTGTTCCTGATTGCCGATACCGACAATCAGCGAGCGGCCCTCGCCCTGGCGAAACTCCGTCGGATAGCCGTCAGCGACGAGTTCGCCGTCTTCGTCCTCTGTCAGCAGGTAGAACTCACTGAACCGCTCGCCGTCTTTCGGCACCGTAATGGCATATCCGACGCTGGCGGCCGCAAGCAGGATGCTCAGGACCAGCAGGACGTTCAGGACTGCGTCTGTCCGTGAAGCCGGCGAGAACAGTTCATCACGGCCGGCACTGAGCCACGTACGGTACGGGACGCGAAACCGTTCGTCAGCGGGCAATGCCCAGCGTCGAACAGCCGCGACAGCAGTCAACACGAGCGTCAGTCCGCTGAGCGAGACGAGAATCGGAAGCAGGCGGATGCCCCACGGCGTGAAGTTCAACACCAGACCGACCAGCGGAACGAGCGCGATGCTGAGGCCGAATGAGAGTGCAGTCCGTTCGATAGCGTCAATTCCGTCGGCTTGTGGATTCGTACCGTTCTCCTCATCAGCCGTCGGGCCGCTTCCGGCCTCCGGGAACAGCGCCGCGATGAACGCATAGCCGGGAATGAAGAGGACGAACACGAGTCCTGCGACGATGCGGGCTGGGGTGTCGGAGACGACCGGCAGGAGGGCAGCTAGGTTCGTCAGAATCACCACGCCGATAACGCCTGCTAGATCGGCCGGAAGGTGGCGGAGTTGGCGCGGCAGCAGTAGTTTCCACGCCCGGGTTTCAGCCATTGACAGTGAGTCATGTCGGCACGGTAAAAAAATAGCTGATTGATTTGCTTTCTGTCGCAGTACCCGACTGGAACGGAGTACAGTGAGCCAACCGAACGCATTTTATCAACCCACCAGAACAACTCGGTGTGTCCCGGAGTCAGGCGTGGGTCGTGTTCGTCACTCTAGCAGTCATAGGATTTATAGCGGGCGCTGGTGGCGTGACAGCGGTGCAAGCGGATGCCGGAGGCTCGACCCTAGACCGCCAAGTGGAGACGCCGACGGACAACAACGAGACGCAACAGGCAAATCCGGATTCAGTGGCGGACGGAGAATACGGCGATGAAACGGCCGCGTGGCTGGCTCGGACGATAGGGGGACGGCTTGAAAACAGCAGCATTGCGCTGTCGAACGACCAGTACGACCAGGCCCGGTCGGTCCTCGGCGACGGCTATGACAGGCGCTTAGAGCAGTACGTCGAAGTCGCTGGAGACACGTCGTCTGATACGGACGACGCCGCTGCGAGGGAGTTCGAGGCCGCGCGCGAGAACCAGCGGAATCTCACGAACGAGGTTCAACGGTATCGGCAACAGTACGCAGCGTATCAGACAGCACGCGACCGTGGCAACGAACGCGAAGCCCGCATTACCGCGCGTGCGATGGAGCGAACAGCATCGAACATCAGCGACAGGAGCCGGCGACTGAACCGGAACTTCGAACAGATCGAGAACGCTACGTCGGTCGACCTCTCCTCAGGACAGAGCGAAATCAATGAGACGACGGAGAACATCACGGCAACGCAAGCGGAGGTCCGTGAGGAAACGCTCGTCGGCACGACGCTCACGGTTCAGGCGATAGACTCAACTGCATCGTTCAGTGACCCTGGGACGATATCCGGTCAGATACGGACGGAGAATGGTTCGGTCATCGCAGACGGAGCGGTCGAACTCAGGATCGGGAACCGGACACAGACTGTGCAGACTGACTCGGATGGTACGTTTGAAACGCAGTACCGTCCGCGCTCGGCCGGACTCGGGTCACAGTCCGTGCGGGTCGAGTACGTTCCGAGAGCAGACTCGGTGTACCTGTTCGACAACGCCACGTTCACGATAGGCGTACAGCAGGTGACGCCGGACGTAACAGGCGAAATTGTGCCGGATACGGTGGGATACGGCGACCGGCTTGACGTCTCGGCGTCTGTGGCAGTCGGTGCGATGGGCGTCGGCAAGATTCCGGTCGAGTTCGTTATGGGTGACACCGTCGTCGCACGGACGACGACTGGGCCGAACGGAACCGCCACAGCACCCGTCCGAGTTCCGGCGTCGGTAAACGACGGCGACCGCCAGGTCGTCGCCCGGATTCCGTACGAACGCCGCGCTATCGCCGGTGTGCAGTCGGAAACCCCTGTTGTCGTGGTCGAGACCCAGACAGACCTCTCAGTGAGCGCATCGCGCACAGATGAGGGCGTCCTCACTCGTGGCCACCTACAGACTGCTGCCGGAAACCCAGTATCGGATCGCCCGGTCCGGATTCAGGTCGGTGATTCTGTGAGTGAAGTCGTCGAAACGAACCAAAACGGCTCGTTTCAGACCGTTCTCGTAGACCTGCAGGCGAACGAGTCAATTACGGTCATCGCTACGTACGACGAACCGAGTTCGAATCTCGGTAACGCGACCGCAACAGCAATGCTGGCCGCAGGGTCGGGTGGTGGCAACCCACCGGTCGGGTCCGATTCGGAGAACGATCTGCTCATCGATACTCTGGTGGCGATACTGTTCGGTTCTGACGAGAGCCCGACAGCCGCCCTCGGAAACGGGATCATCGGATACGGTCTGTTACCCGTCGTTGGTGGTGGAATGGCACTTACAGTCGTCGTCGCATCCTGGTTTGTCGTGTCGCGGTTCAACCAATCTCAGGATACGGACGCGGCTGTACCAGCCGAGGCGGCTGACGTATCAATGACCGAACCAGACCCGTTGGCGGACCCGTCGGACGTATCGAGTCCGACGTTCGAGGAACGCGTCGAAACGCATCTGGACAGCGGAAACTACGACGCCGCAGCAATGGTGGCGTACATCGCTGTCCACGACACGTTAGCGGTGGAAAACGGAATTGACGAGGGGACGACACACTGGGAACTGGTCCAGCGAAGCCGAGAGCATGGCCTCTCTGACGAGTGGATGGCAGATATCGAAACGGTCGTCGAAGCCTTCGAGACGGCGGCGTTCGCACCGACATCGGTCGAGCCGGCACGCGCCGAAGCAGCCGTCGAACGCGCCCGCAAAATCAGATCGAACGGGGCTCCGTGACCGTCCAACCGACGTGTTAGTCTCTGCTGTTGGCTCCAGTCATTTCTGAATATACCGTCGCTCAACCCTCAGAAGCGGAAATAATAATACGAGCATGTCACTTATTGTCAAACCTGATGGTGGCGACCACGCACTCGTGGTTCGTCGGTGCCGGGACGGTCCTGTTGGTCCTGCTTCTCGGGATCGGCGGGTCGCCAGCCGTCGCTTCCGACAGTGCTGGGACTGCGATACAGACCCAGACTGTGAACACGACACTCGACGTGCAGGCCATTCCCGGATCGATTTCCTACACGAATCCGGCTCGCATCAGTGGAACGTTACGGACAGCGAACGGGACGCCTGTTGCGACCGAGCAGGTGAGACTCGAAGTCGAAAACCGAACACGGCTCGTCAGAACCGATGGCAACGGTTCGTTCGCGTTCCAGTACCGGCCCCGGTCGGCACGGACCGGTACCACTGATGTTTCCGTCCGATACATCCCAGACCAGTCCGCGACGTATCGCGGTGACACAGCAACCGCCACTGTCAGCGTAACGCAGGTGACTCCGACGCTCACTCTCGACCGGTCGCCGTCCCGTCTTGCCACCGGCGACGAACTGGTAGTCACAACAGCAGTGCGCGTCAACGGCGCGGGTGTCAGCGATATCCCGATCGAACTACGCATCGGCGGGACGCTGTTCAAACGCGTGGTGACGGGGAGTAACGGGACCGTGAGGACCGTCATCAGGCTGCCGCCCGTGTCGACGGGTGAGCAGACGGTCTCGGCTGTGATTCCGTATGAGGACCGCGCGATTGCGGGCGAGCGTGCCGCCGAGTCGATCACAGTCGAGCCTCGGCCGGTGATGATATCGATGGACGCGACACGCGTTGATGGGGCAATCGCTGTGAACGGGACAGTGCTAACTGGTGACGGACGCGCTGTGCCCGGCCAGTCTGTTCAGTTCTCGACCGAGGGCCAGCAGCAAGGCAGTGCCGAGACGGACGAAAACGGGACCTTCGAGACGCGACTGTCCACAGATGCCCTTCCCGAGGGTGATAGTAGCGTGACTGTCACGGCACGCTTCGACGAGTCCAACACGAATTTTGGGACAGCTGAAGCGTCAGCGACAATCGACCTTTCGGGCGGCGCTGCGACGAGTCCGACGGAGCAACCAGAGAGCGTTCTTCAGGCTCTTGTCTCGGAGGTCCGTTCGTTCTTTACAGTCCCGGTCACCGCTGCGGTAGTGACCGGAGTCATCCTCATGCTCCTCGAAGTCATCGCTCGCCGTCTTGGTCTGTACTCCGATGCTGTCCCCGAGTCCGATGACACAGAGACGACTGTGCCAACTGACGCTGAGAACGTACGGGTCACTGATACGACCGTGGCGACTGACACCGACGAAACCAACGCCTCCGAGTCCGACGACGACACTCCCACATCGGCTAGCCGTCCGACAGACCGCATGGGGCAGGCCATCGCGGCCGGCGAGTACGACTTGGCAGTCACAATGGCATACGAGTCAGTCTCCGACGACCTCCGGGCAACAGCGAGTCTTCAGAACGGGAAGACGCACTGGGAACTGCTCGAATGGTGCGAGGACAGCGCCCTCAGCGCAGATCAGGTCGATACGGTTCGGAGCGTCGTGGCAGCATACGACCGTGCGGCTTTCTCGGCAGACTCGATGGACCGTGCCAGTGCGGAAGTCGCGGTCGAACGCGCTAGGGACTTTCAGGTCGACAGCCTATCATAGATCCCGAGTCGGCTATCGAAATGCGGTAACTATCTTACACCCACCCGCTGTAGGACCCGCCAATGAGTGACGGCCGGACGGGGCGAGTACTGCTCATCGTGGCTGTGCTGGCCGTAGCAGTCGCGGCCCGACTGACGACGCTGCACTGGACACCGTTGCCCTCGACGCTAGACGGATTCGGCTACGTCGCTCTGGCGAGAGACACACTTCGGACGGGGAGCTTTCCGCTCACACGGTTCCGCGCGGACAACATCGTATTTACCGCTGTGCTGACGGTCGTCGGCGCACTCACCGGTGAACGGCCGCTGTACATCGCCCAGCCGGTCGTCGCGGTCACCGGTGCAGCGTCCTGTCTGACCGCGATGGCGCTAGTCAAACGCCTCGCGCAGACGGGTCGCTGGCGTTATTCGCGGACGACGCTGGCGATGGGCGTGGTCGGGATGGGGCTCGCGGTGGAAGGCATCTATCTCCGACGGACCGGACAGACGGACGAGGAGGCGCTGGCGTTCCTCTTGCTCCCGCTGTTTGCGATTGCCGTCCACCGGTTGCTCACGACGGAGCGATACCGACGTCGATGGGGGGCGGTTGTGGTCGTCCTGTTCGCTGTCTTCCCGCTCTTGCATACGTTTAGCTCACTCATCGCTGCGCTGGTGCTGACGGGGGTGTTAGCCGCCCATCTTGCCCGGATTCCGACCCGCCGTGACGCTGTTACTGCCCTCGCTGTCGTCGCGGGCTTCTGGGTGTACATGTGGGGGTACTATCGGATCGCAGAACGCTCGCTTCTGGAGGTCCCGTACGTCGACCGCGTCAGCGCGTATCCGGGCCTGTTCCTGGCCTGGGTCGTCCTCCTCGTGGCGACGCTGGTCTGGTTCCAGCGGACGAGCGCTCGCCTCCAGCGGGTGACGATCGGCGGCGCGGTCGGGCTCTGGTTCCTGACGCTCGGTGCGAACGCGGTACAGACCGTGTTTCCCGGGACACAGACCACGCCGACTGGCCTCCTGATATTAGTCGCAGCCTTCGCCGTTCCGGTTGTGTTTGCGGTCGTCGGCCTGCCGCGTGCGAGCCGCGACCGTCGACTGATCGGCCCGGTCGTACTGGCGTTGCTGCTGGCGCCAATCGTCATCGTGTACTTTTCGCTGACCGCTTCGCTGACGCCGGAGTACTACGGGACAGCGCTTCGCGGACAGACCTTCGTCCATCTCCCTCTGTTCGTCCTCGCCGGCATCGGCGTCGCGTCGGTCGCCTATCGGCGGTCGATGTCACCGGACGGCGGGCTTAGAACGGCACGGACACACAGCCACCGACTCGCAACCGTTGTGACGATCATCGTCGTGGTTGCTGCAGTTGCGACGATGCCCATCGCGTTCGTCAATCTCGACACGCTGGCGTTCCCGACCGGAGCGACCGAATCGCAGTTCGCGGCCGCGACGTTTACTGCGGACCACGTCGACGAGCAGTGGGCGTCCGACCACCCGTTCAGCCGTATCGTCGACTTGTACTATCCGGGTGCGTCCAACGGAACGTACCAGCCGACTGCTCGGTGGCTCGGTGGTGGTGCGGAACCTAACTGCCCGACGCTATCGCGGGCGTCGTGGGGGACGACCGGAGCGCACCTGTTCCCAGCAGGGAGCGAGAAGACCACGCCCGCGGCGCTGGAGGAGTGGCGCTACGAGAACGACGTGGTCTATGACACGCGCGGTCTCGACTCGGTGTACCTCGTTCGGCCTGGCGGGAACCAGACGAGTTGCTGAGCGCACATGGCTTGGCCCCCGTCCCTGTTTCTCCCGGGTATGTAACCGTGGCATACAATACGAGGCCGGCAGAAAGGCCGACAATGACTGACCCCGTCCTCGTCGGCTCGGAGCTGTGTGTCACACGACGGGGGACAACGATTCTCGACGGCGTCTCACTCACGGTCGGGTCCGACGCGGCACTGCTCGTTCAGGGACCGAGCGGGGCCGGGAAGTCGACCCTGTTCAACGTCCTCGGGCTGCTAGAACCCCCGTCTAGCGGACGGTTGGAAGTCGACGGTCGGGACGCGAGCACCCTGTCCGAACGCCAGCGCGCGAGCCTTCGGCGGACAACGCTCGGGTTCGTTTTTCAGGACTTCCAGCTCATCGGCGACCTGACCGCCCGCGAGAACGCGTCGCTCCCGCAGGAGCACGCGGGCGACCGCGACTCAGACTGGCTGGACACGCTGTTTGAGCGCCTTGGAATCACCGGGCTTGAACACCAGTATCCTGCGACGCTGAGCGGCGGCGAGAAACAGCGCGTCGCCATTGCGCGCGCGCTCGCAAACCGCCCCGAAATTATCCTCGCCGACGAGCCGACCGGGCAGCTGGACCCGGACACAGCCGAGTCGGTGCTAGACCTCCTGTTCAGCATGAAGGAATCGACGGAAACCGCTCTCGTCGTCATCAGCCACGACCCACAACTGGCACAACGGTTCGACGAACGGCTGTTCATCCGCGGCGGCACGCTCGTTTCTGATACCGCCTCGACGCCGGACGCGAGCCCGTCCACGGAGACGAACTAACGAACCGATGGGATACCGAAACGCCCTCCTGTTTCGCTGGTCCAGACGGGATCGGCTCACGGTCGTCGTCGTCGCCGTAACGGCCGCGTTTCTCATCGGCACGGTACTGCTGTTGTTCACTGCCGTCACGTACTCGGAAACGTTCGCTGAGCCGCTTGCGAACTCCGGGACTGTCACCTACCACGACGCCGAAAACGGCCCACCGGAACCCAGCGGGGATGTCACCGTGCTCCCGTCAGCGACGGCGACGGTAAACGGGACCGACGTTCGTCTCGTCGGTATCCCGCCCGATACGCCACGCGTGCTCATCGAAGGGTCGGCTCAGTGGCAGGAGGGTCGATTACCGACACTTCCGGACGGTGTTGACGGCCGGGGACCGGTCCCCCAGCAGCGAACTCGGGCGATCAACGGGTCGAACGGCACCGTTTCGCTCACTGTCGTGCCACAGGAACGGGGGACGACATTCCTCTCTAATCAGTGGTACGTGACGAACGCCTCGACTGCACGGCAGGTCGGCGTCACCGGCTACTTCGTCGTCGACCATAGCCCGAGCGGAACCGGGCTGGGGAGTCTGCCCAGCGAGGGAGCACCGCTGGTCAGTGCACTCCTGTATGTCCTCGGCGGTCTGGAGCAGGTCCTCTGGGCGCTTGGTATCGCCGCGGCCGCCGGCGGACTGCTGGTCCTCATCGTCGTCTACAACGTCACGCGGATGAGTGTCCGCGACCGACTCGACGCGATCCGGGTCATCCGCTCGACCGGGGCGTCGGGGTGGCGGGTGGGACTCCTGTTTACGCTCCGCGCTGGTCTCCTCGTGACCACTGGCGTTGTTCTGGGCTACGCGGTCGGACTCATTCTGATCAAGGCGCTTGTCAACGTCGCCATTTACGTTGGACTCCCAATCGCGCTCGATATCACCGTCACCGGGCAGAGCGCCACTGTTGTCGGTGTCGTCGCCGGCATATTTGTTCTGATGGGGCTGGTGGCCGGCGCGCTCGCGGCCTATCCGGCGGCGACTCGCCCGCCGGCTGCCCTCGGGGACCGTCACACTCAATCCGGGCAGTCCGGGCAGTCGGGGCTTGCGAGGGTCCGGCACTGGGTCACACCGACGTTCCTCTCGTGGCGCTCGGTCGTCCCGACGGCGGCGACGCTGACCGTGTTCGGCATCACGTTCCTGCTGGTCGTCTCACTGGCCGGCCTCGCGTCTCCGCTCGGGGGCGGGGCGGGCGGCTCCGGGACCATCACCGAAGCCGGCGCGCCCCACCCGCTGAACAGCCGCCTCGATGCCGACTACGCCTCGGCTCTGCGGGCCGACGGGACACCGGCCAGCCCGGAAATCATCTACGCGCAGGTCTCGGACGGCCAGCCGTACATGGCCCACGGGGCGGAGTACGACGCGTTCGCGAACGTCACCGGTGCCACGCTGGTCGAAGGCCAGCGACCACAGCGGTACGACGAGGCCGTCATCGGGAGCGACCTCGCACGGACGCTTGATGTCGGGGTTGGTGACGAACTGACCGTCAGTGGGAGCGTCAAGCCCGGAGTCCGCCGGGTCACCGTCGTCGGACGGTACGACGCCGCTAGAACGCTCGATGACCTGCTCATTCTGCCGCGTGATTCCGCAGCCGACCTGGCGACCGGACCGGGGCAGGTCCACATGATTCGCGTGAAAGGGTCGGTCGCAGGGATCGACGATGCTGGCGGTGTCGCTGCCAACCAGTCGGGCGCTGTCGTGACGGGGCTGTCAGGCCCGGGACGCGTCACGGAGGGCGATACAGTCAATCTCACCGTCACCGTCCGAAACGTCGGTACCGAACGTGCGGACCGGGATGTCACAGTCCGGTATCGAGGCCAGCAGCGGACTACAACGGTGGCAGTCCCGCCGGGACAGGAACGGAGTGGCACTGTCTCCTTTACCGCGTCGAAGCAGGGGACCGCAAACGCTACTGCCGGGGAGTACACCCATTCAGTGTCAGTCGTCTCACCGAACGCTATCGAGATACCGAACCAGCTGCCGTCACAGGCCCCGCCCGGGTCGGGGCTCTCCGTTCCTGTCGTCACGAAAACTGGAGCGCGGGTTTCGAACGCCACTGTCACAGTGAACGGACCGTCGGTCAGAACTGGGTCGAGCGGTGTCGCCGTCGTTCCCCTGCCACGCGAGCCGGGGAATTACACGATAACGGCCCGTTCCGGAACCCAGACGGCGACACACGACATTCAGATTGTCCGTGGAACTGAGCGGGAACTGTACGGGGAGCTGTCGATATCGCCGTCGTCAGGGTCGGTCTTGACGACGCCAACGCTCAGGGTCGGGCTCGCAAATCCCTGGCAGGAACCGATCACACGCACTGTGGGCGTCATCGGTCCCGGTGTCTCCCGAAACCGGACCGTCTACATGCCACCCGGAAACGTCACGCAAACGCGGTTCTCTCCGGATAACGGACGCAGTCAGCCCGGAACGTACACCTACCGGATGACAGCCAACGGGACCACCCTCGCCACAGCGGAGTACGAGGTGACCGGCGACCGTCGGTTGGCATCTGCGGTGGCAAGTAGCGGGTCGTACGCGTCTGGCACGCCCATCGAACGGTCTGTCGAGGGCGTGTTCGGGAACGTTCAGTTGATTCTCGGTGTCCTTGTCGTCCTCTCGGCGCTGAGTACCGTCGGCAGTACCACGGCGACGTTCGCACAGGGGGTCCACGCGCGTCGGCAGGCCATCGGCATCCACCGCTCGACCGGCGCGACGCAATGGCGGATTCTGCGGACGATTCTGGCCGACATCGCTCGTATCGCGATTCCGGCGACCGGCTTCGCGCTTGGCCTGTCAGTCGTTGCATTACAGCTGCTGGAGCGGGCTGGCTGGCTCGTCTTCTTCGGGTTCCGCCTCTCCGCGCGGACTCCGCCGGCCATCCTCGCAGCGATATTCGTCGGCGGCGTCTTGCTCGCCCTGTTCGGTGCCCTCGTCGCAACGGTGCCGTATCTGACAGCGTCACCGGTTTCGTTGCTCCCGAGCGGCGACCGAACGCGGACGCCCGATGACGATTCGGTTACCGAAAGACAGTCTAGCGACGACTGACTCTCACTGCTAGGTTGTCAAATAAGCCACTCCCTGCTGGCGGCTGTCGGTCGGAACTTTGACTGTCTGCCGACAAGAACGCCGTTGTATGGCGACCCGACAGCGCCAGCAGTTCATTTACGGGCATCTCATGTGGGTGCTTGGTAGCATCCTCGTGTTGACCCTGCTGGATGCGCTGACGCTGGAGCTGTTTTTCGTCGTCTCGCTGATCGGGTTTCTCGTCACAGTCGAGTTGGTCGCACCGCAGACCGTCTCGCCGCGCTGGCGGCGACGACTCTGGTGGCTCATCGGAATCGGTCTGGTGGGCTTTGCCTACGTAGTCATCAAACGGATCCTTGCGATTCTACCGCCGGGGCTGGTCTGATGGCGCTGACACCGCTCTCTGAGGACTCCCGGCTGCCATCGCTCACGCTCCCACAGCTACTACTCGCCGCCTACACCGCCCTCACGGTCATCGCACTCGTCTACGCTGCGAGCACGTCCTCAGCAGCGTTCGGTGCGTATAACTCACAGTGGGACGGGACAGACGAACTCCGAACCGTCGCAGCCAACGCTGGTGCAAACGTGACTGTCGGAACGAATGTGAGTCAGTATCAGGCCAGTGACCCGGACGACACCGTTGCAGTTGTTCTCTCGCCGGCGGAGCCGTACTCGTCCAGCGAGCGGACACGAATCGCTGAGTTCGTCCGGAGCGGCGGGACACTCGTCGTCGCCGACGATTACCGCCCACACGGAAATGCTCTGCTTGCTGCTGTCGGGGCGGAGGCACGCTTCGACGGCCGTCCAGTGTATGACAACCGGAATTACTACCGGAACGCCTCGCTCCCGGAAGCGACGCCCGTCGGCAACTACCCGGAGACGGCGGGTGTCGATACTATCGTCCTCAACTACGGCACGACTGTCAGGGCCGGCAACGCGACGACGCTCGTCACCACCTCCGAATACGCCTATCTCGACACCGACGGCAACGGCGAACTCGACGGCGAGGAGCAGTTAGCGTCTCGGCCCGTCGTCACGAGCGAATCGGTGGGTGATGGTCAGATCATTGCTGTCAGTGACCCGAGCCTCTTCGTGAATGCGATGCTTGAACGCGGTGACAATCGCCGCTTTGTCATGAATCTCGTTGCCGACCACGATACGGCACTGCTGGACTACTCGCATGCCGGTAGCGTTCCGCCAGTGGCCGCTGCCGTACTCGCCATGCAGCGGTCAGACGTGCTGTTACTGTTCTGTGGCGTCGTGCTGGTCGGGGCGCTATTCGCGTACGACCGCCGTCTCGACGAGTCTCTTCGGGACCGATTCCGCGAAGAGAGGAGCAGCGAGCCGAACCCACACCTGTCCCGGGAGGGCGTCAAGAAGTATCTCAGAGCCCGTCACCCGGACTGGGAGGCCGCTCAGGTGGAGCGAGTAACGGAAGCCGTTATTAAACAGCGGCCCGAACGTCAACGTAATGACTGATCCGTCGGTACTGTATGACCGTCTCAAAGAGGAGACGGACACAGTTCTTATCGGTAACGAGCAGATTCTTCGTCACATTACTGTCGCAATGCTCACACGCGGTCACGTGCTTCTGGAGGGGGTCCCCGGCGTCGCGAAAACCACGATTGCCACGCTCGTCGCCAACGCGACTGACCTCCAGCACTCCCGGGTCCAGATGACGCCTGACCTGCTCCCGGCGGATATCACTGGCACGACGGTGTATCACCAGCGAAACGGGGAGTTCGAACTGCAGAAAGGGCCGGTGTTTACCAATCTGGTCATCGCTGACGAGATCAACCGCGCTCCGCCGAAAACACAGAGCGCACTCCTCGAAGCAATGCAGGAGGGGCAGGTCTCTATCGAAGGGTCGACGCTCGAACTCCCGACGCCGTTTACCGTCGTTGCGACGATGAACCCGCTTGAGATGGAGGGGACGTTCAAACTCCCGGAGGCACAGCGCGACCGATTCCAGATGAAACTCGTCACCGAGATTCCCGATTCCGATGAGGAGCGTGCAATACTGGATCGGTTCGACGCGAACCCGACGCTCGATGCGGACTCTATCTCACAGGTCATCTCCCGGGACGAGCTTCTGGACGCTCGGGCAGTAGTTCCTGAGACACACATCGAAGACAGCATCAAGGAGTACATTCTCGCGCTCGTCGGCGCGACCCGGGACCACCGAAACGTCGTTCACGGGGCCTCACCGCGGGCGACACTCGCACTGCAGAATACAGCCAAAGCGGTTGCTTGTCTGAACGGCCGAAAATATGTCATTCCGGACGACGTGAAAGAGATGGCGCTCCCGGTGTTGCGCCATCGTCTCATTATGAGCAGTGACGCCGAGCTAAGCCAGATCAGTGCCGAAACAGTTATCGAAGAGATCCTTCAGTCGATCACGCCGCCCGGGTCCGACACCGATCACAGTGCAGGCGTCGAAACGGCAGTTGGTGACGGCGGAACGAAACGCGAGTTCGAATAGCGCCCGGACCGCAGTTAGTCGGTTTCCGGAGTCGGTGCCATCTCCTGTTCTGGGGTCGCCGCGTCACTGGACTGTGACGGTTGTTCGGGTGTGTCCCACGAAACGGTCACGACACCGCTGAACCGGTCGTCATCGCGCGTATCGACGGTAACCGGCCGATCAAGGCCCGTGGCAAATCCCACCGCAAGCAGGGACACCACTGGGTGATCTAGCTGGTGAATATCGCCGAACGCCGGATTGTCGATGGCGATAGAAGCGGTTTGATTCTCGCTATCGATTTCGATTGTCGTGTCATCAACGAGTTCGAACTGCTCGGACAGGGCTGCAGTCAGCTGTGTCGCTATTGCATCGGGACCGGTACCGAACGTGCCCGACATCGCCTGCTCGAACTCGGTGTATAGCCGGTCACCAGTCGGGGGAAGCGATATTCCCTGTTCTGCCTCAACGCCCGTGACGAACAGTTCTTCTAGCTGCTCCGGGTCGGGGACCGCGTACTCGACGTGCTGGGGGACGAACAGGCGCGCAGCCGTCTCCGGATGGGATGCTGTTGGGACATATATCCTCTCAGTCTGGAGTTCCAGCTCGCTGACGAGGTGCTGTTCGACATCTGCCAGCGTGTTGAACACCGTATCACTGACCGACGCCGAGACGAACCGCTCGGGGGTGAGATAGAACGTGACGATGCCGGCAAACACACCGGTCCCACCGAACGCGATGAAGATGGTTTGCAGGGCCGGAAAGACAAACGCCGCGACGAGAGACAGTCCACCGACTGCGAAAAAGCCTACTGCGGTCCGTCTGAACGTTGCTCGTCTCGCGCGTGCGTACGATTCACGTAATCGACGGTTTTCCTCCCGCAATACTTCAAGCTCCGCTTCGAGTGTCTGACGGTCCCGCACAACATCGGCTTGTTGGTCGGTGTCATCTGCTGTCATATCCGGTTTCGAGGGCGCAGGTTGACTCATTGGAAATCACGATCCGAAGCGATGTCTGCAGTCACGATGTCGAGTTCTATCAGCAGATAGCGATGGAGCAGATAGCCGACGATGGCAGTTCCGACGAGGATGGCGAACCCAACCCTGAGGGGGTCTATGGTCCAGCGCCAGACCGACAGCCAGACGAAGCCGCCGAGCAGCGGCACGATAAGTGCGACGAGGCTGCTGGCGACTCGACTGTCAGGCGTCTTGGTAGCCACCGAAAGCAATGTGAGGAACAGGCCGCCTTCGACAAGGGCGAGTGATAGCAGTGACGGCGTCTCAACTGTGACGAGTGCTATCTGTCCAAGCACGACCGCGAGAACGGCTGTTCCGGACAGGTAGAGGCCGCCGAGGACAACACCGATGAGGCCAAGCCATACCGGTCCATCCAGGAGAAGCCCTCCTGTTGCTCCGACGATACCAAGCAGGCCGAGCACGGTGGGTAGTGCTCGGCGCGACCGTCCCATCGAGTTCAGTGCTGTACTCATGCGTACCCCCGCTGGTTTGTGTTGGCTGGGCCGGCGGACAGAATAGTCGAGATCTGGTCTAGGGGCCCGACCTCGTAGGCCGTCACCGAGTCGATTTCGTTCAGCTCACGCCGGAACTGGTCGAAGGTCCGATACCGTTCGTAAGCGGTATCGAGGTCGGTGAGGCGGTCGGTATCGAAGGCCACCGATGGAGTGATGAACACAACGACCTCCGTTGCGTTGCGTCTCGCCTGGCCGACTGTGTTCCGCAGTTCGCTCGGGCTGCTGTCGTCTGTACAGATAACTAACAGGTCCGCACTACGTATTTCGTGTGGGGCCGTCTGCAAACCGTTGTACAGCGGTTGATTGGGGAGATGTCGTTTCGATCCGGTAGCGTCTCGATACGCGAGCAGCACCGTTTCCATCGGCGATTGTGTGTCGGCTGCTGGATTCACCGCCCCCGTTACTCTTCCGGTGGCAGCCGCTGTTGCGGGGGCTGTTGCCGGCGTTTCAGCGTTGGCGTCGAGGTCGTTGATCCGGTGCTGGCACGACCTGTAGGCCTCGGTTCTCGCCACTGGAACTCTCGTTTCCGTTACGCCCGCGTCGCCGATAGTGACGTAACCCAGCGGATCGCGGGTCGTTTCGGCACGCTGCTGGAACGCCGCGGCGACCGATTTGAGGTGCTCTAGCTTCGTGTTGCCAGGTGCACCGTCGCCCAGCGTCTGACGGTGGTCAAAGACGAGGACCACGCTACGGTTCCCCTCGGCTTCGTAATTGCGGACGTGCGCCTCGTCGAGTCTGGCAGTCGCCTTCCAGTCGACGTATTTCAGTGCGTCGCCCGGGACGTACTTCCGGATTTCCTCGGCCGAGAGGCCACCTGTCCGCCCGCGGGCATCGTGTTCGCCGACACCGCGTAGCAGTTGTTTCCCACCCTGCCCAACGTGAATCGGGCCGACTGACGGTGCCTCGACCAGTACTTCGGGACCTGGTGCCGTCGCGAACGATTGGGTAAACAGCCCGGTGCCGTCGCTGACCGTCGCTGTGGCTCCGGGAATGGTATACTCTCCGACAGTCTCCCAGGTGAGCGGAAGTGTCACCGACGCCGATTGCATCGATGTACCGAGAGTGACCGTTGAATCGGGGCCCGCTTCCATCTGCGCTACGAGTGGAATCTCTGTCTCGACGGAGAGCGGCAGGTGATCGCCGGCGGTGTCAACTGATGCTTCGAGAGTGTACGTCGTTTCGGCGCCGGTCTGTACCCGGGCCCGGTCGAGTGACTGGGTCACCGTGAGATCGTCCCTGAGCTGTGAGACGCCACGAACGAACGCAAACTGCATTGCGAGTAGCCAGCCTGTGAGCCCGACAGCACCGACCACCAACAGGGGTGCATCAAGCACCCCACCACCCACGAGGAGACTACCAGCAGCAGTGACCGCGAGCCAGAACCGTCGGGTGACACGCATTGCCTTCCGTTACTGAACCGAGCCCATTGAAGATACCGACAGCCACAGCCGGAGACCACTGCGTTATGATCGTTTCCAATATCGAAATTGATATTGATATTTGGGGAATTACCTTCTTAACCAGTAATTGAGAATATTAGCGTATAGGTACCATCTATGTCTATTCTAGCTCAAATATTGGGGGCCTGTATAGGTGCAGTTTCTAAAATCAATCTTAATACTGAATCTAAAAAACCGGGTAACTGTGCCGACACCAGCCACCGCTGGCTCCGTACCGTAGCGCTGGCTCGTTTCGGCGCCGTTGGCCTCGTCATGTTGCTTCTCGCTGGTGTCGTGCTTCCAGCCGCCGGGGGGCCGCCGCAGGTGAACACTGCTAGCGGTGGTGGGGCCAATACGCCAAGCGCGCAGCAGATACAGGCCGACCCGAATGCCACTGATACAGACGGAGACGGGTTATCCGATTCGCTAGAGCGGTCCGTTTACGATACCGACCCGACCAGTGCGGACACGGACGGCGACGGCTACCCGGACGGCATGGAAGTCCGCTGTGAACAGGCGATTCCCGATGCGGACCCGCTCCGAACGGACATCTACGTGGAGGTTGATTCCACGGAGTCAACGACGCTCAGCGAGCCGGTCCAGACGTCCATCGTCGAGACGTTCGAGAAGGCACCTGTTTCGAACCCCGACGGCTCCACTGGAATCGATATCCATCTCGTCACGGACGACACGAACCTCTCGGCCAACGGGACGGTTTACTCGAAATCCCGCGCTGGGGCCGGAAACGACATCTATGACTTCCGGGCCAACCACTCGCAGCACCGGTCTGACGGCTATTACTATGTCCTGCTCACCGACGATGTCGCCTACAACGGGGACGACTACTTCGTCGGTGCGGGACGACCTGAGGTCGCGGCGATGGAGCGGTTCGATTCGACGAAACTCACCGCTTCGCTGTTCATGCACGAATTCGGGCACGCGATGGGCCTCGACGCCCATCAGGACGGCATTGACGAGGAGCGCTACTCCCAGACAGAGTACGATAGCGTGATGAACTACAACGGGCTGTACAGACAGCTCACCTATTCGAACGGTACCGACAGCGTGGGCCGAAACGAGTGGCAGTTCGTTGCCGAGAACCGAACACAGCCCGACGTTGCGTGTGCGGAGAACGCGTGCTCTAGCAGATGTACGCGGGCCTGATTCGTTCGAAAAAGGGATAACCGACGGTTAGCTGCTGTCTGCGAGCATACTCATGAAGAACGACCCGAACACGGTCTGTAGTCCGAGTACTACGACTGTCGAGGCCAGCAGGGTCGCTGTGGCTGACGGCAATGCCGCTTCGCCGACGAGCAGCCACTCTCCGAACACACTCCCGAGGTACAGAATCCCGACTGCAGCCGCGAGAATGCCGATGGACGCGCCGTGTTCCAACTGGAACTGCTCCCGTATCATCCCGACGAGTACACCATCGGGTTTGTTTATCGGGTTCGCGGCAATGGAGCTGAACAGTGCGAGCGTCCAGACCTGATACCCGACGATTGCCAGCAGCGACCCGCCCACCATCGTCTGTATCCCGAAGTTGACGCCACTGATCGACAGCTGGGCGATTGACAGTGACATCAACAGTGCCCCGACAGAGACGAGCAACAGGGCCGGATACGAGAACAGGTACTCAGGCGCGTTCACGAGCATGAAACGGACGTGTCGCCAGCCGTCACTGAAACTGTCGAGCGTTTCCTCGCCTTCACGCTCGTGGTAGATAATCGGGACCTCCTCGATGGTGAGGTCGTTCGCGCCGGCTTCCATAATCATCTCGCTGGCGAACTCCATGCCGGTCGTCTCTAGCTCTAGCGTTTCGAGCGCGTCCTTGGTGAACACGCGGAACCCGCTGTGGGCGTCGCTGACACCGGCCCCGTAAAACGTGTTCAGGAATCGTGTCAACAGTGGATTGCCGACGTATTTGTGTAGCGGCGGCATCGAACCGTCCCGAATCTCTCCCTCAAGTCGACTCCCCATACAGATATCCGCGTCGCCGTTCTTCACGGGATCGAGAAGCTGCGGAATCATCTCGAAATCATACGTCGTGTCAGCATCGCCCATCGCGATGTACTCTCCCCGCGCCTTGCCGAACGCATAGCGATACGCATAGCCATAGCCCGGTTCATCGGGGGTCACGACTGTCGCCCCTCGCTCGCGGGCTAACTCCGGTGTCGCGTCGGTCGAACTGTCGCTGACGATAATCTCAGTCGGGACGCGCAACTCGGAGACCGCTGTTTTGATCCGGGCGATACACTCGACGATTCCTTGCTCTTCGTTGAGAGTCGGCATCACGACGCTCAAAACCGGCGTGACTTCACTCTCTGGCGTGACGAGAAACTCGTCTGCAGTCTTGGCTGCAATCCCCTGTTTGTCCGCTTGATTTGCCTGGTTTGCTTGTATTGTCATTCCCGTACCTCGGCTGAAACTGGTGCGTCTAGTAGCATGCACTCTCCACTCCCCTGGTCGGCTTTCTGCGAATACGACTAGTAGGCCCCATTTTATCTGATGTCAATGGTTAAGTTCTGATAGGTACCGCATAGTTCCCACACAGGATGTCATGTCAAAGCAACATATAATAAAGCTGTTGGGTGCGGTAATTCATAATTAATAACAATAGTTAGCACGAAACCGCTCACATCTCCCTGATTGGCCAGAATTTCTTCGCGCCATGACGGTATTGTGTAGTGAGCACCTATCAGTAAGGCACACTATTCAGGCACTAATGTACGTTGCGAATCATGCATTTATCAGATTAGTATCCTGTATCAGCGGCGTGCTTTAGTTGCAGATATATCAGACAATATGAGCTAGCTACTAACAGGATGCCACGACGGGAAGAGTCGCAGTACGCCGGAATTGATGCTTAAAGACAGGTGTGAGGGCCTCGACTATCGCCTACGGTCGCTGGAACTCGTCGAATCTGATTGATACGCTTCGGAAACGCCCTGATGCCGTGTGCCAGCTGACTGCCCCGGGGCGACTCGGTTACCAGGGTGTCTCACACTGGGCGGCGAAGTCGACTCCGGATTTCGCCGCCAACAGCGTGTACTCGTGGCAGCCGGTTCTCCAATGCGCTGAGCAGCGTTGCGACGCTTAATCCAAGGACGTAAACAGCTCCTAAAAGCATGATAACTGAGATGTCCTTACTGAACCGGAGCGCCCCGCGTAGCGATGCCATAGCTATGAATTCTCGGCATGAGTCTAAGTCATTTGGGTCTGATTATTAATTTCTGTAACTGGAGGGGGTGTTGTTGTTCTGGGCCGTAGATTTAAGCCACCCTATGTGTTAAGAAGTAACATGGCCACAGACCAGTCCGAGGGGGCCAGCCTGCACGTGCCACCGCTGGAGAATACGGCGTTTTTCTCCATTGAGGACGATGACGGCTACGTCCGTATTGAACAGTCACTAGGGAACCAGGTCCTGTACACACCCAACGAAGCGCGGGACATCGCTGAGGCAATTCTCGACGCTGTTGACGAGGCTGTCGAGGAGGAGTAATCCATCGCCGGTGGTCGGCCCTGTTTTGCTGGAAGGCGAGACGGTTTGAATGAGGGCGGTCCACCGTCAGGTATGACAGATGCAAGCCACCGGGCGGCGGTCGCCGAGCGAGCGGCCCGGTCTGGCGGTGTCGTAGCCCGGGAGCAGTTCCGGGGCGACCTCAACGTTGAGTCGAAGGCCAACAAAAACGATCTCGTGACGGAGACGGATCGCGACGCCCAGCGACAGGTCGTCGCCACTGTTCTGGAAGCGTTTCCCGGCGACCGATTCCTCTGTGAGGAAGCCCTCTCGCCGCGAGCCGGGCCGGAGGCCGACTACGAACCCGAAGCAGTCGACAACATCCCACGTAACGGCTCTGTGTGGGTAATCGATCCGATCGACGGGACGGCAAACTACGTCCGCGGAATGCGCCTGTGGGGGACCGCTGTCAGTGCGGTCGTCGATGGCGACCCGGTCGCATCGGTGATCTATCTCCCCTCGTATGGTGACCTCTATGCGGCCGGCCCTGAAAATGTGACGCGAGACGGGACTGAACTCTCGGTAAGTGGACGAACCGACCCGGAGACGTTTGCGGTGGCCCCCGTCGGCTGGTGGGACCGCGATGACCGGGACGAGTTCGGTCGGCTGTGTAGTGCTGTCGGCGACCGATTCGGTGACATCCGGCGCCTGGGGTCGTTCCAGGCAACGCTGGCCCACGTTGCCGACGGGGCACTTGAGGGACTCGTTTGCACGCGCCCGATGGCACCCTGGGATACGCTCGCCGGCGTCCATATGGTTCGACAGGCTGGCGGCACAGTCACTGACCTCGATGGCGAGCCTTGGACTCACGACAGCGACTCTGTCGTCGCTTCCAACGGCGAGGCTCACGAGGCATTCGTAGCGGCCGGCAACGAGGCGCTCAGGGGAGAGTAAACTCACTTTCACATCCAAACCCCGCCGCGTCTGGCTCGCGGACTTTCGCTCCACGCACACTGGACCGGAACGCTGAAACCGCCTGCCACCGGTCACTCGGCCATGGAAACGTTCGAGCGAGCCGTCGATGAGTACGGGCCCGGCCAGCTCTGGGTGGGCTCTTTCGTTGCAGTCCTCCTCGTTGCGGTTGGGGCCGTTATGGCCGCTCCACAGGCCGTCTGGGATCGGTTCCTCTGGCAGTACTTCTGGGGCCCAGTGTACGCCGACGCCAAGTCGGCCAGCTGTGCCGAAATGACTGCATCCGGCCCACAACCGCTGTACGATGGCTGTAGGGCGGCTATTCAGGATGGGCGGCTCATCGCTGAGCCGGGGTACACTATCGTCTCCGAGGTCGGCTACATGCTGATTCTGGTGTACATGCTCGTCGGCGTCTACTTCCTCCTCGAGCGACTGGACATCGCCGAAGACCCGAAGCTCTACTTCGCGTTCGTGCCGTTCATGCTGCTTGGCGGCGCGTTGCGGACCGTCGAGGACGCGACCGATCGCGCGGTCGACGCCGGGGTCACACCCATCGTCGAGTACCCGCTGAGTTCGCTCATCATCAGTCCCGTCATCTACGGGACGGTGTTCCTGCTGACGTTGCTCGTCCTCGTCGCCTGCGTGGACCTCGAACAGCGTGGCGTCATCGATAGCTACTACCGGACGACCGGCGCTATCGGCGGAGCGTTCGTCGCCGTGACCCTTCTGTATCTCACGGTTGTCGCCCTTACTCGTGAGTATGCGACGCTGTATCCGTCAGTCCTTATCACGACTGTCGTGCTGGCGTCAGCGCTGTCGTACGGTCTGTACCGCCTGTTCGAGTCCTACCGCCCGGCGCTGAACGACGGAACTGGCTATATCGGTCTGCTCGTCATCTGGGGCCACGCAATCGACGGCGTCGCGAACGTCTTGCTGGCCGACTGGCTCGACGCCCTCAACGTCCCACTGACGTACTATCCGAAACACCCGGCCAACGAGTTCATCATCGAAGCCACCGAGGCGCTCCAGCCGGCCGGCCTCTCGGCCGCCATCGGCACGTCGTGGCCGTTCCTGATCGTCAAGCTCGCCGTCGCTTCGCTGGTCGTCTCGCTGTTCAATCAGGAGTTCATCGACGATAGCCCGCGGTACGCGCTCCTGTTGCTCATCGCCGTCACCGCGGTCGGTCTGGGGCCGGGGACGCGGGATATGCTGCGGGCGACGTTTGGCATCTGATTACGGACTTCGGCTATTCGACTCCGCCTCTCGTTGCGTCGGCGCTACGGAAACGGATGCTGCTCCCTGTCGAGCCGCGGCTCGAAGCCCAACTCGGCCGGCACAGCTTCGGCCCGCTGGCCGAAGAACGAATCACCGAAGAACAGCGGTTGGGCCGACGGACAGACGACGCGGACTGCCTCGAACCCGAGCTGTTCGAGATCGCGCGTTGTCAGCCGTGCCCCGTGTGGCGTGAGCCCCGCATCCGCCGACCGGTCACACAGTGTCTCTAGCTCCGCCTCACCGGAGAGGTCTGCATCGGGGCCGAGCGAGTCCAGCGGGACCGCCGTCTCGGTGGCCGTCAGGTCGGCGGCCTCGCCGGGTGATTCGGCGTAGCGTCCGATTGCGCCCTGTGCGTCCATGGCCGCCTCTGGCCCCATGCTGTCGAGTTCCATCCAGTTCTGGAGCGCCTCCTCCAGCGCGCCGACGGCGGCCGCGCCCGGGTCCAGATCTGCGTCGGTCCCGAGCGCGAAGCGCGGCCATTCGTCCTGTTCCAGCGCGACAGTGATGACTGGCACGTCCACGTCCTGTGTCAGCAACAGCGCCGTCACGTCGAGCCCCTCAGATGTCGCGCGCCGTTGGAGCGTGTCGTACTGCTCGTGGTCCTCGACAACCACCCGGAGTGGCTCGAAGGTCGAGTACCACGACAGCATCGCGGCGTCACGCTCGATGACCTCGTACAGCCCGGTCAGTAACGCCTCGGTGACGGTGTTTCCGAGTCCGAGGCCGGTCGTCGTTGCCGGCCTGACAGCGTCCGATGGCGGCGGATAGTGGACGGTTTCGGCGGGCAGCGACCGACGGTCATCGGTCAGTAGATTTTTCGCCGGGACCCAGCGGAGTGCCGTCGAGTCGTCCCACTCGGATTCGTCCCTCACGAACGCATCGGGTGTGACGGCATCCGGAACATCGGTGACGGTCCCGCGTTGCAGCGTCCCGTCTCTGTAGACGCCGGCTGCGTACCGCTCGTAGTTCTCGCCGAGCGCTTTCATGAAGGCTGTATCCCAGTCGATAGCGACACCGGCGGCCTTGGCGGCGGCCGACACGTCGCTGAATCCGGTGGTGTCGGCGAGCGTCGACAGGTAGTACGGAGCCGGGAACGACTCGACCTCGCCGACTTCCGTGGCGATACCGACCCGCTCGTCGAGGCCCAGTTCCGCCCGTGAGAGCGCCTCGCTGTCCGGGGCTGTCCGGCGACCGTCGTCAAGGGTGCGGCTCGGCGTCTCGCCACAGTCACAGCCCGGGACCGGCAGGAACCGCCGCTGCGTATGTGGGAGTTCCGTGACCGTCCCAAAGAGGGCAGCGTCCCCGTCGAGAAACCGGGAGACCAGTCGGCCGGCCAACGCTCCCGCGAATCGTTGCGTGGCCGCAGCCGGGGCTTCTGTGATCTCCTCGGTGTCATCGACTGAAGCCTCGACCCGAGCCCGGAGACAGTCGAAACAGCCCGTCTCGGGTCCGAACCCGCTGACCGCGGCGTCAGTCACCGGGACGCCGCCGATGCCGCCCAGTTCGACGGCGACCCACGGAATGCCATCGCCGTTCGCTCGGCCGTTCCACGCCGCAAACGTCTCTGACCCGACGGTATCGACTACGACGGCGAGATCGCCACCGCTGTCCGCCGGTGTCGGCGGCTGTGCTACTGAAACGTCGATATCAGCGAGAAACGCAGTGAGTGCATCGACGGCCGGTCCACGCCCGACAACTTCGACAGTTCGCATGCCGAAGCCCTCGTCGTGAAGGGAGAAAAACCTACGCGGCGAGGATGGACTGGGCCACGGAAGCCAGTTCGTCCGGGTCAGCGTCTTTGAGCCGGTCGTCACCGAGCATCAGGCGGAGCCGCGGTCGGCCCACGTCGATCGGGACCTTCTCAGTGTCGATGAGGTTCATGTCTTCGAGTTTCGTCTTCGTCCGCGAGAACGTCGCCTTGCTCGCCAGCCCGACATCCTCGCCCCATTTGCTGATGTCGTACAGGAGTTCGCCGTTTCGGGCAGCCACGAGCAGACTGATGGTGACCTCATCAAGCCCGTCACCATCGCCGCGGGCCGTCGACAGAGAGCTGAGAACGTCGTTGAAGTCCGACGCGGTTTCCGGGCCGATGTCGGATTCCAGCGTGCTCTGGACGCGGTTGAGCGGCGGCGTCCGGAGCGAGTACTCGTCGGCGTCTTCCCAAGCCGAGTCGTAGTAGTCGTAGGCGTTGTCCACGAACGCCGCGTCGTCGGTCCCGAGACCGCCGACCGTGTCGCTGATCGTCACGAGCGCATACACCGTATCGACAGTCACCGCAACTGAGTGGTTCGGCACGTCGTCGAGCAGTCGCATCGTGAGCCGCTCCTCGTCGATGAGGTCGGCCGCGGTGCTCGCAACGAGGAAGTCGTCCATGACATCTTTCAATGCCCGCTCGTCGGCCAGCAGCCGAACTTCGGGGGCGTCCGAGTCCGCGTCCAGTGTCGATACAAGCTCCGAGATGCTCCGCCGCGACGGGTTCACGACGTACACCGGCTCGTCAGTTGCCCCAAACACCGTGGTCAACATAGAACCGACGTCGTCTTGCAGGAGATTTTCGGTCATTGTCCCTTGGCAGTATCTAGTGCATTAGTATATTTAATTTTACCGGCCATACTGTGTTGATTTCGCTAACAATCAGACAACACACACCGGTAAGAGGCGATAAAATATTGGTCAACTGTCCTAAGCAGAAGCCGCTCGCCTCACGGACTGAACCACCGATTCTGAGCGTCGATTTCGCATGAAACCGGTAGAACAAATGGCTGTCTCTCTGCTTTCCGTTCTGCAAACCCGCGATTTCAGCACAGTATCTAATACGCAAAGTGAATACAAAGTAGCGACCTACTGTGACTACTTGATGACCGGACGCTGAACCGGTTGCAGCCGCCTCGGTTTCGCTTTCGGAGCCCGGCAGTGTGGGGTTCCGTCAGAAATCCGTCCGGAGGCGCGCGGCCAGGTCGTCGGACCAGTGAAACTCCCCGTCATAGATGACAGGCAGTGACGTCTGGCTCAGCGTGTCGGCCAACTCGGAAACGCTGAGCGAATGGCTCGTCTGCTCGCCGTTCAGGGCGGCGCTGTCGTCGAACGGTAGCCGGTAGCTCTCACCGGGCCGTTCCGGGGACACGACCGTACACTCTACGTCGAAGCCTGTCTCCCCTTCGGAGAGCCAGACGACCGCTGGGTGTGCAGGATTGGGAACGATTGAGTAGGTCCCGTCGCCGACGACCGCGTAGTCCTTGCACATCATTATCCGCCGACGGGCGAGTTCCAGCGCACGCTGGATGCTGAATCCGTTGCTGAGCAACCGTGCGAAGGCCGTCCCGACTAGGGCGGCGTGCTTGTCCAACACGTCGGTAAGTGTCACCGCGCCGGCGACCGCGCCCTGTTTGACAAGGTCAAGCCCTTCATCGTAGGAGCCACAGGCGTTCAGGAAGAACGTCTGTGTTCGGGCCTCTGATAGCGATGCCAGTGCCAGGTTACCGTCGGGACAGCGCAGTCCCTCCTCGTCGCAGTGGCCGATGAAGTGGACGAAATCGGCCGGCTGTCGGAACACGTCGGCCAGCTCGTTGACCGACAGCAGCTTGCTGACCTGGACGTCCATTGGTAGGTCCGCTGCCCGGTATATTTCTGTGACTTCCGTGTGCTCGTCGGCCATCTCCTCATCGTTGAGGACGACCGCGACCCGTTGACTGTCGGCATCCCGGTTCTGAATCCGGTAGCGGTTGAGGTACGCCTCCGCTGGCGTTTTGCACGCGTCTATCGGGTTCCCTGGCGCGAGCCACGAGTGCAACTGCCCTTCGCGCAGATTCGGCTCGATAACCGGCGGACGCTCGGCTGACCCACGACTCAGATACGAATCCGCCAGCGTCCTGTCGAGAAGCTCTCCCCGGTCGAGCCGGGAACTGTCCGGCAGGTAGATGAGGCTGAGCCGGTCGAGCAGGAACGGGAGACAGCGGACCCGTTCCGGTTTCGGCGAGACGTACGTCGAAAGGGGCCATTCAGGCAGGATCGAGCGCACGGCCTCGTCGGAGACCTCGATGTATCGCTCGAGCCGCCCAGCTGGCGACAGCGACCGAAGCGTCTCCGCGTCGAGTGAGAGCGCCGACGTGATACGGGGGCCGCTCTCTGCCGGGTCGACGCGTCTGACCTGACAGTCGAGGTAGAACACCTTGCGGAGTAGCGCCGCGACGCCGGCCTGTAACGACGGCCAGGCGTCAAAGGAGAGGTTCACAGACGTGCCTTCGGCCGTCAACAGCGCGGTATCCCGTGACTCAACCACCACGTCCGCCCCGAGATAGTAGGCTAGCGGTGCGCTGACGAGCAGCTCCGCCTCGCACTCCGGAACATAGAGTGTGATTCCGGTTTCGGGACGGTTCTGTCGAACCGTTTCGGGAATACGGGTCGTTTCACCGGTCGTGACTATTGGCGGGTGTCCGCGGAGTTCTGGGTGCGAGCGGGACGGCTGCATCGTGTGATGGGCCCCGCCCAGATGGGTGACCGCCGTTGCAAGGCCTGCGGGCGTCGCAGGGACCTGCAGGTGCGGCCGCTCTGCGTTCGTTTCCCAGACGAACCCGACGGTTATACTGGTCGGTTCCCGGAAGGCAAGCACAGTGGTAACACCGGCCGAGTGGAGCGACGCCGGACCGTCGAAGCGGACGTGGATCCGAATGTCGTCAACGATGCCAAGCGGCGACTCCTGGCCACTATCCGAAGCACGGGCCTGCATCGTCAACAGGTACTCTCCTGTCTCAAGCGTCGTCGGTGAATCAACCGTCTCAGCATCCGTGTCAGTGCCGACTCGGGTTACCGTGGCATCCACTGCCGGCAGCGCCAACTCGGTGACGGACCCACTGTAACAGTCGTCGACAGTGTGTGGCAACTGTTCGCCGTCTGTGACTTCTCGATCGTGTAATTGGTGCACCAGTGCGGTCGGGTCGACCGTTTCCCCATCCCAGTCCAGCGTTTCACCGCCGTCCCGGCCCACCCGCTCGCCTGCCACCCCCCAGGTGACCATATGTGAATATGTGGAACGTCATCTGATATATACGTACGGTTGTCAGCACGGCCTCATCGCCAACCATATTCAGCACCGGACGCGGAATAAGACTGTCACACACGCGGGGACCAAAGGGTAGATTATTGTCGTATCGGTCCTGACTCGGATACATGAGCTACGAAACCGTCCGGGAAGCGGACCCGGCAGTCGCGGACGCTCTGGAGGGCGAACGGGGCCGGCAAAACGACACGCTGGCGATGATCGCCAGCGAGAACCACGTCAGCGAGGCTGTGATGGAGGCACAGAGCTCCGAGTTGACGAACAAGTACGCCGAGGGCTATCCCGGCGAGCGCTACTACGGCGGCTGTGAGTACGCCGACGACGTCGAGGAACTCGCTATCGACCGCGCGAAGGAACTGTGGGGTGCGGACCACGTCAACGTCCAGCCACACTCCGGTTCGCAGGCCAACATGGGCGTCTATCTCGGCGTCCTCGAACCCGGCGACAAGATTCTCTCGCTCGACCTGACTCACGGCGGCCACCTCTCGCACGGCCACCCGGCGAACTTCGCCGGTCAGGTGTACGAGGTCGAGCAGTACAAGGTCGACGAGGAAACCGGCTACATCGACTACGAGGGTCTCCGCGACCACGCAGAGGAGTTCGAGCCGGACATCATCGTTTCGGGCTACTCCGCGTATCCCCGGGAGGTCGACTTCGAGCGGATTCAGGAGGCCGCCGATGCGGTCGACGCCTACCACCTTGCGGACATCGCCCACATCACCGGTCTCGTCGCTGCCGGCGTCCATGAGTCGCCGGTCGGCGTCGCAGACTTCGTCACGGGATCGACGCACAAGACCATCCGCGCCGGCCGCGGTGGCATCATCATGTGCGACGAGGAGTACGCCGACGACATCGACGCCGCCGTCTTCCCCGGCTCTCAGGGCGGCCCGCTGATGCACAACGTCGCCGGCAAGGCTGTCGGCTTCGGCGAGGCGCTGGCCCCCGAGTTCGAGCAGTACGCCCAGCAGACCGTCGACAACGCCATCGCGCTCGGCGACCGACTCAAAGAGCACGGCCTCTCGCTGGTCTCGGGCGGCACGGACAACCATCTCGTACTCATTGACCTCCGACCGTCTCATCCCGACACCACTGGCAAGGAAGTCGAGGAAGCGCTGGAGGAAGCCGGCATTGTCCTCAACGCCAACACCGTTCCGGGCGAGACCCGCTCGGCGTTCAACCCCTCGGGCATCCGCGCCGGCACGCCCGGGCTCACCACCCGCGGCTTCGACGAGGACGCCTGCCGCGAAGTCGCGGACCTCATCTACAAGGTCGTCGACGCTCCCCACGACGACGATGTCGTCGCGGAAGTCAGCGACCGTGTGGACGAGATGACCGACGAGTACACGCTGTACGACTGAGCGGTCCCGACCGTCGTTTTACCGGCGGTACCGGCTTTCGTCACTGACGTCCCTGAACAGCATCGTGAGCGGGACCAGAACCGCCATCGCGACGGCGATAAGCGCGAGGATGGGTAGCGGCGGCAGGAACGCCAGTGCCATCCCGACCGCGTCCCCTTCCGCGGCGTTGACGGCGGCGACCGCTCCGCTGTCGTAGAATATCGTGTAGAGAACGCCAAACAGGACCGTCATGAACACGATAGAGTAGAGCATCCGAAACGGACGGGTGACGATTTCGACGGCATTGTGCCGGATTCGTCCGATTTTTCGGCTCGATCCTCTGTTCGTTTCGCTGACGAGCAGGCCCAAGAGGCGTCGGACAACCATGAGACACAATGGATGGCTGACAGCATGAACGTATACCCTGATTACCGACGACGCGCTCGTCCGAGCACTCCGGCGTGCCCGCTGTTTTTTCACCACACTCACCGTTGCGTTCAGCGTGACCGAGACCGACAGGACGCGTCGCGCGGTCCTGACTGCGGGCGTGGCGGCAGTTACCGCGCTCGCCGGCTGTGACAGCGGCTCTGGCCCAGACTCGCAGCCGTCCGAAACCGGGACGACGCCGCCCACGGAACCGACGACGACCGCTCTGACCCCGACGGAGGGAACCGAGCATTCTGACCTAGACCTGCGTGAAGCGAACGTGACCGACGTGGCCGTGACGAACAGCGGGGGGCAGGACTATCGGTTCGACGTGACGCTGTATCACGACGACGACGGCGAGGACGGCTACGCGGACTGGTGGCAGGTCGAGACGCTGGCCGGGGACCGACTCGGCCGCCGGGACCTCCTGCACGCTCACTCGACGACTCCGTTCACCCGTTCGGAGACGATTGCGGTTCCCGGCGATGTCGCATGCGTGGTGGTCCGGGGCCACGACCAGACCCACGGGTACGGCGGGCAGGCGATGACGGTGGCTGTCCCGGACGGCGCGACACGGGCCATCCGGCAGGGGGCCGAGCGGAAGTCGGTCGCCGAGTCGGACTGTCCCTGAGCAGGGTCGCTGTGGCGGCTGGCCGAAATCCGGGACGTTCATACCGCCCCGTGCCGCCGTTGTACCTAATGACAGAAATTATCGACGGCAACGCCGTCGCACAGTCGATTCGGGACGACCTGGTCGCGTCCATCGACCGCCTCGCCGACGCCGGCCACCGTCCGTCGCTAGCGACGGTGCTGATGTCCGAGGACCCGGCCAGTGAGACGTACGTCTCGATGAAACAGGACGACTGCGAAGAGGTCGGTATCGAGGCCATCGACATTGACATCGACCCCGACGCGGACGCCGCCGAACTGTACGACACAATCGAGGACCTCAACGCCGACGACGATGTCAACGGCATTCTGGTCCAGATGCCCGTCCCCGACCACGTCGAGGATAGGGAGGTCCTCCGGGCTATCGACCCGATGAAAGACGTCGACGGCTTCCACCCGGAGAACGTTGGCCGACTTGTCGCCGGCGACGCCCGCTACAAGCCCTGCACGCCCCACGGCGTCCAGAAGCTCATCGAGAGCGCCGGCGTCGACACCGAGGGCAAGGACGCCGTCGTCGTCGGCCGGTCGGACATCGTCGGCAAGCCGATGGCGAACCTGTTCATCCAGAAAGCCCCGGGTGGCAACGCGACGACGACGGTGTGTCACTCCCGGACCGACGACCTCGCCGAGCGGACGCGAAACGCGGACATCCTCGTCGCCGCGGCCGGCGTCCCGGAGATGATAGACGGCGAGATGATTCAGGAGGGCGCGACGGTCATCGACGTGGGCATCAACCGCGTCGACGCCGACACAGAGAAGGGGTACGAACTCGTCGGCGATGTCGAGTACGAGAGCGCGAAGGAGGTCGCTGGCGCAATCACGCCGGTCCCCGGCGGCGTCGGCCCGATGACCCGCGCGATGTTGCTGTACAACACGGTCAAAGCGACGGGCCTGCAACACGACATCGACGTCGACCTCCCCTGAATGCCGGCGCTCGCGGCCTTCCGGAACCGTGACGTGCTCACCCGGCGTGTGACCCGCGAGACCGACGCGGCGGGCGTCGATGCGGTCCGGGCCCGCGCCGAGCGCGGCTGCCACTGGGCAGTGGGTGCGCTCGTCACCGACCCCGACGACCGCGTGCTGTTCGTCTACGAGGACGACACGTGGAAGCTCCCGGGCGGCGGCGTCGAGGCCGGCGAGACCCGCCGAGCGGCCGTGCGCCGCGAGGTGCGCGAGGAGACCGGGGTGGACATCGCCGTCGACGGACTGGCCGCCGTCACCGAGGTCACAGTGACCGACGGCGGGCGCGAGGCGACGTTCTTCTTCGGGACCTACCGCGGCACGCCCGCGTCGACGGCGCTCGCGTCGGACCCGGGGCTCGACGACGAGGGCATCGAGACCGCGGCGTGGAAGAGGTCGGTGCCGTCGGACTGCCTAGACGAGCCGCTGCTCCGGCGACTCAGGGGTTAGACGGTGTCGTCCTCGATTCCAGCGAGCCAGTTCTCGGCCCTGACGAAGGCGCTCTCGTCACCGGTGATGTACGACCCCAGGTCCCGGGCCGCGTGAACGAGACGGTTGGCGTCCGCGGAGTCGACGTCGCCGTCCAGCGCCTCGACCCGCTTTCGGTGGTCGCGAATCCGCCCGGAGAGCTGTCGTGCTGTGGGGTCCGGGTGAGCGTCCAGATACGTCCGTACGTCCCGCTGATAGCTGTCGACAGCGGCCGCCATCGCTAAACCGTACGGCACGCGAAGCGCCGACGGGACGTCTTCGACGGCCGGACGATTGCCGTCGTCAGCCCCGCCGAGCAGTTCGTAGAAGTACCGCTCGGCCGGGTCGCCGCTGCGCAACTCCCGCGTGAGGTGTGCGCCGATGTGCTGGAGTTCGACTGCGGCGACGAACGTCCGGTCAAACTGTCGAAGCTCGCCTGCGTCAATGAACCCCCGCTTGCGCGTGTACTCTCGGCACCGCTCCGCTGCCGCGTCAGCGATCTCCCGTGTCGGGTCCGCGTCGATTCGGCTCCGTACCGGCGTCAGGTCGAGCGTGGTTGGTGTATCCGTGTGCTCGGTGTGCTCGTCGATCCCGACGCTGTGGATGCTACCACAGTCCGGACAGGCGATGCTTCCGGTCTCGTAGTACCGCCACCGCGTGCCACAGTCTTGACACTCGCGCTCCCCGCGGACTTTCATACGACATAGTGAGAGGGCAGCCCTCAAGATTGTTCCGTGCGGGCTGTCTACGCCCACGTATGCGCTCGGAAGACGAGATCCGCGAGCAGTACGAGTTCCTTGTTGAACAGCTAGACGACGAGGAGATGAACCACGAGCGGGTCCGGATGATGTTCACTCACTACAAGCGGGCACTCGGATGGGTGCTTGAGGAGGAACATATCTAAATTAGTTACAACTTACATTCACATCTACTTCGATAACTAACATCTGCTGGACGGGGCCGGTACTTTTAAGTTATTCTGCCCCATTCGACCAAGTGACGCTTCGCTTGGAGGGCCGAAGCGTCAGCGGGGACCAATTCAGGGCGGCAAGCGGTCGCGTTTTTCGCGACCGCTTTCCACTTACTTCGCTGCTAACAGTCTAATACAAGTGACTTCTGTGTCTCTGAAACGTAACTGCTCGGCGATACGACGCGCTCGATAGACAGTTGTGTGTCCGCCGCGTGTGCCGCGCCAGTTCAACCTCGATGCTGACCTCGGTGACGCCGCCCTTGACCACCATGCGCGACTGTCACCCCAAGTTCACCGGTAATAGTGCCGCGAGGTGGTTCCCCTGCGCTGATGTGATCGTATTGTCAGAGGTCGGTCATCGTTCTGAGATGTGACACGGTGACGGTGGGTTGACTACTCCTTCCACTACAATCAGGCGTGTTTCTGCCAACTGTAACCTACAGTGACAAATAATACGGCTGCCATCAGTTTCCGGAGAATGATGATATACTGACTGTATTTACCGTATGGACAAAACGATGACTGAGGGCCTACATACAGAAAATTCGACACCTAGAGATGCCGAAACTATATCAAATTCTCTGGGCCGATATATTTAACAGTATAGATACTAAATCATTACATAGGAGAATCGATGCACGACTTGACAGGATTCCAGCGTGACCTGCTCTACGTGATCGCTGGCAGGGAAGAGCCCCACGGGTTAGCTATCAAGGAGGAACTCGAAGCGTACTACGAGAAGGAGATCCATCACGGTCGCCTGTATCCGAACCTCGACACGCTTGTCGACAAGGGACTCGTCGAGAAGGGCCAGCGCGACCGCCGGACCAACTTCTATACCCTCACGCGCCGCGGGCGTCGCGAAATCGACGCCCGCCGTGAGTGGGAAGACCAGTACGTCGACCTGTAACGAGGTCACACCGCCGCTGGTAAGGCTGTCGTTCCCGGGTAGCGACGAGACACATCGCTGGCTTGTACCGGTGGTCGACCGCTGACTGCCGAACGAGAAACACATGCCCGGAACCAACAACTGTTAACTTATGTCATACGTATGTGCTCTATGTCGATTCTTTTGCAGCTCTCTCCGGTCCCAATTCAGACGACAGTGTTTCGAATCCTGCTCGCGGGGGCGCTTGGGATGTTTCTGGGGCTCGAACGGGAGTGGTCACAGAAGTCGGCCGGTGTTCGGACGTTCGCGCTGATTAGCCTGCTCGCTGCGGTGTTCACGCTGGTCGAGAGCCAGGCGCTGCTCGTCGTCGGTGGCGTCCTGGTCATCGTGCAGGGGATCTTGCTCGCAGTGCAGGGGCTCCTCGGCAGTGCGGAAGAAGAGGGGCTATCGCTGACCACATCTGTCTCGATGCTCGTCGCATACGGCATTGGGGCACTGGTCGCACAGGGGTTCATTCTCGAAGGCGTTTCGGTCGCCGTCTTCTCGTCGTTGCTACTGGTGCTCAAGCGGGAACTCCACTCCCTTGCGTGGGGGCTCACTCGCGAGGAACTACGCTCAGCGACGGAGTTCGCCATCATCGCCTTCGTCATTTACCCGTTGCTTCCGTCCGAACCGGTCGAACTGCCTGGCGGACTGGTCGACGTGACCGTGGAACTGCGTGTCATCTGGCTGATGGTGGTGTTCGTCGCCGGCATCGGCATCGTCAACTACGCCATCGTCCAGACGTACGGCGGCCGCGGCATCGCCGTCACCGGCTTTTTCGGCGGTCTCGCGTCGTCGACGGCGGTGGTCGGCACGATGCTCGACCACGTTCGACAGCGGCCGGACGCAACCTCGTATGCCGTTGCCGCGATTCTGCTGGCCGACGCAGCGATGGCGCTCCGGAATCTCCTTATTACCGTGTTCTTCACCGTCGAGCGCGGCGTTTTACTCGAGGCAGTTGTTCCGCTTGGGGCCGTCATTGTCGGCAGTGTCGTTGTCGCCGCATACACCGCAGATTGGTCCGAGACGGTCGAAATGGGGCTTGAAAGCCCGTTCTCTCTACGGAATGCGCTCGCTTTTGGCGGGGTATTTCTGCTGGTCGTAGTCGCTGGCGGGTTCGCAGAGACGCAGTTCGGAACAGCAGGTCTCTACGTCACGTCGGCCCTCAGCGGACTGGTTTCCAGTGCCGGGGCGACGACCTCAGCCGTGTTGTTGTACCGCGGCGGCGCTATCGACGGACCGACGGCGATGGTCGCCATCCTGATCGCGACGGCCGCCAGTATCATGATCAAAGCAGCGCTGACCGCCCCGGGACCGAACCGCGCCTTCGCCACCCGTGTCGCATTCTGGAGTTCGGTCGTCCTCGGTGTCGCAACAGTGCTGGCGCTGGGGCTCTTGATTTAAAACTGGTAGCGCCGGTCGTCCTTGTCCTGTTGCTGGGGGAAGTCGTTCCCGGTCATCTGGTCGAAGGTCATCCCTGAGAGGTACTCGTCGTACGTGCAGTCGTAACTCGACCGGAGGTGGAAATCAAGTGTCCCACGGTCGACGGTCGACTGAAACAGCATATGAACCGCGCGCCTGACGAGTTCGTCCGGATCGTCTGGGTCGAGTGCGACTGACAGCATCGCGAGTTCGTTGCGTGTCTCACGGTCGATGGACAGCTCGAACTCGTCGTCGAAGTCGCCGTACGCCGCTTCGATATCATCCTGCAGATCTTCGAGGCTCATACGAAAGGAGACGTCGAGCGCGAGGAAACCCCTTACGACTCGTCTGAGGCCGCTCCGTCAAAACACGTGTCTACGCCAGTATATCATATGATAAATTATATCATGGGTTGAACATAACGATTGGTAGCGGTCGACCACTGAAGGGTTCAGATCAGATAATGACAGGTGGTGGGGACGAGACAGCAGGGTCCGGCCAGCACGACGGGCTGCGAGAGCGGCTTCGCGCAGCACTCCCGGGCGTGTACGCGCGAAACTACGCGGCAAAATCCGCGGTCGCGCTGGCAGTAATCGTCGTCGTACTCGCAGCCGTCGGCTTCGGCAGCTACCTGCAGATACAGAAACGGGTTGTCAGCGACGCAGCGACGGACCTCGAAACGTCGGCCACGCATCGCGCCGACAGCATCGAGCAGTGGCGGACAACCACCGAGACGAATGCCATCGCTATCGCGGCTGCAGGGGTGTACGACACTGGAACGCCCGCAGATATCAGACAGTACCTCACCACAGCAGCCACGGCAGAGTCGTCACGGGTTCGGTCGCTTCACTACGTCTCCACCGTCGACGACTCGGAGGTCGTTGTTGCTAGCACTGACCAGAGCACAGACGGCCGGGCTCCGTGGGCGGTCAACCCCGCGTGGAAGTCCCCAGTACTGGCGACGTTGAACGATACGACCGGTACTGAGACAGTAGTGCAATCGACGGCATACGCGGACGGTAGCGGCCACTCGATAGCGTTTGTGACTCCCGTCTCCGATGGCGACGGGGCACTAATTCTGGTTGCGCGGGTCCCGGTGGGACAGTTCAACGACGGTCGCAGCGGGTTTGAAACGCGACTGCTCACCGGGGACGGAGACCCGCTTATCGACGGTCAGGACGGTTCCGCGCCGCTCAGTCAGGACGGTCTCCGGGCCGCAACAGCGGGCCGAACGACGACTATCGAAACTGAAGACCGTGTCACAGCGTACACGCCCGTCAACGGCACGTCGTGGGTGGTCGCGACGAGCGCCGAGCGCGAGTCGCTGTACGGGACCAGCCGACTTGTCCGCCAGGGATTTCTCGCTGTCATCGGGACGGCAGTCGTCACGCTGGGCGTCGCGGGGTATCTCTTCGGACGGCACACGGTTCGACCAGTGGTACAGCTCCGCGACCGAACGCAGGCGATGAAAGAGGGTGACCTCGGCGTCGATATCTCGACCACTCGGCAGGACGAGATCGGGCGGCTGTACGACGCGTTCGAGAACATGCGGGATACGCTCCGGAGCCAGATCCGACAGGCGCAGGCGGCTCGTGAGGAAGCCGAACGGTCGAGCCGCGAACTCGAACGGCAGAACGAGCGGCTGGACGAGTTCGCGTCGACGCTGAGCCACGACCTCCGCAATCCGCTGACGGTCGCTCGGGGACATGTCGAACTGCTTGCGACGCGGCTGTCGGATCCGGAGACGGATGCAGCCGACCTCCAGTCCCACATCGAGAAACTCGAAGACGCACACGACCGTATCGAGTCGATAATCGACGACGTGCTGACGCTGACGAGAAAGGGAGCAAGCGTCGAGGAGACCGCTCCGGTTCCGCTGGAGGCCGTCGTCACCGATGCGTGGGACAACATCGACAACAAAAGCGCTGGCATCGAAGTCACGGGGAGTCGAACCATCGACGCCGACCGGACGCGACTCTTACGCGCCTTCGAGAATCTGTTTCGCAACGCTATCGACCACGTTGGCCCGGACGTGACTGTCACGGTCGGACTGACGGAACACGGATTCTATGTGGCCGACGACGGGCCGGGAATCCCGACTGACGCGGTCGACAACATCTTCGAGTACGGCCACACGACGAGCGAGGACGGGACCGGGCTTGGCCTTTCTATCGTCAAGACAATCGCGGAGGCCCACGGCTGGCGGCTGTACATCGATACGACCTACCCCGACGGCGCGATGTTCGTGTTCGCGGACGTGTTCAGCGAGGACGAGCCGGACTGGTACGGAACCGAGTTCGAGTGGGGCCGACCCGAAGCCGACGACTGATATCACCGGCTATTGCAGGATTCCATTCTCTGTCGAGGGGATTCTCTCCAGACGCACGGTCAGACGAGCGGTACCGACCGCCACGCACAAATCAGGACAGAGCCAAGCGGGGGTATGACCGACCAGTCGACAGCGACGGACCGCCCGGGAGACGTGCCCACGGACCCGTCGGCTGTCCGGGACGCGCTCGTGGAGTGGTACGAGGCGGATCACCGCTCGTACCCGTGGCGGGAGACGACAGACCCCTACGAGATTCTCGTTTCTGAGGTGATGAGTCAGCAAACCCAGCTGGACAGGGTCGTCGACGCATGGGAAGACTTTCTTGACCGCTGGCCGACTGCGGCGGCGCTGGCAGCGGCCGACCGTTCTGCCGTGGTGGGTTTCTGGACCAGTCACTCGCTGGGGTACAACAACCGGGCGAAGTACCTCCACGAGGCCGCGGGGCAAATCGTCGAGGACTACGACGGCGAGTGGCCCCGGGACCCGGACGGCCTCAGCGACCTGATGGGGGTCGGCCCCTACACCGCCAACGCCGTCGCCTCCTTCGCGTTCAACAACGGGAACGCAGTCGTGGATACGAACGTCAAGCGCGTCCTGTACCGCGCCTTCGACGTGCCGGACGACGACTCGGCATTCGAGGCGACCGCGAGCGCGCTCATGCCGGAGGGACAGTCACGGGTCTGGAACAACGCCATCATGGAACTGGGCGGGGTCGCCTGCGAGAAGACGCCCGACTGCGACGGCGCGGAGTGCCCCTGGCGCGAGTGGTGCGGGGCGTACGAGACGGGCGATTTCACCGCGCCGGACGTGCCCACACAGCCCGAGTTCGAGGGGAGCCGCCGACAGATGCGGGGCCGGGTCATCTCGGCGCTGAAGGAGTACGACGAACTGCGGCTGGACGACCTCGGCCCCCGCGTGCGCGTCGACTACGCTCCCGACGGGGAGTACGGCCGGGAGTGGCTCCGCGGGCTGCTGTCGGACCTCGAAGACGACGGGCTGGTCGAGTGCGAGGGGGCCGGCGATGGAGTCGTCGCTCGCCTCAAACGCTGACCGCGAGTGGCATACATCTTGAACCCCTGTGGCTAATACGTTCCCAATGGTTGGCTTGCTCGGCTCGGTCGCCCTCATCGTCATCGCAACCGTGGTCATCTGGAAAGGCAGCGGGTACTTCGAGCAGGCCGCCGAGCGACTGAGCAAGTACTACGGGCTGCCGGTAGCGGTCCACGGTGCTATCGTCGTCGCCGTCGGATCGAGCTTTCCGGAGATCAGTTCGGTCGTCATCAGCACTGTCATCCACGACGAGTTCTCGCTGGGCGTCGGGGCCATCGTCGGAAGCGCAATCTTCAATCTGCTCGTGATTCCAGCCCTCGCGGCGCTGTCGAGCGAGGAACTTCGGTCGACGCGCGACATCGTCCACAAGGACGCCCAGTTCTACGTTATCAGCGTCCTCATCCTCTTTATCGTGTTCGCGCTCGGGGCGACCTACGTCCCGGGCGGGACGAACCAGGCGGCCGTCCTGACCCCCGCACTCGCCGTCGTCCCGCTGGTGACCTACGGCATCTACGTCTTCCTGCACCAGCAGGACGCGAGCGACCACGTCGCAGACGAGACCCACAGCGTCCGTCCGGGCCGGGAGTGGGGCATGCTCGGGGTCGGCCTCGTCGTCATCACCGTCGGCGTCGAGGGGATGGTCCAGGGAGCGCTCTCGCTGGGTGTTATCTTCGACACGCCGCCGTTCCTCTGGGGATTGACTGTCATCGCCGCCGGCACGAGCCTTCCCGACGCCTTCGTCAGCGTCCGGGCGGCGAAAAACGACGACAGTGTCACGAGCCTGACGAACGTTCTGGGGAGCAACACGTTCAATCTCTTAGTGGCGATTCCAGTCGGCGTCCTGCTGGCCGGGCGGGCGACAATCGACTTCCTCGTGGCCATTCCGACGATGGGATTTCTGGGCTTTGCGACGCTCGTGTTCATCGTCTTCACGCGGACGGACCTCGAACTCACCGACCGCGAAGCGTACACGCTGCTCGGCCTGTACGTGGTGTTCGTCTGCTGGATGACCCTGGAATCCGTCGGCCTCATCGAGACAGTCCGCGGTATCTGAGCGGCGCTGGGTCGCTTTTGTCCGCCGTCGAGGCCCGCGATCCCCACAGCCGCGCGGGCTACTCGTCGGCGGGCGGTAGCTCGCGAGCGTAGACCGCTTCATCGTACGGGTCGCCGCCGATAGTGAGCGTGCGCGTCTCGACCCGCTCGAAGCCGAGGTTCTCGAAGAATTCCCGACTCCGGTCGTTCGAGGCCAGGTCGAGCGCGCGGAACTGCTCAACGCCGTGTTCCCGGAACATCGATTCGAGCCGGTCGTACAGCGCCGTCCCGACCCCCTCGCCGTGGTGGTCAGGGTGGACGTACAGCCGCAGCATGGTCCCCATGGTGTGCATGGTGATGCCCTGTGTGAACCCGACGATGTCCCCGTCCTGCTCGGCGACCAGCAGCACCGCCTCGATATCGTCGAGGTCGTTGGCGGGGACGCCACCGGCCCACCCGTGCAGCGCGCTCCCCAGCGGGTCGGCGTACCAGTCGGCTATCGTCTCGTCGATGACTTCGGACTCCAGGGAGTCGTAGGCGTCGTGCCATGCCGCCCGTGCGACTCTGCGGATACCGTCGGCGTCAGCGTCGAAGGCTCGGCGGATGGTCGTCATGCGTGGCCCAACGCTGGATAGACAGATTGTTCCGAGCAGGTGCCACGCTGAGTGGACTGATGCGACAGACGGTGCAGTCCCGGTGGCTCGGTCGACCGCTGAGGCGTGTCGCGTACCATATGCTGTGTCTATCGGTTCGTTTGGGCTATCATGGCTAATATCCTCCCCCAGCGTGTGTGAACTGTTCGCATAATCTATCATGGTTTATCATTAGGTTTATGTAGTTGACACCCATTGATGCTCTTGTATGAGGACAGTCATCCTCGGTGTCATCGGCTCCGACGCGCACGTCGTTGGGATTACCATTCTGGAACGAGCGTTCGAAGCGGCAGGGTTCAACGTAGTCAACCTCGGTGTCCAGTCGTCCCAGTCGGAGTTCATCGACGCCGCGGATGAACACGACGCCGAGGCGATACTCGTGTCGTCGCTGTACGGCCACGCCGAGCAGGACTGTCAGGGGTTCCAGCAGCAGATCAATGAGGCAGGACTTGACGTGACGACGTACATCGGCGGCAACCTCGCTGTCGGACAGGATTCCTTCGAGGAGACGCGCGAGACGTTCAAAGCGCTCGGTTTCGACCGGGTCTTCGATTCGGAGACCGACCCGGAGGAGGCCATTGAGGCGCTGAAGGCCGACCTCGGCCACCGCTCCCGCGAAGAGGCCTCGTCGGAGAAAATTCAGCTCGGCTCCTGACCCACAGACTGCTGCTTCAGACGCTTGCGCCGGCGACCCCTGTGCAATCACTCTCGGCTACTGCTACTGTCGACCACGCACAGCCCGGGACGCTGTACGACCGGTACGGATGGGCCACATAGCACCGTATCTCAGCCGTCTCTACGTGTACCACGACAACTGACGTCGGCCAACGGACCGTAGCCGTGACACTCCGGCAACGGAACCGAGACCAGCGACACACTCTGTCACCCCCATTGATATACCGGGTCCACTCCATAGCCCTGTCATGGCCGAACCACACGTCGTCGGCGTCGTCGGTAGTCTCAGAGACCAGAGCTACACCAGAGTTGCTATCAAGCGCGCGCTCGCCACTGCCGAAGAGATGGGAGCGACGACGGAACTGCTGGACCTCCGGGAGTTCGACCTGCCGGTGTTCGATGCCGACCACCGCGAGGTAGGCGACGCCGTCGAATTCACTGACCGGGTCCACGCGGCTGATTCGATTTTGCTGGGGACGCCGGTGTATCACGGGTCATACTCCGGTGCGTTGAAGAACGCACTCGACTACTGCGGCTTCGACGAGTTCGAACACAAGACTGTGGGGCTGCTTGCGGTCGCTGGCGGGGGCTTTCCGATCACCGCGCTCGAACACCTCCGCTCGGTCTGCCGGGCACTGAATTGCTGGGTCATCCCGCATCAGGCCGCGGTTCCGAACGCAGGTGATTACGTCGCTGACGGCCGGATAACTGACGCAGACATCGAAGACCGGGTGACGACGCTCGGTGAGGAAGCAGTCCAGTACGCGAACATTGAGCCGGACCCGGCGTGTTTCGAGAGCGCGGAGAACGTCGGCGCAGACGATTAGCGGCGAGGACCGTGTGCGCGTCCGAGCCGTGAGCGTGTGATCCGGGGGTGCAGACGATTAGCCGCACATACCGTCGTGCGTGTCCGGCCAACGGCAGGCTGCTGACCGAGAGAAGGAAACGGTCAAACCGCCTCGCGCCCAAGTTTGCGGCGTGACTCAGTGGGTCGAGAATCCGACCGGCGGCCGGGACCGGGGGCCGACCGCGCTACTGCGCGCGTGGGTCGAGATACTCAGTCGTCCGCGGCGGTTCTTTCGCGCCGGCGTCGCACCGGGCGACCAGGCACCGGGACTGGTGTTCGCCGCGACGGTGGTCCTCTTCGAGGAGGTGAGCCGGTACGCCGTCGTCAAACTGGCCCAGCGGGGCCTCCTGTCTACGGGGCCGTTTGAGTACCCCGCTATCGGCGGCTTCTCGCCCGGCGTCGCGGTGCTGGCGCTGTTTGCTATCCTTGTGTTCGTCACGCCGGCGACGGTGCATCTGACGGCAGCGTTGCAGACCCTGCTGTTGCTCCCCGTCGCGTCGGACCGCGGTGGCGTGAGCGAAACTGTACAGGTGATGTGCTACGCGATGGCCCCCTGCCTGCTGGCTGGGCTGCCCAGCGCCGAGGTCCGGGTTCTCGTCACCGCCTGGGGTGCGGGGTTATATCTGCTGGGCACTGCTGTAGTCCACAACGTCAGGCTCCCGGTGGCGGCGATCGTCGGGGCCATCCCCGCCGCCATTATTTTCGGCTACGGCTTCCGCGGCTTCCACGCCCTCTCGGTGCTGGTCGCCGACTACGGGTTTTAGGGGCTGCCCGCGTGCATCTCTCCACGATGCTCAGTATCGACATCGACCAGTTTATGCTGGAACTCAAAGATGGCGCGTTCAAGAGCGTTGGCCCGTCGAACAAAGAAGCGACGATCAAGATGTACGACGTGGAAGGCGTCGACGTTCGAGAGTACGGCGACAAGCGCGTCAAAATTGCCTTCGAAGACGAACAGGGGAGCGAAATCGAAGTCGCTCTGTTCCCGGAGCAGGCGAAAGCCGTCGCTACAGGGCTTGAGATGCTCGAAGAAGAGAGCGAGATGTTCGAATAGCGGCCCCGTTCCGTTCGTCCGGAATTCGACAACCGTTTTAGGCCCGACATGCTTGCACCGTGTAATGGGTTCGTGTATCATCTGCGGCAAATCTGTCGAAGGACGCATCTGTGACCTCCACGAGGAGGACGCCCTGTTCGAGTTCCGTGGCTCGCGTGCCGACCAGCTATCGGTCGACCGCTACTACCGCGGCAGTGTCGACGGCTTCGCCGAGTTCGGCGTGTTCGTCGACATCGGCGACAGCGTAACGGGGCTGCTCCACCGGAGCGAACTGGACCAGCGGCTCGATTCCCTCGACTGGGAGTCGGGCGACACCGTCTACGTCCAGGTCAAGAACGTACGTGACAACGGCAACGTCGACCTCGGCTGGTCGATCCGCCAGTCCGAACGCGAGTTCCGCGGCGTCCTCGTCGACGACCCGGAGATCGGACACTCTGTCCTGCTTGAGAACGAGGACGACGAAGACGAAGCACAGTCCGACGACGGCTCCGACGAGGTCGAGTCCGAATCGACAGCCGACGAGTCACCAAGCCAGAGCGACGACGAATCGAGTTCGGAAGACGACGCCGGCACGAGCCAGTCTGAATCCGAGAGTACCGCAAGCGCCGGTGCTGTCAGCCGGGCCAACGACGCCGACCGCGTCGAGGGCACTGCGGCTGTCGGTGGCAACGACGGCGGGTCGAACACCGCTGCCGTCACCGAGTCCGGCGACGAAGCCGTCGCGGAGAGTGAGGAGCAGACGGACGAGGCGACTACCGCCGAACCGGTCGCCGCGGCTATCGGCGACCTCGACGACCACGTCGGCGCGGACGTTCGACTGGAAGGTGAAGTCGTCGGTATCCGGCAGACCTCCGGGCCAACGGTATTCGAACTACAGGACGAGACCGGTACCGTCGACTGTGCGGCTTTCGTCGAGGCCGGCGTCCGTGCCTACCCCGAGGTCGAGGAAGACGACTACATCCGACTGTCAGGCGAAGTCCGCGAACGTCGCGGTGAACTGCAGGTCGAGACCGAGGAGCTCGATGTCCTCGAAGCCGAGGAGCGCGAGGAAGTCGAACAGCGACTTGCCGACGCCCTTGACGACGAAGCCCGACCTGACACGGTCGAGCCGCTCGCCGACGATACGGCGGTCGCGAACCTCTCAGAGGAACTAGTCGAAGCGGCGACCCAGATCCGGAAAGCCGTGCTGACCGACCGACCGGTCATCGTCCGCCACGCCAACACCGCGGACGGCTATCTCGCCGGCAGCGCGCTCGAACGCGCGGCACTCCCGCTGGTCACCGAGCAGCACCGCCGCGCCGACGCGAAGTATCACTACTTCGACCGGCGACCTATCGAGGGCGGCGTCTACGACATGGACGACGCGACGAAAGACACGACGACGATGCTGGACAACCGGGAGCGCCACGAGGAGAAGCTCCCGCTGTTCGTCTTCGTCGCCGCCGGTGGCACGCGTGAGAGTCTCGACGGCTTCGACCTGCTGAACGTCTACGGCGCGCCGAGCGTCGTCATCGACGACATCGACGTCGACGGCGCGGTCGTCGACACGGTCGATGCTGTCGTTTCGCCGTCCGCTGACACCGTTTCCGAGACCACGTCGACAGCGCTCGCAGCCAACGTCGCTGCACACGTCAACGAGAACGTTCGCGACGACCTGCAACACCTTCCGGCTGTGAGCTTCTGGGAGGATATCCCCGAGCCGTACGTCGACGCCGCCAGCGAGGCGGGGTACGACGAGACCGCGGTGTCGGAGCTCCGCGAAGCCGTCGCGCTGGAGGCCCACTACCAGTCCTACGAGGACAAGCGCGAACTCATCACCGACCTCGTGTTCGGTGACGACGAGGAGGATGTGGGCGGCTTGGCCGGCCACATTGCAGAGCAGTTCCGCGAGAAGGTCGACGAAGAGGTGTCCACCGCCCGTGCCAACCTCGATCACCGGACCGTCGGCGATGTCGACATCGCCGTCCTCGATACGGACGCGTTCACCCACCAGTACGAGTTCCCGCCGGAGTCGCTCCTGCTCGATGAACTCCACCGGGATGTCCGAGACGAGAGCGACGCCGTGCTCGGCATCTCGACGGACACGATGTATATCCGTGCCAACGGCGAGCTGGACCTGCACGAGCTAGTCAACGAGGTCCGCGAGCGAGTTCCCGAAGGCGGCGTCGCGACGCGGAGCGTCCGCGAGGGGACCATTCGCTATCTGGCCGGCGAACGCCCGGCCGTCCTCGACGCCACGCTGGACGTACTGGCCGACGAACTGTAGCGCAAGAGGCTTTTTCTCTCTGCTGGCAGTCTGACCGGGCATGAGCGACGGCCCCGTCAACGAAGCTGACCTCGACTGGACCGACCACGACCACGGCGACCGGACGTTCAAGCGCAAGCAGATCGGTGACGCCGCCGGCGGTGAGCAACTCGGTGCGAGCCTCTACGCCGTGCCGCCGGGCAAGCGGCTCTGGGTGCGCCACTACCACGAGGGCAACGAGGAAGCGATATTCGTCCGTGGCGGAACGGGCACACTCCGGCTCGGTCCTGAGGCCGAAGAACACACGCTAGAACGGGGCGATTACGTTGCGCTCCCGGCTGGCGAGGAGAGTACACACGAAATCGAAGCCGGCGAGTCTGAACTCCGACTGCTGATGGTTTCGACAATGGAGGAGCCGGACATTACCGTCTACCCCGACCGGGAGATGGTCGGGCTGTACGCAGGGTCGCCCCCTGGCGGCGAGAAAGCAGACCGGACGCTGTCGACGTATCTCGATATAAACGCCAAAAAGGAGTACTGGGACGAGTGAATCTTAGCGGCTGCCGACTTCGAACTCGGACAGCATCGTCTGGAGCCGCTCGGACTGCTCGGCCAGCGATTCGATGCTGGCGCTGACCTGCGACATGGACGCGGCCTGTTCCTGTGCGGTCGCGGAGGCGGTTTCGGTCTCCGCGGCGGTCGCCTCGCTGATGTCTACGGCTTCCTCGACCATCGACACCGCTTCCTCAGTCGTGGCGGCCTGGTCGTCCGTCGTGTCGCTGATTTCCTGAATCCCGTTGTCGGTCGCCTCTGCGTTCTCGGCGACTTGCGTGAACGTATCGACGACCTCCTTGACGGCTTCCGTACTCTCCTGCATATCCTCCTTGGCACCCCGTGCCTCCGTGACCGTGGTTTCGGTCTGCGCCTGGGTCTCGGCAATGAGCTGTTCGATTTCGGTCGCCGAGGCTTGCGTCTCCTCGGCGAGCTGTTTGACCTCGTCCGCGACGACGGCGAACCCGTCGCCGCCCGACCCGTTCCCGGCCCGTGCAGCCTCGATGTTGGCGTTCAGGGCCAGCATGTTCGTCTGCTCGGCAATGTCGCCGATGAGATCGACGATCTCGCCGATTTCGGCCATCTTCTCGTCCAGCCGCTCCACGTTTTCGACGGTCGAATCGATGGCGGTCTGGACCTCCCGGGACCCCGCAATCGCCTCCTGTGCCGTCTCCTCGCCGGTGTCCGCTATTTCGGCCGTCTCGCGGGACCGCTCCGCGACGGTCTCGGCGGACGCGGCGACCTCTTCGACGGTCGCCGACAGGTCAGTCATCTCGCTGGAAACGGTTTCGAGCATCTCACGCTGGTCGACCGCCCCGCTGGCGATGCCCTGAATCGACTCGCTCATGTCCTCGCTGGCCTCCGTTGCCTCGTTGGCACCGGCCGTGGCCTGATCGCTCGTGGACGCAACCTCCTCTGAGAACGCCTGTATCTCTTCCATCGCAGACTCCGTCTCCGTCATCATCTGATTGAACGACTCAGCGATCTGTGCCATCGCTTCGTTGTCGGCCACGTCGGGGTCGACGCGAACCGTCAGGTCACCGTCGGCAGCGGCCGCCATCGCCTCGCTGAATCTGCTGGCTGTCTCCTGGAGTTCCGTGTTTTGCCGCTCGGCAGCCTGCATTTTCTCCTCCGCCTTCTCGCGGGCCTTCTTGGCTTCGGCGCGTTGCCGCTCTATCTCTTCTTGTTTGGCCTGGAGATCGTCAATCTCCGAGGCGCGCTGTTCGGCCTGTTCGAAACGCGCTCGCGATTTCTCGCGTGACCGCTCAGTCGACACCCAGTTGTTCACAAGGGCGACACACAGCATCAGGACGAACCCTCCGTGGATAAGCCCCCACACCCAGGGGTTGTTAATCGCTGCCGTGTGGTTGTAAACGCGACTCGGGTCGATCGTTCCGAAGTAGCCGTGGGTGAGAACCACGTACGCCAGTCCCCATAAGAACGGGACCCAGTCCTCGTACACGGCGACCATCGCCATCCCGACGAAGAAGTGAAAGTGGGCTTCAATATAGCCGCCGGAGAACTGGACGAGAGCGAGCGACGAAACGAACACACCCGTGACCGAGAGAATCGTCCTGACACGCCGCCTGAATCGTTTGATGAGGCTCCCCGCCGACAGGGCGAACACAACCCCACAAAGCAGGAGGACCCGAGGCAGCGCGGTAGCGGGGATCTGCGCTTCAGCTATCGGAGTCGACCCGCTGTAGACTCCGAGCCCGAACAGAAACGGTATGTGCAGCAACGTCACAAGCACCACGCTCCGGTGTCGGTTACGCCACTGTTTGTCCGGGATTGTCGACCCGTCTGGGATATAGGATACGAAGCTTTCTAGCCGCTCGACTGGGCCTGGATTGCCGTCTGTTGGCTGCCCAATATCTCCCGTTGGCTGTGCCATATGTACACATGGTACGACTATCACAAATTAACCCTTTCGCGCAGATTATCAGTCCCTGAACTGGCGAATAACCACGGAACAGACATATTGAAGAGCTTATCGCCGCCCCTGAAGTCGGCACCGTCTGCTGTTTACGTTTACAGACGGGCGTAGTGTTCAGGCCACTCGCTACCCACGGATTCCCGATAGCGGTTTCAGCCCGGCAAGACCGTGTCCGTGCACTCACTCGACCCGCTCAAACACAGAAGGCTCGTCCAGTAGTATCAACTGAGATAACAGAGCCGGCTCTCTGAGGTCAAGAGCTGACGTTTTAGCGGCTGTCTCAAATGCTCACTCGCTGCTGGCTACCTCGGAGCCCGCTACGTATCGGTCGCCGAGACAGACCTGACTGCCTTCTTCGCACCGTAGTATGCCCACTCCGCACTGTAACAGAACACGCACCCGCGGAAGGTCGGTCGGTCGAGGCCCTCGGTGTCGTCAGCGTCACTGCTCATGTGCTACCTTGGTATGACAGCACAATGAACCCCACGGCTATCCCCTGTCGCTGACGATACCCGAGCGACACGCTTATTCGGCCGAGGAGCCGATTTCGCACAACGCCGATGAGCACGGAGACGCCGGACCCAGACGAGACAGAGACCTTCCAGCAGGTGTGTGCGGAGCTGGTCGACCGGATTCTCGCAGGCGAGGTCGAACGCGACGACGTCGAATCAGCCAAGATTGATGTCTGCCGGGAGTACTCCGCGCCGAAAGTGCCAAAAAACTCCGAACTACTCGATTACGCGCCACAGGAGCACCGCGAGGTGCTGGAGGAGGTGCTCCAGCGCAAGCCGGTTCGGACCGCCTCAGGCGTCTCCCCTATCGCGATCATGACGTCGCCCGAGCGGTGTCCTCACGGGAAGTGCCTGTACTGTCCCGGCGGCCCCGACTCGGAGTTCTCCTCCGCGCAGTCATACACTGGGCATGAACCCGCGGCCGCACGCGGGGAACAGAACGATTACGACCCGTACGGTCAGGTCACCCTCCGGCTCAACCAACTGCGGGAGATCGGCCACCCCGTCGACAAGGCCGAACTCATCGTGATGGGCGGGACGATGACGGCCCGGAGCCACGACTATCAGGAGTGGTTCGTCAAGCGGGCCTTGGAGGCGATGAACGATTTCGACGTCGACGCGGAGCCGACGCCCGCAGAGGACGTGAGCTTCGCCGAGGACGACTACGAGTTCCGCTATCTGGAGGACGTCATCGCCGAGAACGAGACCGCCGACGTCCGAAACGTCGCCACGACCTTCGAGACAAAGCCCGACTGGTGTGACCCCGAACAGATCGACCGGATGCTGGACCTCGGGGGCACGAAAGTCGAGGTGGGCGTCCAGACGACCTTCGAGCGCATCAACCGCGAGATGCACCGCGGCCACGGCGTTCAGGCCTCCATCGACGCGAACCGCCGGCTACGCGATTCGGGGTTCAAAGTCGGTTTCCACATGATGCCGGGCCAGCCCGGGATGTCCAGGGAGATGTGTCTGGAAGACTTCCGGCGCATCTTCGAGCAGACCGACTGGCGGCCGGACTACCTCAAGATATACCCGACGCTGATCGTCGAGGGAACCGTCACCTACGACTGGTGGCGCAAGGACGAGTTCGACCCGCTTTCCAACGACGAGGCCGCTGAGCTGGTCGCCGAAATCAAAGACATGATCCCCCGCTACACTCGCCTCCAGCGCGTCCAGCGGGACATCCCGGCGGACTTCATCGAGGGCGGCGTCTGGAAGTCGAACCTCCGACAGCTCGCCTGGCAGCGGATGGAAGAACACGACTGGACGTGTGACTGCATCCGCTGTCGCGAGGCCGGACACAGCGACGAGGCCGCCGAGAACATCGAACTCGGCGTGATGACCTACGAGGCCTGTGGCGGCACGGAACACTTCATCTCTTTCGAGGACTTCGACAACGACGTACTCGTCGGCTTCTGCCGGCTTCGGTTCCCGAACGACCCGGTCCGCCGGGAGCTACAGGACGCCGCAATCGTCCGTGAACTCCACGTTTACGGCAACGCTGTCGGCGTCGGGCAGGAAGGTGACGATGACGACCACCAGCACAAGGGGTACGGCAAGAAACTGCTGGAAAAAGCCGAGGCACTGGCCCGAGACGCCGGCTTCCCGAAGCTGGCCGTCATTTCCGGTATCGGCGTCCGGCAGTACTACCGGGAGAAACTCGGGTACAAGCAGGACGGGCCGTACGTGAGCAAGCGTCTCTGATGGCTTTCTGATCCGCTGCCCGGGCATGTGACCGAGCGTCCTGTCGACAGAGTGTGGCTGTGGAACCATGCTGTTGTGTGTTTGGCCAGCAGGAGTTGCTGCATCGCGCGGCAGGAGCCAGGCGATGAGCGAAAGAACGGCCGGCGTTTGAGGGACTATATGTATACCGACGCGCCAGCCCTGTGGGCCGGGCGCGGCGAACGGGCCATTACCTATAATGCCGGGTCTCGGCCCTTATTAGACGAGAACCGGCGGTAGCGGACAGTATACGCGATAATAGTACCTTACTCCGCGATTCGTTCCCGCTAACTAATTACCATACTGTCATCGCCCCTCCCATGGGTAAGAGTACGGGCCTGTGGCTAGCAGCGATGACGCTACTGGCTGTGGTTGCGGTGTCGACGGCCCCGATGTTTGGACCGGGTGTCGCAACGGCAGCCAATCACGAGACAGCGACTATCGAAGTGACCGACGCGTCAGCGACAAAAACCAACAGTTCTGGGACGTACGACACGCCGTTCTCAGTCGTTTCTGGCGTAGGGTTTCAAGTGGCGTTCACGGCTGAAAACTCCGGGGGCGTCAACGGCACGAAACAGGTAACGGTCACGGCAGACGACGAGGAACTTAAGCAAGTCGACGTTGCCGTCGACGGCGGCCGGCAGAAGACGGAGAGCGTCCCAATCACGCTTGATGACACGGGCGAATACGACCTCGCCGTCGACGGTGTCTCAGCCGGGACGGTGACCGTCGTCGAACCGCCGAGTATCACGGTCATTGAGACGGCCGTCAACCGAACTACGGTCACGCGAGGTGAACACATCGAAGTAACGCACACGCTGGAAAACACCGGCGGGAAAACCGGCGCGCTGACCATCACACCGACGCTGAAGAACACGGACACCGGAGAGTCTCAGATGGTCAACGAACTCGATGTCGAGGTCGGTGGCGGCGACACGGAAACGGCTTCGTGGACGCTGGACACCGGGACCTTCGACGAGCTGTCTGCCGGGGAATACGAACTGCAAGCTGGTGGGGATTCGAACCCGACAATCACCATTGAGGAGTCCACTCGGTTCACCGTCGAGTACTCGCAGCTAAGCGACGAATCGACAGTAACGGATGAGCCAGTCGAACTCACCGCTCGGATGGCAAACCCCAGAGACGGAGACGGCTCGGCGACAGAGACGGTCGTGCTGCAGGCTGACGGCATCGAAATCGCCACCCGGACCGTTGAAATCGAGAACGGCGAGACGGAGACGCTGACGTTCTCGCCGACCTTCGACACCGAAGGGACGTATGCCCTGAGAGTAAACGGCGAGTCGGTCGGGTCTGTCGAAGTTGCGGACGAGGCCTCGATTCAGGTTCGGGACGCCGGGCTCATCGACACCCAGGTCAATACTGACACGGACACGGGCGGCATCGGGACCCGTGAGCCGGAGCTGTGGGTTACGGTGGAGAACACTGGTGGACAGGCCGGAACGATAACGCTGCCAATCGACGTCGGCGGCACGCAGGTCGGACAGGAGTCGACGACGGTTCCGGCCGGAGAGACAGTCAACGAGACACTACTCTATCGACTCGACGGTGCTGTTGACGAGGGTGACCACGAAGTCACGGTCGGAGATGTCACCGCCGGCACCCTGACCGTCGGCCAGCCCGATATGCAGGTCACTGATGCGAGCTGGAACCGAACGACGGTCACCCGGGGCAACGCGGCAGAGCTGACAGTAACGGCCAGGAACGACGGGGCCGTGACCGCAGAGCAGGAGTTCTGGATCGAAACGGAGACCGAAGTCGTCGACACCGTCTCGTTCGACCTTGCCCCGGGCGACTCCGGGACGGAAACGTACGTGCGAACGTTCGATGAGCCCGGGACGTACCAGTTCACGGTCGGGAGCGAGACGCAGACGGTCACAGTGGAGCAGCCAGCGACGTTCGAGGTATCTGATAGGGCGCTGAACACGACGAGTGTGAGCGAGGGCGAGAGCGTCGCGGTGACTGCAACGGTCACAAACACCGGCGACCAGGCCGGTAGCTATGAGGTCCCGCTTACCGTCGCTGACGAGCGGAAAAATGCCGCGGAACTGCAACTAGAACCTGGAGAATCGACGACCGTCTCGTTCACGGAGCCGTTCACTGCCGTCGGCGCATACCCTATCGACCTTGACGACGGGCGGGTCGGGACGGTCCGCGTGTCTGAGGCGGCAACGTTCGAAACCACCGCTGTCGACTTGAACCGAACGGATGTCATCACCGGAGAGTCGATAGCGGTCACCGCGACCGTCCGGAACGAGGGCGACCAGCCCGGGACGGCCGATGTGCGGTTGCAGGAAGATGGTACCACGATAGATACGCAATCGGTGACACTCGACGGCGGCGAGGAAACGACCGTCACGTTCGTCCAGTCGTTCAGCGATGCGGGGACGCGAGCCATCGCCGTCGACAACCAGTTCGGGGCCCGTGTGACCGTCACTGAGCCGGCGACGTTCGAAATCAGCAACGCGGCGGTCAGTAGCGAATCCGTGACCCAAGGTGGCGCTGTCGAACTCAGCGCGACTGTAACGAACACCGGTGGGCGGACGGGGAACGTCACGGGCACCTTTTCAGTCGCAAATTCCGTCGTTGAGAGCCGGGAAGTGACCGTAGCCGGCGGCGAGGCGACGGAAATCACGTACGAACACGTCTTCAACAACAGCGGGAACTACGTGGTTGCTATCAATGGCGAGCGGGCGGGCACGGTCACGGTCAAGGAACCGGCGGCGTTCGACACGGCCGCCGTCGAACTGAACCGAACGACCGCCCGGACAGGCGAACCCGTGGCGGTGACTGCCACAGTCGTCAACAACGGTGACGAGACGGGCACCTCCCCGGTTCGCCTCCAGACCAACGCTGATATCGCGGACACGACGAACGCCACGCTCTCGGGCGGACAACAGACCGAGGTTACCTTCGTCTACGTCTTCGAGAGTGGCGGCGAGTACAACGTGGCAGTCAACGGTGACTCTGGCGGAACTATCTCAGTGACACAACCCGCGACGTTCGAGGTCCGCGACGCAAAACTGAGCAATCAGTCTGTCGACACCGGTGAGTCAGTGGACGTGACAGCGACTGTCGCAAATGTCGGCACGGAGAGTGGGAATTACACCGCGGCGCTCGCAGCGAGCAATCAGACACTCAAGTCCAAAACCATCGGTCCGATTGCCGGCGGAGAAACTGCAACTGTGTCATTCAGCATCTCCTTCGACAATGAGGGCAACCGGTCGCTCTCTATTGGCAACACCCCTACCGAAACGCTCGCCGTCGAAGCTGAAGCCAGTAGTGACGGTGGCGGCGGAGGCGGTGGTGGCGGAGGTGGCGGTGGTGGTGGCGGTGGTGGCGGGTTCGATTTCGATGATGACTCGGACGAGACCGACACTGGCGGCGGCGCAGAGGCACCCGCTATCTCCCAGTCCAAGATCGATAACGGGGTCACCGTCCGGGTGTCCGCCGACGCTGCGAACTCGACGGTCTCCCAGTCGCTGAACCGCTCCGGGCCGTCCGAGACCGCGCCGGTGATCACTCTCTCGGCGCTCTCGCTCAACGTGACTAATGACAGTGCTGGGTTCAACACGACACTGCTTGGTCCGCACGCCACGCCGAACGACATGGCCGCGGTTCAGGAAGACGGTGTGCGCGGGTACGTGACTGTCACCTCCGGCGCGAATGCGTCTGCCGTCAGCCGGGCGACGTACACGCTGCAGCTCAACGAATCGGCGCTTCCGGACAACGGGTCGATGGACGCGGTCCGGGTGTATCAGTACCACAACGAGTCCTGGAGTCAGCTACCGAGTACGGTAAACGGAACGAACAGGTCTATTCGGGCGACATCGCCAAACCTGGCAACCCTTGCTATCGTTTCCCCGGTCGCTAATGGGTCCACCCAGACGACAGTGGCGCCCTCGACGAATGCATCGGCGCCGACGCCCGCCGAACTCACCGTTGCTGATGCGTCCCTGATGGCTGATTGGGTCCGGGCTGGCTTCAACACGTCAGTGCGAGCGACAGTCGAGAATCCGAGCGACGAAACCGTCGAGCAGGCACTGACAGTCACCGTCGGCGGCGATTCGGTCGCTTCTCGGACCGTTCGACTCAACGCCGGCGAACAAACTACTGTGACGATAGAGTTCGAGGCTGTCGACGGCCCAGTCGCAGTCAACGGCGTCAGTGCCGGTGACCTCCGCGTCGGCTCGGATGCTGCACAGAGCACGGGCGGCTCCGGGGCTGACGAGACTGGTGAAAGCGGTGGTGGCGCAGAGCCAGCCGCCGAAACGGTCGCAGCGTCCGGCCCGGGATTTACTGTTCAGCTAGTCGCAATCGTGTTGGCGCTGATCACCGGTTTCGCCCGCCTCCGTCGACGAGTGTGAGGCCCCAGCCGACAGAGACGTTCTATCGCTCCTGTTTCAGTGTCGGACGGACGACCTTACCGGCGGTTTGGCTGCTGCGTAACTAATCCTTTACTCACGTACACCACTGTATGAGCGGGGCCAGAACACTCTGTACTGCCGTCGCCGTCGTTTTTGCCATCGCTGTGTTCGCATCTGTCTTCGCCGTCGGCGGCGTGGTCGCTTCTGACGCCAGTCCACAGAGCGGGACTGACGGTACAGCAAGCACACCCGGGACCGCCGTTTCGTCTGTTCTCGACCGCCACACAGGGACACTACTCGGGCAGGTCAACGGGACAGACACACCGGATGACGGTGAGCAGACTGACGAAGAGACCGAGGAGCCGACTGAAACTGAAGAACCCACAGAAACTGAGAGGACAGAGAAGCCGACCGAGACAGAGGGGCCGACTGAAACCGAGGAACCTACAGAAACTACGGAGACAGAGGAACCGACCGAGAACGGAAGCCGGGAGGAGACAAACGGCGACGACGGCGCTGACCGAGGCGATTCTGACGACGATGACGGGAACTCCGATGATTCGGACAGTTCAGGCGATAGCTCGAATGGTTCAGACGACGGGGAGAACACGACTACACAGAACACGGCGGGCGGCGGCGCGCCTGCTGACAACACGGCCGGTAGCGAGAACGGAACCGTCGGGTTCGGGATGGAAACTGAAGCGGACACCGACGGGGCACCCACGCCGACCGGGCAGGGCAGCGCCGATGTCCGGATTTCGGATGCGTCACTGTCGGCTGACTGGGTCCGGGCCGGGTTCAATACGACTGTGCGAACAACAGTAACGAACACTCGCTCGCGGCCGGTCAACGAGACACTGATTGTGACAGTCGACAGCGAACCCGTGGCACGGGACCGAGTGGCGCTCAACCCCGGCGAAGAGATCGTCGTCGAGACCGAGTTCGAGGCGGTCAACGGAACCGTTCGGGTCAACGGCAAGGCCGCTGGCCCGCTCACCGTCGAAAACCAGTCCCTTTCCGGAGCTGCTAGTGACGACCGGGCAACGACCGCGGCCCAAGGCCCCGGGTTCTCACTCGCGCAGGCGGGCGTCGCTATCACGATACTCACGGTCATCTGCTGGACGCGTCAGGGCTTCCGGCGCGGCCGGGGCCGCTGAATCGGACCACTGGCGGGCGGTCCGAACTGCTTGTGTGGTGGATTTTTACTCGTACCGTCCGACTGGTCAATATGGCTCGTGACCTCGCCGTCGTCGGTGCCGGCGCTGCCGGTGCGGCGGCAACATACGCGCTCCACGACGCGGAAGTCGACGTAACAGTGTTCGAGAAGAGCCGCGGCGTCTGCGGGCGCGCTGCGACCCGGCGACAGGGCGACTGCACGTACGAGTACGGGGCGAACTATCTCAAGGCAGACGACGGCCGCGTGACGGAACTGGTCACGGAGACGCTCCCGACCGAGGGACTCGTTGATATCGAGGAACCGGTGTATGCGTTCGACAGGACCGGCGACATCGATGTCGGCCGGGACGCCGACGAACACAAGTGGACGTACGAGGCAGGCATTACACAGATTGCAAAACGGCTGTTCAACGAGACCGACGCCGAGATAGAGAACGGCGTTCGGGTCGAGCGTCTGGAGCGACAACGCGACGGCTGGCAGCTTGAGGACGACGACGGAGCGGACCTGGGGCATTTCGACGCCGCGCTGCTGACACCGCCAGCCCCACAGACGGCTGACCTGCTGGGGCAGTCGCGGTGGGACCACGACGACTGCCGGGAACTTCGGCAGGAGATCGCGTCGGTCCCCTACCGAACGGTCATCGCTGGGGTGTTGCACTATCCATTCGAACTCGACGTGCCGTGGTACGCCGCGGTCAACAGCGATAAGGACCACGACATCGGCTGGATCGGCCGCGAAGAGTGCAAGGACGGCCACGTCCCAGACGGCGAGTCTCTGCTGCTGGTCCAGATGAACGAGCCGTGGTCGATTGCGAACTACGACGAACACCCCGACTCGCTCGTCGACGACATCGCCGCGCGGACGGCGCGATTGCTCGGCGACGACCGGCTGGCCGACCCCGACTGGGCCGACCACCAGCACTGGCGTTACTCCCAGCCCGAGGGCGAAGTCGACCACGACCTGCTGTCGTGTGCCGCCGAGCACGACCTGCACTTTGCCGGGGACTGGGTGGCCGGCGAGGGTCGGCTCCACGCGGCCCTGCGGAACGGACTGGAGACGGGCGAGGCAATCGCCGACGGTGGGTAACGGAACGCCTTTGGGTGCCCGCCGACAGCCACCGACATGGACCACAAGCGGGAACTGACGAGCGTCGACCTCGCCGCCCTGGAGGGTGAACTCGCCGGCTACGAGGGCGCGAAGCTCGACAAGGCGTACCTCTACCCCGAGGACGACCTCGTCAGACTGAAGCTCCGGGACTTCGACCGCGGGCGCGTCGAGTTCCTCATCGAGGTCGGTGACGTCAAGCGCGCTCACGTTGCCGACCAGAGCCACGTCCCCGACGCGCCGGGTCGGCCACCGGACTTCGCCATGATGCTTCGGAACCGGCTTTCGGGGGCCGACCTCGTCCGCGTCGAGCAGTTCGAGTTCGACCGCATCATCGAACTGGAGTTCGACCGAGAGGACGCGTCGACGACCATCGTTGCAGAACTGTTCGGCGACGGGAACGTCGCCGTGCTGGACGAACACGGCGAGGTCATCGACTGTCTGGAGACGGTGCGGCTCAAGTCCCGAACCGTCGCGCCGGGGACGCCCTACGAGTTCCCGTCGGCGCGATTCAATCCGATGACCGTCGATTACGACGGCTTCGTCGCCCGTATCACGGAATCCGACGCCGACCTCGTCCGGACGCTGGCGACGCAACTGAACTTCGGCGGCCTCTACGGTGAGGAGCTGTGTACCCGCGCCGGCATCGACTACAACGTCGCCGTTGACGAACTCACCGAGTCCGACTTCCAGCGGCTGTACGAACTCGTCGACGAGATGGGGACGCGCCTGCGCGAGGGCAACGTCGACCCGCGGGTGTACTACGAGACGCTCGACGACGGTGCAGACAACGGAGGGTCCGGCGATGACCTGGACCGCAGGCGCGTCGACGTGACCCCGATTCCGCTGTCGGAGTACGAGGAACTGTACAGCGAATCCTTCACGGAGTTCAATCCCGCGCTGGACGACTACTTCTTCAATTTCCAGCGGGAGGAGGAAGTCGAGGGCGGCGAGACACAGCGTCCGGACTTCGAGGCCGAAATCGAGAAACAGAAGCGCATCATCCAGCAGCAGGAACAGGCCATCGAGGACTTCGAGGCCGACGCCGAGGCCGAACGGGAGAAGGCCGAACTGCTGTACGCCAACTACGACCTCGTCGACGACGTGCTCTCGACGGTCCGGGCCGCCCGCGAGGACGACGTGGCCTGGGACGACATCGAAGCGAAGTTCGACGAAGGGGCCGACCGCGGCATCGCGGCCGCGGAGGCGGTCGTCTCGCTGGACGGCAGCGAGGGGACGGTGACGCTCGACATCGACGGGACGCGGGTCACGGTCGACGCGTTCACTGGCGTCGAGAAGAACGCCGACGAACTGTACAAGGAGGCAAAACGCATCGAGGAGAAAAAGGAGGGTGCGCTCACCGCCATCGAGAACACGCGCGAGGACCTCGAAGCGGTCAAGAAGCGCCGCGACGAGTGGGAGGCCGACGACGGCGAGGACGAGGCCGAGGAAGACGATAGTGAGGACGAATCGACTGACTGGCTCTCGATGCAGTCCATCCCCACTCGGTCGACCGAGCGCTGGTACGAGCAGTTCCGCTGGTTCCATACCTCGGACGGCTTCCTCGTCATCGGCGGCCGCGACGCGGACGACAACGAGGAACTCGTCCAGAAGTATCTGGAGGGCGGTGACAAGTTCTTCCACGCGCAGGCTCACGGCGGCCCGGTCACGGTTCTCAAGGCCACCGGCCCCAGCGAGCCGTCCAAGGAGGTGGATTTCCCGCAGTCGTCGCTGGACCAGGCCGCGCAGTTCGCCGTCTCTTATTCTTCGGTCTGGAAAGATGGGAAGTTCGCCGGCGACGTGTACATGGTCGACCCTGACCAGGTTTCGAAGACGCCCGAGAGCGGCGAGTACCTGGAGAAGGGCGGCTTCGCCGTCCGCGGCGACCGGACGTACTTCGAGTCCACGCCGGCCGGCATCGCTGTCGGCATCACCTGCGACGACGAGACGCGGGTCATCGGCGGCCCACCGGCGGCCATCGAGGGACAGGCTGCAACGAGTATCACCGTCGAGCCGGGTCAGTACGCCCAGAACGACATCGCCAAGCGACTCTATCGGGAGTTCAAGGACCGCTTCGCCGATGAGACGTTCGTCCGGAAGGTGGCCAGCCCGGACCAGATACAGGAGTTCCTGCCGCCCGGGGGCAGCCGAATGACTGAGGACTGACGATGTCGGAGCAGAGAGTACACCGCGTCGGAGGTGACTACCTGCATGAGTGACCTCGGGAAAATCGACCGCGAACTGTTCGATACCGTCATCTACCCGGAACTGGGCGCGGACCGAGAGGATGTGACGCTGGGGCCGACTCACGGCATTGACTTCGGCGTCATCGACGTTGACGGGAAGGCGCTGGTCACAGCTACCGACCCGCTCTCTGTCCTCCCCGGCTTGGGGTTCGAGCGGGCTGGTCGGTTCGCACTCGACGTGGTGCTGGCCGACGTGGCCGTCTCGGGCGTCCCGCCGTCACACCTCTCCGTGACGTTCACGCTCCCGCCCGAGATGACCGATGACGAACTGGCGGCGATGTGGCACGGCTTCGCCGGCCGGGCCGAGGAAGTCGGCGTAAGCGTCGTCACCGGCCACACCGCCCGGTATTCGGGCGTCGACTACTCCTGGGTCGGCGGCGCGACGGTACTCGGGGTGGGGTCCCACGACGACGTCGTCCGGCCCGACGGCGCGCGACCGGGCGACAAACTGGTCGTCGGCACCGGCCCCGCCGCGGAGGTCACGGGCCTGTTCGCCCGCCTCTTCCCGGCGCAGATCGGACTGTCGCCCGACCGAATCGCCACCGCACAGGAACGTCTGGCTGACACCGCACTCGTTGAGGACGCGATGGCCGCGGCCAGCGCCGGCAATGTGACGGCGATGCACGACGCCACTGAGGGCGGCATCGTCGGTGCGTTCATCGAGATGGCCGACGGTGCGGGCGTCCGCTTTGACGTGGACAGCGACGCGATGCCGGTCGCCGACGGCGTCGATGCCCTCTGTGACGCCCTCGACATCGACCCCTGGCACGTCAGCAGTTGCGGGACGCTGCTGGCCGCCGTCGACCCTGCGGACGCCGACAACGTTGTCAGCGCGCTCCGGGACCGGGGGACACCGGCCGCCGTCGTCGGCGAGGTGAGCGAGGGGACGGGGCTGTACGTCGACGGTACCCAGCGGTCCCATCCCGGAGCCGACCCCTCGTGGGAGGCGTTCGCGCGGCTGCAGGCGGCCGCGGACGGGGACCCCAACAGCCGCTGACTCTACCGCCGCGTTTACGAGTGTTAGCACTGCACACGTACTGGTATATATAGTTGTAAGTTGTATTATAATTTGATGTGACACCTCGTCGCGACTGACGTGGCACCGGCCACGCCGGCCAGGCTGATGTCACGGAGTACCATCATGTTCCAAGAAGCACTCTCGTATCCACGAGACAGTGACAGCGCAGTGAAAACCATCGCCATCGGGGGCGTGCTGCTGCTCCTGAGTTTCCTCGTCGTACCGGTGTTCTTCGTTCTCGGCTACATCACCCGGACGCTCCGGGCGGTGTTGAACGGCGAAACCGAGCCACCGGTGTTCGACGACTGGGGCGACCTCGGCATGGACGGCCTGAAGGTGTTCGTCATCGGATTCGCCTACTCACTCATCCCGGCGGCCATCGCTCTCGTGGCGGTGTTCACAAGCGGCGCGACGCTGGGGCTGGGCGGCAACGGGACCGGAAGCGGACTGGCCGTCGCCATCATCGTCCTCGTCGCAACGCTCGCGATGACTGTGCTATCGCTCGCCATCGCGTACGTACTCCCGGCCGCAATCGTTGCGTACGTCCGGACGGACGCCATTGCGGCGGCGTTCGCACCGGATGAAATCCGCCGGCTCGCGTTCAGTCGGACCTACGCTACCGGCTGGCTGGTCGCGTTCGGTATCAGTCTGCTCGCCGGCGTCATCATCGGCGCGCTGAACGCCGTCGTCATCGGCGCAGTGCTGGCTCCCTTCGTGACGTTCTACGCGAACGTGGCGGGGACCTACGCAGTCGGGACCGCCGTGCGAGACATGCCCGCCGTCGACGCTGGCGATGAGACGCCTGACGCACAGCCTGCGGCCTGACCCGGACCGTCGGCGCATCGAATGGCAGAACACTTGTGTCCCTGAAGCGGACGCTTCAGTATGCAAATACCGAGCCAGGAGACCACCGCGGAAGGGGCAGAACGCATCGAGGTGGTCCCAGAGACGCTGGATGATCTCTGGCATCTCTCGTATGTCATCGAGCCCGGGGATCTCGTCTCCGGCGACACGACGCGGCGCATTCAGCGCAACGACGACAACCTCCGGGACAAGGGCGGCGAGCGCGAACCGATGTGGATTCAGATCGAGGTCACCGACGTGGAGTTCGCGAAGTTTGCCAACCGGCTCCGCGTGGGCGGCGAAATCGTCGACTGCTCCCGCGAGGACCAGCTCGGTTTCCACCACACGCTCAACGTCGAGGAACACACCGAACTCACCGTCGAGAAACACCTCAAGCCCGACCAGGCCGACCGACTGGAGGAGGCCGTCGAAGCGACGGAGAATCCTGACGTTGCGATTGCAACTGTAGAGGAGGGCGAAGCACACGTCCACACCGTCGCCCAGTACGGCACCGAGGAGCGGGCGACCATCACCTCGACGACCGGAAAGGGGGAGTACGCCCGTCCACGGAAGGAACTGTTCGACGAGCTGGCGTCAGTCCTCAAACGGCAGGACGTGGACGCCTACATCCTTGCGGGTCCCGGCTTCACCAAACAGGACGCCCTGGACCACTTTCAGGACGAGATTCCCGATATCGCCGAACAGATTACCGTCGTAGACACGTCGGCCGTCGGCGACCGTGGTGTCCACGAGGTGCTCAAACGCGGTGCCGTTGAGGATGTCCAACAGCAGACCCGCATCGCCGAGGAGGCGGACTACATCGACGAACTGATGGAGCGCATCGGGTCGGGTTCGGAGGTGGCCTACGGCCCGGAGGAAGTCGCCAAGGCGGCCGACTACGGCGCTATCGAGACGCTGCTCGTGCTCGACGAGCGGCTCCGACTGGAGCGGGCCGGCGAGGGCGACTGGGACATCGACGTCGACCAGATCATCGAGACGACAGAGCAGAAAGGCGGCGACGTGACCGTCTTCTCCGCGGAGTTCGCGCCCGGCCAGCAGCTCTCGAACCTCGGTGGCATCGCCGCGCTACTTCGGTACCGACTCGATTGAGACCGCGTACCCACGATACCTGTATGTTATTTTTCATCTCGCCGGTGGTTCCCCCGAAACAGCTCTATTGAAATCCTATTGATTCGACATTATCGCTACCGAAACAATCGATAGGTGGGTGTGTATTGACCGGAACGGGATCAGAATTTCTCATCTGGTGACTATTTAAACAAGACCAGCAAACTGTGTGAGATATTTTGGTTATCACGAGAGGAATCAGTGCCCGACACAAAGAATCGTTCCTCACGCCGTCAGTTGGGCGTGTGAGCGTCTGGTACACGATCATGAAGTTCTTCGGGGCGAGACCTTGTCGGGGAGTTTCCTTAGCGCGGCGTGGCGGTCGCCTTGATTTCGTCGTACCTCTCCGCTGCCCACCGTCGGAGCTCCGATTGCGACGGTGCTGCTATTACCGAGTGGGTTCGCATTCGTTCGTCGAACGCTCCGAGTAGCACCGTCTCGTCGATAATCCCAAGTGCGTACTCCGGGACCGAACCCGACTCGTAGAGTGTGATGTTTTCAGACGCCCCAATTGCGTCGAGCGTCTCGTCGTAGTCAGGGCTCGCAGATTCGTACCCTGATGGAGGTGCGACGACCTCAAGTGTCAGATCCTCGTCGATACACTCCTGGAGTGTGTCGATGTAGAGCGGATTGATGGTCGGCACGAATCCCTTGACGCAGGCCGCACCCATCACGTTCCGGCGGACGTGGTAGAGCGGCTCGAACGGAGTATCGGTCGTCGATATTGTAATGTCGCACGACATGAGCGTGTCCGGACCGATTGGGAGTTCGGCCGGGAACCGCTCGAAGAAGGGGCCGACCGAGGCTCCAAGTTCGACCGTCGAAAGCGCGTTTCTGACCGCTTTGCACGCGATCTCTCCCGCTACGGTGACCTCGTATCGATTCTCCGTAACGACTTGGGAGATGTACCCCTGGTTCTCAAGGGCAGTAAGATTCCGCCGAAGCGTTGACCGTGGGAGGTCAAGTTCCTCTCCGAGTGTGTCAGACGACGCCGCACCCTCCGAAAGCGACCGCAGTAGTCGGTACCGATTCGGAGACGCGATCAAGAATTCAAGTCGTTCCAGCGCGGTCTCGCCAGAACGATTCATAGTCTATCACTACCGGTATGACACTTCTGCGTTTCGGTACGTCGTGTTCACCCCATGAGCAGTACTCACCCTCTGAACGTATCCCACCAGATAGCGTTATACATTTGATGTATCATATACTATTTAAGATGAGCTACGACGCGGTACTGTTCGACTGTGATGGTGTCATCGTAGAGATGCCCGACAGGACGGTTATGACGGAGGCGATGCGCCGTGTTCAGCGGCGGTTTGAACTGTCCGACCCGCCCGAACAGATGGTCGCCGACTTCTTCCGGGGGAATCTTTCGTCTATCACCGAGCGCTGCCGGTCGGCTGGAATCGAGCGCGATACCTTCTGCGCCGAGGCCGCCCGCGAAGGAGTTCGGGCGCAACTAACCGAGATCCGGTCGGGGCTCCGCTCAGTATATGATGACGTCGCCGCCGTTAAGAAGTTGAACTACCCGATGGGTGTAGTTAGCGACAACCACCCGCACGTACTCTCGTTCCTCCTGGGGCGGTTTGACCTGACCAGCTACTTCGAGACGGTGAGAGGCTGTCGGTTCACGCCGTCGGGGCTGGAACGTCAGAAGCCCAACCCGCATAACGTCCAGGCTGCGCTGGAAACGTTGGGTGCTGAGAGCGCTTTGTACGTCGGTGATCAGCAGATCGATGTCAAGGCGGCTGATAACGCCGGCATCGACTCTGTACTGCTACGACGTGAACGTCCGACTGAGAGTGGGATTGACGTTGCACCGACATACGAGGTGTCCTCACTCTGGCAACTCCACAACATCTTATCCCAGCGCGACTGATGCCGCTGGTCGGCTCCAACAGTCGTTCTATTGGCTGGTAACTACTCAACCAATCTTGACCATTCAGAGTGATCGATTAATGTTAGCTCTGTACTGAGCGATTGAGCACGCAAAACTATCAACTGCTGAGGGTTTCAACAGAGCCCCCGAAACCGTTTTTTGCCCCGCTCACTATTGCTACGTAGTTCCAATGTCTGCGAGGAGTGGGTGATATGTCGTTCGAAGAACAACAGGACTTTGCCAGACAGGTCGCCGACCTGAACAAGTACGGGCAGGCGCTCAATCGGTGTGAGTCCGTCGACGAGGTCGTTTCCCTCACGCTCGAAGCGATGTCGCTGCTGTTCGAGTTCTCCTACTCTACGTTCGTCGAGGTTCGTGACGACGACCTCCGGGTCGTCCACAGCACGAACCCGAATCTCGTTCAGGGCGAGCCACCCAGTGACCTGGCTCGACGGGCGCAGGAGGCCGGCGAGACGCTCGTCGAACAGGGCGCTGACGCCGCTGTCACGGCCGACTCGGACGTGACGGGTGCGCTGGCTGTCCCGGCCCGGATGGGTGACGAGGTGACAGCGGTGTTGGTCACACGGTCACAAACCGTCGAGGAGTTCGGGGACGAGTACGTCAGACCGATGGAGATTCTCGCGACCCACGCCGCGACGGCCATCTCCAACATCCGTTCCCGTGAACGGCTAGAACGGGCACACCGGGACCTGGAACGGCGAAAGGAGATGATCGAGATGTACGACCGGCTTCTCCGCCACGACCTGGGCAACGACCTTCAGGTCATCGCCGGGTTCGCCGATGTCGTCGCGGGACAGGTCGACGGCCAGACCGAGGAGTACGCCGGCAAGATACAGCGCGCGGCCGAGAGCGCCGCCGACCTCATCCACCGCGTCGGCGATCTCGTTTCGACGCTTGAAGCACAAGACAATCCGGAGCCTCGGGACCTCGACACGGTCCTCGGGGAGACGGTCCGTGACATCGAGGCCAACTACGAGTCGCTGACCGTCGACTTCGATGCGGCCGAGTTCGACTATCAGGTGTACGGCGGTGACCTGCTCGATTCGGTGTTCACGAACATCATGTCCAACGCGGCGGTCCACAACGACGGTGAGATTCATGTGCGGGTCTCACCAGCCGAAGCCAGTCCGGACGAAGTCACCGTCTGTTTCGGCGACGACGGGGGCGGTGTCTCGCCGGACCTGCGTGAGGATATCTTCGAGATGGGTGTGAAAGGACAGGAGAGTCCGGGGACCGGCTTCGGGCTCGGCTTCGTTCGGGCGTTGACTGAATCCTACGGCGGCAGTGTCAGCGTAGCCGAAAGCGACGCTGGCGGGGCCGAGTTCCGCGTCACGCTCGAACGCGTCTAGCTGACTGTTATCGTCAGACCGTCCTCGGCGAACTGCACGTCGCCGTCGTAGCTGTCCGCTATCGACTCCAGCATCTCCTCGTGTCGTCCCTCCGTGTGTGGATACAGGTGGGTGAGGTACACACGCCCGACCTCGGCGTCGGCATCGCGGAGGGTCCGGCCGAGCGTTTCGGGTGTCGGGTGGTTCGATACGTCCACGTCGTCCGGGAACGAGCAGTCGTGGACGAGCACGGCCGAGCCATCGGCGAACCCGATGAGGTCCGTGAACGCCTCGGAGTCAGCGCCGAGCGTTATTGCCGGTCCGTCATCGACAGAGAGCCGGTAGGCGAAACACTGCATCGAGTGGCGCGTCTCGCAGGTGTCGCCGCTGAACCCCGCCAGTTCGAAAGGTCCGCCGTCGAGGTCCCTGAGCGTCAGGTCCAGCCGGTCCTGCATGTAGTCGTGTGTTTCGAGGAGGTCACGAACTATGTCGCTTGTCCCCGGCGGCCCTGCGATAGTGAGGTCCGTCTCACCGGCCAGCCAGCGGGCCTTCATCAGCACATCGAGGTCGGAAACGTGGTCCAGATGGTGATGTGTCAGCAAGACGGTGTCGACGCCTTCGTACCCCGCATCTGTTCGGGCCAGTGAGTGCAACACGCCGCTACCACAGTCGACGAGCAGCCGGTGTCCGCCGCGTTCCAGTAGATAGCCGGACTGCATTCGAGAGCCGGTCGGCATGGCGCTTCCGGTGCCGAGAGACGTGAGACGCATACCGGACGACAGCGAGCGAACAGACAAAGGGTTGGTGTCTGGGGGCACACGTCGGCAGGGGAACCACCAGGGAGCGTCAGCGGAGTGAGGGCGGTGGCCGTCGGCGGGGACGGGGTCAGGGCGGCCGTGTGGGAAGGTCACCCGTCGACGGCGCAGTTCATGCTTCGGACGGGGATAGCAAAAGTTCACCCGTGGCTCAAAAACCATTTTAACCGAACCGCGCTTGCGGCAAACCCACGAAACGGAGCGGGAGACACTTGTGCGAGTACGCCGAGACGCGAGTATGAAGAAATCACTCGACGAACACGCCGAACGGTTCTCCGAACACGCCGACGCCTACGACGAGAACCAGGATTCAGCGGCGTATCGCGCCTGTGTCGACTTCGTTGTCGAGCACGCAGGCCCCGAAACTGACGACGTGGTGCTCGACCTCGGCACTGGCACCGGAGCCATCGCGTTCGCGCTCGCGCCCGACGCACGGGAGGTTATCGGCCGCGATATCAGCGACGGGATGCTGGACAAAGCGCGGGAGAAAGCTGAGGAGCGCGGCGTCGGGAACGTTTCCTTCGATGACGGTCGCTTCCGCGCGCCGAACGTCGACCGTTCAGTGGACGTCGTTACGTCGAACTTCGCGATGCACCACCTAGGCGACGACGAAAAACGCGAGGCTATCGACACCATCGCCGATTTGGGGCCACGGCGAATCGTCCTCGGGGACGTGATGCTGTTCGGCGACGACGACCCCGACGCCCCGTTCTACAGCCCCGAGGTTGACGACCCGGCGACGGTCGGCGTCCTCGCCGACGCCTTCACCGATGCTGGCTACGCGCTGACGGCCGTCGAGATGGTCACCGAGCAGGCTGGCGTGCTGGTCGCCGACCGACTCGATTCTGACTGAAGCGACTGGACCGCCAAACCGGCTCAGCGGTAGTTTCTGTACGCCCAGAACGAGACGTACAGCGTCAGGACCAGCAGTCCGCCGAGGAAGAAGGCCACGCCGGGCTCGATGTGGAAGCCGCCGCTACCGCTCGCGGCCTCGGTCGTCAGTTGTCGCGCCTCCTCGGTCATCGCTTGGACCGGGGTATCGGCTTCCGGGGCCGGAGTGCTCTCGGGGGCCGGCGTGGCTTCTGGTGTCTCCGTCGCTTCGGCTATCTGGAACCCACCGTCGTCCGACGCTGTCGGGGTCGGCGTAGATTCGGCCGACGCGGCTGTCCGGTTCGCCGCTTCGAGACTCTCAGCGTCCCCGCTACCTTGGGCACCGTCACCGCCGGCTCCCGCGTCCCCGCCGCCAGCCCCTGCACTCCCGAACTGAAGCGGGAACTGTCCGAGCAGGAGTTGCAGCATGACGCTGGCCGCGGTGAGGATACCGATAACAGGGAGGACGCGGCGGACGAGCGACCGGAGGGACTGCTTGCGCTCCTGCGTGCCGACGAACAACACCAGCGGGTCCTCCGGCGGCTCGTATACCTTCATCTCCTGGCCCTTCTCTGAGTACTGGACCCCAGCGACGGCGATGAGTTCCTCGTCTTCCAGTTTCTCCAGATGATAGGAGACCTTTTGTATCGACATATCGAGCCGGTCTGCCAGTTCGGAGGGCGTGCCCGGCTCCTCGTAGACCGTGTTGAGTATCTCTCTGGCCGTTTCCGAAGAAAGGGCGTCGAGGACCGCCGAAACGTCTTCGTCGACCCCGACGACCTGAAGCTCCCCGTCCTGTGAGGTGCTCGTGTCGGGACCGCGGGAGGGCAGCAACGACATATATTCCGTTCACTGCCGCCCAGAGTAATGAATCTCGTGGAACCTCACAGACTCGTTTGAGTCTGAGGTCACTCCAGCCGCTCGGTCACCGACGCGACCGCCTCCGGCGACAGTGAGTCCCGGGGCGGTCGCACCGTCGCGTGGTCGATGACGCCGCGGTCGGCGAGCAGGGCTTTCACCGTGGGCGCGAAGCCGAACTCGGCACACGCCTCCGAAAGCGGTGAGAGGACATCCCGCTGGACCGCTCTGGCCTGTGGCACGTCGCCGCTCTCGATGGCGGTCCCCGCCCGCTCTAAGTCGTCGAACAGCAGGTGCGAGAGCGCGCTGACGCCGCCGTCCCCGCCCACCACGAGCGACGGGACGAACAGACCGTCGTGGCCCTGGTAGACGGTGAACTCGTCGGGCGTCTGATTCATGACTGCGGTGACGTAGGAAAGGTCGCCCGAGGAGTCTTTGAGTCCGGCGACGGCGTCGGACTGAGCGAGCGCGGCGACCGTCTCGACGGACAGTTTCTGCCCGACGGCCCCGGGGATGTTGTAGAGGTAGACCGGCAGGGGAGCGTCGGCAAGCGCCGCGTCGAAAAAGGCCTCGTTGCCCGCTGCGCTGGCCTGGCCGCCGTAGTACGACGGCACGACCAGCGTGCTGTCCGCGCCCTGCTCGGCTGCGAACGCCATCCGCTCGTCGACGGTCGCAACGTCCGTCGCCGCCGTCCCGACCATGACGTGGCAGTCGTCTGGCGCTGTGTCAGCCGCGGTTCTGACGACGGTCCGGTACTCGCCGGGCGAGAGCGTCTCGAACTCGCCGGTCGTCCCGCAGGGGACGATACCGTCGACGCCGGCCGCTGAGACGTGCCGGACCAGCGACTCCAGGCCCGCGATATCGAGGTCACCGTCGGCGTCGAATGGTGTCACCAGCGGCGTCAGTACGTCGAAGGATTCAGCCATGCCCTTGGTCAGACACGGTGGTCGCTTAGGCGTTTTCCCCGCCGATATGGCGGAACCGACTTGACGTGGCAGTCCTACTGACCGGTAAGAGCCGACAATGGGAGGACGCGAGCGTCTCGCAGCGACGGACCCGGACTTCGATCCGGACGCGGTCGACATCGACGACGCGGCGGTACTCGACCGCCTCGCGCCCGTCGTCCAGGAGTGGTGGGTCGAGCAGTTCGGCGAGTTCGTCCCCGGCAACGGCGGCTTCTTCACGCCGCCACAGAAGGAGGCCATCCCGCTTATCCACGAGGGCGAGAACGCCCTCATCTGCGCCCCGACGGGGAGCGGGAAGACCCTCGCGTCGTTTACCGGCATCATCAACGAACTGTTCGGGAAGGCCCGTGAAAACGAGCTTGCGAACTCCGTCTACTGCCTGTACGTCTCGCCGCTGAAGTCACTGGCCAACGACATCCACCGGAACCTCGAACAGCCCCTCGACGGCATCACGGCCAAGCTCGACGACCGCGGCGAGGACGTGGAAATCCGCCACGCCATCCGCCACGGCGACACCAGCGACAGCGAGCGCCAGGCGATGCTAGAGACGACGCCCCACATCCTCAACACGACGCCGGAGACGCTGGCTATCCTGCTGAACTCCCCGAAGTTCAAGAAGAAGCTCGAAACCATCGAGTACGTCATCGTCGACGAGATTCACAGCCTCGCGGAGAACAAGCGCGGGACCCACCTCTCCGTCTCGCTGGAACGATTAGAGGAAATGGTCGAGGAACCGCCGACCCGAATCGGCTGTTCGGCCACCGTCGAGCCACTGGACACCGTCGCGGAGTTTCTGGTCGGCCGCGAGGAGCCCGGCGGCGACCCCCGCGACTACGAAATCGTCGACACGCGGTTCGCCCGTGATTTCGACATGGAGCTGTCCTGTCCGGCCGACGACCTCATCAACACGCCCCGTGACATCGTCACCGAGCGGTTCTACACGCAACTGCACGAGTACGTCCAGTCCCATACCAACACGCTCGTGTTCACGAACACCCGGTCGGGGGCCGAGCGCGTCCTGCACAACCTCCGCGAGAAGTTCGACGACTACGACGAATCGAACTCCGGGTGTCACCACGGCTCGCTCTCGAAGGAGAAGCGCCGGGACATCGAGGAGTCGCTGAAAGCCGGGACGCTGGACGTGGTGACGACCTCGACCAGTCTGGAGCTGGGCATCGACATGCCCCACATCGACCTCGTCGTGCAGGTCGGGTCGCCGAAGTCCGTCGCCGCGCTCCTCCAGCGCATCGGTCGCGCGGGCCACCAACTCGGCGAGACTGTCGAGGGCCGCGTCATCGCACTGGACCGCGACGAACTCGTCGAGTGTGCGGTGATGCTGGAGAAGGCCGAGCGGGGATTCGTCGACCGCGTGTTCATCCCCGAGAACGCACAGGACGTGGCGACACAGCACGTCTACGGCATGGCAATCAACGACGTTCGCCCCGAGGCGACGTTCAAGAGCGTCCTCCGGCGGGCCTACCCCTACCGGAACTACGGTGACGGTGACTGGGAGCAGTTGATGCGGTACATGACCGCCGACTATCCCGGGATGGAGGACAAGAACGTCTACGCCAAAATCTGGCGGGACACGAACGACCCGCCCGACGGGGAACACCACTACGAGGACTACGACGTGGGCGAGCACCTCATCGGCAAGCGCGGCCGGCTCGCGCGGGTCATCTACATGACCAACATTGGGACGATTCCGGACTCCTTTACCTGTGACGTGGTCACCCGGAGCGACGACAGCTGGGTCGGCCAACTCGACGAGTCGTACCTGGATACCTTAGAGAAAGGCGACGTGTTCGTGCTGGGCGGGGACAACTTCGAGTACCGGTATCGCCGCGGGTCGAAGGTGTACGTCGACCGGACCGCCGCGCGGCCGACGGTCCCGTCGTGGTTCTCCGAGCGGCTCCCCCTCTCGTATGACCTCGGCCGCGAGATACTCGACTTCCAGGGCCAACTGCTGGACCGGCTGGAAGACGGCGGGATGTCTGAGGTCCGCAACTGGCTCCGAGAGTTCCCCGTCGACGAGAATAGCGTACGGGCAATCGCTCGGATGTTCCGCGAGCAGGTGGCCTACGCCGGTCCAGAGAGCGTCGCCACGTCGGACCGGCTGGTCGTCGAGGAGACGCTGGACCACGACGAGTACGAACGCCACTACCACGTCCACTCGAACTACGGCCGGCGGTTCAACGACGGCTTCTCGCGGCTCCTGGCGTACCACATCGCGCAGGCGGCCAGCGCGAACGTCCAGGTCGCCGTCGCCGACAACGGCTTCACCCTCTCGATGCCGCTGAACCGCAAGGTCGACATCTCGCGCATCGTCCGGGACCTGGACCCGGAGACGGCACGGGAGGACCTGCGGGCCAGCCTCGACGGGACCGACCTCCTCCAGCGGTACTTCCGCATCAACGCCACGCGGTCGCTGATGATACTCAAACGCTACAAGGGCTACGAGAAGTCCGCAAGCGAACAGCAGGTCTCCTCGGAGATGCTGCTTGGGTTCGCCGAGGACCTGGGCGAGTTCGCCGTCGTCGAGGAGACCTACCGCGAGATTCTGGAGGACAAACTGAACATCGACGGCATCGAGTCCGTCCTCCGTGCGATACGGGCCGGCGACGTGGACGTGGTCCGGACCCGCGTCGACTCGCCGTCGCCGCGTGCCTTCGGCCTGGCGACGCTGATGGCAAGCGACGTGGTCCTCGCGGAGGACGAGTCGGCCGTCCTCCAGGAGTTCCACCAGCGAGTCCTGAACGAAATCGAGAACGGGGATGCCGACGACAGCGCGGTCGCCACTGATGACTGAACGGCTGGCACCGTTCGACTGTGTGCTTTCTGTCCGCTGGCCTGTTGTCGAGCAAGCAGTAAAGTCCACGGGGCACAAAGGCGTGTTCTGCAATGCCACACCACACACACGGGAGCGACGGCGCACACGAGCACGACGAGCCGGAAGCCGGCCACGTCCACGAATCGGTCGACGAGGGTGTCGACGCACGGGACGACTGGGCGCGGCGGCGTCGGAAGGGGATTCCGACAGACAAGCAGTTGCTCGTCGTCGCCTGCATGGACGAGCGCATCCCCGTCGAGGACGCGCTCGGCCTCTCGCTGGGCGACGCACAGATTTACCGCAACGCCGGCGGCAAGGTCACAGACGACGTGATCCGCTCGGCCGCGCTGACGACACAGTACTTCGATACGACCGAAATCATCGTCGTCAACCACACCGACTGTGGGATGATGAGCGCGTCCGACGAGGACGTGATCGAAGGGTTCGAGGCCGCGGTCGACGGCGACCTCGACGACGTCGACCTCGACCCGGCGCTGCCGGAGTTGAATATCGGCGACGCGTCACTCGCGGAGTGGGTCCGGATGACCGACGACATCGACGCGGCGTGTGCGGCACAGGTCGAATACCTCGAAAACCACGACTTGATTCCCGACGACGTGAGCGTGACCGGGTACGTCTACGAGGTCGAGAGCGGGCACCTCCGGCGGCCCGGCGAGCGGGTCGCGGAGCAGGTCAACGAGCGCGTGTAGCCGACCGGCGTCGTCGCCGAGTGACTGTGCGGCCGCCACCTCCGCCCCGGAGCCAAACCGTTAATCCGCGGCCGGGCCCTCGGATGAGACATGGAGTCGATTCATCCGCGGGTGAGACTGCTGTGGATTCTATCGACGGTTATTCAGGCGTCGGTGCTCGGCGTCATCGCATATCTCGTCGACCGGTTTGCTGTCCCACTGCCACAGACGGTCATCGTCGGCGGCTGGGTCGTGCTCGTGGTTCTGGGTGTCGTCCACGCCGTCGCTGCCCACCGAATCTGGCGATTTGACCTGCAAGACGACGCACTGTTTCTCCTTCGCGGTGTCGTCACCCGGACCGACACGTCAGTCCCGTACGTCCGTGTTCAGCACGTCGATACCACGCGCGGTCCGGTCGAACGCGCTATCGGGCTAGCGAGTGTCGTCGTCTACACCGCCGGGACCCGCGGCGCGGACATCACTATTCCCGGGCTGCGGCCGGAACGGGCGACCGAACTCCGTGAACAGCTCCGTGACCTCGCGAACGAGAGCGAGGCGACGGACGCGGTATGAACCGGCTCCACCCGCGAAGTGCGGTCCTGCGCGTCGCCCGAGCGGCGCTGCAGGGCGGCTTCTTCGGCTTTTTCGGTGGGTCACTTGGGACCGGGATGCTCGGACTGCCGGCGTTTGCGGTTCCGCTGCTTGGCCTGTTCGGCGCGCTGGCATTCAGCGGCTACGCACTGGCGCGCTACCTCCGCTTTCGCTACGAACTTGACGGGGACACGCTCACCGTCGAATCCGGTGTCTTCGCCAGACAGTCCCGGCAGATTCCGCTCGGCCGCGTCCAGAACCTCGATGTCGAGCAGAACATCCTCAATCGCCTGCTCGGCCTCGCTATCGTCCGCTTCGAGACAGCCGGTGGCAGCGCGACGGAGGCCACCCTCGATGCAGTCGACGAGGCCGAAGTCAGACGCCTGCGGAACTACGTGCGGACCCACGACCGGGACGACGAAACTGCGGCGGCCACCTCCGATGCGGTGTCTAAGACTGCGACAGCTGTCCGGTCGGCTCACGCGGACCTCCCCGGCGTGACCGGCCCCACTCCGGCACGCGCGGGCGACGCCCAGACCGCGAATGAGCACGGGGACCCGGTTTCGACGTCGGAGGTGGAGGACCGCGACCAGCCGGACGGGTCGCTGTTGTTCGCCTTCGACCAGCGCGAACTCCTGACGTACGCCCTCGTCTCTGTTCGACCGGCCGCGCCGGTCCTCACGCTGGCGTCGCTCCCGCTGGGGATGGACATTGTCTGGGCCGTGCTGCGGTTCAATGCGACCCTCGTTGGAGCGTCGCTGAATGGGCCTGTCGTCCGCTGGCTAGCCGGCTCACCAGAAACAACGCGAGTTGGCATTTTCGCTGCGATTTCGCTCGCTCAGTTCTTCCTGCTCGCACTGGTCGTCAGCGTGGCGCTAACCGTCATCGAATACTACGGCTTCCAGCTCACGCAGGCTGACGGCGACCTCCGGTACGAGCGTGGACTCCTGCGCCGCTACAGCGGCAACATCCCACTGGAGAAGGTGCAGACGGTAACTATCCGCGAAAACGTCCTGATGCGGCGGTTCGGCTACGCGACGCTGGCCGTCGAGACGGCCGGCTACAGCGGCGGGAACCAGCAGTCGACGCAGGGTGTCGCCGTCCCGCTTGCACCACGCGAGGAGGTGTACGAACTGGCCCGTGACATCGAACCGTTCGGCGACCTTGACTTCGAGCGGTCGCCCAAACGCGCCCGACGGCGCTATCTCGCGCGCTTCTCGCTGGCCGCAGCCGGGCTCACCGCGGTCGCCTACGCCGTGGACGCGCTGGTGCTTGAAACGGGCTACTGGTGGCTCACAGCCCTCCTCTTTCTCCCGGTCGCGCCGGCGGCCCACCTCCGCTGGCGACACCGCGGGTTCGACCTGGACGACTCTGTGCTCGCGACCCGGAGCGGGTTCTGGCGGCGGACGACCCGCATCGTCCCGTACTACCGGCTCCAGACGGTGTTCGTGACGCGCTCGCCGTTCCAGCGTCGTCGCGACCTGGCGACTGTGGGGGCTGACACGGCGAGTTCGTCGAGCCTTCTCGGCGGCATCGCCCGCGTGTACGATATCGACGAGGACACTGCAACAGCGCTCAGAGAGACATTGCGAGAACGCCTCACCGCACACCTCGCGGGACTGCGGCTGGGCGATAGGGCCGGCGACACGGACGGGTAGTCAGCCCCGCGCCCATTCGACCATCCGACCGTACACCTCGTCGGTCGCCAGCGCGTCGCCGTCGCCGACGAGCACGAGCGCCTTCTTCGCCCGCGTGAGCGCGACGTTGATACGCCGGTAATCCTCGAAGACGGGGCTGTCGAGCGCTCCGGTGGCGACGAACGAGATGATGATGACTTCTTTGCTCGACCCCTGGAACCGGTCGACCGTGTCGACGGTCACGTCGGGTAGACGCTTCGATATCTCCGCGACCTGCGCGCGGTACGGGGCGATGACGCCGATATCGTCGGCTGCTACCCCAGCCGACCGGTACGACGCGACGATGTCGGCGATCCGGTCGGCCTCGGCGGGGTTGGTGTTGCCGACTTGGCTGCCGTCGGGGTCGACAAACGCCACGCGGTCCCGGAGCCGCTCGGGCAGGCTCGTGGTCGAGACGCCGTCGAGGTCATCGAGCCGCTGGGCCGCTACCTCGCCGGTCGCGGGCCGCAACTGCCCGTCGTAGAACTCTCGCGAGGCGAAGGCCTGAATGCGCTGGGCCATCCGGTACTGGCGGTCCAGCATGATGCCGGCCTCGGGGTGGGCCTCCATCAGGCGCTCGAACAGCGAGGTCGACAGCGTCTCGTCTTCCGACTGGACCACGGGCGGGAGCTGCTGGTGGTCGCCGACGAGCACGAACCGGCCGGCGAGCGTCGTCGCCGCGAGCGTCCCCGGCTCGGTCAGCTGGCCGGCTTCGTCGACGACGGCCACGTCGAACTCCTGGGTCTGGAGCGTGCTCCCGCCACAGGTGGCCGTCGTCGCCGCGACGACCTGTGCGGTCTGGAGCCGGCTCGCACACGCACCAGGGTCGCCGCTGGTCTCCAGCCGGTACTTCTGCATGTCCCCGCGGACACCGCTCTCCGTGCCGACGCGGACGATATCGGTGTACCCCTGGTCTTCTAGCGCCTCCAGCAGATTGTCCACGGCGCGGTTGGTAAAGGCAGAGAGCAGTACTCGGTCGCCGCGAGCAACCAGAGCCCGCACCATTCGGGCTAGCGTATAGGTCTTGCCCGTCCCGGGCGGGCCGTGAACGAGCGCGAAGTCCTCCGCGCCGACCGCTAACTGGACGGCCTCGTTCTGGGCGTCGTTGTTGTCGATGAACGTCTCCTCGACGGTATTGAAGTCCGGCTCGCGCCGCCCGAACAGCACGTCCTTCTGCTCGGGCGACTGGAGGAGCACGGCGTCGTGGAGCGCGTTCTGGAGCCGGTCGGTCGTCAGCTCGGAGGGGTACACGTCCAGCCGCCGGAGGTCCAGTGGCTCGTCAGCCGTGACGACGATTTCTTCGCCGAGACGTTCTACGCGGGCCAGTTCAGCGTTGCCGGTCACCGGGTCGCCGTCGCTGGCGAGCACGAGATTTCCTTCGCGGATTTTCGAGACGGCCCCGGTCCCGGTCGCGCGGAGTTCCCACCGGCCGCCGTCGAGTTCCCGGCGGCCGGTCGGTTCGAGGTCGATGAGCGCGCGGTCGTTGTCGGCGCGCTCCTCGGGCGTCTGTTCCCAGAGCTTCGCGTACTCCCGATGGACGGACCGGCGCTCGGCCTCGATTGCCGCGTAGAACTGCTCGAAGTAGTCCAGTTCCTCGTCGGGCACCGCTCGGCCGACCTGTCCAGCCTTGGATTCCTGGTCGAGGCGGCCGGAGACGGCCATACAGGTGTCCTGCTCGAAGCAGTACTCGCATTTCGCGTTGGCCTCGTAGCCGGTCGGCACGCTACAGTCGTACTCCATCGCCGCAATCGCATTGCGCGTCCGGACGACGTAGTTCAGCAGCCCGCTCCCGATAGAGAACTCCTTGGCCGGTGAGAGGTCGCCGCTTTCTTCGGCGCGGTCCACGGCGGCGTTTTTGGTGTACAGGAGCGTGCCCGTATCCGGCGCGGCCTCGACGGCGCTGTCCGCGCCGGCCGTGCGCTCGCCGAGCATCAGCGCGTACGCGGTCGCCTGAATCTTGTCCTGGAATCGGGGCTCTCGCTTGGTGTTCTTGCCGGTCTTGAGTTCGACGGGCATCCCGCGCCGGACGGCATCGGCCCGCCCCTTCATGCCGAACCGCTCGGAGATGAGCGTCATCTCGGAGCGCCACTGGTCTGTTTCAGTTAGCGTCCCCTGCTGGAGCCAGCCCTGAATAGCTGCGGCGTGGTCACGCACGTCGCCGGCCACCTCGTCGGACTCTCGGCCCAGCAATCCGATATCCAGTCCGGCGGCGTCCACCTGCTCCTCGATAGCAGTGTCGAGGTCCCGGCCACGGAGCAGGTCGCCGAACACCTCGTGGACGACGGTCCCCTTCACCAGTGGATAGGCGTGGTCCGCGCCGTCGAGTTTCCGGAGGTAGTACATCCGCGGGCACTGCACCCACGCCCGGATGTCGGTCACGTCGACGAGGAAATCCGGCTGGACGACGAGGGTGGCGTCGCCGCCGACGGAGTACTGCTGCTCGCCCTGGTACTCCCGCTCGTCGGGGTTGTAGACGGCGATCTCCATGCCTGTCTCGATGACGGCGGCGTTCTCAGTCCACTTCCCCCAGAGTGTCACTGTCGTCGGTTCGCCGGCTCCGCGTTCAGGGCGGATGGTCACCTCACAGAGGTCGCTTTCCCCGTACTGGGTGGTCACCGTCTTCGGCTCCTCGATGTCGACGACGACGCCGCGAACGCGATCCGCGCTCACTGGCTGGCCCTCCCCTGTTGCACGGCCCAAGCGAGGGGGCGGACCCTCAAAAGTCGTTCGCGCCGCGGGTCATTCGCTGGTCGCATCGGCTTCGGACTCCGTGTCGGCGGCGTACTCCTGCAGCGTCTCCAGCGATACGTCTTCGAGTACGTCTTCGCTCGTCGCGTCGAGGTTCACCGGCGGTGCACGCCCGGCCTCGTGAGCCTCTATCCAGCGCGGGACACAGACACACCAGTGGTCGCCGGGGTCGAGGCCCGGGAAGTTCAGGTCCGGCCGCGGCGTCACGAGGTCGTTGCCCTGCGCCTTGCTGTACTCTAGAAACTCCGCAGTCATCACGGCACAGATCTCGTGCCGACCGGGGTCACGCTGGAGCGGGTAGCAGTATCCGTCGCGCATGAAGCCCGTCTTCGGGTCCATCGAGCAGGGGGCCAGTTCCCCGCCGAGGACGTTGCGTTCGCTTTCCATACCACGTCTGGCTGTTCCGGGGAGTAAAGCCGTTCGGCTACGCCACTGACAGGCTGGCTGTCACCCGGATGCTTCGCTCCCGCGCAGCGACGACCGGTCACTGTGCCATTCAGGACCGATGGGTTCATTCTGACCCAGTTCAAACAGGAAACTGACAATGCGCGTTCGCGACTGGCAGGACATTCTCGAAGACGTGATGGAGAGCAATGCCAATCCGGGGGACTGGCGTGCCGTCGGGGGCGACCGCGCGAACGGAATCGGCGAGGATATCTACTTCGGACACCCCGATGCCGGCGTCTACCAGCTCAAGACGTACGCGAAGAACCCTTTCGAGGTACAGGGCGTCGGGTCGCAGGTGGCCCGCCGAATCGACGACGACATCGACCCGCTGTTCCCGACCGATGGCTCGGGCATCTTCGGCGTCCAGCAGGGGCCCGAAGACGAGGACGACGCCAAGGAGAAGGCGAAGAACCTCGAAACGGTGCTCGAAACGCACGCTGACGCACCCACATCGCCGCAAGCGCTGCTGGAAGATATGATGGACGCGATGGACTCCCCGGCCTACGGGCCGATGGAGTTCGACCACCACGACCGGCCCGACCAGATGACCGAACTCACCGAGACGTTCGAGGAAGCGGAGGAACTACTCGACGCAGAGTTCGAAGACGTCATCGAGGAAGACGTAGAGCGGGGCTTTTACTGATGGCCGAACGGACAGACGCCGACTGTTACGGGGGCTCCTGATGGTCGGCCCTTCGATGACGGACGCCGACCGGAAACGCTTTCTCAGATACACGCAAGTCGGGTTTGCGCTCCTTATCGGCGGGTCGATGGGGCTTGTGACGATGTATGGCGGTGCCGAGCTGCTGATTGTCGTTGGCGTGTTCGTTGGTGGCACCGCTGTCGGTGGCGCTCTCGCGTGGTATCTCATCCCGGAGAGCATCGCAGAAACCCCGTACGAGTCGGTCGACAGCGGTCCGAAACCCGGCGCAAAGATGAAGCAACGTCGGCAGGAGAACGACGGCTCCAGACAGCAGGCAGCTGAGGACGACGGCCGGCTCTCACAGAACCGCGACTAGAGGAAGTCGTCCTGCATCGCGGGGTCCTGCTGTTCGGAGGCCGTCTGGTCGAAAATCTCTTCGTCGAGCGTTTCGGTCTCTTCGGTCGTAGTATTATAGGCCGAAATCCCCCGCTTCAGGAGATCTTCGACTGCTTGGTCGCGGTTGAGGAACTCGCCCTGTTCGACGAGTCGCTGGATGTCCGAGTCCACCTGGTCCGGGAGTGACACCTTGATCTTGCTCACACTTGCCGCCTATACTGTTCGGACATAAAAACCCACCCCTGCTTTTGAGAGGGGTCAAAAAGGCGCACACGTGAATGCGCGAAACCGTCACACACTTGCCGGCGGCCGACACGAACCACAGTGTGAACGCGAACGACCGAGCGATCACTGCACTGGTCATGCTCGCACACGGGCTGGTCCACACCTACGAGATGACGGTCCCGGTATTCGTCGTCATCTGGCTCACCGAGTTCGACCTCATTAACCTCGGTATCGCTCAGTTCGACGTGACAACGGCGACCGTCGGCGTCATCGTAACAGTAGGCTATGGCCTGTTCGGGGCCGGCGCGCTCCCGGGCGGCATCATCGTCGACCGAATCGGTTCCCGCCGGCTCATCACCGGCTGTCTGCTCGGCATGGGTGGGTCGTACATCCTGCTGGGACTGGCTCCGAGTATGGTCGTTATCGCGCTCGCGCTCATCCTCTGGGGAATCTCTGCCAGCGTGTACCATCCGGCGGGGCTCTCGCTTATCAGCAAAGGTGTCGAACAGCGCGGGACCGGACTCGCCTATCACGGCGTCGCTGGCAACCTCGGTATCGGTCTCGGTCCGCTCGTCGCCGCGATTCTCCTGTTGGTCGCCGAGTGGCGGACCGTTGCACTCGTTCTCGGGGTTCCGGCGCTGCTCGCCGCCGTCTACGCCTCGCAGGCGAGTTTCGACGAAACGGCGGCGGTGACGACGGCGACTGACGGCGGGTCGAAGGCCAACAGCGGCATCGACTCCCTCGGAGAGTTCCTCTCGGAGAGCAAGCACTTGCTGGCCGGGAGTTTCCTCTTCGTGTTCGTCGTCGTCATGTGCTCGGGGCTGTACTACCGCGGTGTCCTCACGTTCCTCCCGGAACTCCTGCGAGACTTGCCGGGCTTCGAGCCAATCCCGGTGGAGACGTTACTGCCACCCACCGTGCTCTCAGCGCTTGGCATCGAAACCGGAACGGGGCAGGCCTTCAAGCCACAGGACTATTTTTACGCCGGCCTGTTGCTCATCGGCGTCCTCGGCCAGTACGCCGGTGGCAAACTGAGCGACCGGATTCCCGTCGAGTACGGCATCGCCGGGTCGTTCCTCGTGCTTGCCGTCCTTGCAGTGCTGTTCGTTCCGGTGTCGGCGATAGGCTTCGGGCCGCTGGCGGTGCTCGGTGCGCTTCTGGGCGTCGCGCTGTTCGTCGTCCAGCCGATGTATCAGGCCGCCGTCGCGGAGCACACGCCCACTGGCACGCGCGGACTGTCGTACGGCTACACGTATCTGGGTGTGTTCGGGGTCGGCGCGCTCGGTGGCGGGCTGGCGGGGTCGATTCTGGCTTTCGCGAACGTGACGGCGCTGTTCGGGACGCTCGCCGGAATCGCACTCGTCGCTGTCCTCGCGGGAACCACCCTCGCTCGTCGTTCGTGACTCCCTGAGTGAGAGGCAGGCCGTCGCATCGCTTGCTATTTCTGTCTGTACAATCTACCTGCCGCTCAGATGGACGCCGCAGTTATCGTCCCGGCCTACAACGAGGCGGAGTCGCTGGCCCGCTGTCTGGCTCCCTTCGAGTCACAGCCCGTCGAACTGGTCGTCGTGGTCGGCGGCGACGACGGGACGGAACAGGTAGCCCGCGACGCCCCCTTCGTCGACACCGTCGTCCGGTGCGACGAGGGCGGGGCGGGAATCGCCAGGAACCGCGGAGCAGAAGCCGCGACAGCGCCGATACTGCTGTTTACCGATGCCGATACGGTCGTCCCCGAGGACTGGGTCCGCCTGCATCTCAGGCACTACACCGACGACGATGTGGTGGGGGTCGGCGGCCCCGCACGCCCGCTCGAAGACAGCCTCAAACACCGCGTGCTGTTCAAACTGCTGTCGGACTACTGGTATCGGGTCTCGTGGCCGCTGGGCTTCGTCCAGCAACCGGGCTTCAACTGTAGCTTCCGGGCCGACGCCTTCGAGGCCGCGGGCGGCTTCGACGAAGACATTCCGTTTATGGAGGATACAGAACTCTCTCTCCGGATGAAAGACTACGGCCGGATTGTCTACGATGCGGACTCCTGTGTCGCTACGTCGGCCCGCCGTGAGGCCGACGAGGGGTATCTCTCGCTGTTTGCGAAGTACGTCCGCGGGTACGCGAACCACTACATCCTCCGCCGGGAGTTCGATGCCGACTACTTCTGAGAAGGGCAACCTTTTCAACGCACACACCGGAGCACTGACACGATGAGTGGCTGGCGGTCACTGCCCCGACGTGCTGTCGAACAGGGACGGTCGGACCTCCGGGACGACCCCTATCTCCGCTATATTCTCCTCCTGTCGACTGTGCTGGTCGGATTCTGGTTCTGGCACCGCATCCCGAACTTCGCGACCCGGGACGAGTACAGCCGCCTGCTTGACGCGATGGTCGTCTACGGCTCAGTCCTCGAAGAACCGACCTTCGAGGGTCTCAAGGCCGGTGTCGAGTGGGGCCGGGCCCCGTTCGGCGCGACGCTGTACCTCTACGTACTCGCCATCCTCCCTGTCGTCCTTGTCGCAGCACTGACCGGCGACCTGGGCGCGTTCACAGCCATCGCCTTCCCAAGCTGGGAGTTCGGCCACTACGAGGCCTGGGCCGCCACGCCCGAGTGGATATGGACCGGGAGCCTCGTCTTCATCCGGCTAACCAACGTCGTTGCTGCACTCTGTGCCGTCTACCTCACCTACCGCCTGGGCGTCGCAATCGAGGGGCGCAACGCGGGCCGGCTGTCGGCGGTCGTGCTCTCGCTGACCTTCGGCTTCCTCACCATCTCGAAGGAAGCCGGCGAGGATATGCCGGCGCTGGTGTTTGTCCTCCTCGCGCTGTACCTGCTGGTCAGGTACGTTCAGACCGACGACGGAACGCTGTTTCTAGCGGCGAGCGCCGCTGGCGGGGTCGCCATCGCGTTCAAACTGACGGCCGCGCCGGTTATCCTGCTTATCGGCGTCGCCTTCCTGCTGCGTGCCCGTGTCGCTGACGCGCCGCTAACGGAGACGCTGTACCGGCCGAAGCTCCTCCTGAGCGGCGCTTTGCTTGGGTTCGTCATGATCGTGCTTGGATTCCCGACCGCGCTCGTGGCGGGTCCCGAGCCGTTCATCGAGCGGGTGTTCGGCGGCTCGACCTCGCGGATGAGTCACCCGACCGGTCCCGACGCCCCGATGTGGTGGTGGTTCCTGCGGGGGTACTTCAGCGCGCTTGGACTGCCGCTGGTTGCCGCGGCCGCAGCCAGCATCGTGGCGACCGTTGCGACGTTGCGTGACCGCGGTGTCGCCGTCCACGGCACTGTCCTCGTCCTGACGGGACTGATAGCCTACATCGCCATGTTCTCTCAGTGGCACGACTTCCGGGTCCACCACCTCTTGCCGACGTTCCCGCTGCTCGCCTTACTCGTCGGGGGACGACTGGTGGACCTCCGCGAGCGCTCGTCGTCTCTGGCGCGACCGGTGATGGCCGTTCTGTTGGTAACAACGGCCGTCTACGCCGGTATCGGGGCAGCCCAGTTCGCGTCGATGCCCCGGGACGAGGCGACAGCGTGGCTCGAAGACAACAGCGACGAGGGGGACGTGGTGGAGTCGTATCGCGTCCACATCCAAGACACTGCTATCCCGCACTCGCTGACCGCCCGCCACGTCGCCGGTCAGGACTCGGAAGCGGAGGAAGCGATGGCGTGTCCGCGATACATTCAGGTCGGGTACCGTGACCTGCTCTACCTCAAAGAAGACACCTACTACCGGAACGGTGACGCACAGGCCGTCTACCTCCGGAAGCTTCTGAACGAGGAGTATAACTACCGAATCGTCGCGGAGTTCGGGGAGCGGCCGCCGAACTTCGTGCCCCAGCGGCCGACGCCCGGTTCCTTTACCGACCTGCTCCGACTCGGCGTTGTCCCGCACACGGACCAGTTCGCCGACGAGCAGGAACTCGCGGCGAACCAGTACACGCTGATTTTGGAGCGTGACGGCCAGTGCGACACGAGCCGGCATCCGCCCTTCTGAGTCCCTCTTTGCGTAGCTCTTTCCGGCTACTCTGTCGTCAGTGACGTAACGTCGAGTCGAACAGAGGGATACCAGCCCGCAAGCGACGGCAGGTAGATACTGAGGAACCGGTCGACGAAGATGATCGGGATGATAACTGCTGCCGGGATGCCCAGCGCGACGAACACCGCTGTCGCCGTCGCTTCGGTGATGCCGATACCGCCGGGCGTCAGCGGCAAGAGTGTCACAGTGTATGCGACCAGCAGATACAGCGGCACCGCGACCAGTGGTTCGAACCCGACGCCGAAACTCCCCAGCAGCAAGCCGACGCGGACGCCGGGCGCAAGGACGAGATCGACGGCCCAGCCGATTGCGTACCGCAGCCACACTGCCGGCTCGCTCGCCAGTGTCCGGAACGTCGTGGTTGAGCTGTCCGTGAATTCGAGCAGGCCGTCGAGTCGGGCCGCGAGCCTTTCGCCGACGCGTGGGACCTGGACTGCGACCCCGGACAGCCAGCCGATAAGGCGGTCCAGATAGGTGAGCTTGAGTCCTCCGAACAGTATGGCGAGACCGGCTACGAAGTAGAGGCTCGTCGCGAGCGCCAGCACCACGAGGAGTTCGGGCCGGAGCAGTGGAATCGCCAAGACGAGTCCCGCGGTCGCCGCGACGCCGTAGTACAGCGCGAAGACAGCGGTGTGAAGCGCTGAGGCGGCTGCGGCGTCGCTGTAGTCCATCCCGGTCTGGCTCCGGAGGACAAATGGTGCGGCTAGCCGTCCGGAGAGCCGCGAGGGGAGCAACTGGTTGACGAAGTTCACGATGAGGGTCGTTCCAGCGGCGGTCCGGAACCGGACAGGGGACAGCGGGGAGATTACCGCGTGCCACGTGTAGGCTCGGCCACAGATGCCGAGGGCGCTGACGGCGACGATCGCGAGCGCTGTCTCGCTCTCGACGCCGGCGAGCAGGTCGATTGCGCTCCCGATGTCGAACTGCGTGAGCAGCCACGAAACCGCACCGACGGCGATACCGTACTGGGCAACCGTGATGCCCAGGTCACGAGCCCGACTCGTCACGGCGTCTCGCCCCTGTGTAGCTGTGACGCGGCCGCCTCACCGTCAGCTAAAACGGCCCGTGCGGTCGTGAACTCGAAGTCCTGTTGCAGAATCCGTTCGACGGCCCGGCGCATCCAGTCACCAGTTCTGACGTACACCCGCGTCGGCACTCCCTCAACGGCTGGCAGGTCGACCAGTTCCCACGGATGGACGTACAGCATTGGCGTGATACCACGCCGGGCTAGTAATTTCATGCCCAGAATCGTGTATCGCGGGCCGAAAAACCGGAGCCAGGTCCCGGTGAGAGGTAACTGCAGGCCGGGCATGACGCTCGCCGGGAACTCCGTAACGCTGTCCGGCGCGTCTGGACGCACGGCCGTCGCCGGCACCGGCTCGTGAATGTCGTACTCGCCGCCGTACCACCCCGGTATTGACCGACTGGAGACGACGCTAGAGTCGTACGTGTACCCGGTATCGGCAAGCAGATCGAAGTGGTCGTCGGTGATGTCGAAGGCAGGCGCGCGGAACCCGGAGACGCGTTTGCCGGTAACTCGCTCCAGCACGGCCTTCGACTGGGACAACTCCGCTCGTCGCTCCTCGCTGTCGAGAGCAGAGAGCAACTGGTGTGTCTGCGTGTGCGAGCCGATTTCGATACCCGCATCAGACAGCGCTCGCACGGCGTCGGGATGGGTCTGAGCGACTGATGAGACCACGAATGCGGTCGAAGTCGCATCGTACTTTGCGAGCGTGTCCCTGAAAAATCGACCGCCGTCGAGGCCGACACCGTCGCGGTCGGTCGTCCCCGATGCGCTCCGGTAGGCCGGCGTCTGGGTGAACAGCTCGAAATCTATCGACAACACCGCCCGGTCAGTCATCCTGCTCGTCCTCGGTCCGTAGCTGGTGTTCCTCCAGTTCGCTCCGGAGGAGGCTCAGCTCCTCGTTCAGCCGCGACAGCCGGTCGTACATATGCCCGATTCGGTTGAGCAGGTACGTCACCGCGACGAACAGCGTCAGGTTCGAGATGACGAGGATGGCACGCGCCTTCCATTCGAGGCCCAGCAGCCGCGCCACGACCTCGAACACGTTGGGAACGACGGCGACGACGATGAGCCCTGCGCCGAGCAGCAGCGACATCACAAACAGCTCTAGTGACTCGCGTTCGCTTCTGACGATGATGTACCCGTTCGCGAGGAAGGCCAGGCCGACGACCAGCGACAGGAGGTTGACCAGTGAGTAATCGAATCCAAAGACCATACTTAGCGAAAGAGGAGGACGCGAAACACCGTGTCAGTCATCCGAAGCGGGTACAGCACGAGCGTGTCGAGGCTGAACTGCGACTCGCCCTCGTCCCGGATCGGCATCTCTATCGATACTTCTTCGATGCGGTGGCCGCGCTGGGCCGCATCGAGCGTCTGTTCGACCGCCCAGTGGTTGTCCGAGCGGTGGAGGATGTCCTCTAAGGCCGACACGCGGTAGACGCGAAAGCCGCTGGTCACGTCGGTGATGTCGATGCCGCCGAGTTTGCGGACGACGGTGGTAAAGAAGGTGATCCCCAGCCGCCTGACCAGCGGGTAATCCTCGATGCTCTCGTTCAGGTAGCGGCTGCCGATGACCATGTCCGCGTCCTCCGCGTGGTCCAGCAGGGTCGGAATCTTCGCCGGGTCGTGTTGGCCGTCGGCATCGACCTGCACGACGAAGTCGTAGTCGTGCCGAATCGCGTACTGATAGCCCGTCCTGACGGCCCCACCGACACCGGTGTTGAACACATGCGTGACGACGTGTGCACCGTGCTTCCGGGCGACGGCTGCGGTGTCGTCAGACGAGCCGTCGTCGACGACGACGACCTCGTCGACGTGCTGGCTGGTCCCGTCAATCACCGACCCGATGGTGCTCGACTCGTTGTACGCGGGGATGACGGCGACTGTTCGCACTGGTGGAAACGCCGCTAGCAGCGAACTTAGAATTGTCGTTCTCTGGAATTGTCTCAGTCCTCCCTGTCGCCCTTCTTTGACCGCTCAGGGCACGGTATACAGACCTCCCAGGGTCACAGCCGACTGCAGGCCGAACGGCCGGACTGGTTCCGGCTCACACACGCGGTGCGGAATGCCCACTCTCAATCTTCGTTCCCCGAGGGGAGCCGTACTCGACATCAGTCATGATGAATAGGGCAAGAATGAAAACACACCGCGCGGTACGTACTGGCATGAGTGTCGAGCAGGAGCAGACGGAACGGACCATCAGGTGTCTGGTGGCGAAAGTCGGACTCGACGGTCACGACCGGGGCGCACACGTCATCGCGCGGGCGCTCCGAGACGCCGGCTTCGAAGTGATATACTCGGGACTCCACCGAGCACCCGACGAAGTCGTGCAGGCCGCCGTGCAGGAGGACGTGGATGTCGTCGGCATCTCCATCCTCTCGGGGGCGCACAACACGCTCGTTCCAAAGATTCTCGACGGACTGAAGGAGTACGATGCGTTCGACGACCGCCTCATTCTCGTCGGCGGCATCGTTCCGGACGACGATCAGGAAGAACTCCGCGGGCAGGGCGTCGACGAGATATTCGGTCCGGGCGCGTCGATGGAGGAGATGATCGACTACATCCACCAGAACGCGCCCGAGCGATGAGCGACCTCGTCGCTGACCTGCTTGCGGGCAAGCACAGCGCTCTCGCCAGGGTCATCACGAAGATAGAGAACCGCTCGCCGGGGTATCGGGAGATAATTTCCGACCTCCACCAGCACACCGGGACAGCCGACGTGGTCGGCGTCACCGGCAGTCCCGGCGCGGGCAAGTCCACGCTGGTCGACAAGGTCGCAGCGATCTACCGCGAGCGGGGCCAGACTGTCGGTGTCATCGCTATCGACCCGTCCTCGCCGTTTTCCGGCGGCGCAGTACTCGGCGACCGGATACGAATGGCCTCGAACGCCGGCGACATGGACATGTTCTTCCGGTCGATGTCCGCTCGCGGCTCGCTGGGCGGGCTGTCGACGGCGACGACCGACGCCGTGACTGCGCTGGACGCCTTCGGCAAGGACAAGATCATCGTCGAGACGGTCGGTGCAGGCCAAAACGAGGTCGACATCGTCCGCACGGCCGACACCGTCGCCGTGCTCGTGCCGCCGGGGAGCGGCGATGACGTGCAGATGCTCAAGGCCGGGATCCTCGAAATCGGTGACGTGTTCGTCGTCAACAAGGCTGACCTCGACGGAGCCGACCGGACTGTCCAGCAGCTCCGGGAGATGCTTCAGGGACAGAGCGGACGACCGAACTCCGGCCATCACGGCGCGACTGAACTCGCAGCCGACGACGCCGAGGCAGACGCCGAGGAGAGCGACACGGGGACGTGGGACCCCCCAATCGTGGAGACGGTGGCTAACCGGGGCGAGGGCGTCGAGGACTTCCTGAACGCGCTGGCCGACCACGGGGACTATCTGGACCGAACCGGCCGACGAGAGGGGCAGGCACGGGAGCGATTCGCCGCCGAGATCCGAACCCTGCTCCGGGAGGACGCAAACGAACTACTGGTCGATGAACTCGACCGCCGCGGCGGTATCGAACAGTACGTCGACGCTGTCATCGAGCGCCACACCGACCCGTACACCGTCGTCGACGAGGTTCTCGCGCCGCTCCGGGAGTGTCTCGACGAGCCTCGCGACGAGAACTGAGTTCGGGACTGTCGCGTCCGCGGCTACGGTTGCCCGCGACGATAGCGACAGTCATCTGACGCTCGTCCAGCATGTATAACATACTCGGGGCTCCAAGTCATCAATATGAAACTCCGCAAGGCGCTCGGTGCGGTCGTCGGAGCGGTCGGTGCGACAGCCGCTGCCAACCGCGTGCTGCAGTCGCAGGCCGGTGCGTTCGAACCGATGCTCGAGGGGGAACAGGGGACGTACCGCTGGCGCGGGTTCGATATCGCGTACACTGAGGCTGGCGACCCGTCGGACCCGGACCTCGTGCTGTTTCACGGCATCAACGCCGCTGCCAGCAGTCACGAGTTCCACACGGTGTTCGACACGCTGGCGGAGGAGTACCACGTCATCGCGCCTGACCTACCGGGTTTTGGGCACACAGACCGCCCGCCGCTGCTGTACTCGGCCTCGCTGTACACAGCCTTCGTCCGCGATTTCATCGAGGACAACACCACCGACGCGACCGTCGTCGCGTCGTCTCTGACAGGGGCATACGCCGCCAGCGCGGCACAGGAGGTTGAGGTGAAGGAACTTGTCCTCATCTGCCCGACAGACACTTCGATGGGGAACCGCACCGTCTGGCTCCGATCGCTGTTGCGCGCGCCCGTCGTCGGCGAGGCAATCTACAACCTCACCGTCTCGAAGCCCTCCATCCGCCACTTCCACGCTGACCACGGGTACTACGATATGGACAACCTCACCGACGCAGTGGTTGACTACGAGTGGCAGAGCGGCCACCAGCCCGGTGCGCGGTTCGCGCCGGCGTCGTTCGTCTCCGGCTTCCTCGACCCGGAGGACGACCTCGGCGAAGTACTGGCAAGCCTCGACGTGCCCGTGACGCTGGTCTGGGGTGAGGATGCCGACATCACACCGCTGTCGAAGGGTCGTGACCTGGCCGAACAGGCGGACGCGATGCTCGTCGTGTTCGGTGATTCGCTGCTCTTGCCCCACGTCGAACACCCCGGTGAGTTCGTCGACGTGGTCCGCGACAGAGTGACGTCGGTAACGGTCGAGAACTGAGTTAGCGCGGCCGGAACACGACGGCTCTCTCGCCGGTCGTCACGCGCTCGCCGACATCGATGCCGACCACGTCGCCGATAGCGACGTCGTCAGGGTCCACGCCGCGGACGAGTCCCGTAACCGAAACCGGGCCGAAGTCGGCGATGGCGGTGACGTAGGGCGCGTCGTCCTCGAACTGTGGCGTCGGGACGGTAATCGTCGTGTGGCTCGCGATTTCGCCGGATTCTGGCAGATCGACCGCCGAGAGTTCCTGGTCGTGACAGCGCGGGCACACCCGCCGTGGCGGCAGCCAGCCGTGGCCGTTCGAACATTCGAGGTAGTACCCGTCACCAGATTCGATGCTGTCGAGCCACGCGTCGTACTCGCCATCCTGTGCGGATTCAGTCATTCTTGTACCTCCATGACGTGGACAGTCGTAGACGCGACCGTACCGCCCGCGTTGTGTGCGACACCGACGGTGCTGTCCGGGACGGCGTCGGCCCGCGGATGCGACCCGTCGAGAAGCCAGGCAACGGTCGCCAGTTGGGCGACGCCGGTCGCGCCGACCGGGTGACCCTTGGCTTTCAGCCCGCCCGAGAGATTTATCGGGCGGTCGCCATCGCGGGTCGTCTCCCCGTTGCGCGCCGCGGCGATGCCCTCACCGCGCTCGTAGAAGCCAAGCGATTCGATTGCGAACACTTCAGCGATGGTGAAACAGTCGTGGACCTCGGCGAAATCGACATCGTCGGGACCGACGCCGGCGTCGCCGTACGCCTCTTCGGCGGCCTTGTCGGCGGCGGGCGTCTGTGCCAGATGTGGACGGTCCTGTAGCGCGAGATTGTCGCCGCCCTGCCCGGTCCCGGTGATGGCGACCGGGGCGTCCAAGTTGTGTTCCTCGGCGTAGGCCTCCGTCGTCAGGACGGCAGCCGCGGCCCCGTCAGTAATCGGACAGGAGTCGTACAGGCCGAGCGGGTCCGCAATCGTCGGGGCCTCCAGCGCGTCCTCGATCGTGATTTCCTGCTGAATCTGTGCGTGTTCGTTGACCAGGGCGTGTTCGTGGTTCTTGACGGCGACGTGAGCGAGATCCTCGTGGGAGCCGCCGTACTGGTCGAAGTACGACCGGGCCATCAGCGCGTACGCCCCGGGGAAGGTCATCCCGGCACGGACCTCGTAGAGGTCGTCGGCGGCGATGGCGAGCGCGTCTGTCGCCGCTGCCGTCCCGATGTTGGTCATCCGTTCCGCGCCGCCGACGACGACGACCTCCGCCTCGCCGTTCCGGATCGTCTTGACGGCTTCACGAACGGCTGTCCCGGCGGATGCACAGGCCGCTTCCACGCGGGTCGCCGGAACGTCCAGCCCGATGGCCTCGGCCATCAGCGGGCCCTGGTGGCCCTGGTGTTCCGCGAGTTCGCCCATGAAGTTGCCGTAATAGAGCGCTTCAGCGTCCTCCGGGTCGATTCCAGCCTGCGAGAGCGCTTCGAGTCCGGCCTCGGCGAACAGGTCTCGGCCGGTCCGTTCGGGGTGTTTCCCGAACTGTGTTACGCTAGCCCCGGCAATACGTGGGTCTGACATTATCACCCAGTGCGCGCTGACGGCTTAAATGCCTACTGCTCGGATGCTTAATTAGCGCATATTCACCTGCTTAAACGCCTGCAAACGGGATATGCGTTCTCAGCCAGAAGTACTTCTCACAACGGAATTGTAGCCCACAAGGGAACTACGTCGAATCAGTTCACAATTTCGGCGATACGCTGTGGCTCTCCTGACAGCGCTGGTTCCGGCTCGACCATCTGCAACACCTCGTGGTCGGTGACGTTCGGATACGACTTCTGGATAGCATCCTCGATGAGGGCCTTTTCGAGGCGGAACTCCGTCCCCTCGTAAACGACATCCACGCCCTGTTCGTCAAACGACAGTACAGTCATACCACGAATTACGCACGGCACGAATAAAAGGATAGTCTCTCGTGTGGCCACGTCGATTCGGAGACCGCGCAGCGAACACGTGCTCGGAACAGCTGAGCAGGACCGCTACGAGTCGCCGTCGCTCCCAACTCGGATGACCTGTAGCAGAGAGTACACCGGGACGCCGCGGATGTCGCCGACACCGCGCTTGTCAGCCAGCACGACGCAGGCCACAGGGTTGCCGCCCTGTTCATGGATTGCATCGATTGTCTCTCCCATCGTCTTGCCACTCGTGATAGTGTCGTCAACGACGTAGCAGTCGCGGTCCCGGATCTGCGCGAAGTTCCGGGAGAACGAACCGTCACTGGTCTCGCTCTCGTCGTCGTCCCACTGGTGTTTGGTCGGGGCGTACGTCCCGAGGTCTGTTTCCAGTTCCCGCGCAACAGTCGTCGCGAGCGGCGCGCCGGCCTTCTCGATGCCGATAGTAAGGTCTACGTCGTCGCCTTTCTTCGAGAGCAGGTCCGCCATCGCTGCGCCCGCGTGATACAGCCGGTTGCTGTCACGCCCGACAGCGGACCAGTCGACGTGGATGTCGTGGGGACCGCCGTCGTCGCTCGTGTCCGGTTCCGTGCCGGTGCCGCTGCGTTCGACAAGCCAACTTGCCGTCTCCCGTGAGACGTTGAGCTCGTCAGCAATCTCGCCCTTAGAGAGGCCACGCTGTGCCAAGTCGGACGCGCTGTCGACGAGGTCGTCGATGTTCTTCATATCATCATCTCCGTGTGCGAGGATTTAATAGGCAGTGTTCTTCGGCCACCGAAATATATTTACAACAGCAGTTGTAGTATTCTACTGGCTGGGTACATTCCCCCTGCAGTCCGGAACTATGTGAGGCCGCTGTTTGGTCACATCGTTCCCACCACCCCCAACCCGGCCGACGGTAACTGTCTGCCACGCAGCATGGTTGTCCACGGGACCGCACGCACCAGCGGTCAGGCGGGACCTCCCCCCGTCCGTTGTCTACTGGCTCTGCGCTCCGAGCCCGGAGTGCGTCCTGCATGCCGACTAGCCAGTAGATCCCCAGCTTTGAGTGACTGGTTTCAGGTATCGCTCAGTTCAAACGTGTAGAGTCGCTGCTCGCAGGTCGGACAGACCAGCGTCTCATCGGGGTCCTGACGCGGTCCAAGATGGCCGCCACAGCACGACACTGACGATGACTCGACTAGTTCGGAGTCACAGACCGGGCACCTGTCGAGGAACATCCGGAACGCCTCCGCGCCAGCGACTCTGAGCCGCTCGTCGTCGAGACGCTCGCCGAGGACCTCGTAAGCTGCGAGTTCGGCGACGACGACTGGACGAGGAAGGAGCTGCGCGTGGTCCGTGCCGAGTGCGAGCCACTCCGCGTCGTCGACGTACGGTTCAGCAGCGTCAACTCCCGGTAGCGACGCCTGCAGCGCCGCGGCGAGGGCGTCAAGTGAGTCGTCGGCCAGCTCGTCCATCCGCTCGTGCCACGCCGCGTCTACAGCCGTCGTGAGAAACAGTTGTTCACCCTCGGCTTCGATGACGCCGGCTGCCGAAAGCTCCCGGAAGACGGTTTCGCCGTCCATCTCGACGTCGTCGGCCAGCGACTCGTTTTCCCGTCGGGTCACGTCTTCTTGGGATGTGTCCCCCTGTGCTGGCTCCGCGTGGAACCACTTGTCCGGAACCGGTGATGCCGCCACCAGCCGCGGGGCAAATTCGGGCGTGTACGGGACCAGATACCCTCGGAAATAGACGATCGCGACGCCGACAACAGCGACCAGTAGGCTCGACCGCGGACGGTCACGCCCGCGCAGAAGCATGGCAAGCGCTCCAACGAAGCCAAGATTCAGTACCGTACACGGCCAGCACCTGTTTGCCCCGGTGTAGGACTCGTCTCTGAAGGTTTCGAGTGCGTCCATCGGAGTAGGACTGTTCTGTGGGGATTTCCGGCTCATGTTTTGACAACGATATGCAGTCCCAAAATTCTTTAACAACAGCTGTGGTATGAACTGTCATGAACGATTCCTCGGTGACATACACCACGCTCGGGTCGACAGGGCTCGACGTGTCCGAACTCTGTCTCGGAACGATGAACTTCGGAAGCGCCGAGCCCTGGATGCTAAATGACGAGGACGAGAGCCGCCGAATACTCGAACGAGCGCTGGATCTGGGTATCAACTTCTTCGATACAGCCAACGCGTATTCGAACGGCGAGAGCGAGCGGATACTCGGCGATGCTGTCGACTCCGCCCGACGCGACGAACTGGTCTTGGCCTCGAAGGTGTACTTCGACATGCACGACGGGCCGAACGGCAGCGGGCTTTCGAAGAAACACATCATCGACCAGTGTCACGCCACGCTGGACCGCCTCGGCGTCGACTATCTCGACCTCTACCAGATCCATCGGTGGGACGACGACACGCCAATCGAGGAGACATTGGACGCGCTGACGTACCTCGTCGACGAGGGGCTGGTCCGCTATATCGGCGCCAGTACGATGGCCAACTGGAAGTTCCAGAAGGCGCTGTACACCGCGGACATCGAAGGGTACGAGCGGTTCGTCTCGATGCAGCCGGAGTACAACGCCGTCGACCGCCACGAGGAGGCGAACCTCCTGCCGGTGTGTGAGATGGAGGGTGTCGGCGTCATCCCGTGGTCGCCCCTGGCCGGCGGCTTCCTCGCCGGGAAGTACGAGCGCGGCGACGACCTCGCCGAGGGACGGGCGAGCACGGACGAGTACACGGCAAACCGGTTCAGCGACGAAAACTGGGCGGTCCTCGACGAGGTGCGGGCGATTGCCGACGCGAAGGGCGCGACACCGGCACAGGTCAGCCTGGCGTGGCTCTGCCAGCAGGATGTCGTCGACGCGCCGATAATCGGCCCGCGGACGATGGACCAGCTTGAGGAGAACGTCGGAGCGCTCGACGTCGACCTGACCGACGAGGAGTGTGCCCGAATCGAGGCCCCAAAACAACCGCAGTGGCCCGTCGAGGGCAAGGACTAATCAGTGACCTCGATGGATAACCATGCACGTTAACTGCGTACTCAGTTTCCCTGTATACACATGGACGACAGCGAACTAACCGATGTCCTCGAAGATGCCGGTCTCTCTCCGTACCAGGCGGAGGCCTACGTGGCGTTGCTGGGGCTGGGGACCGCATCGGCGACGGACATCGCCGATTCCTGTGACGTTCCGGACCCGCGGATATACGACGTGCTCAGGGATCTTGAGTCGAAGGGGTATATCGAGACGTTCCAGCAGGATAGCCTGACTGCTCGGGCGCGAAATCCCGACGTAGTGCTTGAGGACCTGCGGTCACGGTCGAGCAAGTACCTCGACGCGGCCGAGACCATCGAGGAACGCTGGAACCAGCCCGAGATATCCGAGCACGAGGTCAGTATCGTCAAGCGGTTCGAAACGGTCGTCAGCCGGGCCCGGGAGCTCATCGAAGCGGCGGAAAACCAGATTCAGGTCGGCGTGAACCCCGAGCAGTTCTACGCGGTCCGGGAAGAACTCATCGCCGCCCACGACCGCGGCGTGAACATCAAACTCAGCATCTGTACGAGTCCTGACGAGGAAGTCCCGCCGCTTTCCGACATCGAAGGGACCTGTACGGAGGCCCGGAACCGCGAGATTCCGGCCCCGTTTTTCGTGCTTGTCGACCGGACCTGGACGTGTTTTGCGCCTCACCACGACTCGGTCAACGAGTACGGTGTGCTCGTCAAGGACCGAACTCACACCTACGTCTTCCACTGGTTTTTCCTGACCTGTCTGTGGGAGATCTGGGACACACTGTACACCGAGCGGACGCCGGAAACCCCGACGACGTACGTCGACCTCCGACACGCTGTCCGCGACATCGAACCGCTGTTGAATGAGGACGCGATTATCGAGGCTACCGTCGAGGGGTACGACACGGAAACGAAGGAGTCGGTCGATCTGACCGGGCGCATCACCGCCGTCGACTACACCGGCAGTAGTATCGGACGGACGGATCCGGTCCCGCTTGCACAGATGGCCGGCCGAATCAGCGCGACGCTGGCCACCGATAGCGGAACGTACGAAGTCGGCGGCTGGGGGGCCGTCATCGAGGAAATCGAAGCGACCGAGATTACAATTACGGACGTCACGTACGAGTGACACAGGCGCCGTTTTTCGGGATTAGTAAACTTTCGTTCAGTTTGCGCGTTTGAGGGCCTCCGTGTAGCAAACGGCTGTTTGACTTATCCGTGCATATATATACTGAAAGATTTATACAATGGCTACTAGTCAAAAATATATCACGTCCACTGGGCTGAGGCCGACAGTTAACAACACCTGTGGTTAATTATGGACAACCTTTAAGGTGCGTCCGGGATAGCTCAGAATAGATATGTCGGACAATGGCACAAGCGGCGAGCGGAACTCAACAGGCGTCTCCCGGCGACGGTTCGTCCGTGCCGCCGGAGCAGCAGGTGTTGTCGGTGGACTAGCAGGCTGTGCTGACTTCGTCGGTGGTGGCGACGGTGGCGGCGGTGGCGGCGGTGACGGCGGATCGACCGGTGACGGAAGCGGCGGGGAGGCGACGACCGTGCAGTGGGGCTTCGACCCGGTGGCCGTCCAGAACAACGGCCCCGCAATCAAGCAGGCTCTCCACGACAACGGCCTGCCGGACTCCATCGAGATCGAATTCGTCCCCCGTGACCAGGACACCGGTGCGGCTCGGGCGAACTACAACCGACTGCTCTCGGCCGGCGAGACGAACCCGGACATGTTCCTGATGGACAACGGCTGGACGAACATCTTCATCCAGCGGGGACAGCTCCAGAACCTCTCCGAAACGCTGCCGGAGGAACTCCTCTCGGATGTCTCGGACAACTACTTCTCGGCGTTTACCGACACGGCTCGGAACCCGAGCAACGGGAACCTGTACGGCGTCCCGGTGTTCCCGGACTTCCCGACGATGCAGTACCGCAAGGACCTCGTTGAGGAAGCCGGCTACAGCCCCGAGAGCAACAACTGGGCGACCGAGCCGATGACCTGGGAGGAGTGGTCGAACATCGCGGCGGACACCTACGACAACGCCGACGTCGACTTCGGTTTCACCACGCAGTGGGACATCTACGAGGGGACCTCCTGCTGTACGTTCAACGAGGTTATGTCCTCGTGGGGCGGCGCGTACTTCGGCGGCCGCGACAACCTCTTTGGCCCCATCGGCGACCGGCCGATCACGGTCAACAACGAAGAGGTCATCAACTCGCTCAACATGATGCGGAAGTTCGTCCACGGCGAGGACTTCGGCGGCCAGTTCGAGGGGTACGGCGGCGGCTTCACCCCGACCGAAATCCTCGGCTGGAAGGAGGAAGACGCTCGCGCGCCGTTCGTCAACGGCAACGCCGTCTTCCACCGGAACTGGCCCTACTCGCTGGCACTCGGCGGGCGTGACCCAGAGGAAACAGAGGATCCGGCGCTCGGCGAAAACCTCGGTGCGATGCCGATTCCGTACGCCGTGCCCGAAAGCGAGGCGGCACAGCCCGGCACGGGTGGCTCCACGGCTGCGCTCGGTGGCTGGCACATGACGGTCAACCCCAACAGTGAGAACACAGACGCCGTGACGCAGGTCATTCGCGCCGCGATGCAGCCGGACTTCCAGCTCACGCTACTGTCCGTTCAGGGATGGCTGCCGCCGCGGCCCGAACTGTTCAACTCCAGCGAGGCCCAGAACGTGCCCGTCGTTGGCCGGTACATGGACACCCTGCAGGTCGCCGGTAACAACACGATGCCGCGCCCGGTGACGGCTGTCTGGAGCGACCAGTCCAGCAAGATCGCACAGCAAGCGAACCGCGCAGTCGGTCAGGAAGCCTCCTCGGCCGACGCGATGGCGACGCTTGAGTCCGCGCTGGAAGAGACCGAGCAAACCTGAAGCCACAGGCAAGCGTTACAAAACCATCCCTGTGATTATTTACCATGACACATTCAAACGACGGACGGAGGTAACCAAATGAGTACAGAAACCGGCCGTGAATCCAGACGCTCGGGGGCACTCGTCAGCATGATGCGGTGGATGGAGAACCTCAGCGACACGCAGTACGCGTATCTGCTGTTGATTCCCGTGTTCGTACTCTTGGGTGTCGTCGCGCTGTACCCGCTGTTGCGGACCTTCGAGCTGTCGCTGTTCGCGCTCTCGGCGGACTTTTCGAGCACTACCTTCGTCGGCGCTGGGAACTACATCGAGCTGTTCACCGGCGAGAAAAACCGGTTCCTGCCGGGCGGAACGACGTTCCTGCCCGAAGGACTTGGCATGAGTGCGTTGTTGAACAGCGCACTGGTCGTCACAATAATCTTTGCCGTCGTGAGCGTGCTCTTCGAGACGCTCATCGGTCTCGGGCAGGCGCTCATCCTTGACCAGGACTTCTACGGCCGGCGGTGGATTCGGGCGGCGATCATCATCCCGTGGGCCGTCCCAATCGTCATTCAGGGGATGATCTTCTTCCTGATGTTCAACTCGAACGTCGGGTTCCTGACGCCACCGCTTGCTGACCTCGGCCTGCTCGCGCCGACGAACACGCTCAACGACACGCCGAGTGCGACGTTTATCATCATCGTCGCCGACATCTGGAAGACGTCGGCGTTCATGGCCCTGCTCATTCTGGCTGGGCTGCAGAGCATCGACCGGGGCCTGTACGACGTGGCGAGGGTCGCCGGGGCGACGAAGTGGCAGCAGTTCAAGCTCATCACGTTCCCGCTCATCCTGCCGACTATCGGCGTTGCCGTGCTGTTCCGGTCGGTACAGGCGATGCGGGTGTACGGCATCATCGACACGGTGTCGAGCTGTACCGTCGTGCCATCGCTGTCGTGTATGGTCGTCGCGACGTTTACCACCCGCGAGGGGACATCCGCGGCCATCGCGTTCGTGACGGCCGCCATCATCGGGACGGTCGTGATGGGACTCATCGTCTGGCAAGGGGAGGACGCGATCTAACATGGCGACGCCAACTGACACCCAAGAGCAGTCGAGCGACGGGCCGCTACAGCGGTGGACACAGAGCGCCATCAAGAACCCGGACAAGGTGTACCGGGCGCTGTTCTACGCGGCGATGGTGTTTTTCCTGGTGACGACGCTGTTCCCCTTCTACTGGCTCGTCGTGTTGGCGGTGACCCCCGAGGGGAACTTACTCGCCGGGAGCTTCCTCCCCACGGTGAACCTCTTTGGCGTCAGCGGGACGTTCCCGCTGCCGGTCCCTAAGGGGTTCAATCCGGGTGCGTTCGTCACCGTCTTCGAGCAGGTTCCCTTCCACCTGTACATGCTGAACAGCTTCGCGCTGGCGGTCACGACGACGGTCATCGTGCTGTTCGTGGCGAGCCTCGCAGGCTACGTGTTCGGCCGTCTCCGATTCCCCGGCCGCGCACTGCTGATGCTCGGTATCCTGGCGATCAGCTACTTCCCGCCGGCTGCGTTCGTCATACCGCTGTTCCAGGCGTTTGCCGGCAACGCGCCGATTACGGTACCGTTCACGTCCATCCCGCTGTTTACCCCACCGCGGCTGCTGAACACGCCGGGGTCGATGGTACTGCCGTTCAGCGCGCTGTTTATGCCGCTGTCCATCTTCATCCTGACGACGTTCTACGGCCAGATTCCGGACGGGCTGGAGGACGCCGCGCGGGTCGAAGGAACGACGCGACTGGGCGCGCTGTTCCGCGTCATCATGCCGCTGTCCGCGCCGGGCGTGGCGACTGCGGCCGTGCTGACGTTCATCGCCGTCTACAACGAGTACTTCTTCAGCTCTATCATGGCGACCTCGCCGGAGGCGGCCAAATGGTCGCCTATCGTCGGCGGGATTCTCAGCTACCAGACCCAGTACACGACCCAGTTCAACCTCATGGCGGCCGCGAGCATCGTCGGGGTTCTCCCCGTCGTCATCCTCGTGATCGTCGCACAGGAACGCATCGTCAGCGGACTGACCTCAGGCGCACTCAAGGAGTAACACAATGGCACGAGTACAACTCGAACACGTGACGAAACGCTACGACGACCAGGGTGACGTGGTCACCGCGGTCGACGACATGAACCTCGATATCGCCCACGGCGAGTTCATCTGTTTTGTCGGCCCATCCGGCTGTGGGAAGTCGACCACGATGGAGACCATCGCCGGGCTCACCATCCCAACCGAGGGTGAGATATACATCGGCGACCGTGAAGTGACGAACCTGCCACCGAAGGACCGCGGCATCGCGATGGTGTTCCAGAACATCGCGCTGTTCCCGCACATGGACGTGTACGACAACATTTCCTTCGGGCTGCGGTTACGGGATTACCCACAGGACGAGATTGACCGTCGGGTCGAGCGGGCCGCGGATATCGTCCAGCTAGAGGGGATGCTCAACCGGATGCCCGAGGAGATGTCCGGCGGACAGCGTCAGCGCGTCGCTATCGCCCGCGCCATCGTGCGCGAGCCCGACGTGTTCCTGATGGACGAGCCGCTGGCAAACCTCGACGCGAAGCTCAAGGTCCACATGCGGACGGAACTCCAGCGCCTGCACAAGGAGCTGGACACGACCATCATCTACGTGACCCACGATCAGGAGGAGGCGATGACGCTGTCCGACCGTATCGCCGTCCTCGATTCGGGGCAGCTCCAGCAGATCGACCCGCCACTGACCTGTTACAACGAGCCGGACAACCTCTTTGTCGCCGGGTTCATCGGCTCGCCGTCGATGAACTTCGTCGAGGGGACGGTCACGGAGGACGCCCTGGAGACGCCGAACTTCTCGCTTGCGTTCAACCCATCGTCCATCGAAGGTGTCGGAGTTGGTGACGACGTGACGCTGGGTATCCGCCCAGAGGACATCTATCCGGGCGACCTCAAGTCGGAGGTCCCTGACCCATCGGGAATGATTACCGCGAGGACCGACATTCTCGAACCCATGGGCGACGAGATATTCGCCTACCTGCTGCTGGGCGACGGCGAAACGTCGATGTCGCAGGAACTGGCGACGAACGACCAGCTACTGATGAGCATCGACCCCGACTCTGATCTCGAAGAAGACGATGAGATCGGGGTCGTCATCGACCGACGGAACGTCCACCTGTTCGACTCGGCCACCGGCGAGGCGATTGTCCACGACCTCATTCCGTACGAGGCCGAAAGCACTGCATCAAGTAGCGAAGTAGAATCAGACGACTGATATGAGCAGCCACCTCGCGATGCTGTACTGGAGCGGGATGCTCGTGCTGTTTTTTTTCTGGGCCTACGGTATCGTGTCGTTCGTCCTCGACCTGAAGAACAAAATCGTCCCCGGCATCATCCAGTATCGGCGCGGCCGGCGGCGAGAGAAGGCCAAGCAGAAACAGGAGGAGGAACGCGAAGAGCGTGAACAGCAGTTGTATTAATCCGCTTCCGGCCGCACTCTTCGAGAATCATGACTGAGACCGTTCGCATAGGCATCATCGGACTGGGGAACATCGCGGATATCCACTGTACGAACCTCCGTCAGCTCGACCAACCGGTCTCGATAACGGCGGGCGTCGACGTCGATGCCGATGCGCGCCGCCGGTTCGCCGAGACGTACGACGCGGCAGTGTACGAGGAGGCGTCGGCGATGTTCGGGTCCGTCGATGCCGCGCTGGTGACGACGCCGAACAGATACCACGAGCAGTACGTCGTAGCGGCGCTTGAGGCGGGCTTGGACGTGCTCGTCGAGAAACCACTTGCACACACGCTCGAAAGCGCCGAGCGGATCGCCGCGGCCGCCAAAGCGGCAGACGGGTTCTGTATGGTCGGCTTCCACAACCGCTTTGCCGACCCGGTTCAGACGCTCGTGGGCTACCGCGACGCGGGCGACATAGGCGATGTGTCTCATATCGAGGCGAACTACATCAGGCGTCGCGGCGTCCCAGGACGAGGGTCATGGTTCACGCGCAACGACGTGGCCGGCGGCGGCTCACTCATCGACATTGGAGCCCACGCTATCGACCTGTCGCTGCACGTTGCCGGTCATCCAGCCGTCGTGGAAGTGTCGGGTGACACCCGCGCCCAGTTCGGCGTCGACGAGGAGTACGCGTACGTCGAGATGTGGGGCGCGGACCACGGTGCAGCCGAGTTCAGCGTGGACGATTCCGCGAGTGCGTTCATCCGCTGTGATGACGGCACGACGATATCCCTGGAGGTGGCGTGGGCGGCGAACCGGCCGGACAGTCAGGAGTACTACGTCCGCGGAACTGACGCGGGCGCAAAACTCGACCTCGCGGACCAGTCGCTGACACTGTTTGAGACGGCCGACACCGGCCGGATGCACCATCGGACGACCGATGTCGAGACACAGCGGTCGGACCCACAGCGAACGGAGCAGGAACGGTTCGTCTCTGCGGTTCGGAACGGGTCGCCACCGTCGGTAAACACCGTCGAGCAGGCGCTGCGAGTCCAGCGCGTGATGGACGGAATCTACCGCTCCAGCGAAACTGGCGCGGCTGTCAGCGTCAGCGAGACAGAGACCTGAAGAAAGACTTAATCCCCAGTGTTCTCACTCTCTGCCTGGCATGAAAGTGATTGGTGTTACGCGGGACGACGACGGCCCACAGCTCATAGAGCGGGAGCGACCGTCGCCTGACCCGGGCGAGGCACTCGTCCGGACACTCCGCGTTGGTGTTGACGGCACAGACCACGAAGTCCTGAACGGGTCCCACGGCGGGTTCCCCGACGGGGCGGACCATATGGTTCTCGGACACGAGGCGGTCGGCGTCGTCGAAGAGCCCAATGGCACGGGGCTCGAGGCGGGGCAGGTCGTCGCGCCGACTGTCCGGCGGAAACCGAACGGCGAAACGAACGAGTATTTCCGTCGGGGGGAACCCGACATGGCTCCGGACGGCGAGTACACGGAACGTGGCATCGTCGGCGACCACGGCTTCATGGCCGAGTATTTCACCTCGCCGGCAGATTTCCTCGTCCCCGTCCCGGAAGCGGTCGCGGACTACGGCTTTCTCGTCGAGCCGCTCTCGATTACCGAGAAGGCAAACGAGCACGCCTACGCCACGCGGGAGCCATTCGATTGGCGGCCGGAGTCGGCCTGCGTGCTGGGGAACGGTTCGCTCGGACTGTTGACGCTGTGGATGCTTGAACAGGAGTACGACCGGACGTACTGTGTCGGTCGGCGCGACCGGCCCGACCCGACGGTCGACATCATCGACGAGATAGGCAGCACGTACGTCGATTCCCGTGAGACGCCGGTGGATGAACTCCCGGAGACCTACGAGGCGATGGACTACGTCTACGAGGCAACCGGGTTCGCCCCGCACGCGTTCCAGACGGTCAAGGCGCTCGACCAGAACGGGGTCGGCGTGTTGCTCGGCATCCCGGAGCCGTGGGAATTTGAAGTCGATGGCGGCTCGCTCCACAACGAGATTGTCCTGCACAACAAGTGTCTCATCGGGACTGTCAACTCACACGTCTCGCACTTCGAGGACGCCGTCGAGACCTTACAGGACCTTCCGGAATGGCTGCTCGACGATCTGGTCACGACGGTTACCGACCCGGAGCACGTCGAGGCGGCCTTCACAGACGGGGACGACCAGATAAAAGCAGTCGTCGAGTTCGATTCGCTGTAAGTCCCCGGGCCGAACCGCGCCCGAGCTTTTTTGTCCCAATATACCCGGATAGACCTCATCTCAAAGCGGATATGTCGGGTAAATGTAATCTCACAGATGTAAGATAGTGAGGTATTTACTCACATACGATTAATTTGTTCGCCCGCTCAAACCCGAGAAATCGTGGGATATAGATGATTTACCGGGATCGATACGAATGTCAAATGGTGACTTTTGCTATACAGAAGTATTAAGTGCGAATCTTCAATAAGGAATTATGAGGTATTGGTGCAACCATGACTGACGACAACTCAAATAAACGGTTGACGCGGCGTAACGCTCTTCGGATTGCTGGCGCAGCAGGTGCGGCCTCGCTGGCTGGCTGCGGTGGGAGTGACGGTGGTGATGGCAGCAGCGGCGACGGCAGCAGCGGTGACGGCGGCGACGGTACCAGTGGCGACGGCAGCAGCGGTGAGGACAGTACCGACAGCGGGCCACAGTATGGGACGCTCGAAGTCGCCCACTGGTGGGGCGAAGGCGACGGACTCGAAGCGATTCAGTCCGTTATGGACGCCTTCAAGGAGCAACACCCCGACGTTCCGTTCGACGAGAACCTCATCGCCGGTGGTGCGGGTGACAACCTGCAGGCGAACATCCGGACACGGGTGCAGAACGGCAACCATCCGAGTACGTGGCAGTCCTGGCCCGGAAACAATCTGCTCCCCTTCACCGATGCGAACCTGCTGAAGGACATCGGCGACTCCGTGTGGTCAGAGAACAGCATGGAGGACGCATATCTCCAGGGTGTCAAGGACGCGGCCCAGCCCGCAGGGAACTACGTGACGGTCCCGCTCAACATCCACCGGATCAACAACCTCTTCTACAACGTCGAGGTCGTCGAGGACGCCGGGGTCGACCCGACAGCCCTCGAAACGCCGTCTGACCTCGTCGACGCGCTGGCAACGGTCAGCGATGCTGGCTACACCGGAATGGCACACCAGACCGGTGCGCCGTGGTCCAGCTTCCAGATGTTTGCGACTGTTCTCCTCGGCGAAACGGACGCCGAGACCTACAGCGCTATCTTCGTCGACGGTGAGGTCGACGCCAACAGCGACGCTCTGGAGTCGGCAGTCGAGACCACACAGTCCTATCTCGACTACATCCCGAGCGACGCCGGTTCGATTTCCTGGACCGAGGCCAACAACCAGGTCATCAACGGCGAAGCGGCGTTCCTCCACCAGGGAGACTGGGCGGCCGGAACGTACATTACGAACGACCTCGCGTACGGCGAGGAGTGGGACCACGTGACGTTCCCGGGTACCGACGGTTACTACGCACTCAACATGGACTCGTTCCCGTATCCGGTCAACAACCCGTCGCCGGAAGCGACTACGCTGTGGTGCCGGTTCGTCGGCACGGCCGAGGCACAGGAGATCTTCAACCCGAAGAAGGGGTCGATTCCGCCGCGAACTGACGTGAACACCGACCCGTTCAACGACTTCTCCAAGGATCAGATAGCAGACTTCCAGAACAGCGATGCTCAGCCGCCGTCTGTGGCACACGGCCTGGCCGCACCGCCGGCAGTCAAGTCCTCGCTCGAATCCGCTATCTCATCACTGAACTCCGGTGCTGCGCCCGCAGATGTCGTCTCTCAGATCTCCAACGCCTACTAAACCACACCGACAGCGCACATTTTTCGCCGTGGCGACTCGAACAATCGAGTCTACAGGGTAGCGGGTCGCTGTGATGGGACAGCGAACGATAGCGGAGAGGCACGCGCCTGGTCCTGAAACTGTCTGCTGAAGAGAGTGCCGAAGTTCTTAGTACTCGACTCGCAAACGCCCCACTATGTCTAGTGACGACTTGGAAGCATCGCTCGAACAGGTAATTGCGCGGTTCAATCTCGGCGAGTACGAGATTTCAGCCTACCTGGCCGTGTTACAACACGGTGAGCTGACAGCGTCGGAGATATCGGAGAACACGGACATTCCACAGCCGCGAGTGTACGATACGGTCCGGAGCCTCAGCGACGTCGGGCTGGTCGAACTCAAGGAGTCCCGGCCGATGAAAGTTCTGGCTATCGACCCGCGGGAAGCCTTCGAGGGGATACAGGACTCACTCGATGATCTCGTCGACGACCTCTCTTCGCGCTATACGGCTCCTGCACGGGAGCCCGAAGCCGTCTCACTCGTCAAATCTCGGCCGACGATACTCCGGTACCTCGAAGATATCATCGAGACGGCCGAGTACGAACTGACGCTGTCTCTGACCCCGGCCCTGCTGGAGCGGTTCGAAGACAGACTCGCGGCCCGGAAGCAGTCCGGCATCGCTATTGAAATTCTCATTTCACCGGGTGTGGACGCGCCCGACCCAGCGCGGTTCGATTACGAGTCCATCGCGACCACGGTGAAGGCCCGCCGCGGTATCACGACACCGGTCGTCGCCGTCGCCGATGGGAACTACTCGATGTACGCGACCCGTGAGAGCGTCCGCGGTGACACGGACCGATACGGCGTCATCTTCAATCGGTCGGAACTCGGGTTCCTGGTCTCCGGGTTCCTCAACACGGTGCTGTGGACGACTGCTGAAACGATCGCCAGCGACGGAGACGGGCTGCCGTTCCCGCGCCGCTACGGGACGATCAGGCGCTGTATCTCCGATCTGGTAACGCTGGACGGGGAGTTCTACGCGACTATCGAGGGCCGGGATGTCGAGACAGGCGACCACCGGGTCGTTGAAGGCAAAGTTGACCAGGCGTCGTTCAGTTCGAACCGCGAGGTCGCGACGCTGGTCGTTGAAACGGCTGACGGGCCGGTCGAAGTCGGTGGGCAGGTCGCTGCCTTCGAAGATATCGAGGCCTACGAGATTCGGATCGGGACAGACGAACCGCCCGAGAACTGACCCATTACTATCGGCCGAGGCTGGTTTTCACGGTGACTGCCAGACTGCGGACAGTCGATACGGAGCCAAGAGACAGTAGTCCGTAGTAAATACCTGCCTGGACGAGGCGACAGCGGAGACAATGAGCACCGTGGGCGGGCAACCCACGGTGATTGCATGACCCTTCGGGCTGGCGATATATGTCAGAGGCACGACATCGCCCGGCCCGAACGTGGCAACTCCACAAGACCAACGTGCTCCATTGCGTTCAGCGGGGACGTGGTCTTACGTGGACAGCAACAGTCTCTGCGTCGTGAGCGATAAAAAAGATGGACACATTGGCTGCAATAATATCCCATGCCCGAGAGAATAGTGTCCTATTCGAAGAGAATTCCGTTACAAATGGAAACTGATATGTGCGAAAACTATGAGCTACAGAACATGGGGACAGTATGGGCGTAGAATCGCTAATTCAGTACGTCCGAACGTCGTCTGTCCGGACGGACATCATCGGCGCGCTGTGTCCCGGGGCCAAGGCCACCAACGAACTGCTGTCAGCAGTTACTGCAAGCGAATCAGCGATTTACGACGCGCTCTCGAACCTCGAAGGCCGCGGCATAGTCACCTCAACGGACGACGGCTGGCGACTCACCGGTACCGGCCGCCTCGTCGCAGATACGATTCACCGCCAGCAACGGCTTGAGGAACTCCTCGCTCTCGACCTCCAGTACTGGGAGGCTCATGACACGTCAGTGCTACCACAGCCGTTCCGGTGTCGCCTGCCTGAAGTTGGTGACTACACGGTCATCCGTGGCACGCAAACCGATATCAACCGACCGGTCCGGGAAGTCGTGTCCCGCGTCGAGAGCGTCCCTCACTGCGATGTCATCTCGCCCGTCTACCACCCCGAGTACGAGGCGGCGATGCCGGACAACGCCGAGTCGCGGCTCGTGGTCAGCTGTGCTGTAATCGACGAGATGCTCGACACGGAGTCCGTCTCGCTCGATATAACTCGGTTCGAGGAAACGACTGTTCGTGTCACGCCGGTCCCGTACGCACTCGCCGTCGCCGACAACTGGATGATTATCACGCTCCCAGAACTCGACGGGGCCTGGCCGTCGGCGAAGATTATTTCGGAGACGGACGGCGCTATTTCGTGGGCGAGGGACCTGTTTACGCACCTCTGGGAGGATGCAACCCCGATAGAAATGTATCTCGACGATCACTGATTTTGGCAAACCTAAACATTCAAGAACCGTGGGTTCTGACGGATGAGCAATGGCTATTCAGGGCTCGCGGGCTGAAAATTCAGCCGGCTACACGTTTGACGACCTCGCGGTCGTCATGGGGACGTACAACGAAGAAGAAGCAATCGGCACTGTTCTCGACGATATCGCGACAGTGACCGACGGGCGTGCCGAGGTCGTCTGCGTCGATGGCTCCAGTGACCGGACGCCGGAAATCGCCCGCGAACACGGTGCAACAGTCATCGAACAGGAACCGCAGGGATACGGTGTGGCGGTCCGCGAAGCCGTGCTGACGCCGGACCGGCCGGTCGTCGTCACGACGGACTGTGACGACACGTATCCGATGGAACGCCTCCCCGATTTCCTCGCAGAAATAAACGACGGGGCCGACGTTGTCAGCGGCGACCGGCTGTACTACGGGGCCGAGCAGATGCCGGCGATGAACAAGCTGGGGAACGAGCTGTTCGCCCTACTCGCGAGTGTACTCATGGGCAAGCGCGTCCACGACACGACTACCGGAATGCGGGCCTACCGCCGCGAGGTCCTCCAGAAGATCGTCTGGACCGAGAACACCGGGCTCTCGGCGGAACTGCTCATGCGGCCACTGATGCGCGGCTACGACGTGCGTGAACGCCCTATCGAGTACGACGAGCGGAAAGGTGAGACGAAACTCGACCCGTTCTCCGGCGGGGCCGCCATCGCAAAGTCGATCGTCCGGGTTGCGCTCGAAGAACGGTTCCGGTAACACCGCCGACGTAATCGGCGACGGGTCCCGGCTTATCGGTCGTTCGGTGGCTGCTGATAGCTACTCGTTCCGCCGGGGTAGCCCTGCGGATTCTCGATTCCGACAAGCTCGCCGCCGGTCGGCGAACTGTACAGCGCGAACAGGAGGTCGTTGACGAGGTAGTAGCGGACGCGGTGCCTCGGGTCGCCATGTGGCTCCGGGTCGGCAGCCTTAACGCCCATTCCCCGCAGCGTTTCTTCCTGCGTTTCTGTGTCCAACGCAGTGAAGACTGTGTCCTCCCATTCTCGGGTGTAAGCGTCGAGGTCCGCAACGGCGGTCGTCATTTCTGCCGCTCGCTCAGGGTCTGCCTCGACCCGGCCGGTGACGTAGCTGTTGACGAATTCCCGGACGCCCGTTACCTCGCTCGGATAGACAATAGTGGCGACGGCATGATACGTCTCGCGCTCGTGGTCGCCGAACTCCGATTCGGCCGTCTCAGTGTCTTTCTCGGCTGACTCGGCACTCTTGTCGGTTCCCGATTCGTTCCAGACGAGCGCCGCCGCGCCGCCGACGGTGACGCCCGCCGCACCGAGGGCTTTCAGCGCGTCGCGTCTGGTGAGTTCGTAGTCAGTCATCGGTACGGATCACGTAGTTTCGGCTGTTGTGGTCGCGTTCATGCTGATTCCGTCGCGGTGTGTGCCCGGAACGTAGGCTGCCTCGCCGCCGCAGCGGCGCTGATCCTTACAGACTTCGAGTCGCGGTGTCAGCGCCCGCACGCCGTTGTCCGCCTGGGAAACCGGGAGTTCCGCCCGGTACTCGAACCCCGCACCAGTACCGTAGTCGACAAACATAATGAGCGTGACTGTCCCGTCCGCCGGCGTCGGGACGCTGACCTGGTCCTCGATGCCGTCGCCGGTGAGCCGCGTCCGGTCGCGGTCCGTCGAGAGCCGCAAGTCCAGCGTATCGGTCCCGGTAACCGTCGCGTAGTCGTTCTCACCCTCGCTTGTGAGCCGGATGGAGACCAGCGCGGCCTGTTCGGGAACTGACGCCGATACATCCGTCCGGACCGTCCGGCCCTCTGCGACCGACACCGGCTGGAGCCGCGGCTCGACGGGCAGCCCCAGATACGGGACCCACTCGCCGCGGAACGCGTAGCGGTAGTAGGTCCGGTCGGGGTAGGCGTCGATGACCTCGAACTGGCGGTGTTGCATCGCGTAGACGGTGTCGCCGTCGAAGCCGGGGTCGTTACGAACCGACTGGAACGGATGATTCAGCCAGTCGCCGTACGGTGTCGGGAGCAAGACGAGACTGTTGTCGAGGTCTCGCTCCTCGAAAGGCGTGTAAGCCTGCTCTAGCTGCTGGGTCACTTCGTAGTTGTCCGAGACCGGCTCGGCCGCTGTTGTGACGGCTGCGCCGCCGCCAAGCGCCGCGCCACACAGCGCCACAGTGACCAAGACTGGACGGACCCGATCCGCGCTGACCCGCTCGGTTACCAGCAGCCGTGTCCATCGGGCAACGGTAACGACCCCGACGGCACCGAACGCCGTCAGCGGGACGAGCATATCGACGTGATAAAACGGCCCGAGGAAAGCGACTAAGCCGTCTGTCGGGTCCGAAAGGTCGCCGAGCATGTTCACGGTGCCCCAGAAGTAGCCGTTGCCGAGCGGGACCGTCAGGAGGACCCCGGCCAGCGCCGCCTGCCGGCCGTCTATTCCGCGACGCACGACGGCCCCGAGCCCGATAGCTGCTGCCGCCGTCCCCAGCGGCCCGGCGACGACCCACTGGGTGAGAAGCTTCCAGAGGAGTTCGGCGTTGGCGTCCAGCGACATCGCCGGCGTGAACTCCCGAGAGTAGCCCAGAATCTCCCGGTGGCCAAAGCCCGGCCCGTCCTGCGGGGCGAACACTTCGTACGGGAACAGCAGGGCTGAGCCGGTGACGACGTGGTTGTATGCAAGCGTCGCGGCGACACCGGTAAGCCCGCCGACGGCCGTTACTGACAGGCGCGTGAACCACGCCGGGTCGAGCGTCCGGAGCGTCCACAGCGCGTGGATAATAAACGGCGTTGCAAACAGCACTGCGGTGTACGGCCGCGCGAAGAAGGCGACGCCGATAGCGAGGCCGGCACCTGCCGCCGTCTTCCGGCTCCCGGTCCGGTCGGCGTGGAGATACGCCGCGGCGAAGCCGAGGTTCCACAGCGTCGTCGGCACGTAGGAGAGAAACACCGAGGCCTCGATGAGAAACAGCGGCGACCCGACCATGAGGACGGTCGCCACCACGCCCGTCCGGGCGTCGAACGCTTCGCGGACGGTATGGTAGGTTAGCGCAAGGACGCCGGTCCCAATCAGGCCGAGCGCAACGCGGTAGCCGCCGAGCAGTTTCCCGACGGCAAACATCGCCGCCGGAACCGGGGCGTACTTCGGATACAACCGCTCACCGTCGGCCACAAAGAACCACGGTCGGAACGACTCCTCGACCGGCGGGTACATGAACAGTTGCCCCTCGAGCAGCATGGCGGCCTGCTGGAGGTAGACGCCTTCGTCATGGTTGGTTGTATGATGGGGAAAGACGACGTGGGCGAGCGTGAAGACGGCGAGCCCGCCGAGCAACGCTATCAGCCCCGCCTGTACCCCCGGCCGGCGCAGTCGCGTCATTCCGTCGGATACCAGGCCAGGTCGTGGTCGGCGACCAGATCAACTTCGACCGGCTGGCCCGGTTCGAATGTCTCGACGTGGTTGTGCATGCAGTGGACGACGTCGCCACTGTGGAGTTCGACCCGGTAGACGAACGACGGACCGTTGTACTGGCGGTGAACGACGTAGCCGTCGGCCTGGGACTCGTTTGTTGGCATCGCCTGCAGGTCGTCCGGCCGGACCAGCACGTCCACCATCGCGCCGTTGTACGCCTCGACCGGCCCGTTCAGCAACTCGATGTCGAACGAACCCAGTCCAGTCTCGATGACATCGCTGGTCACCCGGGCCGAGAGGAAACTCGCCTGCCCGAGGAAGCTCGCAACGAAGCGGCTCTCGGGGTTTTCAAACACTTCAGCGGGGTCACCGACCTGAGCGATGGTCCCGTCGTTCATGATGGCGACGCGGTCGCTTATCGAGAGGGCTTCCTCCTGGTCGTGGGTCACTGAGATGGCGGTGACGCCGGCCCGCTTCAGGATTTTGCGAACCTCCTCGCGCATCTCGACGCGCAGGCGCACGTCGAGGTTCGAGAACGGTTCGTCGAGCAGAAGGACATCCGGTTCCGGGGCCAGCGAGCGCGCGAGCGCAACGCGCTGTTGCTGGCCGCCGGAAAGCTGGCTCGGCATCTTGTCGTGATGGGACGAGAGGTCGACCAGTTCGAGCAGTTCGTCGACCCGCTCGGCGACGGCCTGCTCGTCCATCTCGGTCAGCCCGAAAGCGATGTTCTCGGCGACGGTGAGATGCGGGAACAGCGCGTAGTCCTGAAAGACGATCCCGATGTTGCGCTCCTCTGGCTTCCGGAACGAGGAGCCATCGGCGATGACTTCATCGGCGATCGATATCTGCCCGTCAGAGGGGCGTTCCAGCCCGGCAATCATCCGGAGTGTCGTCGTCTTCCCGCAGCCGGATGGCCCCAGCAGTGTCAGCAGTTCGCCGTCTTTCACATCGAGTGATAGGTTCTCGACGGCGACTTCGTGACCGTAGTCCTTGGAGACGTCGTCCAGTTCCAGGACCGTCCGGTCCGGGTTCGCTACCGCCGCGTCCACGTCGTCGAAGTCCGATGTTTGCTGTGTGCGTGTTTGTCGAGACATTAGCTTGTGTCCTCCCGTCGAAGAATGACCAGCATCGAGAGTCCGGAGAGGCCGACGAGCACGAGAGCCGGGACCGCCGCCTGTCCGTAGTAGCCGGCACCCTGGACGAGCCAGATGTACGTGACGAAGGTTTCGAAGCCCGTCGGGCGTAACATCAGCGTTGCCGGCAATTCCTTCATGGTCGTCAGGAACACTAGCGCGGCCCCGGCGGCGATTCCCGGGGCAACGAGTGGTAAGACGACTTTCCGAAACGCCGAGAGTGGGTGGTAGCCCAGGGACCGCGCCGCTTCGATGTAGCTCGGATCGACCTGCAGAATCGAGGATTCGGTCGTCCCGACGGCCTGCGGGAGGAACCGAATCACGTAGGCAAACACCAGCAGGATGACACTCTGGTACAGGAACGGGACGTACCGGAGCCCGAGATACACGAGCGCCAGGCCGAGCACGACCCCGGGGACGGCGTAGCCGACGTACGTGGCCCGCTCGGGGAGTGACGAGAAGCCCGAACTACCGCGCGCGGAGAGATACGCTATCGGGAGCGCTGCCACGACACAGATGGCCGCCGCGGCTGCGGCGAGGCCGACCGAGTTCCAGGCGTAGGCCGCATCGAAGGTGAAACCGCCACCGCTGTAGCCCGTGCCGGAACGGAGGAGCCACTGGAGCAAGATGCCGACCGGAAGCACCAGACACAGCGACGCGATAGCGCCGCAAAACAGCAGTGCCGGGGCTTTCCAGTAGCCGAGCCTGATGAGACCGGGCCGGCGCGAGCCGCTGCTGACGTAGGCTCCGTCTCGCCCCGCGCTGAGGCGGGACTCGACGGCGAGGATACCAAGCGCCATCACAAGCAATAGCATCGAGAGCACGGAGGCGTAGTCCAGCCGGCGAGCACCGAACTCGTTGTATATCATCCGCGTGAACACGTCGTACTGCATAATCGCTGGTGTTCCGAAGTCCGAAAGCGTGTACAGCGCCACCAGCAGGGCACCGGCCGCGATGCCCGGCGCGATCTGTGGCAACGTGACACGGCGGAACGCCTCCCAACGCGTGTGATTCAGTGTCCGGGCGGCCTCGACCACAGTCCCGTCGAACGACAGCAGCGACGCGCGCGTGGTCAGGAACACGTACGGGTACGTAAACAGTGTCAGCACAAGTATCGCGCCGTGCAGGCCGTATATCGTCGGTATCTGCTCGATGCCGAGCGGCGAGAGCAGGTCCGCGAGGACGCCGCGAGGGCCAAACGCCGAAACGAACGCGAAGGCCCCGATATAGCTCGGGACGACCAGCGGCAGCGCGGACGTAATCGTCCAGAACCGCTTGAACGGCAGGTCCGTCTGGGCGGTGAGAATCGCCAGCGGGACGCCGATGAGAATCGACGCGACGGTGACACCAGTCACAAGCGCTAGCGTGTTCAGCGTCACCGAGACAGTCGTGTCGCTCGTGAGTAGTTCCACCGCACGCCCGAACTCGATTTCACCCGCCCGGAGAAACACCCATACCAGCGGTGCAAGTAACAGCAGCGAGATTGCCAGCGAGACCACTGCGAGCAGCGTGTGCGGAGACGAGTCTCGCTCCGACGTGGTCGCTTGCTCCCGAAGCCGCTCGTAGCGGTCTTTTGTGCCCATATTAGAGGACGCCAGCGTCTCGAAGTAAGTCAACGGTTCCGGCCACGTCAGCCAGTTCGCTCAGGTTGATATCCGGCGGGTTCAGGTCGTCGATACGCGGCAGGTCACCGACCGGTGCGACGCCCGGAATCATCGGATACGCGAACGTCCGGGTGGCGAAGAACTCCTGTGCCTCCGCCGAGAGGACGTGCCGGACGAAGTTCGCTGCCAGGTCTGCGTTGTCGGTTCCGTCGATGATTTCGAGGCCCGAGACGTTGACGAGTGCCCCGGCATCACCTTCGGTGAACGCGAGGCCGATGGGCGAGCTTTCGCGGGCAGACTGAACTCGAAGTGTGTAGTAGTGGTTAGCGAAGCCGGCGGTCAGTTCCCCGTCGGCGCAGGCGTTTGAGACGCGGAACTCGTCGGCGTAGGTACTAATGCCGTGGTCCTGCATCGCCTGGAGCCACGACATCGTCTCGTCGTCGCCGCGGATGAGTCGCATCGCGGTGACGAACGACTGGAACGCGCCGTAGCTCGGGGCCCAGCCCATGCTGTTTTCGAGCGCAGCGGTCTCCGGGAACTCCTGAACCGTCGACGGGATGTCGGATTCGGAGATCTGGTTCGTGTTGTACGGAATCGCTCGGGCGCGGCCGGCGATGCCCACCCAGCGGCCCTCGCTGTCCTGGTACGCGTCCGGAACCGTCGACAGCGCCTCTTCGGGGAGGCTCGCGGTCGCGCCAGCGTTTGCCACGGCACCGAGTGAGCCAGCGTCGATCGACATGAACACGTCTGCTGGACTTGCGCCCGCCTCGTTCTCCTCGATGATGGTGTTTGCGAGGTCACTGGATGCTTCGAGCCGGTGGTTAGCAGAGAAATCAGGATACAGCTGTTCGAACAGTTCGATGAGGTCGAGGTAGAGGCCGCCCTCGCCACCACCGAGGTACAGCGTCAGTTCGCCGCTGAGGTCCGGCAGCTCCTCGATTGAGGTCCCGCCGGGAGCGTCCCGCTGTGCCACCAGCGGGCCGGAGCCACGGAAGTCCGAGAGGGAAAGCTGACCGGTCCCAGCACCGGTCCCACCGTCGCTTCCACCATCGCCGCCGTCGCCCCCACTCAGAATACCGGAACAGCCGGCAATCGCCGCTGTCGCGGTGGTGCCACTGAGGGCGAGGAAGCGTCGTCGTGACTGCGTTGCGTTACGTCCCGTCATATCGTTAGAATCACTCATTATTTGATTTAGGGTTGCCTAAACAACTTATGCCTTTCTAGTCGTCGGCGGTTGCGGGGACCTGTTCCGCCGCGGCGTCGTCTAGTTCGTCGAGGCATGCCAGCCAGTCGAGCATGAATTCGCCGCAGTAGTTAAGGAAGGCACCGTTTTCCCAGTCGCTGAAATCGCCGTCGGCCATCGCCACGGCGATGTCCTCGAACACTTCGGCGTAGGAGTCCGCGTCCGCGCCGGCGTCGTCGACGATCTCCCAGACGTGTTCGTTGAGTTCGAGCCCGTGGACCTCGTTGGTGAGGTCCGAGAACGTAGAGCGGGGCGCTTTGTTGTGTTCACACAGCGGGTCGCCGTTGTAGATCTGCTTACCGAGCACGTCACAGGCCCGCTTGAGGAAGACGCCGGACCAGATGTCGTCAAAGCGGCCCACGTCCCACTCGTTGTCGTCCATCGGGAGCTGGTAGAACGCCGGGATGACCTCGCGACGGAACGCAAGGTTCATCGAGCAGACGGTGAGGTACTGTCCCTCTGCGGCGACGAAGTCATCGTCGAAGTCTGCCCCGGTCGTACGGGTCTGGGCCTGACCCTGCAGGTCGCCGTCCATCAGAATGCGAACAGCGTCGAGGTCGGGCACGTTCGTCCAGAGGCCCTGCGAGGCGACCACGTCATCGACGCGGCTCTGCTCAGTCGACACCGTCTCGTCCATTGCGGCGTAGGGGTAGCCACGCGGGTAGAGGCCGTGTTCGTCCTCGTTCTGGTAGAGGACGTTGACCCACTGTTCGTCGGAACTGACCGTCTCAATCTCGCCCTCGTAGGCGAGATTCTCCATGTGCGTCCCGAAGAAGTCCGCGTCATCGTGTGGTAGCGTGTCGTCGTCGATGAACACACCGTACTCGTAGTCGTTGGCCCACATGTACAGGAGGCCAAACGAGGTCTGTGCGTGGCTTGCTTCGGGGATAAGATGCGAGTATCCGCTCGCGCCGTGGGCCTCAAACCACGCCTCGCGGGCGGTTCCGTCGTAGACGGCTCCGTCAACGCCCTCTTCGTCGAGCATCTGTTCCATCGCGTCGGTGTCACAGAAGTCCTCGGTGATGAGTACGACGAACAGTCGGTCCAGATCGAACCCGTGGTCCCGGGCGTTCTGGAAGTACGACCGCATGCACTCGTGGTTTCGAATCGTCGGCACCATTACGCAGATGTCGGCTGTCATGTGCTGGCCGTATCTCTTTAGGCCATCCTAAAAGATTTGGCGTTCTTCTTTGCTACCCTCGTGAGTCTGTCTTCTAGCCGTCACTTCTCGTGTACTAGCAGCATCATTATATTCTAAATTCGACGTTTAATGTTGTATAAGGCGAACTGTTATTTGGCTGTGCTTTGCCAGATTAGGTGATGAGCGTACGAAGCAACAGGGCTCCCATCAACCACGAATGAACCTGGACAATCAAACCTGTGTCGTCACTGGGTCCTCACGTGGTATCGGCCGCGGAATCGCCAAAGATCTCGGTGCTCACGGGGCTAACGTCGTCGTTAATTATCGGTCCTCGGACGCGGAAGCCCGCGCCGTCGTCGAGGACATCCGGGAAGGGGGCGGCACCGCTATCGCGGCCCAGGCCGACGTGGCGAAACTCGATGAGGTCCGGGCAATGCGTGAGAAGGTGGCCGACGAGTTCGGGTCCGCAGACGTGCTCGTCAACAACGCTGGAATCACTATCGACAAAAAGTTCGAAAACATGAGCCGCGACGACTGGGAGACGGTGATCGATGTCAACCTTGGCGGCGTGTTCAACGGGACGAAAGCCTTCTACGACGACATTCGCGACGCCGAGCACGGCCGACTGATAAATATCTCTAGCGTCGTCGGTCAGCAAGGGAACATCGGGCAGGCTAACTACGCGACGACGAAATCGGGGCTGTTTGGCTTTACACGGACGCTCGCACTTGAGTTAGCACACACGGGGTCAACCGCGAACTGCGTTGCGCCGGGCTTCGTCAAGACCGATATGCTGGAGGAGGTGCCCGAACGCGTTCAGGAAAAGATTCTGCGGGAGATTCCGCTCGACCGGTTCGCGCGCGTTGAAGACATCGCCGGCATCGTGCGGTTCGTTGCCAGCGAGGAATCGAGCTACATGACAGGACAGGTACTTGGTGTCAACGGCGGGATGGAGTGGTAGGATGAGTCAACAGGAAGAACCAGAAGACGAGACTGGGGCACCTGACGACGCGGTCGAAGAGTTGCGACAGAAACGGGCCGAAGCTGAACTCGGAGGCGGTGAAGCTCGTATCGAATCCCAGCACGAGAAGGGCAAGATGACCGCCCGCGAGCGCATCAACTTTCTCGTCGACGATGGGACGTTCAACGAGGTCGACCCGTTCGTCGAGCACCGGTCGACGAACTTCGGTATGGAAGAGAAACGGTTCGCCGGTGATGCGGTTGTTACCGGTTACGGTGAAGTCGACGGTCGGAAGGTGTTCCTGTTCGCACACGATTTCACCGTACTGGGTGGGTCCGTTGGCGAAGTCGTCGCCGACAAAATCTGTAAAGTGATGGACCGGGCCATCGAGAACGGTGTCCCGGTCATCGGACTCAACGACTCCGGCGGCGCGCGCATTCAGGAAGGCGTCGACTCACTGGTGGGCTTTGCCAAGATATTCGAGCGCAACACCAAGGCGAGTGGTCTCATCCCCCAGATATCCGCGATCATGGGGCCATGTGCCGGCGGAGCCACCTACAGCCCGGCGCTGACTGACTTCACCTTCATGGTGCAAGACACCAGCCACATGTTCATCACCGGGCCGGACGTCATCGAGACGGTGACCGGCGAACAGGTGTCGAAAGAGGAACTCGGCGGTGCGGGCTCTCACTCCACCAAATCCGGTGTCGCTCACTTCTCGTACCCATCGGAGGAGGAAGCGCTGGAAAACATCCGCCGACTCCTGTCGTACCTCCCGGCGAACAACATGGAGGACCCGCCGCGAGTCAAGCCGTGGGACGACCCTGAGCGAGAGATTCCCGGCGTGACCGATATCGTCCCCTCGGCCCCACGCAAGCCTTACGACATGACGAAGGTCATCGACGCCATCGTTGACGAAGACTCCTTCTTCGAGGTCCACGGCAACTGGGCACGCAACGTCGTGGTGGGGTTCTCGCGGATGGACGGCCAGTCGGTCGGCGTCGTCGCCAATCAGCCACGCGTGAGCGCGGGGACGCTTGACATTGACGCGGCAGAGAAAGCGGCTCGGTTCGTCCGCTTCTGTGACTCGTTCAACATCCCCATCCTCACGCTCGTCGACGTGCCCGGGTTCATGCCCGGCACGGACCAGGAGCACAACGGCATCATCCGGCGGGGCGCGAAACTCATCTACGCCTACGCCGAGGCAACGGTCCCGCTGCTGTCGGTCGTCGTACGGAAGGCCTACGGCGGCGCGTACATCGTCATGTCTTCGAAGTTCCTGGGCAGCGACGTGAACTACGCCTGGCCCGGCTCGGAGATGGCCGTGCTCGGGCCGCGGGGTGCCGTCAACATCCTCTACCGAAACGAGATCGCGGAGGCCGACGACCCGGACGCCAAGCGGCAGGAACTGATGGACGAGTTCCGCGACGAGTTCGCCAATCCGTACGGGCCGGCGAAGCGGGGCTATCTCGACGACGTCATCGAACCGAAGGAGACGCGCAAGCGCCTCATTCAGGACCTCGACCTCCTGCAGCGCAAGCGCGAGGATACACCGCCGAAAGACCACGGCAACATCCCACTGTAACATGACGACTCGCAACACCCCACAGTCGGACGCGGAGTCGGTACTGACAACCGGCAGCGAGGGGCCGGAGGACCTGTCGCTGTCGATACCGGCGGACGCATCACAGGCCGAGGCGGCGGCTATCACCGCCGCGATTAGCGCCCACGTGACTGACCGCCAACGGGCTGCTGTGGCAACAGCACAGCGGCAGACGGTTGAATACGCCGATGAGTGGACGCTGGCAGGACGGCTGGCGAGTGTGGGCAAACGCCGCCCTCCGAACAATGTCAAACGCGGCGAAGAGTGGAAGGCGGCGGCGCGAGCGCGATACTAGGATTCGGTAAACTCCTGCAGCACTTCGAGGTCGCGGGTGGTCCGCATAAACTCCGACAGCGACCGCTCGGCCCCACAGTCGTCACAGGCGAACTGCGTCTCCGGGGCAGAGAGATCAGTTACTTGCGCTTCCCAGGCAACCGAACACGCCGGACATTGTAGTTGGAGCCAAGCCTCCTGCATATTCCGTGTGTGGTTAGCACACACGGATATACTTTGTGTGGATTCTCACTGCCGGGGGCAGTAGTGTCGTTTGGCGATTCGGGGTGTTTTTGGCCTGCCTAAATATAGGAAGATTTAAACCAATTAGGCAAGCCTAAAAATATATGGACCGACGAGAGTACATCGTTGCGGCCGGTGCCGGGCTGGCAGGTGCCGTCGCCGGCTGTTCAGGGCAGTCGGAGACCGGGAGCGATAGTGAGGGGACGACTGACAATCCAACGGGGTCCGGTACGTCGGCCGCGGAGTCGACTGCGGCCGCAGAACCGACGGATTCGGGCTACTCCGTCTCGATGGAGCCAGTCGGCGAGGTTTCCTTCGAGTCAGTGCCGGAGGGCTGGGTCGCAAACAACGGAAGCTGGGCCGACATGGGAATCGCGCTCGGCCTCGATGCACCGGAGGGCGTCTGGCTCCCCTCACGGTACCACACCCAGTATTACGACGAGATACCGGGCGTCAGCGTCGACGGGAGCTCGCTCAGGAAGCTGTGGGGCGACAGCGGTGTCGGCAAGGAGCAGTTCTACGAAATAGACGCTGATATCCACGTCATGGACCCGAACTTCCTGCAGAGCCGCGGGTCCTGGGAGCGGTCGGACATCGAGGAAATCGAGTCCCAGATCGCGCCATTCTTCGGGAACAGTATCTTCTCGACGGGCTACACGTGGCACGATTACACCTACTACACGCTGTACGAAGCCTTCGAGAAACTCTCCCGGGCGTTCCAGCGAACGGACCGGTTCGAGGCGTTCCAGTCCCTCCACGAGGAGTTCCGGACGGGTCTGGGTGACATCGTTCCGGACTCAAACTCCGACCGGCCGGAAGTGGCCATCATGTGGGCCGGGGGCAACGAGCCGACGAGCTTCTCGCCGTACCTCATCGAGGACGGGACCAGTTTCAAACAGTGGCGGGACCTGCGCGTTCGCGACGCGTTCGCAAAAACTGATGTCAGGGACTTCCACGCAGACCGGAGCACGGTCGACTTCGAGACGCTACTTGACATCGACCCCGAGTACATGCTCCTGCGCGGACACGAGACCAAGACACGCGCGGAGTTCGAGGACACAGTCGTCAGCTACCTCGAATCGGATGAGACTGGAAGCGAACTGACGGCAGTACAGAACGGGAACGTGTTCCGCGGTGGGCCGCTGTACCAGGGGCCGATAACGAATCTGGTCGTCACCGAGCGGGCAGCATCGCAGGTGTACGACGTGGACCGGGAGCTATTCGACCGCCAGCGCGTCGCCGACATCGTCGCCGGAGACCTGTAAGGACTCATGGTCGGACGAACGCTCGCAGACATCCGTGATAGGCTCTCGGAACTCAGTGTGGCTGTCGGGCCGTACCGCGTCGTCAGCGCCAGAACGGGCACGCCGCCGTTCCCAGTGTCAGGAATGCAGTTCCCGGACCGCGAGACGGCCGCCGAAGCGGCCAGCGTCGCGACCGCATACCGAAGCGCCCTCCGTCGCTACGACCCCCGCGTCACCGTCCACGGCCTCATCGTCTGTGAAGCGCCGTGGGGGACCGATGCCGTCAGGACTGGCCCGTCGTCGCTCCCGGAGTACTGCCATACGGTCGCCGGGTCGCTGTTCGAGGTGCTGTCGGGCCGTCATCGCTCCGTCGAGCAGGCAGTCATCGACAGCTACCTCGAAGCGGCCGAGGAGACGGAGAACCGCGAGCACCTCTGTCTGGCGATGCTCGAAAGCATGGCCACGGCGATCGCCGACAATCTCGACCCGGAAGTACAGGCGGACACCCTCCGCGAAGCCGCCGGACAGTTACCGCGCAAGCCGAGCGGGCCCGAACCGGTTCGGGACGCCGTCGCCGACCTCGAAGCAGCGGGACTTGTCGACGAGGCAGCAATCGAACCCGCAGCCGTCGGTCCCGGCCGCTGTGCCAGATATATCACATTACAGAACTATCGCCCGACACTGTCGGACCTTCGCTGTCCGGTGTTGCCGATTGCCGTCGAGCTACTGCGCCGGACGAGTATCACGCCACAGATGGCACAAGCGGAGCGAACTGCGGATGGCTGGCGGCTGCTCGTCTCACTGGCCGGCGACCAACCCGCCGAGGGGCTATCGGTCGTTACGACGACTGCCTGAACATTACACTCGCTCTATAGGTCAGACCGTAATACATACACGAGACCCCTGTGACGGCACAGGTATGGGAGTCGCAGTAATCGGCGCGTCAATGACGAAGTTCGGGCAACGCGACGCCTGGATCCGTGAGTTACTCTCGCAGGCGGGCGAGGAGTGTCTCACGGACGCCGGCGTCGCGCCCGACGACGTAGAGCACCTGTACGTCTCGAACATGTCGAGCGGCGAGTTCGAGGGCCAGACGGGCATCATGAACCTGCTGGCCCACGATCTGGGGGTGCTTCCAGCTTACAGCGAGCGAGTAGACCAGACCTCGTCTTCTGGCGGGGCCGGTATCTACGAGGCCTGGCAGTCAGTCGCCAGCGGGGCCAGCGAGATGACGCTGCTGGTCGGCGCGGAGAAGATGACCCACAAGACCACGGGCCAGGCGACCGACATCATCGCCTCAATTACCCACCCCGACGAGTACAAACACGGCGTCACGCTCCCCTCCTTTGCCGGGATGACTGCTCGGCACTACCTGGAGCGGTTCGACGCCCCGCGGGAGTCGCTCGCCCGGGTCGCGGTCAAGAACCACAGAAACGGTGTGGACAACCCCAAGGCGCAGTTCCAGAAGGAAATCACGATGGAGAAAGCGCTTGAGTCGCCGATCATCGCTGACCCACTGCGGCTGTATGACTTCTGTCCGATCACGGACGGCAGCGCCGCGCTCATGTTCACGACAGAGGAACGGGCCAAAGAGATTACCGACGAGTACGCTGTCGTCTCCGGCATCGGCGGGGCGACTGATACTCACGTCGTTCACGAGCGCGACGACCCGACTGTCATGGGCGGGGTCGTCGAATCGAGCGAGCAGGCCTACGAGATGGCCGGCCTCGGCCCCGACGACCTCGACGTGGCCGAGCTTCACGACATGTTCACGATTCTGGAGTTCCTCCAGCTAGAGGGCATCGGCGTCGCAGACCAGGGCACGGCCTGGGAGCTGGCAATGGATGGCGCGACCGCCAAGGACGGCGACCTGCCCATCAACACCTCCGGGGGCCTCAAGTCCAAGGGCCACCCGCTGGGGGCCAGCGGCGTCGCGCAGGGCGTCGAAATATACGAACAGCTCGTCGGCGAGGCCGGGCCGCGGCAGGTCGAGGCCGACACCGCCCTGGCGTGTAACGTCGGCGGCTTCGGCAACTGTGTCATCACCACCATCATGGAGGCCGCAGAATGACGCTGGAAGCAGGCATGTGCTCGAACGGCCACGTCTCGTACCCCACCCATCCGCTGTGTCCGGAGTGTGGCGAACCCCAGGAAGAGACCTTCGACCTCTCGGACCGGACCGGCGAGGTCGTCACCTGGACCCACTCGACGGCGACGCCGCCGGGCGTCCGCGAGCCCAACACGCTCGCTATCGTCGAGTTCGACATCACGGACGTCGACGGCGCGAGCGACGAGTTCGTCCGCGCGCTCGGACAGGTGACCACGGACGAAGTCGAGACCGGCGACACGGTCGAACCCGTCTACGTCGAGGAACTCCGCGACCCCGACGCAGGCATCAAGGTGCCAGAGAGCCAGGACTGGGACGGCTACCGCTGGGACCCCGTCTGATTAGTTCTCCTCGCCCTGTCTGGTGATACGCCCCTCCGTCGTCGGCGAAATCGTTCCCGCTTCTTCGATAGTGTTGATGACGAGGTCAGAGAGGAGCGCCCCCTCGTTCGAGGAGACGAGGACGGTGGTGTCACTGAGCATGCTGTAGCCGTCGCCGCCGCCGGAGACGAAGTCGTTGGTCGCCAGCGTGTACGTCGCCGCCGGGTCGACCGGCTCGCCGCCCGCCGTGGCTTCGATGATACGGTCGCCACTCTCCGCGGTGGGGTCGTAGGTGTAGGTGATACCACTGACCTGCGGGAACCGGCCGGCTCCTTCTTCGATGCGGCTGACACCGTTTTCCAGCGCCGCGAGCAGCGTCTCGCCCGTGATTTCCAGTTCGACCACGTTGTTCGGGAACGGGAGTATGTCGACGACCACGCGCCGCGTGATGTCCGCGGGGTTGTCCTCGCTCGCGTCCTCGAAGTACAGCGTGTCCGTCCGGATGCCGCCGCCGTTCATCAGCGCGGTGTCGGCCTCGACATCGGCCCGGATGGTGTCGGCGACGAAGTTCCCCATGTTCGACTCCCGCGCCCGGACGACCGACTGGCGGGTGTCCAGCGGCTGGGTAGTCTGCCCGATGACTACGTCCAGTTGCCGCTCCAGTTGCGTCTCGTAGTGGTCCTGGACGAGGCTGACGAAGGGGTCCGTGCCGGCCGAGGACGCCCCGACGTCGTGCAGCGCGAACTCGTGGTCCGTGACGCCGTCGTCGCCGATACCCAGCGCCAACTCGCCGAGGTACTCGTACTCGTCGCCGACGAAGGAGAGGACGGTGTCGTTGACCACCGCCGGTTCTTCCAGCACCGTCGCGGCGTGGTCCCCGATGATGGCGTCGACGCCGTCGACCTCCTCGGCGACGGTCCGTGCGGTTTCGCTCGCGAGATGGGAGAGCACGATGGTCGCGTCGGCACCGTCGGACTGTATCTGCTCTGTCACTTCCTGCAGTGCGGCGGCCGGGTCCAGGACCTCCGTGTTCTCCCCGATAGAGGTGATTTCGGGGGCTTCCGGCGTAATCAGGCCGGTGATACCCAGCGTAACGCCGCCGACATCTGTGAGGACGTACTGCTGTGCGCCCTGGTCGGCAGCGAAGACGGCCCCGTCCTCGCGGACGTTCGCGCTGACCCAGGTGAAGAGGCTGTCCCCCACCCGCTCGCGGAGGACCTCGGGCCCCATGTCGAAGTCGTGGTTGCCGTAGGTGTCGAAGTCCAGGCCGCCGGCGTTGAACGTCGAGACGACGTGTCGCCCGTCGAACACCGCCGACAGGACCGACGACGCCAGGTCGTCGCCGTTGCCCACCCGGAGCGTGGCGTCCGTGTCCTCGGCGATGTCGTTCATCAGCCCGAAGTACCGGGAGACGTTGAGGCCGTCCGCGCCGGCGTTGGCGAACCGGCCGTGGACGTGGGTGTCGTGCAGGAACGTGACGGTGGTCCCGTCGGTCTGTAACGCGGCGCTTGCGGTCGTCGAGCCGACTGCGAGGCTGCCCAAGACGGCCGCGCCCGTCCCGAGTACGTCACGACGTGTCGCCTGATATGTCATATAGATATGTTATATTAAGAACAGGACTTCATACTTTGCGTCGCGGCAAGAGTACTGATGGGTCACAGACGCGGCAAGGCGGGGCGTGTCAGACGGTCGAGACAGTCGTCGAACCGGTGTCCGGGAGGGTCCCCGTCTCGTCGAGTTCCGCGATGCACTCCTCGACAGATTCCGCCCGGCCCGCGTCAGCGAAGGGAGCCACCTGTACGAGATCGCCGCCCTCGTAGACTGCGAGGCAGACGGCCGGCATGACGAGTTCCCGGCGTTTCTCGCCCGTCGTCGAACTGTAACAGAGGCGGGTGTCGAAAAACGGTGCGAGACAGACCCCGGCCTCGCGGGCCCACTCCGCGAACTCGTTGTAGAGGGGTCGCTCGGGTCCGTCACCAGAGCCCTGCAACGGGACGCGTTTCGCCCACTTGACCGTCTCAACCTCAGTGAGTACGCCACGGCACACCAGCTCCCGGAGTTCGCCTTCGATAGCGTTACAGCGTTTCCGTGACGGCGCTGGGAGGTCAGACCGGACGAACAGAGTCGCCCGTCGACCACCCGGAGCGGTAGAGCTGGACATGGGTATTCATATCTATACTTGTACTATAATAAATCATTATGTTTTATGAAGTATGATTTCGCGCCGTACTGAAATCCGTTATTCCTCATCGCTTCCATCGCCGTTTTCGGTACCGTCATCGCCCCTGTCCGGACCATCGATTTCGTCCTTTATCGACCGTAGCTCGGCATCTACGTCTACTGGCACGTCAGTAGCCTGCTCGGAGTGCATCTCGTCACTCACCCCCGGCTCATTTGCTAACCGATCTCGGATCTGATTACGCAATTGTTGGGCTTCCTGAATGAGCTCGCGGGCCTCTTCGTCTTCCGGCGTTCCTTCCACAGCCTGCTGGAGGTCTGTCAGTGCACCGTCGAGACGGGAGAGCGTGGCCCGACTCAGTTCACTCGCACGCTGTCGAACTTCGTCGGAGGCGGAGCCGGTCGATGTCGGCCGGCCTTCGGCCATCCGGAGGGCGCGCCGGAGGAGTTTCAGCGCCTCGATATTGGTCTTCAGGACCAGAATGACTGCAGGGATAGTCACGTCGCTAGTGAACCGGAGGAGTTCACCCGGCGTCGGTGGCCTCGGCAGGCCGCTGTCGGTCGTGGGCTCGACCTCCGTCTCAAGCTCCTGTAGCGTCGTGACGAGGTCCGTAATCAGAGCGGTAAGGTCGTCGTCCGAACTCATACCTCTCCCTTGTCGCCTCGGGTACTAAAGGCCGCGCCGTAGCAGTGGCCAGCGTCTGGGAGCCTCCGTCGCGGTGCCGGCGGCTAGTGTCCACGGGTGATTAGGCCAACCAAAATCCTTTTAGCTTTAGGGGTGCCTAACTCTGGTAATGCCATCACAGACGGACGATGTCGAGGCCTCCGAGGATCGCCCGGACGTTGCAGCACTGGACAGCGGTGCTGACAGAACCGTGTTCACCGAAGACGGAAACCGAGACGGCTGGATTTCGACCGACGTAACTGTCGACCTTCGACGATAGTCCGTTCGTCCCCGCTCGCGTTTCTCATTCCTTCGCGTTTCGGACTGCTCCCTGCCGGAGCGACTCACCTCACCTCACGCTGTACTCCCCGTGGTAAATGGGGAACTACCCGGGAGGAGAAACTGAGAGAGAAAGGCTTGTGCCGAGTTAGTCCATGACGAGCGTGTCGTCTTCGAGGTAGTGCTCGATGTGGTGGGCGTCTTCTTCCGTCTGCACGATGATTTCACGGAGGATCTGCGCCGTGGCGTGGTCGCCGAGGTTCTCCGCGAGATCGATGTGGTCACGGAGCGACTCGATGACGTCGCCGTACATCTCGAGGTCGTTTTCGAGCGACGTCCGGATGTCGTACACGTCCTGCCCTTCCGGTTCTACCGATGCGTGCTCTTCCTGTGCCTTGCCACCGGCGATGGGCGTGCCACCGAGAGCCTGCGCTCGCTCTGCAAGCTCGTCGGCCGCCTCTTCGGCGTGCTCGGCGGCGTCGCCGAGGAACAGGTGGAGGTCGCGGAACTCAGCACCCTCAACGTTCCAGTGGTGCTTCTTGACCTGATGATACAGCGTGTACGTGTCTGCCAGGTCCTGATTCAGCGCGTTGATTACCTGCTCGGACTTCTCCTTGTCGAGGCGGAGTTCGTTCTCTTCGACTTCCCCGAACTCGCGTCGGACGTGCTCTTGTGTTGGCATGGTCATTTTATCGTATAAGTGGAAGCCACTTAAAGATTGTTTTGTGAAAATATGTTTTCGGGAACCCAAAAATTATATTCTCAGATGGAATGGCTGGTTGCTTGAAGTGAAATATTATCCATCAATCACAACTGTCGCTTTCGCCCGGCTTTGACACCTGATATAAGAGGGAAGACGCCTACTGGGGCGACGGCCTGGAAACAACCAGCGCGACAGCGTTCTCACCGATAGCGCCGCTCTCGACCGCTGTTTCACGGAGGACCTGCTCCTGATGGACTGCGACGACAGCGGCGAGCAGGTAATCGTCGAGGCCGAGATGCGTGCCATACTCCTCCCAGACGGTTTCTCTGACCGCCACGAAGAACGTCTCTGGAGTGCGGTGTAGTACTGCGTCGTCGAATCGCTTTCGCCATTCGTAAACGAGGTCCTCGACACCCGGATTCTCGCGCATCGTTCGCTGGTGGTCGGCGAGCGCGGATCGTAACTGCTTCTCGTCGACCCTGTTCGTCTCCGCAACTCCACGGACTACCGTGTCGTCAAACGGAGCCAGGAGTGTTGCGTCAGTCATCGGACGCCGCTACGGGAGTGACGAACAAAAACACCGTCACACCGAAATCGCGGTAATGAATCGTCTAGATTCCCGCTCGCTGGGAGTTCCCCACACATATATTCGGGCCCCACTGTAACCACCGAGTAGAGGCATGGGACGATTATCGACGTTGTTTGCGCCGGAACGTGTCGCAGTGGTCGGGGCGACCGATTCGGAGGGGTCCGTCGGTCACGCGGTCACCACGAACCTGCTTGATTCGTTTACAGGGGAGGTCGTGGCCGTGAACCCGAACAAAGAGGCAGTACATGGATTGCCGTGTTACGACAACCTCGCCGGCCTGGATGACCCTGGGTCGGTCGATGTTGCCGTCGTCGTCGTGCCGCCGACGGTGGCGGTCGATGTCATCGAGAACGCCGGGGAAGCGGGTATCGAAAACGTCGTCGTTATTACTGCTGGCTTCGGTGAAACCGGCAGTGACGGGGCCGAACGCGAGCGACGGCTCCGCGAGGCGGCCCGCGAATACGACCTGAATCTGGTCGGCCCGAACAGCCTCGGCGTGATGTCGACACCCGTCGGGCTCAACGCCACCTTCGGCAATGTGATGGCCAGCGACGGCGACATCTCTTTTATGAGCCAGTCGGGCGCGTTCATCACCGCCGTGCTGGACTGGGCCGCCGAGCGCGACGTTGGCTTCAAAGACATCGTCTCGCTCGGGAACAAGGCGGTACTCGACGAGAGCGACTTCGTCGCCGAGTGGGGCGACGACCCCGATACCGACGTTATCCTGGGCTATCTTGAGGACATCAACGACGGGTCGTCGTTCGTACAGACGGCTCGTGAGGTGACACAGGACACGCCGATTGTCCTCGTCAAGTCCGGCCGGACGGACGCGGGTGCGAGCGCGGCGGCCTCCCATACCGGCGCGATGGCCGGATCGGAGCGGGCCTACGAGGCGGGCCTCGACAAAGCCGGGACGCTCCGCGTCGAATCCGTACAGGAACTGTTCGACTACGCCCAGATTCTCGCGGGCCAGCCGCTCCCGGACGGAGACGAAATCGCTATCGTGACGAACGCCGGCGGTCCCGGCGTGATGACGACCGACGCGGTCGGCGACTCGGACCTGCAACTCGCGCAGTTCGGTGACGAGACGTTCTCCCGGCTCCGCGAGGAGATGCCCGACGAGGCCAACATCTACAACCCAGTCGACATCATCGGCGATGCGCCTGCGGAACGCTTCGAGACAGCACTGGAAACGGTGCTGGCGGACGACAATGTCTCGATGGCCGTCGTCGTTGCCTGCCCGACGGCAGTGCTTTCCTTCGAGGAACTCGCGGAACGCGTCGTCGAGCAGCAGGAGCGGTTCGAGAAGCCCGTTGCGGCGACACTGATGGGCGGGAAGTCGGTCGATGCCGGTGCGAACGTCCTGAGCGAGGCGGGCGTGCCGAACTACTTCGACCCGGCCCGCGCCGTCGGGAGTCTGGACGCGCTCAGACGCTATCGTGAGATCAGGGCGACCGAGTACGAGGAGCCGACGACCTTCGACGTGGACCGCGAGCGGGCCCGCGAGATACTCGAATCCGGTGCCCGGCGCGGGTCGAATCGGCTCGGTGTGGAAGCGATGGAACTGCTTGACGCGTACGGGATTCCGACACCGCAGGGCGATGTCGTCTCCTCACCCGTCGAAGCAGAGGCTATCGCGGAGGAGATCGGCGACGACGTGGTGATGAAAATCGTCAGCCCGGACATCCTGCACAAGTCGGACATCGGCGGCGTCGAGGTCGGTGTCCCCGTCGAAGACGTCCGAGATACCTACGAGGACCTCGTCGTCAGGGCGCGCAACTATCAGGAGGACGCGACGATTCTCGGCGTTCAGGTACAGGAGATGGTCGACCTCGACAACGGCGTCGAGACGATCCTCGGAATGAACCGCGACCCGCAGTTCGGGCCACTGCTGTTGTTCGGCCTCGGCGGTATTTTCGTCGAGGTGCTCGAAGACAACACTGTCAGTGTCGCCCCTGTCAGCGAGACCGAGGCAAGAGGGATGCTCGACGACATCGACTCCGCACCGCTGTTGCGCGGTGCGAGGGGCCGCGACCCCGTCGACGAAGCGACGCTCGTCGAAACCATCCAGCGGCTCTCGCAACTCGTCACTGACTTCCCCGCTATCGTCGAACTGGACATCAACCCCCTCGTCGCGACGCCCGACGGGGTGCAGGCGGTCGACCTGCGGCTCACCCTCGACCAGGAGAAACTATGACCGACACGAACACGCTACTCGTCACGTCACTGGAGGAAGGTATCGGCAAGACGGCTATCACGCTCGCGCTAGCGACGCGCGCCCACGACGCGGGCTACGACGTCGGCTACATGAAGCCCAAGGGAACGCGCCTGCGGAGCGCGGTCGGCAAGACGCGGGACGAGGACCCGATGCTCGCCCGCGAACTGCTCGATCTGGAGACCGACCTCCACGACATGGAACCCATCGTCTACTCGCCGACGTTCATTCAGGAAGCCATCCGCGGGCGTGAGGACCCGGATGACCTCCGCAAGCGACTGCAGGAGGGTATCGAGGCGTGCTCGGACGGGACCGACCTGCTCCTTGTCGAAGGGAGCAGCGATCTGGCGACTGGCAGTATCGTCGATCTTACTGACATCGATATCGCGGAGCTGCTCGACGCCCGCGTGCTGTTAGTCACCGGCTACGACACGCCCAGTGACACAGACGAAATTCTGTCTGCGGCCCGGGCAATCGGCGACCGGCTGGACGGCGTCCTGTTCAACGGCGTCACCGACGCGACGGTCGATGAACTCGCAGACGACGTGGTTCCGTTCCTCGAAGGCGAGGGGATTCCAGTCCACGGCATTCTGCCGCGTGACCGCTCGCTCGCCGGCGTCACCGTTGCCGACCTCGCCCGGAATCTCGGCGCGGACATCCTCACTGGCGATGCCAACACCGACGTACACGTCGAGCGGTTCAGCGTCGGCGCAATGAGCGGGAGCAGCGCGCTCGAACGCTTCCGGCGGACGCGCGATGCCGTCGTCGTCACCGGCGGTGACCGCTCAGAGGTCCAGACCGCGGCCCTCGAAGCGTCCGGTATCAAGGCGCTCCTTCTCACAGGTGGGTTCCAGCCCCCCAGTGCGGTTATCGGACAGGCGGCCGAGAAAAACGTCCCAGTGCTGTCAGTCCAGTCGGATACGCGGACGACGATAGACAGGGTTGAGGAGGTACTTCGAACCGGGCAGACGCGCAACGAGGCAACGGTCGACCGTATGCAGACGCTACTTGACGACGGTGTCGACATCGAAACGCTGCTGTCAGTCGATCTGTAGGACCGTCGTTTCGGCTGGGGGTTAGTTCGTTCCTAACGGAACACGGTCCCGCGCTACGGGGTAATCTCCAGATGAAACGTGCCTTACTATTTTAGTGATCGGTAGTCAAGCATCAGATGGAGCCTCACCGGCTCCGTAGTGTCACACGACGGGGGTCTGCCCCCGTTCCATCCCCTTGGGCAACGCACCGACAGCTACTGCTTGAGAGCCGGCTGTAACACTGACTGCGGGAGATGCGTTCTGAGGACGTCAACCACGCAGTCCGCCGGTTCGATGTCAAGCGGTGGAACGGACCAGACGGCACATCCAGTCATCCGCTCGATTACCTCCGGATTCGTGCGTTCTGCGGTCGTCGCACCTTCGTATTCGTTGAGCACGACACCGACGACTGGCACGCCTCTCCGGCGGAGCGCCTGGACTGTTAGCGCCGTGTGATTGAGCGTGCCAAGCCCCGAACGGGCGACGACCAGCGCAGGAAGCCCGACATCCCCGACGAGGTCGATGACCTCTCGACCGTCCGCCAGCGGGACACGCAGGCCGCCGATACCTTCGACGACGGCTGTCTCGCTCCCTGCTACGATGTCGGCGACCCCGTCGCGAATCGCCTCGTAGGAAAGCGTGACATCCTCGGCTGATTCTCTCGCGGCCACTTCCGGTGCCAGTGGCGGCGACAACCGTTCCAGACAGACTGCGGCGTCCGCGGTCCCGCAGACGGACTCGACGAACGCCGCGTCGTCGTCCGGCGGATGTCCGGTCTGGCAGGGCTTGATAGCGACCGCCTCCGTACCCGCGTCCCGTAGCCAGCCCGTCAGCCCGGCGGTCATAACCGTCTTGCCGACGCCGGTGTCGGTGCCGACGACAAACACGCCGTCCGCAGCGATGTGGCCAGTCCCGCGGTCAGAGCCCGAATCCCCACTTGTGTCGCTCATAGCACATCCACCGCTTTGCCCGCGGTTCGGAAAGCGTCGAGACACCGCGCAATGTCGTCGTCGGTATGTGTCGCCATCGGCGCGACCCGGATACGAGCGGTCCCCTCTGGTACCGTCGGCGGCCGAATCGCAGGGGCAACGATACCGTGGTCGCGCAGGCGGTCGGCCAGCTCCAGCGCGTCCCTACGGTCGCCGACGACGACCGGAAGAATATGCGTCTCGCCAAGCACCTCGTAGCCCATGGTCTCCAGCCCGTCCCTGAGTGTCGCCACGGTGTCCCAGAGTGCCGTCGTACGGTCAGTCTCGCGAGCGATTCGCAGCGCCTCTTGAGCCGCCGCGGCGTTCGGTGGCGATAGGCCGGTCGAGAAGACAAACGACCGCGCGGCGTTCAGCAGGTATTCAATAAGCACTTTGTCGCCGGCGATATAGCCACCCTGGCTCGCCAATGCCTTCGAGAGCGTGCCCAACTGCACATCGACGCGGTCACTCAGCCCCTCGCGCTGGACGACACCGCCACCGCTGTCACTGAACAACCCCGTCGCGTGTGCCTCATCGACCATCACCCACGCGCCGTACTCGTCGGCGGCGTCGCAGATAGCCGACAGGGGCGCGATATCTCCGTCCATCGAGAACACAGAATCGGTGACCACGAGCCACTGTTCGTCCCCGTCGACATCGGCCGCTCGCGTGTCCAGTTTCGCCCGGAGGTCGTCCGGGTCGCAGTGGTTGTAAACGACCGTCTCGCTCGCCCCGACGCGACAGCCGTCGATAATCGAGGCGTGGTTCAGTTCGTCCGAAAAGACGACATCCGGGGCCAGCGCGTCGATAGTTCCGATGTTGGCCGCGTAGCCCGACGAGAACACCAGGGCTCGCTCGGTCCGTTTCGAGGCCGCGAGGTCGCGCTCCAGCCGGCGGTGGACCCGCGTGTCACCAGTGACCAGCCGTGAGGCCCCTGCGCCGGTCCCGACAGTCCGTGCGCCAAGTTCGGCCGCTCGCTGGACCCGGCTGTCGTCGGCCAGCCCGAGGTAGTTGTTCGAGGCGAAGACGGCGGCCTCGTCCCCGAATTCCGGTGGTTCTCCCTTCGGGTCGTCGGCAAAGCGGGTCCGCGCCGAGACGGACTCGGCGACTTCCAGATGCCGGCGGAGGTTCTGTGCCTCGCGCTGTTCGAGTCGGTCGTTCAAATCGAAGCCGTGAGTCATGAAAAACAGAATCAAGCGGTTTCAGAAGCCGGGCATCAGGTCGGCAGGGCCGAACACACCGTAGTGCCCGGCGCGGTTGTTGCGGACGCCGGCTTTCAGATAACCCAGTGCCGGCCCGTTGACGTTGGCCTCCATGCTCGTCACATCATCCAATTCGAAGGTATTCGTTCCCGTTTCTCCGTCGAATGTTGTGCCCGTCACGCTGACCGTCGTCGTGGTCGGTTTCTCGTCCGAGCGCACGTCGAGGACGCCGCCAACGTGGACGTCCTCGGCGTCACAGATGCCCGCACGCTCCAGTAGCACGTCGTCGGCGTGCTCCATGTCGTGGAACTCAAGCACGCCGTCGTGTTCGTCGATGAGTTCCTCGATTTCTGCTTCGCTCATCTCCCGGGCTGTCTCGATGTCGTAGCCGTCGAGATGGGCGATGTCCTCCCGGACCGTCCCCCGGTTGTCCTCGTAGCCGGACTTGAGGCCGACGCCCCACCAGATCTCGACTTCCTCGACCTCGACGAAGGACTGGGCGGCGAGCGCCGCCGCGCCGGTCAGGAAGCCGGGGGTCGCGCCCGCCCCGCAGACGAACGTGATGCCCGACTCCTTCAGTTTCGCCTCGCGGTCGTCGAGCATCCCGATGACGCGGGAGCGCTTGAGCACATCTATCATGACTCCCTCGTAGTCGGCCTCAGCGAAGCGCTCGGCCACGCGCGGGATGAAATCGTGTTCGAGGTTCGGCAGTGCCAGCAGAACGGCGTCGACAGCGTCGCTCTCGTGGATAACGTCGTCGATGGGCGTTTCTGTGGGTTTCCCCTGTTCGCTTGCGATAATGCCGGCCTCCTCGCCGTGCTGTTTGACGCCGTCGGATTTGGCGGCGGCCGCGCCGCCGTCGGTCGCAACGTCGTCGTCGAATCCGCCGTCTTGTGGCCCACTCGCGATATTGCCTTCCGTCGCCGCCAGCAGTTCGTCCACGTCGAGACCGTCGTGGTCGATCGCCACGCCGTTGCGGTCACAGGCCGCGACGGCGGTGAGGCCGTCCTTGTGCTGTGAGACTTCGAGCGTCCGCCGTCCGATACCACCGGTTCCAAGCACTGCAAAGCGTATGTCGTCCATTGTCAGTCGTCGGATTTGAGCTCTGATTTGGTCTGTGCTGTTCCTGCCGCCGTCTCGGTGTCTGTCTCGTCGGTCGCGCGTTCTTTGACCGCCTCGGGGTCGAACTCGTTTGCTTCGGTGTTCGGTTCGAGCCCGGCCTCCGCCATGATTTCGAGGTCGTCGGCGGCCGTCTGGCCCTCAGTAGTGAGGTAGTCACCAGTGAGAATGCCGTCCGCGCCGGCCTCCAGTGCGGCCACCTGTCCGTCCGTATCGAGATTTACCTCGCGCCCGCCGGTCAGGCGCACGCGGGATTCGGGATGGAGCAGGCGATACACTGCGATGGTCTTGACGACCTCCTCGGTCGTGATGTCGGGCAGCCCCTGTTCGGCCATGGGGGTTCCAGCGACCGGGTTCAGGATGTTCACCGGAAGCGAGGAGATCCCGATATCTTGCAGGGCCATCGCCGCGTCGACTCGGTCCGTCGGGGACTCGCCCATCCCAAGAATTACGCCGGCACATAGGTCCATGCCGGCGTCCTTGGCGACCCGGAGCGTCTCGACCCGCTTCTCGAAGGTGTGGGTCTGGACGACCTCCGGGAAGTATCGGGGCGAGGTCTCGATGTTGTGATTGTAGTGGTTCAGCCCCTCGTCGGCCAGAATCGCCGCTTCCTCCTCCGTGAGGATGCCGAGGCTGGCGTCGACCTCCACGTCCGTCTCGTCACGGACGAGGCGGATGGCTTCGAGGACCTCCTCCCACTCCTCCGGGCGGTTCTCCTTCGAGACGCCCTTCTCGGCGACGACGATTCCGAACCGCTGTGCGCCGTCGCGCTCTGCCCGCTGTGCGGCCTCCAGTATCTTCTCGGGGCCGAGGAAGCCGTAGTTGTCGATGCCGGTGTCGAAGTGGACCGACTGGGCGCAGAAGCCACAGTCTTCCGCGCAGTTGCCGGCTTTGGCGTTTACGATTGAACACGCATCAACCGTGTCGTCGCCCAGTTGCGTGCGGACGTAGTCGGCCCCGGCCGCCAAGTCGTCGACCGGCTGTGCGATGAGTGCTAGCCCGTCCCGGCGGTCGAGGTGTTCGCCGTCAAGCACGCGGGCGACGGCGTCGTCTACCGTTTGGTTGCCCGTCTCGTAAACCACACTCTCGGTGTCGGTTGACGGTCTGATAAAGATTCGGGTGAGTCCGGCGATGGATGTGTCAGCCGCGGGGGTACGGTTTTACCAGCCCCGGTGCTACAGACCCGCATGGCTGGTTCGACGGAGACGGGAACCGAACACGTCGCCGAAGACGGCCACGAACACCGGAGTCGATGGCCGCTCGTCGCTGCAATCGGTGCCGCGTCGCTGTATCTGAGCGTTGGTCTGGTGTTCGTCGGGCTGGACCTGGTTCCGACCGTAGTCCCGCTCGCGCTAGGCGTACTCGGCGCGGGCGGTCTCGTCGCGGGGCTCGCTGGCTGGGCCAACGAGGCGTTCATCGCCGACTACCTGCAGCGGCCCGGAGACTCCAGCGCAGACCTGTACGCCACGACGATGATCCTGTTCCTCGTCTCCGACGTGGCGACGTTCGCCGCTGGCTTCGTCTACTACGCCGTCATCCGGGCCGGGTCGTGGCCGCCGGCCCACCTCCCGCCGCTGCTCGGCTCGCTCGTGGTCGTCAACACGGCGCTACTTCTCGCTAGCAGTGTGACGCTCCACTACGGGCATGAGGCACTCGAAGACGGAAACCGGAAGCGGTTCCTCGGCCTGCTCGGGGTGACGCTCGCGCTCGGCGTCGTCTTCCTCGGCGGACAGGTGTACGAGTACTACGAGTTCGTTGCCGTGGAGGGCTTCGGCATCGGCTCGGGGGCGTTCGGGAGCGCGTTCTACGGCCTGACCGGCCTCCACGGCCTGCACGTCGCGCTCGGCGTCCTGCTGCTCGGTATCGCGTTCGGTCGCGCGCTCCGGGGCCACTACACGCCCGAGCGGGACACGGCTATCCGGACCACGTCGCTCTACTGGCACTTCGTCGACCTCGTGTGGGTGGTCCTCGTTGTCGTCCTCTACGTCGGCGCTGCGCTCTGAATGAACGCCGAGTGTATGGTCGCTACTTCGACCGGCCGGCCCGCTGTTCTAGCCGCACCAGTCGCCGGTACAGGGGCGGGGCCAAGATGCCGAGAAAGCCCAGCGCAATGGCGAACACGCCGAGCGGAAACTGGAGCGGCGCGGCCGCGAAACAGGTGTTCTCGGCGACGAGAGTAACGTAGTACCGCTCGCCCTCGTAGGTAACGATAGACCCGCGACGGAAAGCATCGGCGTTGGGTACGCTACCGACGACTTGTTCCTCACCGACCGGGTCGTCTACAGCCGTCAGAAACGCCGTCTGCTCTGCCGAAGAGAGGTCTTCGAAGGTTACCTGTGGGAGCCGCGGCCCCTCGTCCCCACCGAACCGCTCGGCGGTCTCCTCCGGCCCTTCCACGCCGATAGTCGGGTTTCCGCAGTTCTCCAGCTCCGGTTCGATAATTGCGTAGCCGCCGGGCACGGCTCCGGCGATACCGACTGCGATGAGCAGGACGCCGACGAAGGGCGCGAGATACTGGAACACGAACGAGTCAGCGCCGTCGCTCATCTGTCAGCCGCCCCCATCGGTCCGGGTCTGTAGCACCTCGTCCGATTTGAGATACTGGAAGGTCACGGTCAGCCCGATGCCGTACGCCCAGTGGGAGACGACGACGAAGGTGAGGTAGCCGACGAACGCGAGCCCGCTCTGGCCGGTGTAGAAGGCGATGGCGAACCCGCTGGAGATGAGCGTCGCAAACACCAGCCCGGTTTCGAACAGCAGGCGACCGGGGAGGTAGTCGGAGAACGCAAGGAACAGGAGCGGCCAGGTGACGGTCCCGCCGATGAGGAACAGGACTGCGCCGATGGCCGGGCTCGCGGGCAGTCCGACCAGTTCGGCGATTTCACCGAACGAGACGGGGTCGAGGACGCCGATGAGTATCGCTGTAATAAGTCCGCCACTCATCAGGACTGTCCCGACGAAGCCGCCGGCTGCGGCCATCCAGGCGTTCCGAGAGACCGTCTGGGCGACGGTGCCGACGCCGCCGGCCAGCCCAGTCGGTTCGGCTTCAGGGGCGTAGGAGCGCCGCGTCGTCTCCGGCTCCGTCGGCTCCATGTCGTACTTGTCCATCAGCCGCTGTTCGAACCACTGCCACTCGCGGGTGAACTGGTTCGTCGCCTTCAGCCCCCACGGGTCCGTCGTCGTCACGGGCGTCCCCCGCCAGTAGGAGACAAGCATGTTGTACAGCCACAGCAGGGCGCTCAGGCCGATGACGTAGCCGCCCACCGTCGCAATCTGCTGGGCGAACTGGTACTCCGGCGGGTAGATGGCCTGCCGCCGCGGGAGCCCCAGCCCGCCGATGACCAGCAACGTCATGAACGTCACGAACGAGCCAAAGACGATGAGCAGCGACTGGAACCGCGCCAGCCGCGTGTCGTACCACCGGCCGGTGATGAGCGGGTACCAGTAGTAGCTCGCGGCGATCATCAGGAACGGAATGATACCGACGACGATGAGATGGAAGTGCCCGACGACGTAGTAGGTCCCGTGATAGAGGATGTCGACGGGGATGACGGCGAGGAACACGCCGGTGACGCCGCCGACGATGAACGTCCCGATGCCGCCGGCACACAGAATAAATGGCGCAGTCAGCCGGATGTCCCCTTCCCACATCGTCGTGATCCAGTTGAACACCTTGATGGCGCTCGGGACGGCGATGGCGATGGAGACGGCCATAAAGGAGAGTTTGACCCGCGGGTCAGCACTTGTCGTGAACATGTGATGGGCCCAGACGCCAAAGGAGAGGACGCCGAGCCCCAGCGTCGAGTAGACGATGAACTGGTAGCCGAACAGTTTGCGGCCGACGAACTTCGGCAGGATGAGGCTCATCAGCCCCGTCGCCGGGAGAAAGAGGATGTACACTTCGGGGTGGCCCCAGAACCAGAACAGGTGTTGCCAGAGGATGGCACCGCCGCCTTCGGTGGCGAAGAAGGCCGTCCCGAGGTTCCGGTCGAGCAGGAGCATCACGAGAGCGCTCCCGAGCAGCGGGAAGGCGAACAGCGCAATCCCGCTTGTGACAAGCATATTCCACGAGAAGATGTCGAGATTTGCCCAGCTGACGCCCTCACCGCGCTCGTAGACGATTGTGGTGATGAAGTTGATGGCTCCGACCGTGGTGGCGATGCCGGAGAGATGCAAGCCGAGCAACAGCAGGTCAATCTGTGGGTTCGGTTGCTGGACCGACAGCGGGGCGTACAGCGTCCAGCCGACGCTCACCTCCCGCATCGTGAGGAAAAACCGGATGGCCTCCGCCGGGAGCACCAGGTTCAGCACCTGGCCCAGCACCTGAATCAGGAGGCCCATCCGGACGAGCAGCAGCGCCGGGGGCAAGAGCCAGAACCCGACGGCGTTGACCCGCGGAAATGCCATATCGTCGGCCCCGATGAGCAGCGGCAGGACGTAGTTCCCGATGCCAAAGAACACGGGCAGGACGAAGAATATCAGCATCGTCAGCCCGTGCGTTGTAAACAGCGCGTTGTACGTTTCCGGCGTCCAGATGTCCGCCGGCGGCGTCAGCAGTTCTGTCCGGAGCATCATCGCGTCGACACCGCCCCATAGACCGGCGGCAGTGCCGAACGCGATGTAGAGCAGACCGATATCCCGGTGGTCCGTTGTCGTCAGCCAGCGGTACACTTCAGACTGGAGTCGACCGATTTCGAATTCAATCTCCTCTCGGGTCGTGTAGCCGCCGTCGCTCTCCGGTCGTGCTTTCTGCCGCTCCCGGAGCCACAGAAGAAGCACCGCCAGCGCCAGCACGGCCAGGGCGGTCCCCTCGACGATAGCCCTGTTCAGCATCTGTCTGTGGCTCGGCACGCCGGGACGAGTGCTCGGTCAGTCATGCTATACGTTACCACTTTCTGACAGGCCCACGGTCATAAAACTACGCAGGGGGCTTGGGTCCGTAGCAGTCACGGCCTCTATGTCCGTGGCTTGGGCAAGTTATTTGACATGCGAATTGGTACAGTGTGACAATGCGTCTCCGACGGCGCGTGATACAGGCAAGTCTTGTCGTGGTCGGACTCTCGCTACTTGCTGCGCCGGCCACAGCGCAGTCGGTCAACAGGGCGGCTATCGACGACCTCAACGAACAGCTCCTGTACGTCGCTCTGCCGCTGACATTGTTCGTCGAACTCACGCTCGTGTACGTGATCTACCGGTTCCGGAACAACGACGACCCGCAACCGACGGTCGACGACCCGGCGCTAGAGGTGACCTGGACGGCCGCGACGGGCGCGATACTCGTCTTCGTCGGCGTCTCGGCGTTCGTGGTGATGGCGAACCCCTACATCACGCCCGCGGCGGCCCAGGCCGCCGACGGGGACGACGCCTTCGCGGACGACACCGAGATAGACGTGCTCGCCTACCAGTGGGGCTGGGAGTTCGCCTACGCAGAGGCGAACGTCACGACTGAAGAACGGCTGGTCCTTCCCGCGGACAGGAACGTCACGTTCAGGCTGCAAACGACGGACGTGATTCACGCGATCTATATCCCGCAACTGGGCGTCAAACAGGATATCTTCCCCGGCCGGACGATGACAGCCAGAACGCGCGCCACCGACCCCGGCGAGTACCGGCTGTACTGCGCCGAGATGTGCGGGGCCGGCCACAGCAAGATGGACGCCACTGTTGTCGTCAAGAACCAATCGGCCTACGACGCCTGGCTGGAGAACCGGACGGCCACGGCGGGCTGAGCCTTCTCAGTACAGGTCGTCGAGTTCGTCTTCGGTGTGGCTGTGTGACTCGCCCGGGAACTCGCCAGACTCGACGGCGTCGATATACTCGTCGACAGCGTTGGCCACCTCACCGCGAACGTCACCGAACTGCTCGGCGAAGGGGGGACTCCGCTCAGAGAGGCCAACCACGTCGGTGAACACGAGCACCTGGCCGTCGCAGTCGCCGCCGGCTCCGATGCCGATGGTCGGGATGTCGACGGTCTCAGTAACCTGAGCGGCGAGGTTGGCCGGGATGTGTTCGAGCACCAGCGCGAACGCGCCGGCGGCCTCGTGTTCTCGCGCGAGGTCGAGGATTTCCTCGGCCTCCTCCCGGCCGGTCGCCTGTCTGGTGTAGCCGGTCTGGTTCACGCTCTGGGGCGTGAGCCCGAGGTGGGCCATCGTCGGGATGCCCAGCTCCGTCAGTCGCTCAGTCAGCTCGACCGTATGTGGCCCTGATTCGAGCTTGACCGCGTTCGCACCCTCCTCTTTCAACATTCGTCCGCAGTTCTGGATGCTCTCGCTCTCGTCTGCGCCGAAGGAGAGAAACGGCATATCGGCGACGACCAAGGCGTCGTCTGCGCCGCGTGCGACCGCGCCGACCCGGGACGCCATCTCGTCGAGGGTGACCGGGAGCGTGTCGTCGTGACCGAGAACGGCGTTCCCCATACTGTCGCCGACGAGAATGATGTCCACACCGGTGTCATCTACGATGCTCGCGGTCACGGCATCGTACGCTGTCAGCATCGTGATCGGCTCCTCACCAGCCATCGCCTGCAGATCCCGGACAGTTGGCATATCCGAGCGGGGGCGCGCCTCCGCCTTACCTGTTCGGGTTGCGCGACTCGGTCAGGAAATCGCAAGGCGCTTGCCCCACCTAGCTGTACCATCGGACGTGCCAACAGTCGAGAAGACGGACCCGGACGGCGTAGATTTCGGGTGGGTAATGCAGGTCACGTTCGTGACGACGATTCTCGTCGGCTCGCCGCTCGTCGTCCTCGCGTCAACCGCGGTCACGCTTCAGACATGGACCGCGCGGGCGCTGTTCGCGGTCCGCGTCGGCGCGCTCATCTGGTTCCTGACGGCCGTCTGTGTCTACCTCTACGCGCGGTACCGGGCCTGATCGAACTCGCTCGCCCACTCGAAGGCCATCCCGGCCCGCTGGGCGGCCGTCGCGTCGCTCTCTGAATCGCCGACAAATACGGCTGCACCGGGATCGACCCCGATTTCGTCGGCGATCGCCAGCAGTCCCTCCGGATCCGGTTTCGATGACGCGACGGTGTCACGGCCGACGACCGGGCCAACGTAACTGTCGAGGTCATGAACGTCCAGCGCCAGCTGGCACGCCTCCTCTGCGTTGAGCGAGCACACGCCGACAGGGACGCTGTGTGGGAGCCCCTCGGCGAGCGCCAGTCGCTCCGACTCGTGCGCACCGGTCCGCTCGTGGTCGGTGATCGTCGCTTCGACGGCGTCACGGTGGCCAGTCTCCGAGGACAGCGTCAGCATCTCCCAGAGGTCGCGGGCCCCAGGGTCGACGTTTCGGTCGCGCAGGACCGTCGCAACGTCGCTGGTCACCGTCCCCCAGTCGACAGCCAGCCTGACGAGCGTCCCGTCAAGGTCGTAGATGACGGCGTCGTGTGTCACATACAGTGGTACGGCCGACGCCCGCAAAACCGCTTCGCACTCTTGGACTCACTCCAGCAAGTCCTGTGCGATGATGTTTTGCTGGATTTCGCTGGTCCCCTCGTAGATAGTCGTCACCTTCGCGTCGCGGTAGAAGCGCTCGACGGGGTAGTCGGTCGTGTACCCGTAGCCGCCGTGGATCTGGATCGCCTCGTTCGCCACATCGACCGCTGTCTCACTTGCGAAGTACTTCGCCATGCTCGCTGCCGCTCTCGGCTGCTCGCCGCGTTCTAGTTGCTGTGCGGCGTTCCACGTCAGTAATCGCGCGGCCTGCACATTCGTCGCCATGTCCGCGAGTTTGTGCTGAATCGCCTGGAACTCGCTGATCGGCTGGTCGAACTGTTCGCGTTCCGTGGCGTAGTCGAGGGCCTCGTCGAGCGCGGATTGTGCGAGGCCGACCGCCTGAGCGGCGATAGCGACCCGGCCGGTCGTCAGAATCGACAGCGCTGCGGCCAGCCCTTTGCCTTCCTCAGTCAGTTGGTAGCGCTCGGGCACGCGGACGCCGTCGAACTGGAGGGGGGTCGTGTCGCTCGCACGGAGGCCGAGCTTGTCCTCTTTTTCGCCGGCGGTGAGCCCGTCGGTGTCTTTCGGCACCAGAAACTGCGTTATCGAGTCGGGGTCGTCGGGGTCGGTCTTCGCGAAGACGATGACGACGCCAGACCGTTTGCCGTTGGTTATCCACTGCTTCTCGCCGTTGATGACGTACTCGTCACCGTCCCGTCGAGCGGTCGTTGACATCTCCCGCGGATTCGACCCCGCCTGTGGTTCTGAGAGCGCGAACGCGCCGACCGGGCGGCCGTCGACCATCTCCGGGAGCCAGTCGTCTTGCACTGCCTTGGAGCCGAACTGTGCGATACATGAGGTCGCGAGGCAGTGGACAGACAGCGCCGTCGCGACCGCAAGCGACCCATACGCGAGTTCCTCGTTGACCAGCGCGTACGTCGGCTTGTCGGCGTCGAAGCCGCCGTATTCGGCTGGCGTCGTCAGTCCAGTGATGTCGATATCTGCGAGCCCGTCCCAGCACTCTTCGGGAAAGGACTGCTCACGGTCGGCATCGGCGGCTTTCGGGCGGATATCCTCGACGGCGAACTCTCGAACGGTGTCACGGATGGCTCGCTGCTCAGCGGAGAGATCCATACCAACAGTTACGCCGGAGTCGGCAAAATATCAGGGGGTCAGCTGGACTCGACGAGGTCGATGTCGAGGTACTGTTCGAGCGCCTTGATCGTCGACCCGCCGACGTTCGCCTGCGTCGCGCGCCCTTGCTCGACAGCGAGGATGTCCGCTTCGTCCAGATCGAGCTCCTCGGCCAGTTCACTCGTCTGCAGTCCCTCGTCTTGGCGCGCCTCTGTCACGCGCTCGCCGTACTTGCTGACCAGATACGGGAGCTGGTCGTCGTCGTAATCAGCGCCGTCCTCCCAGTGAGACGTGTCGGCTTGCTGTGCGTCCTGTAGCTTCGCCGCGTTCTGTGCGGCTTTGCGTTTCCGGTTCTGCTCGTCGCGCGAGCTGTCACTACCCGTCGTTCGCTCGTTTTCCCCGTGGTCACGTGCACAGCTGTCACACACTTGGAGGGTCGCACCAGCGACGTTCGCGGTCTGGAGGTCGCCGCCGTCGCTACCGCAGAGCTCACAGCTCCCGCCGGCGCTGTCGCCACCACTGCCGGTCGAGTATTTGGCCATGCCCCCCGTAGCGGTTTCGTGATATTTCAAACGTCCGGTTCGACCGAGTGTCACACCCTCCCGGGGCGGCTCTAAACGAAAGCGCTTTTATTTACCCACCGGGAACAGTTGAATGCACTAAGCAAGAGCGCGCGTGGGTAGCCAAGCCAGGCCAACGGCGCAGCGTTGAGGGCGCTGTCCCGTAGGGGTCCGCCGGTTCGAATCCGGTCCCACGCACTCTCAGAGTGCAGGTGCATTCCCTTGGGACTGCACCCACGCAAACTTACTTCGGACACAACGCTTCCAGAGCGTTCGCCGTCCAGTCCGTTCTCAAGAAATCGAGAGACGTGTCCCGAGCGAGCGCACGCCTCGCTCACCGCATCTCGTCGAGCGCGACAGCGTGCTCGATGTCGACCGAAATCCAGTGAGTCGGGAGCTCACCGTCCTGATCGCTGAAGACGGTGAGCTCCGTCGGGTTGTCCGCATCGTCGACCGCATAGTCGAAGCGAGTTGCTCCCGCGGGGCGAGCAGACGGGTCACGGAGTGGGTCATACACCGACATCGTCAGTCCCTCGTTTGGAACGAGGCGGACATTCCTCATAAGCGGCAGTTGCGATTCCTGCGGTGTGGGAATCAGGTCTGACACCGAGGGCGGAGTCTGTAGTCGGAGTGTCCAGGCCGGATTCGAACCAGAGCAAGAAATGCTCGCTCACAACGGTTCGCTGCGCGTTCTTTGCAGGGTTCGAATCCTCATTCCGCATTCACGCCACTCACGAGTTGTTCAAGCCGAGAAGTGCGCGGGACCGGATTCGAACCGGCGGACCCCTACGGGATAGCGTCCTAAGCGCTACGCCTTTGGCCTGGCTCGGCAACCCGCGCGCACCAGTCGATATCCGCGTTGGCATCAAGAACCCTTCGCTTGCCGGCGACGAAGGTTTAGGTGGGAGGGGGAGCAATGGAGTGATATGTACCGCGCCAGTGACCGCATCGAGCACGATACGTGGTTGTCCGACATCGAAACAGCGTCGGACAGGCTCGACCTCGGGACGGCGGCGCGGTCCCACGCGGTCGACCTGTTTCTCTCGACAGTCCCGGAGGAAGACCGATCGAAACAGGCGACGATGGCGGCCAGCGTGTACGTCGGTGCCTTGGTTGCCGGTGAGGAGCGCTCCCAGTCAGCCGTCGCAGAGGCGACGGGCGTCTCCCGGTTGACGATTCAGCAACGCTGGAAGGACCTGCTGGAGACAGCCGGACTCGAAGCGCCGGGCTGGTAGCTACGGAATGTTTTGTCGGCCAGTGCGGTTCGGGGTGAGGTTCCCGTGTTCGTCGATTTCGCCCTTGACGATCCGGGTCGACGAAATGATGTCGCCGTCTTCGGCGCGGACGTGCGGGACGACTTCGATTTCGAGCGGGTCGTGGCCCCGTTCCTCGCGGATTTCGTTGATTCGGCGGCCGCCAGTCTCTGTCTCGGGCGAGACGACGAGCGTGTCGAACTGCGGCTCCGTGGCGATGCCGGTCGGCTCGGTGAGTTCCCGGACCTCCCACTCGCGCCCTTTCTCAGCGGCGAGCGTCGCGAGTTCGTCGGCGAGTGCGGATTGCCGTTCGCTGAACGGGCGAACGTGGCGCTGGTCGTGGCGCGTCTTCGGCGCGAGGTCGTCGCTGGTGAGGCCGACTGTCACGTCCCCGAGTTCGAATGCGCGTTCGAACAGCGCGCGGTGTCCGTCGTGAATCGGGTCGAACGTTCCCCCCAGCGCGACATTCATATCCCGGGCAACGGCACGGGTAGGTTTAGTAATATCGACTTGCGAAACAGCTCGCTTGAGCGGGGTTTGACTACACGTCGGCGTCGTCGTTCTCGTCCTCAGATCCGCCCTCGTCGCTGCCAGTATCTTCGCTCGCGTCGGCGTCGTCGTTCGCATCCTCGACAGAGATCGTTACCGGCTCGTCGTCAGGTTCTAGTGTCGTTTCGCCACCGATGTGATCGTCGAGGTTGAACACCGTGTTCAGTTCCGACTGGATGTCACCGACGATGGTGTTGACGAGGTCGCTCGGCGAGATGGCGCTGTACTCGTAGGGGTTGTTGCCCGCGCCGTCGCTCTCACGCTTTTGACGCGTTACAACCTCTTCCTCGGTGAGCGCGGCCAGGGCCTCGCGGACAGTGCTCGGATACAGGCCGGTCCCCTCGGCTATCTCCTCGCTGGTGCTTTCGGGCTGCTGTCGCAAGTGAACGTAGATCCGCGCCCGCGTCTCCGTGTCGAGGACCCACGCCAGCAGGTCGACAATCCCTTCGTCGAACTGCTCGACCGCGCGGTCTGCCTCCTGCTCGATTCGGTCACGGACATCGTCTGTGTCCTCGAGGTCGTCGTGGTCGGTGTCGTCTGCAGACATACGTTGTCTCTGTGAGGACAAAAGCTACAGCTGAATAAAAACCTTGGCTATAGCTCTCTGCCGTGCCAATCAGCCGGTTCCGGTCCCAGGTCAGGCCAGTCGCAGTGAGTCCGCGAGCGCCATGACACCCTCCTCCGAGCGAAGCCGGCGCTGTCGCTCTGCGCCGCTTTCGCGGTCATACAGCTCCCACAAACCATCGATATCAAGTCGGTCACTCTCGATTTCGACCAGTTCTTCGACAGAGCGTGTGGTCGAAAGATCGCGCGACAGCAGGTCCGCGGACTGGCCGTGACGGATCGCGCGCCACTTGTTCTCGTCGAGGAACTCTCGGCGGAGTTGTCGGCCGGATTCGCCGTCCTCGTAGCGCTCAGCGAGGTCGACGACGAGTTCGTGGACGTACTCGACGAAGGCAAGCACGCGGTCCGGATCGGCCTGCCCGTCCGGCGCACGCACTTCGACGGTGCCGTGGCCGGAGTGGGGTCGCACGTCGAACCAAAGTTCGCCCCGGTCGTCGATACTGCCCGTTTCGAGCATCCGCCGCTCGTACGCCTCGAAGGCGTCGTAATCGTCGAACGCCGTCGGCATCCCAGTGTTGGGCAGGGCCTCAAAGATCTTTCCGCGAGCGGACTGCAACCCGGTGTCGAAGCCGTTCCAGTACGGGGAGTTGGCCGACAGCGCGAGCATCAGCGGGAGATGCCAGCGGAGTTCGTTCGCCACCCACACGGCCTTATCGGCGTCGTCGACACCGACGTGGACGTGCAGGCCCGCGGTCGTGTTGCGGTGCTGTGGATACTGGATGCGGTCCAGCTGTGACTTGTAGCGTGGCTTCTCGGCGTGTTCGAGTTCGCGCCACTTCGCCAGCGGATGCAGGCCCGCGGCGGCGACCCCGAACCCGTTCGCGTCGGCGTGGCCGACCAGCGCATCCCGGACCGACCGGAGGTGGTCACCGGCGTCCGCCGGATCGTCGATACGCGGTGTTTGTGTCTCGATAACGCACTTGAACAGTTCGTGATCGAGCCGGCCGTCGAGAACCGCTGGCGGCTCCGTTTCGTAGACGAGCTCGTCCGTGCCAGACGTCGGGCGACCGAACTCGTCGACGACGTAGAACTCTTCCTCGATGCCGAGCGTCCCCATCCGGGTAAAATGCTCGGCAGAACCCGTCGCGTCCATTACTCAGCACATCGGAATCGACCCGCTAAAGCCTTCCGTCCCTGCCCGCACAGCCCGCATAACTGGTCCGCGCGTGAAGTAAGTCGCGTGAGCAGAAGGGACCGAATCAGTCCTCGCGGGGCCGGGCAACGATACCGAGGTGATCCTCGTGATACGGGTCCAGACGCGCCGTCTCAAGCAGTTCGTACTCGGCGCTGAGTTCCTCGCGGACGCTGTCGAACACAGTGTCGGGGTCGGCGGTCACGTCCTCGCTCCGGGCCTTGATCGCCGCGAGGAGCCGGCCGTTGTCGCCGAGGAACCGCTTGTTGAGCGCCGCCACCCGGGCCTGCCCTCTTGTCGCCACGTCCTGCACGACGACATCGACCGGTTCGACGACGTGGGCGTAGCTCCCGGGCTTGCGGGCGTCCTTGAGCAGCGGGAAGAGGTTCGGACGGCTCTCCGCGGCGTCGAGCAGTTCCCGAACCGGCCGAGGGGCGAACTCGACGGCGTAAGTCGGGCCACAGAAGTCGGCGACGTGGCTCACCGTTGTCCCGGCCGCCGCACCGAGATACAGCACCGTCTCGCCGCCGTCGAGGCCGGTGTCCATTCCCTGTTCGAGCATCGCGCCGAGCTTCGAGCGGTGGGGGTCCCACCGCCGCCAGTCGCCGTCGGTCCGCTCGCCGTACACCGGCTGTCCCTGTGTGGCGAGGCTCGCCTCGCCGCCGAAGTCGTGGCGTTCGACGCCGTTTGGCAGCGTCATTCGTCGTCTCCCTCCTCGGCTCGTGCCTGAATCCGTTCGATTCGGTCGTCGAGTTCCGCCTGCAGGTCCGGCCGGCGGTCGCCGCTGTAGTGGTCGATACGGGCGGCAATCGAGAGCTTCCCGGCGAGTGCTCGCGCGGCCGACCCGCGGTCCTCCCGGCGAGTTCCGCGCACGTACTCGTGGGTGAAGATGACGCCGTGTTTCGGCGACGGTGCGTTCCCCTTGAGGTGGGCAAAGAGCGCGTCTTCCGCCCCGAGAACCTGCACCGTCCCGCTCGGTTTCTTCGCCAGCGCTTCGAGGCCGCCGGCCAGTGAAATGAGCCGGGCCGCCAGCACTGGTCCGGCCAGCATCGAGAGGTTCGGCGCAACGGCGGGCGCGGTCCGCTCGATGTACGCCCGAAGCGAGTCCGCCTCGTCGGCCAGCCCGGCCGTCTGCTCGGCGAGCGCTCGAAGTGCCGTGTCGCCCTCGTCCTCGTCCTCCCGGTCGGCCAGTGAGCGGGCGTACTCGACGCCGCTTCCGCTGTCGCCGTATCGGCTTCCGCCCCATTCAGCGACCCGTTCGGAGAGTTCATTCGCCGTGCGTTCGCAGTCGGCCATCGCCCGCACCGCGTGGACAAGCTGCTGGTCGTCAGCGCCCTCCTGTTCGGCGACCGCCGCGCTGGTGGCCGCCATCGTCACCTCGTGCAGCCGGTCGTAGTAGGCCGCTTCATCGTCTGCGAACCCCGCCGCGACGGCCTGTTGTGGCCAGTCTTCCGGCGTGTCGGCTCGCCCGGCCGCTATCTGTTCGACAGCGGCCGCGTCGTCGTCCGGGTCCAGCCCGGCGAACCACCCGTTGCTCATAGCCGTGTGTGCACGCCGGATGCGAAAAAGTGACCCGGTTAGCGTCTGCGAACCGTGCTCAGTCCCGTTCCGCCCTCAGCGCATTCCTGGCGGCGGCCCGCGGTCCCGCGGGTCGTCGTCGCCGTCCTCTTCTTCGAGGTCGATACCGGCCTCCTTGCGTCGGCGAATCACCGCCTGTAGCTGTCGGTAGTAGTACAGCGTTCCCACGACGCCGATGACGATGGCGATGGCCGACAGGCCGCCGAACAGCCACAGGTCACGGTCGAGGTAGTACCGGACGATAATCTGGTCGGCGGTCACCTCGTCCCAGCGGATGACCTGCTGGCCGTCGACGGTCTCGGACTCGTAGCCACCCGGGCTAATCCGTGAGAGGAACGGTATCCCAGCCCCAGTGTTGGGCGGGAGTACGACCGTGTACGATCCGTCTTCGACGAGGGTCGGGGAGGCGAAGCGCTTGCCGGTCCGCCCAACTGAGTACCCCACTTTTCCGGAGACGTTCCCGGAGAGATTGACAGTCGTTCGCTGGCGGGTTTCCGAGGCGCTCAGCGAGGAGTTGGCGGCGCTAACGACAGTTCCGTTCTCGTACCGGAACCGAAGCGCACTGATGGGGACGCTCCGCTCGCGCCCGAGGCCGTCGACGGTGTACACGTCGAACGTCGTCTCGTTTTCGACGGCGTAGACGGCGGTGTATTTCGACTCCTCGATGACGATGGTCCCGTCTGCCGAGGTGTTCCAGTCGTAGCTCGCGTTCTCGTTCAGCCGCTCCGGGTCGACCTCTTCGGAGCCGAAGAAGCCGGTACAGCCCGAGAGGGCGACCAGTGCGAGAACGGCGACCAGCAGGAGGTGGCGGCGTTTCATGGCTCGAAAGTCAGGGCACGATTGCCAGCAGCTCCGACGGCATGTACTGCCCGATGTCGGCGAGCAGTCCCGGCGGGTCGGTGTCCGGGTTACAGACGATGCTCTGTTCCAGCAGGCCGATGCGTTCGACGGTGACGATGTCCTGTGCGTGGCCGGCGCGGTTGACCGTGGCGCGCGCCTCCGAGCGGGTGACGCTGTTGGCGTTGATGCGGCCGTTGCCGCGGGTCCACTCGTAGAGGCGATCCTGTTCGACTTCGGCGAGACGCGGCGGGTCGCCGGCGACGAACCGGAGCGGCAGGTGCTGGACCAGTCCGAACCGCTTTCGGATCTGGGTCGGCGTCCCCTGGCCGAGACCGAGCTGCTCAGCCGGAATCCGGACCGTCTGGCCGAAGCCGACATCGAGAACGAAGCCGTCCTCGTCCCACGAGTCGAGCGTTCCGACGTACGTCTCCCCGTCCTCGTGGTCGGCGACCAGCTCGCCGAACTCCTCGCGGAGGAGGTTTCGCGCAACGGTTTCGTCGGGGCCGTCGACAGTCACCGACGGGAACTCGTCGTCCCGGAGGCCGATGTCGTATTCCACGTCGAGGTCGCCGAGTTCGTTGCCGACCATCGAGCGCAGTCCGTCGAGCGTACGGTCCCGGGCGTCGCCGGCGACGTACACTTTTGTACCGAGAACGACCATCAGGCTTCCACGTCCACGTCGGCGTTCAGCTCGTCTCTGAGCTCCTCGATGCGGTTCTCCATCGCGGTGACGAGACGGGTGTTCTCCATCGTTTCGACCTGATTGCCACACTCGGGACACTCGAAGCCGAACTCCATCGCCTCGCCGAATTCGAAGCGGATGCCACAGTGCTCACAGAGGTAGAACTCGTTTTCCCGCTCGTACTCGCGGCGCTCTTCGAGGCCGTCGAGCAGGCGGTGCATCTCCTCTTGCAGTTGCTCGGGAATCTTCTCGTACTGGAACGTCCAGAGGTACGTGAGCCATCCGGAGTCCTCGTCTCGGAGCCGACGATAGGTCGCGAGGTCGTTCTCGTAGAGAATAAACAGCGCTCTGCGCACGTCGTTCAGTTCGAGCCCGAGCTCTTCGGCCAGTTCCTCGTCGGTCACTTCGCCGTCCGGCGGCGCGGCGGCGACCGGCATCCCTTTCGGTCCGACCAGCTCGTGGAGGTACTTCTGTATGACGGGGTCCTCCAAGAGTTCCTCAAAAGCCATTACCCGCACATCCGGGAGTCACGTGGTTAAAACCATCGGGTCGTCCTCTCTTGAACGCCGACACGGGACGGGACCGTGCTGCTGGCACGGAGCGCTCTCGAGCCCGATGTTCAGCAACAGCGGCGGTGAGCAGTGTTTTCCGCTACCGTTTGAAACGGTATCCAACAGCGCCGCCCCGCTATTCGATTCGCTCGACCGGAGTCCGGCAGGAGGAGCACGTCTCTTTGTCGATAGCGACGAAGACGGAGTCACAGGACGGACACTCGTAGAGATTCGATTCGGGTTCGCCGGTCGCATCTGCACCGTCGTCGCCGGCAGAGCTAGCCTGAATGCGTTTATTACTCACCGTGCCTGCCTGTAGTCCGTTATCCGACTGCTCCTTCCCACCCGAGAGTACATCTGATACGGATTTTTTGATTTTATCTAACATCGCGTGTTGCTGCCGAATAGTAGTCAGTTGGATTACTTTAACAGCTATGGTTTTCAAACCACGGACAGTTTCGGGTAGCCTGCTTCATCGGTGACCGGTCATAGGTCCTCAAGCGGCCGCGGCGACGCCTGCTTGTACTCGATGACATCGAACCCGTCGTACGACTCTCGGGACAGTTCTGTCCACTCTGAACCCATATCCGGGAAATACCGGTCGCCCTCGTTGCGTTCGTGGATGCGGCTGAGGAAAACCCGGCTGGCGAACGGGAGAAACAGGTCGTACACCGCCTCGCCGCCGATGACGTACGTGATAGGCGGCGAGTCACCTGCGCCAGCGCTGTCGCCGGCGAACGCTTCGGTCGTACCGGCGCGGGCGGCTGCTTCGACGGCTATCTGGGGCGTCGTGGCGTACTCGACTGTCTCCGCATTGGCACTCCGGCTGTCGTCGCTCGTCAGGACGACGGTGTAGCAGTCCGGGATGGGCTTCATCGAATCGAACGTCCGCCGGCCGAGGATGATAGGGTGGCCGGCGATACGGGCCTTGTACTGGCGCACGTCCTCGGGATAGTGCCAGGGGACGCCGCCATCCAGACCGATAACGTTGTTCTCGTCGGCGGCGACCACAAGGACCAGTTCTGTGTCGGGTATTGTCGTCATTTGTATCCCAGTGCCTCCAGTCGCTCGTCGAGGTCCCCGGCAAACTGCGTGTCGGACGCATCCTCGAACTCGGTGTAGCCGTCGAGCGGCGTTGCAATATCCACGTCCGCGTACCGGTCGCTGTCGAAGTGGTTCCGGACGATGGCGGCATCGATATCGGTATCCTCGGCTGTGCCGCCACAGCCTTTGATGATGGATTCGTGGGCACTGTCGCCCCACGCCGCCCGTTTTCGCACTTCGTCGCCGGGCCGGTCGTGATAGACCAGCCTGGCGTGTTTTGCGAACGGGGTGGCGTCCCCACAGACCCGTTCGGCCTCCTCGCGCATCGCCGGACCGATAGGGGACTGGGACGCGACGACGGTCCCGTTCGGCGAGGCGAACGCCGGGCCGTCGGCGTTGCCGTCGCCGAGCGCCATCGCGCGGACGGCGTCGGGGAATCGGCTGAGCGTCGCCAGGTCGGTGACGCGGTGTCCCTCACGCTGGCCGGGGGCACGGACGATGAGCGGGACGTGGTACATTGTGTCGTGGGTTCCGATGCGATGGCTGACCGCCGGCGGCTCCGCAGGAATCGCCGTCGGCTCGCCGAACCCCTCGCCGTGGTCGCCGGCGAAGACGACCAGCGTGTCGTCGAGGACACCCTGCTCCTCTAGTCCACGGATCAGACTCTCGAAGATGGCGTCTGCCTGCCGGACTGCGCCGTCGTATATCTGTTCGAGAATGCCGGCAAAGCCAAGCGAGAGGGTCCCCGAGAGGAACTCCCAGTGCCACTTGAATCCCATCGACTCCTGCATGTCGCGGGAGCGCTCGTCGCTCCACTCGTCGTACTCGGCGAGCGGTTCGTACGGGCGGTGGGTGTCCATCAGATTGATACAGGCGGCCCAGTCGCCCTCCCGCTCAGAGATCCACTCTAGCGTCCGATCGGCGTACCAGAAGCCGTTGGGCCAGTCGCCCAGCGAGCCGTTGGTCTCGTACGCCGAATCGTACTCTTCGGGCGAGCCGACAGCCGTCTGGAACACCTCGTCGAGGCCCGACTCGTGGTCGGTCAGGAACGGATTATCGGAGAACAATCCCGTGTCATAGCCCGCATCGGCCAGTTCCTCGAAGATCGTGTGGCCGGCGTCGAGTCTAGCGGTGTGGTCGACGCCGTGTTCGTGGGTTTCGTGGCCCGTGAACAGACTGACGTGGCTGGGGACGGTCCAGTTGCTCGGGCTGCGAGCCTGCGTGTACACCGTTGCTTCCTCGGCGAAGGCGTCGAGGAAGGGCGTCGTCTCACGGCGATAGCCCAGCACGGAGGTGCTCCGAGCGCGGAGACTGTCAGCGACGACGAGCAACACGTTGTGACGCGACATCTGAGCCACAGTTAGCGTCGAGCGATAAAAGGCCCGCGGCACAACTGCGTGGGTATCACTCTTCGTCCGGGTCGACGACCCGCTTGCCGGTTTCCTGCGGGACGACCACCCTGTCGGGGTTCTCCCAGTCGCGGTCCAGCTCCCGGCCTTCGAACAGGCGGTCGAGGAAGACAGCTAGCGAGGCGACCTCGGAGTGTGGCTGATTGGTGACGCCGACGTTCCAGTCGGCGTGTTCGTACACCTCGAAGGGGACTTTCTCCGCGCCGACGACGACCAGCAGCGGCTCCTCGGCGTGGGCCGCGCGAACGTCGCCTTCCACGTCCTGGACCGGCTCGCCGTACATCGTCAGATGGACGACGCGCCCCTCGAAGTCGCGGATGAGTCGCTTTGGCTCCTCCGTCGAAGCCACGTCGAAGGGGCCGCCGAACCGGTCGGTGATGTCAATGACGGTGTCGGCCTGGTTGCGGGCAGCGTTGGCCAGCACGACCTTGTCTGCCCCGAGCGCGCGTGCGGTGAGTCCGACGTGGGTCGTCATCCGCTCGTCCCGACCGGGGCGGTGGCCCAGCCGAAGTACCGTCACTTGCGGGGAGTCCTTCATCCGTCGCTCCGTGCCGCTTCGATAGCGTCCCGGACCGGTTCGTAAGCAATCTCGCTCCACTCGACCTGCTCGTCGTTGACGAACACGGCTGGTGTTCCCTGGACGCCGCGGTCGATACCGGCCTCGCGGTCACCGGAGACCGTCGGGCGGTACAGCTCCCCCGTCGCAGCCGCTCGAACGGTCTCGCCGTCGACGTCCAGTCCCTCCGTCAGGTCGGCGTAGGTGTCCGGCCCCAGCTGGTTCTGGTTTGCGAACAGACGCTTGGAGTAGGTGAAGAAGGCCTCGTCGCCGACGTTGTCCTGTACGGCACGCGCGGCGCTTGCGGCCTGCCACGATACTTCCTCGTCGACCGGTATCGGGAAGTCATGGAACTCGTACCGGACGGCTCCAGCAGTGAGGTAGTCGTCTTGAACTTTAGGGAAGACGGACTCCGAGTAGGTCGCGCAGTGCGGACAGGCGTAATCCTCGTACACAGCGACCGTAACGTCAGCTTCGGGGTCGCCTGCAACCGGCGTCGAGAGCGGTTGGCCCGGCGCGGGGGTCGGCGTCTCCGTTCCGGCCGACTCGGAACCGCCACCGACACACCCGGCCAGCGCGCCGAGAGCGACAGTCGTCGCCGAGAGGAAGCCGCGGCGAGTGAATCGAGTCATAGCCGACTCTCACAGGGGAAGCTATAAAACGACGTTGTCATCCGGTACGGGGCTACCGACTCCACTGGAATCGGCCGCGACCGCAACGTTTTACCTCGCATACGTAACATCGCAACTATGGACGTATCAGAGAAGCGAATAGTCGTCACCGGCGGGGCAGGCTTTATCGGGTCGCATCTGGTGGAGCGCCTCGTTCCGGACAACGACGTAGTGGTCGTCGACAACGAAGCGAACGGACAATCCGAGTGGGTCCACGGGGACGCAACCTATCTAGACGGTGACCTTACCGACCCCGATGTCGTCGCTGAGGCTATCACGAGCGACGTCGACCTCGTTGTCCACCTCGCGGCGTCGAAACTGGTGGATACGGACACCCCCCGCCGGCAGTTCGAGGACAACAGCGACATCACGTACAACATCCTCGAACGAATGCAGGACGCTGGCGTCGGGAATCTGGTGTTTACGTCGTCCTCCACGGTATACGGCGAGGCGCCGCGACCGACACCGGAAGATTACGCGCCGCTTGAGCCGATCAGCGTCTACGGCGCGGCGAAACTCGCCGAGGAGTCACTCGTCTCGACGTACGCCCACAGCCACGACATCCAGTCGTGGGTGTTCCGGTTCGCCAATATCGTCGGGCCACGCCTGCGGGGGGCGGTCATTCCCGACTTCATCGAGAAACTCTCCGAGGACCCGTCGACGCTGACGATTCTCGGTGACGGCCGCCAGGAGAAATCTTACATGCACATCTCTGAGTGTCTCGACGCGATGCTGTTTGCCGTCGAACACGCTGACAGGGACCACAACGTGTTCAATCTCGGCACGCGGACGACTACCTCGGTCGACCGCATCGCCAGCATCGTCGCCGACGAGATGGATATCGACCCCGAGTACGAGTACACCGGCGGCGACCGCGGCTGGACCGGCGACGTGCCGCGGATGCGCCTCTCCATCGATAAGCTCTCCGCGCTCGGCTGGGAACCCGAACAGTCGAGCGACGACGCGGTGCGGCAGTCGACCCGCGAACTGCTCGAAGAACTCTGAGCGCGGCTCAGGCCGGATACGTACCGTTCAGTTGTGCCTTTTCGACGACGTGGCCGCTAGCCGCGTCGTATACGTCATCTTTGTCTGCCGCCGGAGAGAGGTCGAGCGTCGTATCTAGCGCGTACAGGAGGAACCGATAGGTATGTTCCCGGTCGGGCGGACTCGGACCGCCCCAGCCAACCTCGCCGAAGTCGTTCTGTCCCTCTGTTGCCTCGGCAGGCTCCCATCCTTCCGGAATCCGGCCGATATCTGGCGGGATGTTCCAGACGAGCCAGTGGTCCCACACCTTCCCGGCCGGCTCCTCCGCGTCCGGGTCGTCGACAATGAGGAGGAGCGACGAGGCGTTCGACGGGACAGTCTCGACCTCCAGCGGGGGATTCGTGTTCGCTGCCGAGTAGCCGTGTTCCTCGGGAATGCGCTCGCCGTCGTCGAACGCCGGACTTCGGAGCTGTAGATTTGCCATGTCTGAAGATATGACAGACAACCACAAAAACATCGTCCCGGCAGCCATTTGCGGCTCCGCGCCGAACCGCCGGACGTGCAGGTCGTGGGCTATCGCGCGCGGGTCGACGAACACGCCGCGCTCCTGTTGGCCGAGGACGGGAGCGTGATTACTGAGCGGCTGGACCCGGACACCGAACTCTCATACACACTCGGCGAGCGACACTGCGCCGGCGCGGTCGACGGCGACCGACATTTTCACTGTGACAACGACCCCGCGCCATACTGCCCGGAACACACCGACATCTGGCCGTGTGCTCGCTGTACCGGGGACTGCAACAAACCGCTCGACACTTGCGACGAGGAACACGCGGTGTATCTGGCGGCGTTCGCGCCCGATGTTATCAAGGTCGGCGTCACCCGCTCCTGGCGGCTGGAAACCCGGCTCCGCGAGCAGGGAGCAGACAAGGCCGCCCACCTCCAGACCGTCGCCGACGGCCGTATCGCCCGACAGGTCGAAGCCGACATCGCCGCCGAACTGGGGGACCGGGTCAGAGTGCCCACCAAAATATCGGGCTTCGACCAGTCCGTCGACACCGACTGGTGGGCGTCGCTGTGTGAGCGCTACGACCCGCTGGCGACCTACGACTTCGAGTACGGTCTGACTCTGTCGGACCGACCGATGGACGAAATCCTGGCGACGGGGACCGTCCGAGGGACGAAAGGACGAGTCGCCGTGCTTGCGAACAACGGCAGCGTCTACGCCGTGGACCTCCGCCAGCTCGTTGGCTACGAACTCTCAGACGGCGGGACCGACCGGGACCTTCAGTCGAGCCTCGGCGCGTTCGGGTAACGGTGGAGACTGACGTCGCTGTGTTCCGAATCTGACAGTGCAGAAGACATTTAAAGGCGGCTGTTGGCCATTCGTCTGTGCGACGTGAAACCCTCCTGACCGGTGGCATGGTCGTGGTCGTCCTGGCCATGCTCATCGGTGCAACAGCGGTCCCCGGCGCGCTCTCCGAACCCGAGGACAACGTTCGCGAGAGCTACCTCGACCTCCGCGAGACGACCATCGAACCGGCGTCGGTCGACGGCCAGACTGTGACGCTCTCTCTAGACGCCCGACTCTCACATCGCGGCGGGCCGGCCGAGAACGTCACTGTCGAGACGCGGGCCATAGATGCGGACACCGGCCTCGTTGCGACGACCACGCGGCAGTCAGTCGGCACAATCGAAGGGGAACGAGAAGTATCGGTGCGGTCAAACATTACAGTCGAGCGGGCGGGCGGCTATCGGATCGACACAATCGTCTACGAGGACGGTAACCGCGTCGAGACCGGTCAGCGGTCGGTCCAGAACGTCGACGCACTCACTCCGGCGTACGCTCGCAGTACCGTGACCTTCCAGCGGTTCGAGAACGCCGGCGTCCCGCTGGACTCCATCACCTATCGGATTGACAGCGTCTCGAACAACCAGACGACGCTGAACGTCTCGGTGTACGTCACGAACGCCGGCAACAATCCGTCTGATGACCTCTCGCTGCGCCTCCGGGCGCGGCAGGCTGACTCGAACGTCATCGCAGACGAGTCGACCGTGCGGGTCGGTCAGATTCGGCCCGGCCGAACGGAGATCATCAGAACGCAACTGACGGTGCCTGACGACTACAACTACTGGCTTGACGGGATGCTGCTCTCGGACGGCGTCATCGTCGGGACGGAAAGTTCTCCGGCGAACCTCCATCCGACGGAGCGGCTGCAGGAGAACGAAACCAGACAACAGATCGGCTTCCAGTCCAGCGATTTCGAGCAGGACCGCCCCGAAGACCGGGAGATGGAAGAGCCACAGCAGACTGCGGCCGGAGAAGGTCCCGGCTTCACGGCGGTGCTCGGACTGATTGCAGTCCTCGCAAGCGGCCTCCTCATCGCACGGAGACAGACCAATGAGTGACACCTCCACCACCGACGCAGTGGCACAGGACACCGGCGACGCTGTTGACGAACCGGACGACGACACCGGACCGGCAATAGCAATCTACGCACAGTGGGCAGTATTCGCTATCCTCACGCTCGTGGCGCTCATCGCGACGCTCCAGTTCTACTTCTCCGCGTCGTCGGCGATTGATACGTTCGTCACCGACAGGTATCGACCGCTGTTCAGGGCGGGGTTCAACCTCGTCGTCATCCTCGCCTGTGGGCTGGGGCTCTCGGTGCTAGTCCGACGGCTCGCCTGAGACGGGCTGTCGCTGGCTATATCAGGCACTCTCGACCGTCTTTTCAGCAGCCCAAGGTTTCGGAACCCCGTCAGAGAAACGTCGAACGGTATGCGCACGACCCGACGACCTCCTGGCCGGACGCCAGCGTGACTCGGTTCATCTCCAACTTCGCGAACCAGTCACCTGAATACGGTGAGATTCTCCGGACCAGCGTCCTTCGCTAACCGCCTGTACCGCAGCCTGCCTTCGGACGGCAACCCTTTTCAGCGGCCCAACCAAAGCCGGGCGTATGGCAGACGATGAACCTGAGAACGCTGACGAATCGGCGGATGCGACCGAGGACGGCGGCGAGGAGAAGTCCTTCCGCGAGCGGGTCGAAGAGATCCGACAGCAGCGCGCCGAGGAGCGCGAAGAAGGCGAGGGCGACGGCGAAGAGATGAGCCGCGAAGAGCGCATGGAAGAGATGATGGGCGGTGGCGGCGGCCCCGGCGGCATGGGCGGCGGCAACCCGTTCGCGCAGATGATGGGCGGCATGATGGGCGGCGGCCCCGGCGGCCCCGGTCCGGGCGGTCCCGGCGGCATGGGCGGCGGCCCGCCAGGGCAGCACGAGGAATCGGGCGGCAGCGACAACGAGGAGCTCACGCGCGAGATGCGAAAGCTCCGGGACGAAGTCCACGACATGCGACGGTCGCTTGACCGTATCGCCGACGCGCTCGAAGACTAACGGAACGCAGTTTGCGACGGTTTTGCGAACGGTATCGAGCAGTTGCGGGGCGGCGAGGCCCTTCGAACGGGTGCCAACGACACCCCAGACGGACGCTTCCCCAGTCGCTACGAATCACAAAACGAGACGCCGGTAATCTCGAAGCGTGCGCCACCATCGGCACTGTCTCGAACGCTGAGCTCCCAGCCGTGTGCCGAGGCGACCTGCCGGGCGATACTGAGCCCGAACCCAGTTCCCTCCGAGCTCGTCGAGTAGCCGGCTTCGAACACTGTCTCTCGCTCGTCTTCGGAGATACCGGGGCCGTCGTCGGCGACGTAGAACCCGTCGTCCAATGCCCCGACCCGCACGGTCACATCCGTTCCGGCGTGTTCGACCGCATTCCGAACGAGATTTTCGAACAACTGCTTCAGACGGCTCTCGTTTGCCAGCACGGTCCGGTCGATATCGGTGATGAGTGTCGCATCGGCCGTTTCGACAGTCTTCCAGCAGTTTTCGGCGAGCGATGCGAGCGCGACCGGTTCGCGGTCGGTGACGGTATCACCGTCCTGTGCCAGCGTGAGCAGATCAGTTAGCAGCGTGTCCATCCGCTCGTGTGCTCGCTCGACAGCGGCCAGATGCTCACTCTCACACTGCTCGCGTGCGAGTTGCAGTCGGCCTTGGGCGACGTTCAGCGGATTCCGTAGGTCGTGTGAGACGACGCTGGTGAACGATTCGAGCCGGTCGTTGTGCTGTTCGAGAGCCCGTTCGCGGTCACGTAACTGTTCGGTCCCTTCGACCTGCTTGAGCGCGCTGGTGACGTGTCCGGCGAGAATCTCCCCGAGGACGACGTCCCGCTGGTCGAACGCCGCGGCCGTCTCCGAGCCGGCCAGCAGGATGCCATGCTCGCCAAGCGGAAGATACAGTTCGCTTTTGATCGGCGTGTCCGGGTTGTAGATGTCCGGGTCAGCATGGACGTCGTCGACGGCGAGAGCATCGCCGGACTCGTAGACGCGCCATGCAATGCTATCCCCGGGCGTAAAGGTCGGCAACTCGTCTATCAGCTCATATATCGCGTCGGATGCGGCGACCGGTTCGAGAGTCCGTGCGTCCTCGTCGTAGAGGTGAATCGTGTTCGCTTCGAGCCCCAGGACAGTGCGCGCCGTTTCGACGCCGATCTCGGCCACCGTTTCGCGGGTGTCAGCCCGGAGTAGGTCTTGGACCGACTCACTGAGTGCTCTGAGGCGGTGTTCGTGTTCTTTCCGCTCGGTGATATCCTGTTGGAACCCGACGTAATTGACGACCGCTCCGTCATCGTCACGCACGGGTGCGATAGTCACCTGATTCCAGAACAGGGTCCCGTCTTTCCGGTAGTTCCGGAGTTCGACCGACACAGACTCGTCCGCTTCAATGGCCGCACGCATTGCGTCGACCGGCTCGGACTCTGTCGCCTCGCCCTGCAGGAACCGGCAGTTTCGGCCGAGTACCTCCGACTCTGTGTAGCCGGTCAGTTCCAGAAACCGGCGGTTGGTGTAGATTATCGGAGTCCCTTCTTGTTCGAGACCGGTGATCACGATACCGATGGGTGCCTCGTCCATCGCACGTTTGATTCGGGACAGCTCCTGCTCGTCGCCCTGTCTTTCAGAGAGGTCCCGGACTGTACAGACCAGCTCGCCGTGGTCGGTCATCGCGAGCACGTGGTCCTCGGTGAATGTGCTCCCGTCAGCACGGAGTCCCATCGTCGTCCCGGTCCAGTAGCCGTTTTCTTCGACAGTCGGAAGGATGTCCTCGTAGATGCGCGGGATGTCCTCATCCCGGTACAGCAGTTCCCAGTGCTCCCCCCGCATCTCCTCGGGCTCGTAGCCGTAGAGGTCCGCGTACGCTTCGTTGACAAAGATGAACCGCCCGTCCTCGTCAAGGATGCTGATCCCCTCCTTTGCGCTCTCGATGGCGTCAAGCTGGCGGTTGCGCTCTCGCCTGACTCGCTGGGACTCCACAGCGTTCGTGATTCTGTTTGCCAGCACCGTGTACTGGTCCATGCCGCTCTCTTTCTGCAAATAATCGGTGACACCAGCCGAGATAGCGTCGCTTGCGATTTCCTCCGACCCTTTGCCAGTGTAGAGAATGAACGGAAGCGACCTGTACTCCTCGCGAACGGCTTCGAGGAACTGGATGCCGTTCCGCTCGGGCATATCGTAGTCAGAGACGACACAGTCGATGTCGGTGTCGGCCAGAGTTTCCAGCCCCGCCGTGGCACTCGTCGCAGTCTGGACGTCTATCCGGTCGTCCTCGCGTTCGAGAAACGTTGCCGTCATGTCGGCAAACCCCGGCTCATCGTCGACGTGAAGAATACGGATAGGGTCAGCAATATGCGTCATAGGTTTGGGTAGTTGTCACACAGTATAGGTCGCTGACTTAAAAGACCGTCTCTGGAATCGGACGCTGACACATCCACACTATTACCGGTCGACGTGTGTTGTCATTGGCTCGTGTCAGAATCCCTCTTCTACATGTCTGTGAGGGTGGCGCGCGTCGCTACCCCTGGCCGACCATCTCGTCCTCGTCTTCCCACTCCTGCTCGCGGAGTTCGTACTTCTGGACCTTCCCGGTCGCCGTCGTGGGCAGTTCCTCGACGAACTCCACCCGGCGAACGACTTTGTAGGTCGCCAGTTGTTCGCGGGTGAACGTCCGGAGGTCCTCGGCTGTCACACCGGGGTTGTCGGGGTCACCGGAGTTCGGGACCACGAAGGCCTTCGGCGTCTCGCCCCACTCGTCGCTCGGCGCAGGGATGACCGCGACGTCGCTGACGGCGTCGTGTTCGTAAAGCGTGTCCTCCAGTTCGATGCTGGAGATGTTCTCGCCGCCGGAGATGATGATGTCCTTCTTGCGGTCGCGGATGGCGATCATGCCGTCTTCGTCGACCGTCGCCAGGTCGCCCATGTGGTAGTAGCCCTCGACGCGGTCCGAGAAGGCCTCCTCGGTCTGTTCGGGCTTGTTCCAGTAGCGGTCCATCACCTGATTGCCGCGGACGACGACTTCCCCCAGCGTCTCATCGTCGTGGGGCACGTCGTTGCCGTCCTCGTCGACGACCCGGACGTCTGTCCCGAGATAGCCGATGCCCTGCCGCTTCTTGACGCTGAAGCGGGCGTCGCTGCCGTCGTCGAAGAAGCGGCGAGCGTCGGAGGTCGTGACAAGCGGGCCGGTCTCGGTCGCGCCGTAGACGTGTTTCAGATACCAGCCGAAGTCGTCCTCGACGGTCCGGATGACTGCTTCCGGCGGCGCGCTGCCGGCCGTCGCGATGCGCACGTCGTTGGCACCGGTCGTCTCGATCTCCCCGTCGTGGTCCTCGTAGCGGTCCGCAAGGATGTTCAGCACCGTCGGCGCGCCACAGAGATAGGAGATGTCCTCGGTCCTGACGGCGTCGAAGATGCCCTCGGCGTCGACGCCGCGGGTACAGACGTGTCTCGCGCCCATGCCGGTAACCGAGAAGATGTGGCCCCAGCCGTTGACGTGGAACATCGGGAGCGTCCAGAGGTACACGTCGTCGTCCGAGATCTCCTGGTGGAGCGCGACGATGTAAGCGTGGAGCGTTTCGGTACGATGGGTCCGGCAGACGCCCTTCGGGTCGCCGGTCGTCCCCGAGGTGTAGTTGATGGTGATGAGGTCGTCCTCGTCCATCTCGGGGCGGTCGTAGTCGGTCCCCGCCTCCTCGATGATGTCGTCGAAGGACTCCCAGTCACCGTCGACGGCGTCGGTGTCGTTGGTGACGAAAATTTCGGTGGGCACCTCGTCGCGGATCGGCTCGATTTTATCCGCGTATTCGTAGTCCGCGTAGACGGCGTCGACCTCCGCATCCGAGAGAATATATTCGAAATCGTCCGGCACGAGCCGGTAGTTCAGTGGTGTGTGGACTGCGCCCAGTTGCATGGTCCCGTAGGCCGCTTCGAGCTGGTAGTGCGTGTTCGGGTCCAGCACGGCCACCCGGTCCCCCTTCTCGATGCCGCGGGCAGCCATCGCCGCAGAGAACCCGTCGGCTCGCTCGCCGAATTCGTCGTATGTGAAGCGCTCGCCGGTCGTGGCGACGATGGCCTCTTTATCCCCGTAGTATTCCCGCGCCCGGTCGAGAAAATCCGTGGTAAGCAGTGGCTTATGCATCTCAGGCTATCGTATGGTTAATCATGATAAAGTGGTTGTGATACTCCCCTGATCTTGCTGTCTCAGAACGGGTCATATTTTGGGTGTCCGCCGAACCACAGTCGCTTTGGGGATAGCGTCCCCAGTTTTCGCCAATGAGTACAGCGACGGCGGACGTTTCGAAGCGGCAGGCGTGGGTGATGGCCGCGCGGCCACAAACACTGCCTGCCGGGGCCGCGCCGGTCATCGTCGGGATGGGCTTGGCAGTCCACGCCGGCGTCTTCGCTCTATTGCCGGCAGTCGCAGCGCTGGTGGGTGCGCTGCTCATCCAGATTGGAACGAACTTCGCGAACGACTACTACGACGCGGTGAAGGGGGCCGACACCGACGAACGCGAGGGGTTCACCCGAGTGACCGCTGGCGGCCTCATCGACGCCGACGAAGTCAAACGAGCGATGATCGCGACCTACGGGCTCGCCGTCGTCATCGGTATTTATCTCGTTGCCGTCGGCGGCCTTCCCATCGTCGTCGTCGGCCTCTCGGGTATCGCCGCCGGGATTCTCTACACCGGCGGTCCGTTCCCTTACGGCTACCGCGGTCTGGGCGACCTGTTCGTGTTCGTTTACTTTGGCGTCATCGCGGTCACCGGCACATATTACGTGCAGGCTGTTGCGAGCGCAAGCGGCGTCGGCACGTTCCCGATGACACTCCCGCCGGGGTCAGTCACTGCCGCCGCTATCACGGCGAGCCTCCCGGCGGCCGGCCTGTCGACCGCGATTCTCGTCGTCAACAACATCCGCGACCGCGAGACGGACCGCGCCGCGGGCAAGAAGACCTTGGCCGTCTACATGGGCTACAGATGGAGCCGCGTCGAATTTCTCCTGCTGGTCGGGATGGCCTACGCCGTCCCGGTCGTGTTCGCCCTTGACGGCCAGTACGGGCTGCCGGCACTGGCTCCGCTGTTGACCCTGCCACTGGCGGCGACGATTTCGAAAACAGTCCTCACGCAGACCGGCGGCGACGCGCTGAACCCGACGCTTGAACGGGTCGGCCAGACGCTGTTCGCCCACTCCGTTCTGTTCGCGCTGGGACTCGCCATCCCACAGTTACTATGAAGGTCGACTCGTTCTCGCTCCCGCTGTCGAGTCCGCTTGCCACCGCCCGCGAGACTATCAGCCAGCGTTCAGGGTTCGTCGTCCGCTACGACCACCGCGGCGAAACGGGTGTCGGCGAAGCCACGCCGCTTCCGGGCTGGACTGAGTCCGCCGACGACTGTCAGCGCGCGCTCGACGACGCGACCACAGTCGCGGCCGACGGCGGGCACACAGACATTCTCCTCTCGCTTGACGCCGCATCGGTTCCCGCCGCCCGCCACGGCTTCGCGACCGCGCTGCTGGACGCCGACGCCAGGGCCGATGGCGTGCCGCTATACCGGTGGTTCGACTCCGACAGGCACTGTAATCGCGTCCCGGTAAACGCGACAGTCGGCGACGGGTCCCCGACCGAAACCGCCGACGCCGTCGAGCGGGCGGTCGAGGCTGGCTACGACTGCTGTAAGGTCAAGGTCGGGAAGCGAACCGTTGACGAAGATGTCGCGCGCGTTCGGACCGTCCGTGAGCGCGTGGGCGACGACGTGACCCTGCGGGCCGACGCCAACGGCGCGTGGTCCCGCGAGAAGGCCGCAGACGCCATCGACCGGCTCGCCCCGCTGGACGTGGCCTACGTCGAACAGCCGCTCCCGGCCGACGACCTCACCGGCCACGCCAAGCTTCGGGGCAATGGCGTCGGCGTCGCACTTGATGAGTCGCTCGTCGACCGTCGGGTCGACAGCGTGCTCGACGCCGACGCAGCCGACGTGTTGATACTGAAACCGATGGTGCTGGGCGGCCCGGGCAACGCCCACACGCTGGCGATGCGCGCCCGCGAGCAGGGCGTCGAGCCGGTCGTCACGACGACTATCGACGCGGTCGTCGCCCGCCTCGCGGCGCTACACGTCGCCGCCGCGATTCCTGACGTTTCGGCCTGCGGTCTGGCGACCGGCGACAGACTGGCCGTCGACCTCGCGCCGGACCCGACGACGGTGACCGACGGCGCGATGTCGGTCCCCCAGTCGACCGGCCTCGGCATCAATCCAGCAGAGGTGGAAACCGATGCGTGACCCAATCGACTGGCCGACGAAAGACCTCGTGACCCACCGGGCGAGCGCCACGCCAAACCGGACGGCGATGGTTGCGGCGGACGCAGGCAACGAGGCGACATACCGCGAACTCGACGCCGCCGTCGACGCGGTGGCCGCCGACCTCGACCGGCGACTCGACGCAGACCCAACCGTCGCGACACTCCTGCCGACCCGACCCGAAACCGGGACGCTCCTGTTCGCAACGATGCGACTGGGCGCGACGCTCGCGCCGCTGAACGTCGAACTCGACGCGGCGACGCTCCGGGCACAGTGTGCGACCGTCGAGGCGGACCTGCTGGTCTGTGAGCCGTCGACGCGCGACCTCGCCGCGGAAGCGGCGACGTGCCCGGTCGTCTCGGTGGCAGACCTCCCGGTCCAGCCGGACGGAGCGAGTGCCGACCGGGAGTCCGACGTGACGCCGGCGGCCCTCTCCCGGACGGACACCCAGCTCGTCGTCTTCACCTCGGGGACCACGAGCGAACCCAAGGGCGTCCGGCTGACGGTCGGCAACCTCGTCGCCAGCGCCGTCGCGTCCTCCTACCGGCTGGGCGTCCTGCCGACGGACCGCTGGCTGGTCTGCCTGCCGACCTACCACATGGGCGGGCTGGCCCCGTTCGTCCGGAGCGCGCTGTACGGCACGGCGGTCGTCGTCCAGCGGTCGTTCGACGCCGACGCGACCCAGCGGGTCATCGCGGAGCACGGGGCGACGGGCGTCTCGCTGGTGCCGACGATGCTCTCGCGATTGCTCGATGCGGGCTGGGAACCGCCGTCCGCGCTCCGGTTCGTCCTGCTCGGCGGCGGGCCGGCGAGCGAGGCGCTCGTCGACCGCTGTCGGGAGCGGGGCGTCCCGGTCTGTCCCACCTACGGGATGACCGAGACGGCGTCCCAGATAGCGACGGCCCGGCCGGAGACGGCCTTCGACTATGCCGGCACCGTCGGCCAGCCGCTCGCGTTCACCGACGTGACGGTCGTTTCGGACGGGGAGCCCTGCGATCCCGGTGAACGCGGCGAGATAGTCGTCGACGGTCCCACAGTGACGCCGGGCTATCTAAGCGGCGACGGCGCGGCGTTCGGCGAGTTCGGCTTCCGGACAGGCGACCTGGGCTACCGCGACGGCGACGGCCGCCTCTGGGTCGAGGGCCGCGTCGACGACCGTATCGTCACCGGCGGCGAGAACGTCGACGCGGGCACGGTCGCCGCGGCGGTTCGGGACCACCGCGCCGTCGAGGACGCGGCCGTGGTGGGTCTGCCGGACGAGGAGTGGGGCCAGCGGGTCGCCGCGCTGGTCGTCGGGGACGTGACGCCCGCGGCCGTCCGCGAGCACTGCGCCGGGCGGCTCGCGGCCTACGAGGTCCCGAAGACGGTCCGGGTCGTCGACGGGCTCCCGCGGACGCCCTCGGGCACCGTCGACCGCGAGGCCGTCCGGTCGCGGCTCAGGACTGCCAGCGAATCGGACGAATCGGCATAGCGGACTGGGGGCCACAGCCAAGCGGTTTTCTACGTCGATAGCGTATAGAAGCCCGTGTGTACAATCGTCCTCGCGTGGCAGGTCTTCGACGGCACGCCCGTCGCGGTCGCAGCGAACCGCGACGAGCGACTCGACAGGCCGTCACAGCCGCCGCGACAGCGCCACTGGGGGAGTCGCGTCGTCGCGCCCGCCGACGAAGAAGCTGACGGCACGTGGATAGGTTACAACGAGCACGGCCTGCTAGCGGCGGTGACGAACCGCTGGATCGACACCGATCTTGCCGGCCACCGCTCACGCGGCCTGCTCGTCCGGGACGCGCTGAGCCACGAAACGGCCGAATCAGCCGCCCGCGCTGTCGAACAGGCGACCAGAGAGGCCGAATACTCGGGATTCAATCTTCTGCTGGCAGACGAGAACGCCGCCGTGCTGCTGGAATGGGACGGGCAGCTCGCGGTCCGGAACTTCCAGCCCGGGGTTCACGTCGTCGTCAACGTCGGCGCGGACGGCGACTACCGGATTCCATCGCGTCGGCCCGACGCCGGCGAGGAGCAGGCGAACAACGCGGCGCGGCTACACGAGGCCATGCGACCGGAACCGGGCGAGTCCGCCGGCGAATGGATTGACCGGGCAGGCGAAACCATCAGCGACCACGAGTACGGCGTCTGCGTCCACGGCGACGGATTCGGGACGCGGTCGTCGTCGCTCATCACACTGGGTGCCGACCACGAGTATCAGCACGCGGCCGGGCCGCCATGTCGGACGCCGTACCGCCCGGTCGAAGGTCAGATTTAAGCGGCCGACTCACGGTATGAGTAATACATGAGTTCAGCAGCGTCGGAGGCGGACCTTTCTGATGGTGAGCGGGCCGGGCTTGAACTGATTCGGGAGTCCGGTGGCATCCACCAGAGCGACTTCTGGAAGGAACTCGACGTCTCCTCGCGAAAGGGGAGTCGCATCGTCGAGTCCCTGTTCGAGAAGGACCTCATTCAGCGTGAGGAGACGGTGTACGATGGCCACAACACGTACTACCTGACGCCTGCGGCCCGCGATCTGGATTTCTCGCTCCTGATGGCCGGTGACCAGCTCTCGCCGTTTATCGGCGATGAAGAAGTCGACCCCCACGACGATACTTTCTCGCAGTGGGTCATGACGCTGGCCTACGAGGACTGAGCGCGCAGTTCCTTCCGTTCCGTCGGCTCAGTAGTGCCAGGGCACGTCGTCGAAGTCCGGGTCCCGGCCCTCGTTGAAGGCGTCACGACCCTCCTGTGCTTCGTCGGTCATATAGGCCAGCCGGGTCGCCTCGCCGGCGAACACCTGCTGGCCGACCATCCCGTCCGAGTCGAGGTTGAAGGCGTACTTCAGCATCCGCATCGCCGTCGGCGACTTCTCGTTCATCCGCTCGGCCCACTCGATAGCGGTGTCTTCGAGGTCTTCGTGTGGCACGACTTCGTTGACCATCCCCATCTCGGCGGCTTCCTCGCCGCTGTAGGTCTTGCCGAGGAAGAACACCTCGCGGGCCTTCTTCTGGCCCACCTGTCGGGCGAGGTACGCCGAGCCGAAGCCACCGTCGAAACTGCCCACGTCGGGGTCCGTCTGGAGGAACTTCGCGTGCTCCTCGCTGGCGAGCGTGAGGTCACAGACGACGTGCAGGGAGTGGCCACCGCCGACGGCCCACCCCGGGACGACGGCGACCACGGGCTTTGGAATGTGACGGATCTGGCGCTGGACTTCGAGGATGTGGAGGCGGCCGACGTTCTCGGGGGCGTCCGGGTCGCCGACGTCTCGCGGGTCGCCGGACTCCCCGCTCGACCGCTCCGAGTCGCTCCGCGACTCGCTATCTTCGTCCGCCTGATACTCGTACCCGCTCTCGCCCCGGATGGACTGGTCCCCGCCGGAACAGAAGGCCCAGCCCCCGTCCTTCTCAGAGGGGCCGTTCCCGGTCAGGAGGACACAGCCAACGTCGGTCTGGCGCTTGGCGTGGTCCAGCGCCGTCGCGAGTTCGTCGACCGTCTCCGGGCGGAAGGCGTTGCGCTTCTCGGGCCGGTCGAAGGCGATGCGGACTGCGCCCGTCTCCGTCGAGCGGTGGTAGGTGATATCGGTGAAGTCGAACCGGTCGACGGCGGTCCAGCGGGCCGGGTCGAATAGCTCAGAGACCATACCGTGGCTCGGGACGGCCCTCGCAAAAAGATTCCTCGTATCCACGCGGGAGCAAACGCTTTGGTTCCGCGGGCGTGAACGGGCTAGCGATGCCCTCCAACCCGAACAGCAAGGCGGTGATAGGGATACTCGCAGGCCTCTCCGTGGCTATCGTCCTGTACAGCCTGCTTATCGTCCAGCAGATTCTCCTCGGCCTGCTAGTGGCCGTTGTCCCCTGGGTTCTGTATCTAATCGTGCGGTTCGTGTTCACGCTCGAACGCATCGCGGCGGCGCTCGAACGCCTCGCGAGGGACCGCGAGTCGTCCGGCCGTGGCGCGGAGACTGACGGAGGCGTCGAGGAGGAGTGACCGACCAGAGCCGCGGACGGGTGGTTCGGCCGCCATGAGCGAGACGTTCTACGAGATACTGGGCGTCCCGACTGACGCGTCGACGGCGGCCATCGAAACGGCCTATCGGGAACGACTGAAAGAGACACACCCCGACGTGAGCGACGCTGCTGACGCCGGCGAGGCGACACAGCGGCTCATCGAAGCCCGGGACGTGCTCACCGACGAGGACGAGCGGGCGCGATACGACCGGCTGGGTCACGACGCCTACGTTGCGGGCGAGAGCAATATAGCAGACGCCCACAGCAGTGACGTGGCCGAAGCGGCACGGCGGGCGGGCTATGGCGGATCTCCGTCAGGTAGCGACCGGACCGAGGCAAGCGCTGGTCAGGGCACGTCCCGGACAAGCGCCCGGGAGCGAGAACAACGAGAACGGGCTGCAAGGGAGCGCGTCGCCGAAGACAGAGCCGACCGCTCGACGACCGACACCGATGCGTCGTCGAGCGACGAACAGTCGACCGATCCGACCAGCGGAACGGCGGCCGCGTCGAACGCAGGTTCCACCCGTCGCTCCGGGGCCGCTGCGACTAGCGATTTCAGCGACAATGCCGGCGGCGAGGCCACATGGAGTTCGTCGGCCACGTACTCCGTTCGCCAGACCGACACGCCGTCCCGCGGGTCGCTTCTGGAGATGCCGACCGGCCGGGGGCTGACGCTGTTTGCCATCACGTTCGCCCTCTATCCGGTGATGCTGTTCAGCGCACTGTTGCCGGCGTTCCCCCTGTGGGTCAACCTGACAATCGGGGCCTGTACCCTCTTCATGGTCGGCTACCTCCAGTCCGAGCCCACGATTGCGATTATGGTATTTGGGAGCTGGAGCCTGACGACGGCGGTGTTGCTGGTGGTCTTGAACATCAGCGCGCTCTCGCTCATTGGGGCGCTCGCGCTGTCGGGGACGTGGCTCCCGTTCGGACTCTCGCTGTTGACAGCGTCGGTGTTGCGGCTCTGAAAAATCAGTCGCCGGCGAGGGCCTCGGCGACCTGTTCGGCAAGCCGGTCTCTGACTGCGTGGCTGTCGCCGGCATCGAACTGGACCTCGATGACCTGTGTCCCATCGCTCCGGACTGACTCGCCGAACCGCTCGCGGAACGCCCGGCGGTCGGCCACCCGCTCGAACTCAAGCGAATAGAGCGCCTCTGTCGGCTCGAAATCGAGACCGTGTGGCGTCCGAAACTGGTCTTCAAAGGTGGGGTGGTCCTCGATTGGGAGCATGTGGAAGATGCCGCCGCCGTCGTTGTTGACGAGGACGACCGTCGCGTCCACGCCACAGCGCCCGAGCGCGAGCAGGCCGTTCATGTCGTGGTAGTATGCCAGGTCGCCGGTGACGAGCACGAGCGGGTCCGCCGTCGCGCTGCCGGCCCCGAGCGCCGTCGACGTGATGCCGTCGATGCCGCTGGCCCCGCGGTTGCCCAGCACGGTCAGGTCGGCGTCGCGGGGCCGCCCGAAGCGGTCCACGTCCCGCACCGGCATGCTGTTGGAGACGAACAGCGTGGCTGGGTCCGGGGCCAGCGCGGCCACGTCCGCGAGAACGCCGCCCTCCCAGTAGGTTTCGGCGACGGTTTCGTCGACGGCCGCCCAGTGGACCCGTTCCGCCCCGGCGAACCGCTCGCGCCACGACTCCGAACCGCCACCCAGCGGCTCCGCCGCGAGCGCGTCAGCGGTAGCGTCGGAGTCGGCGACGAGCAGGTCTGTCGCCGTGAATTCGGCCTCCGGCCAGCCGCCGCTCGGGTCGACGACGAACTGCCGGCAGTCGGCGTCACGGAGGTAATGTCGCAGCGGCTTCGAGGTCGGTGACGCGCCAAAGCGGACGACCACGTCGGGGTCGCCCCACTCCTCGACGCCGTCGCTGCCGAGATAGCCGTCGTAGCCGCCACAGACCGGCACGTCGAGGCGGTCGACGTGGGGGCCGAACCGCAGGTCCGACAGCGGGTCCGCCAGAACGGGGAAGCCTGTCGCCGACGCCAGCCGCTCCAGCGAGTCGGCACCGAGCCCCTGGTCGGCCGGCCCGGCGACGATGAGGCCCCGTTCGGCGGTCCGGAGCGCCGCTCGAACGCGGCGCACCGTCTCCTCGTCCGGTTCGGCGACGCCCTCGCTGGTCGAGACGAACGGGCCGTCGCGGCCGGCTTCGGCCGCGTCGTCGCCGCCCGCCCAGTCGTCCGGGACGCCGGCCGGATCGTCCGCGGGCGTCGGCGTCGGTTCCAGCGGCTTCCGGAACCGACAGTTCAGGTGGACCGGGCCCGGGTCAGCGCCGGTGCTTTCGGTGAGCGCACGGGCCGCCGTGGTCCGGAGCATCCGCACCTTCCGGGGCTCGGCCTCGGGTTCGGGCATGTCCCGATACCACCGGACGGCATCGCCGTAGAGTTTCTCCTGGTCGACGGTCTGGTTCGCGCCGCTGTCGATGAGCTCCGGCGGTCGGTCCGCCGTCAACAGGAGCAGCGGGACGCCTGACTGGTTCGCCTCGATGACTGCCGGGTGGTAGTTCGCGGCCGCAGTTCCCGAGGTACAGACCAGCGGCGTCGGCTCGCCGGTCCGGCGGGCCCGGCCCAGCGCGAAGAAGGCCGCCGAGCGCTCGTCGAGGTGGGAGAACACCTCGACCTCGGGGTGTTCGGCGAAGGCCACCGTCAGCGGCGTCGAGCGGCTGCCGGGCGAGAGACACGCTGCGTCGACGCCGCCGGCGACGAGTTCGGAAACGAGTGTCTCCGCCCACAGCGTGTTGACGTTCGGCGCGGTCATTCCAGTTCGTCCAGAATCGGCCGGTACTTGAGCTGGACCTCGTCCCACTCGCGGTCGGGGTCGCTGTCGGCGACGATGCCCGCGCCCGCAAAGAGGGTCGTCTTCTGCTCCGTGGCGACGGCCGAGCGGATGCCGACGGCGAAAGTCCCGTTGCCGGCGGCGTCGACCCAGCCGATAGGGGCGGCGTACCAGCCGCGGTCGAACGCCTCAGTCTCGCGTATCGTCCGCAGCGCGGCGTCCGGCGGCAGGCCGCCGACGGCCGGCGTCGGGTGGAGCGCCTCGACAAGTGAGAGGACGTGCTCGTCGTCGTCGAGTTCGGCCGTTATCGACGTGCGCAGGTGCTGGACCGTGGCGAGCCGGCGGACCGTTCGGTCGCCGATGCGGACCGTCGAGGCGAACGGCTCCAGCTGGTCGCGTATCGCGTCGGCGACGAGCTTCTGCTCGTGGCGGTCCTTCTCGCTATCGAGGAGTTCGGCGGCGAGCCACTCGTCCTCGGCGGGCGTGTCGCCCCGGCCCGTCGAGCCGGCGAGCGCCTCTGTCCTGACGGTGCGCCCGCGGACCGAGACCAGCCGCTCCGGCGTGGCCCCGAAGAAGGTGCCGCCGGCCTCGGGCGACAGCATGAACCGGTAGCAGTCCGGGTAGGTCCGGGACAGCCGCGCCATCACGTCGGGGACCGACAGGTCGGTCTCCAGCGCGACCCTGAGACTCTGTGCGAGGACGACCTTCTGGAGGTCGCCGCAGTCGACGCTTGCGATGGCGGCCGACACCTGCTCGCGCCAGCCGTCTTGTGTTGGCGTGCGCTTCCGGTGTGAAATTCCCGGTGGGGTGCCCGGCTCGCGTTCGGTGTCTGTGGCTAGCCTGTCGCGCCACTCACCCAGTAGCGTCTCAGCTTCGGTCGCGGCCTCGGGACCTGTCGCAATCGCCGTGAGCCAGGCGTCGTCGTCTCTCCTTGTCACCTGTATCTCGGGGAGAAAAAACGCCGCGCTTGGGAACCCATCCCAGGGAGAGTCCTCCCCTTCGTGTGTTCCGTTGTGGAAAGCGAACCCGCCGAACGCTCGCGGTCGAGCGATGCTCGGGAGGCTGTCGGGAACGGAGCAGTCATCGAACAGCGCTTCGAGCGCTGTCCGAACGTCGTCGAACCGCGACTGCCCGTCGGCAGTCACAGTCGCCGCGCTCCCGCGGGCTGCGATTGATTCTGTACCGGCCGCCCAGAAGAACCGGGGGCGAGCGTCTGTCTCCAGTACCGCTCGCACCGGTGCATCGTCGAGGCGACACCCGCGTGCGACGACCGTTGTCTCACCAACCGTCGTCCCGTCACCACGCAGTGGTTCCATCAGCCATGTCTTAGGATTGCGCACCTTTGAGCCTAACTATACGCTCGATTCCGCGCACAACCGGACCGCCGCCCGGAGCCGCCGAGTTCTCGCCGTTCTGACCTGCCACGCGACGTGACAGTAACCGGATTCCGATTCGCGGAAATTAATATCTGAGTTTACGAACTTCCTCTCTCAGTTCTACAATTGTAATTCTGCAATCTCCGAACATACCCCCGTCAGGTTTAAATAGGGCATAGTCGAAGCCCCCTATGTTGCGATGCCTAAGGTAGAGATCAATATCCCGGAACACCTGGAGATGCAGATCGCGCAGCTCGTCGAAAAAGGCGAGTTCCTCAACCGCGAGGAAGCCATCGAGGACCTCCTATCGACCGGGCTCAAGGCGTACAAAACCTCCGGACCACAGGACGAAGACGAGGAACCAGGGTTCGAAGAAGACGGCATGATGGGCCACGACGACGAGTACGTCTTCTGAAAATACAGGCGTGAGCGTCTGGTATCCCTTCTCAAGCAATTCTTATGCACATGCCACCGCATACTGTAGCTATGCACAAAGACGAGCTTCTCGAGCTACACGAGCAGATGGTGACGATTATGGAGTACTTCCGCGACGACATGGACTCGGTTGACCCCGACCTGTTCGACGCCTACCAGGAACTCGACGTGCGTCCCTCCGACGTGCACAAATCGAAGAGCGAACACAAACACGCCGTGTTCGTGCTCGGAAACTCGCTGGCGACGGCGATGAGCGAAGACGAATTTTCTGACGCGGGCCGTGTCAGCAAGCGGATGAAGGAACTGGCCGAGGACGCCGAGCGGAAACTGTAAGCAGGCTGGCCCTGCGTCGGATTCTCTCGTCTTTATTTCGATCCGTCTCTCCCGTTGGCTACGACCGTTCACCGTTGAGTTCTGTGAACACCTCCGGGTCTGTTTTGAACTTCAGGACATTGTGAACGACCGAGTTCCGGACGTTCTGGATCACGTCGCCGTGTTCCTTATAGAAGTCGTGTATCCAGCGGGATTCGGCCGTTCGGCTCGGGAACATCATCACTGACTTCCACTGATATTCACCGTCGGAGAGGAAGTAAAAGAGCGTGTGCCGGTCGTCCCGGATGGACACCATCGCGTCGTGCCAGGAGTCGGCGAAATGCTCGGGATTGAACTTGAACTCGAACAGTGCGAAATTGAACAGTTCCTCGTTCGGGACGATGGTCTCCCGGAAAACGTCCGCGTCACGCATCTCTCGGATCGATTCGCTGACCGTTACGTGAGACACGTCGATGTCGTACTCGGACTCCAGCAGGTCCGCAAGCTCGCGGGACGACCGCTGGGGGTCCGCCGAGAGCTCTCGCAGAATGTACATATCCCGCTCGCTGAACTCCCAGTCCGGGGGGTTGTCGGTCATGTCAGAACTCCCGTCCCGGCGGAGGGACAGACGCGCTCAGTCACGGTACGTGTGCTCGGTCGAATCTGCGTTGGAAAGCTCGTAGACATTATCTGTCTGCTGACTACCGATTGCTGACTCAGTGGTTGCGTCGGTCACAGTAATCAACTTACTGGCCCTCGAACTCCGGGTCGCGTTTCTCGACGAACGCGGTCGTCCCTTCCTCGTGATCGGCAGTCGTGAACGCGACACCCTGCGCGGTGGCTTCGTTTTCGAGTGCCTGTTCCAGCGAACTGTCCAGGCTTCGGTTGACCAGCCGCTTGGCGTGCCCGAGTGCGACCGTCGGTCCAGCGGCGATATCCGCGACAAGCGCCGAAAACTCCGACTCGAACGTCTCTGCGTCGAACACCCGGGTAAACAGCCCGAGTTCCTCGGCCGCCGCAGCATCCAGTAGTTCGCCGGTAAACAGGAGGTCTTTGGCCTTGTTCGGGCCGACGATACGTGGAAGGAAATAGGAGACGCCGGAGTCACACGCCAGTCCGACCTGCCGGAAGCCAAAGCCGATCTGGCCGGCAGTGCTTGCGATCTGTATATCACAGGCCAGCGCGAGTCCTGCGCCGGCACCGAAGGCGGGGCCGTCGATTTTTGCGACGACTGGGAGCGGACAGCTATGGACGGTCCGAATCGCTTCGTGGAGCGACGAAACCACCAGTTCGACCTGCGTGGCCGGCGGTCGGTCGTGTTTCACGCCCTGTAACATCGCATTGATATCTCCGCCAGCGCAAAACGCCGGTCCCGCACCCTCCAGTACGACACACCGGGCGTCGCTGTCCATCACTGCTTCGAACTGCGCGGTGAGTGCGTCGGCCAACTCTGCCGACAGGGCGTTCCGCGACTCCGGCTGGTTCAGCGTTACTGTGGCGATTCCGTCGTCAACAGACAGCGTCACGGTCGCGTCTTCCATACGTTGGCCCTCGACCGGCGGCAAGATAACAGTGGTGTCCGTCAGCGCCTGCCAGACCAACATCGTTGGGCAGTACCTTTTGGCCGGGCTGGTCCGTGTATTACGTATGCGTCTCCACTGGCATCGCCGTGACCTCCGGCCGACGGACAATGCTGGCCTCGCCGCGGCGACACCGTCCGACCGGGTTGTCCCGGTGTTCGTCTTCGACAGGGCCGTGCTCGACCACGCTGGCCCACCACGGGTCGTGTTCATGCTGGACGCGCTCGACAGTTTGCGCGAGTGGTACCGCGACCGCGGCAGTGACCTGATTGTAGCTGAGGGCGACCCCACCTCCGTTTTGCCAGAGCTGGCAGCCGAGTACGGCGCCGAAAAAGTCACCTGGGGCAAGGATTACTCCGGGCTCGCACGGGAACGTGACGCGGCCGTCCGGCAAGCCCTCGACGATGCGGACGTGGCCCGCGAGGCCGTCCAGAACGCCGTGTTGCACGAACCCGGTGAGATTACGACGAACGACGGCGACCCCTACAGCGTCTTCACCTACTTTGGCCGGAAATGGCACGACCGCGAGAAGGCGGCTCCCTATGAGCCGCCGTCAGCCGACGAACTGGCCGACGTCGACGGCGATACGCTCCCGACACTGGCCGACCTCGGCTTCGAGGAACCGGAAGCGGACGTGCCAGCGGCGGGAACCGATGAAGCGCGCGCCCTGCTCAATGACTTCCTCAACGAGAACGTCTACGAGTACGAGGAGCGCCGGGACTTCCCGGCTGACGAGTGCACGTCCCGGCTCTCGGCTCATCTGAAGTTCGGTACCATCGGTATTCGCGAGGTGTACGACCGCACGCAGGACGCCAAGGAGGGGACCGGCGGCGACCGTCGCGAGTCCGTCCGTGAGTTCCAGTCCCAGCTGGCCTGGCGAGAGTTTTACACGCAAGTACTGTTTGCCCATCCCCACGTCGTCAGTTCGAACTACAAGTCCTACGAGAATCCAATAGAGTGGGAAAACGACGAAGAGCTGTTGCAGGCCTGGAAAGACGGCGAGACGGGCTATCCCATCGTCGACGCCGGAATGCGACAGCTCCGGGAGGAAGCCTACATGCACAACCGCGTCCGGATGATCGTCGCCTCCTTCCTCACCAAGGACCTACTCATCGACTGGCGGCACGGCTACGAGTGGTTCCGGGAGAAACTGGTCGACCACGACACGGCCAACGACAACGGCGGCTGGCAGTGGGCAGCCTCAACGGGGACCGACGCACAGCCCTACTTCCGCATCTTCAATCCGATGACACAGGGTGAAGACTACGACCCGAGCGCCGAGTACATCAAGGAGTACGTCCCGGAGTTACGGGACGCTGCGCCAGAAGTTATCCACGACTGGAACGAGTGCTCGCTCACACAACGGCGCAACGCTGCGCCGGAGTACCCGGACCCAGTTGTCGACCACAGTGAGCGACGCGAGCAAGCCCTCGCGATGTTCGAGCAGGCCAGAGGAGACGACTAGGGCGGCTTCGTTCTGCTTTGCTGAACTCTCCCGGGCGCTTACACGCGAAACGAAGGCGCTCGATAGCGTCTCTGCCACGGGCCGTCACCGCTCTGTCTCGCTGTCCTTGTCTAGTGCTACCAAATGGCTCCTAAACGTTTAACAGGCAGCCGCGCGACAGATATTGATGGAGGCGTTTTCATATGTCCGAACACTCAAATCCCGAACTGCCACCGCTCCCGTACGACTACGACGCACTGGAGCCACACATCTCCGAGCAGGTGCTCACCTGGCACCACGACACCCACCACCAGGGGTACGTAAACGGCCTCGAATCGGCCGAGGAGACGCTCGCCGAGAACCGCGAGTCCGGTGACTTCGGCTCGAGCGCTGCTGCGATGGGCAACGTCACCCACAACGGCTGTGGGCACTATCTCCACACGCTGTTCTGGGAGAACATGGACCCCAACGGCGGCGGTGAGCCGGAGGGTGCCCTCCGTGACCGCATCGAGGAGGACTTCGGCTCTTACGAAGGCTGGAAAGGCGAGTTCGAAGCCGCCGCATCTGCCGCCGGCGGCTGGGCGCTGCTCGTGTACGACCCCGTTGCCAAGCAACTGCGCAACGTGCCGGTCGACAAGCACGACCAGGGCGCACTCTGGGGCTCCCATCCCATCCTCGCGCTCGACGTCTGGGAGCACTCCTATTACTACGACTACGGTCCCGCCCGCGGTGACTTCATCGACGCCTTCTTCGAGGTCGTCGACTGGGACAAGGCTGCTGAAGAGTACGAGAAGTCGGTCAGTCACTTCGAGTAAGGGACGACCATCGACGTTTTTTGCAGCGGTGCTGGTCCTCTGAGCGCTATCTGAACCGATAGCGAGTAGTTCAACGTTAATATCTAACGACGGCAACAAAAAATATCGATGCGCTCGTAGCAGACTACGGAACAGCAGGGTTACGGGAGGATATAGTTTTATAAGATGTGCATCACTGGTAAGTGGTATGTCTCGCGATACCAATCGGCGAGCATTCCTGAAGCGAACCGGGGCGATAAGCACTGTCGGTCTGCTCGGCGGATTAGCAGGCTGTTCGACTGAACAGACCGGCGGAGATGGCGGAGACGGCGGGGACGGGGGTGATGGCGGAATGACCGGAACCGGGACCGAGTCCGGTGGCGACAGCGGTCCGGAGTCTCCGGACGTGCTGATGGTCGTCGGCTACCCCCAGAGTGGTGTCCAACTGTTCAAGGACTTCTATGCCGACTATGGCGACGACGCCGCCGATATCCTCGTCACCGACGGACTGCAGGACGGGGAGCTGCCGAGCAACGTCGGCAACGATATGTCGAACGCCCGTGGCACGGCCCCGTCGGCGGCCGGTCCCGGCGTCGATACGTTCACCGACCTGTTCACCTCCGAATTCGATTACGACGAGGCCGGCGTGTTCACCTCACAGGCCTACGACGCGACGGCAGTTCAGATTCTCGCGAACGTGCTGGCCGGCGAAAACGACGGACAAGCCGTCCGGAATCACATGCGCGTCGTCGCCAACCCCGGGGGTGACACGTACGGTCCCTCCGAACTGCCAGCGGCCGTCGAAGCGGCCGCCGCGGGCGAGAACATCCAGTACGAGGGGGCGTCGAGTGCAGTCAATTTCGACGAAAACGGGGACATGGCCTCCGCGCAGTATCAGGTCTTTGGCTTCCAGGACGGCGGTGGCATCGAATCGCTCAGCACCGTCGACTTCAACGCTGGCGACGACATCCCGCAGCCGGAACCAAACGGCTCCGGGAGCGACTCCGGACGGACGATCCGGTTCGGTGTGCTGATGCCCGAGACCGGCGATCTCGGGCCGCTCGGAAGGCCAATCCGCGACGGCGCGATACTTCCGGCCCTGCAACTCGAAGGCGAGGTCGACTTCGAGTTCGACTATCAGGTCGGTGACACCCAGACGCAGGCGCAGGCGGGCATCGACGCGGCCAACTCACTGGTCAGTGCGGGCTATCCGTCTATCACCGGTGCGGCCAGCTCCGAAACGTCGATACAGGTCGCCAGGAACGTGCTCATCGACAGCGGCGTCGTCGGCTGTTCGCCGGCGTCCACGTCGCCGACGATTACCGACCTCGAAGACAACGACTACATGTTCCGTACCCCACCCAGCGACGCCCTGCAGGGGCAGGTCCTGGCGCAAGTCGGCGTGGACGAACTCGGTGCCGAGACTGCATCGACGCTGTACGTGAACAACAGCTACGGGCAGGCGTTGCAGGAGGCGTTTGCCGGCGCGTTCGAAGCGGAGGGCGGAACCATCGTCAATCAGGTCGGCTTCGAGCAACAACAGTCGTCCTACACGTCTGAGATCAACAGTGCGATGAACCAGTAACGGGGCCGCAGCGCCGACCGTTTTTATTTATCCGCCAAGGAAGTCCTGTCGAACCTGCTCGTCGTTGAGGAGAACCGTTCCGTCGTCTTCGTAGCGGTTCTGCCCCTGTACGAGCACGTAACCCCGATCACACCGCCGAAGTGCCTCTTTTGCGTTTTGCTCGACCATCAGAATAGCCGTGCCGTCGTCATTGATGCGGTCGATGCGGTCGAACATATCGTCAACGAGGTCGGGAGCGAGCCCGGCGGACGGCTCGTCGAGCAACAGCAGGTCGGGGTCGAGCATCAGCGCCCGGCCCATGGCGAGCATCTGCTGTTGGCCGCCCGACAGCGTCCCGGCCGACTGGTCGGACCGCTCCCGGAGAATCGGGAACCGCTCGTACACGTCCTCGATCCGGCCTTCCGGCACCTCGTCGAGGATGTACGCGCCCATCTCGAGGTTCTCGCGGACACTCAGTGAGCCGAACACGTTGCCGGTCTGGGGGACGTAGCTGATTCCCTCGTAAATGATTTCGTCGGGATTTCGCTGACTGATATCGGTCCCGTCGAAGATGACATCCCCGCCCATGTACGTCGTCAGGCCGAAGACGGACTTCATCACCGTCGACTTGCCGGCCCCGTTCGGGCCGACGATGACGACGTACTCGCCGTCCGCAACGTCCATGTGGACGTCACTCAGGACCTGCAGGTCGCCGTAGCCCGCATCGAGGTCCCGGATGGCGAGAAGTCGCTCGGCTGGGTTAGGGAGCGTGACAGTCTCGGACTCCGTTGCACGCTGGCTCATACGTCACCTCCCAGATACGCCTCGAGTACCCGCTCGTCCGACTTGATGGTCTCGGCGTCCCCTTCGGCGAGGACGCTCCCCTGGTGCATGACGATGATGTGTTCGCAGTTGTTCATAATGACATCCATGTCGTGTTCGACCAGCAGGAAGGTCAGGCCCTGCTCTCGGCGGAGTTCGTGGATCCGCTCCAGCAACTTCTCTTCGAGCGTCGGATTGACGCCGGCGAGCGGTTCGTCCAGCAGGATCATCTCGGGGTCGGTCATCAGGACCCGCGCCATCTCAAGCAGTTTTCGCTGGCCGCCCGACAGATTGCCGGCGTTCTCGTGTGCGAGGTGATCGATCTCGAAGAACTCCAGCGTCTCCCACGCGCGGTCGCGAACGGCGGTCTCGTCCGCGATCACGTCGCCGCGAAGCCCCGGCGTCACCGACCGGATGACCGATTCACCGACCTGCCCGCCCGGCGCGAGCATTACGTTCTCTATGACGGTCATGTCGGACAGTTCGCGGGCGATCTGGAACGTCCGGACTAGCCCGCGGTTTGCGAGCGTGTACGGCGCGAGCCCGGTGATATTCTGGCCGTCAAAGGTAACCCGACCGCCAGTCGGCTCGTGGATGCCCGTGATGCAGTTGAACGTCGTCGACTTGCCGGCCCCGTTCGGCCCGATGAGGCCAGTGAGCGACCCCTCTGCGACGGAGAACGTCGCCCCGTCGACCGCGACGACGCCACCGAACTCCTTGCGGAGGCCGTCGACTTCCAGCAGTGGCGACTCGATCGCGTCGCTCGTGACGGCGGTCTCCTGTCGCGGTGCAGCATCAGGTTCACTCATCTGCCTCACCTCCTGACCCTGACTGCGATCTATCGAGGCGCACGCTCGTTGCGGGTTCGTTCCGGTGGCCAAGCAGCCCCTCTGGCTGGTTCTGAATGATGTATATCAGCACGACGCCGATGAGAACGAACCGGAGCGTACTGACGTTGCTAATGGTGTATGCGAGGAGAGGAAGTGGATCCAGCGACCCGAGCCCGGCGACTGCGTCGATGATGTTGCCGGGTGCGCGAGTGCCGCCAAGAGTGACGTTCTCGCCCAGTCGGGCGGGCAGGTAGAACAGCAGCCCGGAGAACGTCGCTGCGCCGATGATACTCCCGGTGTTGGAGCCGGAGCCGCCGATGATGAGCGCCGCGAACACGTAGAACGTAATCGTCGGTCTGAACTGCTGCGGGCTGACGTAGCCCGCCTGTCCGCGGAACAGGACGCCGGCCAGCCCCATCAGCGCACAGCCGATCATGAACGTCTTGATTTTGAACAGCCGGGTGTCCTTGCCCAGTGACTGGGTCACGGTCTCGTCCTCGCGGATCGCTTTCAGCACGCGGCCGAACGGCGAATTGGTGATTCGAGCGAGCACCCAGTAGCTCGCGGCCACGACCAGCAAGAGGAGTATTCCGTACGTGAGGTTCGCCAGGTTCGGCCCGGAGACGCCGACACCCTCCGCAGCGGTAACGAGTGGCTGCCCGACGCCGTTGATAAGCGTCGACGCCACCTCGTTCGCGGACTTGAACGAGATACCAGTCGCGCCGCCGGTTCCGAACGGCACCCCGAACAGCGAGACCTCGGCGAGGCCGTTCCAGTTGACGATAAGCCGGATGATCTCGGAGAACGCAACCGTCACGATGGCGAGGTAGTCTGCTTTCAGTCGAAGCGCCGGTAGCGCTGCGAGGCCGCCGACGATAGCGGCCATCACCATGCCGCCGATGAGGCCGAACCACAGCGGGAGGCCGAAGCCCGGGACCGCCCCGGCAGCCGGGTCAGTTGGCGCGGTGAGCACCGCCGTCGTGTACGCGCCGACGGCCATGAACCCCGCGATGCCGATATTGAACAGGCCGGTGTATCCCCACTGGAGATTCAGCGCCAGCGCGAGGATGGCATAGCCACCGATAAGGACGGTCACGCTGCCGACGAAGCCGGCGGCGAGGTTCGTCCAGTTCGCACCGCCGACAGCGATTGCCAGCACGAGCATGACGGCCCAGATACTGGCGATGAAGCCGAGAACTAGCCCTACGTCTGGGAGTGCGTCCAGACGGTCTCGAACAGTATCAACAGTACTCATGCTGTCGACACCCCCCCGAAGATGCCGGACGGGCGCAACAGCAAGACGACGATGAGCACCAGAAACGCGGAAGCCCGGGTCAGCCCAGATGGCAACCAGATCAGGGCCAGACTGTCAACCAACCCGATGAGGACGCCGCCGGCCATCGCCCCGTATATCGAGCCGATACCGCCGACGATAACGGCGGCAAAGATGAGCAACAGCAGTATCCAACCGAAATTGAACGCGATGGTGCCGCTTTCCAGAACAAGGAGGTAGCCGCCGATGCCCGCCAGGCCGCCACCGAGAATCCAGGTGAGCCGGATCACGCGTTCAGTCGGAATCCCGGTCACGCGTGCGAGATCCTCGTTGTCAGCCATCGCCCGCATTGCTTTGCCCAGTTTCGTCCGCTGTAGCAGAAGGTGGACGCCGAGCATCAGCAGGACCGACACTACCAGCAGAGTGATTTCGTTGTCGGTCACCGAGACCATCGAGAAAGCGGTCACCCGAAGCCCGCCGCTTGCGACCCCACTGGTCTGCGTGCCGAAGACGAACGCGATGAGATAGCGCAGCGCGAGCGCGACGCCGATTGACGCAATCAACAACGAGATGTTGTCCGTGTCGCGCATGGGGCGATAGGTGAGGCGGTCGATAAGTAACACGATACCGATGGACCCGACGCCGGCGATGACGAGACCCAGAAGCACCGGACCGAACGTCGAAACGGTGCTCAACTGCCGTCCCGAGTTAAGCATAAACAGCTCTGAAATCGGGGCTCCGGTCCCGAGGCCAGCGGTGATATACGCGGCGACCCATCCCAGGAACGCCCCGACAGTCACCGTGTCCCCATGTGCGAAGTTAGCGAAGTCGAGGATGCTGTATGTCATCGACAGGCCGATTCCGGCGAGTCCAACCGCTAGTCCGACGAGCAGCCCGTCCACCACCATCGAGAGCAACGAGCCCACAGTGAGGGAGCCACCCAGCAACTTGGTTCCGAGGAAGAACACGGTTGTCCCAGCGAGCTTTGCAACTAAATCCAGCAAGAGGAAGCCACTTACAGCGGCTACCACTGCTGCGCCCGGCCGATCGCCCACCACTACGCGGCCGTCTCTTGCGAACTCAGCAATTCCCATAGGTTACCGTTCGTTGGACCCTCCTCTCTAAATAACCCACCGGAAATTTATGCGAAATACCGGTGTAGAAGCCAAGACACCGGTGTCAAAACAGGAATCGCCCCCTCCCATGGTCACGTGTTAGACGAGAGACAACCGATACCACGGGACGGAGTGCCGATTGAATCTACTTCGAACCCGGTGAGGGCTGTGAGATCGAGCGCCCGCACGGCGCGCGACACCGGTTTCGGTCACCAGCACCTTCGTTGTACTCGTATCGAGAAATCACCGGACACCGGCCCGATACTGACTGAGAACAGTGCTATTCACAGCGCTTTTATGCGGTCCATCGATGATATACGACAGATGGTACGCCTGGTCGTCGCCAGTCTCGTGCTGGTTCTCTTGCTGGGAAGCGGTGCCGCGCCGCTGGCGGTGGCACAGCCGACCGACGAGAGCGTCGGCGTCCAGACGCCAGACAGGTTCGACCGGACGACGTTCCAGGTCACGCTGTATCAGAACGGGTCCGCGGAGTGGGCTATCCTCCACAGGACCCCGCTCACGAACGAGTCCGAGCAACAGCAGTTCGAGGAGTTCGCCGCGGAGTTCGAGCAGTCAGAGCAGCCATTATACCAGAACTTCGTCAGGCAGTCGACGCTGCTGACGCAGTACGGGACGAACGTGACCGGCCGGAACATGAGTGCGACCGACTACGACCGGTCGGCAACGGTCGACCCGCTCCAGAACACTGGGACGGTGAAGATGTCGTTCCGCTGGCATAATTTCGCGGTCGTCGAGGGCGATGCAGTGGTTGTCAGCGACGTATTCGACGGCGGGTTCTACATCGGGTCGAGTCAGTCGTTCGTCTTTGAGCGCGGCCCCGAACTGACGTTCGTCGATGTCCAGCCGGACCCGGACTCACAGAGCGCCCCTGACTCGCTCGAAAACAGCGCGAGTGTCACGTGGAACGGCGAGCAGTCGTTCAACGACCGCCGGCCCTACGTGGAACTGGAACCGCGCGAGACCGGGCAGAATACCGAGACGGAGCGCGGTACCACGGCGGCTGCCGACGCCCCTGACGGGTCCAGTGGCGGGCCATCGTGGATGCTCCCGGCTGTCGTCATCTTTATCGCCCTCGTCGCCGGCGGTGCGGCCGCGTGGCGGTCCGGCGCGCTGGGACAGGTGCTGGGAACCGACGACGACGAACCGCCCGCTTCGACACCGTCAGCCGCTGCGGCCACGGAGCAGCCGTCGTCGGCTCCGCCGGGCGATGCAACAGCGGACACCGATACGCCCGACGAACCGGCGGTCCCTGACGAGGAGTTACTCACCGACAGCGACCGCGTCCGCAAGCTGCTGGAGGAGAACGGCGGCCGAATGAAGCAGGTGGATATCGTCGACAGCACCGACTGGTCGAAGTCGAAAGTGAGCATGCTCCTCTCTGACATGGAAGACGACGGCGATATCTCGAAGCTCAGGGTCGGCCGCGAGAACATAATCAGCCTCGCCGGTCAGGAACCCGACGCCGCTGGATCACCGTTTGACGATGAGTGATACGTCCGGCTGTGCGTCCGTGTGACATTTCGCTACCGCAGAGAGCTGGTAATAGTTACAGCGACCAGTATGATAAACCAGCACAGGGCGGGGCTGAAACGCAATGATTATACGTATCTCCTCGCTACGAAGTTGTGTACGCTCCGTTGGTGTAGTCCGGCCAATCATATCACCCTCTCACGGTGATGACTAGGGTTCAAATCCCTGACGGAGCATTTCTCTCCGATTCACTGAAACCGCTAAGTGCTGTGACCGACAGTATTTGTGTCCCCCAGTCCAAGCAGGCGGTATGCGCGTCGCGGTAGTCACGGTCGGAGACGAACTGCTCAGTGGCGAGACGGTCAACACGAACGCCGCGTGGCTGGGAAAACAGCTCGCGGAGCGGGGCGTCACTGTCGGACGGACGACGGTCGTCCCCGACGAGGTCGCGGACATCGCCCGCGTGGTCAACGAGTACCACGCGGAGTTCGATGCCGTCATCGTCACCGGCGGCCTCGGACCGACGCACGACGACAAAACCATCGAGGCCGTCGCCGCGGCGTTCGGCCGGGAGGTCGTCGAGAGCGAGGACGCCATCGCGTGGCTGGAGGAACACGGCGGGTATACGCGCGACGACCTGACCGATGGGACCGGCGAGGTGCCGGAGGGGTCCCGTGTCTTGTCCAATCACGAGGGCGTCGCACCCGGCTGTGTCGTCGAGAGCTGTTACGTCTTGCCGGGCGTGCCGGCCGAGATGAAGCGGATGTTCGAGGAGGTCGCCGACGAGTTCACCGGCGAGCAGCGGTACGTGCGCACCGTCGACGCCGATGAGCCCGAGAGCGCGCTGCTCGACCGACTCGCGGAGGTACAGGAGCAGTTCCCGGTCAAGGTCGGTAGCTATCCGGGCGACCACGTGACCGTCCGGTTCGAGGGGACAGAGGAGAAGCTAGTCGAGGAGGCAGCGGCGTGGTTCAGCGAGCGCGTCGACTCACCAACGGCGGAGTGACTACCGGTAGAGATGGTTCAGCCAGAGAAACGTAAGCAGCAGGCCACCGAGCGTGATGACTGCGCCGGACGCGTTGATGATTCCTGTCTGGACGCCACTCTGGAGTACGACTGACATAGCTGTGCGTTCTGCGTGGGGTGGCTTGAAAGGCACGCTCCCGGGCCGCTTTTGCCGCAGGGTCGCGTAGTGACGGCGAATGCGACGAATCGGTGTCGTGGTCAACCCCATCGCTGGCATGGGCGGCCGCGTCGGCCTCAAGGGCACTGACGGGAAAGTCGACGAGGCGCGCCGCCGTGGTGCGGAGCAACGCGCACCGGACCGGGCACGGATCGCGCTGGAATCGCTCGCCCAGGTTGGGGCGGATGTGGAACTGCTCACGTACGGTGACCCGATGGGTGCGGATATCGCTCGCGAGGTAGGATTCGACCCGACTGTTGTCGGCGCTCCGGCAACCGCCGACGAGACGACGAGCGAGGACACGCGGGCGGCGGTCCGGGCCTTCGTCGAGGCTGACGCGGACGTGATTCTGTTCGTCGGCGGCGATGGCACGGCCGTGGACGTGGCGATGACCCTCGACGAACTGGGCGCGACGATCCCGATTCTCGGGGTGCCGGCGGGCGTCAAGGTGTACTCCTCCGTGTTCGGCGTGTCGCCGCGGGCGGCCGGCCGCATCGTCGCCCGCTTCTCTGAGACGGAGCGTGCGGAGGTCAACGACATCGACGAGGACGCCTTCAGGGGCGGGGAGGTCGTCACGGAACTGCGGGCGGTCGCCACGGTCCCCGTCGCCGACCAGCGCCAGTCGGCCAAGCAGCTGGGCGGCGGGAGCGTCGGGTCCCTCGCAGAGAGCGTCGCCGACGCCGTCGAACCAGGCGTCACGTACATTCTTGGTCCGGGGAGCACTGTCGGCGCTATCAAAGGTGAAATCGGATTCGACGGGACGACCCTTGGTGTCGATGTGTGGCGCGACGGAGAGGTACTCGTCCGCGACGCTGCCGAATCGGACATTCTCGATGCTCTCGGCGACCGGAATATCATCGTTGTCTCGCCCATCGGCGGGCAGGGGTTCGTGTTCGGCCGGGGGAACCAACAGTTGTCGCCGGCGGTCATCAGGCAGTGTGACCTCGAAGTGGTCGCTTCGCGGCGGAAGCTGGACGGCATCGGCACGCTCCGTGTCGACACTGGCGACTCGGAATTAGACGAGGAACTGCGCGGCTGGCTGCGGGTCCGCGTCGGGCGTCACGAGCGGAGACTTGTCGAAGTCGTCTGACGCTTCCACAGTCGAGGGCGGCAGGCCATGATATATCGCCCGCGGTATTTTATCATGTATAGTCAAGATTAAGGTATCTCACGCCCCACAAAGGACATATGGAAACACGGAAAGTCCAGCGACTGGGGCCGTCGACGCTCGCGATGACGCTGCCTGCGGAGTGGGCCAGTGCGCACGACGTCGAAAAAGGTGACGAGGTGTCGCTACGGATGGGCGGCAAAGGCACGCTGACAGTCATGCCCGAGTCCGTCCAGACCGAGGAGTCGGAGGCTATCATCCACGCGGAGAATCTCGATGCAGCGTCTGTCGAGCGGGCTATCGTCGCCCAGTACGTGCTCGGCCGGCGCGTCATCCACGTCGAAGCCCCAGAGGGCGAGACGCTGGAATCCTCTCACATCAACGCCGTTTACAACGCCGAAACCCAGCTGATGGGGCTTGGTGTCATCGAGGAGACGCCCGACCGAATCGCCATCCGCTGTTCCGTCGACCCGGAGGACTTCACGCTCAACAACCTCCTCGAACGGCTGGAGTCCACCGGCTCGACGATGCGAAACGAGGCAGTAAAATCTCTCGCACACGGCAACCCCGATCTCGCGCAGCGAGCGCTCAACCGCGAGCGACAGGCCAACAAGATATTCGTCCTCCTGCTTCGCCTCATCTTCACGGCCTACCAGAACCCGAATCTCGCGCGGGCCATCGGCCTCAACGACGGCTTCCCGCTCATCGGCTACCGCTCGATTGCGAAGAACCTCGAACTGACCGCCGACAACGCCGAGGACATCGCCGAAATCGCCCTCGAGACCGAGGACCACTCGCTCAACGTCGACAGTTCGACGATGCGGCGCATCCGCGAGTTCACCGACCAGGTCAACGACATCACCGAGCTGGCGGTGCAGGCAGCCGTCGACCGCAACTACGACACCGCGATTCAGGTCCGGGAGCTGTACAAGGACATCGGCGACAAGGAACACGAGATTCTGGACGACCTGCCGGAGATGGACAACGAGGCGCTGCTGGAAGTGCGTGAAGTGCTCGTCAGCCTCCAGCAGACCGCCGAGTTCGCAGTCCGGAGCGCCGAAATCGCGACGAACCTCGCGCTCAACGAGGAGTCCGAGCACACGACCATCGAGTAAGCGACGCCGAACCGGTCCGGTTTTTTCCTTCCGCTGGCCGTGCCGTGTCTGTCTCGACGACGGAGCGCCCTCTCCGACGGTCACGTCGTTCATCCGGATGGTGTAGCCGACCTTCGTAATCGTGTAGGGGTACGGCTTGGGGTTGTAGGTGTCGAACGCGAGGTGCAGCGGCGTCTCGGACTGTGTGAGGTTCGCCCGGTCCCACGCGCCGCGGGTCTCGTTGACGTAGAGCACCGGGTCCGAGACGAGCGGCTGGTTCGCTTCGACAGGTCGGTATATGTCCTGTGGCCCCAGCCCGAATGAACTAAGTGGGCAACACCGAAAGCGTCGTACATGAGTTCCAAGGCGTCCAAAAGCGACATGGGGATGGGCCTGGCCCTGGTGTTCGGGCTCGTCTCGGTCGGTGCGGCCCTGTTCACAGCAACTAACAGCTACAACTACGCAGTGTTGCACGCACAGGAGCTTGAGACGGGGAACCTGCTCGTGACGTCCGGCGGCGCGTTCGGGCTCGCGATGCTCGCCGCGGCCGTGGCTATCGTGGCGATCCACGCCTACGACGCCTGATACCGGTATCAGCTGCGAGACTGTGAAGGGAACCGTTAAAAACGCCGAGACCGTATCTCCTATATGGCCGATTACAGCGAGGAAGACCGACGCATTCTCGAATATCTCCGGGACAGCGTCTCGCGTGGGGAGAGCTACTTCCGCGCGAAGAACATCGCTGAGCAGCTCGGCCTCTCGTCGAAGCAAGTGGGTGCGCGACTCCCACGCTTAGCTGAGGAGGCCGACGAGGTCGAGATCGAGAAATGGGGGCGCGCACGGTCGACGACGTGGCGCGTCACGCCGACTGGATAGCCGCTGCCGGGTTTTCCGCACTGTTACAATCGGTGGATTCATCGGCCAGTAGTCCTCAGTATCTTCCATGACTGTCCGGGTCGAACGAACGATGACTGTGCCGGCCACACCGGAACGTGTCTGGGAATTCATCACTGACCCGGATAAACGGGCTCGGCCGATTAGTGTGGTCACTGACTGGGAAATCATCGACGACACACACGCGAACTGGTCGATCGAACTCCCGATTCCGGTGGTCAACCAGACGATGACGGTGAAAACCGAGGACGTCGAACAGCGTCGCCCGGAGTACGCTCGCTTTATCGGTCGCTCGAAGGTGATGACCGTTCAGGGCGAACACGAACTCGAAGAGACAGCCGACGGCGGCACGAAGCTGACGAACCGGTTCATCGTCGACGGCAAGCTCCCGGGCGTCGAGCGCTTCTTCAAGCGGAACCTCGACGGCGAGATGCAGAACCTCGAACAGGCGCTGCGGGACGACCTCGAAGTCGAAGCATGAGGCTCACACTTGCCCAGATAGACGTCTCGTCGGACTCGGTCGCCGAGAACGTCAGCCGCGCGACGACCGCCATCAAGGACGCGGCCGCGGACGGCGCGGACCTCGTCGTGCTTCCGGAACTGTTCAACGTCGGCTACTTCGCGTTCGACCGATACGCACGCGAAGCAGAGGGGCTGGACGGCGAGACGCTCAGTCGAATCCGCAGCACCGGCGCGGACCACGACGTGGCTGTGGTGGCCGGGAGCGTCGTCGAGGACCTGGCGACGAGCGCTGAGGCCGGGTTCGACGTGCCCGCCGATGCCGGACTGGCGAACACCGCCGTATTCTTCGACCGCGACGGGGAGCGACGGGCAGTGTATCGCAAACAGCATCTGTTTGGCTACGACTCCGCGGAATCCCAGCTACTGGAGCCGGGTGAGACGGTTCCGACTGTCGACTTCGAGGGGTTCACTGTCGGAGTCACCACCTGCTACGACCTCCGGTTCCCAGCGCTGTACCGCCACCTCGTCGACGAGGGCGTGACGCTGACGCTCGTGCCCAGTGCGTGGCCGTATCCGCGCGTCGAGCACTGGAAACTGTTCGGTCGCGCCCGCGCAGTCGAGAATCAGCTGTACGTCGCCGCAGCGAACGGCGTCGGGAAATTCGAGGACGCGGAACTGCTGGGTCGGTCGACGGTGTACGACCCGTGGGGAACGACGCTCGCCAGCGCCGACGACCACCCCGCGCTGGTGACTGCCACTCTCGACCCGACCCGTGTCGAACAGGTCCGCGAGGAGTTTCCGGCGCTTGCAGACCGCCGGACGGACTGGCCATAACCGCAGTCGCTGTTTGACAAAAAGCGGTTTTTGAGCGTTCGCTGTCATTATACCGTCGTCAGGACGATTCCATCCCGTATGGCTTCGCGAGTTAGGGTCCTCGCTGTCGTCGCCCTCCTCCTCCTTGCCGGCTGTGCCGGTCTGGGTGGGAGCAGCGACGCGGGCGGGCCACAGGGCGGCGGTGACGGCGCACAGATGTCCGGCGGTGACAGCAGCTCAAGTCAGCCCGTCGAAGCGGACTCCGGGGCGAACGCCGCGGATAGCGGGAATATTCAGGCCGGCGACGCGGCGGCCGACCGGGCCATCATCCGCAACGGCCGGATGGTGGTCGAAGTGGAGAACTACTCGACGACGGCCGACGCAATCGCCGCCCGCGCTCGCGCGTCCGGCGGGTACGTGAGCGACTCCAACCGTGAACTCCACCGCGATGACGGCGAAACGTGGTACACCGGATACATCGTCGTCAGAGTGCCAAGCGAGGAGTACGAGTCGACCCAGTCGATGGTGGCCGAGCAGGGGACGGTCCGCTCCGAAGAGACGACGACGAAAGACGTGACCGACAAACTGGTCGACCTCGAAGCGCGGCTGACCAATCTCCGGGAGCGCCGCGACAGACTGCGGGCCTTCTACGACCGGGCAAATAGCACGGAAGAACTGCTCCGCATCGAGGACGAACTGTCGTCAGTGCAGAGTGACATCGAACGTCTCGAAGCACAGAAACGCTCACTCGAACAGCGGGTCGCCTATTCGACGCTGCGTGTCGAAATCCACGAGCCAGCGCCGGAACCGTCGGCCCAGCAGGTGCCGTACCACGAGCGGTCGCTGGTCACTGCGTTCCTCTCGTCGGTGACCGACGTATACGTGTTCACCCGAGGCCTGCTGGTGACTGCTGCGAGTCTCGCGCCCTGGCTCGTCGCCCTCGCCGTTCCAGTCGTCGGCGGCCGGCGGCTCCTTCGCGGTCGGTCGCTCCCGCTACTGGGCCGACGTGGCGCGTCGGAATCAGCTACAGAGGACGGCGACGGTGGAGGCGGAGGCAACGCCCCACAGCAGGAGCCCACTGACCAACCGGATTCGGAGTCGCCTGACGATAAGGCGTAGCCGGAACCCGACAACCGGGCCTTTTTTGCGTGTCCACTCGCTACGAGTAGCTGCCGGCAAGGCGCTTTTCACGTCGATGCCGGCGCTAACGCCCGTCTCGCTGCTCGGCCACTCGGCGTCGCTCGTCCGCCAAGGCTGTCCGGACAGCCTTTTTACTCCTCTCCCGGAGTCGACCCTTTCGCCTCTCCTCGCCTTTCGGCCGAACGCGTCAAGAGAAACCACTGACCAGCAGTTGCTGCAAAACGGCTTGACCCGACCGCGTCGCTCGTGGCTACCGCGCGCGTTCCCGTTCCAGCGCTTCGCTGAAGTGTGCACGCGTAATCGTCACTTCGTCGGCGTTCTCGGTGGCTTCCTCGGGCCCGTAGGCGGACGCCACCTCCCGGATGGCCAACATCGACGCTTCACGGACGACGGCCTCCAGTTCTGCGCCAGAGAAACCATCAGTCTCCTCGGCGAGGTCCGCGATATCGATGTCAGAAGCGAGCGGTTTCCCGGCGGTGTGGACAGCGAGAATCTCCTCGCGAGCGTCACGGTCGGGGTTGGGGACCTCGACGTGCTGTTCGAGGCGACCCGGCCGCAGCAGCGCGTCGTCGATCATGTCCCGGCGGTTGGTCGCGGCCAACACGACCAGATTGGGGTTTTCGGTGATGCCGTCCAGTTCGGCAAGCAGTTGCGAGACGACGCGCTCGGTGACTTCGTTGCCCTGGCCGCGGTGGCTGGCGATGGCGTCGATTTCATCGAGGAAGATGATGCTCGGCGCGGTCTGGCGGGCGCGCTCGAACAGTTCTCGGACGGCTTCCTCGCTCTCACCGACGTACCGGTCCATGATTTCCGGCCCGGCGACGTGGATGAAGTTCACGTCGCTCTCGCCGGCGACGGCCCGCGCCAGCAGGGTCTTCCCCGTCCCGGGCGGGCCGTACAGCAGGATACCGCTCGGTGGGTCCGTGTTCGTCGCGGTGAACAGTTCTCCGTACGACAGCGGCCACTCGATAGCCTCCGTCAGCGTCTGTTTGACCTCGGACAGCCCGCCCACGTCGTCGAACGTCGCCGTCGGCGACTCGGCGACGTACTCCCGCATCGCGCTGGGGTCGACGGTGGCGAGCGCACTTTCGAAGTCGTCTTGGTGGACGTCACCGTCATCGCGGTCCGCCCGGAGTGCGGCCATCGCGGCTTCAGTGGTCAGCGATGCGAGGTCCGCCCCGACAAAGCCGTGGGTCTGTGCGGCGATGCGGTCCAGATCTGCGTCCTCGTGGAGCGGCATGTCCCGCGTGTGAACATCCATAATCTCGCGACGGCCGCTCTCACCGGGGACGCCGATCTCGATTTCGCGGTCGAAGCGGCCGCCGCGGCGCAGCGCCGGGTCGATGGCGTCGACGCGGTTCGTCGCCCCGATGACGACGACCCGGCCGCGGTCTTCGAGGCCGTCCATCAGTGTGAGCAGCTGGGCGACGACGCGGTTCTCCATGTCGGCGTCCTCGTCGCGGGAGCCCGCGATGGAATCGATTTCGTCGACAAAGAGGATAGCCGGCGCGTTCGCCTCGGCCTTCTCGAAGGCCTCCCGGAGTCGCTCCTCGCTTTCGCCCTTGTACTTGGAGACGATTTCGGGGCCGGAGATGGTGTCGAAGTAGGCGTCGACTTCGTTGGCGACGGCACGGGCGATGAGGGTTTTCCCCGTCCCGGGCGGGCCGTGCAGGAGGACGCCGCTCGGGGGGTCGATGCCCAGGCGGCGGAACTCCTCGGGCTCGGAGAGGGGCATCTCGATCATCTCCCGGATGCGGTCCAGTTCCTCGTCGAGGCCGCCGATGTCCTCGTAGCTCACCCCGGACTCCGTCTCGGCGGTCGGTGTGTTCGCCGTGGCTGCCTCGTCGGATGACGACTGGTCGGTATCGCTGCCGCCGTCGAGGCCGGGCAGCACAGTCACTGCCGTCGTGCCGGTGACCCGAACCGGCCCCGACGGCGACGTTTTGCGGACGAGAAAGGTCCCCAGCCCCTCGATGTGGGTCCGCTCGTCGGCCTGGATTATCTGATCGACGAGGCGCTTCCTGACCAGACTCTCGTAGTCCTCGCTGCCCGGCATCGGTTCGACCGGCTGGACGGCGATCTCAGTGGCCTCGGAGACTGACCCGCTGGTCACGGTGACCGTGTCACCGATGTTGACGCCGGCGTTCGCTCTGGTATCTGAGTCAATGCGGACGAAGGACCCGTCGTCATCCGCCGGCCAGACCTTCACGACAGTCCTATCGTCGCCTTCAACGATGACGGGCGACCCGCTCAGCACGCCCAGCTCAGTCCGTGCGGACTCCGGCAGTCGTGCGATACCGCGCCCGGCGTCGCGCTTGTTCGCACCCTCGACTGTGAGTTCGACACCGGCGTCAGTGGCCCCGCTCATGCCGCCTTCTTGCAATCCGACTCCCTTGAGGGTTCCCGTTGTGTTGCGGGAAAATAATATACGGGCGGCCGTCGGAATCTCTGGTATGGTTGTCCAAACCGAGCGAGACGAGGTCACGTGGTACAAGTGCGAGACCTGTGGCCTGATGTTCGACGACCAGAGCGACGCGCGTCAACACGAGGAGAACTGTGACGACGAAGACCCGTCCTACATCCAGTAACGGTCCTCGCCCTCGCAGTCACGCACCCGCACCACAGGTATTACGCTTCGACGATTTCGAAGCTCCGCTCGCCGAGTTCGTCCTCCTCGAAGACGAATACCCGGCCGTTCGTCACGTCGTAGTCCACTTCCACTTCTGTCCGCATCTGATTGTCCCGGACCGTGACCCCCGGAAACAGTTCGTCTTCCTCGCCGTCGTCAAGGATGACCCGTCCGACGCCCGTCTCTTCGAGAATGTCGTCATGCGTCCGGAGGTCGTTGACGTACACGAGGATACCCGACGTCTCCGTCTCGTCGGTAATCAGGACGTGTGTGTCTTTTCCCGGGGCAGTCTGGATGCTCCCTTCGACCGCCGTTGGGACGCCGTGATAGAACGCCTGGCGGCCGTCGAGGTACTCCACGACGACGCCGTCCTCGGTTAACTCGACCGAGACGGTGTCCGGTGCGATGTCCGACCGGTTGCTCATACTGCCAGTTCCGGCGGCGCGCTCAAAAGTGACGCGTTGTTAGTTTCGACCCGCGGTCGCCCGTCGGCCCGCGTTGGCGACGGGTGCGAAAGGGACTAGTGACTCGCCTGTCTCCGTCTCAGCATGACGAAGACCCTCGTCGTCGGCCTCGACGGCGCGAGCTGGGAACTGCTCGACCCGTGGATTGAGGCCGGCGAGCTCCCGAATCTGGCCGCGTTACGGGACACCGGTACCTGGGCGGGGACACGGAGCTGTCTGCCGCCAGTGACGTTCCCGAACTGGAAGTGCTACTCCTCGGGGAAAGACCCCGGTGGCTTTGGCGTGTTCTGGTTCGAGAACGTCGACCTCGCCGCAGGCGAGATCACCGTAATGAACGGCGGCGACTACGATACCGCCGAGCTGTGGGACTACCTCAACGACGAGGGGCAGTCGGCCGGCGTCGTCAACATGCCGACGATGTACCCGCCGCGGGACATCGACGACCTCGTCGTCGCCGGCGGCCCTGACGCCGTCGAGGGCGAATACCGGTCAATCAGCTCCGGCTACACCTCGCCGCCGGAACTGGCCGAGGAACTTGAATCCCGGTTCGACTACAGCGTCCACCCGGACCCGCTGCTGTCCTCGAACGACGAGCGCGGCGCGGAGGTCGACGCCATTCTCGACCTGCTGGAGAAGCGATTCGAGGTAGCGACGACGCTCTTGGACGAGCGAGACCTCGATTTCGTCCACGTGACGCTGTTTTACCTCAATGTCCTGCATCACTTCTTCTGGGACGACGAACCGAGCCTGCGCGCGTGGGAGCTGGTCGACAAGTGGGTCGGCCGACTCGACGACCGGGAGGAGCTGAACCTCGTCCTGATGTCTGATCACGGCTGCGACGCGACCCAGACGGAGTTCTACATCAACGAGTGGCTGGCCGAAAACGGCTATCAGGTCCGGGACACCAGCGTCGACGCCGTCCTCACCCGGATCGGACTCGACCGGGAGAACCTGCTTGCGGTCGCAAAGCGTGCTGGACTGGTCGACACGCTCGCTCGCGTCGTCCCCGAGTCCATCCAGCAGCTTGTTCCACAGCGCGACGGCGTCAAGCGGGACCGGAAGCTCGAAGCTATCGACCTAGAACAGACGAAAGTTGTCGCCAGTGGGCAGGGGCCTGTGTACATCAACCCCCGGTTCGACGTGGAATCGGTCCGCGAGTCGCTGATGGCCGACCTGCGCGAGGTCGAGGACGAACACGGCCCGCTGTTTACCGACGTGTACCGGGGCGAGGACGTGTACAGCGGCCCCTATGTCGACGCCGGGCCGGAGGTCGTCGTCGACCAGCGTCCGGGCGTCCACGTCAACGACGGCATCGGCGGCGGGACTGTCCAGAGCGGCCCTGACCGCTGGGCGGCCGAGAACACGCCCTACGGCATCTTCGCCGCCAGTGGGCCGGATTTCGAGCCACAGGGCGAACTCGACCGTATCAGCATCCTCGACATCGCCCCGACGCTGCTAGCTGCCCACGGCTGTGCGGTGCCGACGGACATGCGCGGCGAGGTGCTCCCGGTGTTTGCCGAGGACCCCGCCGTCGGCGAGCGCGACCCGCTCAGCATCGCGGACGCGCTCGGGAGCGACGACGGCGACGCCGTCGAAGACCGCCTGAAACAACTGGGATACATGGAGTAGCTGCGGCCGTGCCAGCGACTGGCGTCGAATGAGTGAACCCAATGGGATAAGTAGCCGCTCCCGATACACACCGGTATGGTTAGCATCGATCTGAACAACAGCCAGCGAACGATGCTTACGACGCTGGTAAACAGGTATCAACAGACCGGTGAGGCGGTCACCGGTGAGACAATCGCCGAGGAGATCGACCGGAACCCCGGAACAGTACGAAACCAGATGCAGAGCCTGACCTCGCTGGGGCTTGTCGAAGGTATTCCCGGCCCGACAGGCGGATACAAGCCGACCTCCGAGGCCTTCGACGCAATCGACCGCCAGCAGATCGACGAGGCCGAGAGCGTCGTCGTCGCTCACGACTACGAACGGGTCGACGTCACTGTCGAGGAAATCAACTTTACGAACGTCCACGACCCGGAGAAGTGCCGCGCCCGGTTCCACCTCCAGAGTTCGGTACAGGACTTCAGCGAAGGCCAGGCAGTCATTCTCGGCCCGACGCCGATCTCAAAGCTCGTCGTCGCCGGGACGGTTGTCGCTGTCGACGAATCGAACAGCGAAATCCTCCTCGACGTCGCGAAAATCGAAGCGCCTGTCGAAGAGCCGGAGAAATAAGCGGTCTGTACGGCCACGTAGCGTGCTGTAGCCTACTTCAGGGGTCGACGCGGTCGATCCACAGCGTCGGCGTCTCTATTTCGTCTTCAGTGGGAAGGGTGTCCGGCGAGTCCCAGACGCGCCCGGCCGCAGCGACGCCGCGGGCGTCTGCGACTGTGTCAAAAAACGCCTTTCCGCGTTCGTACTGCTGCCGTTTCATCCCGAGACCGAGCAGTCGTCGCATAAGCGACGCGATGGGACCACGTCCCTGTCGGCGCTGATCGACTTTCCGCCGCAGGTCGTCGTACGCGTCGTCGAAGGCACGGTCCATCAGCAGTTCCGCGTACCCCTCGACGGCGGTCATCGTCGTATCGAGTTCACCAAGCGTCGTCCGGTCGATGTTGCCGTCGGTGAGGTTGTCGATGGCGTCCTCCATCGCCGTTTCGAGATGGTCCGAGAGCCACGGGGCCGCGCCGAACTCCGCTGCGTGGGTGACCTCGTGGAACGCGATCCAGCGGCGGAAACGGTCCCGCTCGACGTTCAACTGATCGGCGACCCGGTTGATGTTGGGGCGCACGAAGTACAGCGCGTGGGCGTCGTTGTCCGCGAGCAGGACGGGGTCGTACTGGCCAAGAACGTTGTTTCCCAGGAACGACAATGCAACGGCCATCGACCCGGTGTTGACGACGCGGGCGATGCCGGGCATGTACTCGGCCTGCTGTTCGATCGGCTCCATCACGCGACTGAACGTCGCGACATTGGCGTCGATCCAGTGGTGGCGGTTCTGGATTTCGACAGTCTCGGGCAGATCAAAGGCGAGTTCACCGACCTCACGAACGCGGTCTCTGGCGTCCCGAACGTCGGTGGCGTAGCCGTCGCGTTCAGGCTTCTCGACGGTGAGGTCGCCTGTGTCAGTGGCCCCCTTTGCGGCGTCGGCGACAGCACTCCAGTCGATGGGGCCGTCGCCGGTCGCGCCGGCGACAGCCTGTACACTGTGGTATAATCCCATACGTCTGAAATGTGGCGGGAGGAAATAGGCCTTCTCCCTGTAAAAACGACTCCCCGCGTCCGGTTCGGGAGCGGGGCCTATCCGCTACAGGTCGCCATCGCTAGCAGCACCGTCATCGGACCCGCCGAGGTACAGGCGCAGCACGAGCGCGACAACTGCGACGACACCGAGTACCGCGAGTGCGAGGCGAGCGACACTGGGGCCACTGCCGCCTTCTGCGTCCGTTTCGTCGCGTGATCTGTCCGTCCGCGACCACGACGACGTGCTGTCTGAGCCGTCGTCATCGTCACCAGCGCTGAACGGAGCGTTCGCAGTGAACTCCGCACCGTCGAGATGTACTTCCAGGAAGGTGAATTCTGCCATAGTGACAGTTCGACGCCGCGGCTCTTAGCCGTGGCGGTACCGGGCTACGACGGCCGGTCCCATCCGTGTGCAGTCCGCTGTTTTCATGACCACGGGGGATCTATGTCGCCTATGGACACACGACGACGAGAGTTTCTCGAATCCCTTCTGACAACGCCCGGTCCGTCTGGATACGAGGCCGACAGCCAGCGGGTGTGGCTCGACTACGTCAGCGAGTTCGCCGACGAGGTTCGAACGGACGACTACGGGAACGCCGTCGCGAAAGTCGAGGGCGGCGACACGACCGTCGCCCTCGCGGGCCACGGGGACGAGATCGGCTTCATTGTTCGGGACTTCACCGACGACGGCTTCGTCAAACTGGGCCGCATTGGCGGCTCAGACAAGACTGTCTCGCGCGGGCAACACGTCACCATTCACACGGCCGACGGTCCCGTCTCGGGCGTCGTCGGACAGACCGCGATTCACCTCCGGGACTCGGATGACGACTCCGTGCCGGAGATCACCGAACAGCACGTGGACGTGGGTGCAGCGGACGGCGACGAAGTGGAATCGCTCGTCGACCGTGGCGACCCGGTGACGTTCGTCCAGACGCTGAGCGAACTGGAGAACGGCCGGCTGGCGGCCCGGGGGATGGACAACCGCATCGGTATCTGGGCGGCCGCTGAGGGCCTTCGCCGTGCGGCAGAGTCGGATGTGGACGCGACGGTTTACGCGGTCTCGACAGTACAAGAGGAGGTCGGCGTGCAGGGTGCAAAGATGGTCGGGTTCGACCTCGCGCCTGACGTTGCCATCGCCGCTGACGTGACTCACGCGACGGACGCACCGGGCTCGCCCGGCAAGGCCGCGACGGGTGTGGAACTCGGCGAAGGACCGGTCGTCGCTCGCGGGAGCGCGAACCATCCGGTCGCGGTCGACGCACTCCGGGAGACCGGTAAAGAGGAGGACATCGACATTCAGTTGCAGGCGACGGGCATCCGGACCGGGACCGACGCGGACGCCTTCTACACCTCGCGGGGTGGAATTCCGTCGGTCAACGTCGGCCTGCCGAACCGCTATATGCACACGCCGGTCGAGGTTATCGACCCCGACGACCTCGACGCGCTCGCGGACCTGCTGGCTGGTTTCGCCGTCCGAGCGGCCGACCGAGCGCCGTTTAGCGTCGAGGTCTAGGATATCGGAACCGTGGTGGGAGTGCCATCGCGCAAACGGTACGTTTAAGCGGCCATCACTATCCAAACCGTACATGAGTGGACGACCGCTGGATGTACTCGAAGCGTCCCTCGGTGAGACAGTCACCGTACAGCTGAAGGGTGGCGAGCTGTTCGAGGGGGAACTCACCGGCTACGACCAACACATGAACCTCGTCGTTGAGGATGAAGACACAACGATTATACGCGGCGATAACGTCGTCTCAATTACTCCATGACTGGCGCAGGAACTCCGAGTCAGGGCAAGAAAAACACCACGACGCACACGAAGTGCCGACGGTGTGGTGAAAAGTCGTATCACACGAAAAAGAAGGTCTGCTCGTCGTGCGGTTTCGGCAAGTCGGCCAAGCGGCGTGACTACGAGTGGCAGTCGAAAGCGGGCGAATAACACACTCAACACAAATGCACGAGAAGTGCGGCGTTGTTGGCATCTCTTTGGAGGACCGTGACGCCGCCCGACCGCTTTACTACTCCTTGTACGCGCTTCAGCACCGCGGCCAGGAATCGGCTGGCATCGTCACCCACGACGGGTTCCAGCAGTACAGCCACGTCGAAATGGGACTCGTCGGTGACGCCTTCGACCCCGGTGATCTGGAGGCGCTCAACGGCCCGAACGGTATCGGCCACGTCCGATACCCGACCGCCGGGAGCGTCAACGCCTGCTGTGCCCAGCCGTTCTCCGTTTCGTTCAAGTCGGGGTCGCTGGGCCTCTCGCACAACGGGAACCTCGTCAACGCCGACGAAATCGGCGACGAACTGGCCGACCTCGGCCACGCCTTCACGTCCGACGGCGACACCGAGGTCATCGCCCACGACCTCGCGCGTAATCTCTTGGAGGAGGACCTGGTCCGGGCCGTCAAGCGGACGATGAACCGTATCCACGGGTCGTACTCACTGACCATCATGCACGACGAGACGGTGCTCGGTGTGCGCGACCCGCAGGGCAACCGGCCGCTGTGTATCGGCGAACTCGAGGACGGCTACGTCCTCGCCTCCGAGTCGGCCGCCATCGACACGCTCGACGGCGAACTGATCCGGGATGTCAAGCCCGGCGAGCTCGTCGTCCTGCACGCCGACGGGACCGGCTACGACACGTACCAGCTAATCCAGCCCGAGAACACGGCCCACTGTTTCTTCGAACACGTCTACTTCGCGCGACCGGACTCGACCATCGACGAGAACCTCGTTTACGAGGTCCGGCGCGAACTAGGCCGGAAACTCTGGGAAGAGTCCGGCGTCGAATCGGACGTGGTGTTGCCGGTGCCTGACTCCGGACGTGCGTTCGCCTCCGGATACGCCGAAGCCGCACAGGACGACGGTTCGGACATCGAATTCGCTGAAGGGCTGATGAAAAACCGGTACGTCGGCCGCACGTTCATCATGCCGACCCAGGACGAGCGCGAGCGGGCCGTCCGGCTGAAGCTCAACCCCATCAAGTCGACTATCGAGGGCAAAAGCGTCACCATCATCGACGACTCTATCGTCCGCGGGACCACCTCGACGCAACTGATCCAATTGCTGAAAGACGCCGGGGCCGAGGAGGTCCACGTCCGCATCGGAGCGCCGCCCATCGTCGCGCCCTGTTACATGGGCATCGACATGGCCTCACGGGACGAACTCATCGCCGGGAACCAGTCCGTCGACGAGATCCGCAGCGAAATCGAGGCGGACTCGCTGTCGTATCTCTCCATCGACGCCATCGCAGAGACGCTTGACAAGAGCCAAACTGACCTCTGTCTCGGCTGTGTCACCGGCGAATACCCCTACGACATCGAGGGCGAGGCGACGGACCGCGACGTTGCCCGCCCCGATATCGGGACGCAATCGAGGCCGGCTGACGACTAGCGTCGTCGGTGCAGACTGGCACCACATTTTTGCGCAGTCCGAGCAAGGACTCACGCATGCCAGGGCCGTCCTTCCTCGCAACTGACCGAACTGCCCTCCGGTCCCCGGAGCGGGATGACCTCGACTGGATACAGCGCGTGTTTCACGACGAGAAGGTCTGGGGGCTGGGGACGTACGCCCGCCCGCCGACCACCGACCAGATGGAGTCCTACTACGAGGAGACGCTGTCCGACGAGGACTCGGTCCATCTACTGGTCTGTATCGACCCGGACGGAAGTCCCGGACGGGTCGAGGACCGAACCGAGCCGGTCGGACTCGTCGCCATGACCGACCACGACCCAGAGCGGGGCACAGCCGAACTGGCCTACTGGCTCGACCCGGATGCCTGGGGCCAGGGGTACGCCACCGAGGCAGCGGGCAGACTGGTCCAGTATGGCTTCGACCAGCGGGCGCTCCGGAAGTGGTCGGCGAAGATTGTTGGCGGGAACGACCGTTCCGTCGCAGTGGTCGACCGACTGGGATTCAGCAAAGAAGGCACGCACCGGGCGGAGTGGTATCTTGACGGCGCGTGGCGAGACATGTTGTGGTTCGGCCTGCTCAGAGCGGAGCGCTAGTCTTCACCAGATCAGGTACAGCATCGCGTAGACGGCGATACCCATCGAGAACGAGATCAGCCACAGCCCCGCGGCCAGCTTTCCGGCCCGCGGGTGGTTCGTCGACGGCAGTTCCGAGACGGGGTACGTGTAGGCCAGCAGCAGGACGTAGTACACCGCCGGGATAGCGATGATGGCAAGCAGGATGTGGATGGCGAGAAACGGCAGGTAGAAGTACATCTCGACGACCGACGGACCGGTGAAGTCCGTTGGCCCTTCGAGCGTTATCCGATAGAGATACAGCACGAGAAACAGGGCGAACAGGCCAAACGAGGAGAGCATCAGCTTTCGGTGTCGCGCGACGTTGCCGCGACGGATTGCTCGAACGCCACCGACGATTGTGCCGATAGCGAGGGCACTGACCACAGCGTTGGCGTGAGGGATTGCCCCGAGCACGCTCGCGGGCGCAGCGGGGAGAGCCGACCGGGGAATCGCCCCGAGAACGGCCCCAAACACGAGCGCGAGCGACACGACCGTCAACAGGCCAGTGAGTGCTGGCACGCGATACCGAGCCTGAAGATCCATACCGCAACTCCGGACTGGATGCAAAATACGGTTTCGAGTCACGTACGGCGAGGCGGGGTCGCTACGTGGGTTTCGCTGACGGCCGCTCAACACCGGTCACGTGCAGCCGGACCCGTCCCGTCGGGTCGTTGGAGAGGGCGATTTCCCACCCGTGGCCCTGTGCGATTTCTCGGATCACGGCGAGATGGAGTCCGCCACCCTCGTCACTGGAAGCGTAATAGAGCTCAAACGGTCCCTCCTGTCCCACCTCTAACGGGATGCTGTCGTGTTCAAGCGCGAATCCGTCGGCCGTGTCGGTGATCGTTATCTTCCCGGTGTCACCCTGCTCCGTGGCGAGCCGAAAGAAGTTTTCCGCAAGCTGACGCAGGCGGTTGCTATCGGCCAGTATCGTCTCGGTACAGTCGATTTCGATGGTCGACCCATCGGTGGTGACCGTCGTCCAAGCGTCGGCCATCACGTCGGAGAGCGCGACTGGCTCGACGGTGTACTGTCTGCCGCCTTCTCGGGCGATCTCCATGAGATCGTCGATGAGAAACGACATCCGGGTGTGGCTGCGCTGGATGGCGTCGAACTCCTCGGCGGCGTGTTCAGCGGCTAGCAGCTCGACCCGACCCATCGCCGCCTGAAGCGGGTTCCGGAGTTCGTGTGAGATAATCTGTGCGAGCTCTCGGAGCCGCTCTTTCTGCTGTTCCAGCTCCGTCGTCCGCTGCTGGAGCGCGTCTTTCGTCTGGCTGGCGTCGATAGCCAGCGCGATGTTGTGCCCGACCTCCCTGAACGTATCCTGTTCTTCCGCGTCGAAGGTGTCGACACTGTCGGCGTATACTCCGAGGACACCGTACGAATCCCCGCCGTACACCAGTGGGACCGCAAGAATTCGGGTGCAGTCCGTCTCCAGTGCCTCTGTGTCGTCTGCGACCGTTGCGTGGTCGATGTCTGCAACGACCAGTCGGTTTTCTGACTCAGCGCGGCGCAACGGGTCCGGTGCGGTAATAGAAACGTGGTCACGCTGTGACCCCAGCGCTCGAACGACCGGCCTGTCGTACTGACAGGTCACCGTACAGGCCTCAGTGTATCTGGTTGTGCCTGCCAGAACCGCCGTGACATCGCGTTCGATATCCATCCGCGACTGTGAGCGGACGAGCGCCTGATTGACCAGCCGGACAGCCTCGTTGAGCTGTTTTCGCTTGTTCGCCCGCTGCCGGGCCGGACTGGAAGCGACAGCGGCATCGACCTGTGCCAGAAGTCGCTGGTGGGCATCGCTTACTGTACTCGGAATGTAGCCGAACACGTCGCGGCTGTAGGCTTCACGGGCGATGTCGCCGTTTGTCACTTCGGCAAAGAGGACAACCGGGAGTTCGGGGTGGCTCTCCCGCAGCCGTTCGATCACGGTCAGCCCACCGAGATACTGTGTCCCGTCCACGTTCTCCACTTCGCAGTTCGTGACGACGCAGTCCGTGTCGTAGTCCTCGAGCGCACACTCCAGATCACGAACCCCGTCGAACTCGTTGACGGTGAGGCCACTGTCCCGGAGCATCGAAATCGCGGCCCTGTCCTGGCTCGGACTGCGGACGAACAGGACGGTGGGCTGTGACTTCATCACCCATCCAAAGAGACACGCACATAAAGAAGTTACACCAGACCTCTCTCTGCTGATGACGGTTCCCGTCTCAGCGCCGCTTGCTTCCGATTCAGGAGACAATTTATACACGTAGCACCGAATTCTATGCTGATGGGACAATCGGGACTGGAAATCCACCGGACCCAGTCGTCAGTCATCAGTGCGATGCAATCACTTATTGAAAGTGCCGATGAGAGTCTCACGATTGCGCTCCCGAAATCGGCCCTCTCTGCGTTTATGCCGCAACTCAGCGCCGCTATCGAGCGGGATGTACTGGTATTGTTACTTGTCCACGGCGATGAGACAGCATCGACGCCCGCATATGAGGACATCGCGACGGCGGTCCGGACAATCGAGAGCGGCATTACCCCGCTGCTTGTGACCGCCGATATGCAGCGCGGGCTCACTGGGCATTCCGGACTGCTGACTGACTCGATGGCAGAGCATCAGGCGACTACATTCGACAACGAGAACCTCGCACATGACGAGTTCACGATGTTTCTCGGCAGTCACTGGCTGATGGGAACGGAATGCTACGTCGCCGACATGTGTGCGTTCCCGCGGACGTTCTCCGCGTTTCAATTTGCAGTACTCATGGCGGCACTGGCGCTACGGGAAGGGACGCCGATCACTGCTCGCGCTCGGGTCCTTTCGACGACGGACCGAACTGAGACAACGATATCAGGACCCGTAATAAATGCCCGGCAGAGTCTCGTCTATCCCGCATCGAGCAAGAACCCGGCGGAACGGTCGCTCACCATCGACGCCGATTCAGGACCGGTCACTGTCGGCGGGGCCGGTGCGACAAAGGAAGCCTACGAATGTCTCGAAATCACGCTCGACAGGCTTGACGATCATTAACGCAACGAAAATCGACCCTCAACTGCGGAAAATCAGCGCTGGTGTGTCGCCCGTCCCTATTGGAAGGTGCGGCTGGCCGTGCTCTCTTCGGTGACGCCGGGTTCGGCCCGGTCGAAGCGCTGTTCGATCTCGTCGTAGCGCTCGCGGGTCTCCTCGGTGACGCTGGGGCCGACCTCCTCAAGCGCGTGCTCGAAGTGGTCCATTGTCACGCGGACGTTGCTGACGCTGTCACCGATTTCCTCGGGGTCCACGCTGTTGATGAACTCCCGGGTCGCGGCCATCGACGCTTCGCGGGCGACCGCTTCGATGTCCGCGCCGACGTAGCCGTCCGTGCGGCGGGCCAGTTCGTCGAGGTCGACGCCGTCGGCCAGGGGCTTGTTCCGGGTGTGGACCTGGAAGATGGCGCGCCGGGCGTCCTCGTCGGGGACGGGCACGTGGACGTGCCGGTCCAGCCGACCGGGGCGCAGGAGCGCGTCGTCGATGAGGTCCGGGCGGTTCGTGGTCGCGACGACCACGACGTTCTCCATGTCCTCGATGCCGTCCAGTTCCGTCAGCAGCTGGGAGACGACGCGTTCGCCGACGCCGGAGTCGGTCGTGCCGCCGCCCCGTTCGCTGGCGATGGAGTCGATTTCGTCGAAGAACACCACGGTTGGGGCGTTCTCGCGGGCCTTGCTGAACACTTCGCGGACGCCCTTCTCGGACTCGCCGACGAACTTGTTCAGCAGCTCCGGCCCCTTCACGGAGATGAAGTTCGACTGGGCCTCGTTGGCGACTGCCTTCGCGAGGAGGGTCTTCCCGGTGCCGGGCGGGCCGTACATCAGCACGCCCTTGGCGGCTTCCAGATCCATCGACTCGAACACGTCTTCGTACTCGAGCGGCCACTGGATAGTCTCCCGGAGTCGTTCCTTGGTGTCTTCGAGGCCGCCGACGGAGTCCCAGGTGACATCAGGGACTTCGACGAAGACCTCCCGGAGCGCGGAGGGCTCGATGCCCTTCATCGCCTCGCGGAAGTCCTCGTCCTCAATCTCTAGACGTTCGAGCACCTCGGCGTCAATCTCGTCGGATTCGAGGTCGAGTTCCGGGCGGATGCGCCGGAGGGCGTTCATCGCACTCTCTTTGGTGAGGGAGGCGAGGTCAGCGCCGACGAAGCCGTGGGTGTTCTCGGCGTAGTTTTCGATGTTGATTTCCTCGGAGAGGGGCATCCCGCGGGTGTGGACCTGCAGGATTTCCTTGCGGCCCTCCTTGTCCGGGACGCCGATTTCGATTTCGCGGTCGAAGCGGCCGCCGCGGCGCAGCGCCGGGTCGATAGCGTCGACGCGGTTCGTCGCGCCGATAACGATGACCTGTCCGCGCTCTTCGAGCCCGTCCATCAGCGAGAGTAGCTGGGCGACCACGCGGCGTTCCACGTCGCCCTGGGTCTCGCCGCGCTTGGGCGCGATGGAGTCGATTTCGTCGATGAAGACGATGGCGGGGGAGTTCTCGGAGGCCTCGTCGAACACCTCGCGGAGCTGCTCCTCACTCTCGCCGTAGTACTTCGACATGATCTCCGGGCCGGAGATGGTGGTGAAGTACGCGTCAATTTCGTTGGCGACGGCCTTAGCCATCAGCGTCTTCCCGGTACCGGGCGGGCCGTGCAAGAGGACGCCCTTCGGCGGCTCGATGCCGAGCTGCTGGAACAGCTCGGGGTGGCGCATCGGCAGCTCGATCATCTCCCGGACCTGTTCGAGCTCGCGGTCGAGACCGCCGATGTCCTCGTAGGTCACGTCGGGCGTGTCGCTCGCTTCGGGCGCGCCCTCGCCGCTGTGGACCTGCTCGGCGGGCATCTCGCTGACCTGGATGTCCGTGGAGTCGGTCACGACGACCGTGCCGGAGGGTTCGGTCTCCGCGATTTTCAGGGGAATCTTCTGTCCGGACATCGAGGAGAGCGGGCCGAGGCCGAAGCTCACCGGGACGGTCTGGCCCTGCGTGACGGCCTGCCCGCTGAGGTTGTTGCGAATCATCGGCCCGACGTTGCCCCGGACCCGGAGGTTCTGGGGTAGCGCGACGGTGACCGAGGTCGCGGGGTTGACATCGGCTTTCTCGATGTTTACGTGGTCGTCAATACCGACGTTGGCTTCCTGCCGGAGCTGCCCGTCGATACGGACGATGCCCTTCGCCTCGTCCTCGGGGTAGCCGGGCCAGACGCGGGCGACCGCGCGGCTGTCCTGTTTCCCCTCGAGAACGATGTAATCGCCGTTCTCGAGGTCGAGTTCGTCCATCGCGGCGCGGTCGATAGCCGCGAGGCCTCGGCCGGCGTCTTTCTGTTTGAGTGGTTTGACAGTAAGTCTCATCAGTTATCTCCCTCGCGCTCTGACAGTTCGATAGTGAGAACCCCGTGGTTCATAAACGCTCGTGCGTCGTCACCAGGGAGTTCCTGTTCGTACTGGTGGCCGTCAGCGACGACGATGACGGTCCCGTCGACCACATCGACACTCGCGTCGGCATCGGGTCCCACGTCCGCCGCGAGCACGACGCTGTCGTCGTACTCGAATCGGCGGAGGGGCGTCTCGTCGAACAACTGCTGTTCCGAAGTCATGCTAACTCAAAGTAAGCGAGATTAGTATATAAACCTATCGCTGAAATGCGCTGTACTGCGGGAAAATACTGGAAGTTGATTGAATGCGGTTCACACTGTATCTGGGCGCGCCAATCTTTTATCCACACCGCTTCCGAACGGTACCGCATGGAACGGGTCAGTCACCACGGGCGAGTCACGGCGTACAGACAGACACAGCCTGCTGGGGGAGGACCGACAGCGCTGTATGTCCACGGTAGCGGCGCGACACACCGAGTGTGGGGTCGCCAGTACGCCCCGTCCGGGCCAACCCACCCCGCTGTCGCGCTTGACATGTCAGGTCACGGAGAGTCGGACGATATCGACACCGCGGCCGGGACCACGACACTCGACGCCTACGCGGACGACGTAGTCGCTGTGGGGCGGGAGACAGACGCGGACGTGCTGGTCGGGAACTCGCTTGGCGGTGCCATTGCACAGTGGGTCGCGCTGGAGCGAGACTGGGCGCCCGAAGCGATTGTGTTGCTTGGGACCGGCCCCGAACTTCCGGTGTTCGAAGGGCTGCAAGAATGGCTTGCGGACGACTGGGACCGTGCTGTCGAGTTCCTGCACGAACGGGACCGCCTGTTCCACGACATCGATCACGCGGCCGTGTCGCGCTCACGCGAGCAGATGGAGGCAGTCGGGCAGGCAGTGACCCGCCGCGACTTCATGACCTGTCATGGCTTCGACGTGCGGGACCGACTGGGCGAGATTGATGTGCCCGTGCTGGCTGTCTGTGGCGAACACGACAAACTGACCCCACGAGCGTATCACGAGACGCTGGCCAGCGAGATCCCCGACGGCGAGGTGTCGTTCGTTCCCGACGCTGCCCACCTGGCGATGGTCGAACGAGCCGAGGTCTTCAACGACACTCTGACGGAGTTCATCGAGGAGGCGGTCTGAGCGGAGTGCGACCGGCGAGGGTTACTCGCCGGGGTAAACCCACGGACCGAGCGCGAAAAACAGCAGCGCGATGGCGAGCATCGCCCGTGGTCCGGCCCGGAACAGTGCCGCCGGCGCAACGACGGCGACCGCCTGCACGACACCCATCGGGATGGCGTGTTTTGGTCCCGGCTTCGGGTAGTCAAAGGGCGCGATCATCGCAAGCGAGAGCGCGAGCGCGCCGATACTCAACACGAGCGGGTTCGTGATACCGCTCAGATACGCCGTCGCGATGATGATACTCCCGAGCGTGTTCGGCATACCCGGCCGCTGGTCGGGAGAATCAAAGTACGTCGAGTAGAACGCCGTCCTGACGATGGAACAGACAACGTACGCGGAGGCGAGCAATGCGAGACCGACGAACACGGCCGGATGTGCGACCTCGATACCGCCGTAGGCGTCTGTCAACAGCACGTACAGAAAGAGACTCGGTGTCGCACCGAACGAAACCACGTCGGTCACCGAGTCGAGCAGCGGGCCGACCGCCGAACTGTCGCCGTTCCGGGCGACGATGCCGTCGATTGCGTCAGCGATGACCGCCAGCAGAATGAGGCGAGCGGCCAGATGCGGGTCGGTAAAGGCGATGGCTCCGGCGACGAACCCGACGACGGCGTTAAACAACGTCACCGTGTCGGCGACACTGAGTCGTCGGCGTACCTCGAAGCCCATGGTTCTCCGGTTGGCCACGGCGTATATGAAGGACTCGAAAGCGAACGCGCCTCGGTGCCGACCGACGCTCTATCACTCGTCCGAGAGGTCGTGGCCGAAGCGGAGACGAGCGGCGGTGGCGAGCGTCCCGACAACGAGGATGACCAGCTCCCAGCCGCTCCGGGCGATGGGGAACACGCGGTCGACGGCCTCGGGTTCCGGCTGTCCCGGGTTGGGGTCGATGCCGGTGCTCATCTGGACCTCGCTGGAGTTGCCCATCGACTGTGTGGTCGACCCACCGCTGCCCCCCGTGCCGGTGCCGCCGGGCGTCTGAGCGCGCGGTTCGGGCAGTTCGACGAACGTCTGGACGATGCCGCGCTGGCTCGACAGTTCTAGGTGACCGCTGAGTTGATAGAACTGGTCGTACAGCGGCCAGAAGAGGTTTGCACCGCCCGTAATCAGGTCTAGCAGTACGTGCCCGACCACATATACCACGACACAGAACCAACTGACCCGAACACCGTAAGCCCCCCAGCGGCTCCTGATATACGATTTGTCACGCACGTACAGGTCGACTCCGATAAGGAGCGCCAGCACCGCCGGGATAACGAGGTTCGTCGTCGCGGCCCGGTGGCCGGCCTGCCAGTAGAGCCCGATAAACGCGTCAACGTCGGGGAACGTGACGACGAGTATCGACAGTAGCAGCGACCGCTTATCGAATGCAGCGCCAAGCAGCGTTGCAGCGAGTAACCCCACGAAGGCGTAGTGAACCACCAGCGAAGGCATATACATTTCAACACCACCACAGAAATGAGCGTTGTGGTGGGCTCTATCAGAATACGAAACTACCCCACTTGATTAATATGGCCACAGTAAATACATTGTCAGTGGGGACGTGGTGGGGTGGAACGGCACCCATTAACAATTCTGTCGGCAGAGACGACATATCGAGTCACAACAGCGAAAACGACAATTGCTCAGTCCGCCGTTACGTCTTGCTGTGTCGTGGCCGCCGCCCCCTTCATCGGGGCGACGAGCTTGTAGAGCCCGTACAGAGCCAGGACCAGGATGCCGGCCAAGACCAGCCCGGTCCGGAGCGTCGGATCGACCATCGGAGTCGCGATGACCTCGCCCGCCTCGTTCGTCAGCGGTGCCGCGCTGTAGGGCTTACCCGCCAGTATCTCCACGATGCCGAGGACGACGACGCCCAGCAGCATCAGACCGCCGCTGAGTGCCATCGCCGCTTTGTCGATGACGGTGGTGTGTTGTTGCATTGGTGGTCACCTCCTTAACCGAGCAGGTACCTCAGTTTCGGGTTTCGTTTGACCAGTTTGGTCCTCTCGATGATCGCGTCAAGGCCGTAGTAGCGACCAGTCGCCAGCACGATCATCGTCATGAACAGCAGCAGACCCATGAAGTCGCTGTTGACCAGCCCGTGGCCGAAGCTCGCGTTGCCGATCCAGAACAGGGCCATGAAGAAGACCCCGAACACGGAGGCGAGCCTGACCAGCGCGCCGACCATCAGTCCGAGCCCAATGAGCGTCTCGCCCAGCGGGACCATCGCCTGAATGAACCAGCCTAGGTGTTCGCCCATCAGCACGGGGATCGGACCGAGTGCCGTGCCAGTCATCTGCTTGAGATACGTCGGCCCGTAGGTGTAGGCCAGCCCGTTCTCGATGAGCTTTGTCACGCCTGCGTGGAAGAACCACCAGCCGGTCACGACACGCAGGAACGCTAGCCAGTACGCGGTCCACGCCCCGCCGAGCTCGAACTCGAACTCGTCTGCCAAGGGGTTCGCCGCTTGATAGGACATCTGTGTCACCTCACATGTGGAATTCCGAACTACGGTGGCATATAAGGGAACGGGAGTTCTCACAGAGTGAAAACCCATCTCAGCGGCTGAGAAGGAATATATCACCGGGTTAGCCTGTCACCTCCTGTTCGGCCTCGGGTTTTTGTTGCTTCGGCGGAGTGCCAGTCGCTTACGGGCCACCGTGAGGTTCAAACCCTCCATGCGATTACGCTATGACACCAATGGTACTCGAACTGACGGGCGAACACACCACGGCGCGGGTGATGGTCGACGACGAATCGCTCGTCGAGAGCGGGTGTCGAGAGCAGATCGAGACGCTCATCGACCACCCGGCGTTCACCGAACCGGTGCGGATCATGCCGGACACGCACTGGGGAGCCGGCGCACCTATCGGATTCACCATGCCGCTGGGCGACCGTGTCGTCCCGAACATCGTCGGCGTCGATGTCGGCTGTGGAATGGCCGCGACAAACCTCGGACCGGACCTCCCGCTGGAAGACGCCGAGCGCGAGCGACGCGTCCGCGAGGCGGTCCCGATGGGGCGAAACGTTCACGACTACGACGACGCCGTCCACCTCGTCGAGGAGTTCCCGTTCGAGCGGGCTAACCGCGTCTTCGAGCAGTTCGACGCAGCCTACGCGGAGCGGTTCGGCGAACACATCGACCCTGTGGAGTTCGACTTCGACGGCTACGACGAGGAGTACTTCGAGTCGCTGTGTGACCGCGTGCTGGCAGACCAGCGCCAGGGCATGGGGTATATCATCAAGAGCGCGGGGACGCTGGGCGGCGGGAATCACTTTATCGAGTTCGGACAGGCACGCGAATCGGGCGACTACTGGCTGGTCATCCACAGTGGCTCCCGCTACCTCGGCAAGTCCGTCGCCGAATACTGGCAGTCGACGGCGACGGACCGCCGGACCATCGGCGAGATCCGCGAGCAGATTCCCGAGGAGTACGTCGAGTACCTGAAGTTCGACCCGGACACCGTCGAATCCCGGGACCTCTACGCCTGGGTCACCGGCGGCATGGGCGAGTCATACATCCGGAAAGAGCGGCTACGCCGGGAACTCGACGGCTCCGAGATCGAAGACGCCTTCGACGCGCTGGGACAGGTGCAGGACGCCATCCACAGCAGCGACGACGAGGACCGCAACACGGACCTCGATTGGCTCGAAGGCCGTGAGGCCCACGGCTACCTCGTCGATATGCTGTTCGCCCAGCAATATGCCCGCTGGAACCGCGACCTGATGAGCGACGCCGTCTGTGACGCGCTGGGTATCGACCCCGTCGACCGCTTTCAGTCGATTCACAACTACATCGACTTCCGCGACCTCACCATCCGCAAGGGGGCGACCCCGGCCCGCGACGGCCAGCGGCTGCTGGTCCCGTTCAACATGGCCGACGGGTCGATTATCGCACGAGGGAAGGGTAACGACGAGTACCACCAGACAGCACCACACGGCGCGGGTCGCGTGATGAGCCGTCGGCAGGCCCACAGCGAGGTCGACATGGACGAGTTCGCCGCGGCGATGGACGGCATCTACTCGGAGTCCGTCATCGAAGGCGTCCGGGACGAAGCGCCGATGGCGTACAAGGACGCCGACGCGATTCTCTCGGCCATCCAACCGACTGCCGAGGTGGTCGAGTACGTTGACGCTGTCCACAACCTGAAGGCGACAGAGTAAGCCAACCTGTTAGGTTGGCAGAAAGTGATTTGGACGCGAAGGCCGTTGGTCCTGTATGACCATTCTCGTTGCAATCGCCAACGATTCAGTCTCCCCGGCAGTCATCGATACGGCGGTTCGACTCGCAGACGGACTTGGTGAGGAACTGTACGTCGTCCACCTCGTCGACGAAGACACCGCCGACGGCACGGCCATGCAACTCCGGGACGAGATGCGGGACCGATTCCGCGACACCAATGTCGTGGCAACGGTCGCTATCGAACACGTCGGTCGGTCTGCAATGCGTTCGGGCACGCGGGTCGGCAACGAACTACTCGAACTCGCGGCTGACGTGGATGTGCAACATATCGTCATGGGCCACGAGCCGAAAGGTCTAGCCGGTAAAATCCGCGACGGCGACGCGGCGGTTTCGGTCATCGACGCCGCCGACGTGCCAGTCACGGTCGTCCCGGAGAGTCCGTCCGACATCTGAACGCTGTAGGCGTCGTCAAAGTCCAAGTTCTCGGCCGAGTACCATCCGCTGTATCTCGCTTGTGCCCTCACCGATTTCCATGAGCTTCGCGTCCCGGTAGAACCGCTGCGGGGCGAAGTCTGTCGTGTAGCCGTAGCCGCCAAGCACCTGGACGGCGTCTTCGGCGACCTCGCGACAGATTTCGCTGGCGTCGAGTTTCGCAAGCGACGAGAGTCGCGTTACGTCTTCTCCCTGGTCGTACATCGTCGCAGCCTTGTGAGTCAGCAGCCGAGCACGCTCTATTTTGCGGTCCATCTCGACGATTTTGTCCCGGACGGCGTCGAACTTCGAGATGGGACGGTCGAACTGTTCGCGTTCGGTGGCGTAGGATTTCGCGGCCTCGAAGGCCCCCTGTGCGAGTCCCGTCGAGAGCGCAGCAATAGAGATGCGGCCGCCGTTGAGGGTCTGCAGCGTCTGTTCCCAGCCGGCTCCTTCCTCGCCGAGCAGTCGGTCCGCAGGAATCCGGCAGTCGTCGAACTGGAGTTCACAGGTCGGCGAGGCGTTCAGCCCCATCTTGTCCCACTCGGTCGTCACCGCCCAGCCGTCGTCCTCGGGCGCGACGATGAACGTCGAGATGCCGTCGTAGCCCGCTCCGGGGTCTGTGACGGCCTTGACGAGCACCGAGCCGGCGACGGAGGCGTTCGTGATGAACTGCTTGGTGCCGTTGATGACGTACTCGTCGCCGTCTCGCTTGGCCGTCGTGTCCATGTCGCTGGCGTCGCTCCCGCTTCCCGGTTCCGTCAGCGCCCAGCCGCCGAGCTGTTCGCCGGTGGCGAGCGGTGTAAGCCAGCGCTCCTTCTGTGTGGCTGTGCCGAACAGCTCTATCGGCTTACTCCCGAGCGACGTGTGAGCCACGTACGAGAGTCCGATACTCCCAGAGACGCGTCCGAGTTCCTCGGCGACCAGCGCGTACATCAGCGTATCGCCGCCGAGCCCGCCCCACTCCTCGCTGATCGGCACACCCATCACGTCCAGTTGGCCGAGTTCCTCGAATATCTCGGCCGGGAAGCGGTGCTCGTCCTCGATGTCTTGTGCTATCGGTTGAATCTCATTCTCACAGAACTCGCGGACTGAATCCCGTATCATCCGGTGTTCGCCGGGAACGTCGAACTCCATACCGAAGCTATGTTTTGTGTTACTAAATAGCACACGCCGACAGACACAAGCCATTTGCCCGTCCACGGCGTTTCCTAGAGGGAATGGCGTTCCGGCGATTCCTCCGCGGGACGGTCCCCTGGGAGCAACTCGAAGGCGTGGTGCAGGCGGTAATCGAACGGTACGACGAGCCCGCGGCCCACGTGACGTTTCTGGAGGCCGATAACTGGCTCTCGACGCCGCTTGTCGTCAACGACCAGTGGTTCGTGAAGGTCATCACGGGGCAGAACTCGCTGGTTCACACGCTGTTGACCGCCGGCCGCAACATCGGCGCGTTTTCGTCCGGCACAGAGGGCTTTTTCGAGCACTTCGGGACGCCCTACGAGATGGCGGAACACGAGCTGGCGGCGACCCAGCGGATGCGGGAAATCGGCGTCAACGCTCCCGAGCCAATCGAGGCATTCGAATACGATGGAATGGGCGTGCTGGTACTTGAATACATCCCCGACTTCGAGCCGCTGGACGACCTCCCGGCCGAAACCGTCGAGCGACACAGTCCGACGGTGTTTGACTTCCTCCACCGGATGCACGAGGACGGCCTGGCACACGGCGACTTCCGCTGTGAGAACGTACTCGTGGCCCACGACGACCTGTACTTCATCGACGCCACGAGCGTCCGTGAAGCGGCGATCAGTGACGCCCGGGCCTATGATCTCGCGTGTGCGCTGGGCGCACTGGAGCCGCTCATCGGTGCACCGACCGCAGTCGCCGCCGCCGCACGTCACTACGATACGTCTGAGTTGCTGGCCGCGGAGGAGTTCCTCGATTTCGTCAACATCCGCCCGGACCACGACTTCGCCGCCGCAGAAATCCGTGGAGCCGTAGAGAAACGCGCGTAGGCTGACCGGAACGGCCTCAGTCTGCGGGGGGTGCCCCGACGGCTCGACTTCTGGCAACAACGCCGATACCGACGAGCACGACGGCCCCACCGACGACGGTCGACGGCCCGGGAGTCTCTGCGAGCAACAGCAGTGCCAGCAGCGCGCTCGCGACCGGCTCGCCGAGCAGCGAGACACTGACCATGCTTGATTCGACGTGTGCTAGCGCCCAGTTGAGGACGGTGTGGCCGAACACGCCGGGGCCGACAGCCATCGCGAGAAACAGCGCCCACTCCCGTGGTGGGTAGCCGGTCACGGGGTGGCCCGACGCGACGACGAAAACGAGGAGCGATACAGCCGCGACGCTGTAGACGACGGTCACGTACGGGACAAGGGGGAACCGCTGGCGGAGCGAGCGCCCGGCGAGGACATAGCCGGCGGCCATAACGCCACCGACGAGAGCCAAGGCGTTGCCGTACAGTGGCCGCGTGCCGACCGCTCCGCCGCCGAGCAGTTCGCCGATTGACATCACGACGATGCCACCGATAGCGACCAGAATGCCTGCCGTCGTGCCACGCGTGACGCGCTCGTCCAGCAGCGCCCACGCGCCGACGGCGACGAACAGCGGCTGACACTGGACCAGTGTGACCGACGCCGCGACGCTGGTCCACGCCAGACTCTCGAACCACGCGGCGAAGTGCACTGCGAGCGCGACGCCGGTCGCCGCCGCCGCCAGTACGTCCCGTCGAGCGAGCCGCCCGAACGCCGACCGGTGCCGCCCCAGCGCCAGCGGGGCTAGCAGTGCGGTCGTCAACAGAACACGGTAGAACGCCGCCACCGACGCCGCGGCATCGCTCCACCGGACGAGAATCGCGCTCGTACTGACCGCGAGAACGGCGACGACCAGCCCGATTCGCGGGTCGATTCGCGGCTCGGTCACGCCCATCCTGCTCCGTTGTGGCACGGAGACAGCACAGCCACATCTGGTATTGCGACGACACGTCTACTCATCCCGCGATAGTATCCGGCACGGGACTAAAGAAACACCGGATACCATAGTCGGGTCCGTGACGTGTTGGTTACCCTTCGAGCAGTTCCTTCGTCTGCTGATGGCGATACCGGAACATCGGCTCCATCCCGAGACAGCCAAAGGGGCCAAGCGCCCGGCCGAGCGGTCCGCCGGGCAGTTCGAACTCGACGTGGTCGTGGACGAGCGTCTCCCTGTCGCTCAGCGCCCGGAACGTGTGCGTGTGCTCCCAGTGGGGAAACGGTCCCTCCGCCATCACGTCGCGGAACATCGCCTCGTCGTCGCCTTCCTCCCGGGCGACGATGTTCGACACCCAGCGCTGGCGCGGCGGCACGCCGAAGGGCTTGATCGAGGAGACGACGACCGACCCAGCGGTCAGTTCTTCAGGGTCGGGCTCGCCATCCGGTCCCCGCTCCTCCTCGATGCGGATGTTCATCCAGTCGGGAGTCAGCGCGACCAGCCCATCGCCTGTCGCGTGGAATTTCCAGACTTCTGACAGCGGGGCTTCGACGCGAACCTGGCGCTCGTAAATGTCCATACACACAGTAGGGGAAGCGCCGGCAAAACACCCGCGATAGCCGCGACTGAGTCCGGGACGCGGTCAGGGCCAGATGCCGCCTTCCTCGGCCGCAGCGACGACACGCTGGATTGCGACGACGTACATCGCCGTCCGGAAGTTCGGCGCGCCGGTCTGCTCGTATGTCTCGACGAGGTCGTCAAACGCGTTCGTAATGATGGTCTCCAGTTCGTTGTTCACACGCTCTTCGGACCAGTAGAACCGCTGGCGATTCTGGACCCACTCGAAGTACGACACCGTGACGCCACCGGCGTTGGCGAGGATGTCTGGGAACACGGCCACGTCACGCTCGGTGAGGACGTCGTCCGCGTTCGGCGTCAGCGGGCCATTTGCCGCCTCCACGACGATGTCAGCCTGTACATCCTGCGCGAGGTCGCCGTCGATGGCGTTTTCGAGCGCCGCCGGAACGAGCAGGTCCACATCCATCGTCAGCAACTCCTCGTTCGTCAGCTCCTCCCTCGCGCCCTCGTAGCTGGCCAGCGACCCGGTCTCGCTCTTGAACGCCTTCGCGTCGCGGGCGTCGAGCCCGTCAGGGTTGTAGACGGCTCCGGAGGAGTCTGATACTGCGACGATGTTCGCGCCAAGGTCCTCGATGAGTTTTGCAGCCACGGAGCCAGCGTTTCCGTAGCCCTGCACGGCCACCGTCGCGTCCTCGATGTCCTTGCCGAGGTAGTCAAAGGCCTCCCGCGCGGTGAGCATCACCGAGCGACCGGTCGCCTCGACACGGCCCGCACTGCCGCCCGATTCCGGAGCCTTGCCGGTGATGACGCCGGGTTCGGTGGTGTTTTCCAGCGTCTCGTACGTGTCTTTGATCCAGTTCATCTCGCGCTGGCCGGTGTTGACATCGGGTGCGGGGATGTCCTGGTCCTCGCCGATAATCGGGCGGAGTTCCTTCGCGAACGACCGCGTTATCCGCTCGATTTCACTGGCTGAGTACTGTCGCGGGTCGATCTCGATGCCGCCTTTCCCGCCGCCGTAGGGAATGTTCACAGCAGCACACTTGTACACCATCCAGCCAGACAGTGCCTTGACCTCGTCGCGTGTGACCTGCGGGTGATAGCGGATGCCACCCTTGTACGGCCCTCTGTCACCGTTGAATTGTGATCGGTAGGCACGAAACACCTCGACGGAGCCGTCATCCATCTCCACGGAAAGGTTTGCCTCCAGCACTCGCTCGGGGTGTTTCAGCCGTTCAAGCACGTCAGTCGAATATTCGAGATAGTCCGACGCGTCGTCGATCTGCTCCTGTAAACTCTCAAACGGGTTCACCTCAGGCGACATACGGGTTATGTCTCAGACTGTGGGGAAAAGGGTACCGCCGTCCATGGGATTTTCCAGACAGAAATTACGCACAACGGAACTAATAGCCAAACGGAATGTCCGCGCCTGAGTCGCCTACAGCGACCCAATGCGTGCGGGCTGTTGGGTCGGTGAGCGAACGAAAGCTGAGTACAGTATACCCCCGAGGTAGCTACAGACTAATCAGGAGGGCCGCGTTAATCACGACCGCCGCCACCCACGGGAGCGCCAGCCCGAGCGGCACGACGACGCCGCGCTGATCGCTCAGCAGACGGCGGGTCACCCCCGCCAGCCCGAGAACGCCGACTTTCGTCACGCCGAGGACGGCGATCCCGAACGTCTCTATCGCAGCCCGCATCACGGGGTTGCCTTCGTGTAGGCCGTGCTGAAGGCCAACGTGTGTCAGCCACACGTCGACGATAAGCGTCACGGCGACAACAAGCCATAGTTCTCGCTCGACGGCTGCAAGCTCGTCGAGCAGGGCGCTACACCACCCGTCGATGGTCCCTATCGGGACCGTTCGGTCCGTTGTGAACACGTCACCCTCCGCAACCACGCCCCCATGTGGTCTGTTATGTTATTGTCATCCGGTATATTAAATACACACTGTTTACTATTGAAACCGAACTGGTAGGGACTGTATACTCCCTGGAAACGCGATGCCAGCGGGGCGACTGTCAACGACGGGTTCGGTACCCCGATATAGATTGCAGATAGTCCCCACACGCGATTATCACCTCTCATAATGGTGGCGCACCATTGATATCGGGTGCCGGGCTACCCATGTACTATGAGTGCCACCAGTGACCCTCGCGAGACAGCGCTGTCGACCGGGCGTCGTCGCTGGTGGCTTCCGCTGCTCGTTGCCCTTCTGTTGCTCACGCTGCTCGGTACTGTTGCTTCTGGCACCGCTGCGGCTGACGACACCGAGTCGCCGGAGTGGGGCAATGCGACGCGGGGCAACGCTACGACTATCGAGGTAACCCTGTTCGACGACGGCGGGTCGTTAGACACGAGTACGATTCAGGCAGCGGATTTCGAGCTAACTGCGGGCCGAGTAGAAAACGTCTCGGTCACATCAATCGACGCTTCCGGAACAAACAGGACGGGGGTGCGCGTCTCCCTCCTGTTGGAAAAAAAGGTCGACACAGACAACGTCACCGTCAGTCTCCGTGACGCCGCCAGCATCACCGACGAAGCGGGGAACGAGCTTCCGCACAAGTCAGTCACCGTCAGCGGGATGGACTCCGTCGTGCCGAAGTATCAGTCGTTCGAGGTAAGCCGCGTCAATAGCTCCACCGCCCGTATCTCTGTCGGCATTCACGAACCGATACAACAGCTTCGAGTCTCCGTCGGTGGCCCGTCGATAGACACACTCAACATCTCGGGATTCACCGAACGCACCGGTAACGTGAACACGTACACGCGGACGTACACGTTCCCCGAAGAAGGCGAGTACTCGTTGCTGCTGATGTCGGTGACCGACGAGAACGGAAACGAGAACTCTTTTGGACGACAGCAGACGTTCCTCTATGACGACTCCGCGCCGAACGTCAGTGTCGCTGGGCCGGAGAACGCAACTGTCGGCGAGTCAGTGACCTTCTCCGCAGCGGAGACGACAGACAATCAGGGCGTCGATTCGGTCCGGTGGCAAGTCGGGAGTGATACCATCCTCACCGGCGAGAATATCACCGTAGCCTTCGCCTCACCCGGCAGTCACGAGGTAACCGTGACAGTCGCTGACCCGCTCGGGAACACGGATAGTGTGACCAGAGTCGTGTCCGTCGTTGGGAACGGGTCCGCCGGGAACGTAACTGTGCGACAGCCGAACGCGACTACGGCGAACGTCTCGGTGAACGGGTCCGGCCAGACACAGCAAATTCGGTCTCCGGAGGGGCCACTCGTCACCGGTGAGAACGGAACGCTGGAACGGCTTGCCGCGTCGTTCCCGGGTAACGAATCCGCCACACTCACCGTCCGCTCCCGCCAGCCCACGCCAGCGTTCGTGACTGCCACCGGTCACACTGGCGTCAGCCGGTTCGATATCGACCACGGGTCCGTTCCGGCTGAGGGCGCGACGTTCACGTTTACTGTTGACCGTGACACACTGGCGGCAGTCGGTGCGGAACCCGAGGCTGTGACGCTGTTCCGGAAGGACGGCGGGTGGACGCCCTTAGCGACTGCTATTGCCGGCCGGAGCGAGTCACACATCGTCTACCGGGCTGACTCTCCGGGACTTTCGACGTTCGTCGTCGGAGTCGAACGGACGGCAGCGACAGACGTGGATGCGGAGGCGGCGACAACCAACTCGGAAACGTCGACGGCCGAACCCGAGACGACCGAGACACAGACAGAAGAACCCGGACAGCCGGATATCCTGGTCACGAACGCCACGGCAGTTCCATCGGAACTCGGCCCCGGCGAGCGAACCGTCATCGCCGTCGAGCTTGAAAACCGGGGGACTGCGAGCGGCGACCACAACGTGATCGTCGCGCTCAACACCTCGATACTGACAACGCGGACAGTCACGGTCCCCGCCGGCGAGACGCGAACGACGGAGTTTGCCCGCTCGATGCCGGACAACACCACTGGAAACTTGACTGTCGACGGGCAACGTGTCGGGAACGTAACGGCTGACAGCGGTGGCCTCCCGATTCCAGCGCTCCCGTCGGTCGGGATTCCGAACCCGCTCTCGCTGTGGCCCGACGGCATCGTCGGAACCGTTCTCGGCGGGCTACTGGGCGTTGCTATCGGACTGTACAGCGTTCTGAAAGCGCTGGCGATATACCTCGGCTACTGACTGACAGGGCGTCAGTCGATATTCGCTTCGAGCCGGTCGATCAGGTCGTCGTTTCCGAGATACAGCGGCGTCCGCTCGTGTAGCTCGTCGGGTTCGATTTCGAGCAGTGACTGGTCGCCGTCGGAAGACCGCCCGCCGGCCGACTCAAGGATGTAGGCCATCGGGTGGCCCTCGAACTGGACTCGAAGTTTCCCCTCGGGGCGTGACTCCAGTGCGGGATACGAGAAGATGCCGCCGTAGGTGAGCACCTGATTGATATCCGCGACCATCGCCCCGCCGTAGCGGAGTTTCAGTTCGTGGCGGATGTCCTCGGCGTAGGATTCAAATTCGTCGGTCCAGGCGTCGACGCCGCCGCCGAACCCGAAGACCGTGGGGTCCTCCGGAACCGTCACGTCGTCGTCGACGACCCGCTTGTCGCCGTCTTCGAGGATGTACTCGCGGACGCTGCCGTCCCGAGCGACGACCATCGAGGTGATGGGGCCGTAGATGACGAACCCGGCGGCGAGCAGATTGGTGCCGACCGTCGGCGGCTGCTCGCTGTAGACGCCGAAGATCGTCCCCATCCCGCTGTTGGGTTCGAGGTTGCTCGACCCGTCGAGGGGGTCCATCGCGACGTGGAGGCGACCGTCTGTCGTTTTCACGTCCGCGCGTTCTTCGCTGGCGTAAGAGGCGACGCCGTCGATGCCCAGCACCCGCTGCTCGAACAGTTCGTCGGCGCGCAGGTCAGCCGCGAGCTGGTCGTCGCCGGTGGGGTTGACGGAGTTGCTCTGGCCACGGTAGTCGGCAACAGCGCGGCGGACGTCCGGTGTCGTCGCGGCGATGGTGTCGATGACTTCCGTGACAGTCTGCTCGGCTTCGGTGGTCGAGATGTCGAGTGACTTACTCATTTGTCAGATGTAGGGGCAGAGACTGGCCATCCGGTGACCAGTCGAATTTTTCTCCGAGCCTGCTGCCCGCAGGGTCTCTCATCACAAGTTCGTTCTCTGGCACATCATAAGTATCTTTTTGCTGACATTTACTACATTTCGAGTGAATATTCCGCCGCGAAGCAGTGCTTGCCGCTAAGTCTGTGACTGATTCCCTCGGTAGATTTCCGGTCTCGTGATGAGGTGATACCGTCGGCAGACTTACACGACCGCCGGCCGAAGGCGCGGGTATGCATCTCGAAACAGTCGACACCGTCGGCGTCGTCGGCGCTGGAACGATGGGTAACGGCATCGCTCAGGTCGCCGCGACGGCCGGCTACGATGTCGTCATGCGCGATGTGACAGAAGAACTAGTCGCCGCCGGGTTCGAGGAGATTCAGTCGAGCTTTGAGACACTCGTTGCGCGCGATACAGTGACAGAACAGGAGGCGGAGGCGGCGACAGCCCGCATCACCGGCACCACTGAGATGGACGTCCTCGCGGACGCCGACCTCGTCGTCGAGGCTGTCACGGAAGATATGGACATCAAGCAGTCTGTGTTCGAGGACCTCGACGAGATCTGCGGACCGGACACGGTGCTTGCCAGCAACACGAGTACGCTCTCGATTACGACCATCGCCAGCGCCACCGACCGGCCCGAACAGGTCCTTGGACTACACTTCATGAACCCCGTCCCGGTGATGAAAGGCGTCGAACTCGTCGTCGGCGAGCACACCAGCGACGAGACGGTGACGCTCGGTCGGGAGTTCGCTCACGACATCGGCAAGGAGACCTGGGAAGCTGACGACAAGCCCGGCTTCGTCGTCAACCGCGTGTTGATGCCCTGGATAAACGAGGGCATCCGGGCCTACGACGAGGGGGTCGCCGATAAGGCAGACATCGACCGCGGGCTGACGCTGGGGACGAATGTTCCGATGGGGCCGCTCGAACTGGCCGACCACATCGGCCTCGACGTGGTCCTCGACGCCTCTGAAACGCTGTACGAGGAGCTGGGTGACCGCTACAAGCCAGCCTACCTGCTCAAACGCAAAGTCGCGGCCGGCGACCTCGGGAAAAAGTCCGGCAGGGGCTTCTACGACTACGACTGACAGACCCGCGGTGACAAATACCGACAGAGTACAATACCCGGCAACGGGCCGCGCGTTGGCCAACAGTAAAGACCCAACCAGCGTTAGAATCTATCATGGACTTTAGCCCCACACAGGAACAACGCCAGATACAGGACATGGTCGCGGACTTCGTCGACGAGGAAGTCAAGCCGCGGGCAGCGGAGATTGACGAAACCGATGAGTTCCCGTGGGACCTCGTCGACGAAATGGCCGACCTCGGCCTGATGGGGATGCCGATTCCGGAGGCATACGGCGGGGCCGAACTGGACTACCACAGCTACGCCATGGCCCTCGAAGAGATCTCGCGGGGGAGCGGCGGACTGGGCACAATCGTCGCCGCACACATCTCGCTGGCCTGCAATATGATCTACGAGTTCGGGAACGAGGCCCAGAAAGAGACCTACCTCACGCCGCTGGCAGCGGGCGAGGAAATCGGCGCGTTCGCCCTGTCCGAAGCGGGTGCGGGCAGTGACGTGCCGGCGATGGACACCACCGCCGAACCGGTCGACGGCGGTGACGCCTATCTGGTCAACGGCGGCAAACTCTGGATTTCCAACGGCTCCGTTGCCGACACCGTGGTCCTGTTCGCAAAGACCGACCCCGAGGCCGGCAACAAGGGCATCTCCTCGTTCATCGTTCGCCCCGAGGAGGACGACGGCTTCATCGTCGAAGGGACCGAGCACAAACTCGGCGACAAGGGCTGTCCGACCGCCGAACTGCGGTTCGACGACATGCGAATCCCCGCCGACCGCCGACTCGGCGAGGAGGGCCGTGGGTTCGTCCACGCGCTCAAGACGCTCAACGGCGGGCGCATCACCATCGCGGCCCGCGGCGTCGGCATCGCACAGGCTGCGCTGGACGAGGCGTTGAAATACGCCCAGGACCGTGAACAGTTCGACCAGCCGATCAGCGACTTCCAGGCTATCCAGCACAAGCTCGCAGACATGGACACGAAGACGCAAGCGGCCCGCCTGTTGATGCACCAGGCGGCTGATAAGAAGATGGCCGGCGAGTCGTTCGTCAAGGAGGCCGCCCAAGCCAAACTGTACGCCTCAGAGGTGTCCCGGGAAGTGGCCAACGAGGGCATTCAGGTCCACGGCGGCTACGGCTACACGAAGGACTTCCCGGCCGAGCGGTTCTACCGCGACGCCAAACTCAACGAGATCTACGAGGGGACCAGCGAGGTCCTCCGCAATACCATTGCCAGCGAACTTCTCGATTAGGGAATCGAGAGGAGTCCTTCGACGACGACCGCGCGCGTGAAGTAGAACGATTTTCCGTTCGCACGATACCGATTCGCGCTGATGGTTCCCAGCGCGAGGAGTACCGCCACGCCGACCGTTGCGGCGAGCATCCCGACGACTGCTGACGGCTGGATAGCTGTGCGTGCGAAGACGTACGTTGCGATGCTGGCGAGTGCCGCAAACGGGAGGGCGTCCAGACCTGCCAGGAAGAGCGAGCGGGACAGGGACATATCCGTGTTCTATGGGACCGCTCACAAAAGGATACCCCATCGATCAGTGCCGGCGTAGCGAAAGTCGTCGGGAGCCGACGAGCAGCGGCATCAACTGTCCTCGCCGAGCGCCGCCTGCATCCATTCGAACTGGTCCCGAAGCCGCCGCTCGCCGGCGTCGGTCAGCGAGTACTTGTCGGCGATGCCGTCCTCGCGGTGGTCGACGAACCCGGCCGACTCCAGCGCTTCGAGCGCGCCGTAGAAGCTCTTGGGTTCGATTCGCGTGTCGTAGCGGCGTTCGAGCCGCGTCTTCAGCCGTTGGCCGGAGAGTTCCCCGTCCGCTGCGGCGGCCAGCAGGACACACATGTCGCGCCGGCGGCCGCTCTGGAGCCACTTCGCCATGGGTGTCCCTGGCGGCCCGCTCGCTTCGCGTTTGCGGTTTCGAACCGCCAGGTTCGCATACCTCCACGCCATAGGACCGGCGATGACCGACTCCGAACTCCCCGTCGAGGCGTCGGCCGACGGCATCACGGCCACATATCGAGAGACAGACGAGGAACGGCTGTTGACCTTCGAAAGCGACTCCGGGAGCGCCGCGGTCGCACAGAATATCGAGGGGTACGCGATGCTGAAGGTCCGGCCGACCGCCGACGGCGACGAACTGGAGCGGTACTACGGCTTCGACATGGCGCTCGACCACGCGGCGGAACTGCTCGGCGTGTCGCCGAACGCGCTGCCGATTCCCGACCCGGCCGCCGACATGGGAATGTAGCCGCGGGCTACGGCGACTGCCCGTATTACTTGTAACCTGACAGTGTGAAATAATGCACGCGTCGACTATTCAGTTTGCTCACTGGTAAGTAGGTGATTACGAATCGACTCGTGAGGGACCGTCATCGGAACCATTCGGTACACATCCCGCAAAAATAGCAGTATTTGTGATATGTCCGTCAGAATAGAGGTATGTGTCGGACAGGTATCACAAGATTACTCCAGAAACATCATACAAATATTATAAACTTGCTTTAATAATCACTGCTACTCCTCACTCGCATGGTCGATTTCACTCGACGGCAGGTACTTTCACAATCGGTGGCTGCTGCACTTGGGGCCAGCGTCATCGGCGTGGCAAGCGGGGAAGAGGTCGAAGAAACAGACACACCGGGCGCTCCGAGCGTCGCCGGGAGTCTCAAGCGATTCTCGACGACAGCGTTTGGCGCGGAGGTGACCGGGCCGTTCGTCTTCGAAGACGGCTCGCTCCTCTACAGCCTCCAGCACCCGGAAGGGGAGAATCCCGAACCGTTCGGACGAGCCGCAGTGGGCTATTTCAGCGGCTTCCAGTTCGAGTTCGACGGGAGCAACGACGACTTCCCGGAAGTGGGGATTCCGGACACCGAGGAGAAACAGCGACAGGTCCGGTCCGCGGCCGGCGACTACGAAATCCTCGTCCAGGGCCGCGAACCTATCAACGGCGGCGAGGCGCGCCTCGGCGTGGTCCAGACGCCCGACGGGACAGACATCACACAGGAGAACTTCGCGGGCACACAGTACGGCGGCGCGGCGACGAACCCCGACTGCAATCAGTTCGTCCCGAGCAACGACGAGGGGACCGAGGGGTATCTGTTCACCAACTGGGAGAACAGCCCCGGATGCGTCTCGCGGGTCCCGCTCAGCCAGGACGAGAACGGCGAGTGGAGCGCGGACACCGAGAACGCGATGAACCTCACGAACACTGAATCACTCCGCGAACACGGCGGGACGCGGATCAACTGTTACGGTGACCTCAGTCCGTGGGGGACGATGATTTCCGCCGAGGAGAACTACGCACATCCCCGCGTCAGTCTGACGGCGACGGTGAGCGACATCGTCGAGGCTGGGACAGGCGAAGGACTCATTGGCGGGTGTCAGTTCTGGAACCGGCCGAACCCAAGTGAGATTTCCGGCGCAATCGAGTCCTACGCCGAGAGCGGCGACCTCGACGAGAACTTCTATGCACAGGGCTCATGGGCGCTCACCGGCGTCGAGTTCCTCGCGTACTACCTCGGGGCGGAGCGCGACGACCAGGGCGACGGCGAGAACCTCGCGACGACGCTGCTTGACGACGTGTACCCGAACCCGTACCGGTACGGGTACTTCGTCGACTTCCGCGAGCCGACCGCCGACGAACCCGAGGCGGTCAAGTACTACGTGATGGGGCGGGCTTCGTGGGAGGCACCCGACATCGAAGGCGACCAGCGGACCGTCTACGGCTGTTCCGACGGCGACAGCAAGGGCATCTACAAGTTCGTCGCCGACGAGCCGATTCCGGAGTACGACGACCCGATGGATGTCGCCGGAACGCTGTACGCCCCCAAGATTACCAACGACGCGGCCAACGCCGCAGAGGCCGGCCAGCGGAACTCCCCCGCACAGACCCCGCTGGAAATCGAATGGATCGAACTCGGCCACGCCACCAACGCCGAGGTCGAGTCCTGGGTCAGCGAGTACGACAACGTGACCCAGGCCGACTACCTCAGCGCCCACGCTGACTGGGAGGACGGCGACGAGGTCACCGCGGAGACGATCAAGCAGGCCGACCTCGCAGTCATCGAGAACGGGAACCAGAACTACATTTCGAACGAGGAAATCATCGAGTGGGCCGAGCAGTACGAGGCAAATGGGCCTGACGGCGTCGACGAAGAACTCCGGCGCGTCCCGTTCCTGGAGACCCGCGCGGCCGCCAAGGAAATCGGCGCGTCAATCGAGTTCAACAAGGCCGAGGGCGTCGACAGCGTCGACGACTCCCAGCCCGGCGATTTCATCTACTTCGGCATCTCGGAGTTTAACGACGCGCTCGCGGACGACGAGGGCGACATCCAGCTTGACCGCGTCGACGGCGGCGTCGTCTACCGCGGTGTGCTGGAATCGGACTACAACGTCTCGACGCTCGAACCGGTCATCACCGGTCCCGACTTCACCGACTCTCCGGAAGACGCGAACGACGCGCTCCGGAATATCGACAACGTCTACACAATGCGGGACGGTCGCGTGCTCTGCTGTGAGGACGGCTTTGGCGGCCCCGCTCGCTCGTACCCGAACGACGGCCTCTACGTCTACCAGCCCAACGTCGTCGTCAGCGCCAACTCCGCCGCGGTCGGCAGCGGGTCGACAGGCACCGTCTCGCTGACTGCCTCGTCGCTCCCTGCTGGCTTCTCCGGCGCTCGGCTGACCGTCAGCGTCTCGAACCCCGAAATCGCGTCTATCACCGGCGTCTCATTCCCCGACGCACTCGGACTCACCGAGAGTTCCATCAGCGACGACGGCTCGTCGGCGACAATCCGGGTTGCCGACGTCAACACGAACGTCCAGTCAGGCGCGATGGACGTGGAACTCGCGACGCTCGACGTCCGCGCCAACGGCGGCGGCACGACAGACCTGACTGTCTCTATCGAGCAGATGGACGACGAGAGCGGCAACGCCATCGAGGCAGAAGCTCGGAACGGTATCGTCGTGGGCGGCCCGCAGACGGTCGTCGGCGACGCCGCGCCGACTGATCCGGACGGCGACGGGCATTTCGAGGACCTCAACGGCAACGGCCGCCTCGACTACGAGGACGTGCAGGTGCTGTTCTCGAACATGGACTCCGACAGCGTCCAGCTGAACACCGGCGCGTACGACTTCAACGAGAACGGCAAACTCGACTTCGCGGACGTGACGGCGCTCTACGAAGAGGTCAACTAACGGCCGCAACCGAGATTCCCCCATCTTTCGATACAGCAACACAATGACCGACGACACCACTTATTCCATACGCGGTTGCGTCCGAGCCGCTGGCATCCCGCTCGCACTCGTCGCGCTCGTCTGCCTCGCAGGGACGGTCCCCGCGCTCGCTGCAGGGCAGAGTACGCCGACAATCAGCATCGAGACCGACTCCGTCCCTGCCGGTGAAACGATGGCCGCACCGGTCGTCCTCACCAGCGCGCCGAACGGACTGGCCGGCTACCAGCTCGAACTCACAGTTGACGACCCCGCGGTCGCCCAGTTCGAAAACGCGAGTTACCCGGCCAGCCTCGGTCTCACGACTGAACCCGTCATTAGTTCAGACGGCGGGACAATCACGCTTGAGGCGGCTGATCTCGACGGGCAGATCGAGCCCGGTGCCAGCGACGTGACGCTCGCGACGGTCCAGCTCGCTGGCGTCGACGGCGGCGAGACGCAGCTGACCGTCACGTCGAGCCAAATCGATGCCGACGGGGGCGGCGCGGTCGAGCCAACGACTGCGCCGACAGCGCTCGCAGTGTCACCGGGCGCGACGACGGAGACAGTGGCCGGCATGACCGACGCGTCGTCACCCGACAGCGAGTCCACAGCCGGGTCAGCCAGTACCCCGAGTACCGCAGGGACCACAGCGCCAGGCGGCGAGCAGTCGACGACCGGCGCGAACGGGTCACTCCCGATAGCGCTGGTTCTCACTTCACTCGCCGCGGTGGCAGCGCTTGCGGCCAGAACAAGCCGGCAACCGTAACACCAAACCGACCTATCCATGCCAAAATCAGACACCGCTGCTGCAGCGACGGACAGTTCCACCTACCGCGAGTACATCCTCGATGTGCGTATCGTCGAACGAACGACAGGCGAGGGTGACACACGGTACCGATTCGAGGCCCCGGACCACGAGGGGATCGCCTTCGATGACTCCGAGATGGCGACGCTGTACGCCGACGTGTACTTCGACGTGAACGGCTTTCAGGAAGCCGGAACCGGCGAGCGCGGCGTGCCGCCGACGGTTATCCAGGCCGGCCGGGACACGCTTGTCGCCTACTTCCTCACCCAAGAGGGTGTCGACGTCCACTGGGCCGCGTCCTTTTACGGCGAGAAACCGGAAAAAATCGAACGGTACGTCTCACGCGTCCGAAAGCGGTCAAAGAAGATCCGGGAGGGGGCAAAAGAACACGGCCACGTCTAAGTCGTCAGTTCAGCGTCGCCAGCAGTTTCAACGGCGAATTGACAGCGGACGAGGCTACTGCATACGCGGTCGGTACGCTGTCAGGATGGAACAGAAACCCACCGAAGCGACGCTGAGAACGAGGAGTGTCGCCGGAAGCAGCGCTGTTAGAACGCGGGGCTTTTTGATAGCGGGTGTGTGAGCGTCAGATAATGGTCGGTGATCAGTGATGTCGATTCGTGTCGACTGGCGACAGAGTATTGCCTTGACCGGCACTGTGATTAAATATCTCGCCGTCGCAATGCTGGTCCCGCTCGGGATTGCGTTGCTGTATGGAGACGATACCGCTGCCTTCCTGATTTCTATCGCGGTCGCTATCACGGTCGGTGTGGTGCTGGAGCAAGTCAGCGACACTCACGAACTCGGACCACGCGAGGCGCTACTGTTCGTCAGTCTCTCCTGGGGTGCCGTCGCGGTTATCGGCGCGATCCCCTACGTTATCGCGGGGTATGGCACTGAATCAGCGCTCGGTGAGCCCGTGAACGCGCTGTTCGAGTCGATGTCCGGGTTTACGACCACTGGCGCGACCGCCACCGACGAAATATCGTTCACTCGCCACTCACACGCGCTGTTGATGTGGCGACAGCTCACCCAGTGGCTTGGCGGGATGGGTATCATCGTCCTGATGGTCGCCATTCTTCCGGAGGCAGCCGTCAACGGGGCACAGTTGATCGAATCGGAAGCGCCCGGCCCCGAACTCCAGAAGCTGACGCCGAAGATAGCCGAGACCGCCCGACTCCTCTGGCTGTTCTATCTGGGCTTTACTGTCCTGCTCGTCCTCATCCTGTTTGGCCTCGGCCAGACATCGATGGCCCCGAACATGGACGCCTACAATGCCGTTGCCCACGGGTTCACGACGCTGCCGACCGGCGGCTTCTCGCCACAGGCTGAGAGCATCGCCTACTTTTCGCCGGCCGTCCAGTGGGTCATCGTTCCGTTCATGCTCATCGCCGGGATGAACTTCGCGCTGTTTTACCTCCTGTTGCAGGACGACTACGCTGCCTTCCTCAAGGACCGCGAACTACAGGCGTACCTCGGTGCGAACGCCGGCGTGGCCGTCATCCTCTGGGGGCTGCTGTTCACCGGGTCCGCGCCGCCACTTGAATTCGGTGGTATCACGCAGGGAGCGCTTGAAAACTCGCTCCGGCAGGCCACGTTTCAGGTCGCTTCGCTGCTGAACTCGACCGGGTATGCGACGAGCAACTTTGCCGAGTGGGGCAGCACCGCACAGGGTGTCCTGCTGTTCGCGATGTTTATCGGCGGCTCGGCAGGGTCGACCGGTGGCGGTATCAAGATCGTCCGATGGCTCGTCGTGTTCAAGAGTATCCGACGCCAGCTATTCACGACAGCCCATCCCAGCGCCGTCAAACCAGTCCGGCTCGGCGGGCAGGTCATCGACGAGAGCGTTATCAACGCGATATACGGGTTCACCCTATTGTACTTGCTCACGCTCGGTATCGCGACGGTGTTCCTCCTCCTCGATGCGGGCCGTGTCGGGCTCGAACTAACTGTGCTTGAAGCCTTCAGCGCAAGCTTAGCGACTATCGGAAACATCGGTCCCGGGTTCGGGTTTCTGGGGCCGTTCGGGACCTACGAACTCTTCCCGGGGACCAGCAAACTGCTGATGGTCTTCCTGATGTGGATCGGTCGGTTAGAGATAATTCCAGTGTTCGTGCTCTTTACTGGTGCGTTCTGGAACGAGTGAGTCCGGGAAGCTTTCTCCCTATCTGTAGCTGCCAGTTCGGTATATGCCTCCCAGACAGAGATGGCGGTATGTTCAGTCCTGAAAACGAACCGACACCGCCTGAGGGAGTTCCGGATCGGGTTCCGACGGAACTGCCACAGTTGACGCCTGACGAACTCCGCAATACAATCATCTACGCGCAGGAACTCCTGCGATTCCATGACGAGACGCAATCGCCGGTGGAGCGGGGTCCCAGCGAAGAAATCCTTCGCGCTTTACCACGTCGAGGAGGAGACCAGACCCGAAGGCGGCACAAAAGCCCGCTGGCTGTTTCTCGGCGAGGTGTACCCTGACCGAGAGTAAAGGACGGCCGGAGGGATGACCGGCGAGTCACGGGTCCAGCCCGTACAGTCCAGCGCGGATGAACACGAGTATCGGTATTATCTCCAGACGGCCGACCCACATGTTCAGCACGAACATCGCCTCCGCGACCGGAGACATCGACGGGCCGGTGATACCTGTCGAAAGGCCGACGTTCCCCTGCGCGCTGGCCACTTCGAACAGGGCATCGGCGTAGCCAAACGCGGGTCCTGCGACGTTGGTGAGGACAACACTGCTGGTGACGAGAATGATGAGCCACAGCAGCGTCACGATGGCCGCTTCGCTGAACTCCCGCTCCATCGACTCGCGGTCGAGCGTTCGGTCGCCGATGCGGACCGTAACCACTGCGTTTGTCGGGAGAAACACCCGCGAGAACTGCCAGACGATGCCGCGAACGATGGTGTACCCTCGGATGAGTTTGATGCCGCCGACAGTGGACCCCGCAGCACCACCAAGCACCATCGCGCCGGCCACGAGCACCTTGCCGCCGGCGCGCCAGCGACCGATCGGTGCCGACTGGAAGCCGGTACAGCTGAGGGCGCTGACCCACTGGAACGCTGAGTCCCGAACTGCATCGAGCTGTGGGGCGTCAAGCATCGGGACCGAAAACGGCAGGAACGACTGTGTGGCGAACGCGCCGGTGGTCTCGGAGACTGACCACGCGTTTTGTGTCGAGAGAGCGACGACACCGACTGCAAGCAGGATGAACAGCCAGCGGGTCTGCAGGTCCGACACCAGTTTGCGAATCTGCCTGTCATGCAGGACGACGTAGTGGACCGGGAACGCAATCGCGCCGAGAATCATAATCGGCAACAGGACGGCTTCGACGAGCGGCGAGTTGTACGTCGCAATCGAATTGTCAGTGACCGAGAATCCACCAGTCGTGAGGCCGGTCATAGCATGATTAAGCGCCTGCCACGCGACCTTCCACAGCGGCAGCGACTCCGCGTACTCGCTGTCACTGGCGAGGATTGCACCGAACAGCAATGCGAAGGAAAGCACCGTGTAGCCGGCGACGAGTTTCCAGACCGTTCGGACGGTGGAAACGACGCTTGGATGGATCTTTTCCTCGCGGGCCTCGCTCTGATAGAGCGCGTAACTGCCGCTGCCGGGCCGTGAAAGGATAGACACGGTCAGGACGATGACGCCGACGCCGCCGACGTACTGGATGAACGACCGCCACCACTGGACTGCGCGGGGCAACGAGGGCTCGTGAATCGCCATCGTCAGGCCGCTCCCTGTCCACCCGCTCATGCTCTCGAAGAAGGCGTGGAGTGGGTTTCGGAAGTACGCCAGGCTGGAGAGCGTTGTCGTTCCGCCGACCCTGATCGGCTCCCACGTACTCGTGGCCATCTCGGCCGGAACGAACGTGTCCATGACGGCAGGGGGCGTGAACCACGCGGTCAACAGGAGCGGGAGTGACCCGAACGCAGCGACCAGCAGCCACCCGCCGGCAGCAATAACCATACCATGTTTCATCTGTGGGGCTGGGGCATCGGCGAACCCGCGAGTCGCAAGGCCGCCGACAGCGGCAGTCATCCCGGCCGCAGTGACGAACCCGAAAGCGGCGTAGGCCTCCTGAAAGCCCAGCGCAATCGCGGCCGTGATCGTCATCAGTCCAGCTTCCATCAGCAGAAGCGAGCCGATATCGCGGGCAATTGTCTTCAGGTCCGCCGGGAACAGCCCGCCGTTCCGTCGCGACATATCAGCTGTGGTCCTCGGAATGACCGAAGATGTCGGTCACCTCCGGCGTCGCACCGTCCCCCGAGTAGACCGTGAGGAGGTCATCCGCTTCGATGCGCGTATCACCGCGGGGTGTTATCGGGTCGCTGTCGCCGTTTCGCTCGATTGCCACGATGAGCGTCTGCCCGCCGATGAGACCCGCTGTGTTGGCTTCCTGCAGTGTTTTGCCCGCAATCGGAGCCCCGGGCTGGACCGTTATTTCGAACACTTCCGCCTGATCGCCGATGCGCATGAAATCGACGATAGACGGTCGCTTAACCGCTCGATAGAGATATTCGGCGATCAGCCGCTGTGGGTTCTGCATCGTGTTGACGCCGATCTGGCGGAACACGTTCATATGCTCGGGGTTGTGGACGACTGAGACGATGTCCGGCACCGAAAGTTCCTGTGCCAGCAGACAGACCATGATGTTGGTCGCGTCCTGATCGGTTGTCGAGATGAGCGCGTCAGCACGGTCAGCACCGGCGTCCTCTAGCGTATCCTTTGCGGTTGCATCATCGTTAATCACAAGACAATCGTACTGTCTCGACGCGCGTTCCGCTCGCTCCTCGTTGCGTTCGATGACGACGACCTCGTTGCCGCCTGCTGTCGCAATTTCAAGCAACGGCGACCCGATATCGCCGGCACCGACGATGACGAGATACATTTTTGCCAGTGTACTGAACCGACAGTTGAAAGCCTACCGTTCGCAGGCACAGGGCGGACAGTGCCGTCCCTCGGTTACGTCCCGTTCCCAAACCACTATACTGTCCCCGACTGAATTCCACGGTATGGCACATCTCCCCGGGCAGTTCGACCATCCGGCGTGGCTGACAGCCGCCGGGACGCTCGCCGGCTATGGCATCATTCTCCTGTTCATGTTCCTGTTGCTGTTTATTCTGCCGTACCTCCTGTTCCCGGCCTGAGCCAAACCCGTACCGCTCACGTTTACTCGTATCTCGAATCGATGAGAAACCCGAGCGAGATGAGGCCACAGACCATCGACAGGAACCCGGCAATAGCGAGGCCAAACGGCGGGTCGTCGCCCGGATACGTTATGAGTCCGCCGAAGGACCCGACACTGATGACCAACAGTCCGGCTGTCAGCACTAGGTCCGCATACGCGTTCCAGGCGTCTTCGACAGCGGGTTCGAGACGAGCGAGCCACCATTCGGGCGTGTCCGCCTGAGCTGACGACCCGCGAACCAGAAGGCGGCGAACTGCGGGTCGTCCGCCTGCGACGGCGAGTGCAACAGTAGCGAGTACTGCAATCCCCGCCAGCGCCGACACTGGGACCACACGGACCTGCAACAGCACAAATAGGGTAACATAGCCAAGGACCGCGATACCTGCTGTGAGGCCGCGGAGCGCGTTCCCGATACTCATTCCTCGTTGCTGTTTCCTTTGAACTGGTCGATATAGTGTTACTCGTCTTACCGCGAACGGTCGCTTCGGGTGCTGGGGCCACCGTGCCCGATGCAGGGGTATCGCAGTTAGTAAATAGGTCCGCGCGGGAGTACAGGTCGATGGAAGGGAAGGCAGCAGCGCCCGCAGCGGGGACGGTGCTTAACGCGCTCGCGACCGGCCGCGGCGCGGCGTTTGCTATCGACGAGTACACGACAGCGACCGTCACGCTCACGACCGAGACCGACGGCGTCACCGGCGAGGTCGACGGTGCGCCGGACGCCGACACGCGGCTTATCGAACGCTGTGTCGAGTACGTCATCGACGCCCACGGCGGCCCACAGAACGTGGGCGTCCCGGCGGTCTCCGGCGGGACTGTCCGCACAGAGAGCGAGGTCCCGATGGCGTCGGGGCTCAAAAGCTCCAGTGCAGCCGCAAACGCGACTGTCATGGCGACGCTCGACGCACTCGACGCGACTGAGCGGATGAGCCGCGAGGACATGGCCCGCCTCGGGGTCATGGCTGCCCGCGACGTGGGCGTCACCGTCACCGGGGCCTTCGACGACGCGTCGGCGTCGATGCTTGGCGGCGTCACCGTCACCGACAACGAGGACGACGCGCTCCTGGCCCGCGAGGAAATCGACTGGGACGTGCTCGTCTGGACGCCGCCGGAACAGTCCTTCAGTGCTGACGCGGATGTCGAGCGATGCCGACAGGTCGCGCCGATGGCCCGTCTCGTCGAGGACCTCGCGCTCGACGGCGACTACCAACGAGCGATGACGGTCAACGGTCTCGCGTTCTCGGCTGCACTGGATTTCGAGACGGACCCGGTACTCGACGCGCTCCAGCACGTCGAAGGCGTCTCACTGTCGGGGACGGGGCCGTCATTCACCGCCGTCGGCGAGCGGGCGGCACTCGAAGCCGTACAGGACGCCTGGGATAACCGACCCGGACAGACCTGGCTGACGACGACACAAACAGAAGGGACACACACAGTATGAGCACGAATCCGAACCCAGAGGACATGTCGCTAGACGAACTGCGCGACGAAATCCGGACGATCGACCGCGAAATCGTCGAGAAGATCGCACAGCGAACCTACGTGGCCGACACCATCGCACAGGTCAAAGACGAGAAGGGGCTGCCGACGACTGACGAGCAACAGGAGCAGGCCGTGATGGACCGAGCCGGCGACAACGCAGAACAGTTCGACGTCGACGAGAACCTCGTGAAAGCGATTTTCAGGCTCCTGATCGAACTGAACAAGGTCGAACAGCGAGAGAGTCGGTAGCAGGACTAGTACTCCCAGAGGCGGTTGATCTGTGAGGCAATATCGGGATTGGCCGCCCGAAGCGCGTCGACATCGGTTTTTCCGTCGATATTGATAACGTGGACTTCTCCCCGTCGGCCGCCGTACACGTCCTGAAAGTCGTAGACGACCCCGAACACGTCGACGGTGTCGTGCACGTCGTCGCTGTTTCGGAGAAACTCGACCTGTCTGTCGACGTTGTACTCAACGAGTCGGTTGATGGCTGCCGCCCGCTCGATGTCCGTAGGGAGGTGCTCCAGCGCCGGTTCGAGGTGCGGCTTGAGGACGTTGAGACAGTGCTCAATACCCGCCGGTTCGTCCAGCCCGTTGGTCAGATCATCGTACGTCGCCGTCACCGCTCCGCAGCCGGTATGGCCGACGACGACAGCCGTTTCGGTCATCGTGTGTTCGATCGGATACAGCACGTCGCCGGACACCGCCTCGCCGGACTCGGTCCGCTGGATGACTCGGTTTCCGATGTTGCTACACGTAAAGAGATATCCCGGCTCGCTGTTGCCCCACATATGGTCCTGAAGCACCCGCGAATCGGAGCAACAGACCGTGACAGCATCGGGCGTCTGGGAGTTCTGGACCTGATCGAACCGGTCCCGGAACTCCGCCGCGTGGTCGGCGTTTCCGGCAAGTAAATCGCGTAATAACTGGCTCATGCGTGGGCAGATAGCCGCCACCAAGTAAACTCATTGGACTCGGGCAGTGAAACGACACGACGCGAACTGAACCGGATCAATCGGCATCTGTGGGCTCTAATATCCATGATTTTCAAAGCTCCGGCACACTTTTTATATGGATTACCGTAACTGATGTATGGAACCCCGTGGTGTTTCTTCCGTCATTGCGACGATTCTCCTCGTCGGTGTCGTCGTTATTCTGGGGAGTGTCCTCAGCATCTTCACGTTGGGAATCGCTGAGGATCTGGATGCCCCCGCACCACAGGCGAGTTTCGACTTCGACTGGGAGAAATCGACGCGAACGCTGACGATCAGGCATGAGGCTGGGGACGTGTTCGACCAATCGAACACCGAACGCCTTGAAGTCGTCATCCGAGACGAAGACGAAACGGGACAGAACGACTTCCTCATTGCCAGAGGGGACTGGGCGAACCAGTCTGACGGAAGATTGTCCGTTAGGGCCGGTGACACATTCGTTATTACGGGAGAACGCGGCGGTGGCGATATCGACGTTGAACGGGATGGAGCAGATGTCGATGACGACAGTGAAACTCACGAGCCCGAGATAGATGATCCGGTTCAGATCATCTGGTACGGAACGGACGGCACCAGTTTCGTCGTTTCGGAATACGTCATCAAATCCGGCGAAGACCCCTGAAACTCCAACTCAGAGGGCAGACCGACTCATGAACGCCCTCCCCTCACACACATAGAGACCCAATCGATCACCTGCCGAACCATGTCTCGGCGCAATCTTCGGCGTGATTCCCGGTGTCATGTTTGATACCCCGGCTGTCGTCGGGTAGGGCATCGCTGGTCGCTGTCCCTGATGACCCGAACACAGACCTCACGGACAGCCCCGTGGTAAGCGGTGGTCGAGACTCGCGGCTCACCCGCTAGTAATGCCGGAACTACTGCCCGCTCTGGAATAGTGAAGCGAAAACAGCGGAATCCACTGCTTTGTTTTTATAAGGAATGGGGTCGGAGGGTTAGCACCTTTCGAGGTACTGGTGTATTTATCTTCGATTCGGCTGGTCGTACTGCTGTAGGTTGGTCTAACTATCATCGGAATCTGAGAAATCCAGTTTATCGACGAAGGTGCGACGCCGCTCTTCCAGTTTCTCCACATCGCTGGCCTTGTCGTAATATCGCCGAAGCGTATCCGGGTCGCTGTTCACGCGCTCGCCAACGGCCTCGTAGGACAGGCCCGAGTTCAACTGCCACGTGATCGAGCCCGTCCGCACTTGATGGGGAGATCGCGACGACGGGCACTGGCTCGCGGTGTTGCGCTCAGTCCACTCACAGGTCCGCCGGGACTTCCCATGCGGACACGGACCCGCGACGCACGGCAGCGTCGCCTGATAAATCCAATTCTGAACCGTCGAGGTCGCAGGTCGGCCCTGTCGTCCGACCAGCAACGGCCGACGCCCATCCTCGTCACGCCGCTCCTGACGAACCTGCTCAATCCACACGTCCAACACCTCGCAGGTCTCGGCCGGCAGCCCAACAGGGCGCTCGCCGTCGACCTTCTTTTTCAGCGGCGTCGTGTCCGGATGGTGGCGGAACCAGACGAGCTGGTCGTCGGGCTGATAGTCCGACACATCGAGCGACCGAAGCGCCCCAAGCCGCGCCCCAGTGAACCACGCGAGTTCGAGCGCGACATGGTTCACGCTGGCGTACTCGACGCGAGACTCCCGATAATGCTGAATGAGGGCCTGCGCGTCCTCGGCCTCTAACAGCGTGTCGTCGGTCTCGTCGGTCTGGCTGAGAACCGGGATGTTGACCTTGTACGGCAACATCTCGTCGACGGCCTCGATGCCGGCCGCGTACTCCAGCCAGACCTTCAACGCCGTCATCTGGCCCTTGATCGTCGTCGGAGCGAGGTCCTGGCCCTGCCTGAACAGCTTGAACTGCTCCAAGTGCCAGCCCGTCACGTCGCCGATACACTCGATATCGTCGCGGTCTTCCGCCCACTCGACGAACTGACGAAGTCTCGTCTCGTAGTCGCGAAGCGTCTCGGCAGTGTAGTCCAGCTGCCGCGCGTCGAGGAACATCTCGTAGATCTCCCGAACCGACAACTCGCCGGGATCCTCGACCGGTGGCTGACTCACCGCGCGACACCTCCCGGTACTCGACGGTCGAAACAACCAACTGTATGCTCTATGAGTTCCTGCATGGGTCTCTGAGGTGACAGCGAGCGCGGCCAGGGTACCAAGCTGACACGCGCTCGCTGTCGAGAGACCCGCTCGGACTCGAACCGAGCTTCCACCTGTGGGCCTGAATCGCTGAAACCGCCGAGTCGCTACTCTCCGCCGCCTTCCGCCTTCTCAGGGTCGTACCGCGTCGGCTCCGTACCGTTGTTGTGACGCGTCGACCGCGCCTCGCGCACCTCCGCGCCGTCTCGAATCCGCTCCTCACAGAACGGGCAGACTCGGGGCTGATCGACGCCGTCGGGTGTGAACACGCGGGCGTACTGGTCCGTGACCGTCGACCCGCAACCCCGGCAGGTCGGCATCAGCGGCGCACCTCCAGCGCGTCGAGTGCGTCCCGAAGCATCGCCTCATCGGCACCGTTCGCCGCGTGGACGAGCTGCCGGACCAACCGACCCCGTTCCTCAGTATGGTGGTGAGCGTTGGGCCACGGAACGTTCTGCACCTCGGTCCACAACTTGTACATCATCTCTTCGTTGAATTCGAGTACGACGCGCCCCGATTCTTCGGTCGTGACCGCCAGCACCCACTCCTCGTCGTTCGCCGGCCCGTAGGACACGGATGGGTAATCTCCACCGGCTCGGTAGCGAGTGACGTTACGCGTCATCGTTGATTCCTCCGTAGCGATGCCGCAGGCGGTCAAGTTCGTCCATCAGTTCCGACGTGTCCGAAAGCGAGAGTCCGGACACCTCCGCCAGAAGGCGCTGGGAAGGGTCGCGCTTTGTCCGGCCGTCCTTCAGCTGGTCGACAGCGTCGAACAGCGCCTCGATGTCTCGCTTCGCCACGCCAGCGTTTCGCCCGTAGATGAGGTCTCGCGCGTCGTCGTCGGACAGGCCGGTCTGTCGGAGCCGTTCGAGGTCAGCGGTCAGTTCCGAAACCGTCTCAGCGGCTTCGGCCAGCGACTCCAGCCGGGCGACGAACTCGTCGGCATCCAGCGTCGTCAGGTTCTCGACGACAATCTCGTCGGGCCGGTCGGCGGCGTCCTCGATGAAGAGGCGGTCCAGCGGCGTCTGGTCTTGCCCACCGTCGGTGACGAGCTCCTCGTCGTCGCGCTGGTCGTCAGCCGGGTCGTAAACCGTCGTGACCCGCTCCATGTCGGGCGCTCGGCACAGTTCGTTCGTCCCGTTGTCGGCGTAGAAGTGGCTGAACTCGGCGTCGCAATCTGTACAGAGAACGACCTCTTGATTCTGGTAGTTCAGGTCGCCACCGCAATCGGGGCAGGTAACGAACGACCCGTCAGCGTAATGCTCAGTCTCCGTGGCCGTCTGCGTGCCACCATCGGTGATCCGCTCCGCGAACCGGTCACTACAGCACTTGAGCGCCGGGCCGCGCGAGCGGTACCGCGCGCCACAGACGCAGTAGTGCCAGCAGTCGTCGTCACGACCGCGGAGTCGTTCGGCGGTCTCAGCCCAAGACTCGCCGTCGGCGACGCCGATGTTCTGGATATCTTTCTCGGCGGCGTTAGGCATCGTCACCCTCCCGGAGTCCGTCGACCCGGAGACTATCGCCTCGTTCGAGGTTCGCGACGGCGTCACACCACAGCGGATGGTCCTCGTCGACGACGGTCATCTCGAAGTCCTCAACCGTGTCGCGGTCGAGCCACCGGATCTCGCGGTAGGCCTGTCCGGCGTCGACCACCTCGTCGTGGTTCGTAATGTGGCCCTCGTCGTCGTATTCGAGGTCCGCGTCGTCTTCGTAGGTCAGGAAGACGGCTCGGACGGTCGTCGAGTCGGTACGGTCGTCGCTGTCGGTAGTTTCACTCATGCTTGCTCCAGAACGTTTCATTCGGTTGCTTGATACCTAGATTTACAAGCAACGGACTCGGCGAATCAACCATCAGATGTCCGAAAACTGCGCGCTGTGCGGGGAGCCTGATCCCGAGTGGGACCTCCGACCCTGCCGTGAGTGGACGAACTATCTCCGGGAAGAACGAGACCTCGGCTGGGCGAAAACCCGCTGGCTCGTCCCGCTGTGTAGCGACTGCTTCGGGGACGTTGACGCCCTCCACGACACGTTCAAGCGCCGAGAACAAGTCTCCGAGAGTCGGCAAGAGCAGGTCGTCGCCGACGCCCATGCCGAACTCGACAAGCTCGATCTCGATTCCCTCGTTGTAGAGGAAATACAGTAACTCACCCATCCGAACCGACCCCCGGATGCGGCCGTAGAACGTACCCGAGCCCGTTTTCGGACGGTAGTGTATGCGAGATGTACAGACCGAACGTCTGCATCACATCTCGAAGTGGATACGAGTCGCCTTCCGGCGTCGTCACGACCGCCAGCACGTCCTTCACACGGCCGTCAGCATCTGTTCGAACCTCCGCCGATCCCACATGGCGAGTCTCAGATAGTCGATCACGCGCCTGCTTGAGACGGTTGTCCGCCGGTGCTCGCAGCGTGGCCGCCATTCGTTCGAAAGCCGCCGGACTACTGCCGGAGATATCGACCGGCGGCAAATCGTCGCCGTTGCGGATCGCGTCGAGGATGTACTGCTGCATCCCCTCGGCAGCCTCGACAGCCGCTTCGTTCAACCGCTCTCGCTGTTCTTCAGTCAGCTCCTCGGCTATGGAATAGTTCTCACTCATGCTTTTTTAGAACGCGCTCAGTCGTCAGTGCGGCCGCGCTGTGGCCGCAGGGGTCGATGGTCGTCCGGTCGTCCGCGGCGAGCCCGTCGACGGGCGTGCCACAGAACGGACAGGTAACGGTTGCTTTCCACTTAGTAGCCTGTTCGTAACGGTCTGAATCGTGCGGGAGGCTTTTGTCGCCCCCGTGTGTTGCCTTCATCACGGTTGGATTCCCGACCGACGCGGCCTCTCTGTTGTGAGCAGGGGGCCGCTCCCCGTTTTCCGAGGAACAGACCACCACCGTGAGCGCCGCGTCGGTCTTACTCACACGGTCAAATGCGCAAGCACTTAGTGTTTTGCATAGATTAGTGCAGATATGGTAGTGCCAGACGTAAATTGCACTGATAGCACGCATTTCGAAACATTCGGTGGGAATAAGCACCAACTTACCGACGGTGGAGACATGCCTCCAGAGGCCCGTCGGGAACTTGTTTTGGAGTTCGTCGCCCGGCACGACATTCCGCTGCCCCCGCTCGCTATCTGGGCTGGTTTGAACCGGCAGCACCGAGTCACCTTCTCGTATAGAACGATGCAGAATATCCTGGGCGATCTTGTCGAAGAGGGGGACCTGTTCAAAGTTGATACCGAATCCCTCCGGAACGGTGAAATAGAGGAAATTGAAGGCGATAGTTCCTCTCGGCGAGCATACTACTTCGTCACGGAGCAAGGGGTGAAGCGAGTTAAAGACGAAATAAGCGATAACTAACACTCCTTTTTCGTAGATAGACGAAACCACTAAGTCCCCGGAAGCCGTGAGTATCGAGTAGGAACACACGCGCCGCTGGTCGATTTTCCGCGCGAAAGGAAGATCGCCCACCGTGTCATCACCACGGCAGGCGCGTGGGTTCCGATTCGACCCATGACCGAATCCGAACTCCACACTCAAGAACGTACCGCACGCGAACTGCTCACCCAACAACCACTGTTCGTCGGGACGGCCGACGAGGTCGCGGTGTACTGGGACGGCTACGAACGCACCTTCGCCGTCGTCACGGAGGACGGCGACGCCACGACCGTCCCGCTGGCCGAGACGCCCTTCGACACGCCCGCGCAGTACTGCGAGCACGTCCGGGACGAACGCGGCTGGGACGTTGGCCCGCGTATCGGCGGCAGCATCGTCGACGACCTGAAACGCGCGCTGGCATGACCGACGGCGACACCAGTGGGTTCGTCTACGAGCCGGCGCGCGGCCCGAAGCGCCGCGTCGTGTTCGAGCCCCGTTCGGACGGCGACTACCTCCGCACAACCGCAGTCTGGAACGGGTGTCAGTGGCGCGAGACGGGGCGCGAAGTCGTGACGGACCTCCAGCGCGTCTGACTGCGACACCATCCCCGCATTTTTCAACAGCGCTCATGCCTCGATCTCCTCGATACCCAGCCCCAGCAGCGACTCGATCAGCCACTCGGGCAGCTCGGGCTCGGCGAGCAGGTCGTCTGCCACCACACTGGTCGAGAGAAGCGTCGCAACAGCTTCGCCGTCAATACCGAATTCCCAGCGTTCCTCGCGTTCGACCTCGATGCGGCTACTGTAATCGGGATCGCTGTGGTAGATGAACGCCTTCGTCTCGACTCCCTCGACCTTCTCGCGCTTGATTCGATCTGGCGTCTGAGTACGCGGCATATTTGCGGCGACGAGATGGTACGTAAAAGGACTGGGGCGCGGGTGACCGGAAACAGTTTTCACCAAAATTCAGACGAGAGAAAAACGTCTCACACCCACGAGAATCTCAAAAATAGCCGATGAACGGAAGATGAACGGAAGTGAACGGAAAGGCCGCCGTCTGGCGATTCTAAAATGAACGGAAATCAGACCAGTGAGCGGTACGACTTCCCGCGGCCGTTCCCTTCGTCGTCGATGAGGTCGTACTGTTTCAGGGACCGGAGGTAGCGCCGTCGCGTCGGTCGGGCCTTCGGCGAATCTATCTGGTCCTCGTAGCGAGCATGCAATGTCCCGGCGTCGACTTCACCAGCCTGCCGAATGATTCGGAACAGTAGGCGCTGGTGCGTCCCGAGGGCACGGATTTTCCGCTGTTTGACCTCACGCTGTGCGTCGTCGGCGATCTCGTCGACCACCGCCGGTGTCAACTCGCGCATCTCGTTGTCCTCAACGTGGGCAGCGGCCCGGCGCAACAGGGCAATAGCCTCGCGAGCGTTCCCCGCCGCGATGTCCGCGATGAACTCGACCGCGGTGTCGTCGACACGAGACGGCACCAGGCCATGAGTCACACGGGCATCGAGAATATCGATCAGTTCCGCGTGGCTGTACTTCTCCAAGCGGATGACTGGGGCAGCGCTTAGCCGGGAGTACACTCGCTCGTCCAAGTCGGCTAGCCACTCGTCCTCGTCGGTCGTGATACAAATAAACGAAACACCGGGGATCTCGTGGAGCACATACAGCGGCCGCTCGTCCATCACGGAGACCTCGTCGAGGATGATGATAACCTGATCGTCACACTCGCGGAGGCGGTCGACGGCCACCGAGGTCGGGGTCCCCTCGCGCCGTAGATCAGCTCCGAGCCCCATGTCGCGGACGGCCTTGTGCATCACTGCGGCGTCGGTGTTGTCGCTCATGCCGTTGACGTAGGCCCAGCGGACGCCGAGGTGTTCGGCTTCGAGCTGGCCGAGCGTGTACTTCGCGACGGTCGTCTTGCCGGCTCCGCTCGGCCCGAATATGAAGGCATGGTCGCCGCGATCTAGCTTCGACGGCGTGAGTTGTGACGAGAGATGGTCGATCTGGCCCTCACGATGGTAGAGGTCGCGCGGTACGAACTCGTGCCGAAGCGCTCTGGCGTCGGTAATCATTGCACTCCGGATGGTCAACGGAGACCAGTAAAAGGGCGAGCCATGTCCGGAGTGAAAGTGAAAGTGAAAGTAATCATATAGCATCTAATACGCAAAAAGCTAATTAGATGTAGCTAAGACGGTACGCCAGAGTGAGAAAAAATGGTTGATACAAGGGAAGTTGGTAAACAGGCAGGTGTCGCAATACTCGTTTTCGCTACCGTTGGCGTTGGTCTGGGCCTCTCAGGCTATCTCAGCGTCGGTGCTGCCCAGCAACAGTTCATCGGTAGTGGTGACGGGAGTGGCTTTGGACAGGTGTTCGTGGGCATAATTATGTTACAGAGTGGTTTCACAATGTTCCTGCTTGGGCCAGTCGTCGCATCATCTGCCGGTCTTCTGAACGGAATTGTCGGACAAGACCAAATTTCCAGTACAATTGGAACCAGTGCTGGAACGCTCCTTGGATTCTACGTGATGGTCGTTCTGGGCGTTTATATCATGGTGATGGCGGCAGACTTCGGATCGGGTGGTGGCGGCGGTTCGTCTACAGGAAGCGCCAGTAATATTCTCCAGCCCGTGCTCGCGGCAGGGGTTCCGACGACAATTGTAGGTGCGGTATCCTCATTTGTCGGGTCGCAGTTGGCGTAGACACTTGGAATACATTTTTGATCACGAGATCAGGCCGATTGTCGACAGTAACGGCTTCTTATACAAGTCGTAACAGACACCGCGATTTTCACTCGAAACCCGGTGTGTCCCCGCGCCGATCACGCCGTCCGCAACCACTATCCTAACGGAAACTAAAGTAATCGTAATGCGAATCGAAGCCACCGACGGGAACGAACACAAGGTCTGGCTCACCGACAGCGAGATCGAGGACCTCCGCCGAGCCACGAACAGCCAGCGCGACGACCTCATCATCCAACTGGGCGCGTTCGTCGGCCTGCGCGCCTTCGAGATTCCGCAAGTCCGCCCCGTCGACGTGAAGGCGACCGACAGCGGACAGTACCGCCTCCGCGTTCGCGCCGGGAAGGACACATCGGGCAACGGCGGGAAGCCACGGGACGCCTATCTCTCCGACAACGTCGAGCGCGACCTCCAGCGCTACCAGAACGAGCACAACATCGCGCCGAAAGACCCTTTTATCGATTTGAAACAACCCAGCGTCCGCGCGGTCGTCCGCCGCACCGCTGCCCGAGCTGCCGAGACGACCGGCGACGACGACTTCGAGAAGGTCAGCACGCACGATCTCCGCCGCCGCTTCGCTCAGCGTCTCCTGGTCGACGAGCAGGTGAACCCGCGCGTGGTGATGGCCGTCGGCGGCTGGGACAGCTTCGCCGCTATCGAGCCGTACCTGAACGCCCCCAGCGAGGACGTGATCGACGACGCGTTCGCAGAAATAGGTCTGTAGCGCTACTCGCCCTGCTGCTGCCCGTACACATCCTCGTCGACGATTCGCTCGGCGGCCAGCCGGCGGACAGCCTCACACTCGGACAACTCGGGAACGTCACCGTCACACACCCGAACGACGTAGGCACGCTCACCCAGTCGGTCCACGGTCAGATGCGCGTCACTTGGCTCCCCACCTTCGTCGACCAGGCCGTCGCGTTCGAGGAACTGCTTCGGAATCGTCACCAGTCCGGACCCGCTTCGATGCTGTAATTTCTGCATAAGCAGAGTGGCATGTTCTTGGCTATTATGTGTTGCTTCTATGTGAGTTCCGTGTAACGTTTGTCACCATATTCTGTAGCTCAACGGCGGGTATATGACCTGATAGCCACATCGCCGGCCAACCCGCGGCACAGCCGCGGGGGAGTACCCCTACCCATGGACGACAACACGGCCGGCGGCCGGAATCCGCCGGATAGCGCGGGCGAGACCGCGCATCGACCGTATCGAATCGACTGGCACAACATCGACGAGCGCCGCCGCGAGCGAACCCGGCACGAAGCCGCCGGCGCGAGCCGTGATCTCCCCACCGCCGAACTGGTCGGAGGTGGCGTGTGAGCGTCATCGAAGTCGACAACGCCCGCCGGTCGGACCTCTCGGTGGTGGGCTGGCTCGGTGTCGGTCTCTCCGCCACTGGGCTGGCCTACGCCGGCTGGACGCTGATGACCGCAGCGACCGTCGGTGGCGGCATCGTCGACGGACTGGTCGTCGGCGTCGGTGCTGCCCTGCTGGGCGGCTATGTGGCCTATGAGGTTGCCACGCCGGAGGTAGATGGCTCGTGCGACCACTGTGGCGACCGGATTGTCAACCACTCCGGCCGGGACAGCTTTGACGAGCATACCGTCGTCCACTGCAGTTCGGGCCCGCGGCGGGGCCGACTCGGGCCGCTGTCAGTGGTGATGCTCCGACGGCAAGCGGCTTTCTACTACTGTTCTGGCGATTGCGCTGATGCCGATGCTGACCGACGGCGGCTGCAGAGCCCGTCGAGGGTTGACGACTCGACTGCAGCTGCCCGGCTGGCGGCCACCGACGGCGGCACCGAACAGACAGACAACCAGGGCGTTCCCCAGCCCGAAACCGGGGATTCAGACCTATGATAGGACCATTCTCGACTGACACGAACAGTTCACGACCACTTGCGCTGCTGCTGGCTGGCCTTATCTGTGCCAGCATGGCCGTCGCTGGCGTTGGCGGCGCGGCCGCAGCGACGACTGAGACCGCCACACCGACCGAAACTTCGACCTCGGACACGCTGGCAGACAAGACCGTCGCCGTCGACAACCAGACCCAGCAGGTCTACCTCGAAGTGACGAACACCAGCGGACAGAGCGTCGATTACACGGTCTATGGCGTGTCTGACGGCATCACTACGCAGGTTGACTCTGGGCAGGTGTCGGCAGCCGACGGCGAGACCACGGAGAAGACATTCGCCGTTGACTCGTCGGAGTACGACAGCTACCGGATTGTCGTCGAGGAGGACGGCACGGACAGCGACTCCGAATCTGCGGAGTCCATCGAGATCGGCGAGATCGTCCAGCAGGAATCGGGCGGGGCCATCTTCGGCGGTGGCGGCGATGGCCTACTGACGCCGATGAACATCCTCATCGCGGCGCTGCTGGGGGCGGCGGCGTTCGTGCTGGGGCTGTTCGACCCGATCAAGCGCCGGATAGCGGGGTGAGACGGGATGTCATCGGACCCGAGTCTGGACCTCGGCGATGGCAGCGGGCAGGAGTCACTGAGTGGTGTGACAAACTTCCTGCAGGAGGGTGGTGACGCGGGTAAGGTGCTGTCTGCGTCGATTATCGGCCTGATTGTGTCGCCAGTCGTCGCAGTCATCGACGTGGTGAACGCGGTGGCGAACTTCTTTGCCCAGCCGTTCAACAACGCGGGCGATGCGATTGGGTCGCTCCTAACGGGGCTCTTCGAGGCTCCCGGGAATCTGCTGATTGCTGGTGCGGATGTCTCGGAAACCGTCCTGCGTTCGATTCTGGGCGAGACGTTGGCCGGACTGTTCGCGTTCCCAGTGACTGTCGGGCTGGTGATGATCGGGCTGTACGCAGTCGTGCGCTATCTCCGTGAGGACGAGACTGGCGATGTGCTGCCGGGCCTGCCTATCGACGTGCCAACGGATATCTTCGGCGTCGAAGAGGAGGACACGATAGACGAATGACGGCTCGCCAGCTTGACTTGCTGGGAGTGGTTGTATTGCTGTTTGGGTTCGTTGTGGTGGTCCCGACTGCCGATTTCAGTGCCGCCATTGCAACCCTCTTCGTTCGTCCATTCGCGACGAATCCTGTGCTGTCGGCAGGCACCGTCGCTGCTGCCAGCAGCGCTTGGTTGATTGCCTCGTTTATCCGATTAGAGCGGTCTGGTCCGCCCATGCCGCCGATGTCGGTGCCAGAGTGGCTGGCAGCCCGCCTAACCGAGGAGGAGACGGTCAACAAATGACGGCTCGCCAGCCCCACAACTCGGAGGTCACTGCCGATGGCTGATGACTCGGGGCTGACGAGCTTTATCAATAGCTCGGAGTCGTCTTCGGGATACCAGATTGTCGACACGGCGAACCCGGTCAACTGGACTCGCGTCGGCGCGTCGATACTTCTGTCGACAGTCGCGACGGTGTACATCGGCCTTCGGAGGTACATCGACGAGCTAATCGGTATCCCCGAGCGGCTCATCGAGGGCGCAACGTCGTTCGTCGGGGAAGTGTCGACCGGCGAGACACCGACGGGATCGGGCGTGCTTGGTGAGCTGTTCGTCCCGATTCTGCAGTGGTACCAACAGGACCTTTGGGCCAGTAGCGTCGAACAGTTCGGACTCTGGGGCTACCTCGTTGCGGTGGGGTTCACTCTGGTGACGCTGTTCGTCGTCGTGCGCGGCCTTCGAGAGGGAGCCCAACGGCTCGCTGGGGGCGAGTAGTATGGCTGACGACACTGGCCCCGTCACGGACTTTTTCGGCACTGAGAGGGCTACCCTCCTAAGTGATTTCGCGTCCTCTCCGACCGGGTTTATTCTGGGGCTGATCTTGACGCCGCTGCTGAATGGCGTCGAGGGCGTCGTTGAGAAAGTCCTCTGGGCAATCAACTACGTGTTTTTCGGCCATTCTCGGTCGTCAACAGTTGGTGACCTCGGGCTCGTGGATGTCCCGGCCGTCATCGCGACGACGCTCATTGACGCTGGGTCCGCAATCGGTGAGCCAGTGCTCAGTGTCATCGGTTCTGGTGTCCAGTTGCTGATTGACTTTTTCGACTGGACGGGACCGGCGGGGCTGCTGGGCGCGGCGATTGTGTTCGCGATTGTCGTGGTCGCGTACTCGACGTACCTGCGGACAGCCATCGAGAGTGCGCTGGACTTCATCCCCGGCGGAGGTGCCTTTATCAACTGATGTCGCTCAAAGAGTTCCTCACCCACCCAGCAAGTGCGGCAACGGCAACAGCGACGACACTGTTCGGTGCGTTCCAGCTCGACGTGATTGCGGTGCTGCTGCAGTGGGGCTGGGCGAACCTCGGGCAGTTGTTCTACGGAGCGACGTTGTTGGTAAGCTCCGCGCCGGTCCTGCCGATCACGCAGGCGACGGCATCGAAGTTCGTCGCTGGGCTGGCGGCGCTGTTGTTGCTGAAACTGCTGCTGAAAGCTCGCGAACAGATTGACAAACGAACGGACGGCTAAACTCATGACTCAGAACGAACACATCAAGCGGACGTATCGAGCAAGAACGGCGGACAGCGTGGAGGTGAGCCGATGCCAGAAGTGACGACGGCAACGGCGACCGGCTGGGCCATCATCGGGATGGTGTTCTACGTGATCGGCGAGTACACGTCGGTGCTGACAAAGACAGCCTACCCGATCAAGTGGTTCAAAGGCCGCCCGGCCCGGCTGACGACGGGACTGGTG